>NZ_KB904678.1 GCF_000380165.1 Wenjunlia vitaminophila DSM 41686
CCTGGGCATCAGCCCCCGCTGGACCAAACCCTGGCGACCCCAGACCAACGGAAAGGTCGAACGCTTCCACCGCACCCTGCTCGACGAATGGGCCTACCACCGGCCCTACACCTCAGACCGCGAACGCCAGGCAGCGTTCCCCGACTGGCTGGACTGGTACAACTACCACCGACCCCACACCGGCATCGGCGGCCACCCACCAGCCACCCGCGTCACCAACCTGCCCGAACAACACACCTAGCGGCACGCGTCCGGGTGACGGCGCCGGCCCCGCCCCGCACCCGTCGCGTTCAGTCGCCGATCCCCGCGAGGTCCCTCAGCCGGCGGGCCTGGGCGGCGCGCTCGGCGGCACGCTGCTCGTCGTGGTCCCGGCCGGCCGCTCCGCGCAGCAGCGCCTTGAGCTCCACCACCGCGTCCCTCGGCGGCGTGAGGAGGGCCGCTGCCAGGTCCTGCACCGCGTCGTCCAGCTCCTCGCGGGCCACGACCAGGTTGGCCAGGCCGACCCGTTCCGCTTCCTCGGAGTGCACCCAGCGCCCGGTGGCGCAGATCTCCAGCGCCCTGGCGTACCCGACGAGGTCCACCAGCGGCTTGGTCCCGGCCAGGTCCGGCACCAGTCCGTAGCTGGCCTCGCGCATGGCGAACTGGGCGTCCTGGGCACACACCCGCAGGTCACAGGCGAGCGCAAGTTGGAAGCCCGCGCCCACCGCGTGTCCCTGCACGGCGGCGACGCTCACCAGGTCGTTCCGCCGCCACCAGGTGAAAGCCTCCTGGTACGAGGCGATGGCCGCGTCGAGCACGTCGTCGGGCTCCGCCGCGAGCGCGGCGAAGGACAACTCGCCCTCGATGCCCTCCGGGGTGAACGCGCGCCGGTCCAGACCGGCGCTGAACGACACCCCTTCGGCCCGCAGCACCACCACCCGGACACTGCCGGGTATCGTGCGGCCGGCCTCGGCGAGCGCCCGCCAGGTCCCCGGCGTCTGCGCGTTGCGCCGCTGGCCACGGCACAGGGTGACCGTGGCCAGCGGGCCCGAGACGGTGAGCCTGACCCCGTCGCGCTCCAGCAGGGGCGACTGCGCCCCCTCGGACTGCTCGGCAGGGGTGTTCTCCGGGTTGGTGGGCATGCGGCTCCTTCGGACAGGTCATCGCGGAAGCCGCCCGGCCACACGCCACCTCGGCCTCTGGCTGGACCGCTGTGCGCGCGCCGCGGCGACCGGCCCTCGCCGGCGCGAGAACCTACCGCAGAGTAACCACCCGGCGCGTACCGCGGTACGGCCGGGTGGTGACCACCGAAGCCCCGGTGAGGTCTACGCGGATGCCTTGCTCTTGCCGCGCGTCGCTCCGCCCCGTCCGCGCAGGGTCACTCCTGACTCACTGAGCATCCGGTGGACGAATCCGTAGGAGCGGCCCGTTTCCTCGGCCAGCGCCCGGATGCTTGCCCCGGAGTCGTACTTCTTCTTCAGGTCAGCCGCGAGCTTCTCGCGCGCGGCACCGGTCACCCGGCTGCCCTTCTTCAGAGTCTCGGCCACCCGTGCCTCCTCATGGGAAGTGCGCTCTGGCTTCCCATGATCACCCCTGCCGCGCTTCCTGGCCACCCATTCGGCAAGGTCCGCTTCACAACATTGACCGGACAGCGGGCACCCGGCGGGCACCCGAATCCGCCCTCCAGCCGGTCCCGTGCCACTCGAGTTCCACCCCAGCAGCCATCGAGCTGAGGAAAGCGGCAGGTCAACGATGCGAACAGCGGCACCGCGCTCCCCCGGCGGGCCGGATGGGCCGCGCCGGGGGCCGCGCCGAGGCGCGGGCGAGCGATGGATGAACTCTCCTCGTCCAGATGATGGATTCACCCGCTGGCCGAATGATCGAATCGCCGAGGGGCCACCCGGGGGGCGTCGGCAGGTCAGGCCAACGAGACCAGGTCGGCGTAGTCCGCGCTCCACAGGTCCTCGACACCGTCCGGCAGGAGGATGATCCGCTCCGGCTGGAGCGCGTCCACCGCGCCCTCGTCGTGGGTCACCAGCACCACGGCCCCGGTGAAGGTGCGCAGCGCCCCCAGGATCTCCTCCCGGCTCGCCGGGTCCAGGTTGTTGGTGGGCTCGTCGAGGAGGAGCACGTTGGCGCTCGAGACCACCAGGGTGGCCAGGGCCAGCCGGGTCTTCTCACCGCCGGACAGCACGGCCGCCGGCTTGTCCACGTCGTCCCCGGAGAACAGGAACGAACCGAGGATCTTCCGGATGTCGCCCAGTTCCATGTCGGGGGCCGCGGAGCGCATGTTCTGGAGGACCGTGCGCTCCGGGTCCAGGGTCTCGTGCTCCTGGGCGTAGTAGCCCAGCTTGAGGCCGTGGCCCGGCTCGACCACCCCGGTGTCGGGCTGCTCCACCCCGGACAGCAGCCGCAGCAGCGTCGTCTTGCCCGCACCGTTCAGGCCGAGGACCACCACCCGGGAGCCCTTGTCGATCGCCAGGTCCACGTCGGTGAAGATCTCCAGCGAGCCGTAGGACTTGGACAGCCCGGTGGCGGTCAGCGGGGTCCTGCCGCAGGGCGCCGGGTCCGGGAAGCGGAGCTTGGCGACCTTGTCCGCGGCCCGCACCTCCTCGAGACCGGCGAGCATGCGTTCCGCCCGGCGGGCCATGTTCTGCGCGGCGACCGTCTTGGTGGCCTTGGCCCGCATCTTGTCCGCCTGGGACATCAGGGTGGCGGCCTTCTTCTCCGCGTTGGCCCGCTCCCTCTTGCGCCTGCGCTCATCGGCCTCGCGCTGGGCCTGGTACGCCCGCCAGCCCATGTTGTAGGTGTCGATGCACGCCCGGTTGGCGTCCAGGTAGAAGACCCGGTTGACCACCTCGTCCACCAGGTTCACATCGTGGGAGATCACGATGAAGCCGCCCCGGTAGGTCTTGAGGAAGTCGCGCAGCCAGGCGACGGAGTCGGCGTCGAGGTGGTTGGTGGGCTCGTCGAGCAGCAGGGTGTCGGCGTCCGAGAACAGGATGCGGGCCAGCTCCACGCGGCGGCGCTGGCCGCCGGAGAGCGTGCTCAGCGGCTGACCGAGCACCCGGTCCGGAAGGCCGAGGCTGGCGGCGATGGTGGCGGCCTCGGCCTCGGCCGCGTAACCACCCTTGGTGAGGAACTCCGTCTCGAGCCGGGAGTACTTGCGCATGGCGTTGTCCCGGGCGCCCCCCACGGTGCTGGCCATCTTCTCCTCGGCCGCCCGCATGGAACGCAGCACCGCGTCGAGGCCCCGCGCGGACAGGATCCGGTCCCTGGCCTGCACCTGGAGGTCACCGGTGCGGGGGTCCTGCGGGAGGTAGCCGACCTCCCCGCTGCGGGTGACGGTGCCGGCGGCCGGGACGCCCTCGCCGGCGAGGACCCGGGTCAGGGTGGTCTTGCCGGCTCCGTTGCGACCGACGAGGCCCACGCGGTCACCGCGGGCGATGCGGAAGGACGCGGACTCGATGAGGACTCGAGCACCGGCGCGCAGCTCGATACCAGTGGCAGTGATCATGAGAGGAGGAGCTCCAGGGCGTGGCGGACGGCAGGGACATCTCTTCTGGCCGGTTCAGGGCACACGGGTGCCACCGGACGGTGCGCGCCGTCTATTGCACGAGGAGAACTGCCATGGGTCCCATACTAACGGGGGACCAGGACTGGGTCTTCCACGTTTCCTCCGGCTCCTCACGGACGGCCGTCACCGAGCAACGGCGGGCCGCCCCTGGGAGACTTGACGCGACACCGTCCAGGGGGGCGAGGAGGCGAGCACGCATGTCCAGGAGTACGCCCAGGCCCACCGTCTACCCCGCGCTGCGGTACCGCGACGCCCGTGCCGCCATGGCGTTCCTGACGGACGCCTTCGGCTTCACCGAGGTGGCGGTCTACGACACCCCGGAGGGCGCCGTGGCCCATGCCGAGCTCCGCTACGGGAACGGCCTGGTGATGCTCGGCACGACCGACCCCCAGACCGCGAAGGAGATGGGTCCGTCGTCGGTGTACGTGGTCGTGGAGGACCCCGACCGGCACCAGGAGCACGCGGCGGCCCGCGGCGCGCACATCGTCCGCGCGGTCTCCGACAAGGAGCAGGGCGCGCGCCGGGAGTACACCGCCCGGGACCCGGAGGGCAACCTGTGGAGCTTCGGCACCTACCAGCCCAGCTTCCCCGGCGACTGAGTCACCGTCCCCCGCTGTGCACCTGGAACGCGGCCCGACGCACCACCTTCGCCAGCACCGGGTCCGGGTGGGCGGCGGCGAGCGCCACCAGTACCTGGACCGTCCTGGGGTGGTCCACCTGCCGCAGTTCCTCGAGCAACTGGGGCACCGAGCCCTGGGCGGCGGACTGGAGGTGCCGCACCAGCAGGTGGCCCTCGCCGTGGTCGGCGACGGCAGCGGCGGTGTCCACCCAGAGCCAGGTGGCCTCCTGTCGGCTCAGCAGGTCGGGGGGCGCCTCGCCGTCCAGCTCGGCCAGCCACAGCAGCGCGTAGGGACGCAGACTCGGCTCCGCCGAGGCGGCGCGCACCGCGGACTCCGCCGGCCCGCCCACCACGCGCAACGCGTCGAAGGCCAGCCCGCGCAGCAGCGGGTCGTCACCGCGCGCCACCTCGAGCAGCTCGGCGACCGCCTGCCCGACCGGGCGGGCGGCCAGCCACGCCCGGTACTCCGCGCGGGCCGGCCCCGGGGAGTACCGGGCGCAGGCCCGCAGCAGTTCCTCGGCGGGCTGCTCGATGTGCCCGGCGACGCTCTGGGCGGCCACGCAGATCTGCTCGAGCTTGGTCCACACCGCCCAGTTCCCCAGGGCGGTCAGGGCGACCGCCGGGGTGTCGGGATCGCGGTGCAGCGCGCCCACGGAGGCCAGGGCGGCCAGGAGCCACTCCAGCAGGTCGGGCAGCTCGTCGGCCTGGTCGGCGATGTCCGGCTCGCCGCGTGACTCGCGCAGCTCGGCGATGCGCTGGGTGAGCAGGTCGAGCAGCCCCGAGACCGGGAGCGGGCCCGAGGTCAGGTGCAGCAGCGACAGGAGCTGGGGGGTGCCCTCGACCACGTCGGCGACCAGACCGGGGTCGGCGCCCTCCGGGGCGGGCAGGGCCAGCGACCAGGCGTCGAACAGGGCGACCCAGCCGCGCAGCACCGCCGCGTCGTCGCGGTCCCAGACCCGCAGCCGCCAGCCGGGGGTGGCCACGCCCTCACGGAGTTCCAGCAGTCCCGCGAGCCTGGCGTGGTCCCAGGCGGCGGCGACCTGTTCCGGGGTCAGTTCCAGGGTCGGCGCGGCACGCCCGGCCTCGGTGAAGGACACCGGTCCCTCGGCCCAGCGCGCCAGGCGCACCGCGTCGGTCAGTTGCGCTCGGGCGCGCCGGGCCAGTTCCCGCTGACCTGGCATGCCCTCGGGTGGGCGGGCGGCGGCGGCGCGCCGGACGCTGCGTCGGTGGGCGGTTGCGCCGTCTGCCTGCAGAGCACGGGCCGCTTCGACCCGGCGGTCCGGAACAGGGCGCAGTCGTGCTGTCTCTCGCGGGGTACGGGACGTCACGACAGCAGTCTGTCGGGTCATGGCCCGGAATCCCAAACGGTAGATCGTTTACCGGCCGCGAAGTAGACAAGAGCGGACGGTTCGGGCACCAACCCGCCGGCTCCGCAACGGCCGTGGGTCACCGGCGTGGACGCCCCCGCGGAGGGTCACAACAGGGGGACCAGGAAGCGCCGCACCTGTTCCTCGTACCCGTCGGGGTCGGCGTTCCACATCGCCGCGTGGTCGGCTCCCGGCACCCGGTACAGGGTGGCCAGGTCCGCCCTGTCCCTGGCCAGGGCACGCGTCCGGTCCCAGGGGGCGACGGTGTCGTCGGGCCCGTGCACCAGCAGCGTGGGGACGAACAGGGCCTCGGGCCGGGACGCCCGGCGCAGCCGGTCGCCGGGGAGCACGCCGCGGCCCTCGGCGGCGCGCAGGAGCAGTGGGAGCAGGGCCGCGGGGACGCCGCGCCGGACGGCCAGCCGGCGCAGCGTCGTCTCCCAGTCCAGGACCGGGGAGTCGAGTACCAGGCCGCCGACGGCCCCGCGCAGCGGCGAGCGGTGCGCCGCGTACAGCGCCATGGTCGCCCCCACCGACCAGCCGACGACCACGACCTGCCGCGCACCGTGCTCGACCGCGAAGCGCAGCGCGGCGTCCAGGTCGTGCCACTCGGTGTCGCCGAGGTGCCCCAGGTGGTCGGGGGACCGCGGCGCCGCCGGATCGTTGCGGTAGCTGACCGAGAGCACCGGGAGGTGCAGGGCGCACAGGGTCGGCAGCAGGGCGAGGGTCTGTTCCCTGGTGGCGCCGAGGCCGTGCACGGCGACGACCCAGACCTTCCGCACCCCCGGCAGCATCCAGCAGGGCAACGGCCCCAGGTCCCCGGGGACGGTCACGTCCCGGTAGTCGAGGTCCCTGGCGGACCGCGGGTCCCCGGTGTACGCCTGCGGGGTGAACACCCCCCGGGTGCGGCGGTCCAGGGTGCCGCGGTCCACCCGGGTCAGCCGACGGGTGACCGCGTCGTCGGTGGTGGACAGGACGTCGCCGAGCACGGCGTGGCAGGTGGTTCCGGTCAGGCCGTAGGTTCCGGGGCGGGTGGAGACCGGGGTGCGGGCGAGGGTGACGGTGTCCGGGGTCGCGTCGTGGACGACGACCTGTTCGCTGCCCGGAGGGCCGGTGCGCAGCGGCCTCAGGGCGACGCTGGACGCGTGGCGGCCGGCGGCCAGCGCGGCGAGGCCGACCGTGCCGGCCGCCGCCCCGGCGAGCAGCGCGGGCCCCGGTGTCCGCCGGCGGAGCCGGGGCCGCCCGCGGGCCCGGAGCGGCTCGCGGCCCGCCCCGGGGTCTGGGGGCCGCTGCTCAGCGGGGCTGACCGTAGGTGTTGCGAATCCTCTCCACCACATGCTCGATCTCGTACCCCGGAAGCACGGAAGGAGTACCCGCCGCTCGGGCGGCAAGCCACACCTGGCAGAGCCACTCGAGCACCTCGGTCTTGCCGTACGCCGAGTCGAGGTCCTCGGCGACGGTGATGGTGCCGTGGTTCTTCAGCAGGCACGCGGTGCGGTCCCGCAGGGCGAGGAGCATCACCTCGGCCAGCTCCTCGGAGCCGTAGGTGGCGTACGGGGCGACGCGTATGGTGCCGCCGAGCCCGGCCGCCACGTAGTGGATCGCGGGCAGCTCGTCCACCAGGGTGGACGCGGCGGTGGCGTGCACCGAGTGGGTGTGCACCACGGCACGGGCGTCGGTGTTCCGGTAGACGGCCAGGTGCATGGGCAGCTCGCTGGTGGGGCGGAGGGTGCCGTGCACCTGCTTGCCGTCCAGGTCCACCACGACCCAGTCGCTGCGCCGCAGTCGGTCGTACCGGACGCCGCTGGGGGTGACCACCACGAGGTCCCCCACCCTCGTGGAGACGTTGCCTGCGGTTCCGACGACCAGGCCGTCGGCGGCCATCTGCTGTGCGGTCCGGGCGACCTGCTCCCAGGCACGGACCATATCCGCGTTTGCTGCCATACAGGCGACCTTACGTGTGGTGCGGCTCGGGACCGCGCCCGGGGTGGCGGGTGGGCCGCACCCCGGGCTCGGGACGGCTCGGGAGCGGGTCGAGACGGGCCTCGGCGCGGATTCCGCCGTTACGCGAATCGGGCGAATCCCAGGGGCAGATGGGGGCAAACCACTACCCTGTCGCCACTGGCGAGATCCCCGCACCGGCGCGACAGGTGCAGTTCACCTGCTGTTCACCCTGAGTCCGTACGGTCGCCACGCCCCCGACCGCCTCGAAGATTGCCTGAGTGCATGGAACACATCACGCTGCTGATCGCGATCGTGATCGCTACGGCCCTCGTGTTCGACTTCACCAACGGCTTCCATGACACCGCGAACGCCATGGCCACCACCATCTCCACCGGGGCGATGAAGCCCAAGGCGGCGGTGGCCATGTCCGCGGTGCTCAATCTCGTCGGCGCGTTCCTGTCCGTGGAGGTGGCCAAGACCATCTCCGGCGGAATCATCGACGAAGGGGCCGGCGTCAGACCGGAAGTGATATTCGCCGGGCTCGTCGGCGCAATCGTCTGGAACATGCTGACCTGGCTGCTCGGCCTCCCCTCGAGTTCGTCGCACGCCCTGTTCGGCGGCCTGATCGGCGCCACCCTGGTCTCCGTCGGTGCGGACGGGGTCAACGGGGACAAGGTGATGATGAAGATCCTCATCCCCGCGGTGGCCGCGCCGATCGTGGCCGGGGTCGCCGCCGCCCTGGCCACCTGGCTCACCTACCGCCTGGGCCGGGGACTGGACGACCGCACCGCGTCCAAGGGCTACCGCGCCGGACAGATCACCTCCGCCGCCCTGGTCTCCCTCGCCCACGGCACCAACGACGCCCAGAAGACCATGGGCGTCATCACCCTGGTCCTGATCACCGGCGGGACGCTCGGCCCCGGTTCCGGGCCGCCCCTGTGGGTGATCGTCTCGGCTGGTCTGGCCATATCGCTCGGCACCTACCTGGGCGGCTGGCGGATCATCCGCACCATGGGCAAGGGCCTGACCGACATCCAACCCCCGCAGGGCTTCGCCGCCCAGACCGGTGCCGCCGCGGTCATCCTCAGCTCCTCCCACCTCGGTTTCGCCCTGTCCACCACCCAGGTCTGCTCCGGCGCCGTCCTCGGCTCCGGGGTCGGACGCAAGGGGGCGGCGGTGAGCTGGGGGACGGCCGGCCGGATGGCCGTCGCCTGGGGGTTGACCCTCCCCGCCGCGGGAGGCGTCGCCGCCGCGGCCGCCCTGCTGGCCGACCAGGGGAACGCCGGGGTCACCGCGGTCGCGCTCCTCGGCGCCGCGGCCTGCTCGTCGATCTGGGTGGCCTCCCGGCGCAAGCCGGTCCACGCGGACAACGTCAACGACGTCGAGCCCGCGGCGACGGTGTCCACGGTGACCACCGCGTCGCTGGCCGACACCCCGGTGCTGGCCGCTGGCGCCCCGGTCGGGATCACCGTCACCGGGGCGGCGAACGCGGCCGTGCTGCACCCGCCGACCGATCCGGCCCCCGCGCCGGCCGCCACCGCCTGACCCGGGCCCACCGTCCGCACCGCTCGCACCCCAAGGAGTGTCCGTGAACATCGACTGGGTCGCCCTCGGCACCGTCTTCGGCGTCAGCGTCGCGGTGACCGTCGGCCTCGTGGGCCTGTTCACCGTCGGCATCGTCGCCCTGTCCCGACAGGAGGGTGCCGCCGCCACCGGCAACTCCGTCCTCGCCGCCCGGACGGGAGCGGTCGCCTGCTTCGGTCTCTGCCTGGCGGCTGTCACCTACGGGATCTACCTGATCGTGGCCTGAGCCCCGCACCGTCCTGACCGACCCCGAAGGGCCGGACCGGCGTCGTTCCCGACGCGGTCCGGCCCTTCGGGTCGTGCGCGGGAGGGGAGATGACAGCGGGCGGGGACGAGCCGCACGCGTTCCCGGTCGGCCGACCCGTCACCGGCCCCCCGGGTGCGCCCCGGCCCAGCGGCGGCACATCGAAGCTGGCGGGTTTCCGAAATCGGCCACCACCGGAGTCCCTCACACACCAGGATTCACCCGAGGCCCATGAGCACCATGAGCGCGGCCAGCCTCAGCTCGCGGGCGTCGTCCGTTCCATGAGTCCCGCAAGGAGAGAAACCCCGTGACCCCGCCCGACCAGCATTCTGCTCCCGCTCTCCTGCTCGTCAGCCCCGGTGGCCGCGACGAGCGGGGAGCCGAGGCGTTCCGCTCCTTAGTCGCCGGGCTCGGTGAGCGACACCCGGAGCTGCCGATCGGGGGTGGCTTCGTCGGCACGTCGTCACCGCCGCTGGCCGACGCGGTGGCCAGCCTGGTGGGCCGGGGGGTGCGGAGCTTCGCCGTCGTGCCGCTGACCCTCTCCCCGACCGGACCGGAGACGGCCCAGATCCCGTCCGCACTGGCCGCCGAGGAGCGGCGGCACCCCGGCACCAGCTACGTCCTCGGCCGGCCCCTGGGACCGGACCCCGCACTGCTGGGCGCGCTGGAACGCCGGATCGAGGAGGTGTTGGGCGGTCGCCGGTCGCCGATGGACCGGGCGAGGACCACCGTCCTGCTGGTCGGCCGCGGCTCCACCGACCCGTACGCCAACGCCGAGGCGCACCGGGCGGCCAGGTTGCTCTGGGAGGGCCGGGGCCTGGCCGGGGTGGAGACCGCCTTCGTCTCGCTGGCCGCACCGGACGTTCCCGCCGGGCTCGACCGGTGCCGGACACTGGGCGCCCGACGGGTGGTGGTGCTGCCGTACCTCCTGTTCCCCGGGGTGCTGCCGGACAAGGTCGCCGCCCAGGCACAGGGTTGGGCCGATGTGCACCCCGAGGTGGCGGTGGACCTCGCCGACGTGCTCGCGGGCGGCGACGACCTGTTCGAGCTGGTGCTGGAGCGTTACCGGGAGGCCGTCCACGGCGGCGCGAGGACCGACTGGCCCGGCGGGACGTGGACGGTGGGGCCGCTCGGGGGCGGAGGCCGGGTGGCCGTCCCCGCACGGGGCCCGCGGGGCCGCTGACCCCGGCCGGGGCGGCGGGACCGCCCCGGCCCCGTGGTCACTCCTTGACGACGCCCAGGGCCTGGATGTCGATGCCGCCGAGCGCGGGGTGGACGTAGGCGTTGGTGAGGCGCTTCCCGCGGTAGTTGAGGGCGCGGCCGTGCAGCAGCGGCACGATCACCGACTCGTTCATGATCTTCTCGTCCACCTCCACCCACTTGTCCCTGGCCTCGCGGGGGTCCTCTTCCTGCGCCGCCTCGTCCATCGCGCTGTCGATGTCCCAGTCGTCGAGCTGGGCGTAGTTGTAGGCGCTGTCCTTGTCCACCAGCGGGCGCAGGAAGCCGGTGGGCGCGGGCCAGTCGGAGGACCAGCTCGTGAGGATGATGCCCCACTTCCGCTTCTCCACCTTCTCCGGGTCCTGGATGTCGGTGAAGAACTCCGCCCCGTCCACCAGCTCGATCTCGGCCTTGATCCCCACCACCTTCAGGTCGGCCTGGATGACCTGAAGGAGTTCCCGGTTGCGCGGCCCGCTGGCGGAGGCGACCAGCTTGGTGGTGAAGCCCTTGGTCTTGCCGCAGGCGTTGAGCTGTCCCCCGGCCTCGTTCGGCCGGGGACCGGTCAGCGTGCCGTACACGTCGGACTCGCGGTCGTAGCCGGTGATCGTCGGTGGGATCACCCCGCCGGCCACGTCCCCGCCGGTGTCGGGTCCGCCGTACAGCGTCTGCAGCCTGGTCTTGTCGATGGCGTACTGCACCGCGCGGCGGCACTGGAACGCGTCCAGCGGGGCCACGCTCGGCTGGACGCTGAGGTACCGCAGGGCACCGGTGTAGGAGGAGTCGGAGTACGCCTTCTTCTCGGCGTCAGCCAGGACCTGCCGCTCGGCGGCCTCACCGAGGCCGACCTGCGCCGGGTCCAGGTCCGCCGCTCCGGTGAGCAGGGCGTTGTCAACCGCGTCCTGGTTCCCCGGGTGGATGGTGAGTTCGATCCGGTCGGGCAGGGCGGTGCGGATGGGGTCGGTCCTCGCGTCCCACTCGTCGTTGCGGACCAGGGCCAACGACGAGGAGCCCGCACGGACCTCGGACTCCAGCTTGTAGGGGCCGCTGGCCACGGGCTTGCGGCCGTAGGTCTCGCTGTCGTCGGCCGCCCTGGGCACCGGGGACGCGGGGGACATCGCCAGGACGTAGGGGAAGTCGGGGAACGGGTCCTGGAGGTGGAACACGATGGTCCGGTCGTCGGGGGTCTCCACCGAGGACAGGCCCAGGCGGTCGGGGTCGTCGTCCTGGTACGGCCCCGGGTAGTCCTGGCCCTGGTCCAGCAGGTCCACCAGGTGTTCCGGGCCGTTGAACACGTCCGTGGCGAACGACCGCTCGATGCCGTACTTGATGTCCCTGGAGGTGATCGGGTCGCCGTTCTCGAACCGCACGCCTTCCTTCAGGGTGAACGTGTACGTCCTGCCCCCGTCGGAGACCTGCCCGGTGTCGGTGGCGAGGTCGGGCTTGAGCACCCGCCCCTTCGCGCCGGGCATCGGCGCGTAGTCCACCAGCTTGCGCATGAAGACGCGTTGGAGGTTCCACGACAGGGTGTCGTAGGTGTCCGCGGGGTCCAGTGTGTCCAGGGCCACGGACGACGCCAGCCGGAGGGTGCCGCCGCGCTCGGTGGACGGCGAGACCACCCCTTCGAGCGCGCCGTTGTACCCGCTGGCCGAGGTGCGTTGCTCGGTGAGCTTGCCGATCAGTTCGGTGTCCACGGAGCCGTCGTCGCGGTCGAACGGGTCCAGCACCAGCAACCCGGCGACCAGGGCCCCCACCACCGTGACCGCCACGCCCGGGATCACCCACCGCAGCTTCCCGCGGGGGCGGGGCGCCGGCGGCGGCACCGGGTGGAACGACGGGGAAGGGGTGCCGTTCGCCACCCCCCAGGCCGCCTGGGGGGTGCCCGAGTAGGGGTTCACACCGGCCGGCGGGTACGGGAGTGACGGCGGGGGCCCGAACCCGGCGAGGGGCGGGGTGGCCTGCGGTACCGCGGCGACCGCTGCCGGGCCGCCGCCCTTGAGGAACGTGAACCCGGTGCGCGGGTCGCCCTCCGCCGCCGGGGGGCCCGCGGCGCCCGACGACTCGGCCGCCGGGGGCGTCCCCCCGGCCTGCGGGTCGGTGGTCGACGGCCCGGACGCGACGGGGTCGGGAGCCGTGTCCGGGCCGGAGCCGGTTGACTCCCCCGACCCGGCCTTCCCGGTGGGATCGGCGGACTCGCCGCGGGGCCGGTCACCGTCCGTTGGCTCGACGGAGTCGGTGGGCCGTTCGCCGGCCGGCAGCACCCGCTCGGCGACCCCGCCGACCGTGATCCCGCCGACCGTGATCCCGAGGTCCGACGCCCCGCTCCCCGCGCGGTGCAGCCACCCGCGGAGCTCCGTCCGCAGGGCCGCCGCGTCCGGGGGGCGGTCCTGCGGGTCCTTGGTGAGCGCGCCGAGCACGATCTCGTCGAGGTCCCGCGGCACCTCGGGGTTGCGCTCCGAGGGCCTCGGCGGCGCCTGGTGGACGTGCCCGTACATGACGTTCAGCGGGGTGTCCCCGATGAACGGCACCGAACCGGTGAGGAGTTCGGTCAGCAGACAGCCCACCGCGTAGACGTCGCCCCTGGCGTCCACCGGCCTGCCCAACACCTGTTCCGGTGCCATGTAGCCGGGGGTGCCCACGGTGAACCCGGTGACGGTGAGCGTGGTGGCGTCCACTACCCGGGCGATCCCGAAGTCGGCCACCTTCACCGCGCCGGACTTCGTGATCATCACGTTGGAGGGCTTGACGTCGCGGTGCACGGTGCCGTGGGCGTGGGCGTGGGCCAGCGCGTCGAGCACCTCGCAGGTGATCCGCACCGCGTACCCGGGGTCCAGCGGGGCCCGTTCCTTGACCACCCGCTCCAGGGTCACCCCGTCGATGTACTCCATGACCAGGTACGGCAGGATCTCCTCGCCGTCCCGGACCTCGTCCTGGTCGTGAACGGTGACGATCCCGGGGTGGTTCAGTACGGCGGCGGCCCTGGCCTCGCGGGCGAACCGCATGCGGGCCTCGGGGTCCCGGGCCAGGTTCCGGTGAAGGGTCTTGACCGCGACCGTACGTCCCAGTCGGGTGTCCCGCGCTCGGTGCACCCGGGCCATCCCTCCGGAGCCGAGTTGCTCCTGGAGTTCGTAGCGCCCTCCGAACAGCGCCCCTCCCATGCCCACCGACACCAACCTGCCCCCCGCGCCCCACGACGCCCGCCATCGTCCGGGCGCCCCGCCCAGTGCGGTCCTCGACACCCGGGAACAGGGTAGTCCGTTGGCCGGTCCCGGGTGCAGCGGTGTCGCACCGGCCAACGGGTGCACGCCCACCGGGGATTCGGGCGGACCCGCGCCCGCCCCGGCGCCGCTGTCGGTTCAGCCCCGGCCGGCGACCACCCGCCCGCGCAGCACCACGCACCGCGGGTCCGCCAACACCCGCACGTCCCGCCGCGGGTCCTCGTCGTAGACCACCAGGTCGGCCGACGCGCCCTCGGTCAGCCCCTCCCGCCCGAGCCACCGGCGCGCGCCCCAGGTGGTCGCGGAGAGCGCCGCCATCGTCGGCAGGCCGGCCGTGACCAACTCCGCCACCTCGCGGGCGACCAGGCCGTGGGCGAGCGAACCTCCGGCGTCGGTGCCGACGTAGACGGGCACGCCCGCGTCGTGGGCTGCCCGCACCGTGTCGTGGCGGCGTTCCCACAGCCGCCGCATGTGGTCGCTGTAACGCGGGAACTTGTGCTCCGCCGAGCTGGCGATCTCCGGGAAGGTGGCGATGTTGATCAGCGTGGGGACGATGGCGACCCCTGCCTCGGCGAACAGGGGCACCGTGTCCTCGGTCAGCCCGGTGGCGTGCTCCACGCAGTCGATGCCGGCCTCGACCAGATCGGTCAGCGACTCCTCGGAGAAGCAGTGCGCCGTGACCCGCGCCCCCTCCTCGTGCGCCGCGGCGATGGCCTGGTCCAGGGCCTCGCGCGGCCAGCACGGGGCCAGGTCACCGCGGTCCCGGTCGATCCAGTCACCGACGAGCTTGACCCAGCCGTCGCCGCGCCGGGCCTCCTGCCGGACGTGGGCCACCAGTTGGTCGGGCTCGATCTCGTGGGCGTAGTTGCGCAGGTACCGGCGGGGGCGGGCGATGTGCCGACCGGCTCGGACGAGTCGGGGCAGGTCCTGGCGGTCGTCGATCCACCGGGTGTCGGCGGCCGAACCGGCGTCGCGCAGCAGCAGCGCACCGGCGTCCCGGTCGGTCAGCGCCTGGAGTTCGGCCGTGGCGTCGTCCACCGCTCCGTGGCTGTCGAGACCCACGTGGCAGTGGGCGTCCACCAGACCGGGCAGCACCCAGCCCCGGACGGTGCGCACGTCGCGGGTGCCCACCGGACGGTCGTAGCTGACCCGGCCGGAGACGACCCACAGCTCGTCCCTGACGTCGTTCTCATCGACCAGGACCGGACCGGTGAGGTGCAGCACCGGGCGGTCCGACACGGACTCAGACATGGCCGGCACGATACGCCGGCGTCCGGTGCCGTCGGCCACGGCCTCCGCCCGGGGAAACACGGGCCGGGGCACGAGAACGCGGCGCGGAGAAGCGCGGCGCCCTGACGGCATTCTTCCGGTGCGGCTTCTTTCCAGTTCTTCCCGGATCAAACTCCTCTTTCTTTTTCCAGGTCGAGGATCACTCGTTCGACAGTGCACGACAATGCCGTTATCAAATCGTGACCTACCCTCGAATTCACCCTCCTTATACCGACATATCCTCCCAGGCAACCGGTGTACCGCCCCCAGCCCAATAACACATCCTGTTGGCTCCCCAAACGGCCATCCTCCCGTGCGATATTCGCTGGCTCTCGGTAAGTTCCTTATGCATGACCGCTACTGGAACTCGTGCGGACATTTCTCATCCACCCATCGATCTAGACTTTCCGAAACTGGCGGACGGCGCAGCGATGTGGCGCATCGCCCGCGACTCCCAGGCACTCGACCTCAACTCGTCGTACAGCTACCTGCTGTGGTGCCGGGACTTCGCGGGAACCTCCCTGGTCGCCAGGGGTGTCGGGAAGCACGCCCCCAGGGGTACCAGCGCTGACGGGAGCCGGGCGGCTCCCGCCAGCCACCACACCGAAGACCGGGACACCGGGGAACGGGTCACCGAGGGTCAGGACCCCGCCTCCGGGGCCCGGATCGGAGAACCGGTGGGCTTCGTCACCGGCTACCTCCGCCCCGAGCGGCCGGCCACCCTCGTCATCTGGCAAATCGCTGTGGACCAGGCCCACCGTGGACGCGGTCTGGCCGCGGCGATGCTGGACGGCCTGACCGGACGCCTCGTCGGACGCGGCGTACGCGAGGTGGAGACCACCATCACCCCGGACAACGCCGCCTCCATCCGGCTGTTCACCTCGTTCGGCGAACGACACGGCGCCGCGGTGCGGCGAGAGGTGCTGTTCCCCGGCGGTCTCTTCCCCGACGGCCACGAGTCGGAGGTGCTGTACCGCATCGGCCCACTGCCGCGCACCGGCTGAGGCCGTGGGGAGGGCGAACGCCGCCGCTCCGCGTCGCCACTCCCCCGACCACCACCCACCCGCCTTCGGCAAAGGACTCCGACATGACCATCACCCCCGTCGCCCCCACCATCTTCGAGACCCGCGAGTCCGCGGTGCGCAGCTACTGCCGGAGTTGGCCGACGGTCTTCGACCGGGCCCAGGGCAGCCGGATGTTCGACGAGGAGGGCCGTGCCTACCTGGACTTCTTCGCGGGGGCCGGGGCGCTGAACTACGGCCACAACAACCCGTTGCTCAAGCGCGCCCTGCTGGAGTACCTGGAGCGGGACGGCGTCACCCACAGCCTGGACATGGGCAGCGTGGCCAAGCGGACCTTCCTGGAGAAGTTCGAGGAGCTGGTCCTCCAGCCGCGCGGCCTGGACTACAGGGTCCAGTTCCCCGGCCCCACCGGAACCAACACCGTGGAGGCCGCGCTCAAGCTGGCCCGCAAGGTCAAGGGCCGGGAGTCGGTGATCAGCTTCACCAACGCCTTCCACGGGATGTCCCTCGGCGCCCTCGCCGTGACGGGCAACTCGATGAAGCGCGCGGGCGCCGGCATCCCCCTGGTGCACGGCACGCCGATGCCGTTCGACAACTACCTGGACGGCCTCACCCCGGACTTCCTGTGGTTCGAGAGGCTGCTGGAGGACAGCGGCTCGGGACTCAACCAACCAGCGGCGGTGATCGTCGAGACGGTCCAGGGTGAGGGCGGGGTGAACGTGGCCCGGCCAAGCTGGCTCCGCGGACTCGCCGAGCTGTGCGCGCGCCGCGACATGCTGCTGATCGTGGACGACGTTCAGATGGGCTGCGGGCGCACCGGGCCGTTCTTCAGCTTCGAGGAGGCCGGGATCGTCCCCGACATCGTCTGCCTGTCGAAGTCGATCGGCGGCTACGGGATGCCGATGGCGCTGACCCTGTTCCGCCCCGAACTCGACGTGTGGGAGCCGGGCGAGCACAACGGCACCTTCCGCGGCCACAACCCCGCGTTCGTCACCTCCGCCGCCGCGCTCGACGCCTACTGGTCCGACGACCACCTGGAGAAACAGACCCTGGTCAAGGGCGAGCAGGTGGCCGCCGCCCTGGTCGAGCTCTGCGCGGAGCACCGCGGGCTCGGGGCCTCGTTCCGGGGCCGGGGACTGATCTGGGGCCTGACCTTCGCCGACACCCGGCGCGCGGTGGCGGTCTGCCGGCGCGCCTTCGAGCTGGGGCTGCTGGTGGAGACCTCGGGCCCGAAGAGCGAGGTGGTCAAGGTCATGCCCCCGCTGACCGTCTCGCCCGACGAACTCGACGAGGGCCTCGCCGTGCTCGGGCGTGCCGTCCGGGACACCGCCTGATCGTTCCCTCCGGCACGCCGCACCGGCGGACCCGCCGGACGCCGGCACCACAGGAACGAAACGAAAGGAAGAACGCGTGATCGTCCGATCCCTGTCCGACCTCGACGACACCGACCGGGACATCCGCTCCAAGAGCGGCACCTGGCGCAGCAGGCGCCTGGTCCTGGCCCAGGAGCGCGTGGGCTTCTCCCTGCACGAGACGGTGCTCTACGCGGGCACCACCACCGCGATGTGGTACGCCAACCACGTCGAGGCGGTGCTGTGCGTGGAGGGCGAGGCCGAACTCACCAACGAGGAGACCGGCGAGAAGCACTGGATCAGCCCCGGCACCATGTACCTGCTCGACGGCCACGAGCGGCACACGCTGCGCCCGAGGACCGACTTCCGCTGCGTCTGCGTGTTCAACCCACCGTTGACCGGACGGGAGGACCACGACGAGAGGGGCGTCTACCCGCTGCTCACGGAGTCGGACAGGGCAGCGGACTGAGACGGAGGGGGGACCACGATGACCACAGCGACCGAGCAGGCGCCCGATCTGTACCCGACCCGTACCGCCACCCCGGTGGCGACGCCGCGCCGGGACCCGGTGGTCTGGTCACCGCCGGGCACCTCGGGGCCGATCTCCGCCAACGACCTGGCCGGCTACGACCGTGACGGCTTCCTCACCGTGGACCAACTGCTCAGCGACGAGGAGGTGGCACGGTACCGGCGCGAGCTGGAGCGGCTGGTGGGCGACCCCGAGGTGCGCGCCGACGACCGGTCGGTGGTGGAACCGACGTCACGACAGATCCGGTCGATCTTCGAGGTGCACCGGCTCAGCGAGGTGTTCGCCGAGTTGGTCACCGATCCCCGGGTCCTCGGCCGGGCCCGACAGATCCTCGGCTCCGACGTGTACGTCCACCAGAGCCGGGTCAACATCAAGCCCGGCTTCGGGGCGAGCGGCTTCTACTGGCACTCGGACTTCGAGACCTGGCACGCGGAGGACGGTCTGCCGCGGATGCGCACGGTGAGCGTGTCCTTCGCCCTCACCGAGAACTTCACCACCAACGGCAGCCTGATGATCATGCCGGGTTCGCACCGCACCTTCGTGGGGTGCGCCGGGCAGACCCCCGCCGACCACTACCGGGACTCGTTGCGTCGCCAGGAGCTGGGCACCCCGGCCCCCGAGGACCTGCGGACGCTCACCGACCAGCACGGGATCAGGTTGCTGACCGGCAGGGCCGGCGCTGCGACCGTCTTCGACTGCAACTGCATGCACGGCTCGGGGGACAACATCACCCCCCATCCACGCAGCAACGTCTTCCTCGTCTTCAACAGCGTGGAGAACGCACCGGGGGAGCCGTTCGCGGCACCGGGCCGGCGTCCCGGGTTCGTCGCCGCCCGGGACTTCACCCCGGTCGGCTGAGCCGTGCCGCGCGCCGGGCGGGTGCGTCCCCCGCCCGGCGCGTCGCCGCGGCCGGCGGGGCTCAACGTCCCGGCAGTTCCAGGCGGCCGTCCACCCTGCGGGGCAGGCCAAGGGGGTTGTCGTCCCGCAGGGGCGCGGGGAGCAGCGCCGGCGGGGCGTCCTGGTAGGTGACGGGACGCAGCCAACGTTCGATCGCCGTGTCCCCCACCGAGCTGGCGGTTCCGGTGGTGGCGGGGTAGGGGCCGCCGTGGTGCTGTGCGGGGGCGACGGCCACACCGGTGGGCCAGCCGTTCACCACGACCCGACCGACCAGCGCGGTGAGCCCGGCGAGCAGGGCGGCGGCCGGCCCGTCCGCCTGCCGGGCCTCGGCGGCGGCGAGGTGGACGGTGGCGGTGAGGTTCCCCGGAAGCCGACCGAGGACGGCGTTGACCTCGGCGGCGTCCCGGTAGCGGGCCACCACGGTGACCGGGCCGAAGCACTCCTCGAGCAGCAGGTGGTGCGGGCCCGGCACGGTCAACCGCTCGGCGGGGACGGTGAGGAACCCGGCCCGCACCGCGAACGGCCCGTCGCCGTGGGGGGTGACCGGGGCCTGCACGTCCGGCAGCGCGGCGCGTCGGCGCACTCCGCGCAGGAACGCCTCGCGCAGCCGGGCGTCCAGCAGGACGGCCGGCGGGGTCCCGGTGGTGGCGTGGGTCAGCGCGGCCACCAGGCGGTCCCCCGGCTCCCCGACCGGGGCGAGGACGAGTCCTGGCTTGGTGCAGAACTGCCCGGCGCCCAGGGTGAACGAGCCGGCGAGGCCGGTGCCGATCTCCTCGGGGCGCTCCGCCGCGGCGGCCTCGGTGACCACCACGGGGTTGAGGCTGCCCAGTTCACCGTGGAAGGGGATGGGACGGGGACGGGCGGCTGCCGCGTCGTACAGCGCCCGGCCGCCGGCGATCGACCCGGTGAACCCGGCGGCGGCCACCAGGGGGTGGCTGATCACGTCGGTGCCGGCCCGGAACCCGTGCACCAGGCGCACCACGTCGGGCGGCAGGCCCACCGAGCCGGCGGCCCGGCGCAGCAGCGCCGCGCACCGCTCGGAGGTGTCCGGGTGGTCGGGGTGGGCCTTGACCACCACCGGACAGCCCGCGGCCAGCGCGCTTGCGGTGTCCCCGCCGGGGACACCGAAGGCGAGCGGGAAGTTGCTCGCCGAGAACACGGCGACCACTCCGAGCGGTACCTTGTACCGGCGCAGGTCGGGGCGGGGCACCGGTCCGGCCTCGGGGTCGGCGTGGTCGATCACCACGTCGAGGTAGGCGCCCTCCTCCACGACGTCGGCGAACGCCCGCAACTGGTGGCTGGTACGGGCGAGTTCGCCGGTGAGCCGGGAGGGGCCGAGGGCCGTCTCGGCGTCCGCGGCGGCGACCACCTCGTCGCCCGCGGACTCCAGGGCGTCGGCCGCGGCACGCAGCAGCGCGGTCCGCGCCGCGGGGTCGGCGAGGGCGGGGAGGGTGTCGGCGGCGGCACGCACCGCCGCGTCCACGGCTTCGGTGTCGGCTTCGGTGGCCACCTGTCCCCGGGGCTCCCCGGTCCGCGGATCGACGCTCAAGACTGGGGTCGTACCCACAGTGACCAACCTCCAGGCGTTCGATATACTGAACGGTATTCTTCATGCGGAACGGCCGGGACCCTATGCCCGGTGGAACGAAGGGGTCAAGAGCATGGCTGCTCCCGAAGGTGGGGGGTCCCCGGTCAAGTCGGCGGTGCGCACCGTGGAGCTCCTGGAGTACTTCGCGGGACGCCCGGGCATGCACAGCCTCGCCGAGGTGCAGGAGGCGGTGGGCTACCCCAAGAGCAGCCTGTACATGCTGTTGCGCACCCTGGTTGACCTGGGCTGGGTGGAGACCGACGCCACCGGGACCCGTTACGGCATCGGCGTTCGGGCGCTGCTCGTCGGCACCTCCTACATCGACGGTGACGAGGTGGTGGCGGCGGCCCGCCCCACCCTCGACCGGCTCGCCGACGACACCACGGAGACCATCCACCTCGCCCGCCTGGACGGCACCAACGTGGTCTACCTCGCCACGCGCCAGTCCCAGCACTACCTGCGGCCGTTCACCCGGGTGGGCCGCCGGCTCCCGGCGCACTCCACCTCGCTGGGCAAGGCCCTGCTCTCCACCCACTCCGACGACCAGGTGCGCGCCCTGTTGCCCGAGCACCTGGACGCGCTCACCGAGAACACCGTCACCGACCGGGAGCGGCTGATCGGCGAACTGCACCAGGTGCGCGAGCAGGGCTACGCGGTGGACCGGGAGGAGAACACAGTGGGCCTGCGCTGCTTCGGCGTCGCCATCCCCTACCGCACCCCGGCACGCGACGCGATCAGTTGCTCGGTCCCGGTGGCCCGACTGACCCCGGGGCGGGAGCAGATGATCAAGGACGCCCTCTTCGACGCCCGGGACCGGCTCATCCTGGCCACCCGCCGGCTCTGAACGCCCCCGGTCACCGGGCAGTTCCCGTCGGCGCCGGCCGCCCGCCGGGTCGGCGCCGCAGCGCGGCCAACTGCCGGGTGACCTCCGCCCAGTCCCGGTCCGAGGCCAGACCGGCGTGGTAGAGCCGCAGTTCACCGGCGCCGTGCGTCGCGGCCTGTCGTGCGGCCTCGGCCAACGCGTCGGGCCGCCCGCCCATGCCGGCGACCACCACCAGGTTGGCGGCGAGCACCGTCCCCGCGCGGCGGGCCGGAACGTCCGCCGCGGTCAGGACGGCCTCCCGGTCCGCCGCGTCCGTGCACGGCAGTACCAGGCCGTCCGCCTCCGCGAGCACGTCGGCGGCGGACACACCCGCGTTCGCACCGCACCGGTGGGGGGCGGGGTCCGCGTGCAGCAACACCCGGAAGCCGCCCGGGGCGGCCGACCGCACCGCACGCACCACCGTCCGCTGGAACTCCCCGGCGACCGCGGTCCGGTGGGCGAGGGTGACCGCGGCCAGGTCCCGTCCCAGGAGTTCCCCGACCGCCGCCCACTCCCCCGCCCGGTCCCCGGCGGCCGGCTCGGGCGCGCCCGCCCACAGGGGCTCCAGGGCCCCGACGACGGCCCGGCGCAGCTCCTCGGGATCCACGCCGAGACGGTGGTAGCCGTTCCGGCAGTGACGGCAGAAGCACACCGACATCAGGTACTGCGCGGCGGCCCCCAGCGGCACCCCGCCGATCTTGTCGTGGGCGTGCAGGTGCCCCAGGCCGTACCAGCCGCAGGACTCCAGTTCCGTGCCCAGCGCCCCGGGGCGTACCGCCGCCTCGGCCGCCAGCTCGACCAGGTACTCCCGGACCTCCGGCTGGCCCACGCACAGCGCCCACGGGTAGCGGTCGCCGTAGGCGTTGCGCACCGTCGCCCGGGGGTGCTCCGCGCCGAGGCGGGAGTTGTGGGCCAGCACCACCCAGGAGTGCACGGCCAGCCCGGCCGCGGCCAGGGCTCCGGCCGCCTCGTCGAAGGCGTCGCGGACCGGCACCCAGGCCTGCGGGTGGGGGCGCAGCGCCCGGCCGGCCCAGCGCGCCGGGTCCGGCGGGTAGTAGACCGCGTGGTGCCGCGCGGTGACGACCCGGTGGCGAGGGTGACGGGGAGTCAGGGCACGGACGCTGTGGTAGGCGGAGGCCAGGGTGACCTGTTGGACGCCGGACTCGGCGAGCCGGCGCGGGGCCCCGGGGTCCGCGATCACGTCCCAGGGGTACAGGAAGGCGGAGGCGCGCATCAGGCCGCGCCCTCGACCAGGGCCAGCCCCCGGGTGATCAGCTCCCGCAGCGCCGCGACGTGCTCGGGAGCGGGCTCCACCAGCGGCGCCCGGACTGGTCCCACGTCCAGGCCGCGCAGCCTGACCCCGGCCTTGACCAGCGAGACCGCGTACCCGGGCCCCTGCTGACGCAGTTCCACCAACGGTCGGTAGAAGCCGTCGAGCAGCCGCCGCGCGGTGGGCTCGTCGCCGCCCTCCAGCGCCTGGTGGAACGCGATGGCCACCTCGGGGGCGAAGCAGAACGCGGCCGAGGAGTACAGCCGCACGCCGATGCCCCGGTAGGCGAGCTGGGTCTGCTCCGCGGTGGGCAGCCCGTTGAAGTAGCTGAGGCTCCGCCCGGGCAGCTCGCTGCGGACGGCGGAGACGATGCGCTGCATCAGCTCCAGGTCGCCGTGCCCGTCCTTGACCCCCACGACGTTGCGGAGCCGGGCGAGCCGTACCACCGAGTCGGGGGTGAGCACCGCGTTGTCCCGCTGGTAGACGATCACGTCGAGGCCGGTCGCCGCGGCGACCTCGGTGTAGTGGCGGACCAGGCCCCGCTGGCCGGGGACCACCAGGTAGGGCGGCATCGCCAGCAGGCCGTCGGCCCCCGCGTCGCCGGCCAGCCGGGCGAACCTGGAGGCGAGCGCGGTGCCGTGGCCGACCCCGGCGAACACCGGCACCTCACCGGCGGTCTCCTCCACCGCGGCGGCCACCAGGTCCCGGTACTCCTCCAGGTCCAGGGCGTGGTACTCGCCGGTTCCGCAGCAGGCGAACACCGCCCCGGCCCCGGCGTCCACTCCCGCGCGGACGTGGCGGCGGAAGAGGTCGAGGTCCGGTGCCCCGTCGGGGCCGAAGGGGGTCACCGGGAAGAACAGCACCCCGTGCAGGGGCCTGTGCGCAGGCTGGGTCATCACGACTCGCACTCCTTGGCTAGGGCGGCACCACACCGTGGCGCCGCCATCACGCCAGGTCGTTTACATACATGTTTTGTGTACACCATATTGAACCGTCTTGGGAATCCCCCGACCACCCCACCTCCCCGCCACCCTCGTCCCAGAGCCCTCCTTGCCCGGCCAGGACGCCTTCGGAGCCGGATTGACGAGGAACCCACCACTCCCTAGGGTTTCCACGCATGTGAACGTCATCCGCCACCATGCCGAACCGCCCGCACCCGGGCCCACGGAGACCTCGAGGAGACCGGCCACGATGACCGCCCCGCGAACCGTCCTGCTGACCGGAGCCGCCGGAGGCGTCGGCACCCTGATGCGCGAGCGCCTGCCCGGATACGGGTACGAGCTGCGCCTGTTCGACCGCGTCCCGGTCGCGGGCGCGCCGGACGCCGTCACCGCCGACCTGCTGGACGAGGGAGCGCTGCGAGCCGCGGTCCGGGGCGTGGACGCCGTGGTCCACCTCGCCGGGATCGCCACGGAGGCCCCGTTCGACCAGATCCTGCAGGCCAACATCGTCGGCACGCACCGACTGTTCGAGGCGGTCAGGGCCGAGGGGGTGCGCCGGGTGGTCTTCGCCTCGAGCAACCACACGGTGGGGTTCACCCCACTGGAGGCCGGGAGCCCCAGTGCCCCCCTGCCGGTGGGGACCCCCCTGCGCCCGGACACCTACTACGGGGTGTCCAAGGTCTTCGGTGAGGCGCTGGCCTCGCTCTACGCCGACAAGTACGGCGTGCAGACGGTCTCCCTGCGGATCGGCTCCTGCGCGCCCGAACCGACCGACGTCCGCATGCTCAGCACCTGGCTCAGCCCCGACGACTGCGCCCGGCTGGTGCACGCCGCGCTCACCGCCCCCGATGTCGGACACACCGTCGTCTACGGTCTGTCCGCCAACACCCGGGGGTGGTGGGACCTGGCTCCGGCCCGGGCCCTCGGCTACCAACCGCGGGACGACGCCGAGGTCTTCGCGGCGAGGATCACCGCCGAGCCGGGCGAGGGGGACCGGCGGGGCCCGGCGGCCGGGTTGCTCGGCGGCCACTTCACCGACCTGGAGCCCTGACGGCCGCCCGGGACACCTCCTTCGAGAACGGCCCCGGGTCGGTCACTCCTCCCCCGCGCTCACGTACGGTGGGGCGCATGACGACGATGACGCCCGGCGCCAACATCCCGTTGCCCGTACCGCAGGTGGTGGTGGAGGTCACCGCGCCCAGGGCGCTGGACGTCTCCGGACTCCTGGTCACGGCAGGCGGAAAGGTGCGCAGCGACGCCGACTTCGTCTTCTTCAACCAGCCGCACGGCCCCGGGGTGACCCACCGCCCCGCCGCGCCCGGCGTGCCCGACGCGATCACCGTGCAGACCTCCGCGGTGCCCCCGGACATCGAGAAGGTGGTGGTGACGGCCAGCCTGGACAGCCCGGGCGCCACCTTCGCCGGCGCGGAACCCACGGCGACGGTCCGCAACGCGGCCGACGGCACCGTCCTGGCCACCTTCACCCCGCCCCGGCTGAGCAGCGAGACGGCGCTGGTCGTCGCCGAGGTCTACCGTCGGCAGGGCACCTGGAAGCTGCGGGCGGTCGGGCAGGGCTACGCCAACGGCCTGGCGGGGATCGCCACCGACTTCGGGGTGACGGTGGACGAGGCACCCCAGGCGCCGCCGGCCGGGCCGCAGGCACCGGCAGCACCCATGCCCCAGGCCCCCATGCCGCAGGCACCGATGCCCCAGGCCCCCGTGCCCGCGCCAGGCGGCGGTTTCGCCCCGCCGCCCGCCGCCCCGCCGCCCGCCGCCCCACCGCCGATGCCGCAGGCACCCTGGGCCCCCGCGCCGCCGCCCCCGTCCCCACCGCAGGCACCGGGCCAGCCGGCGCCCGGTGCCCCCTCCGGCGTGGTCAACCTCGACAAGGGGCGGGTCAGTCTCGTCAAGGACCAGACCGTGTCCCTGGTCAAGGGGGGCCGTCCCATGCTCTCGGTGGTCCGGATGGGCCTCGGATGGGAGCCCGCCTACCGGGGCCGGAGCATCGACCTGGACGCCTCGGTCATCGCCTACGACGCCCGCCGCAAGAAGGTGGACACGGTCTGGTTCATGAAGCTCTCCGCCCTCGGCGGAGCGCTCCAGCACTCGGGTGACAACCTCACCGGGGAGGGCGCGGGCGACGACGAGGTGATCACCGTTGACCTGGGCCGCATCCCGCCGGAGGTGTCCGGTCTTGTCTTCGTGGTCAACTCCTTCTCCGGGCAGAAGTTCAACCAGGTGGCCAAGGCGTACTGTCGCCTCCTCGACGGGCACGACAACTCCGAGCTGGTCCGGTTCGACCTCACCAACTCCGAGGCCCGCACCGGCGTGATCATGTGCAAACTGATCCGTCAGTACTCGGGAGAGTGGCAGATGACGGCGGTCGGCCAGTACGTGGACGCCAAGACGGCACGGGGCATGGTGAAGCCCGGGGCGGCGGTGCTGTGACACCGCCCCGGGCCCGCACCGGGTGAAGGAGGCGGCTACGCCCGGCTGGACCTCGCCTTCAGCGCCGCCTTGCGGGCTTCCTTGGCCACCGCCCGGTCCGGGTGCAGCCGTCCCAGGGCCTCCAGCACCTCCACCGTCGCCGGGTGGTCCACCTTCCAGGCGGCGGAGAAGAAGGAGTCGTGCTCGTCCCGGACGGGGATGCCGCGCACCAGTTCCTGTAGCAGCTCCTCGTCGTCCTCGGCGAGCTGCGCCGCCAGGGTGTCCACGGTCAGCCAGAACACCATCTCCTCCGACGGCTCCGGCACGTCGGCGGCCCGGTTCTCGGCCAACCTGACCCGGGCGAGACCGCCGAGGTGCCGGTCGTCGAGCACCTCGCGCAGCGCGGGGTCACCCGCGGGCCCGAGCAGGGCGAGCGCCTGCTGGCAGTACAGCCGGCGCAGGGGTGCCTGGGGGTCGTCGCCGCGGGCGGCGCCGAGCAGCTCCCGGGCCGCGGCCACCGGGTCCCGGTGCTCGATCCAGCCCTGGGCCTCGGCGCGGGCGGCGCCGTCCGGGTAGTCGGCCATGGCCTCCAGGAGTTCGTCCGCCCCGGCATCGACCAACTCGCCCACCGCGGGGGCGAGGGCGCCCGCGAGCAGCAGCCGACGGCGCACCCCGTAGATCCCGAGGGGAGTCAGCCGAACCATCCCGTAACGGCTCACGTCCTCCTCGTCCAGTTCCTCCACCAGCGCCTCGGAGGCCGCGAGGTCCTCCTCGTCATCCACCACCAGCGCGGGATCGACCGGCTGGTACTCCACCACGCCGGTCCCGGCCACCAGTTGCAGGGCGCCGTCGAGCCGCATCATCAGGGACGAGACCTCTTCCAGCGCCTCGTCCGTCGGCGCCTCCATGTCGTCGGGGACCACCATGGAAGCGGCCAGCACCGGCAGCGGGACGGCCTGCTCGTCGTCGGCGTCCCGCTCCTGGTCGAACCCGGTCTCCAGCGCCGAGATCACGTACAGGTTCTCCAGGGCCTCGTAGAGCAGCTCGGGGTCGGTCTCGAGGCCGAGTTCCTGCTCGCCGGCCGCCAGGTCACCGTCCTCCAGGGAGGCCAGCAGGGCGTCCACCGACGGCAGGCAGGCGTCGGCGACCACCACTTCGGCGGCCTCCCACCACAGGTCGAGCAGCTCTTCCGCACCCGCGGTGTCCACGGCGGCCAGGGCCGCCCCCGGCCTGGCCGTGCCGTCCTCGATGTCGATGAACTCCAGTTCCTCGGCGATCGACCAGGGTAGGTCCAGCTCGGGCAGTTCCTCGGCTCCGCCGATCTGGTCGAGCTCCGACTCCAGGTCCTCCGGCGGGAGCAGGTTCAGCTCGCGGGCGGCCCGCCGGGCGTCGCCCAGCTCCAGCACGCCGTCCGCGGTGACCGGGCGGTGCGGGCCGATCCAGTGGGCCAGCCGCACCGCGGCGTCGAACATGGGGGACTTCCGGGCCAGTCGTGCGAGTGCGTCCGTGGGCAACAGCCGCACCGGCGGCATCGCGGGGACGGTGCCCAGATCAGGCTGATGGCCGTCACTGGGGGTGGGGCTGGGTCCGGCCATGGGCGGGGTTCTCCTGAGGTGGGGGGCTGCCGTGCCCCACCCTAGTGCGCCCGTCCGAACCACGGCTGCACCTGGCGGCAGCCGGAGGGCGACCGCGGGGTGACGAGGGCCCCACGCCGCCGTCCGGAGCCCGCACCGCCCGTGGACGTCCGCGGCCCCGCCGGGTCCACGGGCGGCGGGCACCCGGCGGAACGGCGCCGATGGCGCGGTCAACGACTGCGTGTCGGCTGGCGCACACGCGATCCGCATGTCATGACTTCTAGCAACTTGTCCTGTTCTGGAAAGGAAGCATCCCATGGTAGTGCAGGCATCGGTTCGTCGGTCCGGCCTCCTCAGGAAGCGGCTGACGGCAGCGGCCCTGGCCCTGGGCACTGTGGGTGCCCTCGCCGCGGCGTCCCCGCCCCAGGCGCAGGAGCCACAGCACCACCCCCGGCACCACGGATTCCGGGAGGTCGATCTCGTATCCGACGTCGCCGGCAGGGCGCAGCGGACCGACCCGAACCTGGTCAACCCCTGGGGTCTGGCAACGGCGCGCTCGGGAGAACTGTGGGTCTCGGACAACGGGTCC
Organism: Wenjunlia vitaminophila DSM 41686; assembly: GCF_000380165.1. Lineage (GTDB taxonomy): Bacteria > Actinomycetota > Actinomycetes > Streptomycetales > Streptomycetaceae > Wenjunlia > Wenjunlia vitaminophila. Next base: position 28,065 of record NZ_KB904678.1, read on the forward strand.
GACAAGGCCACCACGTACACGGGCGGCCAGAAGGGCCGGCCGGTCACCATCGGGTCCCGGGTCGTGTCGTTCCCGACGGGCGGCGCCCCCACCGGGGTCGTGCGCAACGACACCGACGACTTCGAGTTCAGCGGGTTCGGCAGGACCGCCCCCGCACGCTTCCTGTTCGCCGGGGAACGCGGGGACCTGTTCGCGTACAGCCCGGCCGTGTCCCGGACCAACGCGGTCCGGGTCGCCCACGAGGACAGCGGCACCGAGACGGCCGTCTTCAAGGGGCTGACGCTGGTCCGCGACAGGGACGACAGGCACGGCGACGACGAGGCGAGGCTGCTCGTCGCCAACTTCCGTGACGCGCGCATCGACGTCTTCGACGAGGACTTCAACCTGGTGCCGTCCCCGGGCGCGTTCCAGGACCCCAACCTGCCCGCCGGGTTCGCGCCGTTCGACGTCAAGGAGATCGGCTCGAAGGTGTTCGTCACCTACGCCCTGCAGGACGCGGAGAAGGAGGACGACGTCGCCGGTCCTGGCAACGGGTTCGTCAACGTGTTCAGCCAGGAAGGGGAGTTCCTGAAGAGGTTCGCGAGCCGCGGTGTGCTCAACTCGCCCTGGGGCCTGGAGGTGGCACCCAGGAAGTTCGGACGGTTCTCCGGTGACCTGCTCGTCGGCAACTTCGGGGACGGCCGGATCAACGTGTTCGACCGGCACACCGGCCACTTCGAAGGCACCCTGAAGGACCGCCACGGGGACCCGATCACCATCCCCGGGCTGTGGGGGCTGCACCGCGGCACCGAAAAGGCCGGCGGCAGGGACGCGGTCTGGTTCGCCGCCGGGATCAACGACGAGAACAACGGGCTGCTCGGGGTCCTGCGCGCCGAGCACTGACCGGCCGCGCTGCCGTCCCGGACCGGTACGGCCCGGGACGGCAGCGGTGGTGGCCGCACCGGCCACCGCGGTGGCCGTCACCCACGGGCGACCGCCCCGCGCAGCCCGTAGACCGCGGCGCCGAACGCCAGTACGGCGGCCCCCCACAGGACGGAGGTCACCGGGAGGGAGCAGGCCAGGACCAGGCAACCGGCCCCGCCGACCACCGGCACGATCCGGGCGGGACGGCCCTCGGCCGGCGAGAGGGTCCAGGCCGAGGCGTTGGCGATGGCGTAGTAGGCCAGCACCCCGAAGGAGGAGAAGCCGATGGCGCCCCGCACGTCCGTGGTCGCCGCCAGGACCGCGACGACCGCACCGACCACCAGCTCGGCGCGGTGCGGCACCCCGAAGCGGGGGTGAACGGCGGCCAGGGCGTGCGGCAGGTGCCGGTCGCGGGCCATCGCCAGCGTGGTGCGCGAGACCCCGAGGACCAGCGCGAGCAGCGAGCCCAGCGCCGCGACGGCCGCACCGACCCGCACCACCGGGGCCAGACCGGGAAGGCCCGCGCCGCGCACGGCGTCGGCGAGCGGCGCGGTGGACGCGGCGAGGCGGTCAGGTCCGAGCACCGCGAGCACGGCCACGGCGACGGCCACGTACACCACCAGGGTGATGCCCAGGGCGAGGACGATGGCGCGGGGGATGCTCCGACGCGGATCGCGGACCTCCTCACCGAGGGTGGCGATCCGCGCGTAGCCGGCGAACGCGAAGAACAACAGCCCGGCCGCCTTGAGGACACCGCCGAAGGTGGTGTCCGCGCCGATCCGCAGGTGTCCGGGCTCCGCGCTGCCCGCGGTCAGACACGCGACGACCACCCCGGCCAGCACCGCGAGGACCACCGCCACGATCACCCGGGTGAGCCAGGCGGACTTCCGCACGCCGACGTAGTTCACCGCGGTCAGCACCACTACCGCCGCGACTGCCACCTCCCGCGCCCGGCCCGGCCACGCGTACGCACCCACGGTCAGGGCCATCGCCGCACACGAGGCGGTCTTGCCCACCACGAAGCCCCAACCGGCCAGGTAGCCCCAGAAGTCGCCGAGGCGCTCACGCCCGTAGACGTAGGTGCCCCCGGACCGCGGGTACCGGGCCGCCAGCCGGGCGGAGGAGGTCGCGTTGCAGTACGCCACGACGGCGGCCAACGCCAGCCCCAGCAGCAGCCCGGACCCCGCCGCACCAGCGGCCGGTGCGAGCGCCGCGAAGATCCCGGCGCCGATCATCGATCCGAGCCCGACCACCACGGCGTCGGACACGCCGAGGTGCCGCCTCAGCTCTCCGGCGCCGGTGGACGCCGCCGAACCGTTCACTCGCTCGTTCCTCCGGCAGGGGCATCCGGCTGGCTCCGGGGAGCCGGACGCGCGGCCCCCCGGGCGTCATCGTGCCCGGGGTCCGCCGGCTTGCGCGCCAACAGGAACGCCGCATGGCGCTTCCTGCTGACGGAGTCGTCCCCCGCGTCGGGCTCGTCCAGCAGCCGGGCGCGCACGACCAGCCCCGCCCGGCCGAGCAGGTCGGCGACCCGGTCCGGCTGCCGCCGGTGCAGTTCGAGCGAGACCGGGTGCCCGAACGCCTCCGTCAGGTGCACCGTCTCGTCGCCGGCCTGGAACGCGAGCAGCACGTGGCCGCCGGGCGCCAGCACCCGGTGGAACTCGGCGAAGACCTCCGGCAGGCGTTCCTGCGGGACGTGGATGATCGAGTACCAGGTGACGACTCCGCCCAGGGCGCCGTCCGGCAGGTCCAGGCCCAGCATCGAACCCACCTCGAACCGCAGACCGGGATACGTCTGCCGGGCCACCGCCACCATCCGCGGCGACAGGTCGATCCCGAACACCGGAAGGCCCAGGCCGTGCAGGTGCGCCGCCACGCGACCGCTGCCGCACCCGACGTCGGCGACCTGCCCGGCACCGCCGGCCCGTACGAGGTCCGCGAACCCCGCGAGCATCGCCCGTTCCAACGGACTGTCCGCCAACGCGTCACGGAACAGTTCGGCGTAGTCGGCGGCCACGGTGTCGTAGGAGGTCCGGGTGGTGCGCAGGAAGTCGGGTTCGGTCACGGTCGCGCACCCTACTCGGCTTACCCCCGAGGCCACCGAGAGGGACCCGGACGGTCCCACCCCGACCCCTCCCCCGACCCCGGCGCTCAGGTACGAGGCCGTGCGGTGCCGTGCGCGGCAGTGCGATAGGCACCGGGGGTGACGCCGTAGGTGCGGGTGAACCAGCGGGTGAGGTGGGCCTGGTCGGCGAAGCCCGCCTCCGTCGCCGCCGCCGACGGTGCGGCGCCGGACGCCAGGAGGCCCCTGGCGTGGCGCAGCCTCAGGTCACGCTGGTACTCGCTGGGCGCGAAGCCGTAGGTGGCGCGGAAACCGCGGTACAGGGCGTAGCGGCTGCACCCGGCGGCCCGCGCGAGTTCGCCGACGCTCAGGTCCTCGGCGAAGCGTTCCCGCAGGAGCGCCCGCGCGCGTGCGGCCGCGCCGGCGACCGGCGCGTGGCGCCGGTCACCGGCAGGACGGGTCGGCCGTGAGGCGGCACGGCCGGCCATGCCCAGGACCGCGGCGGTGAGCCGCTCCTCCACGACCAGGCGCGGGGCACGGGCGACGACCGCGCGGTGCAGCCGGGACAGGGCCCGGGCCAGGTGGGGGTCGTCCACGACGGGCTCGGCGAACAGCGGAGGTCCCGACCGGTGGGGCACCGCGTCCTCCAGGACCTGCCGGAGCAGGGCCACGTCGAGGTGGAGCATGCGGTAGCGGTATCCGTGGTCGGTCGCCGAACGGCCGTCGTGCGGTTCGTCGGGGTTGAACGCCATGACCCGCCCCGCCCCGCTGGTGCACCGCCGTCCCCGGCAGACGAAGGACTGCGCACCGTGGTCGGTGACGCCGAACGAGTAGGTGTCGTGGGAGTGCACCGGGTACGCGAAGGCGTGGAAGCGCGCCTGCATGACCTCGAGTCCGAGCCCGGGCACCCGCCAGTAGACCGCGCGTTCACCAGCAGGGGACACCCCACCAGTGTCCCGCACCCGCGTTCAAGACACCTGGGGGCCCCGGGCCCAGGCTGGACGCCACCCACCCCGCGTTCCTTCGCCGGAGCGCCACCGCCCCGGCCCTCGGGCCGGGCCGTCACGGAGGAACCCCGATGACCGACGCCGCATCCCGGACGCACGCAGCCCGGGCGGAGGAGATCCGCCTGGCGGTCTACTCCCACTTCGCACGAACCGGCGGCGCTCCGTCCGTCCCGGACCTGGCGTCCGGGACCGGACTCGCGCCCACCGAGGTACGCCGCGCGCTCCGCACCCTGCACCAGCGCCGCGACCTGGTCCTCGACAACGACCACGACCGGATCGTCATGGCGCACCCCTTCTCCTCGGTCCCGCTCGGCTTCTCGGTGATGGGCGCGCGCACGCTGTGGTGGGGCGGCTGCGCCTGGGACTCCTTCGCGATCCCCCACCTCCTCGACGACGAGCCGGAGGTCCTGGTCGCCACGCGCTGCCCGGCCTGCGGCACCCCACACGCATGGGTGGTGGACCGGAAGGCTCCGCCCCCCGGGGAGCAGGTGGCCCACTTCCTCACCCCCGCCCGCCACGTCTGGGACGACGTCGTGCACGCCTGCGCCCACCAGCGCCTGTTCTGCTCGGCCGACTGCGTCAGCACCTGGTCGGAGCACACCGGGCGGACGCCCGGCTACGTCATGGACCTGCCCACGCTGTGGCGGCTCGCCCGCGGCTGGTACGCCGGCCGCCTGGACGCCGGACACGTCCGCCGCGACCCCGCCTCGGCCTCCGCGTACTTCGCCCAGGTGGGACTGCGCGGGGCGTTCTGGGGACTGCCCGACTGAACAACGCGGGCGCCCGGCGCCCGGCACCCGGCACCCGGCGCGGGGGTTCGCCGGTGCGCCCGCCCCTCAGGCGCGCGTGATCCTGAACATGTAGCAGCCCCAGGCGACGTTGCGGCTGTGCACCTGCACCACGGCGGGCTCGGCGAGCAGTTCGGCAATCACTCCCTCGGGGTCCTGGCCGTCGTGCACGGTGGTGGCGTCGTGAATCCAGCCGCGCGCGTCGTACGCCCGCAGCACCTGCGGACGGCCGCGCCAGTCCGGGGGGTAGCGGGTGACGTCGGCGGGCCCCGCGCAGGGCTCAGCATGGGCGAACACGGCGCCGACCTCGCGGTAGGGGCTGGCCGGCAGCGGCGGCTGGTAACCGAACAGCAGCAGGCCCTGGCCGGGCTCGGCGTCGCGCAGACAGCACCGGAGGGGCTCGCCGCCCTGGGCCGTCATGCGCTCCGCACGATTTCCGAAGGCGTCGGCCCCGCTGGCGCGCACCCCGTCGAGTACCTCAGCGGGCAGCGCGTGGACGCGGAAGGTGATCGTCGGTGTCCTCGTCATGCGCCCAGACTCCCGACTCGGCGCTGGCCACGCTGGCGGGGATCGGACATCACATCCCGTACCGGACGTCCACGCACTCCCACGAGCCACGTGCTGGCTCCGAGCGAGGAGTCGCAGCAGCAGCTCGCGAACCGGAACACGTCGGCTCCAAGGGATGTGCTCATGGAAAGTCACAAAGCAATGCCTGCTCGTTTCGTCAGGGTCATGAGCCTCGGATTGCTTCGGCGGTGAATGGACGTCAGGACACGCAGGAGTTCCTGGCTGTGCGGGTGGACACGGGCCATTTGCGGAGCCGCTTCCCAGGCCTCGGAGAGGGAATCAAGGGCGCCGTCGCGGTCACCAAGCGCGAGTCGCGCACGCGACGCGTTCATGTGCAGTGGACCGATACGCGTTGCCGGCAGGGAAAGCGGAGACTGACTGACCCCTTCCATGAAGGAAAGCGCGTCACCAAAGTCCTCGATGTCCACCGAGGTTGCCACAACGTGGGTCAACGTGTTTTCGGGTCCAAAATGAATCCCGTGCTCCTCCACATCCCGCGGGAAATCGTCAGCCATTCGCCATGCCCGCTCCTTGTGTCTGGCCACCTCGGTTCTGTCTTTGACGCGTCCGGCAAGGGTCATTCCCCGAAGATGCAACAAGCCAAGAGCGAAAGAACGCTCCCAACCAGTCAAGGTGCGCTCAGCCTCCACCACCGCGCGCTCGACGACCGCTAGACCACCCGCAAAGTCCCCAAAATTAAGAAAGGTGCCAGCTTCGTCCCGCGCGGCAATCGCGACTGCCAACGAACCTGCGCGTTCAGCGGCCATGTGTTGCTTGGCGACAGCCAAGTCCGCAAGGTCCATCCAACGGTGCCGCGCCGCCAGCCAGTACACCGTGCTGTACACGTCGGCCACCATTGACCAGGCATGTGATCCCCCCACGGCATGCGCATGGTTCGTCGCGTCAGCCAAAAGGCCCGGCAAACGGGTCAAGACGCCTACGAGATCCGCGTCTCCCCGCATACGAATCACCTCAGCAAGACCTGTAGCGATTCCTCGGGAGTCTGCGGTTGCTTCTCCTGGCAGGTCAAAGCGCCGAATAGCTGACCGGAGATTCTTGATGTCGCCCTCGTTCGCGGGCTCAATGGGGGTCTTTCCCAGAATCTCGTCAAGCGTGTAGCCAAGTACGCCCGCGATAGAGGCGGCGACTCCTTGACTCAGCGCCCGGTCGCCGATCTCGATTTTACTGAGCAGTGAGACGGAAATACCTGCTTTGCGGGCCAACGCTGCCTGTCCCATCCCACGCGCCTTGCGGAGAACGGCAACGTTCTGGCCGGGTCCGGGGATCTTCGTTGTTCCGGTCATGGCCTCAGTCTCCCGTCAGTTGTGCGGGCTTCCCATGCTGCCAGCCACTGATGGGCCTCCCCCACCTGACTGTGCATGAAGTGTGCAAGTTGACTGCCGCCCGGACGCGTTGACTGATTGCAGGCAGAGGAGACCCCCGCGACCGTCCGACCGGCCCGGGGGCATGGACCACCTGAAAGAAGCAGGCAGCCATGACGAAGAGTACGACGGAACTACCGTCCTCGAACGAACGATCTGAGGAACCAGTGAGCGGCCAGGTGTCCGACACTGTCGAAGCCGTGGCTGAGCGGCCCCCCGTGGGCTCCCTCGTCGTGGACTCCAGGCGTGATCGGCTCGGTGTGGTGATGGGGCACGTCGGCCCGTGCTGCCAGCTCCGACCCGAACGGGGTGGACGGGAATGGGACGCCCGCCCGTCCGAGCTCCGTCCGGCCACCGATGCCGACAAGGTGCGGTTGAGGGTCCGCGAGGCCAACGAGCGCAGCACGGGGGCGAAGCTGTGAGCACTCCCGGAGCAGCGGAGCAACAGCAGGGCGGGCCAACGCCCCCGCCTGGTTCTCTCTTCTCGTGGTCGTTTCAACACCCCAGCTCAGCAGGTTCGATGGACCTCGGGGTTCGGGTGGACCGGGGGCCGCAGGGACCCTCATTCGTTCAAGGTCTCCCAGCCGGGACCTCCCTCACCCGCCCACAGCCTCCCCGGACAGAACAGCTAGTCCACCAGGGTCCGTCTCGGCCGCAGGACGCAGAACTCGTTGCCCTCGGGGTCCGCCAGGACGACCCATGTCACGTCGTCGCCCTGACCGATGCCCACCCGACGCGCCCCGAGGCCCTCGAGCCGGGCGACCTCCGCGGCCTGGTCGTCCGGGGCCAGGTCCAGGTGGAGGCGGTTCTTGACCGTCTTGCCCTCCGGCACCGGCAGGAAGCACAGCCCGGGCCGGGTGGTGGCGTCCTCACCGATGACGACCTCGTCCTCCGCCTCGAAGAGGATCTGGTAACGGAGGACCTCGGCCCACCAGCGGGCGAGTCCGGGGACGTCGTGGGCATCGACGGCGATCTGGTGCAGGACGAGAGTCATGCGCGCCAGTGTGACCGAGGGACCCATGGCTGACCAAGCGTTTCTTCCGGGCGGCCCTGTGGTTCCGGCGCGGCGCGGCCAGTGCCTGTGGGCCGACTCCACACCGACGGACGGCACACACGTCCTGCCAAGTCCGGGGCCGGTACACACGTGCCTGATCACTGCGGCCATGGACTCGTTCGGGTGATCGGGCTGCAATCGCTTGTGATCACACGGATGTTGGGAGGCAGGGATTCCCAGGGTCGTCACGGCGACAGGTCCGGCCAGTGCCACCGACGGACGGCACCACCAGACCGGTGAGGCCACACCAACCGGAACGAAGGAGAACACAGGATGACATTCCCCATTGCCCCGTACGCCCAGCGAGGCGACGGAGACGACGACCACCCCGGCCAGCCGTGGCAGCCTCCGCAGGACCCGCCGAGCCCTGACGGTTCCAGCCCGGAGGGCGACGGGAAGCACCGCAAGTGACGCCCGACGTCCTGCGTACGGACCGCCCCAGCCGCAACGAGCTGGGGCGGGTACTCATGGAGTCCGGTGCGCTGTCGTCGGACTGGGTTCCGACCTTCACATCCGTGGACCGGGCCGCGTTCCTCCCGGACGTGATGTGGCCCTATGACCTGGCGACCCGCACGAGTTCCGCTGTGGACAAGCGGGAGGACCCGGACGCCTGGTACGAGGCGGCGGACAGCAACGTCCCCATCGTGACCCGGTGGGACGACGGAACCCAACCGGGGCCCGGTCCCGGCAGGTTGTCCACCAGTTCGTCCTCCATGCCCTCCGTGGTTTACGACCTGCTCCAGGACCTGGCGGTGGAGGTTGGCATGCGCGTACTGGACGTGGGCACGGGCACCGGCGAGACGGCCGGTGCCCTGACCCACCGCCTTGGACCCGACAGTGTGACGACCATGGACATTGACGGATTCGTGTCCCGGATGGCCCAGGAGCGGCTGTCCCGGCACGGCTGGCACCCGGAGGTGGTCGTGGGCGACGGGTTCGAGGGGCATCCCGACACCGCACCGTACGACCGCATCCTGGCCACGGTGGGTGTCCGCGAAGTCCCCGATACCTGGATCAGGCAGACCCGGCCCGGGGGGATCATCCTCGCCCCGTTCGGCACCCACTACGGAAACGCCGACGCCGTGGTGCGCCTGAAGGTGGCGGACGGGACGGCAAGCGGGCACTTCACCCAGCGTGTGGAGTTCATGAAACTGCGTACGCGGAGGAACTCCGAGGTCACTCCCGACGACTACCTGTCCGCGTGGCCGCTGAAGGACGCCGAGGTGTCCAACACTTACCTGAGTGAAGGGGAGTTCCTTCGCGGGCAGTGGTCCGACCTGCCGTTCGTGCTGGGTCTGCGGGTGCCTCACTGTCGCCAGGCGGTGGCGGAGAAACGCGACGACGCACGGCCGGTGTGGTTCCACAGCCTGTCGGACCTGTCCTGGGCATGTGTGATGTTCCGCGATGGCGAGCGGGAGGCGAAGGTCTGGCAGGCGGGCTCGCGTCGCCTGTGGGACGAGGTGTCCAACGCCTACCTCTGGTGGCGGGACCAGGGGTGCCCGGACGTGGCCCGGTTCGGGCTGACGGTCAGCCCACACGGGCATCGCGCGTGGCTGGACGACCCGGGGGATTCCTGGCCGATCTGACCGCCTCAGGACGTCCGCCCGCACCGCCACCCCGGCCCAGGTGGGGCGGCGTCCCGGTGTCAGCACACGAGGTGGAGGAGGGACCGTGCCCGCCAGTGGTCACAGTCATGTGCGGATCGCCCGGCCCTCGGGCGACCTGGCGGCGGCGGAACGCCTCTGGTGCGGGGGGCTCGGGTTGGGTGTGGTGTGGCGCAGCGGCCCCGGGCGGAGACACGAGGAACACGAGTTGCTGGTGGTGGGGTGGCCGGCCGCGGCGTGGCACCTGGAGCTGGTCCGTTCCGCGGACCGGCCGGCCGCGCCGCGGCCCACCGAGGAGGACCTGCTGGTGGTGTACCTCGAGGAGGACGTCCCCGAGGAGTTGGTGGCCCGGCTGGTGGAGCACGGCGGTCGTCGGGTCACGTCACCGAACCCGTACTGGAACCGGTGGGGCGTCACCGTGGAAGACCCGGACGGGTACCGGCTGGTGCTGTGTTCCCGGGCGTGGCGGCCCTGAGGGCCCTGCCTGGCCGTGGCGGCGGGTGCGGGCCCCGTCACGCGTCACGCGCGTCGGGCCCGGAGCGGACAACCGCACCCGAGCCAGACCGCGGGACCAGGTGGTGGCGTTGCCGACCGAGGTGTGCCGAGCGGCCCACCGGTGCCGGTGGGCGGGTCAACTGGTCCGGCGCAGGGTCACCCTGCCCGCCTTCTTGGTGTAGAGGGCCCCTCCGGCGCTCATCGAGACCAGCATGGTGTAGCGGCCGGCCGGCACCTCGGAGACATCCACTCCCTCGCCCTTCGGGCTGGTGTAGTACCCGAAGTCGTAGTTGCCGACGTCGTCAGGGCTCTTGCGTGCGCGCACCGGCTTGGCGTTCCTCCGCGCCACCAGGGGGAAGGAGTAGGTGCCCGCCTTCCCCTGGAGGACGAGGTAGTAGGAGGCGTGCGCGAACTTGTCGGCGTTCCGGCCCGGCAGGAAGAACACGCCCTCCGCGTGCGCGACCCGCTCGCGTACCCACGAGTCCTCGACGGTGAAGCGGATGGTGTCCGAGTCCTCCCCCACGACGCTCCGCTTGATGACCCTGAGTCCGCCGCGGCCTCCCCTGACCATGATCTCCGCGTCCTGGGACACGAAGCGGGTGTCCACGACGACCTGCGAGATCAACCGGGTCCTCCGCTCGATGCCCTCGCGTTCACTCGAGAGCCAGACGGAAACGTCGTAGCTCCCGAGCGGGAGCGCGTCGAAGGAGATGCTGTCGCTTCCGGAGCTGAACCCGCCTTCGGCGTACTCACAGAAGTACTTCTCGTAGTAGTCCCGGTACAGCCGCAGGACCTTGACCGTCTCCAGGGGGAAGACCCAGGTCCTGCCGTTCTGCTCCAGCACGAGTCGCTTCCGCTCCTCCACCTCGCCCTCGGGGGGGACCCCGGGGAGGAAGGCGTGGCCGCTCAGGTGGACCTTGCGGTCATTCACGGTGATCTTCTTGAGGATGGCCAGGGCGGTGTCCCGACGCCGCAGCTCGGCCAGGTACTCGGCCGCCTTGGCCGGGTCGTCGGGGCCAGGTCCGACGCGGTGCTGACCCCAGTGCAGGACGACGCCCTCGGTCAGGGCGTGGATGATGCTCCAGAGCACCGGCAGGGCGTGCCTGGTCACTTCCTCGTGCCGGCGCAGGGTGGGGGACTCGACGAGGACGAGGTTGAAGTTCTCGTACTTCCGCAGCGCCGGCAGGTAGTGCTTGACCTCCTGCTCGTACTGGTAGTCCGCCTCGCAGGAAACGAGGTAGATGTTCCGGTCGAAGTCCTTCTCCGCCTGTAGGACGTCGGGTATGACGGAGTCCATGATCTTCACGTTCTCCATCGGCTCACCCTCGCCGAGGACGTACCTTCCGAGGTCGCCGTGTCCGTGGGAGTAACTGCCCAGGAAATACTGCGGCGTGGACATCACGATGTTCTTGTAGTCGTACTTGAGCCCGTAGTAGAGGGCGGCGCTTCCCCCCTTCGAAGAACCGGCCAGCGTCACCTGGTCCCGGGTCACGCCGAGCCGCTCCATGAAGCTCCTGATCAGCGCCTCGACGGACTCGGAAACGCTGAAGTCCATGTTGCGCGCCACATAGTAGGAGGCGGCTCCGTCGAAGTAGTCACGAATACGCAGGACGTTGCACTGTATCCCGTCCAGTGCGTTCCCGAACCCCCACCTGCTCCCCACCGATGAGAACACCACGAGAAGGTTCTTGTGGTCCCCCTTGGCCGCACGGAACTGGTAGTGCACGGGCCATTTTCCATGCACCTCCACGTCCTCCGCATAGCCACGGGAAAGGGCCATCTGCGCCGCGTAGTTCGGGGATAGTTCGGGGGTGACGCCTACCATGGGTGACCTACCAACCCTTCGAGATCTTCGAGGAAGCCCTTCTGCGCCTTTTCACCGTTCTCCTCGCGATCCTTGGTGGGAGGCCCCCCGGCGAGCGCGCTCCTTTCGAAGCGCCCGAGCACGAGTGGCGCACCCTCTGCGGACCAACACCGAAGACGACCCGACGGATGGCGGGGACCAGTCCGGGCTCTGCCGCGATTCGAACAATGCTCGAGGGAGTATAGGTGCTGCCGTACGACGCCCCGTCGTCGGCGCCCGCCACGGACCATAGGGTGCCCTGATCTGGTGCACAAGGGTTCGAACGGGGCCGGCTAGGGTCCGGTTGAACGGGGTGACGCGGTTGGCCGGGGCGAGAACGCGCCCACAATACGCGTCGGGCCCGGAGCGGACAACCGCACCCAGGCCCGACCGCCCCGTCGCCTCACTCCTCGCCGAAGCGGGTGCGGATGATCCGTTCCAGGAGGTTGACCAACGCGTACAGGGCCAGCGCCAGCAGGCACAGCAACAGCAGGGAGACGATGACGAGCTGGATGTCGTCGTTCTCCTGGGCCTGCCGCTCGAGGTAGCCCAGGCCGGACTGGGCGCCGATGAACTCCCCGATGACCGCCGCGGTGACCGCCGCCAGGGTGCCCAGGCGCAGCCCGGCGGCGATGGCCGGCAGGCTGTACGGCAGGTCGATCTTGATGGCTCGGGCCACCGGGCCGAGCTTGAGGATGCGGGACAGGTCGTCGACGCCCTTGGGGATGCTGCGCAGCCGCATCACCGTGTTGACCAGCACCGGGTAGAACGACACCAGGGTGACCAGCGCGATCTTCGAGCCGACGCCGAGGCCCAGCCAGAGCACGATCAGCGGCGCGATGGAGATCTTCGGCGTCACCTGGGCGACCACGATGAGCGGCATCAGCAGCCGCTCGACCAGACGGACCCGGACGAAGAGGGCCGCCAGGACGACGCCGATCACGCTGCCGAGGAGGACTCCCTGGGTGACCTCGGCGAGGGTCTGCTGGATGTGCGGGGTCAGCACGCCGTCCCGCCCGAGTTCCCAGCCGCGGTCGGCGACCTGCCCTGGACTGGGCAGCTTGTAGTCGGGCACGTCGAAGAGCGTGACCACGAGCTGCCAGAGCAGGACGCCGGCGGCCAGGGAGGCGGTGCCGACCGCCAGCGGTCTGGCCCGTCGGGCCAGACCGCTGGGGACGGCCCGGGGTGCCGTGGTGCTACCCCAGCTCATCGGGCGCCACCACGAGGTCGTCGGCCTTGAACGAGCTGTCGATCAGGCCGTAACTCTGCTGGGCGTCGATCGCCTTCTGCCAACGGGCGGTGTCGGGGTAGCCCAGGCCCTTCTCCTCGGTGGTCGCCGACTGCCACAGGTTCTTGGTGAAGACGTCCTCGATGATGGTGGTGATGTCCGCCTCCTGGCCCTTGAAGGTGGGGGCGTACTTCTTCACCGACATGTCCACCGCGGCCCGGGGGTTCTTGATGGTGTAGTCGATGCCCTCACCGAAGGCCTTGTTGAAGGCCTTGACCGTGTCGGGGTCCTTCTCCACCGTCTTGGGGCTGGTGATGACCACGTTGCCGAACGACGGCAGGTACTTGTCGCTGAGGATCTGCTGCACGTCCACCCCGGCGGACTTCAGCGCGTAGTACCGCAGCCGGGAGAAGACGATCGCGTCCACCTGGCCGTTCTTCAGCGCGTCCACGATGACGCCGCTGCCCAGCGGCTTCACCTTGACGTCGCTGATGTCCATGCCGGCGCTCTTGAGCATCGCCTGGAGCTGGATGTAGTTGGGGCTGCCCAGGTCGGTGACGGCGACCGTCTTGCCCTTCAGGTCCTCCACCGAGCCGATGCCGGAGCTGGTCTGCGAGAGCAGCGCGCCGATCCCCTGCTGGTAGGTGGTGTGGACGACGTTGGTCTTGATGCCCTTGCCGTAGGCGGTGATCACCGAGTCGCCGTTGGGGAAGCCGAAGTTGACGTTGCCGGCGGCGACGTTCTTGACGATGTCGGAGCCCTGGGCGTAGGTGAAGTTGACGTCCAGGCCGTTCTTCTTGAAGTACCCCTGCTCCTTGGCCGCGTACAGCGGGGCGTAGTAGGGGACGGCCGCACCGTCGATCTGGATGGTGACCTTCTTGGTGCCGTCGGCGTTGCTGCCCGAGGACGAGCCCCCGGAGGAGCCCGGGCTGCACGCCGCGGCGGCGGTCGCCGCGAGGACGAGGACGCCCGCGACGGCACCGCGGCGTTTGATGTTCTTCATGACTCTCCTTGGGAGGTTCAGCGGTTCCAGCGCAGCAGGCGGCGCTCCGCGAGCGAGACCAGGCCGAATCCGGCGAGGCCGACCAGAACCGTGATCACCACCGCGGCGATGAGCAGCGGGGTGTCGTTACTGGTGTTGCCCAGGACCATCAGGTAGCCCAGGCCCTTCTGTGCGGAGAGGTACTCCGCGAGGAACGCGCCGGTCATCGAGTCGATGACGGCGACCTTGGCCCCGGCCAGCAGTGCGGGGACGGCGGCGGGGAGCTGGATGGTGCGCAGGTACTGCCACCGGGAGAGGTGGAGCAGTCTGCCGAGGGTGGCGACGTCCGCCGGGACGTCACGCAGCCCCAGCAGCATCGCTGTCATCATCGGGAAGAAGGCCAGGAGCAGGATCAGCACGAGCTGCGAGGTCTGGCTGAGCCCGAACCAGAGCACCAGCAGTGGGGCGACGGCGATCTTCGGGGCGGCCTGGAGCAGCACGATGTACGGTGCGAGGAGTTCGCGGGCCCATCGGGAGGACCACAGCAGCCAGCCGAGCAGGGTGCCGATCAGTGTGCCGCCCACGAAGCCCAGCGCGATGTTCCGTGCGGTGAAGCCGAGGTTGGGCCACAGTTGGCCGTTGCCTATCAGGTCCCGGGCGGCGTCCCAGACCTCCCCCGGCGGCGGCAGCAGGTAGACCGGGACGTCCGCGACGCGCACGTAGACGCTCCAGCCGGCGATGACCACGGCGAGGTAGGCGGCGGCGGCCAGCACTCCGAGGGTGATGCGGACGGCGGCCGGTCTCGGCCTTCCGGTCGGGCGCGGACGGGGTGGGGCGGGGACGGGCTCGCGGAGGGCGGTGCTGGTGTCGCCGCTCATTGGAGTTCCTGCCGGAGCATGCCGGAGAACTCGGCGAACTGGGGCAGCCGACGGGCCTCCGGGGTGCGGTCGCGGTCGAGCGGCACCTGGTGGACCGCCTTGATCCGGCCCGGCCGCGCGCTCATCACCGCGACCCGGTCGGCGAGGTAGGTGGCCTCCTCGACGCTGTGCGTGACCAGGACGATCGTCTTGTGGGTCTGCTCCCAGATCCGCAGCAGGTCGTCGTGGAGCCGGTCGCGGGTGATCGCGTCGAGCGCGCCGAACGGCTCGTCCATCAGCAGGATCTGCGGGTCGTAGGCGAGGGCCCGGGCGATGGCGGCGCGCTGGCGCATGCCGCCGGAGAGCTCCTTGGGGAACGAGCGGGCGAACTCGGTGAGGCCGACCAGCTCCAGGAGGTTCCGTACCCGTGCCTTGCCCTCGGCGGAGCGGTCCCGCTGGGCCTCGAGGCCCATGGACACGTTCCGTTCCACGGTGCGCCACGGCAGCAGGGCCGGCTCCTGGAAGACGAACCCGATGTCCTTGCCCGGGCGGGGGGCACGGGTCCAGGACAGCTCGCCGTCGTAGTCGTTGTCGAGGCCGGCGATCATCCGCAGCAGGGTGGACTTGCCGCAGCCGGACGGGCCGATCAGCGCGACGATCTCTCCCTGGGCCACGTCGAGGTCCACGTCGGACAGCGCCAGGACGGGCTGCCGGTTGGCGGCCGTGTACGTCTTGCTGACCCCTCGGGCGGACACCAGCGTGTTCGTGCGCGCGCTCCCGCCGTCCACCCCGACGGCGGCGGGCGATGGGCGGCTGCCGCCGCCGTTCCGGCTCCCCTGATGGTCTTGCACGAGGCTCCCTGTGATCCGGTCAGCGCGGTGGCTCGATGAGCGGCCGGCGCCACTGACTCTTCCATGAATGGAAGAAAAACTTCCATGGATGCGTGTTCGAGGATGAACCGCAGACCCCACTTCGTCAACCCCCTCTGAGATGTTACATCTCGGACATAACGCGGTCCATAACGCCCAAATCACCGTTCGAGAGCTAGGATTCAGGGGTTGTTGACGCTCCACCGACCGCAATGCATACTGCCAGATCTGGAAAACATGCATCCATAAATGGAGGTTCGTTGATGGCCCGCAGCGCCCAGGATCCATGGCGGAACGGAGCCGCCCCGCACCTTCCCGCGCGCCTGGGCCACTTCCCCGGGGTCTGTCTGCTGCCGGGCGACCCGGCGCGGGTGGACCTGGCCGCCACGGTGCTGTCGGACTTCTCCGTCCTCGGGCAGCGCCGCGAGTTCCGCATCGGGACCGGCCAGGTGGCCGGCGTCCCCGTCGCCGTGTGCTCCACGGGCATCGGGGGACCCTCCACGGAGATCGCCGTCGTCGAACTGGCCCGGCTCGGCGTGCACACGGTGCTCCGGGTCGGGGGCATGGGAGCGCTGCGGGACTGGGTCCGCCCCGGTTCGGTGTGCGCGGTCACCCACGCGGTGCCGCGTACCGGAGCAGCGGCCGTCTACGCGCGGGACTCCGAGCCCCGCACCGCCGACCCCGAGGTGCTCGACGTGCTGCGCGCCGAGGCGACCGCCCTGGGCACGGAGCTCGCCCGGATCACGGTCGCCTCCAGCGACACCTACTACCTCGGCCAGGGCCGGCCGCTGCCCGGCCTCGAGGCCGCCTCCGCCGCGCACCTGGCCGCGCTGCGCGGACTGGACGTGGACGGGATCGACATGGAGACCGAGACGGTGTTCTCGGTGGCCCGGGCGCTGGGCCTGCGGGCCGGTGCGCTGTTGGTCGCGCACGCCAACCGGGCCACCGACGCCTGGCTCGAGGACTACGAGCCGGCCCAGCTCGCCATGCTGCGGCTGGCCGCGCGCAGCGCCCACCGCCTCGGGCAGCCCGCCCAGGTTCCCCCGGCGCGTCGGGACGGTGCCCCGGCATGAGCGGCCGCACCGGATCGACCTCCCCCACACTGACTGCCGGGCCCCGCCACGGCGCGGGGCACGTCGGGGGGCACCTCACCGGCCCGGCACCCGCTGCCGGCGTCGGCCCGCCGGCCCGCCCCACCCCGGAGGACGCCAGGGCCCGGTTCTTCGCCCCCGACCCCGCGCGGGTGACCGCCGACCTCTCGGTGCGGCTCGGCTCCCTGCTCCTGGACAGCCCCGTGATGCCGGCCTCCGGTTGCTTCGGCCCCGAGCTCGAGGGCCTGTTGCCCATGGACCGGCTCGGCGCGGTCGTCACCAAGACCGTCTTCTCCGCCCAACGCGGGGGCAACGCGGCGCACCGGCTCAGCGAGACCGGAATGGGCATGATCAACAGCGTGGGCATCCCCAGCCCGGGCGTCCCGGGGTTCCTGCGGGACGTCCTGCCCCGTTACCACGCCACCGGCCGCCCGGTCGTGGTCAGCGTGGGAGGACTGCGGCCCGAGGAGTACGCCGAGGTGGCCGAGGAACTCGGCGACGCCGAGTACGCCGCCCTGGAGATCAACGTCTCGTGTCCCAACCTGGAGCACGGGGGCACCGAGATCGGGGCCGACCCGGAGGCGGTGGCCCGGATCACCCGCGAGGTGCGGCACCGTGCCGGCGGCCGTCCGGTCTGGGTCAAGCTGGCCCCCATGGTGGCGTCGGTCACCGAGGTGGCGCGGGCCGCGCACCGGGCCGGGGCCGAGGCCCTGGTCGTCGCCAACTCCTACCCCGGGATGGTGGTCGATCCCGGCACCGGGCGGCCCGTGCTCGGCAACACCGTGGGCGGGGTGTCGGGACCCGCCGTCAAGCCCCTGTCCCTGCGGTTGGCCTGGCTGGTGGCGCAGGCGGTCCCCGTCCCGGTCATCGGGTGCGGTGGGGTCTCCACCGCCCAGGACGCCCTGGACTACCTGCGGGTCGGTGCCGCCGCCGTCCAGGTGGGCACCGCGACCTTCGCCCGTCCCCAGGCCATGGCGGAGATCGTCCGGGAACTCGACGACCGCTGCGCGGGGGCCGGCGTGGCTAAGCTGCCTGAGCTGGTCCGCCCGGGGGGCGATCACGAGGACGCGACCACGCCGACACGGCACCCCGGACGGTCCGCCGACGACCGACCGTCCCGGGGAAACGGATAGCTGACCATGCAAGTTGTCACGCGCGCGCTTCGAGTGATCAGGGCCCTGGCCATGAACCGCCAGGGAATGAGCCTGCAACAACTCCACGAGGAACTGGACACCCCGATCAGCAGCATGCACCGGGTGCTGTCCACCCTCGTCGAGGAGCGCTACGTCACCAGGTCGCCACTGAACCGGCGCTACTTCCTCGGCCCGGCCTCGACCGAACTCTTCGGCTCCTTCACCGGTGAGCACGGGACGCTGGTGACGCCGCCCGGGCCGCTGGTCGAGGCCGCCCGGGAGAGCGGCGAGACGGTGTTCCTCACCAACCTCATGGGCACCCGGCTGGTGTGCGTCTCGCTGGTGGAGGCCCGCCACCCGCTGCGGCTGTACGTGCGGGCCGGTCAGGAGATGCCGCCGCACGCCGCGGCCTCGGCCCGCAGCGTGCTGGCGTACCTGCCGCCCGCCCAGGTCAGGCTGATCCTGGGCGAGGCGCAGCTCACCGCGTACACCCCGGACACCCCCCGCACGGTGAGCGAGGTCGAGGAGCACCTGACCCGGGTCCGGGACCAGGGCTACGACGTGTGCGCCAACGAACTCGACGACGACGTCTGGGCGGTCTCCGCGCCGGTGTTCACCTCCACCGCGCAGTCCGTCTCCAGCGTCACCCTGGCCGCCGCCGGCAACCGGATGCGCGACCCGATCCAGCGCACCCGCGCCACCGAGGTCGTGCTGCGCGCGGCGCGGCTGATGTCCCAGGAGATGGGTTACACCGGGGACTTCGGCACCCGGCCCACCCCGACAGGAAGCACAGCGGCCCCGGCCGGCGAGGCCGCGGGCAAGGCACTGATCAACCCTCCGAGAAAGGGATAGCAGATGGCGGAACCGTCCTTCCCGGTCGACGACGTCAGGTCCCGGCGGCACGCCGAGCTCCTCGCCGACATAGCGGCCAGCGCGATCCCGCACCGCGGACACCTCACGGACCTGCTGGAGTTCGCGGAGATGCGCGCCCTGCAACGCCCGTCGGTGCTGCGCCGGGTCGCCGCGGACCTGGGCGCGGCGGTTCCGCCCGACACCACCCGGCTGGTGGCAGCGGGCTGGCCCGCGGCCGTGCTGGCCACCGCGATCTCCCTGCACACCGGTCTCCCGTTGACCGTGGTGACCCCCGACGACGCGTCGGCGACCGGCGCGCCTTCGGCCGCCGCGGTCGCCCTGGTGGTGCCCTCGACCGCCGCCGACGCGGAGGTCCAGGCCCACGTCGAGGCGCTGGCCCAGGCCGGAGCCCGGGTGAACGCCGTCCTTTCGGTGCTGGCGGACGGGCCCGGGTCGACCGGCGCCCCCTCCGGCACCCCGGTGTCCGCGGGTGCGGACGCCTCCGCACGCCCCCGCCCAGTCCGTGTGTCGGTCCTGGGTCTTGAGGAACTCCACAGCGCACGCCCGTAGGAGGACGTTATGACCCGCCCACCCAGCCCGCAGGACGTGCTGGCCGCCGTCCGCGACCTCACCCAACTCCGTGACGGCGCCGTGGACATCGACCACAGCCGCTCCGCCGCGGCCATGGAGACCGTCGGCCGGGCGATGGCCGACGCCCTGCGTCCCCACCGACCCGAGACCGTACTGACCTGGGACGACAGCGACAACGCGGTGCTGGGGCACGTCCTCGCCCGCGAGTCGGGCGTCCCCGCGGTCCCGTTCCGCCTCCAGGACGGCGTCATCGACGTGGACGTCGAGCTGGTCCGGGGACGGCAGGTGGCGCTGGCCGTGCTGCACGGCGTGCCGGCGTTCCTGCTGCGGCAGGTGCGGTCCTACCTCGACGCCCACCAGGCGACCCTGGAGGCGGTCGCCGAGGCGGTGGGCCCGCGGCCCTCCGGGGAGACCGCGGTGCCGCACCACCTGGTGCTGGTGGACCAGCACACCCTGACCCCCGCAGCCCGGGACACCGGTACCGACCATGCGCACTGAGCACGACGAGCGGCGCCCCACCGCCGCCCCCACCGTCCCCGCCCAGCGGGTCCGGGACCTCGCCGACCAGGTGGACGCCCGGAGGCTGGCCGGGCTGATCGAGGAGTTCGCCTCGCTCAGCGAGGGAGACGGGGCCGGGGTCACCCGGCTCGGCTACACCCCGATGGAACGCCGGGCGCACGAGCGGTTCGCCGCCCACATGCGCGACCTGGGCCTGACCACCTGGACCGACGCGGCGGGCAACACCCACGCGCTGCGCCCGGGTCGCCTCAGCGAGCGGCGCGGCGCCCTGGGCACCGGCTCGCACCTGGACAGCGTCCCCGAGGCCGGACGGTTCGACGGGATCGCCGGCGTGGTGGCCGCGATGGAGGTGGCCCGGGTCCTGGCCGACAACGACGCCGCGCACGACCACCCGCTGCGGTTCGTGGCCTTCGCCGCCGAGGAGGGCGCCAGGTTCGGCCAGGCGTGCACCGGCAGCCGGATCGCGGCCGGACTGACCCGCGCCACCGACCTCGACGGGTTCCGGGACGCCGCGGGCACCACCCTCGCGGACGCTATGCGCCAGGTCGGTCTGGCCCCCGAGGGGGTGGACGCCGCACGGTGGGACCCGGCGGAGTGGAACGCGTTCGTCGAGCTCCACATCGAACAGGGCAACGTGCTGGAGAGCCTGGGCCTGCCCGTGGGCATCGTTGACGAGATCTCCGGGAGCAGCCGGCTGCGGCTCAGCCTCACCGGTCGGGCCTCGCACACCGGGGGCACCCCGATGCGCGACCGCGCCGACGCCCTGACCGCGGCGGCCGAGTGCGTGCTGCTCGCGGAGGAACTGGCCACCGACTCGCGGCACCACGGCACCCGCATCACCGTCGGCAAGCTCGAGGTCCGGCCCGGCTCCATCACCACCATCCCGGGACAGGTCGAGATGGCGGTGGACATCAGGGACGTGGACAGCGACCGGCAGCGCCACACGGCGGCGGAGTTCGTCGCCCGGTCCCGCGAGGTGTGCGAGCGCCGCGGGATCGCCCTGCGGGCCCAGGACCTCGCCGACGCCTCCCCGGTGATCCTCCCGGTGTGGCTGGCCGACACGGTCGCCGAGGCCTGCACCGCGCTGGACGTCAGGTATCACGTCATGACCAGCGGTGCCAGCCACGACAGCCAGATGATCAACCACGTGGTGCCCACGGGCATGATCTTCGTGCCCAGCAAGGACGGGCTCAGCCACACCCCGGCCGAGCAGACCGCCCCGGAGGAACTCGCCGCGGGCACCCGGGTGCTCCTGGCCACCCTGCTCCGGCTGGACGGTCTCCTCGCGGAGCCGGCGAACACCACGAAGGAGCGGGCCGCATGAGCGTGCCGAACGGTTGGACGCTGGCACCGGTAGGCGGGCCGCGCCCCGGCAGCCCCACCTGGGACCGGGCCGAGGTGGTGGAGAACGCCCCGGTCGGTGACCGCCACTACCGGATGCGGCTCGCCGCACCCACCATCACCGCGTCGGCCCGGCCGGGTCAGTTCGTCATGGTGTCGGTGCCCGAGGAGACCTCGGTCCGTGCGGTGCTGCCGCGCCCCATGGCGATCCACCGCAGGCACCCGACCGACGGCCAGGTGGAGATCGTGTACGGGGTGCGCGGGGTCGGCACCCAGGCGTTGAGCCAGGTGCCGGTCGGCGGTGCCCTGCAGGTCGTCGGCCCACTCGGCCGGGGCTTCGACCTGGCGCCGGAGACCCGGCGGCTGCTGCTCGTCGGCCGGGGCATCGGGGTGTGCTCGCTGATGACCTGCGCGGAGGACGCGGTTGCCGCCGGTGTGGAGGTGACCGCCGTGGTCAGCGCCCGTACCCGGGACGCGCTCGTGGGCGCCTCGGACTACCGGGAGCTGGGGATATCCCGGCTGATCGAGGTCACCGACGAGGAGGGGGACAGCGACCCCCACACGGTGGGTGCGCTGCTGCGGGACGCGCTGGACGAGGCCCCCGCGCAGCAGGTCCTGACGTGCGGCTCGGAACGTCTCACCGCGCTGTGCGCGCGGCTCGCCGACCGGTGGGCGGCGACCCTGCAGGTGTCCCTGGAGGCGCACATGGCCTGCGGTCTCGGCTACTGCCACGGGTGCGCGACGGCGGCGACGACCGCAGCCAGCGAGTCCGCGCTGATCTGCGCCGACGGGCCGGTGTTCGCGGTGCGCCGGGAGGGGCGGGTGTCGGCACGTGGCTGAGCGCGGGTTCCTGATTCGTGGTGCGCGGGTGTTGGGGGGTGCGCCGCGGGATGTTCTGGTGGTGGGTGGTGTGGTGGCTGAGGTGGGTGTGGGTGTGTCGGCTGGTGGTTCGGGTGGTGGTGGTGTGCGGGTGGTGGATGCGGAGGGGTTGGTGTTGTTGCCGGGGTTGGTGGATTTGCATACGCATCTTCGGGAGCCGGGTCGGGAGGATGCGGAGACGGTGGCGACGGGGACGCGTGCGGCGGCGCGGGGTGGGTTTACGGCGGTGCATGCGATGGCGAATACGTTTCCGGTGGCGGATACGGCGGGTGTGGTGGAGCAGGTGTGGCGGTTGGGGCGGGAGTNGGGGTATTGCGATGTGCAGCCGGTGGGTGCGGTGACGGTGGGGTTGGAGGGGCGGCAGTTGGCGGAGTTGGGGGCGATGGCGGAGTCGGCTGCTGGGGTGCGGGTGTTTTCTGATGATGGTCGGTGTGTGG
>NZ_KB904679.1 GCF_000380165.1 Wenjunlia vitaminophila DSM 41686
ATCAGCCTCCCTGGCCTCACCAGGACCATTGACCACACACCCCATCACCGCCACCCGCAACGGCACCTCCATACCATCCAGCCCCGCCGTCACCTCATCCGCCAACCGATACACATCCACCTGCGCCCGACCACACGACGGACACGACACGATCTCCAACCGCCGCTCCCGCAACCCCAACGACTCCAGAATCTGCGCCCCCACCTTCACCTCCTCCACCGGAGGCGCCGACAACGACACCCGAATCGTGTCCCCGATCCCCTCCGACAACAACGCACCAAACGCCACCGCCGACTTGATCGTCCCCTGAAACGCAGGACCCGCCTCCGTCACACCCAAATGCAACGGATAATCACACCGACTCGCCAACAACCGGTACGCATTGACCATCACCACCGGATCGTTGTGCTTCACCGAGATCTTGATGTCCCGGAACCCGTGCTCCTCGAACAACGAACACTCCCACAACGCCGACTCCACCAACGCCTCAGGAGTCGCCCGCCCGTACTTCGCCAACAACCGCTTGTCCAACGACCCCGCGTTCACCCCGATCCGAATCGGCACCCCAGCCGCCGACGCCGCCCGCGCGATCTCCTTCACCTTGTCATCGAACTGCCGGATGTTCCCCGGATTCACCCGAACCGCCGCACACCCGGCATCAATCGCCGCAAACACATACTTCGGCTGAAAATGAATGTCCGCAATCACCGGAATCTGCGACTTCCGCGCGATCTGCGCCAACGCCTCCGCATCATCCTGACTCGGACACGCCACCCGCACGATCTGACAACCAGACGCCGTCAACTCAGCGATCTGCTGCAACGTCGCACCCACATCCGCGGTGACCGTCGTCGTCATCGACTGCACCGACACCGGAGCCCCGTCCCCCACAGGAACCGAACCCACATTGATCCGCCGAGTCTTACGACGCTCGGCGAGCTTGACCGGAACGGACGGCATTCCGAGCGAAACGGAACTCATTAGATGTGCATCCCCACGTGGCTCAATGACATTGACACACGGACCTCGACGACCAACGGTACGGCAACCCATGATGCGGCATGACGCTTGTGGTTCGGTACAGCTTCCCGATCACCGGGCGAGCGCACCCGATCATCCGCCGATCGCCGCATCAGTTGATCCGAACCGGATTGAACAGATCCGCTACCAGGACCAACAAGGTGAAACAGATGAAGACCCCGGCCACCACGTAGGCGACCGGCATCAGCCGGGCCACGTCGAACGGCCCGGGATCTGGCCGGCGGAACACCCGGGCGGCGTGCCGTCGGATCGACTCCCACAGGGCCCCGGCGACGTGCCCGCCGTCCAACGGCAACAGCGGCAACATGTTGAACAGGAACAGCGACAGATTGAATCCGGCCACCAGGAACAGCATGAACGCGACCCGCTGCTCCGGCGGGGCGTCGAGGGCGAACACGTCACCGCCGACCCTGGCCGCGCCCACCACGCCCATCGGCGAGTCGGCCTCCCGCTCCTCCCCCTGGAAGGCCGCACCCCACAGCGCGGGGACCCGTGAGGGGATCTCGATCAGCCGCTCGACACCGTCCACCACGATGTCGCCCATACGGTCGGCGGTCTGCGACGGACTCTGCTTGACGATGCCGGACGCCGGGGTGAAGCCCAGGAATCCGGCCTTCTCCGTCTCGCCCGGAACGTAGTCGCCGTCCCCGTCGATCCTGGTGACCTCGTTGCGCACCACGTCGGCCGTGAGGGTCACCTCCTTGCCGCCGCGCTCGACGCCGATGGCGACCGTGCCGGAGGAGTCCCGGATGGCCCGTTGCAGCGCGCCCCAGTCCTGCATGGGGCGGCCGTCGAACGAGATGATCTTGTCACCGGCCCGGAGCCCCGCCGTCTCGGCGGGGGTGTCCTTGGCCCCCTTCGGACAGGTGTCCGAATTGGCTGAGGCCGGCACCACACAGTCGCCGACGCTGCCCACGGTGGTGGTCGGGGTGCTGACTCCGAACCCCATCAGCACACCGGCGAACAGCGCCACCGCCAGGATGAGGTTCATGAACGGCCCGGCGAGCATCACGATCACGCGCTTCCACGGCTTGCGCGTGTAGAACATCCGGCCCTCGTCGCCGGGCTGCAACTCCTCGTAGGCGGCGGAGCGGGCGTCCTCGATCATGCCGCGCCACGGGGAGGTCGAACGTGCCGTGACCTTCCCGTCGTCCCCGGGTGGGAACATCCCGATCATCCGGATGTAGCCGCCCAGCGGCAGTGCCTTGATGCCGTACTCCGTCTCGCCCCTGCGCCGGGACCAGATCGTCGGCCCGAAGCCGACCATGTACTGCGGCACCCGGATGCCGAAGAGCTTGGCCGTGGACAGGTGCCCCAGCTCGTGCCAGGCGATGGAGAACAGCAACCCCAGGAAGAAGACGACTATGCCCAGGACCGTCATCAGTTCCGTCATACAGTCGTCCCTGTCCTCGTCCCCGCCTGCGTTCCGGCCAGCTCCCTGGCCCTGGCCCTGGCCCACTCCTCGGCCTCCAGGACGTCGCCGAGCGACAACTGGTTGCCCGCCGGGGGCGTCCCGTGCTCCTGCACCGTCCTGGCGACCGTGTCCACGATCGCGTTGAAGGGCAGCCGCCCGGCCATGAACGCGGCCACGCACTCCTCGTTGGCGGCGTTGAACACCGCGGGCGCTGTCCCTCCGAGGGTACCGACCTGCCGGGAGAGCGCGACGGCGGGGAACGCCGCGTCGTCGAGGGGGAAGAACTCCCATCGGCTGGCCTTGGTCCAGTCGCAGGCCGGCGCGGCGTCCGGCACCCGGTGTGGCCACCCCAGTGCCAGGGCGATCGGCATCCGCATGTCGGGCGGGCTGACCTGGGCCAGCGTCGAACCGTCCACGAACTCGACCATCGAATGCACGTACGACTGCGGGTGGACCACGACGTCGATCCGGTCGAACGGGATGTCGTAGAGCAGGTGGGCCTCGATCACCTCGAGCCCCTTGTTGACCAGGGTTGCCGAGTTGATCGTGATCACCGGACCCATGTCCCAGGTCGGATGGGCCAGCGCCTGCTCGGGGGTGACCCCTTCCAGCTCCTCCCGGGTGCGGCCGCGGAACGGCCCCCCGCTGGCGGTGACCAGCAGCCGGCGCACCTCGGGGCGGGACCCCCCGCGCAGCGCCTGGAACAGGGCCGAGTGCTCCGAGTCCACCGGGACGATCTGACCGGGCGAGGCCAGCTCCCGCACCAGTGGGCCACCGACGATCAGTGACTCCTTGTTGGCCAGGGCCAGGATGCGCCCGGCACGCAGCGCCGCCAGGGTGGGCGCGAGACCGATGGAACCGGTGATGCCGTTGAGCACCGTGTCACAGGGGTGGCCGGCGAGTTCCGTCGAAGCGTCCGGACCGACCACCAGCTCGGGCAGCCGGCGGGTCCCGTACCGGGCCCGCAGCGCCTCACGGAGCGGTCCGGCCGCCGCCTCGTCGGCGACACCCACGGCTCGGACGTCGAGTTGGTGCGCCTGCTCGGCAAGCAGCTCCACCCGGCTGCCCGAGGCGGACAGCGCGACCACCCGGAAACGCTCCGGGTTGCGCACCACCACGTCGATCGCCTGGGTGCCGATGGAACCGGTGGAGCCCAGGACGACCACGTCCCGGCAGCCGCCGTCGCCTTCGGCGGTGACCGTGGGAGGCAGGAGGTGGGGATCGGCCAGTGAGGTCTGCGTCATCCCCCCATTGTGGACCGGTGCGCGGGGCCCGTGCCCCGCACCTCAGTGCACGGGGCGGTGCAGATTCCTGTCTGCCGGGGGCTGCTGGGCCGGTTCCGCGATCCACGGCCCGTCGCCCGAGGGATCGAGGACGCCCTCCTCCAGCCACGCGTAGTCGCCGGCCATGACCCGGCGCACCGCCTTGCCGTCGAGCTCGTCGGTGTTGTGCCACAGGCGGTGGAAGACCTCCTGCACCCGCAGCCTGGCCTGGCAGCAGAACAGGTCGGCCAGTTCGTACGCGGCCGTCCCCGGTGTGCCGCCGGGGTCCTCCGTCCCGGTCGCGGCCTGCTCACGGAGCATCTGTGCGCGGACGCAGACCGCGCTCATCGCGAACAGTTCGGCGCCGATGTCCACGACCCTGCCGAGGAAGCCCTGCTTGGTCTCCATCCGGCCCTGCCAGCGGGACATCCCGTAGAAGGTGGAACGGGCCAGACGACGGGCGCTGCGTTCGACGAAGCGCAGGTGGCGGGCGAGGTCCGGGTGACCGGGCGGGTGGAACGCGGCGTAGCTGCCGGGCACCTGCCCGGGGCCGGCGACGAGCCTGGGCAGCCAGCGGGCGTAGAAGCCCCCGGCGCGCACCGCGGCCCTGCCCTTGCTCCGCAGGTCCTTCTCCGGGTCGATCAGGTCGCCGGCCACGGACAGGTGGGCGTCCACCGCCTCCCTGGCGATCAGGAGGTGCATGATCTCGGTGGACCCCTCGAAGATCCGGTTGATCCGCAGGTCCCGCAGCACCTGTTCCGCGGGCACCGCCCGCTCACCGCGGGCGGCCAGCGACTCGGCGGTCTCGAAGCCGCGGCCACCTCGGATCTGGACCAGCTCGTCCGCGACCAGCCAGGCCATCTCCGACCCGTACAGTTTGGCCAAGGCGGCCTCGATCCGGATGTCGTTGCGTTCCTCGTCGGCCATCTGGCTGGCCAGCTCGACCACGGACTCCAGGGCGAACGCCGTGGCCGCGATGAACGCCACCTTGGTGCCCACCGCCTCGTGCCGGCCGATCTGCCGGCCCCACTGCTCCCGGGCGCAGGACCACTCGCGGGCGATCCGCACACACCACTTGGCGGCCCCGGAGCAGGCCGCGGGCAGCGAGAGCCGTCCGGTGTTGAGCGTGGTCAGGGCGATCCGCAGCCCGGCGCCCTCGGCACCGATGCGGTTGGCGGCGGGGACCCGGACCTGGTGGAAGCGGGTGACGCCGTTCTCGATGCCGCGCAGGCCCATGAAGGCGTTGCGGTTCTCCACGGTGATGCCCGGGGAGTCGGCCTCGACGACGAAGGCGGTGATGCCGCCCCGGTGCCCCTCGCCCGCGGGCACCCGGGCCATCACCACCAGCAGGTCGGCCACCACGCCGTTGGTGGTCCACAGCTTGACCCCGTCAACGACGTAGGCGTCGCCGTCCTCGGTCGGGACCGCGGTGGTGGCCAGCCGCGCCGGGTCCGAGCCCACGTCGGGTTCGGTGAGCAGGAAGGCGGAGATGTCCGAGCGTGCGCACCGGGGCAGGAAACGCTCCTTCTGCTCGGGGGTTCCGAACAGCTTCAACGGTTGGGGAACCCCGATCGACTGGTGCGCGGAGAGCAGCGCGCCGACGGCGGGGCTGACGCTGTTGACCAGGGCCAGCGCGCGGTTGTAGTAGACCTGGGTGAGTCCGAGGCCGCCGTACTGCTCGTCGATCTTCATGCCGAGCGCCCCGAGTTCCTTCAGGCCCAGCAGGACGTCGTCGGGGATCCTGGCGTCCCGTTCGACCCGGGCGCCGTCGATCCGCGTCTCGCAGAACTCGCGCAGCCTGTGCAGGAACGCTTCGCCCCGTGCCTGGTCCTCGGGGGCGGGCAGCGGGTGCGGATGGATCAGGTCGAGGCGGAACCGGCCGAGGAACAGCTCCTTGGCGAAGCTGGGTTTGCGCCAGTCCTTCTCCCGGGCGGCCTCCGCGACCCTACGGGCCTCTGCCTCGCTGATCGTTGTCCGGCTGCGCGGCGTGGACGCTGCGGTCATCGAATCCTCCGGGGAAACCCCGCCCTCGGGCAGGGGGAACGGACTCCCGCGGAGCAGGGCGGGGAGGGGCGACGCGCCACCGGGCGGATCGCCCGTCCGGCCTGGGCGTTCGCCGGACACGCCCTCCCACGGGCGGTGAGTGCCGGTTACCGGCCAGTGCTACTTGACCGTAATACCCCGCTTCGCCCTGCCCTATCGCCACCGGACCGCCGACCGGTGGAATCACGCCACTGGCTGCGCCCCCTGCTGCCGCGGCCGGGGGACGCAACCGCCCGGCCGGGTGGTCACCCGGGTCCCCGGTATCCGGTTGCCGCCCGCGCCAACGCGCCCGTACGCTCCGGGTAACGCGCTGACGGAGACGAGTAGTCACCGGGTCCGGGCAGGTGGAGAGAGCCGCCGGTAGCTGGGAAGGCGGACCTGCCCCTGGTGGCGAAGACCCTCCCGAGTGCGGGGAGGAACGGCACCGATGCCCAATGCCCCGCCGGCCGGCCCCCGTCACCGGGCCCGTCGAGGCCGCCGCCCGTCACGGCGGCGGCGAAGGTGCGGTGGTACCGCGAGTTCCCCTTCTCGCCCGCACTCCCAAGGGATCACCACGCGCTCACCCGAGGACTGTGATGATCTCCCCGAAACCCATCCCCACCCTCCCCGTCCCCTTTCCCCGAACCCTGGCCGCGGAGCTCACGGCACGGATCGGTCGGCAGGTGACCCTCAAGGGCTGGCTCCACCGCAAGAGGGTCTTGAAGTCGGTCGCCTTCCTCGTCCTGCGGGACCGCTCCGGGCTGGCCCAGGCCGTGCTCTCCGAACCCCGGGCCGTGGCCGCGCTCTGTGCCCTGCCCGAAGAGACCGTCCTGCAGGTCACCGGCACCGCGACCGCACGGGCCCAGGCCCCCGGCGGAGTCGAGGTGACCTCCCCGACCGTGTCCGCCCTGTCCGGGCCGGCCGCGCCTCCGCCGTTCGACCTCTACCGCCCCGTGGTGCCCGCCACGCTGCCGACCGTCCTCGACCACGCCCCCGTCGCCCTGCGCCACCCGCTGCTGCGGGCCCCGCACACCCTCGCCGCGGCGTCGGTCGCCGGCTTCCGGGCGGCGCTGGACGCGCTGGGCTTCACCGAGATCCACACCCCGAAGGTGGTGGCCTCGGCTACCGAGTCGGGCGCCAACGTCTTCTCCCTCGACTGGTTCGGCCGCACCGCCTACCTCGCCCAGTCACCGCAGTTCTTCAAGCAGGCCATGGTCGGTGTCTTCGAGCGCGTCTACGAAACGGGCCCGGTGTTCCGTGCCGAACCCCACGACACGGCACGCCACCTGGCGCAGTACACCTCCCTCGACGCCGAACTCGGATTCGTCGCCGACCACCACGACGTCATGGCCGTGCTGCGCGAGGTCCTCGCCGTCATGACGGCGACGGTGGAGGAGCGGGCCGGCGAGGCCTGCGCGCTGCTGGGCGTCACACCGCCGGAGGTCCCGGAGCGCATCCCGGTGCTCCACTTCGCCGAGGCCCAGGAACTGCTCGCCGCCCACACCGATGAGGACCCCCGCGGCGAGCCGGACCTGTCCCCGGCCCACGAGCGGTGGCTGTCCCGGTGGGCGCTGCGTGAGCACGGCAGCGAGTTCCTCTTCGTCACCGGCTATCCGATGGCCAAGCGCCCCTTCTACACCCATCCCGAACCCGGCAGGCCGCAGTACTCCAACAGCTTCGACCTGCTCTTCCGCGGCCTGGAACTGGTCACCGGTGGCCAGCGCCTGCACCGCCACGAGGACTACCTCGCCGCCCTGTCGGCCCGTGGCGAGTCACCGGAACCGTATGCGGGGTACCTCGCCGCCTTCCGACACGGCATGCCCCCGCACGGCGGCTTCGCCCTGGGCCTGGAACGCTGGACCGCCCGCCTCACGGCGGCCGACAACGTCCGTCGCGTCACGCTGTTCCCACGCGACCTGCACCGTCTCACTCCCTGACGCCCGGGGTGCGGCCGGTCCGGAGCCACCGCCCGGACGGGCCGCCCCCCGCGGGGACGCCCGCCGGGCGGGAGCTCACCCGTTCAGGTCCACCAGGAGCGGGGGCACCCGCTCGCCGGACGCGGTGACCAGCGAGACCACGGCGTGGCCCGGCGGCACCGAGTGGGCCAGCTCGGAGGCGGACCACCGTTCCCGTTCCACCTTGCGCACGGTCACCGACTCCGTCGTCACCGCCCGGCCGGTGACCAGCTTGCGCAGGGTGTTCATGCTGCGCCGGAACGAACCCCCGTAGTGGTCGGGGGCGCGGGTCACCCGCGGGTCGTCCACCCACGTCTTCCCCCAGGTCTCGGCGAAGTAGCCACCGTCCCAGGTGTTGATCCCGGCGAGCGCCACGTGACAGCCCACCGCTCCGAGCAGCGCGCCGCGCAGCGGCTCGGGGACGTCGTCGAGGGAACGCAGCGCCAGCACCGCCCCGGCGTGCCCGGACCGCAGGCGCTGGAGGTCCCGTACCGTCTCCTCGGTCACCGCGTGGGCGGCGTCGTCCACCACCAGGCAGGCGAACAGCGACCGGTCGGCGCGGGCCGCCACCGCCGCGGCGAACTGCGCCAGGACCAGTCGGGTGAGGATGCGGCTCGCCTCGGCGTGGCCCCTGGCGGGAAGGCAGATCCGCACCCGCAGCGGATGTTCCAGGGCGCGCAGCGAGAACGGGTGGCTGAGGCCGTGCACGTCGAAGAAGCCGGCGAAGGCCGGGCGGTTGAGCAGCGCCACCCGGTCGGCCAGCGCGGGGCCGACGTCCTCGGGCCGGCCGTGCAGGCGTTCCCGGGCCATCAGGTCACGCAGGTGCTGGTGGGCGCCCGCGGCGTCCAGCACGCCACGCAACGCCGCGAAGGCGTCGGGGGTGCCGTCCAGGAGTTCGCGCAGCTCGCCCACCGCTGGGTAGCGCCCGTGGGCGGCGTGGAACGGGCCGAGGAGCTGCCCCAGCGCCGTCCTGGCCGCACGGCTGTCCACCTCCCCCTCGGGTAGCAGCGCTTCGGCCAGGCAGGCCGCCGCCTCGTCGGGGTCGGCGGCGCCCCCGTAGAGGTCGAAGTCGTAGTCGGACGCCGGGTCCCCGAGCGAGATCACCACGTCGAACGCCTCGCGGGGCCCGAGGTCCGCCTCGGCCGGCCCCACCGCCACCACCGCGGCCCGGCCGCACAGTGCCTGGAGGTTCAGGCTCTCCACCACCGGACGCAGCACGGAGCGGGTCTTGCCAGAGCCCGGCGGCCCCACGGCCACCAGGGAGGTGCTGAGCATGCCCGGGTCCAGGGCGATGGCCGCGTTCCGGTAGGCCCAGGGGTTCTTCTCCTGGTCCGGGGCCAGCCCCAGGCGAAGCTGCGACACCAGGAGGTCGTGCCGGGCCTCGCTCCTGGCTGGCAGGTCCCGCGCGCCGGACGGGTGGGTGAACGACGCGCCGCCCTGGCGCAGCACGGTCTCGGTGACCACGCGGGACCGTTCGGCGTGCATCCTGGCGTTCTCCCAGGCCCGGCTGATCCGCACGTAGTCCACGTCGGTCATCCGCCCCGAGCGCACCTCGGCGTCCAGTCGGTCGGCGAGCGCCGTGGCGCCGGCCGCCCGGAGGTCCGGCCAGGCGGAGGCGGGGGCCGGCAGGGGGGGCTCCGGCCGGCGGGGTGGCCGGCGGGCGGTGAACGTGCGCAGCGGGGGCAGGGCCAGCACCCGGGGGGGCACCCGGGGCTCCACGAACCGCCGGTACACCTCCAGCCACTGCCCGAAGTACAGGACGCCGGCGACCACCGTCAGACGCAGCAACCAGGCGTACGAGTCCCAGACGAGGTCCTCGTCCAACCACGACTCGGGGGCGATCCGCTCGAGGAACCACCAGACCGGGATGGTGTCCTCCCACATCAGCCGCCACACCACCCAGCCGAGCACGGCGGTGAGGAGGGCCTGGACCAGCAGCCGGGGGGACGGGGTGTCGGCGCCCCGCCTGCGGCGGTCGTGGGCGGGGACCGCGGTGTGCGGGGACGGGGCGTCGCGGAGCAGTTCGGGCGTGGTGAACCGGCGCAGCGGGGGCAGGGCCAGCACCCGGGGCGGCACCCGGGGCTCCACGAACCGCCGGTACACCTCCAGCCACTGCCCGAAGTACAGGACGCCGGCGACCACCGTCAGACGCAGCAACCAGAAGTACGAGTCCCACATGAGTTCCTCGTCGTCCCAGGACTCCGGGCTGACCAGCGCGAGGAACCGCCAGGCCGGGATGACGTCGAGGTAGACCAGTCGCCAGACCACCCAGCCGAGTACCGGGGACAGCAGCGCACCGAGCAGCAGCCGGCGGTTGGTGATCCGGTCGGGGTCCTCCGGCGGGCGGGGGACGTGACCGAACCGGTAGACACCCGGGACGTCCACGGGACGTTCGGTGTGCACCCAGGTCACCAGGTCACGGTGGGGCGAGGGGGGAGCCGCGGGGCGGGGGGGCACCGGTGGCGGGCCGGCCGGCCGGGGCACCTGCCCGGCCGGGCTGGGCGCCGGATCGGCGTCCGCCGGCTGCTGGAAACCCATGCTGCCGCCACCGTCCATAGCGCGCGTTCCCTCCGTACCGTGCCACCACCCTGAACTGCCACTCAATGTAGTCGAGTTGCCACGTGCGGCCGAGGGCGTGTCAGTTCTGGCGTCCCGCGGAGCCGGGCGGCGGGCACGGGCGGGAGGTCACGCCCGGGGGTGGACGCTCGGACGGGGGTCGGACGGGTTGCCCGGGGGTCAGTGAAGAACCTGTGCGAGCCTGATGGCGGACGGGTGATCCGACTCGCCCGCTGGCCCCCCGCTCCCGTACGGTCTCTTTCAGATGGCTGAAACACCCAGTTCGCAGCAGCACGCGAGCGACACCCCACCGGGGGCTCCCCACCTCCGGTACGCACGTGCCCTCGCGCACGGCGCCGCAGCCGAAAGCCGCGGCAACCATCGCCGGTCACTCGACCAGTCGCCCCACACCCCCCGGGGCGGCCGGGCCGAGGATCGCCACAGCCGCCCCGGAACTCTCCCCCCCGTTCCGGGGCGGCGCCGCGTGCTTCCCCGGTGGGTCGTTCCTCCGCTCGGCCCCCGGTTCCCCGGGTGGTCCCTGCTGGCGCTCGGAATGCTGGTGCTGCTGGTCCTGATCACCTGGCAGGTGGTGGACGACGGGGCCCTGCTGGTCCTCGACGAACGGGCTCGGGACGCGGTGCCGCACCGGGGTGCCGACGAGCCGGTGCGGCCGTGGGCGGCGGAACTCCTCGCCGACCTCGGGGGCACGCTGGTGGCGGGTCCGGTGCTGGCCGCGGCGGCGCTGGGCTCCGCCTGGTGGAACCGTCGCCGGGACGCTGTTCGCTGGTGGCTTCCCCTCGTCTGGGCCGCGGTCGCCGGGGCGGCGGTCCCGTTGCTGGTGGTCCCCATGAAGGCGGTCGTGGGCCGGGAGGGGCCGGACGGGACACTCGATCCCGGCCAGCTCGGCTTCTACCCCTCCGGGCACACCGCCACCGCGGCCGTGTGCTACGGCGCCGCGGTGCTGCTCGCGCCGGCCGGCCGCCGGGGCCTGACCTGGGCCGCCGCGGCGCTGAACGCGGCCGTGGGGGTGGCCCTGGTCTGGTGCGGCTACCACTGGGCGCTGGACGTGGTGGCCGCCTGGTGCCTGTCCGGGACGGTGCTCCTCGCGCTCCGGGCCGGGCTGGCGGGACCGGGCGGCGGCCGGGTCGGTCGAGGTCGGGCGGTAGCGGTCAGCGGTTGGTCGGGAAACCCAGGTTGATCCCCCCGTGGGACGGGTCGAGCCAGCGCTGGGTGACCGCCTTGCTCCGGGTGAAGAAGTGCACCCCGTCCATGCCGTAGGCGTGGCTGTCGCCGAACAGGGACGCCTTCCACCCTCCGAAGGAGTAGTAGGCGACCGGTACCGGGATCGGCACGTTGATCCCCACCATGCCCACCTCGACCTCGTTGCGGAACCTGCGGGCGGCACCGCCGTCGTTGGTGAACACCGCAGTGCCGTTGCCGTAGGGACTGCTGTTGACCAGCTCCAGACCGGCGTCGTAGGACGGCACCCTCACCACGGAGAGCACGGGCCCGAAGATCTCGTCGTCGTAGACGGACATCCCGGGCTTCACCCGGTCGAAGAGCGTGGGGCCCAGCCAGAAGCCGTCAGCCGTGTCCTCCCCGCCCACCGGGTGGCGACGGCCGTCCACCGCGAGCTCCGCCCCCTCGGCGACCCCCGCGTCGAGGTAGGCGGTCACCTTGTCCCGGTGCTGGCCGGTGACGAGCGGGCCCATCTCCGAGTCGGCGCGGCAGCCCGGCCCCACCCGCAGGCCAGCCATCCGGTCCTTGATCTTTGACACCAGGTCGTCGCCCACCGGGTCGACCGCGACCAGCACCGAGACCGCCATGCAGCGCTCCCCCGCGGACCCGAAACCCGCGTTGACCGCGGCGTCGGCGGCCAGGTCCAGATCGGCGTCGGGCAGCACCAGCATGTGGTTCTTGGCTCCGCCGAGCGCCTGGACCCGCTTGCCGTGCCGGGTGCCCGTCTCGTACACGTACCGGGCGATCGGGGTCGAGCCGACGAAGGACACCGCCTTGATGTCGGGGTGTTCCAGCAGTCGGTCCACGGCCACCTTGTCCCCGTGCACCACGTTGTACACGCCGTCGGGCAGCCCCGCCTCGCGCCAGAGACCGGCCAGGAAGTTGGCGGCCGACGGATCCTTCTCCGAGGGCTTGAGCACCACCGTGTTGCCCGCGGCGATGGCGATGGGGAAGAACCACATGGGCACCATGGCCGGGAAGTTGAACGGTGAGATGACCGCGACGGGACCCAGCGGCTGGCGGACCGAGTAGACGTCGATCCCGGTCGACGCGTTCTCGGTGAACCCGCCCTTGAGCAGGTGCGGCACCCCGCAGGCGAACTCCACCACCTCCAGGCCGCGGGCCACCTCGCCCAGGGCGTCCGCGTGCACCTTGCCGTGCTCGGAGACGATGATCGAGGCCAGCTCCTCCCGCCGGGAGTTCAGCAGCTCCCGGAACGCGAACAACACGCTGACCCGCCGGGCCACCGAGGTGTCCCGCCACCGCGGGTACGCCTCCCTGGCGGCCCGGACGGCCTCGTCCACCTCCGCCGTGCCGGCGAAGTCCACCTGCCCGGTCACCCTTCCGGTGGCCGGGTCGTACACGTCACCGCGCCGCTGCGCGGTACCGGACCAGGTCCGGCCCGCGATCCAGTGGGAAATGTGGTTGCTCACCAGTGCCGACCCTCCTATGGGGGACAACTCCCGAACCGCCAGTCTCATGGTGGCCAGCCCGCCCCGCAATGCCCCCTGCCCACGGCGTCTCCCCGGCCCGGGCGTGGCCGTGGGTGTCGGCGTGTGCGTGCGCGGGGGCGGGGGCGGGGGTGTCGGCGTGCGCGGGGGCGGGGCCACCACAGCCCCGGCACCCGGGGCACACCCGGTCAGCGTCCGCCGAAGCCAACGTCCCGCCCGGGTCGGCCTCCACCGGGGGCTCCCCGGGGCCAGGCACGCCGTACCACGTCCGGGGTCCCGCCCCGCGTCGCGGACTACGATGGCCCGCGCCACCCCGCAGGCAGGAAGGTCACACCACATGTCCCAGACCACCAGTCCCCAGGGCATCGACGCGTTCATAGCCGGGCTCCCCAAGGCGGAGTTGCACGTGCACCACGTGGGTTCGGCGTCGCCCCGCATCGTGGCGCAGCTCGCCGCCCGACACCCGGGCGCACCGGTCCCGACCGATCCCGCCGCGCTGGCCGAGTACTTCACGTTCCGCGACTTCGCCCACTTCATCGAGGTCTACCTGAGCGTGGTGGACCTGGTGCAGGACGCCGAGGACGTGCGCCTGCTCACCTACGAGGTGGCCCGGGACATGGCCCGGCAGAACATCCGCTACGCCGAGCTCACCGTGACCCCGTACAGCTCCACCCGGCGGGGCATCCCGGACCGGGAGTTCTGCGACGCCATCGAGGACGCCCGACGGGCCGCGGAGGCCGAACTGGGCGTGGTGCTGCGCTGGTGCTTCGACATCCCCGGTGAGGCGGGACTCGAGGCGGCCGAGGAGACGGTGCGCATCGCAACCGAGGTCCAGCCGGCGGGACTGGTGAGCTTCGGACTCGGCGGCCCGGAGATCGGGGTGGCCCGCCCGCAGTTCCAGCCGTACTTCGACCGGGCGCGGGCCGCCGGCCTGCACAGCGTTCCGCACGCGGGGGAGACGACGGGGCCGCAGACGGTGTGGGACGCCCTGCGCCACCTGGGAGCCGAACGGATCGGGCACGGCACCAGCGTCGTCCAGGACCCGGCCCTGGTGGACCATCTCGGTGAGCACCGCATTCCGCTGGAGGTCTGCCCGACGTCGAACGTCGCCACCCGCGCGGTGGCAGACCTGGACGAGCACCCGATCCGCCGGATGGTCGAGGCGGGTCTGGTGGTGACCGTCAACAGCGACGACCCCCCGATGTTCGGCACCGACCTCAACACCGAGTACGCGGTCGCCGCCCGGTTGCTGGGGCTGGACGAGGCCGGGGTCGCGGAACTGGCCAAGAACGCCGTGTCGGTGTCCTTCCTGGACGCCCCCGGAAAGGCCGAGCTGACCGCGTCGATCGACACCTACCTGGCGAACTGGGGGTCCTGAGGCACCGTCGTACGGTGGGGCGGCGGTCTATGCGCGTCGCCCCATCACTGCCCGTGTGTTGGCGCCCGGATGTGCCCGCACCGGCAGGGCCTGCTTCCGGACAACTTGTGCTGTCTGCGCTGTCCGGGCGTTTTCCCCTGGTGAACGGGTATCTCCTACCCGATACCCCGCAGCCGCCGACCCAGGTCCCCGGCAGCGTCTGCGGAAGCGCGGATGCCTGCGCGTCGGGCGAACGGCGCTGCCGCGCCCTCGCCGCCCACCACCCACACGCCTCGCAGCCCCGCTGCCCCGCGATCAGTTGAGGGGGCACAGGCCATGTATCACGACGAACTGACCTTCAGCGTCCGGGAGAGGCGCGTCGGCGACACCATCGTGGTGGAGCTGCGCGGCGAACTCGACCTGTTCGCCACGCCCCGGCTGTCCGCCCGGCTCGACGCCCTGACTGTCCAGCCGCGCCCCGCCCTCGTCCTTGACCTGCGGCAGTTGGCCTTCATGGACTGCGGGGCGCTGACCGCGCTGTGCCGGGTGCGGGCCAGGACCGCAGCCCGGGGCGGCCGGCTGTACGTGGTGACCAATCGCCGGCACATCCTGCGGCTGCTCCAGGTCACCAGGCTGTTGCGGGCCTTCGACGTCTTCTCCGACCTGCCGTCGGCGCTCGCCAGGGCAGCCAGCGCGAGTGACACCCCCACGCAGGCCGACCAGGGCGCCATCGCCTAGCCTGCCCGCGGTCCCGCCCCCGGGTCCGCCCGCGGGTCACCGGCGCGGCTACCGGGGCGGGTGGCCGTCCGGGTAGGAGACGTCCCTCAGCTCGACCCCGCCGTGGGGGCGCAGCTCGAGCACCGGAACCGCCTTGTTCTGGGCATACCCCTCGTTGTCCAGGGAGATGTCTCCGCTGGCGCCGGGGACCCTGTGCACCCCGTTGAGCACCTGGAGCTTCTGTTGCACGGCCTCCGGGGAGAGCGACGACGGTCCCTGATCGGTGCGGTACCGTATCGCGGCGATGGCGGTCAACACCGCGTCGTGGGCCATCACCGCGTGCCCATCGGTCAGCGTGGCGTCGGGAAACCAGTCCTTGCTGGTGAACGTCTCGGTGAAGAATCGCACCGCCGGCCTGTTCACCTCGGCCCTGTCCCACACTCCGGGATGGGTCAGGCCGGTGTAGACCAGCCTGATCCTGCCGGCCAGCGCCTGGTCGAGCTGTTCGTCGGAGCGCAGCAGGGTCGCGTCGTCGCCGGTGACGACGGTGAACCCGACGTCCTGGCAGCCACGGTTGCCCAGTTGGGCCACGAACACCCTGAGCGCGTCGGAACGCCCGGCGAAGTAGATTGTTCTGGTGTTCGAGTAACACAGGTTGTCGATCAGTGCGGAGAACCGGTCACCCAGCGAGGGCAACCGCCCGGCGTAGGAGCCTCGCTCCTCCACCAGGGCGTGGCCGTCTCCTGCGTACGCCTCACGGAAGGCGGTGCGCAGGCTGGTGGAGTACGTCTCGTTCTCGTCGCGGTCGAAGACGAGTTGTACCCTGCGGACCTTCTGGTCCTTCAGCCACTCCGCCGCCGCCGTGGCCTGGTCGCTGTTGGTGGGGGCGACCCGGGCCAGCGTCCGCACGCCGGGGACCTCGTCCACGGTGAGCACGTCGCTGACCATGGGGATGCCGTGCTCGGACAGGTAGCGCATGGCCTCGCCGTTGGCCTTGGTGCTGCGGCTGATCCCGGCGACCGCGACCACGCCGTTGTCCTCCTTCGACTCCTCCACGATCTTCTCGGCGGTGACCTTCCAGTGCTCCGAGCGCTCGCCGAAGTTCCCGATGACCAGCCGGATCAGCGGGCTCTCCCCCCTCACGCCCCTGTTGGCCCGCCACTGGGCGGCGTACGCCCCTGCGAGACTGTCCCGGATGGCACCGCTCTGCCCTTCGCCCATCGGCCGCGCGAAGGCGATGGTCACGTACTCCTTCCCGGTCTGCTCGACCCGGTCGTTCTCCGCTTCGATCCTCTGCGAGACGCCGCGGAGCTCGTCGAAGAAGGGGTGCCCGCCGTCGGTGAGCCCGACGCACTGCTCGCCGCGCGCCTCCAGGCCCGAGCCGCAGTCGTCCTGGTCGCGCAGGTGGCGCCAGCCCACGACGCCTCCGGTCACCGTCGCCAGCGCGGCGACCACGATGAGCGCCGTGAGGAGGGGGTGCCGGTAGTAGAAGGGGCCTGGACCCAGACGTGGGTGACTCACCTGATGCCTCCGCTAGCGGTACTTGTCCGCCTCGTCGTAGAAGAGCTGGAACCCTGCCCGTGAGTAGGCGCCCAGTGTGCGCAGCAGGTCACCCACCGGCCCGCGCAGGTCTCCCGCCGGGTCGGCCATGGGGTCGCACAGCAACCACCGGGCCGCGGTCAACCGCCACAGCAGTCGGTGCAGCTCGGACAGGTCCGCCGCGGGTGCGGTGAGCTGGTCCAGGACGACCCGTGGCTCGCTGAGCCGGGGCAGCCGGTTCGGTGCGGCGGTCAGCGCGTTGAAGTCCTCCAGCCAGGCGGCGGCCCCGATGTCGCGGTCGTCCCAACGCCGGATCAGGTGGGCGACCGGGTCCCCGAGGCCGTCCGCGGCGAGCTGGTGGTGCAGGGCGCGGACGGCGAGCCGCCGGCGCCCCGCCTCGTCCCGGGCGGTGGCGGCCTCGCGCTGGTAGTCCTGGCGCAGCTCCTGGTGCATCCGGCGCCAGGGGTCGGCGCCGTCCCCTTCCCCACCGCCCCGGGCCAGCCGGTGCAGCAGGAGGGTGCGCAGCCAGGGGTGGATGTGGCTGGCCCGCCCGGGCTGGGGTATGAAGGCGACCGTGCCCCGGTTCGGTCGGCGACGTGGGTCTCCCGGGGCGTCCTCGACGAGCCAGAGGTGGTCCTTCAGCTTCTGGTAGAGCTGCGGCAGGCCGGTCATGGGCGCCCACCGGCCGAGCTCCGCCGAGTCGTGCGGGTCCCACGCGGCGGCGAGTCCGGTGAGGGCGGCGACCTCCGGGGGCTCGAAGGCTCCCCGCAG
This sequence comes from Wenjunlia vitaminophila DSM 41686, assembly GCF_000380165.1. Taxonomy (GTDB): domain Bacteria; phylum Actinomycetota; class Actinomycetes; order Streptomycetales; family Streptomycetaceae; genus Wenjunlia; species Wenjunlia vitaminophila. The sequence continues at coordinate 17,325 of NZ_KB904679.1, forward strand.
CATCCTGTCGAGGGCGTACTCGCCCAGGGTGAGGGACGTCGGCTCACCGGCGGTGACCGTCAGGGGGTCGGGGTCCGGGTGGTCGCCGCCCGGCAGGTGCACGGGGCGGTCCAGGGACCGGCGCAGCGCGTCGGCACGGGAGGTGTCCCCGTCCCGGTTCAGCACCGCGCCGATGACGGCGCGCACGGCCCAGGGGTGACCACCGGTGGCTCGGTGCACCGCCGCGGTGAGGTCGGTGAGGGTCGCTGCGCGCTCCGGGGCGTCCGCCCGCGCCCGACGGGTCTCCACCGCGGCGACGGCGTCGAGGTCACCGAGACCGAACCCCCGGAGGAGCACGGGGTACCACCAGGAGCCGTCGCTGTTGAGCTCCCGCCTGATCCCCGCCCAGTCCGCGTGCCCGGCCTGGTCGGGTAGGCGGGGCGGCACCTGGTCCTCGCTGGGGGCGACCGCGCTCCAGGCCCGGGGCCGACGGCGACTCGTCGCGACGATCAGCAGGGAGTCCCGGTCTCGGGGACCGGTCATGTCCCAGGCTTCCCGGACCCGGATCAACGTGTCGAGGAAACCCGCCCCCGCGGGGGAGTCCGCGTTGTCCAGCAGGGCCACGCACACCCGGCTGCGACGCTCGGCCCGGTAGGCGCGCATGTCCGCGAGGAACGCCCCGCACTGGGCCTCGTCCACGCTGCGCCGTTCGTTGGGGTCCCCGTCGTGCCAGTACCGGTGCAGGGTGGCCAGGGCGTCCCTGGGATCGGCGGTGTCCCGCCCGTACCAGTCGAGGGCGGCGCGGTGCTGCTTCTTGGACGTGCCGATCGCCACCTCCAGGCCCCGCACCGCGAGACCGCCCACCGCCATGGCCACGCTGGAGGTGACGGGTAACCCGTTGGCCGCCGGGAGCAGGCCGAGGACCTCGCTCATCCCCTCGCTGTCCCAGGCGTGGTCGTGGCGCTCCCGGCGGTTGCGCAGGAGCGACTCGATCTGCTTGCGGGCCCTGGCCGGATCGCCGCGGTCCAGCTCTGCGTCGAGGACGAGCTGGCCGAGGAGCAGCCGTGGGAAGAAGGGACTGGGCACCCCGTCCAGCCGTTGGGCGAGCGCGAAGGCGAGGGCGGAGGCGACGTGGCCCGGGCTGGTCTGCTCCCGCCCGTCGAGATCGAGACGGGCCACCGGAACGACGTGTTCGCGGCAGCGCTCCTGCATCCGCCGGAGCACGGCGCTCTTTCCACTGCCGCGCGGGCCGAGCAGCACCACCAGGGGCAGCTCCGGCCCACCGCGACCGCCCGCGAGGGCGTCGTCAGGAGCCAGGAACTCCTCGAGCATCCGATCGGTGATCTGGGTGGCACCCCGCAGTGAGGTGCCGGGTAACGCCGTGCCTCCCGCTGACCTGCGAAACATGCTGGTGATCCCCCCGTCACTGGTGAACAGGGTAGGACCGCAACCGTGGGAACCGCGACGTGCTGTGGATAACTTGTGACATGGTTCGGTCAGCACACGTCGGCGCACACGACGACGGCCCACACCGTCCACCGGTGGCCGGCGGGTGGTGTGGGCCGCGGGGACGCCCTCCCGCCCCGGCGGGGGACCGGGGAGGGAGACGTGGGGGACGCCCTGCCGGCGTCACCCGTCCAGCGACGTCATCACGTGCTTGACCCGGGTGTAGTCCTCGAAGCTGTAACCGGACAGGTCCTTGCCGTAGCCGGACTGCTTGAAGCCGCCGTGCGGCATCTCGGCCACCAGGGGGATGTGGGTGTTGATCCACACGCAGCCGAAGTCCAGTGCCTTCGACATCCGCATCGCCCGGCCGTGGTCCTTGGTCCACACCGAGGACGCCAGGCCGTACCGGACGCCGTTGGCCCAGGTGACCGCCTCCTCCTCGGTGGAGAACCGCTGCACCGTGATCACCGGCCCGAAGACCTCGTTCTGCACGATCTCGTCGTCCTGGAGCACCCCGGAGATCACGGTGGGCGCGTAGAAGTAGCCCTCGTCGCCGACCCGCTGCCCGCCCGTCTGGACCTTGGCGTGGCCGGGGAGCCGCTCGATGAAGCCCGCCACCCGCTCCAACTGGTCGGCGTTGTTCAGCGGGCCGTACAGCACGTCCTCGTCGTCCGAGCGCCCGGTCCTGGTGGCGGCTGCCTGCTGGGTCAGCGCCGCGACGAACTCGTCGTGCACGCCGTCCTGGACCAGCACGCGGGTGGCCGCGGTGCAGTCCTGCCCCGCGTTGAAGTAGCCCGCCACCGCGATGTCCTCGGCGGCCTTGGCCAGGTCCGCGTCGTCGAAGACGACCACCGGGGCCTTGCCGCCGAGCTCGAGGTGGACCCGCTTGAGGTCCTTGGCGGCGCTCGACGCGACCTCGATCCCGGCACGGACCGATCCGGTGATGGAGGCCATCGCCGGGATCCGGTGGTCCACCATCAGCCGGCCGGTCTCCCGGTCCCCACAGATGACGTTGAACACGCCCTTGGGCAGCCGCAGGTCGGCGAGGACCGAGGAGATGATCTCGGCGAGCAGCACCGTGGACGCGGGCGTGGTGTCCGAGGGCTTGAGCACCACGGTGTTCCCCGCCGCCATGGCCGGGGCGAACTTCCACACCGCCATCATCATCGGGTAGTTCCACGGCGTGACTTGGGCACAGACCCCGATCGGCTCGCGCCGGATCATGGACGTCATGCCGTCCATGTACTCACCGGCCGACTTGCCCTCCAGCATCCGGGCAGCGCCGGCGAAGAACCGGATCTGGTCGACCATCGGCGGGATCTCCTCGTCCCGGGTCAGGGCGACCGGCTTGCCGGTGTTCTCGCACTCGACGGCGATCAGCTCGTCCGCCCGGCGCTCGATCGCGTCAGCGATCTTGAGCAGGGCGAGCTGGCGCACGGCGGGGGTGGTGTCCCGCCAGCTCGGGAACGCGGCGGCGGCAGCCTCCATGGCGGCGTCCACATCAGCCCCCGAGGACAGCGGTGCTGTCGCGTACACCTGGCCCGTCGCCGGGTTGACCACTTCGGTGGTGCGGCCGTCCGCGGCGTCGGCGAATTCACCGTTGATGTGGTTGCGCAGCGTGCGGAGCTCGCTCACAGCGTCTCTCCTGTCCTCTACACGGTCACGGCCAGCCAGGAACGGTCACCGGATCGCGGCGCCGTGAGGCTGTGGCCAACCAGCCTAGCCCGCGGTTCCCGCATTGCTTCCGCGCGTCGGTACAGCGGAAATCGACGGTAGAACGTAAGGTTCTTTATGCGACAAAACGCCCGGACCTGTGTGGTGGGCGTGCCCCACGCCACCTCGTCCTCGTTCACCCCCAGAGGTGACAACACCGGAGGTGCTCTTGACCGTGGCCCCGCCGGACAACGACGTGCTGTGGGCACGCGCGCTCGTGACGTCCTACCGCAAGCCCGGCGGCCGGACGGACGCCGCCGGTTCCCCCGCCCTGCGAGGCGTCTCCCTCGGGGTCGCGGACGGTGAGTTCCTCGCCGTGACCGGCCCCCGGGGCAGCGGCAAGTCCACGCTGTTGCACTGCCTGTCCGGACAGCTCGTCCCGGACGAGGGCGAGGTGTGGTTCCACAGCAGACCGGTGCACGCCCTGCCGGAGGCCGAACGGGAGCGGCTGCGCCGGGAGCGGTTCGGCTGGATCGCCACCGAGCCCCACCTCGTCCCCGAGCTGACCGCCAGGGAGAACGTGGCCCTGCCCCTGCTGCTCAGCGGTGTCCCCCGTCGAGCGGCCAAGGCAACGGCCCTGGAGTGGCTGGACCGCCTCGACGCCGCCGCCCACGCGGACCTGCGCCCCGACCGGTTGTCCCAGGCCAGCCGCCAGCGCGTGGCCGTGGCCAGGGCCCTGGTCACCCGGCCCAGCGTGCTGTTCGCCGACGAGCCCACCGCTCCGCTGCTCTACCAGACCGACCGGGTGCAGGTCCTGCGCACCCTGGTCGCCGTCTGCCGGTCCTCCGGCATCGCCGTGGTGATGGCCACCAGCGACGAGGAGGTCGCCGAGCAGGCGGACCGCACGGTGGCGCTGCGGGAGGGCCGTCGCTCGGGCGGGGAGTCCCGTCGCCCCGCGAAACCGGGTGCCGCGGTCCCCGCCTCCGCCACCACACCCCTGCCGAAGAGCGCGGACCGGTGTTCTGCCTCCGCCTAGCCCGCGGTTCCCGCCCCATCCCCCTGCTGCGCGGACTGCTCCTCGCCGTCGTCTCCGGCGGGGTGGGGTTCCTCCTGCTGGCCACCCTGACCCGCGCCCTCACCCATCCGGAGCAGACCACCCCGGCCATCACCCAACTGCTCTGGTGCCTGCTGCCTGTCGCGGCCACGGCCCCGCTCGCCGCCGCCTGCTCACGGCTCGCCACCGGGGGCAACCTGGACCGGAGCCTGGCCGCCAGCGGAAACGGCAGTCGCCGGCTCGCCGGGGTCGCGGCCACCGCCACCGCCCTGGCCGGCGCGTTCGGCAGTGCCCTCGCCCTGCTCGTCTTCCTGCCGCTCAGCGACACGGTCGTGGACCTCGTCGCCGACGAACGGGCCACGGCCCCCCGGACGCCGTCGCTGCCGCTGGCCGGCACCGTGACCCTGCTGTCCGTGGTCCCCCTGGTCAGCGCCGGGTCCGCGCTGGCCGCACACCGGTTGCGGCCGGGGCCGACCGGCCGGCGGGCCCCCGGCTCCCCACTGCCGTGGCGCTGGTTGCGCGACGGCGCGGCCGTGACCGCGGTGGGACTCGCCGTGGAACTGGGCGCCGACCGGCTCGGCCCCGGTCGGCAGATCGAGCCGCCGGGCGGACTGGCCCCGGTGCCGGTGGGGGTGCTGGTCGGGTGGACGCTGACGGTCACCGGGTTCGCCATGGCCGGTCCCGGCCTGATCGGGTTGGGCGGCCGTCTGCTGGCCAGCGTCCGGCCCGGGGTGCTGCGGCTGCTCGCCGGGCGCGGGCTGGAGGCCGACGCCGTACGGCTGGGTCACCCGATGGGGCTGGTGTGCGCCGCGGGCTGCGCGGTCCTCGCCGGCACCCGGCTGGCCCAGGACTCCGGCAGCGTGCGGCTGGAGCCGCTGACCGTGCTGGGTGCCGCCCTGATCCTGTTCTGCGTCGTCGCCACGGCGCTGACGGCCACCGCGCGGGCGCACCAGCTCAGGGCCGGCACCCGCGCCACCATGGCCGGGTTCGGCGCCCCTGCCTCGTTGCTGCGTCGCGCCGCCCTGCTCCGCGGGAGCGTGCTTGTGGGTCTGCTGGGGCCACTGACCTGGGCGGTCGCCGAACTGGCCGCGTCGCCGCTGCACTGACACCCGCGCGCCGGGCCCGGCGCCGCCGGAGCCGCCTGCTCACTGGGCACGGGGACGGGGTGTCACCCGATGTCCGAACGGACGAGCCGGTCAGCGCTCCGCGGCGGCGAGCTGGCCGCAGGCCCCGTCGATCTCCTGGCCCCGGGTGTCGCGCACGGTCACCGGCACCCCGTGGTTCTCCAGACACCGGACGAACTCCTTCTCGTCCTCCGGCCGGGAAGCGGTCCACTTCGACCCGGGGGTGGGGTTCAGCGGGATGAGGTTCACATGGACCCGGTGGTTGCGCAGCAACCGGCCGAGCAGGTCGGCCCGCCACGGCTGGTCGTTGATGTCCTTGATCAACGCGTACTCCACGGAGATCCGGCGCCCGCTGCTCGCGGCGTAGTGCCAGGCGGCGTCGAGCACCTCACGGACCCGCCACCTGGTGTTCACCGGCACCAGGGTGTCCCGCAGCTCGTCGTCGGGTGCGTGCAGCGAGACCGCCAGCCGCACCTTGAGCCCCTCGTCGGCGAGCCGGTACATCGCGGGGACCAGGCCGACGGTGGAGACGGTGATGCCTCGCTGGGAGAGCCCGAGGCCGTGCGGGTTGGGGTCGGTGAGCCGCCGGGTCGCCTCCACCACCCGGCGGTAGTTCGCCAGCGGTTCGCCCATGCCCATGAAGACGATGTTGCTGAGCCGGGCAGCCGAACCGACCGTGGACTCCGGGGCCCCGTCGCCGGTGGACACCGACTCCACCGCCCCGAGCTGGCCGTCCCGCAGCGCCCGCATCCCCGAGACGATCTGGTGCACGATCTCCGCGGTGGACAGGTTGCGGGTGAGCCCCGCCTGACCCGTCGCGCAGAACGGGCAGTTCATCCCGCAGCCCGCCTGTGAGGAGACGCACATGGTCACCCGGTCGGGGTAGCGCATCAGCACCGACTCGACCAGGGTGCCGTCGAACAGCCGCCACAGTGTCTTGCGGGTGGTGTCGTTGTCGCAGGAGACGTGCCGCACCACGGACATCAGCTCAGGGAACAGCTCCGCGGCGATGCGCTCCCTGGCGGCCGCGGGGACGTCGGTCCACTGCGCGGGGTCGTCCGCCAGCCTGGCGAAGTAGTGCCGCGCGACCTGGTTGGCACGGAACGGCTTCTCGCCCAGCGCGACCACCGCCTCGCGGCGCCCCTCGGGGTCGAGGTCGGCGAGGTGCCGGGGCGGCATGGCCCCGCGCGGGGCGGCGAAGGTGAGTTCTCCGGGTGCAGGCATGGTTCCTTCAGTGTCGCAGACGCGGCGGGGGGGCCGGGTCGGCGGCAGCGCCGACGCCGGTTCCCGGCGGCGCGGGGTCCCGCGCCGCCACGGGATCGGGCTACAGGAAGAGCACGAGGACCAGCCAGGCCACCGGGGCGGTGGGCAGCAGCGAGTCGAGGCGGTCCATCACACCGCCGTGCCCGGGAAGCAGCGCGCCCATGTCCTTGATTCCCAGGTCACGTTTGATCATGGACTCGCCGAGGTCCCCCAGGGTGGCGCTGCAGGCCACCAGCAGCCCCAGCACCAGTCCCTGCCACCAGCTTCCGCCTTCCACACCCAACTGCATGCACAGGGCGCCGGCGACCATCGAACAGCCGATGGCGCCGGCCAGACCCTCCCGGGTCTTGCCCGGGCTGATCCTCGGCGCCAACTTGTGCTTGCCGAAGCGGAATCCGAAGGCGTACGCGCCGGTGTCGCTGCAGACGGTCAGCACCAGGAAGGTCAGCACCCACCAGGCACCGTCGTCCTCGGCGAGCATCAAGGCGACGAACGTGGCCAGGAAGGGCACGTAGAAGGCGGCGAAGGTGCCCGCGGTGACGTCGCGCAGGTAGTCCTGCGGCGGGGCGGCCATGCGCCAGACCAGCAACGCCAGGACGGTCAGGCCCATCGCCGCCAGCGCCGCCTCCGCGCCCTGGACGTAGCCGGCGATCACCATGCCGGTGCCGCCTGCGGCGAGCGGGACGAGGGGGACGTTGGTCTGCTTGCGTTCGGCGAGCCGCGAGGTCAGCTCCCACAGACCCACCACGACCGCCACCACGATGACGCCGAGGAAGAACGCCTTGACGACGAACAACGACGAGATGATCACCACACCGAGGGCCAGCCCCACACCGATGGCCGCCGGGAGGTTACGCCCGCCCCGGTGCTTCTTCTGGGCCGGCGCGGAACCGGACGGCGCGGAACCGGACCCGGACGGGGTCGGAGCCGAACCCGGTGCGGGCGGCACGCCGTGAGCCGGCGGGGGGGACGGGGCGGGCGCGGCTGAGCGTCCGCGACGACCGTCTCGGGGCCCGGTCCCGTTGGCACCGGGCCGGCCCTGGGAGGCCGTGCCACGGGCATCGCCGGAACCGGGAGGCGGGACCGCGCCACCCTCCGCCGGCGCACCGTGACGACGGCCCCGCCGTGGCCGGTGGCCCTCCCCGTCGTCGTGGCCCGGCGGGCGCGGGGACTCGGCGGTGACCGGCGGCAGCACCGCCGTCTCCTCGACCGCCGCCGAGGTACCGACCTCGTCACGGAAGAACGGCCCGCCGGCCCGCCCGCCCGCGGAGCTGACGGCGTCCGTCTGGTGGCCTACGCCGGGCGGCTGGCCCGCCGGGCCCCACCGTCCCTCGCCGACGGGCGGGGGGGGCGGGGCCGAGTGCGTCCCCCAGCCGTGGTGAGCGGTCACGTAGGCGCCGTCGTGGCGGTCGGTGACGGGTGGCAGCGCCTGCGTTTGCTCCTGGTCCGCGGGGTTGACGTAGTACCTGGGCGCCCCCCGTTCGGAGTGGCCGTGCGGGGGGTGCGGCCCGGGGGCTGCCGGCGGCTGGTGAGGCCGCCGGTCTCCCGACGGAGTCCCCCAGGAAGACTCGTTCATCAGACCTCGAGGAGTTCGGATTCCTTGTGCTTGAGCAGCTCGTCCACCTGGGCCACGTACTTGTGTGTGGTGTCCTCGAGCTCCTTCTCGGCGCGGCGCACCTCGTCCTCGCCCGTCTCACCGTCCTTGACGAGCTTGTCCAGGGCCTCCTTGGCCTTGCGGCGGACGCTGCGAATGGCGATCTTCGCGTCCTCGCCCTTGCCCCTGGCGACCTTGATGTAGTCCCGACGGCGCTCCTCGGTGAGCTGGGGGAACACCACGCGGATGATCGATCCGTCATTGCTCGGGTTGACGCCCAGGTCCGAGTCCCGAATGGCCTGTTCGATGGCCCGCAGTGAGGACTTGTCGAACGGCGTCACCACGGCCATCCGCGGCTCGGGCACCGAGAACGACGCAAGCTGGTTGATCGGCGTCTGGGTGCCGTAGTACTCCGCCGTGATCTTGTTGAACATCGCCGGGTGCGCGCGCCCGGTACGGATGGCGGCGAGGTCCTCCTTGGCGACCACGACGGCCTTCTCCATCTTCTCCTCGGCCTCGAGGAGTGTCTCTTCGATCACTTCACAGCTCCCTGTCCCTTGCCCCTGCCCGCTGGTTCACCTGCACGATCTGCGAACGGCAGCGGATTGTCCATCCCGTCGCGCGGGCCGTGCGCCCGGCGCGGGCTCGTGCGGTCAGTCCCGGCCACCGTGATGGTTGACGAGCGTGCCGATCTTCTCCCCGCGCACCGCCCGGGCGATGTTGCCCTCCGTGAGGAGCTCGAAGACGAGGATCGGCAGTTTGTTGTCCATGCACAGGCTGATCGCGGTGGCGTCGGCGACCTTCAGCCCACGGGCGAGCACCTCGGCGTACTCCAGCGAGTCGAACTTCACCGCATCCGGGTTGTGCTTGGGATCCGAGTCGTAGACGCCGTCCACTCCGCTCTTGGCCATCAGCAGCGCCTCGGCGTGGATCTCCAGGGCCCGCTGGGCCGCGGTGGTGTCGGTGGAGAAGTAGGGCATGCCCATACCGGCGCCGAAGATCACAACGCGGCCCTTCTCCAGGTGCCGGATGGCCCGCAGGGGAATGTACGGCTCGGCGACCTGGCCCATGGTGATCGCTGTCTGCACCCGCGTCTCGATCCCCTCCTTCTCCAGGAAGTCCTGGAGGGCGAGGCAGTTCATCACGGTGCCGAGCATGCCCATGTAGTCGGATCGGGCCCGGTCCATGCCGCGGACCTGGAGCTGCGCACCGCGGAAGAAGTTCCCGCCGCCGATGACCACGGCGATCTGGGTGCCACCGCGGACCACGGCCGCGATCTGGCGGGCGATGGCATGGACGACGTCGGGGTCCACACCGAGGCCGCCTCCTCCGGAGAACGCTTCGCCGGAGAGCTTGAGCAGGACGCGGCGGTGGGTGCCGCCGTCCGTCGATTCGGCCTTAGCGGCATCGGGTTGCATGGACGTCTCCTCGTACACGTACGAGGAGGCCACTGCCGCGGGTTCCGGTCCGGTTCCCTGCACGGCAATGGCCTCCTCGCGTCACTACTGGTGTCGGCCGGGAAAGCCGACCGCCTTCGACCCTAGCGGGTGCCCGGCGGTCAGACGCCGACGCGGAAGCGGGTGAAGCGCTTCAGCGTCACGCCGGCCTCCTCAAGGACCTTGCTGACGGTCTTCTTGTTGTCCTTGGCGAACGCCTGCTCGAGCAGGACGTTCTCCTTGAAGAAGCCGTTGAGCCGGCCCTCGACGATCTTCGGCAGGGCGGCCTCCGGCTTGCCCTCCTCGCGAGCGGTGGCCTCGGCGATGCGGCGCTCGTTCTCCACCGTCTCCTCGGACACCTCCTCCCGGGAGAGGTACTTGGCCGGGAACGCCGCGATGTGCTGGGCGACGTCCTTGGCGACGACGGCCGTGACGTCGTCCGGCACGCCCTCCTGCGCCAGCTCGACCAGGACACCGATCTGCGGGGGCAGGTCGGGGCTGGTCCGGTGCAGGTAGGAGGCGACGTACCCGTCGTCGTACTGGGCGAAGCGGCTCAGCACGATCTTCTCGCCGAGCGTGGCGTTGGCCTCGTCCACGAACGCCTGGACGGTCTTCCCGGCCTCGATCTCCGAGGCGAGCAGCGCCTCGATGTCGGCGGGCTTGGTGGCCGCCACGTGCTTGGCGATGGCGTTGGCGACATCGACGAACCGGTCGCCCTTGGCCACGAAGTCGGTCTCGCAGTTCAGCTCGACCAGGACACCGGTCCTGGCGTCCTCGAGCAGGGCGACGACAGCCCCGTTGGAGGCGCTGCGGCCCTCCCGCTTCGCGACGCCCTTCTGGCCCTTGACGCGCAGGATCTCGACGGCCTTCTCGACGTCGCCCTCGGCGTCGCCCAGCGCGTTCTTGCAGTCCATCATGCCGGCGCCGGTGAGCTCGCGCAGCTTCTTGACGTCGGCGGCGGTGAAGTTCGCCATGGTCTGTGTGTCTCTTCTCGAATGTCGGTGGATACCGGGGAACGGCGGGGGCCAGGTGCGCCCCCGCCGTCGGATGCCGTACGGCGCCCGGATGAACCCGCGTTCGCGGGGACTACGCCTTGTCGCCCTCGGCGGCGGACGCCTCGGCGGGCTTCTCCCCCGCCTCGGCCTCGGCGGCACCGGCCTGCTGGGGCTCGTCGACCTTGGCTTCCTCGGTCTTGGCCGCCTCGGACTTGGCAGCCTCGGCCTTGGCCGCCTTCTCGCCCTCGAGGAGCTCGCGCTCCCAGTCGGCCAGCGGCTGGTCGGCGCCCGGCTCCACCTTGGTGTCACCGGTGGCGGCACCGGCGCGAGCGATCAGACCCTCGGCGACGGCGTCGGCGATGACCCGGGTCAGCAGGGTGACCGAACGGATCGCGTCGTCGTTGCCCGGGATCTTGTAGTCGACCTCGTCGGGGTCGCAGTTGGTGTCCAGGATCGCCACCACCGGGATGCGCAGCTTGCGCGCCTCGCCGACGGCGATGTGCTCCTTCTTGGTGTCCACGATCCACACCGCGCTGGGGACGCGCTGCATGTCCCGGATACCACCGAGGGTGCGCTCGAGCTTGTCCTTCTCCCGCTGGAGGACCAGGAGCTCCTTCTTGGTCATGCCGGAACCGGCCACGTCCTCGAAGTTGATCTCCTCGAGCTCCTTGAGGCGCTGCAGCCGCTTGTGCACCGTCGAGAAGTTGGTGAGCATGCCGCCCAGCCAGCGCTGGTTCACGTACGGCATGCCGACGCGGGTGGCCTGCTCGGCGATGGCCTCCTGGGCCTGCTTCTTGGTGCCGACGAAGAGCACCGAGCCGCCGTGGGCCACGGTCTCCTTGACGAACTCGTAGGCGCGGTCGATGTACGACAGCGACTGGAGCAGGTCGATGATGTAGATGCCGTTGCGCTCGGTGAAGATGAACCGCTTCATCTTCGGGTTCCAACGGCGGGTCTGGTGCCCGAAGTGGACGCCGCTTTCCAGCAGCTCCCGCATCGTGACGACGGCCATGGCCGTCCTCCTATTGATGTTGCGCCCCGTGGTGCTGGGGGCTTCTTCCCGGTTTGCCCACGGCGGCCGGGTGACCACCGTGCCTGTCGCCCCGATCGCGCCGCGCCGTGGGAACCGTGGTTCCCCAGGACCGAGAGCGCTACCACCGCTGGGGCTGGAGGGGCCTTCGTCAGCGGTGGCGGGGCGTGCGAAGTCGATCCGGACAGCCGGATCGCCAAGGGAAGTGTACGGGACCGGTTGAGCGCCGAGCGACTGGCCGGTTGGGGCGGAACGGGTGGCGTCGCCGGGGGGCGCGGACAGTTATCCACAGGGCAGGCTCAAGATCAGCGCCTGTCGGTGGGAATGGGGCATCGTCGAGGCACGAGGCAGACCGAGGCGGGACCCGGGGGGCGGGGGACGACATGGGCTCGGCGGTGGGCAAGGGCTGGACCTGCGCGTTGGGGAGGCTGGTGGCGGCGCTGTTGGCGGCGGTCCTGTGGCCCGGGCCGGGAGCGGCGCGTGCGGTCGGCGGCGACGCTGATGCCGCGGAGAGACCACCGACGGCCTCGAGCGGCGCCACGTCTGCCGGTGCCCGGTGGGCCGCTGCCCAGCGGGCCGCCACCGGCACACCGGGGATGGTGGCTCCCCGGCCTGGTGGCCTTGGGCTGGCCGGTCCGGGGATGGCGCGCCCGGGGATGGCTGACGGCCCGGGGGGAGGTCGAGGTGGGACGGAAGGCGAGCTCCTCGCCCGGCCCCACCGGGGCGTGGTCGACCAGGCGGGTGACGCGTCGGGCGCACCGCACGGTGCCGGGGTCTGGCCGGTGGGTGGGCCGGGGAGGCCGCCGGTGCTGCGTGGGTGGGAGCCACCGGCCACCCCCTGGGGCCCCGGCCACCGGGGGGTGGACCTCGGCGCCGCGGCCGGGGACCCGGTGCGGTCGGCAGCGGCGGGCACCGTGGTCTTCGCGGGGGACGTCGCCGGGCGCGGAGTGGTGACAGTGGAGTTGGCGGGCAGCGGGCGTCCGGCGCTGCGCACGACCTATGAGCCGGTGTTGGCCACGGTCCCGGAGGGGGCCAGGGTCGCGGCCGGGGCCCGGGTGGGGACGGTACAGCGCGCCGGCACGTCGCACTGCGCGGCCCGGTGTGTGCACTGGGGCCTGCGGCGCGGCCCCCGGTACCTGGACCCGCTGTCGCTGCTGCCCGCGAAGCTGCGCCGGGGCGGGCCCTCCAGGTTGCTCCCGGTCTTCGGTGTGCCGCCACCCGGTGGCACGGCCGGCGAGCCGGTGCGGGAGCGCCGGGGGTGGCCGGCCGCGGTGCCGCTCGCGGCTGGCGCACTGGCCACCCGGCCCCGGCGTCGCGGGCCCCGCGCCGTCACCGGAGGCAGACGCCGTTCCTGGCCATGGCCACCGCGGCGTCGATGATCTGCTCGGTGTCCTCCGCGGCGCCGCCGAGCTCGATGCGACGCACCGCCGCGTCGACCACGCCCTGGAGCAGGGCGGCGGTCAGCCGGGGCTGCTCGTGCCCCAGCGCCCCCAGCGCGTCGACCACCAACGCGACGAGCTGGCCGTGGGCGGCACGGATCTTCTCCCGGGCTCCTTCCTCGAGCTCTCCCGCCGAGATCGCGACCACCGCGCGGTGCCGCTGGTCACCGACGAGCGCGAGCTGGCCGCGTACGTACGCCTCGACCTTGCCCTCGGCAGTGGCCTCGAGGCGCATCGCCGCCTCCACCTCGGCCGCCCAGACCGGGAAGTCAACCGCGCACAGCTCCTCGACCACCTGGGCCCTGGAGCGGAAGTACTCATAGACGGAGGACCGGGCGAGCCCGGTGCGCCGTGCGAGGGCGGGGAAGGTCAGGGCCTTGCCGCCGCCCTCGGACAACAGCGCCCGTGCCGCGTCCAGCAGGGCGTTGCGCTGCATGGTCCGGTGCTCGGCCACCGAGGCCGCTCGAATCTTCGGCACGGTCTCCACTCTACGGAGCCCCGCACCCCCCAGCCAGGGCAACTCGAACACCCATGCGGCCCTGGCGGCGTGGGTTCCGGGTCACCCCGGGCGAGTCCGGGCGGCGCCATGCCGGTCACCGGCCCGAGTCCGCCAGCTTGGCCCGCAGTTGGAACACGGCCTTGGTGTGGATCTGGCTGACGCGGCTCTCGGTGACGCCGAGGACCTGCCCGATCTCGGCGAGGGTGAGCCCCTCGTAGTAGTAGAGCGTGACCACGGTCTTCTCCCGCTCGGGGAGGGTGTTGATCGCGCGGGCCAGCAGGCGCCGCAGCTCGCGGTCCTCGGCGACCTCCACCGGGTTGTCAGCGGCGGTGTCCTCCAGGGTGTCGACCAGGCTCAGCCGGTCCCCTGCCTCGGTGCCGACGTGCAGCAGCTCCTCCAGGGCCACCACGTTGGCCAGGGAGAGCTGGCTGAACACCGCGTGCAGCTCGTCCAGCGAGATGCCCATCTCCTGGGCCACCTCGGGCTCACTCGGGGTGCGTCGGAGCCTGGCCTCGAGCGTGGCGTAGGCACGCTCCACCGCACGGGCCTTCTGGCGCACCGAGCGTGGGATCCAGTCCAGGGCGCGAAGCTCGTCGATCATCGCCCCTCGGATGCGGCTGATGGCGTACGTCTCGAACTTGATGGAGCGCTCGGGCTCGAACTTCTCGATCGCGTCGATGAGTCCGAACACACCCGAGGAGACGAAGTCGGCCTGCTCCACGTTGGCAGGCAGGCCCACGCTCACCCGCCCCGCGACGTACTTCACCAACGGTGAGTAGTGCAGGATCAACTGCTCACGCAGCCGCGCGTCGCCGCTGGACTTGTAGGCGCTCCACAGCTCGGCGAGCGCCGCCGTCTCACGGGTGGTGGTCGCGGCGGACGTGTGGTCAGGCCCCGAGGTGTGCTTGGGCATGCGTCGCCTTGCGCCGTTCTACGGATACGTGGGTCTCGATCTGGTTCGCTGCGAGCCTAGCGTCACCGGACGGTTCCGGAGCGCGACGATCGCGCTCGAGTGGCATTCTCACCGCCGTGGTGCGACCGGCGCGCAGGCGGCCCGCCGACGCGTGCCACTGCGCCTGGGGATACCACCCGGCCCGGCCCCTGGGGCCTCGTGGGCGCCAGGACAACGGCACCGAGGGTGTTGCGGACAGGCGGCCAGGAACCGCTGGCCAGCTCGTGGGGTGTGCGGTCACTCCCTCAAACTCTTCACCTGACCGGCCGAGGTCAAGAACCGTCTTGTCACCTGATGGTGTGTTGACCCGCCTACGGGGGATTGTGTGCACAGCCGTTCGCCACCTCGAGGACCAGGCGCCACACGGACCCCTCACGTTCGACGAATCCCAGCGGCAGCAACTCGTGCAGCGTGCGCAGGGTGTCGTCCAACCCCAGACCGGCGCCCCTGGCCACCTGTTCCGCCGTGACCGACTCGCGCGCCGGCAGGGCCTCCAGCACCGAGGTCGCGGTCATTCCGAGGAGGTCCCTCGGCAACAGCGGAACCCGCCGGGGGGAGGCCAACTCCCCGATGCTGCCGCAGAGCTCCACCACCTCCGCCGCCCGAGTGACCAACACCGCCCCCTCACGGACCAGTTCGTGCGCCCCACCGGACAGGGCGCTGGTGACCGGGCCGGGGACGGCCATGGTGAACCGCCCCAGCGCCGCCGCCCGCCTGGCGGTGACCAGCGCCCCACTGCGGTGCGCCGCCTCCACGACGACGGTGCCCGGCGTCAACGCCGCGATGACCCGGTTCCGCTGGACGAACCTGGTGCGGGTCGGGCGCTCCCCCGGAGCCAACTCGCCCACCAGCAGCCCATGGTCCGTGATCCGGCGCAGCAGCTCCGTGTGTCCCCGTGGGTAGGGGACCCCGGCACCACTGGCGACCACCGCGACGGTCGCCCCGCCGACGGCCAGGGCACCCCGGTGGGCCGCACCGTCGATCCCGTAGGCAGCGCCGGAGACCACCACCCAGCCGAGGTCCGCCAGATCAGCGGCGAGGTGCCCCGCGACGTGGTTGCCGTAGGCGGTACACGCACGCGAGCCGACGACGGCCACCGATCTCAGCGCCAACAGCCGCAGTGACGGCACGCCGCACACCCACAGCCCGATCGGGCGCTGGTGCCCCAGGTCGTCCAACTGGCTGGGCCACTCGCTGTCCCCGGGGCAGACGAAGCGCCCACCGAGCGCCTCGATCCTCGCCAGGTCCTCCGAGGGATCGAGGCCGTCCAGGCGGACGCGGTAGCCCTGGGCGCGGGCCCGCGACACCCCCTCCAGGGGGCCGCCCCGCCGCAGCCGTTGCAGGGTCTCCGCCGCTCCCAGGCGCTCCAGCAGCCCCCCGAGTACCCCGTCCCCCGGCTCGGCGAGCCTGGTCAACCCCGCTCGGGCGAGACGCTCCTCGTCAGGGACACCGGACCCCCCGGTCACCGTGGCCCTCCAGGAGCCAGTGCGCCCCGGCTGACCTCGGTGCGCAGCTCCAGCGCCGTGCGCACGTCCTCCTCGCCGGGACGCCCGCGGCCGGCGAGGTCGGCCACCGTCCAGGCCACCCTGAGAACCCGGTCCAGGCCGCGGGCGGTCAGCAGCCCCCGCTCGATCTCCCGCTCCACACCGGCCATCGCACCGGGGGCCGGCGTCCACCGGGTGCGCAGCTCGTGCCCGGGGACCTCGCTGTTGGTGTGCCAGGGGGCCTGCGCGTACCGGTGCGCGGCACGCTCCCGGGCCTGAGCCACCCGGGCAGCGATCTGCTGGGTGGACTCCACGTCCTGGCCGCGCCCCAGCAGCTCCTCCCGCCCGACCGGCTCCACCCGGACCCTGAGGTCAACCCGGTCCAGCAGCGGCCCGGACAGCCGTGCCTGGTAGCGCCTGATCATCGCCGAGGAGCACTCACAGCCGTCCCGGTGTGGCGCGTACCGTCCACAGGGGCACGGGTTCGCCGCCAGCACCAGCAGGAAGCGGGCCGGGAGACACAGCGAACCCGCCGACCTGGCGACCACCACGTGCCCTGACTCCAGCGGCTGGCGCAGGGCGTCGAGCACCCTCCCGGAGAACTCGGGTGCCTCGTCCAGAAAGAGCACTCCACGGTGAGCCAGCGAGACGGCCCCGGGCCGGGGCAGGCCGCTGCCGCCGCCCACGATGGCCGGCATGGTCGCCGAGTGGTGCGGAGCGCAGTACGGGGGCACCTCCACCAGCGGCCTGCCCGCGGGGAGCAGCCCCGCCACCGAGTGCACGGCGGTGACCTCCAGGGCCTGCTCGGGGTTGAGCGGGGGCAGTAGCCCTGGCAGCCTCTCGGCCAGCATCGTCTTCCCCGCACCTGGCGGGCCCTGAAGAAGGAGGTGGTGCCCTCCGGCCGCGGCGATCTCCAGGGCCCGGCGCGCCGCGAACTGCCCCGCCACGTCGGCCATGTCCGGCGCCGGGGCGGCTGCGTGCAGGCCACCGCCGGGCACCACCAATCCGGCGAGCAGCGGGTCGGGGTGGTCGGGGCCGGGGGCGTCCGGCTCCTCGTCCGGCACCGGCTCGTCATTGAGGACGGCGATGACCTGGCGCAGCGAGCGCACTCCGATGACGGACACCCCGGGCACCAGCGCCGCCTCGGCCGCTGACCGCTCCGGCACCACCACGTGCCGGTACCCCAGCTCAGCGGCGGCCAGCACCGCGGGCAGCACTCCCCGCACCGGACGCACCCTCCCGTCGAGGCCGAGCTCGCCCACCATCAACACGTTCGAGATGTCCTTGGCCGCGATGCGCTCGGCCGCCGCGAGCACCGCGCAGGCCACGGCGAGGTCGAAGCCGCTGCCGCTCTTGGGCACGGAGGCGGGACTGAGCCCCACCGTGAGCTTCCGCTGCGGCCACTGCTCACCGCTGTTGACCACCGCGGCACGCACCCGGTCGCGGGCTTCGGACAGGCTCTTGTCGGGCAGACCCACCAGGGTGAAGGTGGGCACGCCCGGCTCCAGGTCGGCCTGGACCTCGACGACCACACCGTCCACCCCGACCAGGGCCACCGCGCAGGTACGGGCGAACGCCATCACGTCACCCCGCGAACGTGATCGACCCGGGCTGGCCCCCGCCGGGCCCTGAGCACGCCCACCACGTCGATGCGCACCCCGCCCGGCGGTGCGCCGCCGTGGTCGGCCAGCCAGCGTTCGGCCAGGCACCTCAACCGCCTGACCTTGGCCCTTCCCACCGCTGCCAGCGGATGCTCAAAGCCGTCCCCGGTGCGGGTCTTCACCTCGCAGATCACCACGGCGTCGCCGTCCCTCGCGACGATGTCCAGCTCCCCGTCCCGACACCGCCAGTTCCGGTCCAGGATCGTCATGCCCGCAGCGACGAGCCAGCGGGCCGCCACCGCCTCCCCGTAACGGGCGAGCGCTCCTCGGGCGTTCATCGGCCACCACCTCCGTGACCGAGGGTGACGGATCAGGCAGTGACCGTGCTGATCTCCATGGCGAGCTGGGGAGAACTCAGCGCCTGTGTACAACTCCGTCATCCTGACGGGTGAACGTCACCGGCTCGGGGCTCCCTGTCCGACAGCCGATTCCGAATGAGTTGCTGAGCAGGTACACTCAGTGACGAGTGGCGGGTCAGCGGCTCACTCAGCGATGGCGCGCCGGGCTCCTACTCAACCTCAGCCGACGCGCTGAACCACCGGCGCCACTACCAACCAAACCGAACCACCGGCGCCGCTGGACACCTGCGGCGCTACTGAACCACCGGGGCCACAAGCCACCGGGCCACGGATCACTGAGCTGCGGATCACTGAAGCGACGGGGGTCACATGGAGCTACCGGAGGGAAGCTCCAGATCGCTCTTGGTCAGCTCCTCGATGTTGACGTCCTTGAACGTCAGCACCCGCACCTTGCGGACGAACCGCGCCGGTCGGTACATGTCCCAGACCCAGGCGTCCGCCATGGAAACCTCGAAGAACACCTCACCCTGCACAGAGTGGACCTGCATCTCGTAGTCGTTGGTGAGGTAGAACCGGCGCTCGGTCTCGATCACGTACTTGAACAGCCCGACGACGTCCCGGTACTCCCGGTAGAGCTTGAGCTCCATCTCGGTTTCGTACTTCTCGAGGTCCTCCGCGCTCATGGCATGTCCCCTTCTGCCTTACGTCCCCCCATTGTGAACCAGTCACTCGTTCTGCGGGTCCAGCACCAGCGGAACGGGGGGCGGGCCGCTCTCCAGCAGCGCGCCGAGGAGTTCCCCCAGCTCCGGCGGGTACACCGTCTGGTCGGTGGCAAGCAGCTCGGCCTCCGTCCACCAGCGCAGCTCGTCGGTGGAGACTCGTTCCAACGCCGTGCGTCCGGACTGGTCCAGGCGGGTTGTCCTGGTCCTTCCGAGGACGTACCGCTCGTCGTTGTCCCAGAGCCGGCCGGCGAAGGTGAAGGTGCTGCGCCGCCGCCAGAGCCACGGTCCGAGGTCGAGGTCGGTGATCCCCGTCTCTTCGGCCACCTCGCGCCGCGCCGCCTGCTCCAGACCCTCCCCCGGACGCACCCCGCCTCCCGGGGTGAACCACCAATCGGTCGCCCGATCGGCGGGCTCGAAGCCGTGGACCAGCAGAATCCGGTCGGCGGGGTCGAGCAGCACCACCCTGGCCGTGAGCCGGAGCCCGACGGACGCCACGTCCTCAGCCACCGGAACGCCGGGCAGTTCCACGCCGGCCGACCCGGTCAGCCACCGGGCCCGCGGCCGCACCTCCGAGGATCAGCACGGAACCCGACAGGCAGGCCACCACCAGCCAGCGCAGCGGCCCGGGGGCCGAGACCGGACCGACGACGCCGAACGCCTCCTCGTGCCCGCCGAACCCCATCCTGCTCGGTGGCCACACCGTGCCGTCCATCCGCGCCGTCACCGCCGACGCCGGCACGGTGCCCTGGTGGTCGGCCAGGTGCATCCGGGAGTCCTGGGAGGTGCCGCGGTTGTCCCCGAGCAGGAAGAGCCGTCCCTCCGGCACCGTGGCTTCGAACTCGGTCAGCGACGCGCGGCCACCCCCGAGGTACGGCTCCCGCACGGGGACGCCGTTGATGGTCAGCCTTCCCTCGTCGTCACAGCAGGCGACGGTGTCGCCGCCCACCGCGATCACCCGCTTGAGCATGGAGACGTCGCCCCACACCGGATCTTCGAAGACCACGACGTCGCCGCGGCGCACCTCGTCACCGTCGATGCGCTGGGCGATCACCCGGTCTCCGGGGGACACCGTGGGGGCCATGGAATCGGTCGGCACGGAGAACGGCCGGTACTCCAGCACGGCCAGCAGGAAACCGCCGACGAGCAACACCAGACCGATGCCCACGGCGGCGTTGGACAGGTTGGTGAGCCGTCGGGAGCGTGGGGGAGCCGCGGCCTCGCCGTCGCCCCCGGTGCTGTCGTCCACCGCTGCGGTGCTGCTCATGGGCCGGCCTCCGCCCTGCTGGAAATGACGCCCGACAGGCGCACCTTACCCGCCGGTACCTCACCCAGTCAGCAGTGTTCGCCGCACTCCCCGGACCGCGCCACCCCCGGACGTCGGCCCGTGGCGTGCCCTTGCCCGCGTCGGGTCACTCCTGACCCGGGGCAGCGCCCGTCCCGGCCCTCCCGGTCCCGGTGCGCAGCAGCCGGCGGCGGTTCAACAGGGTCAGCGGAACCGCACCGAGCAGCCCCAGGGCCGCGGGGGCGGCACCGGCCGCGGCGGCCAACCCGGGCTGGTCGAAGGTGCCCGGCACCGGAAGCGTGGCCCACCGGTCGATCGGCCAGGCCACCACGAAGGCGCGGCCCACGACCTGGTCCTCGTCGATCGTGCCCTTGCCCGGGAGGTTCTGGTGGTACCGCGAGTCCATGGAGTCGTTCCGGTGGTCGCCCATCACCCACAGCCGTCCCTCGGGGACCTTGATCGGACCGAAGGGGTGGTCACTGCAGGGCTTGACACCGGGGTAGACGTACGGCTCGTCCAGTGCCTTGCCGTTCACCTTGACCGGTCCGTCGCCGGTGCACTCCACCGTGTCACCGCCAACCGCGATCACCCGCTTGATCAGGTCTTTCTCCTCGGACGAAGGCATCAGCCCGATGAAGCTCAGGGCCTTCTGCACTGGGTTCTGTTCCTCGGTCGGCTCGTTGAGCCACCCTCCGGGATCGTGGAAGACCACGACCTCGCCGCGTTCGGGCTTGCTCCCGAACCACGGGGTCAGCTTGTCCACCAGCACCCGGTCCCCCTGTTGCAGGGTGTTCTGCATGGAGTTGGAGGGGATCGAGAAGGCCTGCACGAAGAAGGTCTTGATGCCCAGCGCCAGGATCAGGGCGATGCCGATCAGGATCGGCAGTTCCTTCCAGAAGGAACGCTGCTTGCGGGTCTCGCCACGCTCCCCCTGTGCGGTCTCGGCGGAGTCCTCGTCCGAGCCATCCGGCCCGTCCGCCTCGCCGCGGGCCGGGGCGTCGGGCGCCTGATCCACGTTCCGCTCCGGGGGACCAGGCGCTTCGTCGGCCAGCGGCTCCCCCCGGGGCTCGGGCGGAATCCGGTCGGCGACGTCGTCGGCGCCGGAGCGCGCGGGGTCGTCCGCACCGGGCGCCGGCGCGGGGTCGGCGCCCGCACCCCCGTCCCGCACGGGTGGGAAGGCGGCGGTGCCGGACTCCTCGGACGTGTCGCCGCTCGCAGGTCGCGCCGGCTGAGCCGGGGCGTCCCGCCCCTCCGGCTCACCCGACCCGGACCGCGCGCCGACCACCAGGTCCCCCACAGCTACTCCTCCCTACAGTGCGCTTCGCCCCACGCCCGTCTGCGGACGCTGCGTTCCAACCGGGCCGCTCCTCGGTACGGAAGCACGCCCACCACTGTCATAACGAGCGGGAGTTCCACCAGAACCGGGGCCACGATCGATTCACGCGGATGACGCCCGCCGTCGAGCGCGGAGACCGGCTTCCCTGCGTCCGGCACCGCCGCGAACACCTCGGGCTCGTCCAGTCCCCGCCAGTGGCCGGTGGGCCAGGCAACGACCATGGCACGCCCCACCACCAGGTCCTCCGAGATGGTGCCGTGCCCGGGCTCGTCGAGGTGGTAGCGGGAGTCAGCGGAGTTGGCCCGGTGGTCGCCCATGACGAACAGCCTTCCCCGGGGAACCTCCACTGTGAACGTGATCGTCGAAGGCTCGTTCCCCGGGTACAGGTACGACTCGTCGATCGGGTGCCCGTTGACGGTGACCCGCCCGGCGCTGTCGCAACAGGCCACCGTGTCGCCACCGACCGCGATCACCCGTTTGATCAGGTCGTCCTCATCTTCCGACGGTAGCAGGCCGACGAAGGTGAAGAACGTCTTCACCTCGTGGACCACCGGCGGGTCGTCCCCGGAGGACGGCTCCTCCTCGAGCCAGCCACCCGGGTCCCGGAACACCACCACGTCACCGCGGGACGGCTTGGCCCCGAACCACGGCGTCAGTTTGTCCACCACCACCCGGTCACCGATGTGGATGGTGTTCTCCATCGATCCGCTCGGGATGGAGAACGGTTGCACCACGAAGGTCTTCAACAACAGGGCGATCACCAAGGCGGCGCCGATCAGCAGCGGCACCTCGCGGACGGCCGACCTGCGCCGGCGCCGCTTGGCCCGCTGCGCCTGACGACGTCGCTCGGCGCGCCCCGTGCGCGGACCGCCGCCGTCGCGCGGGTCGGCCGGCGCCGGACTCCCGTCCCGCGGCGTCGGAGCAAGGGGAGGCTGCGGCTCCGGGGGTGGCTGCGGTACGCCGTTGGGCTCGGCGGCCCACCGCGGGAGGCTCCCATACGGGTCGTGTCCCCCGTTCCGGGGCTCGCCACCCGCGCGTCCCCCGTGACTACCCATGGGTTCCGTCCGGGACCCGGGCGAAGACCCGCGGGCGTTCCACCTCGCCGAAGTGTGACGGTGGCCACACGATCCAGTCCGCCCGGCCGATCACCTTGTCCACCGGGACCATGCCGCCCCCCGGCTGACCCAGGTGGTCGCGGGAGTCACTGGACGCGGACCTGTGGTCACCCAGCACGAAGAGCGTCCCGTCCGGCACCACCACGTCGAACGGCACCGTCGACCCCCGGTCCCCCGGGTAGAGGTACGCCCGCTCGTCGAGCACCATGCCGTTGATCGATATCCGACCGTCGGCGTCACAGCAGGTGACCCTGTCACCGCCAATCCCGATCACCCGCTTGGTGTAGTCCGTCTCGCCCGGCCTGGCGAACCCCACCAGGCCGGCGGCCTTGTGGAACAGCCCGGTCAGCGGGTCGGAGTCGCCGGCCCCGCCCCCGTGGACGAAGGAGCCGGAGCCGTCGAAGACGATCAGGTCTCCGCGCCGCACCTCGTCTCCGAAACGGTACGCCAGCTTGTTCACCATGATCCGGTCGCCGACCCGCAGGGTGTTCTCCATGGAACCGCTCGGCACCACGAACGGCTGCGCCACCAGGGCGTTGACCAGGGACAGCGTCAGCACGCACACCACGAGGCCGAACAGTGCCGCACGCCTCGCACCACGGCTGGGCAGCAACCGCCGCGGAGCCCGGAGCCCGGGAGGCCACCACGACGACAGCAGGCCCCTGGTCCGCGGGAGAACGCCGGAGCGCGACCGCCGCTCCCCCTCCGGGGCCGTTGTGGGCCGCTCGGAAACGGGGGCGGGGTCGCGCTCGGTCGTCGTGTCGCCGGTGTCCATCGGGCCAGAGCCTATCCGGCCGTCGAGGAACACCTCGGACTGCTGCTCGACGCTCAGCTCGTCTCGCGCTTCTCCTTGATCTTGGCAGCCTTGCCGCGCAGCCCACGCAGGTAGTACAGCTTCGCGCGGCGCACGTCACCGCGGGTCACGACCTCGATGCGCTCCACGATCGGGGTGTGCACCGGGAAGGTGCGCTCCACGCCGACACCGAAGCTGACCTTGCGGACGGTGAACGTCTCGCGGACACCGGAGCCCTGGCGCCGGATGACCACGCCCTTGAACTGCTGCACGCGCGAGCGGTTGCCCTCGATGACCCGCACGTGGACGTTGACCGTGTCACCGGGGCGGAAGGCGGGGATGTCGTCGCGCACGGAGGCGGCGTCGACGGCGTCAAGAAGATGCATGACCGTCTGCTTTCCTCGCTGATGCCACAGGTCATCAGCGGTCTCGTGATGCCGAAGGGTGCTGTCGGGTCAGGCGAGCGACGCTCCCCCTGTGGCGGGGGCGCCGGTCGCGCCTCGTTGCCTCGACCCGGTGCTGACCGCTGGCGTCCGCACCCGTGGTGAGCGCGCTGCCTGCGGTTGCTTCACCGGGGTGGGCCTGGGCGTTCGACGGCCAGACAACAGCGGCTCATTCTTCCACAGCCTCGGGTGACCGCCAAAACCGGCTGCCGTCCCCGGCCACCCAGCCCAGTTCCTCCAGCAGTTTCCGGTCCGCCGCGTCGAACGCGTCGGGCTCGGTGCGCTCGATGAGGTCGGGGCGCAGGGCCGCGGTCCGCCGCAGGGCCTCGTCCCGCCGCCAACGCTCGATCCGACCGTGGTGCCCGGACAGCAGCACCTCGGGAACCGCTCGGTCCCGCCACACCGGCGGCTTGGTGTAGACGGGCCCCTCCAGCAGGTTCGCCATGGGTCCCGGGGCGAACGAGTCCTCCTGGTGCGAGCGGACGTTGCCGAGGACCCCGGGCAGCAACCGGGCCACCGCCTCCACCATCACCAGGACCGCGGCCTCCCCGCCGGCCAGCACGTAGTCCCCGATGGACAGCTCCCGCACCGGCATCCTGGTCCCGGCGTCCTCGATCACCCGGCGGTCGATCCCCTCATAGCGCGCGGGGGCGAAGACCAACCAGGGCCGTTGGGAGAGCTCGACGGCGACCTGCTGGGTGAACGGGCGTCCACTTGGCGTGGGCACCACGAGCACCGGGGGCTGTGGCTCCGGACCACCGGCCGGGGAACCCTCCTGCGGGTGACCTGCGGCACCGGTGACCTCGTCAAGTGCCTCCCCCCAGGGCTCCGGCTTCATCACCATGCCGGGTCCGCCGCCGAAGGGCGTGTCGTCCACCGTGCGGTGCCGGTCGTGGGTCCACCGGCGCAGGTCGTGCACCCCGAGCCGCAGCAGCCCGCGGGCGTGCGCCTTCCCGACGAGGGAGACGTTCAACGGCTCCAGGTACTCGGGAAAGATCGTGATGACGTCGATGCGCATGCGGGGACCCGTCAGCCGCCCGTGCCGGCGTCACCGAGCAGGCCCGGCGGTGGGGTGATCACGGCGCGCTGTTCCTCGAGGTCGATCTCGGGAACGATCTCGGTGACGAACGGGACGAGCACCTCGCCGCCGTCCGGGCGCCGCACGACCAGCAGGTCCTGGGCGGGCAGGTGGGCGATGGACTCGATCCGGCCGACCTCGGTGCCGTCCACGGTCACCACGTCCAGATCGACGAGTTGGTGGTCGTAGAACTCCTCGGGGTCCTCCGGGCGCTCCTGCGGATCGACCTCGGCGATGAGCAAGGTGTTGCGCAGTGCCTCCGCCGCGGTGCGGTCGGTCACCCCGACGAACCGCAGCAACAACCGGCCGCTGTGCACCCGCCCGGACTCCACAGTGAGCGGGCCGGTCGCCGCCGGGTCGGTGGCGAGCACGGCTCCCGGACCGAGTCGCAGTTCCGGTTCGTCGGTGCGCACCTCGACCGACACCTCGCCCTTGATCCCGTGGGCGCGGCCGATCCGGCCTACTACGAGCTGCACGTGGGGAACTCTCTTCGAGCGGTGGCGCGGATCACGACCGCACCACAGGCGACCTCGGGCCGGGCAGGACACCCGGTCCCGCCCGGCCCGAGCCGGCGATCATCTGAACTCAGCGAACGTGGTCGACATCGACCAGGTCGACGCGGACGCCACGACCCCCGAGAGCGCCCACGACGGTGCGCAGGGCCCGCGCGGTGCGGCCGTTGCGGCCGATCACCTTACCGAGGTCGTCGGGGTGCACCCGAACCTCGAGGACCCGGCCGCGGCGCAGTTCGCGAGCGGAGACGGAGACCTCGTCGGGGTTGTCGACGATGCCCCTCACCAGGTGCTCGAGGGCTTCCTCGAGCATGGTCAGGCCCCGGACGAGGCGGTCTCGGCCGACGCGGCGGTGCCCGCCTCGCCGTCCTTCTTCTCGCCCTTCTTGCCCTTCTGGGTGATGGCCTCACCCTTGGGCTCGTCGCCGAGGTCCTTGGCGGCGGCCTCGAACAGGGCGCTCTTGTCAGCCTTGGGCTGGGCGACCTTCAGCGGCGGCGGCGCCGGCAGGCCCTTGAACTTCTGCCAGTCACCGGTGGCCTTCAGGATGGCCAGCACGGGCTCGGTTGGCTGCGCGCCGACGCTCAGCCAGTACTGCGCGCGCTCGGAGTCGACCTCGATCCGGGAGGGGTTCTGCACCGGGTGGTACAGGCCGATCTCCTCGATCGCGCGACCATCACGGCGGGTGCGGGCGTCAGCGACGACGATGCGGTAGTGCGGCGACCGGATCTTGCCCAGTCGCTTCAGCTTGATCTTGACTGCCACGGGAGTGGTGTCTCCTGGTGTTGACGTGGTTGAGCACACGGGACACACGTGGGGCAGTGGGAGCCGAGCGCTCGAACGGACGCGTCAGCCGAAGGAGAGAGGGGTCCTGGCGGCTGCCGAGTACTCAGCTCGCCATTCTGCCACACTCCAGGTCAGGGCGATTACCCGACCGGCACTGCCTCGGGGATGCGGAACGCCTGCCCGCACGCTCCGCACATGATCGGCGCCTGGGCGAGGACGGACGGTACCACCCGCACGTTGCGGCCACAGCCGCAGACGGCCTTCACCCGGACCCCACCACCGGAGGAGCCGTGTCGTGCGGCCGGGCCGCGGAAGGACTTGGCGGTGTCCGCCGTGGTCACCTTGGAGTGGGTGCCGAGGGCCTTGCGCAGCCGCTCCATGGTGGAGCGGTAACGCCGCTTGGTGGCCGGGGTCATCACCACCAGGGAGAAGCCACTACTGGGATGCGGTTGCTCAGAGTGCTCGAGACCGAGCTCGGCGGCGATGGCCAGAAAGCGTCGGTTGTGGTACCGGCCGGCACGTGATGTGTCCCGGACACCGCGGGCGGCGGCGATGCCGTGGACGGCCTCGTGCAGCAGTCGTTCGAAGGAGAGCTCGGTGCCGCAAGCGGACGACGACTCTCCGATCAGGGATTCGGGCGAGGCCAGATTTGGCAGCTCAGGGTGGTGACGCTGGATGTCGGCCCACGCGGCTGCCAGCTCGGCGGCAAGAACAAATGGTGTCGTGCTCACGTCGTGACAACGAAACGGGATGGCCCGGTGTTCCGATTCCGGGCCATCCCAAATAATTTGCACGTACTAGTCAGTACCGGTTCACCTGGCTTCCCCCTCAACCCCTGCGGATAACAGCGGAGGACCCGCGATAAGCCGCCACCGTCGGTGCGTGAGGACGGCTACGCAGGGCTCAGTACACCTAGATCATCCGACACGCAGAGTCCACTCGCGCAGAACGGAACACTCCGCCACGCGAGCGCCGCGGGGGCCGACGGCGGACGGCAGCCGGCCCCCGCGGACCGGTGGTTCAGTAGGCGCGGCCGATGACCGCGAGGACACCGGGGGTGTCGTCGTCGTCCGGAACCGACCCGTCCTCAGCGACCAGGCAGCGCACGGTCACCCCCTGCTCGGCGAGCTTGGCCTCGCCCTCGGGGCCCACCTCCGACCAGGGAATCCGGGCCCATCCGGTGGCCGCGGCCTCCGCCGCCTCGCCCAGCGTGGCCACGTCCGCGGTCCGCGCCTCGCGGAACTCCCGGGACTGCCGCAGCAGCAGCTCCTGGTCCTCCGCCAGCACGGCGGTGACCGTCTGCGGGAGCTCGTCGATCCGCGCCGGCTCCTTGCCCCCGGCGATCCGACGGGCCAGCATCGCGGTGCCGCCCTGGAGGTCGCGCGGGCCGATCTCCACCCGCACGGGAACGCCCTTGAGCTCCCAGTCCACTGCGCGACGGCCGAACGGGGTGTCGGTGCGGTCGTCCACCACGACCCGCACGCCGGCGGCCTTCAACCGCTCGCCGACCTCGCGGACCTTGGCCACCACCGCCTCGTCCTCCTTGATCGCCAGCACCACGGCCTGGACCGGGGCCAGCCGGGGGGGAACCCGCAGCCCGTTGTCGTCACCGTGGGACATGATCAGCCCACCGACCATCCGGGTGGACACGCCCCAGGAGGTCTGCCACACGTGTTCCCGCCCGCCGTCCGCGGCGAGGTACTGGGTGTTGAACGCCTTGGCGAAGTTCTGCCCCAGCTCGTGGCTGGTGCCGAGCTGGAGCGCCTTGCCGTCGCGCATCATCCCCTCCAGGGTGAGGGTGTTGATCGCCCCGGCGAACCGCTCCTTGGCGGTCTTGCGACCCGGCACCACCGAGATGCCCAGGACGTTCACCATGAAGTCCGCGTAGACCCGGTGCAGGATGCGCTCGGCGTACGCACGGGCGTCCTCGTAGGTGGCGTGCGCGGTGTGGCCCTCCTGCCACAGGAACTCCGAGGTGCGCAGGAAGACCCGGGGACGCATCTCCCAGCGGACCACGTTGGCCCACTGGTTGATGAGCAGCGGCAGGTCGCGGTAGCTCTGCACCCATTTGGAGAAGTACTCATTGATGATCGTCTCGGAGGTGGGACGGACCACCACCGGCTCCTCCAGCTCCTTCCCTCCCCCGTGGGTGACCACGGCGAGCTCGGGGCTGAACCCTTCGACGTGCTCGGCCTCCCGAGTCAGGTAAGACTGGGGGATGAAGAGCGGGAAGTAGGCGTTGGACGCGCCCGCCTCCTTGATCCGGGCGTCCAGCTCCTGCTGCATCCGCTCCCACAGCGAGTAGCCGTACGGTCGGATGACCATGGTGCCGCGCACCGGGCCGTTGTCGGCCAGTTCGGCCTTGTTGATCAGGTCCTGGTACCAGCGCGGGAAGTCGTCCGCCTGGGGAGTGAGCACGGGAGCCTTTGCCATGGCGCAGATGGTACGGCGAACGCCGCCGCCACCGTGAATCCGCACGGGTGCGCCGGGAACGGCGCCTGGTGCTCCGAGTCGCCGGAAGGAGCCTCGACGACCCCTGGTTCCCTGGCGGACTCCGCCTGGAACCAGGGGTTCCCCGGCGTGGCGGAGGCACGGGGCGGGGGCACGCGGACGAGTGCGGTGAGCGGCGGGGCGAACGGGGCGTTGGGCGACGGCTCCCTGGTCGGTCCCGGGTTGAGGCGTGCGTCGGAGCGTCGGAGCGGGGACGGTGTCCCCGACGCCCGGACCCGGGCCCGGGACTGGGCGGAGGTCCAGGAGCGCATGCTGGTCCCCCTGTACGAGGCGGTGTACGCCCGGCTCGACGTGGGTCCCGGCACCCACCTGCTCGGTCTCGGCTGCGGTTCCGGTCTGGCGCTGCTGATGGCGGCGGCCCGTGGCGCCCGGGTCACCGGGGTGGAGGGCGACGGCCGCTGGCGGGAGCTGGCCCGGGAACGGCTGCTGCCGCACGAGGGGGCGGGGCCGGCGGACCCCGTTCGCCGGTGGCGCCCCGACCCGGATTCGGACCCGGGTACCCGCCGGGGCCGTGTGCGGTTGCTTCCCACGGTGCCGGACGCGGTCCCCGGGGACGTCCCGGTCAACCTGATCACGGTCTTCGACGAGCTGCCGGCCCTCGCGGAACCGGAGCGCGCGCTCGCCCACGCGGCCCGCCTGGCCGAGCGGGGCAGTGCCGTGGTGCTCGGCGGTTGGGGACCACCGGAGCGGTGCGCGACCGAGCGGGTGGTGCGGGTCGCCGCCCGGACGGCCGGACAGGTCCTCCAGGCACCGGCCACGGACCCGTTCCGGCTTGTCGGGCCGGACGAACTGGAGCGGATCGCCCTGCGCGCGGGGCTGGAGCCCGACGGTTCGGGGCGGGTGGCGTGCCCGTTCGCCTACCCGGACGTGGACAGCGCGGTGCGCGGTCTGTGGTCGACCGGCCTGCTGGACGCGGCGGTGCGGGCCACCGGCGCCGCCCGGGTCAGGAAGGAGCTGGTCGGGGCGCTGCGCTGCTTCCGCCGGGCCGACGGCGGCGTCCGGCTGGACAACGTGTTCCGGTACGCCGTCGCCAGGGTGCCCTGAGGGACGACCGGTCGCCCCGCCGGGGCCTCAGCGCACCGGCGGCTCGGCGGCCTCCAGGCCCGGCCACTCCTCCGCGGTCAGGGCGAACCGTTCGTGGTCCCGCCAGGCGTCGTTGATGAACAGCATCCGGGGGGAGAACCCCTCGTGCCGGAAGCCGAGCCGCTTGGCCAGGGCGATGGAGCGGACGTTGTCCGGCTGCACGTTGATTTCCAGGCGGTGGAGCCCGAGGCCGTCCGGGCAGTCCCTGAAGCAACGGTCGACGACCAGCCGCATGCCCTCGGTCATCCGACCGGTCCCGGCGTAGGGCACGTAGGAGTCGTAACCCAGGGCCCCGTTGCGGAAGCGGGCACGCACGATGTTGGCGACGTTGACCTTGCCGACGATCCCGCCGTCCTCGTTGTCGAGGATGAAGTACGAACGCAGGGTCGGGCCCTGGCGGCGCAGCAGTTCGTGGAGCCCGTTGGGATCCACCGGGTTCCAGGGGCCGATGTGGTCGGCCGAGCGCAGCACCGCGGCCGAGTAGGCCGGAGCGTCGCTGGGCAGCGGGGGGCGAATGTGCACGCGCATGCGTCCATCATCGCAACCGCGGCGGCCCGGACGGGATCAGGGCACGGCCGCAGGGGGTCCGGCCGCGCCCGGGTGCCCGCCTCAGCTCATGAACTTCCTGAACTCCTCGGGCAGTTCGAAGTCCTGCGGCACCTGGTCCTGGCCGGGCAGGCCGAACGCCCCGCCGCCGGCCGTCGCGCGTTCGGCCGCGGCCCGCTCCTGCTCCGCCCGCTTGGCCGGGTTCCCGCTGCGCTTCTTGCCCTTCTTCGCCGTGGCCTTGGTCTTCTTCCGGGCACCGCCGCCGGCCGCGCCGGGCAGCCCCGGGATGCCCGGCATGCCCGGGACGCCGCCGCCCTGGGCCATCCGGGACATCATCTTGCGGGCCTCGAAGAAGCGCTCCACCAGGTTGTTGACGGCGCTGACCTCGACCCCGGAGCCCCGGGCGATGCGCGCCCTGCGGGAGCCGTTGATGATCTTCGGGTCCTCGCGCTCGGCCGGGGTCATCGACTTGATGATCGCGGCGACCCGGTCCACGTCCCGGTCGTCCAGGCTGTTGATCTGCTCCTTGATGTGGCCCATGCCGGGCAGCATCCCGAGCAGCTTGGAGATCGAGCCCATCTTGCGGACCTGTTCCATCTGGGACAGGAAGTCGTCGAGGGTGAACTCCTTGGGGCCGCGCGCCAGCTTGTCGGCCATCTTCTGGGCCTCGGCCTGGCTGAACGTGGCCTCGGCCTTCTCGATCAGGCTGAGCACGTCCCCCATGCCGAGGATGCGGGAGGCCATCCGGTCGGGGTGGAAGGCGTCGAAGTCGTCGAGCTTCTCGCCGTTCGACGCGAACATCACCTGGCGGCCGGTGACCTGCGCCACGGACAGCGCGGCACCACCGCGGGCGTCGCCGTCGAGCTTAGTGAGGACCACCCCGTCGAAGCCCACGCCGTCCAGGAACGCCTGCGCCGTGGTCACCGCGTCCTGGCCGATCATGGCGTCCACGACGAACAGGATCTCGTCGGGGCTGACCGCGTCGCGGATGTCAGCGGCCTGCTGCATCAGCTCGGCGTCGATGCCGAGGCGGCCGGCGGTGTCCACCACCACCACGTCGAACTGCTTGGTGCGGGCGTACTCGATGGAGTCCTTGGCGACCTGGACCGGGTCCCCGACGCCGTTGCCCGGCTGCGGCGCGTACACCGCGACCCCGGCCCGCTCCGCGACCACGCTGAGCTGGTTGACCGCGTTGGGGCGTTGCAGGTCACAGGCGACCAGCAGGGGGGCGTGGCCCTGGTTCCTCAGCCAGCGCCCGAGCTTCCCGGCGAGGGTGGTCTTACCGGCGCCCTGGAGGCCGGCGAGCATGATCACGGTCGGGGGCTGCTTGGCGTACCGCAACCGGCGGGTCTCACCGCCGAGGATGCCCACCAGCTCCTCGTTGACGATCTTGATGACCTGCTGGGCCGGGTTCAGTGCCTGGGAGACCTCGGCGCCCAGCGCCCTGGTCTTGACCTGCTTGATGAACGCGCGAACCACGGGCAGCGCCACGTCTGCCTCGAGCAGGGCGATGCGGATCTCGCGTGCGGTGGCATCGATGTCCGCCTCGGAAAGACGGCCCCGGCTTCGGAGGTTCTTGAACGTTGCAGCAAGGCGGTCGCTCAGGGTATCGAACACGTCGGTCGCGGTTCCTTGCGGTCGAGGGCAGTGACAGTCGCCCTCCAGGGTATCCGGCTCCGCACGGCGACCGGGGCCGTGGCCACTAGCGGACCCGGGACCGGACGGGCGGAGCCCCGCGGGCCGCCAGGGCCCCGACCCGGCCGGCCCGACGGCCCACCTAGGTCGTGTCCGCAAAGTCAGGGCAGCCAGAGTCGCAGGCAGGCGAGGGTGACCAGGGCTTGGTAGTGGCGGGCGCGTTTGTCGTAGCGGGTGGCCAGGGCTTTGTTGTGCTTGAGCCGGTTGAAGCAGCGTTCGACGACGTTGCGGCGGCGGTAGGCCGCGCGGTTGAGTCGGCACCTGCTCTCGCCTCGCCGGATGCGGCCGTTGATCTGGTCGATCCGTTCAGGGATCGCTGCTTTGATGCCTCGGCCGCGGAGATAGGCGCGGATCTTCTTGGAT
>NZ_KB904680.1 GCF_000380165.1 Wenjunlia vitaminophila DSM 41686
TCCCCGATCACCGCCACCACATGCCGATCCCGCCGCCCCAACACCTCATTCGCCTTCGCCAAACCATCCGCCCACCCCAACACCGTCGACGCATGCGAATTCTCAATCACATCATGCACCGACTCCCCCCGCGACGGATAACCCGACAAACCACCCCGACACCGCAACCCCGAGAAATCCTGCCGACCCGTCAACACCTTGTGCACATACGACTGGTGCCCCGTATCAAACAACACCCGATCCCGCGGCGACTCAAACACCCGATGCAACGCCAACGTCAACTCCACCACACCCAAATTCGGACCCAAATGCCCCCCAGTCCGCGACACCGCCTCCACCAGAAACGCACGAATCTCCCCCGCAAGCTCAACAAGCTGCTCCGGCGGGACCTGCTTCAGGTCGTCCGGTCCTTGGATCTTCTCCAGCAGTGTCACGGTCCACCCCCTGCTCGTGCGGCACGCACGGTACGTCAGGTCGTTCGTCTTCTTCGATTCGCGGGTCGTTCGGCGGTGCTGTCGGTACGGGGCCACGCCCTACTTGTGGCTGCCCGACACGGTCGCCCTGGCGGCGCGCAGCGACTCCTTCAGGGACGACGTGGTCGCCAGGACCGCCGTCGGCTCGTAGCCGCAGTGCGCCATGCAGTTCGCACAGCGCGGGTCCTTGCCCCGGCCGTACTTGTCCCAGTCGGTCTCCTCGACCAACTGCCGGTAGGTCGGCACGTACCCGTCACTCATCAGGTAACAGGGGCGCTGCCAACCGAACAGCGAGTAGTTGGGGATGGCCCACGCGGTGCACTGGAAATCGATCTTCCCCTCGAGGAAGTCCAGGAACAGCGGGCTGTGGTTGAGCCGCCAGCGCTGCCGGTTCCCCCCGGAGAACGCCTTCCGGAACAGCTCCCTGGTCTGCTCGACCCCGAGGAAGTGCTCCTGGTCCGGCGCCTTCTCGTAGGCGTACGCAGGCGAGATCATCATCTCGTCCACCTGCAGTTCGTCGTTGAGGTAGTTGAGCACCTCCACCACCGTCTGCGGGGTGTCGGTGTTGAAGAAGGTGGAGTTGGTGGTCACCCGGAAACCCCGTCGCTTGGCTTCCTTGATCGCCTCCACCGCCTCGTCGAAGACGCCTTCCTTGGCCACCGAGGCGTCGTGCCGCTCGCGCAGTCCGTCGATGTGCACCGCGAAGGCGAAGTACGGGGAGGGCTGGAACAGGTCGAGCTTCTTGCGCATCAGCAGCGCGTTGGTGCACAGGAAGACGAACTTCTTCCGCTCCACGAGCTGGCGCACGATCTCGTCGATCTGCGGGTGCATCAGTGGTTCCCCACCGGCGATGGAGACCATGGGGGCACCGGACTCCAGCACCGCGCCGACCGCCTGGGCGACGGGCATGCGCTGCTTGAGCACCCCGGCCGGGTGCTGGATCTTGCCGCAGCCCTCGCACTTCAGGTTGCACGCGAAGAGCGGTTCGAGTTCCACGATCAGCGGGAACTTCTCGCGCCGCCGGATGGTCTTCTGTTCAAAGAGGTAGGTCCCGACACGGATGGTCTGACGCAGCGGCATGGCCATTCGGCTCACCTCCGGGGAGAGCGGACGATGCGGTGGGGTTGATCGGGTGGATGGGGTCTCGCCGGGCGTCGGCCAGCGTGTCGCGCCAGGCCGTGAAGGCCGGGACGAGGGCGCGAAGGGTCCGGTAGGCGACGAGGCCGGAACGGAGCGTGCCGGGTCGCAGGAGTTCGTGGTCCGGGGTGTCCACCACCACGCGGACGGCGGCCACCGGCCGGGGCCCGGTGGCGAGGGCGGCGCGCACCACCGCCGCGGACTCCATGTCCACGGCGAGCGCGCCGGCCGCGCGCAGCTCCGCCCGCTCCCGGCCGCGCACCACGTGGTCCGCGCCGGCGAGCAGCCCGGTGTGCACGGTCCCGCGCGTGCCGGCGCGGGGTCCGGGGACGGCACCGCCCGCGCCCGCCGCCGGAGAGGACCGGGACAGCACCTCGGCCACGATCCCCGCCAGGGGGGCTGCCCGCGGGCAGGGCACCGCCCCCTCGGTGTCCAGCACGGCCCCCTCGACGCCGGCCCGGGCTCCGGTCGTCCCGGTCCACGGGCACAGTTCGGTGGCGACCACCACGTCCCCGGGGGCCAGGCCGGGTGCCAGACCCGCGCAGAAGCCGGTGACCAGGACGGCGGTGCGACCGTCCGTTGGGCGCAGGGCCGCGCGGGTGGCCGCCTCCGCGGCGCGGGGGCCCATGCCGGTGCGCAGCAGGCGCAGCGTCCCCCGGGCGGCGCGCAGCGCCCGCTGCTCGGTCCGCAGGGCGCAGACCAGCAGCAGTCCTGGCGGGCCCGGTGAGGGTGGCTCGGTCATCAGGCTCCCTTCGCGGCGCCCTCCGGCCGGCCTCCGTGGACGTACCGGCCCAGCGCGGTGACCGGGAACACGATCCGGTACAGGTGGTAGTTGATGGAGAAGTCCCAGGGGAAGCCGGTGCCGGTGAAGTACGGCTCGTCCCAGCCACCGTCCTCCCGCTGGTTCTCGGCGAGCCAGCGCACCCCGCGTTCGGTCGCCGGGCCGCGCTCCCCCGCCGCGAGCAGGGCCATCAGCGCCCACGCGGTCTGCGAGGCGGTCGAGGCCCCCCGCCCGGCCCATGAGGGGTCGCGGTAGGAGCGCAGGTCCTCTCCCCAGCCCCCGTCCTCGTTCTGGTGCTGCTCCAGCCAGCGCACGGCGCGGCGGATCGCCGGGTGGTCGGTGGGCAGCCCCGCCTCGACCAGTGCGGGGACGACGGAACCGGTGCCGTAGACGTAGTTGACGCCCCACCTCCCGAACCACGAGCCGTCGGGTTCCTGCTCGGCCAACAGCCAGCTCACCCCCCGGCGGGTGCGCGGGTCGTCGGCCCTGCCGACCGCGGCCAGCATCTCGACGACATGGGCGGTGACGTCGGCCGACGGCGGGTCGATGACCTCACCGAAGTCGCAGAACGGGAGCCGGTTGGGGAACGGACTCGTGTTGTCCACGTCGAAGGCGCCCCAGGCGCCGTTCTTCGACTGCATGCCCAGGTTCCACTCGACGCCGCGGCGCACCGCGGTGTCCACCCGCTCCGGATCGGGGTGCTCGACGCGTTTGAGGGCCAGCACCACCTCGGCGGTGTCGTCGATGTCCGGGTAGTTCTCGTTGTGGTACTCGAAGGCCCAACCCCCGGGGCTCAGCGAGGGCCG
Source organism: Wenjunlia vitaminophila DSM 41686 (assembly GCF_000380165.1). Lineage (GTDB taxonomy): Bacteria > Actinomycetota > Actinomycetes > Streptomycetales > Streptomycetaceae > Wenjunlia > Wenjunlia vitaminophila. The sequence goes on from NZ_KB904680.1 coordinate 3,198, forward strand.
GCGCACCGACCAGTCGCCCCGGCGCAGCACCTGTTCGCCCAGCATCCAGTCGGCGGCCCTGACCAGCGCGGGGTGGTCCGCCGGCACACCCGCGTCCACCAGCGCGATGGTGGCCAGACAGGTGTCCCACACCGGGGACTGGCACGCCTCGAGCCAGCGCATCCCGTCGGGGGTGTGCACGGTGAAGTCGTCGAAGGCCTTGAGGCCCTTGGCCATCACCGGGTGGTCCAGCGGATAGCCCAACAGGTGAAGGGCCATCAGCGAGTACACCGCGGGCGGCTGGATGCCTCCCCAGCAACCGTCCGCCTCCTGTCGCTTGATGATCCACTGGGCGGCGCTCTTCATCGCGGCCCTGCGCAGGGCGCGCGGGGCGAACCTGTGGTAGACGTGCAGCGCCTTGTCCAGCCGCTGGAACACGCCGTCCCAGCTCGCCAGCGGCGCCGGCCGGCGCCTGGGGTTGGGCTGCTGGGGATCGGTGTGCAGCTCCTCGAGGGAGAACGGCGCGGGACGCACGGGACGGAGCGCGGAGACGATGGTGAGCGGCACGATGGTCTGGCGGGCCCAGCAGCCGAACGAGTAGATGTTCAGCGGCATCCACTTGGGCAGGTAGATCACCTCGGGCGGGACTTCGGGCAGGTCCTCCCACCGCCACCAGCCGAACAGGGCGAGCCAGATCCGGGTGAAGACCCGGGCCGAGGCGATGCCGCCCTGTTCCCGCACCCATTTGGCGGCGATGGCCATGTGCTCGTCCTGGGGCGAGTCCCCGGCCAGCCGGAGCGCCACGTAGGCCTCCACCGTGGTGGACAGCTCGCCGGGTCCGCCGTGGAACGTCGCCCAGGTGCCGTCCTCCCGCTGCTGCGAGCGAATCCACCGTGCCGTGGCCCGGGTCTGTTCCTCGGTGCGGATTCCGAGGAACTGTCGGAGCAGCAGGTCCTCGGCGTCCATGGTGACGTTGGTCTCCAGGTCGCCCTTCCACCAGCCGTCCTGGTGTTGCAGTGACAGCAGGTAAGCTGTGGCCCGTTCGGTGGCTCGGGATGCCAACTCTTCGCTGCTCAGGCGTCGTTGGGGGACCCGCGATTCCTTGCGCGCGGGTGTCCGACCGCCCGGGTCCTCCTCGTCCGCGGGCCGACCCGCCACCTCGGTGGCCCGGTCTGTGGTGTCGGTGTTCAGGTCCGTGCGGCTGTCGTCGTCCTGGGCCTTGCCGTCGGTCTTGGCTGTCATCTCTCCCCCTGGCAGTGGTGGTTTCTGCAATGGGTGAGGCGGCTGGTGAGCCGTCTTCCGTGGGTACTGCCCGGCGCTAGGTGACTAACTCCTTTCCCATGGGCCTCATTCCATGGATTCCGTCACACGCGTTTCGTCTCTCACACATCCGTCTCGTTCACCCGTCTCGCCCTCCCAGGGCCGCGCGGTGGAGTCGGTCTCAGGATCGGTCGTTGGGGTGGGCGCTCGGTGTCACCACCAGGCGCCGTCGGGACATGACCACAGGATCAGATCATCTGATCACTTCTGGCGTACCACAACGAAGTCGGCGAGCGCGACCAGATTCCTGCGGACCCGGTCCGGCATCGCGACGCGGTCCAGGACCGTCAGGGCCCTGGCGTGCTGCCGTCTTGCCTCGTCCGCGGTCCAGGTCCGGCCGCCCGCCTCCTCGATCAGCTCGGCGCGCAGGGCGAACTCCGCCTCGTCGAAGTCGGCGGACTCCTCTCCCAGCGCCGCCCGCGCCTTGGCGTCGGCGGCGAGCAACTCCGCCAGCCGCCGGGCCGCGGGGCCCTCGGCCGCCAGCGCCGCCACCACGGGCAGGGACTTCTTGCGCTGGCGGAGGTCGCTCCAGGCCTGCTTGCCGGTCGCCTCCGGGTCGCCCCAGATGCCCAGCAGGTCGTCCACCGCCTGGAACGCCAGGCCGAGGTGGTGACCGTACTCCTCCAGGGTGTCCGCGGTGGCCTCGTCAGCGCCGCCGAGCACCGCGCCGATGGAGACCGCGCAGGCCAGCAGGGCGCCGGTCTTGTTCCCCTCCATCTGGAGGCACTCCTGCACGGTGACCCGGTCACGGTGTTCGAACGCCAGGTCCTGGGCCTGCCCGTCGATGAGCTTGCGGCTGGCGGAGGCGAGCCGCCGGGCGGCCCGGCCGCCCTCCACGGAGCCGGACTCCAGCAATATCTCGTTGGCGAGCGCGAACAGGGCGTCGCCCACCAGGATCGCCTGCGCCGGGCCGTGCACCTTCCACACCGTGTCCCGGTGCCTGCGCTGCTCGTCGCCGTCCATCAGGTCGTCGTGCAGCAACGAGAAGTTGTGCACCAGCTCCACGGCGACCGCACCCGGAACCCCGACCTCCGGCGGACTGCCCGGTACCTCCGCGGAGAGCAGGGCGAGCGCCGGGCGCACCGCCTTGCCTCCGTCACCCGCCGATGGCCTGCCCTCGGCGTCGATCCAGCCGAAGTGGTAGGCGGCCACCGTGTCCATGGGGGCGGCCAGCCGGTCCACGGCGGCCCGCAGCACCGGAGCGGCCAGGGTCCGGCCGCGTTCCAGTAGCGCCGCGATGTCCAAGTCGTCCTGCGCGGGACTCACCGTGTCTCCTTCTGCCCTGCCCGGGCTTGTTCGTGGGGGCCTGTCAATGCCCTGCCTTTCACACTGCCCTGCCTTGGTTGTCCGCCGGGGAACGATGGATCTGGCGCAGCGCCTCCTCGGCCGCCTGCTGGCCGCTGCGCACGGCGCCCTCCATCGTCGCCGGCCACCCGGTGTCCGTCCATGCTCCGGCCAGGTACAGGCCGGGCACCCGCGTCCTGGGGCGGGGCCGCAGCCGGCCCACCCCGGGCCGGGGAGCGAAGGTGGCCGTACGCTCCCGGGTGACGAAGAAGTCCCGTACCCGGGCGCTCCGGGCCGGCGGCAGCAGCCTGGACAGCTCCGGCAGGTAACGCGCCCGCAGCCCGGCCGTGGGCCGGTCGATGTCGTCCTGCGCCGCGGACTGGGACAGCACCAGGTACTGGCCGCCGTCGAGACCCGAGGACTCCGTGCGGTCGAAGACCCACTGCACCGGGCTGCCGAGCGCGGCGAAGAACGGGCGCCGCAACACCCTGCGGTCGTAGACGACGTGGATGTTGAGGATCGGGGAGTGGCGCAGCTCGAGCAACCGCTCCGGGTCGGTCAGCGCGCCCTCGGGCAGCAGCGGGCGGGCGTGCTCCTGGGGCACCGCGAGGACCACCGCGTCCGCCGGAAGCTCGGCGGGCCGGTCCGGGCCGTGGCCGGAGGTCCGCACGCGGTGCCCGTCGCGGTGGGGGACCACGGCGGTGGCCCGGGTGCGCAGCAGCACCCGCACCCCGGCGCGGTCCAGCGCGGCCCCCGCCACCTCGTGGTGGAGGCGGCCGAGCGGAACACTGGCCCAGCCGATGTCGGCCGCGCCGGGGTCGGTGAGCAGCCCGGTGCGGAACACCATCGCCGCGAGCTGGAGGGAGATGTCGGCGCAGCGGGCGTTGAGGGTGGCCACCGCGACCAGGTCCCACACCGCGCGGACGGTGCGCGGTGACTGGCCCCGGGCGTGCAGCCAGCTCGCGAAGTCCTGGCGGTCGAGCGCCGGGTCCTTCGGGTCCAGGCCGCGCAGCGCCAGGGCGGCGCGGCCCACCGAGAGCCGCTCGGACGCCGACAGGTGCGGGTACGTGGACAGACTGCCGGCCAGGTGCAGCGGAACGGGCAGCGCGGCGCGCCGCAGCGTGCCCAGCCGGCCCGTCCCGGCGTCGAGCACCGGAACCTCGAGCCGGTCCTGGAGCGTCACCAGGCCGCTGGCGCCGATGCGGTCGAGGAACGCCCGGTAGGCGGTGCAGCACCGCAGGAAGACGTGCTGGCCGTTGTCCACCCACAGCTCGCCCCGGCGGAAGGAGAAGGCCAGGCCGCCCAGGCGGGGCCGTCCCTCCAGCAGGGTCACCCGGGTCCCGCGGTCGGCCAGGTGCAGCGCGGCGGTGATCCCGGCGAGTCCGCCGCCGATCACCACCGCCGTGGGTCGCTGCCCGGAACGGCCGCTCCCGGGGTCTCCGGCTCCCGGCTCCGGGGTGCCGGGGAGGCCGGACTCCGTCCGTTCAGGGCCGCGGCCGGCCGGCACCTGGCCGGCGGAGGTCTGGTCGCTGGGGCTCGTGGTCACGGCCGCCCCCTGGTGGCCGGGGTGCCGGCGCGCCGGCCGGTGAGGCCGCGCAGCGCCACGTACGCCTTCTCCCGCCCCGGCAGGGACACCCGGCCGCGCAGGACCGCCGCCGGGTCGGCGGTGATCCGGGTCAGGAGCCGCAGGTAGATGCCGGCCATGGCGGAGACGCAGGCACCGCTGCGCCGGTCGAGCATGGGCAGCAGCCGCAGCCCGTCGTCGAACAGGGCCCTGGCCCGCCCTGCCTCGAACCGCACCAGGCCGGTGAAGTCGGACCCGGGCGGTAGTTCCGCGGAGGCGAAGCCGTCCTGGCAGCCGAACTTGGCCAGGTCCTCCGCCGGCAGGTACGTCCGCCCGTTGAGCGCGTCCTCCCGGACGTCCCGCAGGATGTTGGTCATCTGCAGGGCGAGGCCGAGGGTGTCGGCGATCTCCGGGGCGTGCTCGGCGTCGGCGGCGCCCGGCACCGTGCCGAAGACCCCCAGGGAGAGCCGGCCGATGGACCCGGCGACGCACCGGCAGTACTCCCGCAGGTCCTCCCAGGACTCGTAGCTGGTGCCCCGCACGTCCATCAGCACGCCGTCGATCAGCTCGTCCAGGGCGCGCAGCGGGATGGGGAACCGCCGTGCCGCGTGCCCGAGCGCCACGGCCACCGGGTCGATGTCGTCCTCGCGCACCTCTCCCCGGCGGATGCGCTCCAGCAGCGCCCTGGCCTCCTCGAGCCGCACGGCCTTCCGCTCCGTGTCGTCCCGGGTGCCGTCGCCGATGTCGTCGATCCTGCGCGCGAAGGCGTAGATGGCGGACATCGCCTGACGTTTGGCCAGGGGGAGCAGCTTGATGCCGTAGGCGAAGTTGCGCGCCTGCTGTCCCGTCACCACTTCGCAGTACTCGTAGGCCGCGAGGACGGGCAGCGACGGCCGTGGGCCGCTGGGAGAACGGGGGGCCTCCACTCGCCGATTCACCTCTTCCTTCGCAGGGTCGCCAGCACTTCGCGCAGCACGCCGAACTTCGAGGCCCTGGGTGGTCCGGGCAGCACATCGTGGTCCGCTGCGGCGATGGCGTCGAGCGCGGCGTTCCCGCCCGCGACGAAGCCCGCGAGCAGCAACCTGAGCCTGCCGTGCACGCTACCCACCAGGGGGGTGCCTTCATGCAGTAGTTCGCGTGCTCTGCCGGCCTCGAAGGCGATCAGTTCCCGGACCGCCGGGCTCGCGCTGCGGCGGGCCAGGTCTGCCTCGGTCACCCCGTACCTGGCCAGGTCCTCCGCGGGCAGGTAGATCCGGTCCCTGGTGAGGTCCTCCGCGACGTCCTGGAGGTGCTCGACGATCTGCAGGGCGGTGCAGACGGCGTCGGAGCGGCGGACGCGTTCCGGGCTCTCCGCTCCGGCGACCCGCAGCACCAGGTGCCCCACCGGATTGGCGGACAGCTCGCAGTAGGCCTCAAGCTCGGCGAAGCTCGCGTATCGCCGTACCCGCTGGTCCTGGCGGTTGGCCTCGATCAGTTTGACGAACGGCTCCGGGGTGAGCCGGTGCCGCAGCACGGTGGGCCGCAGCGCCCGCAGCAGCGGGTGGCCCGGGGTGCCGGTGAAGACCCGGTGCAGGTCCTGTTCGAACGCGTCCAGCAGGGCGAGCCGGTCCTCGGTGGGGCCTTCCAGGCCCAGCCAGACCGCGTCGTCCCGGCCGGGCGGCAGGTCGCCGTCGCCGATGTCGTCCACCAGACGGGCGTAGCCGTAGACGGCCATCAGGTCCTGGCGCGCCGCGGCGGGCAGGAAGAAGGGGGCCACCGGGAAGTTCTCCCCGCCGGCCTTGGCCAGCACCTGCCGGGACTGCGCCGCGGCGCCTGGTGCGGGAGGACCGTTGGAGGGGGTGCCGGGCAGGTCGCGCTCGTCCTCGAGCGTCACAGCGGATGGCCCGGAGGGCAGACGTGGACCGCGTTCCGACACCGGACCGGGCACCCGGCTCCGGCGGGAACGCTGGAGATGGTCCGTCGAGCCATTGCCGCCACATCCCCGTTCTACACCGTCTCCCAGGACCAGCGCGCTGCGGACACGCCGCGCCGCCAGGTCCCGGCCCCGGCAAGCCAGCCCCCTCGTGACCTGGGCACCAGACCGAAACGACCAGCGCGCGCTGGATCAGTACCGGTACAGCTTACGGGTGCCGCGCCTCCCGCGTACGCCGGGGCGCGTTTCGGGTGCAAACGCTCCTTTCGCGGGGGATGGCCACGATCACGAACGCGGTGAGGCCGAACGGGGGACGTTTCACGGGCCCCCGCGGTCCGCGTCGCGCGGTCCGCGGGGGCCCGGTCCCGACCTACTTGCCTCTGATCTTGGCCTCGTACGCCTTGACCACTTCTTCCGTGGGGCCGTCCATGACCAGCCGCCCGGCCTCCAGCCAGAGCACCCGGTTGCAGGTGTCCCTGATCGACCTGTTGTTGTGGCTGACCAGGAAGACCGTCCCCGCCTCCCGCCGCAACTGGCGGATCCGCTCCTCGGAGCGCTTCTGGAACTGCCGGTCACCCGTGGCCAACGCTTCGTCGATCATCAGGACGTCATGGCTCTTGGCCGCGGCGATGGAGAAGCGCAGCCTGGCCGCCATGCCCGACGAGTAGGTGCGCATCGGCAGCGAGATGAAGTCGCCCTTGTCGTTGATCCCGGAGAAGCTGACGATGTCGTCGAACTGGGCGCGGATCTGCTCGTTGGTCATGCCCATGGCCAGACCGCCGAGGATGACGTTCCGCTCCCCGGTCAGGTCGTTCATCATCGCCGCGTTGACCCCGAGCAGCGAGGGCTGACCGTCGGTGTACACCTTGCCGCGCTCCGCCGGGAGCAGGCCGGCGATGGCCTTGAGCATGGTGGACTTCCCCGAGCCGTTGGACCCGATCAGACCGATGGCCTCACCCCGGTAGGCGGTGAAGGTCACCCCCTTGACCGCGTGCACCTCGCGGATGTTCGGCGACGCCTTCCGCCGGACGATCCGGCTGAGCGCCGCCGTCGCACTGCCCCTGCCGCTGCCGGCGCCGTGCACCCGGTAGACGATGTGCAGGTCGTCCACGATGATCGTGGGGATGCGGTCGCCGGTGCCCTGCGCACCGGTGTTGTCGTCAGCCACGGCCGTAGGACTCCTCAGCCTTCCAGAAGTACACGAAACCGAACACCGCCATCACCACGGCCCAACCCGCGGCCAACGCCCACTCGTGGGTCGGCACCGTGCTGGAGTTCACCGACTCCATCAGGGCGAACCGCATCAGGTCGATGTAGATCGCCGCCGGGTTGAGGTCCAGCACGATCTCCGCCCAGCGCGGGGCGTCGTCCACCACGTGGTCGATGCTGTAGAAGACCCCGGACGCGTAGAGCCAGGTCCGGGTGATGAAGGGCATGAGCTGCGTCATGTCGCGGATCTTGCTGCCGACCCGGGCCATCGCCATGGCCAGGCCCGTGTTGAAGAGCGCCTGGAGGCACAGCGCGGGGAACAGCAGCAGCCAGGCCAGCGTGGGCACCTCACCGGTGAGGACCACCACGACGAGCAGCACCCCCATCGACACCAGGAGCTGCTGGAGCTGGATCAGGGTGAACGCGATCGGCAGACACGCCCGCGGGAAGTGCAGCGCCCGGATCAGCCCGAGGTTGTCCGCCACCGAGCGGGTGCCGGAGAGCACCGACTGCTGGGTGAAGGTGAAGATGAACACCCCGGTGATCAGGAACGCCGGGTAGTTCTCCACTCCGCGGTCCGTGCTCAGCAGCAGACCGAAGATGAGGTAGTACACCCCGGCGTTCATCAGTGGGGTGAGCACCTGCCAGAGCTGCCCCAGGCCCGCCTTGGTGTACATCGCGGTGACCCGGGCCCGGGAGTAGGCGGCAATGAAGTGCCTGCGGCTCCAGAGCTGCCGGACGTAGTCCGGCAACGAGGGTCGGGCGCCGCTGACCGCCAGACCGTACTTCGCCGCCAGCTCGGCCGGGGACAGACCGTCGTCGGGCGACTTCGCCGGTCGGTCGCCGAGGGCGACCGCACCGTCGTGCGTTGTCTCGCTCACAGTTGACACTTTCATCCTCAAGGGGCGGGGCCAGGACGGCCCGGTGCGCCCGATGCTCTCAGGTCGAGCTTGTCAGATGATCGGAGGGCGGCCCAGTCGAGTCAGTCGCCACACGGTGCGCCAGCGCATGGGACGACGGGCGCCGCAGGGGGTGCGCCACCCCTCCCAGAAACCGCCGAACCACGCAGCCAGGGCCTGCCGGGGAGGCCTGCGGACCAGCGTCAGCACGATCCAGGTGCTCAGGTAGGCGGGGACCAGGAGCCAGGGGAGGTTCCGCCGGGCCAGCCACACCCGGTTGCGGGCGACCATCCGGTGGTACACGGCGTGCCGACTCGGTTCGGTCGTCGGATGGTGCAGCACCATGTCGGACCGGTAGTCGATGGACCACCCCGCGTCGAGCGCCCGCCAGGCCAGGTCGGTCTCCTCGTGGGCGTAGAAGAACTCGCCCGGCAGCCCCCCGACCTCGGCGATCACGGCCGTGCGCACCGCGTTGGCGCCGCCGAGGAACGTGGTGACCCGTGACGAGCGCATCGGGTCGGACGCCCGCAGCCGGGGCACGTGGCGACGCTGGGTGACGCCGGTGTCCGGATCGGCGATCCGGAAGGTAATGATGCCGAGCCCAGGGTCCGCGGCGAACGCCTCACGGATCAGGGCAGCGGTGTCGGTCCTCGGGAGCAGCCCGTCGTCGTCGAGGAAGAGCAGGGCGTCGACTTCCTGACCGTTCGGACCGAACGCCTCGATCCCGACGTTCCGCCCGGCGGGGATGCCGAGGTTCTCCGGCAGTTCGACGGTGCGGATGCCGTCCGGCAACTCGGGCAGCGGGGCACCGTTGCCGACCACCACCACCTCGACCCGGGGGCCGACCTGCGCGGCCACCGAGTCCAGCAGGGCACGCAGCTCCGCCGGGCGGTTGCCCATGGTGAGCACGACCGCACCGAGCGTCATGGTGGAGTCGGGGGCGGAGCCCGCGGAGGGCGACGGCTGGACGGCCGGCCGACCGGCCTCGGCGGCGCTCACCGCAGCCTGCTCGAGGCGAGGATGCTGACCAGGTGCAGCAGGGTCTGGAGCACCGCGATGGCGGCGAGTGTGGCCACCGCGATGCGGGTGTACAGCAGGCCGCCGTCGAAGGCGTCGAGGATGCCGGCCAGCAGGATGAACAGCGACGCCTCGACCCCTCCGACCAGCCGGTGGAACTTCAGCCCGGAGGCGAGCCTGCGGGCGACGGCCATCCCGGAGGAACGGGGAACGGAGGCGGAGTCCTGCACCGCGGCCAGACCGCTGCGGGAGCGGGCCACGTCCACCAGGTCGGTCTCCGCCTTGATGAGTATGGCGCCCAGGGCGGCGACGGTCCCGATGAACGCCCACTGCCACTGGGTGGTGGCGTCCTCCCGGTGGAAGAGGTCGGCCGCCCTCAGGCCGGCACCGACCAGCAGGGCGGCCTCGGCCAGGTAGTGGCCTATGCGGTCCAGGTACACCCCGGTGACGGAGGTCTGGCTGCGCCAACGGGCGACCTCCCCGTCCACGCAGTCCAGGAGCAGGTAGACCTGGATGAGGACGGCGCCGAGGACGGCGCCGGTCAGGCCGGGCACCAGCAGGCACGCGCCCGCGCCGATCCCGGTGAGGACCATGAGGTGGGTGAGCTGGTTGGGGCTCACCCGGGCGTTGACCAGGTGCCGGGTGATCCGCAGCGAGACCTCTCGCATGTAGATCCGCCCGGCCCAGTGTTCACCGCTCCGGCGGTCTTTCAGCCCGGTCGGATGCACGACCGGGCGCAGCTCAGCTACTGAGGGCTTTGGCATAGTCGGTGTAGACGTCCCGAATCGCGTCGTGGTCCAGGTTGAGGTGTTCCAAGATGGTGTACCGCCCCGGGCGTGTCTGCGGGGCGAACTCCACGGCCCGCACGAACTCGGCGTCGCTGAAGCCGATCTCCTGGGGCAGCACCGGAAGCCCGTGACGGGCCAGGCACTCGACGATGAGCGCGGAGTCCTGTTTGGCCCCGCGCAGGTACATGGCGAACGCGGCCCCGATCCCCACCTGCTCGCCGTGGAGCGCGGCCCTACGGGGGTAGAGCAGGTCCAGGGCGTGCGAGATCTCGTGGCAGGCCCCCGAGGAAGGACGGGTGTGCCCGGCGATCGACATGGCGATGCCGGAGAGCACCAGCCCCTCCGCCAGCACCACGAGGAACTCGTCGTGCTGGCAGCTCCCCGGGTGGCGCAGCACGGACTCCCCCGCGGTGCGGGCCATGGCCGCGGCGAGCCCGTCGATGGGGTCGCCGGTCTCCCGGTGGGACAGCTCCCAGTCGGCGATGGCGGAGATGTTGGAGACCGCGTCGCCGACGCCGGAGCGGACGTAGCGCGCCGGGGCGTTGCGGATCACCTCCAGGTCGATGACGAGGCCGATGGGGGTGGGCACCCCGTAGGAGCCGCGGCCGGCGTCGTTGTCCAGGATGGACACCGGGGAGCAGATGCCGTCGTGGGAGAGGTTGGTCGCCACTGCCACCATGGGCAGTCCGACCCGCGCGGCGGCGTACTTCGCCACGTCGATGATCTTCCCTCCGCCGAGGCCGACCACCGCGTCGTAGTGGTTGCCCCGCATGGAGTCGGCGAGGGCGACCGCGGCGTCGATGGTCCCGTCGGCCACCGGGTACCAGTCGGCGCCCGGCAACTGGGGGGCGAGCCGGTCCCGCAGCGCGGCCCCCGAGCGGGTGCTGATCGCGACGGCGATCTGCCCCGACGTGGAGATGCGCTGGTCGGCCAGGAGGGTGGCGAGGTCGGCGAGGGCCCCGTCCCGGATGTCCACCACGGCCGGCGAGGGGATGAGTCGGGTCAGTACCGGCACGCGATCTCCCGGCCGCGGTCCAGGTCGTCGTGGTTGTCGATCTCGACCCACGGCACCTCGCCGATGGCGGCGGTGTCGATGGTGAAGCCCCGGTCGACCAGTTCCTGGTAGCCGTCCTCGTAGTAGAGGTCCGGATCGCGTTCGAAGGTGGCCTTCAGCGCGTCCGCCAGGGGCGCGGCGGCGGCGGGCTCGATGAGGGTGACGCCGATGTACTCACCGCTGGCGTCGGCCGGGTTCATCAGCTTGGTGATGCGGCGCATCCCGCGTCCGGGCTCGACGACGACCTTCATCTCCTCGTCGGCGAGCTTCTTGACGGTGTCGAGCGCCAGGATGATCTGCTTGTCACCGCCGCGGGCGTCGAGCAGCGTCCGCTCGACGGAGACCGGGTGCACCGTGTCACCGTTGGCCAGGATGACCCCGTCGGTGAGCACGTCCCTCGCGCACCACAGCGAGTAGGCGTTGTTCCACACCTCGGCCTTGTCGTTGTCGATCAGGTGCAGGGTGACGCCGTACTTCTTCTCCAGGACGGACTGCCGCTCGCGCACCGCCTCCGCGCGGTACCCGACGACGACGGCCACGTCCCGCAGCCCGACCTCGGCGAAGTTGCCGAGCGTCAGGTCCAGCACCGTCCGTTCGCCGTCCACCGGCACCAGCGCCTTGGGGAGGGTGTCGGTGTAGGGACGAAGGCGCCGTCCGGCGCCGGCCGCCAACACGAGGCCGATCATGCGGGAACTCCTGTTTCGTCGGGTGCAGCGGGAGCGTGCGAGGACGTCCAGAACTGGACGCTCTCGGTGAGTACCACCAGGGCCAGGGCCCCGGCCAAAGCCGCCAGCGCGATCCGCAGAGCGCCTTCGTGCCCGTACGTGACCGCGGCCACGGCGGTGACCAGCAGCAACCGGCCCTCGTGCCCCCCGATCACGCGGACCAGTCGGCGTGGAGGTGCGCCGGTGCCGCCGCGGATGCGGTACACCGTGTCGTAGTGATGGTATGCGACGGCTGCCACCAGGCCGAAAGCGGCCGGTACCGCACTGTTCACCCCGGAGTCACCGGCCGTCGCGGCCAGGGCGAGTACGGTCAGGTACTCGGCGGCGCGGAACAGGGGGGGCACCAGCCAGTCCACCGGGCCGGTCAACGGGCGGGCGACGGCGGCACCCGCACAGAGGGCGTAGCCGACGGCGGCCACCAGCGGCCACCAGCTCCCCGCCGGCGCCCACCAGGCGGTGCAGGCCAGCGCGGCGCTGCCGGCCGCGGCGAACAGCGGTGCGGGCACGCGGGGGAGCCAACGCGCCCGTTCTTCCGGGCCCGTTCGCTCCGCGACGGCCTCGGCCAGTGGCCCGGAGTCGGCGAGGTCGGCGAGCGACCGCGCGGCACGCACGGGAGCCGCGCCGCGGCCCCGGGAACGCAGCAGGCGTCCCGTCAGCGTGTAGCAGCCGGCGACGGCGCTGGCGGCGAGCAGGGCGACGAAGACCACCCGAGGGGTGGTCAGCGCGGTGAGCACGGCGATGACCGCCCAGCGTTCACCGATGGGCAGCACCACGACCCGACGCGCCCACACCGTCCAGCCCACCGCGTCCAACCGTTCCGACAGGGCGGCGGCGGCACCGTCACGGCCGCCGCGCCCGGACTCGTTGAACGAGGAGTCCACGATGTGACGCACCGACTGCACGGCCATGGCACCCAGCGCGAGGGCCCACACGTCGTCGCCGCCGCGTGCCGAGCCCAGGGCCAGGCCGGCGTAGAAGGCGTACTCCTTGACCCGGTCGCAGGTCGCGTCGAGCCAGGCCCCGAGGGTGCTGTACCGCAGTGCGTAGCGGGCGAGCTGACCGTCCGTGCAGTCCAGGACGAAGGAGCCGAGCAGCAGCACGCCCGCGGCGACGTACCCGCCGCGGTCACCGGTGGCGGCGCAGCCCGCCGCGGCGAGCGCGACCAGCAGCGAGGAGAGGGTGACCTGATTGGGGGTCAACCCGCAACGGGCGCACCAGCGGGCGAGGTACCGCGAGTAGGGACTGACGCAGAAGGTGGTGAAGAGCCCGTCCTGGGGCTTGACCGAGCAGCGCAGTCGCACCGCCTCGTCGTCCACGGCGGCCACCGCGCGTTCCGCGGCGGCCCGGGCGACCGGGCCCTGGGGCACGGCGGCGACCAGGGCGCCCAGGGCCGGCCGGTGGACCTCGACGGCCGCGGCGAGTGCGTCGGTGAGCCGGCCGGTGTCCGGCTGGGCGTCCCGGGCGGCCTCGGCCTCGGCGGCGCGCAGCAGCGCCGGACGGGCCGCCGGGTCCACGGCGAGCAGGCCGGGTGCCGCCGAGGCGCGGAACCTGGGGTCGGTCAGCGTCAGCCGCAGTGCGTGGCGGTGTCCGACGAAACGGCGGTCCACCACCGCGACACGCCCGTGGTCGGGGGCGTCGGCGAGCCGGGCCACCAGGTCGGCGCTGTCCTTGGCCGCCACGACGTCGAAGCCCAGCACCCGCAGGTCCTCTTCGACAGCGGGTGCCGCCGCGTCCGGCGGCGGTCCGGTGAGGATGACGATCGACAGTCGAAACTCACTCCCTCACGGGGTGTGCGGCGCACAGCACTGGACGTCCTGGACGCGCCCGACACGGCTTGGTCTCACGCCCCCCGTCGGCACGACGACAGAGAGTATCCGATTGCCGGGGCCGCGTTGGTGTCCCGGCGCGGTCCGCGGGGCACCCGGCGGCTTGATCATCATGACCCGGGGAGCGCCGGCCGGCCAAACCGGCGGGGTGGCCGGGGCCGTAAGGTTCGGTCCATGACGTGGTTGATTACGGGTGGAGCCGGATACATCGGTGCCCACGTGACCCGAGCGATGACGGAGGCCGGGGAGCGTGTGGTGGTGCTGGACGACATGTCCTCCGGCCGGGCGAACCGGCTGCCCGACCAGGTCCCGGTGGTGACCGGCTCGGTACTCGACCGGGTGGAGCTGGACCGGGTACTGCGTGGGAACGGGGTGACCGGAGTGGTGCACCTGGCCGCGCGCAAGCAGGTGGAGGAGTCGGTGCAGCAGCCGTTCCGCTACTACCGGGAGAACCTGCTGGGCCTCCAGACGCTGCTCGAGGCGGCGGTGGACGCCGGGGTGGACCGGTTCCTGTTCTCCTCGTCCGCGGCCGTGTACGGGCTGCCTGACGTGGAGCTGGTCAGCGAGACGACGCCGTGCGTGCCGATGAACCCGTACGGCGAGACCAAGCTGGCCGGCGAGTGGCTGGTCCGTTCGGTGGGCCGGGCCCACCGGATGGCGACGGCCTCGCTGCGGTACTTCAACGTGGCGGGGGCCACCGCGCCCGAGCTGGCGGACACCGGGGTGTCCAACCTGGTCCCCATGGTGTTCCAGCGGATCGCCGCCGGGCTGCCGCCGGTGATCTTCGGCGACGACTACCCCACCCCCGACGGCACCTGCGTGCGGGACTACGTCCACGTCGCTGACGTCGCGTCGGCACACCTGGCGGCGGCCCGCCACCTGGTCGAGGCCGGTCCCGGCACGGAGCTGACCGCGAACGTCGGCCGGGGTGAGGGCGTGTCGGTGCGGGAGATGGTCACCCTCATCGGTGAGGTCACCGGGCTGACCGAGCCGGCGCCGGTGGTGGAGCCCCGAAGGGCCGGGGACCCCGCGCGGGTGGTCGGCTCGGCGGAACTGATCACCAAGGAGCTCGGCTGGACCGCCCACTACGGACTGCGGGACATGATCAGCTCCGCCTGGGAGGGGTGGCGGAGCAGGTCTCGTGCGCTTCCCGCCTGAGTGACATCGCCGCAGGTCAAGCGGTATGACAACCGTTGTCAGTGCTGAGTTGCCGGCGACCTCCCGGCGATGTTCACTGGGCTCTGGCCAGCCCGCCCGGGCGGCTGCGGGCGGTGCGCCCGCCGGTGTCGGCTACCGGAGGGAAACGTTTCCATGGGCGTAGGCCACGGGCATGGACACGGCCATGGTCACGGAGGCGCCGCCGGGCGCGGGACCGCGGGCTCGGCACACCGGGGGCGGCTGCGGATCGCCCTGGCGCTGACCCTGACCACGTTGGCCGCCCAGGTCGTGGGCGGCGCGCTGTCCGGGTCGCTGGCGCTGTTCGCCGACGCGGGCCACATGGCCACCGACGCGGCCGGCATCACCATGGCGCTGGTGGCGATCCACATCGCCAACCGGCCCCCGACCGAGCGCAGGACCTTCGGCTACGCCCGGGCGGAGATCCTGGCCGCCGTGCTCAACGCACTGCTGCTGATCGCCGTGGGGGCCTACATCGCCTACGAGGGGGTGCGGCGGCTGGTCGAGCCGACGGAGGTGGAGGGCGGCCTCACCGTGGTGTTCGGCTCGGTCGGCCTGGTCGCCAACCTCGTGGCGCTGTCCCTGCTGGCGCGCGGGCAGAAGGAGAGCCTGAACGTGCGCGGCGCCTACCTGGAGGTGCTCTCCGACGCCCTGGGTTCGCTGATGGTGGTGCTCTCGGCGGCAGTGATCATGGCCACCGGCTTCACCCGGGCCGACGCCATCGCCTCCCTGTTGATCTCCGCCATGATCATCCCGCGCACCTGGCACCTGCTGCGCGAGGCGCTCGACGTGCTGCTCGAGGCCGCCCCCAAGGACGTGGACATGGCCGAGGTCCGGGCCCACCTGCTGGCCCTGCCCGGGGTGCAGGGCCTGCACGACCTCCACGTGTGGACCATCACCTCGGGGCTGCCGGTGCTCTCCGCGCACGTGGTGGTGGACGAACGGACCCTCGCCGAGCGCGGGCACGAGGACGTGCTGCACGGCCTCCAGGACTGCCTCGGCGACCACTTCGACGTGGCGCACTGCACCTTCCAACTCGAGCCCGCCGGGTACGCCGCCCGGGAGGCCGGCCTGTGCCACTGACCCGCGCACGCCGGGTGATGCAGACTATGACTGCTGGTGATCCCACTCCCGCACCTTCCGTCGTCAGCCGCACGATGTCTCCCGCTAAGGACTTCCATGCCGACCTGTTCGTCCACCCCCTCCGCCGCCAGTGACCTCTCCGGTGACCCGAGGCCGGACGGGGCGACCGGTGAGATCCTGCTGGAACTGGTCAACGAGCAGGGCACGACCATCGGCACCGCGGAGAAACTCGCCGCCCACCAGCCCCCCGGGCAGTTGCACCGGGCCTTCTCGGTGTTCCTCTTCGACACCCGGGGTCGCCTGCTCATCCAGCGCCGGGCACTGGGCAAGTACCACTCCCCCGGGGTGTGGTCCAACACCTGCTGCGGCCACCCGTACCCGGGCGAGCCGCCCTTCGTCGCCGCGTCCCGGCGCACCGCGGAGGAACTCGGGGAGGCCCCGTCGCTGCTGGAGGAGGCCGGCACGGTCCGCTACAACCACCCGGACCCCCTGTCCGGTCTGGTCGAGCAGGAGTACAACCACCTGTTCGTGGGGCGGGTCAACCCGACGCTCCGCCCGGACCCGGACGAGATCGCGGAGACCGCGTTCGTCAGCGCCCCGGAGCTGGCCGGGCTCCAGCAGGAGGCGCGGTTCTCGGCGTGGTTCCCCACGGTGCTCCGGGCGGCGTTGCCCGCCATCCGGGACCTCACCGGGGCTGCCTGGTAAAGCGCGCCGACCGTGGGGGCCGCCACCGACCGGAGCGGCGGCCCGCACGGGCCGTGGGGAACCGTCGCGCCCCGGCCCGTGGGGAACCGTCGGGCCCCGCCGTGGGGAACCGTCGCGCCGCGCCGGTCAGGTGGCCGGCCACACACCGGTGAGCCGGCGCACCCCGGTGGCACCGCCGCGCTGCACCGCCGCCCGGACGACGGCGAAGATGGCCCCGTGGAGCGCCGCCGCGAGCAGCACCTCCCGCCAGGCGGAACGCTCGTCCGTGGGCTCGGGAGCCTGCTCCTCGGACCCCACCCACTTCCAGACCTGGTTGAACGCCACGCCGGCCAACGCACCTCCGAGTGCGCCGAGGCCCACCCCGACCGGCTTGTAGAGAACCTTGCTCGCCTGCATCGGAACACCTCCTGCGACCGCCGCGAACAAGTGCCCCCGCACGGACACCGACAAACCCGCCGGTCCGCCGGACGGCCCGCCCCCGGTGGTCGGCACACCGGGGGTGCTCGCTGGTCAGGCCGGGCACACCCCGGGGGCGGCGGGCACCGGACCGGTCACGCCGCGCCGGCCTCGGCCGTGCCCGGCGACTCCGCCGCCTCCGGCCGGGCCGGAGCCCGCGGGGTGGCGGGGGCCTGGCGGGATGACGGGGGGAGGAGCGTGCGTGCGGCCAGCGCGGCGGCGCCCCTGGCCGCCGCCGCGCGGGTGAGCCGGGGGCGGCGGAGCGGAACGTCACGCAGCAGGGGCAGCGCGGCGGCGCGCACCCCCCGGCGCAGCGGCTCCCACCAGTGGTCGCCGCACGAGGCCACTCCCCCGCCGATGACGACCAGCGCCGGGTCCAGGACACTGACCAGCCCGCCGACCGCCTCCCCCAGCGCGCTTCCGGCGACGGCCAGGGCCGTCTGGGCACGGGGGTCCCCCTCAGCGGCCCGGCGGGCTATCTGCGAGGTGCTCAGCTCCGCCCCCCCGGCGGCGGTGTAGGCCCTGGCTATGGCCGTGCCGCTGGCGACGGCGTCCAGGTGCCCCTCGGCGCCGCAGGAACAGGGCAGCCCGGCGGCGGCGGCCACCGGCGCGTGGCCGAGTTCCCCGCCGGAACCGTGCTCGCCCCGCAGGAGCCGCCCGTCGGTGATGACGGCGCCGCCCACCCCGGTGCCCACGGTCACGAAGAGCAGGTCCTGGTGGCCCTGCCCCGCGCCGAACGCCATTTCGGCGTAGGCCAGGACGTTGACGTCGTTGTCCACCACGACGGGGAGCCCGAGCTCCTCCTCGACGGCGCGGCGCAGCGGGGTGCCCGTCCAGCCCGGCAGCGCTCCGGAGGCGAGGGTGACGACGCCGTCGTGGTGCGAGACCACGCCGTGGGTGCCCAACCCGACGCCGACCACGGGGAGCCCCGCCGGCGCGTGGCCCCTGAGCTCCGCCAGCAGGGTGAGCAGGGCCCCCAGGACGGCGTCCCGCCCCTCCCGCGCCGGTGTCGGGACGCGGTGGTGGGCGAGGACGGTGCCGTCCGCTGCCACCAGGACCCCTTCGATCTTCGTCCCGCCGATGTCGGCGCCGAGGTGGAGGGGGCCGGTCACGGCCGGTCCCCTCGGAGAGCGGCGCTCCTGGGTGGCACGAGACGTGGTGTCAGGTCCGGGTCGGTCAGCTCCGGGTCGAACGGGTGGAGGGGCCTGGCCAGGCGTCGGTGGCCGAGGCGGAGCAGGTCCTGGTCGACGCCCCCGGGGGTGAGCGCGATCATCCAGTCAGCGGCGAGGGCGCGGAGCTCCGGCTCGAGGTAGCCGATCTTGACCACGACGATGTCGGCGCCGAAGGGGTCGAGGCCCAGCCGGGTGAAGTCCTCGATGTGGTGGAAGGGCTGCCGTCGGCTGGTGAGGATCGTGTGGACGCCGCCGCTCGTCACCACGGCGGTGCGTCCGCCGGGAGCGTCGCTGTCGGAGAGGAAGTCCACCCGGCCGACGAGTTCGGCGGGTCGGCCGTGCAGGACGTCCATCCGCCCGCCGACCGCCAGCCTCACGGTGGAGCCGGCCCCGGAGCGGACGCACTCCGCCACGGCTTCCGGGTCCACGATCGAGGCGTAGATCGTCTCCAGCCCGCCTTCGGCGAGTCGGGCGTCGTCGAGCAGCGTCTGGAGCAGGCCCGCGACGTCCCCGGCCCCGCCGGCGGTGGGGTTGTCCCCGGAATCGCTGATCACGAAGGGCCGCCGGACCGCCGACACGGCGGCCGACACCGCCTCCTGGGGAGTGCCGGTGGGTCCCACGAACACGAACTCGTCGCGGGCGTTCCAGTAGCGTTCGGCGATCCTGCCGGCGTGCGTCACCGCCGCCTGCTCGTCGGTTCCCAGCACGACGGCCGCGGCGGCGCCGCGCGGTTCGTCCGCCCAGGCGTACCCCACCCACAGGGCGGCGTCCAGGACTCCGGGGGCGGCCTCCACCTCGGCCAGTGAGGCGTACAGCCCCCGGCCGGGCTCCACCTGGGTGCTGGTCTTCTCGCCGGGGAGCAGCACGGGGATGCGCACCCACGCCTTGCTGGGGCGCTGCCCGGTGCGCAGGCAGTGGACCAGCAGGCGGGCGGCGCGCTCCCGGGTCTCCCACTCGTCCTCGTGGGGGGCGAGGCGGTGAGCGGTGATCAGGTCAACCTGTGTCACCAGTGCCTCGGTGATGCTGCCGTGCAGGTCGGTCGGGCAGGAGATCAGGCAGTCCGCGCCGACGGTGCGTGCGACGTCGGCGGCGAGCGCCGCCTCGATGTCGTCGTGGCCGGGCACGTGCATGGCGCCGTGCAGGTCGAGCAGGAGGCCGTCGAGCGGACCGGCGCCAGTGAGCCGGTCGAGCAGTTCGTCGCGCAGCCGTTGGTAGGTGGCGGGGGCGACGGGCCCTCCCGGTACGGCGCGGGCGTGGACCAACGGCACCCACTCCACCTGCTCGGCCCACGCGGCGGCACCGCGCCTGGTGAAGTCGAAGAGGTCGAGCAGCCCTTGGCCGCGGCGCACCGTGAAGTCCTCGTCGTGGGTGGTGTGCGGGCTGAAGGTGCTGCACTCGATGTGCAGCCCGGCGACGCCGACGCGCAGCGGGCCGCTGATCGGCCGGTCGAGGGGGCTGGTCATCGTGCGGCCTTCTCACTTCCGGACTGGGACGGGGACAGGACGTGCTCAAGGACCATCAGTCCGGCACCGGTGACACCCGCGTTGGGACCGGTGGCCGCGGCGTCGATCTCCAGGGAACCGGTGGCCAGCGGGAGGCACCGCTCGTAGATGACGCCCCGGACCCCGGCGAGCAGTGGCTGCGCACCGCCCAACACCCCGCCCAGGACCACCAGGTTGGGGTTGAAGAAGTTCACGACGGTGGCCAGGACCTCACCGAGGCTGCGGCCGGCGTCGCGGACCAGCGTGGTGGCCTCGACGTTGCCTTCCTCCACCAGTCGAACTATGTCGGTGGGTCGGTCCACCCTGATGCCGCGGGCGTTGAGGCCCCGGGCGATCGCGGCCCCGCTGGCCACCGTCTCGAGGCAGCCGGTGTTGCCGCAGGCGCAGGAGGTGTCACCCGCCGAGGGGACGCGGACGTGGCTGATGTCCCCGGCCGCTCCCATGGCTCCGTGGTGCAGGCGGCCGGCGGAGATGACTCCGCAGCCGATGCCGGAGCCGACCTTCACGATCAGCAGGTGGTCGGCGTCGGCGCGGGCGGTGAGGTGTTCACCCACTGCCATGAGGTTGGCGTCGTTCTCCACCATGACGGGGAGGGAGAGCCGCTGGCTGAGCTCCTCCCGGATGGCGGCGCCGTGCCATCCGGGCATGCGGGAGGGGAGCACGACCTGACCGCGTCGGTGGTCAACGGGCCCGGGCAGACCGACACCCAGCCCCCGGGCGGGCACCTGGCCCATGGACGGTGACGCCAACAGCTCCTCGCACCGTTCCACCAGCCAGTCAACGGTGCGCTCCGGCCCCTCGGTCACGTCCCAGTCGTACTCCTGGACCAGGTGCACCGCGCCGGCGACGTCAACGGCCGCGAGCCGCGCGTGGCGGGCCCCGAAGTCCGCGGCGAGCAGCATGCCGCCGTCCGTGCGGATCTCCAACAGCCGGGGGCGGCGCCCGCCGTGTGAGCGGCCGTTGCCCGACTCACGCAAGTAGCCGCGTTCCAGGAGGAACTCGACCCGGGCGGAGACGGTCGAGGGCGCCAACTTCACCAGACGCACCAGGTCGGAGCGGGACTCCGCCTCGCCCCGTGCCACGAGGCGCAGCAGGTGCGAGGCGGACCCCCAGTCCGGGACATGACCCACGTGAAAGTGCATGCCCCATAGATAGCACAGCAATATTTTCGGAACGACCCCCTTGACTTTGTTCGACACCTGGACTTTTCATACAGGTCACTCGACTCAATCGATGGGAGTTGTCGATGCTGGATGGATCAAGGGGTGGTGCGGGCCCGGGCGTCCCCATGGTCAGCATCCGTGGGCTGCGGAAGTCCTACGGCGGCCACCTGGTCCTGGACGACGTGGACCTCGAGGTGGGCGCCGCGGAAGTGGTCGTGATCGCCGGCCCCTCGGGCTCGGGCAAGTCCACCCTGTGCCGCTGCATCAACCGGCTCGAGGTGCCCGACTCCGGCGAGGTCACCATCGGGGGCCAGCCCGTGCCGCTCGAGGGCAGACAGCTCGCCCGCATCCGGGCCGAAGTCGGCATGGTCTTCCAGCAGTTCAACCTCTTCGCCCACCGGACGGTGCTGGAGAACGTCGCCCTGGGGCCGGTCAAGGTCCTTCGGCAGCGCCCCGCCCAGGCCCGGCAGCGAGCCCAGGAGTTGCTGGACCGCGTGGGTGTCGGGGCCCAGGCGGCCAAGTACCCGGCGCAGCTCTCCGGCGGTCAGCAGCAGCGCGTCGCCATCGCCCGGTCCCTGGCCATGGACCCCAAGGTCATGCTCTTCGACGAGCCGACCTCCGCCCTGGACCCGGAAATGATCAACGAGGTCCTGGACGTCATGAAGTCCCTGGCCAGGGACGGAATGACCATGATCGTGGTCACCCACGAGATGGGCTTCGCCCGCTCAGCGGCCGACCGCGTCGTCTTCATGGACGCCGGACGCATCGTCGAGCAGGCACCTCCCGAGCAGTTCTTCTCCGCCCCCCGCAGCCAGCGCGCCCAGGACTTCCTGTCCAAGATCCTCATCCACAGCTAACGCACAAGGACACCGCCATGCGCCCCCTCCCCACCCGCCGCGCCTTCGTCCTCCTCGCCGCCGCGACGGCCACGGTCCTCACCGGCTGCGGCAGCGGCTCCTCCCCCGCCAGCCCCTCCGGCCCTGACAAGAAGCCCGCGGCGGCCGACGTCAAGGGCGCTCCGACGGCTGCCGCCGCCGCCATGCCCGACGGCTCGACCATGGACCGGATCCGCGAGCGCGGCTACCTGATCGTCGGCGGCTCCTCCGACGCTCCCCTGCTGTCCCAGAAGAACCCGCTCACCGGCAAGTACGAGGGGTTCGACGCCGACATGGGCCGCCTGTTGGCCACCTACATCCTCGGTGAGCCCAAGGTCCGCATCGTCAGCTCCGCCACCCAGACCCGGGAGGCACTGCTGAAGAACCACACCGTCGACGTGGTCTTCCAGACCTACAGCATCACGCCGGAACGGGCCGAGCAGGTCACCTTCGTCGGCCCCTACCTCTCCAGCGGCTTCCAGATCGCCACCCGCAAGGACGCCACCGACATATCCACCCTCGCCGACCTCAACGGCAAGACCGTCATCGCCGGCGCCAACACCCCCGCCATCCCCGCCATCAAGAAGGCCGCCCCCAAGGCGAAGATCCTCACCTTCGACAGCGACCCCGCCTGCATCCAGGCCCTCAAGCAGGGACGCGGCAAGGCCTACGTGCAGGACAACATCACCCTGGCCGGCAGCATCGACAGCGCCCCGGAGCTGAAGGTCGTCGGCAAGCCCTTCGCCGAGGGTGACATGGGCATCGGCGTCCCCAAGGACCAGGCCGACATGGCCGCGTTCGTCGACACCTGGCTCAAGAAGGTGATCAAGGACGGTTACTGGACCGAGGTCTGGAAGGCCAACTTCGGCGCCTCCCTCGGCGACCACGAGCCGCCCGTCGTCGGCTCCGTCCCGGACGTCTACACCGCGAAGGACTGACCCTCCAGGTGTCCGTACTCACCCAACACCTCCCCCAACTACTCGACGGGCTGCTGTCCACCTGCCTGCTGATGGTGCTCTCCTTCGCCGGGTCCCTGGCGATCGGAGTGCTGGTGGCGGCCGCCCGGGTGAGCCCGGTCCGCTCGCTGCGCGCCGCCGCCACCGGCTACGTCGAGCTGTTCCAGAACATCCCGCTGCTGGTGTGGCTGCTGCTGTTCGTCTTCGCCCTGCCCGAAGTCGGGGTGATCTTCCCCCTGTTCACCACGGCAGTGATCGTCCTCGCCCTCTACGAGGCGGCGTACATGGCCGAGGCGATCCGCAGCGGCATCAACAGCGTGGGCAGGGGTCAGGCGGAGGCGGCACGCTCCCTGGGGCTCACCACACCGCAGACCCTGCGCCACGTCGTCCTCCCGCAGGCGCTGCGGTCCGTGGTCCAGCCCATCGGCAACGTGCTCATCGCCCTCACCATGAACACCTCCCTCGCCGCGGCCGTCGGTGTCGTCGAACTCACCCACGCCGCCAACGAGGTCAACCTCGCCGAAGCCCAGCCCATCCCCGTCTTCGTCGGCGCCGGCCTCGCCTACATGGCGGTCACCCTGACCATCGGACTGACGACGGGCCTCATCGAACGGAAAGTGGCGATCGTACGATGAGCCAGCACGAATCCACCGTCCTGTTCGACGCCCCCGGCCCCCGGGCCCAGCGCAGACAACGCATCCTGAGCGTCGCCGTGGGCATCGCCGGGCTCGCCCTGCTGGCCGTCGCCGTGCACCGCTTCGCCGAACGGGGCCAGCTCGACAGCGCCAAGTGGGAGCCGTTCACCGCGTGGGGCACCTGGCGCTTCCTCCTCAACGGCGCCTGGTACAGCCTGCTCGCCGCGGCGGGCGCGGCGGCGATCGCGGGGCCCCTGGGGCTGCTCCTCGCGGTCGGCCGGCTGTCCCCGCGCCGCGCGGTGCGGTGGGCGGCCGGAGCGTACGTCGAGATCATGCGCACCGTCCCGGTGCTGCTCCTGATCTACATCACGCTATTCGCGCTCCCCCAGTACGGCGTCAACCTGTCGCTGTACTGGAAGCTGGTGGCCCCGCTGGCCCTGTCCACCGCCGCCTCCACCGCGGAGATCTTCCGCGCCGGACTGCTCTCCCTGGACCGGGGGCAGCGCGAGGCGGGGCTGTCCCTGGGCCTGACCAACGGCAGGACGATGCGCCTGATCCTGCTCCCGCAGGCCCTGCGCCGGGTCATCCCGTCCCTGGTCAGCCAGTCGGTCGGGCTGATCAAGGACACCTCGCTCGGCTACATCGTCAGCTACTACGAGCTCCTGTTCAGCGCGCAGGTCTACGCCACCTACAGCCACCTGCTCATCCAGACCTTCCTGGTGGTCGCGGCGGTCTACCTGGTGGTCAACGGCAGCCTGTCCAAGCTGGGACGCGAGCTCCAGCGGCGCGACCCGTCCGCCCGACCACGCCTGCGGAGGGCGCCGGTGCCCCCTGCCCTGACCGATCCGGCCACGGTGGCACCGCCCCGGCCCCCCGTGGACTCCCTCCAGGGGGACGAGCGATGACGCTCTTCGAGGTGTGCGTCGACTCCGCGGAAGGCGCCCGGGCCGCCCGGGACGCCGGAGCGCACCGGGTCGAACTGTGCTGCGCACTGCTGGAAGGCGGCCTCACCCCCAGCCCCGGACTGCTGGGGACCACACTGGAGACGGCCCCGGGCATCGAGGTGAACGTCCTGATCAGGCCGCGCGGCGGGGACTTCGTCTACGACGCGCGGGAAGTACGCGCCATGGTCAGCGACATCGCCACCGCGTCCGCCATGGGCGCGCACGGCGTCGTCATCGGCGCCCTGACCGCAGACGGCGATGTCGACATGGGCATCTGTCGCGAGCTGGTGGACGCCGCCGCAGGACTTTCGGTCACCTTCCACCGGGCCTTCGACATGGCCAGGGACCCGTTCGCCGCCCTGGAGTCCCTGGTCGAACTGGGAGCGGACCTGGTACTGACGTCGGGTCAGGAAGCCTCGGCGCTGCAGGGCGCACCCCTCCTGGCCCAACTGGTGGAGGCCGCGGGCAACCGCATCCGGATCATGCCCGGAGCCGGCGTCACCCGGCACAACGCCCGGCGCATCCTGGACCTCACCGGTGCCTGCGACCTCCACTTCAGTGCCAGCGCCACCGAGGACGGCCCGATGCGCCACCGCAACCCCCGCCCGGCGATGGGCGGCCGCCTGCGCGGCGACGAGTTCGCCCGCCGGGTGACCAGCGTGACCGAGATCCGGGCCATCGTCGCCGCCGTCGGCGGGTCCACCTCCCCGTGCACCCAGCGGGGGTGAGCTCGGCCGCCCCCGCCTCCGGCCCCGCCCCGGACCCGCGGGCGCCGGGCCGGGGCGATTCGGTGACCGGCTCGTCGTCGACCGGCTCACCGATCGCGTTCCCGACCGCGGCGGCGCTCCGTCCGATGACGTCCGGGCCCCCGTGCGGTCCGCGCCCGTTCGGTCCCGACCCGTTCAGTCCGTGCCCAGGCGGCGGGCGATCCGGGCGCGCATGCTGGTCATGGAGAAGCCCCTGGGGTCGATCTTCGTGTTGGTCCACTCCCGGTGACCGATCACCGACCGCTCGGTCCAGCCGTGGGCCCGGCACACCGCGGCAGCGGCCCTCGCCACCGCGTCGAGCTGTGCTTCGGGCCAGTTATCTGACCCGTCCCCACGGTTGACGCACTCGAACCCGTAGAAGTGCGGGTTGCCGTCGGTGTTGTTCTCGTTGGCCGTCGGCAGGGCGCGCTCCTCCCGGACCGCGCGGAGCACGTCGTCGTCCCCCCAGCCGGCGTGGTTGGCCCGCCCGTGGCCGACGAGGTGGATGGTGCCGTCCTTGGCGACGACGCCGTGGCACAGCGGCCCGGGGAGCTCCGGGGACCCCTCGTAGCAGAACCGCACGGTGTTGGCCGTGCCCGAGCTCGCGGTGTGATGGATCATCACGCCGTGCACCGGGCCCCAGGGGCCTCTGCTGTTGCGGTTGTGGTTGCGCCAGTCCCGGCACTCGACGACGCTCAGCCCTTCGTCCCGCAACACGTCCAGCACTCGACCGGCGGTCAGCGGAGTGGCCATGTCCCTCCCCCTTCGTTCGCCCTCACCTGATATCCGAACCACAGCGATCAGCCGCAATGGTGCGGTGTGAACGCACGTCAAGCAGCATTGATGACGACACGAAAACACGGCAACCGCATTTCAGGAAACGGCCACAAAAAGAAGAGAAGTCCACGGCGTTTTCACAACCTTGCGAATTGATTAGCTTTTCATCGTCTTATCGCACCTTTATTGGCGCGCTGCCGCGGCGCGCCTCCGCAACGCCGGAACCGGCCGGGAGGCCGCGCGTCGAACAGGGGTCTTGAATGCGGTCTTGACGCGCTCATGCCACTAGGGCACTGTGCCACTCGCGGCACCATGCCGTCCGGGCGTTGCTCGCCCCACCCCGTTCCGGCACCGCCCCCGCACGCACCGTCCCGTCCGACACGAACGGAAGGACGTTCCATGCGACTCGCCACCCGAGGACGACGGGCATCGGCCACCGCCGCGCTGCTCGCACTCGCCCTCACCGCCTCGTTCGCCGCCCAGGCGGACGCCTCGTCCTCCTCCCCACAGGATTCGGCGAAGGCCGCCTCCGAACAGGTGAGGCAGTACACCGTGCACGGCGCCGACACCGCGGCCGAGCGCACCCGCGTGGCCGGGACGGGCGCGGCCATCGACGAGGTCCAGTCCGGCGCCGTGGTGATCACGGCCGACGCCGAGCAGGCGCGGCAGGTCCGTGCCCTCGGCTACGAGCTGACCGCCATCGCGGCCCCCCGGACCAGCGGCGACGTGACCCCGATGGACTTCCCGTCCAGCGACTCGAACTACCACAACTACGCGGAGATGACCTCGGCCATCAACAACCTGGTCGCGGCCAACCCCTCCATCATGAGCAAGCGGGTCATCGGGAAGTCCTACGAACAGCGCGACATCGTCGCGATCAAGATCAGCGACAACGTCGCCACCGACGAGGCCGAACCCGAGGTGCTGTTCACCGCCCAGCAGCACGCCAGGGAGCACCTCACCGTCGAGATGGCCATCTACCTGATGAAGGAGCTCACCAGCAAATACACCACGGACAGCAGGATCAAGAACGCCGTGGACAGCCGGGAGATCTGGATCGTGCCGACCATGAACCCGGACGGCAGCGAGTACGACATCGCCAGCGGCAGCTACCGCAGTTGGCGCAAGAACCGCCAGCCCAACAGCGGCAGCTCAGCCGTCGGCACGGACCTGAACCGCAACTGGGGCTACAAGTGGGGCTGCTGTGGCGGCTCCTCAAGCACGCCGTCCAGTGAGACGTACCGCGGGTCGGGCGCGGAGTCGGCACCCGAGGTGAAGACGGTCGCCAACTTCGTCCGCACCCGGGTGGTCAACGGCGCCCAGCAGATCAAGGCGGCCATCGACTTCCACACCTACAGCGAACTGGTGCTGTGGCCGTACGGCTACACCTACTCCGACACCGACACCGGGATGACCCAGGACGACCGCAACGCCTTCGCCACCCTGGGCCAGCAGATGGCGAACACCAACGGCTACACCCCGGAGCAGTCCAGCGACCTCTACATCACCGACGGAACGATCGACGACTGGCTGTGGGGCAGCCAGCGGATCTTCAGCTACACCTTCGAGATGTACCCCACGTCCTCCTGGGACGGCGGCTTCTACCCGCCCGACGAGGTCATCAGCCGGGAGACCAGCCGCAACCGCGCCGCGGTGCTCCTGCTGCTCGAGGCCGCGGACTGCGTCTACCGGGTGATCGGCAAGGAGAGCCAGTACTGCTCCTGACCGCGCCGCCGGGCCGGTGCCCCGCGCCGGCCCGGGACGTCCGCCCCGCGGGCTGGGTGACAGCCCGCGGGGCGTTCCCCTTCCCGGCACACGCGCACCGCTCGACCGGGTCGCCGCCACCGGCCCCGTCGTGGCCCGGTGACGGCGGCCCGGTCCCGTCCGCAACGGCTCAGCCGTCCCCGGAGGTCAGCCGCCGGTGGTGCCGCAGCGCCCGATCGACGAGGGCGCCGGCCGCCCCCAGGTAGCCCTCCGGGTCGAGCAGCCCCGCCAGCTCCCCGGCGGGGAACCCACCGGCGAGCTCGGGCGCCATGGCCAGCGACTCCGCCAGCGGACGGCCCTGCGCGACCTGCGCCCCGGCCAGGCGGGTCATCACCTGCCTGGCCTCCGCCCGGCCCAGTCGCGGGGTGAGCACCGCGGCGACGCGCTCGGTGACCACCGCTCCCTCCGTCAGCTCCAGGTTGCGTCGCATCCGCTCGCTGTCGACGGTCAGCCCCTCGGCGAGTTCGGCCGCGGTGTGCGCGGCCCCACCGGCAAGGCGCAGGCACTCGCGCAGCGGCTGCCACTCGGCGTGCCAGGCGCCGCCGGAACGCTCGTCCTCGTTGAGCATGCAGGAGGTGAGCACCCCGGCCAGCGGCGGCAGTTGCAGGGCGGCCGAGCGGACCATGGTGGCCAGCACCGGGTTGCGCTTCTGCGGCATCGCCGACGACGCCCCGCGTCCGGCGACGGCTGGCTCGGCGACCTCGGCGACCTCGGTGCGGGTCATGGACTGCACGTCCACGGCCATCTTGCCCAGGGCGCCGCCGGCCACCGCGAGCGCCCCGGCCAGCTCGGCGAACGTGCCGCGGGTGGTGTGCCAGGGCAGCACGGGTTCGGCCAGCCCCAGCTCGGCCGCGTACCCGGCGATGAGCCGGGTGGCGTACTCGTCCAGGGACGTGATTCCGTCCGGCAGCGCCCCGCGAACCTGTTCCAGGTATCCGGCGAGGGTGCCGGCCGCGCCGCCGATCTGCACCGGCAGCGTCCCGCGGACCTGCCGCAGGCGCTGCCGGGCGTCGTTCACCCCCTGGAGCCAGCCGGCGGCCTTCAGGCCGAAGGTGGTGGGCACGGCGTGCTGGGTCAGCGTGCGCCCCACCATGGGGGTGTCCCGGTACCGCTCGGCGAGCCCGGCCAGGGCCACCGCGACGCGGTCCAGGTCGGCGAGGACCAGTCGCAGGGCCCGCGAGGCCACCAGCACCGCCCCGGTGTCCAGGATGTCCTGACTGGTGGAGCCGCGGTGCACGTACTCGGCCGCCCCGGGGTCGGTCTCCGCGACCACCCCGGTGAGCATCCGCACCAGGGCCACCACCGGGTTCGCGGCCTCCCGGGCCTGGTGGGCGAGCTCCACCAGGTCCAGGTTCTCGGCCCTGGCGGCGGCGGTGATGGTGGCCGCCGCCCCGGCGGGCACGCTGCCCAGTGCGGCCTGCGCCCTGGCCAACGCCGACTCGGCGTCGAGCATCGCCTGGAGCCAGGCCCGGTCGGAGACCTCGGCGTGGACCGGCGTGGCGGCGGACACCGTGCTCAGCAGCCCGGCATCGGTCTCCGGTAGGTGGGAGGACATGACCTCACTTCCCTTCAAACGGCGTTGTGAGGTTTCAGCATCCCCGCCACGCCTCGCGCCGGACCGGTGCGCCGCTGTTCCCGCCCGGGCAGCCGCCTGATCCGCGTCCCGCGACGGGTCAGCGGGTCAGCGGCAGCCGTCGTTGCCCGCGCCGGCGACGAGGCAGCGGCGGCGCACCGAGACCAGCCAGTCGTCCACCCGCGCCACGTCGGGGTCCGCCGGCAGCGGGCTGTGTCCCAGGGCGGCGTCCAGACGGGTGGACAGCAGGTCCTGCCACGCCAGGACCTCCTCCCAGGTCAGCTCACCCCTACGTACCGCCAGCAGCCGTTCGCGGTGCGCCCCGACGTCGAGCTGGACGTCCCCGCTCTCCAGGATCGCGGCACCGCTGATCAACAGGCGCAGCAGGTGCATGACGTGCTTCCACCGGGGCTCGCCCTCCCGTTCCCGGCGGGCCCGCGCCTTGCCGAACTGGGCCCGCGCGTAGCGCGCGTACGTCCGGTGGACGCGGCGGGAGAGGAACGCGGGGGCCAGCTCGCGGAGCTCCTCTCCGAGCGGCGTGCACCGTTCGACCAGCGGGCTGTGCAGGACCTCCAGCAGGTTCGGGTTGGCGGCCAGGGCGAGCGCGCAGAACCGCTCGACCTCCCAGTTGAACTGCTCGGGCAACGGGCCGTCCAGGTGCGGGGGCGGCTTCTCCAGCCTCCAGAACTCCTCGGTCGGAGCGACGTAGACGCCGCGCCGATCGGTGTCCGACGTGGCGAGGGCGAGTCCGAACGCCCTGGAGCCGACGACCACCGACAGGATCGTGTGCTGTTCGACCAGGTACCGTGCCTGCGACATGCGTCCCATCGTCGTCGGGGCACGCGCCGCCGCGCCACCGCAATACCGCACCGCCCGGGACGGACGGGCGCCGGGCCGGGAGTGCGCCCCGACCCGGCGGTGTCACGGCCGCCCTCACGGCTCCCGCCCGGCCACCCGCCGCGCCACGCGCAGCAGGTACTCCTTGCGGTCCAGCGGGTTGTGGTCGGTGCGGTCCCTGGCGGGAGGCGGACCGACGACCGGCTGGTAGCGGTCGAACGCGCACTCAAGGACCCCTTCGCCACGGGTCAGCCCCGGCAGTTGCTGCTCCAGCGCGTGCACCATGGCCGCCGGTACCCGTCCCTGGAGCAGGTAGGACTCCCCCCGCGGCTCCGGCGTCCCGGGGACCGCCCGCAGCCGCCCGAGGGCGGGCAGCACCACGCCGAGGGCGTCCGCCGGGACCTCCAGGTGGAACCGGTGCATCGGCTCGTGGACGGTGGTCCCGGCCCGCCGCAGCGCGTCCACCAGCACCAGGGGGGTCAGGTTCCGGAAGTCCCCGGCGGTGCTCGACATGCTCTTGTCGAAGGTGCCGTGGGCGTGGCTCTGCCGCGCCCAGTACCCGGCGTGGGTCATGGTGACCCGGCAGTCGGTGACCTCCCAGCCGTGGACGCCCTGGAGCAGCGTCGCCCGCACGGACTCCTCGACCGCCGTGAAGAACGCCGAGGGCATCGACCCCGGCTCGACGCCGAGACGGAAGTCCACCCCGGTGCCGACCGGGGCGGGTTCCACCCGCAGGCCGACGGTGGCGAGGAACGGGTTGGGCTCCCTGTCGATGAACTCGACGGCCTCGCCGGTGCCGTCCGGCCGTTCCCGGCAGATCGTCGTGGTGCGGCGGAAGGTGACGTCCACGCCGAAGTCGTCAGCCAGCGTGGCCTGGATGACCTCCTTCTGCACCTCGCCGTAGAGCGAGACGTGCACCTCCTGACGCTGGTCGTCCTGGCGCAGGTTGATCAACGGGTCCTGCTCCGCCAGTTGGGTGAGCGCGGCGTGCAGGGCACCCCGGTCGCCGGGACGGCGGGGCACCACCGCCGTCTCCAGTGTCGGCGGGGCGAAGAACCGGCCCGCCGGGGCGGCCGGCTCCCCCTCGGCACCGAGGGTGTCGCCGATCCGGACGTCACCCAGCCCCCAGAGCCTGCCGATCTCTCCGGCCCGCGCCTGCGGCCTAGGCTCGGCCGTGCCGCGGTCGAAGACGCTGATCGCGGTGACCTTCCCCGCGCCGCCCCGCCCCAACCGCAGCCGGTCGCGCACCCGCACCGTGCCGGAGAGCATCCGCACACAGGCGATCCGCTCCCCCGCCGGTCCTCGTTCCACCTTGAACACGGTGCCCGCCACCGGCCCCCGCGGGTCCCCCTGGGCCGCCGGCAGCAGCTCCCGGACACCGGCGAGCAGGTCCCGCACCCCGGCGCCGGTGATCGCCGAACCGAAGAACACCGGGTGCACCAGCGACCGTGCGGTCTGCGCCGCGAGTTCCGCGCGGAGTCGCCGGTACGGCACCGCGGACTCCTCCTCGACGTACGCCGCGAGCAGGGCGTCGTCGTGGTCGCAGAGCACCCCGAGGAGGTCGGAGACGAAGTGGGCGTCCGCACCGGTCCACGCGGTGCACCGGGCGCCACGGGTGCCCTCCGCGCGGACCGTCCCCATGGCCAGCACGCCGGGGGTCAGCTTCGCGGCGAGGTCCCGCAGGGCGCGTCGGCAGTCCGCCCCCCTGCTGTCGATCTTGTTGACGAAGAGCAGGGTCGGGATGCCGAGTCGGCGCAGCGTCCGCATGAGCACCCGGGTCTGCGCCTGGACCCCCTCCACCGCGGACACCACGAGCACCGCGCCGTCGAGTACCCCGAGGACCCGCTCGACCTCGGCGATGAAGTCCGGGTGGCCCGGTGTGTCGATGAGGTTGACCGTGACCCCTTCGGTCACGAAGGACACCACGGCGGACTTGATGGTGATGCCCCGTTGCCGTTCCAACGCCAGGGTGTCGGTGCGGGTGGTGCCGTCGTCGACCCGCCCGACCTCGTCGATGACCCCGGCGACGTGGAGCAGCCGTTCGGTCAGGCTCGTCTTGCCGGCGTCAACATGGGCCAGGATGCCCAGGTTCAGTGTGCGCACGGTGCGTCATGTCCTTCGAGTCGGCGGTGGGTCGCTTCTCTTCGAGGTGGGACATGAACGCGGTGCGCATCCTCGGTCTCCTGTTCACAGGGGTGGTCATCAGTGCCGGCGTAGTCCAACAGAGGCGTCGGCGGCGGTCAACGCATTTCCGCCGGCGAGCAGGGGAACCCGCCGGTGCGCGAGTCACCCGACCGGCACGGCTCCTCGCGGAACCGGGGGTCCGCAACCGGTAGGCTCAGGGGATGCTTTGACGCCTGCCCGGACCCCGGGCGCCCCCGCGCACTCCTTCGTCCCCGCGAACGCACACCCGCACCCACGAAGGAGGCATCACCATGGGCACGTCGTCGTTTTCCCTGGACGTTCCCGACGCGCTCGCCGCGTCGTACAGCAGGAGCAACGGCGCGTCCGGACGCGCCTGGATCGCCGCCCTGCCGGCGCTGGCCGCGGAGTTCCTCGACCGCTGGTCCCTGCGGCCGGACGGCCCGGCGGGGCACGGCATGGCCTCGCTGGTCCTGCCGGTCGTCCGCGGTGACGGCACCCCCGCGGCACTGAAGCTCCAGCAGGTCACCGAGGACAACGCGGGGGCCGTACTGGGCTTGCGGACCTGGAACGGCCGCGGCGCGGTGCTCCTGCTCGACCACGACCCGGACACCGGGACCGTGCTGCTGGAACGGCTGGACGCCGACCGGCCGCTGTCGTCGGTGGCCGACGACACCGCGGCGCTGCAGATCCTCGCGGAGCTGCTGGCCCGCCTGGTCGCGGTCCCGGCGCCCCCGGGTCTGCGCCGCCTGGCCGACGTCGCCGCCGCCATGGTGGAGCGGGCGCCGGACGCCGTGGTGGAGCTGCGCGACCCGGCCGAGCGACGACTGGTGCGTACCTGCGCCCGCTCCGTCGCCGAACTGGTCGGCGAGGCCGGCGACCGCCTGCTCCACTGGGACCTGCACTACGACAACGTCCTCGCCGGCGAGCGGGAGCCCTGGCTGGCGATCGACCCGGAGCCCCTGGCCGGCGACCCCGGCTTCGACCTGCTCCCGGCGCTGTGCAACCGGTGGGACGAGGTGGTGGGGACCGGCGACGTCAGCCGCGCCGTGCTCCGGCGCTTCGACCTGCTGACCGAGGTGCTGGGCCTGGACCGGCAGCGGGCGACCGGCTGGACCCTCGGCCGCGTCCTGCAGAACGCCCTGTGGGACATCGAGGACGGCGAGGACGCCCTCGAACCCGCCCAGGTCGCCATCGCCACGGCCCTGCTGGGCCGCGCGGCCGGCACCCCGTAGTGCGTGGGCGGCCGCCGGCAGGCCCGGGTGCCCGCGCCGGCCGGCGGCCCCCGCACCGTCCGTTCTCAGGCGGCCCGGCGCCGCCTCACGCCTGCTGGCCCAGCTCCGCCGCGGTCACCGGGGCGCTGAACGGCAGGCCGCCGCACCACCGTTGCAGCTCGTCCAGCGCGAAATCCGCCAGGCGGTGCAGCTCGTTGCCCATCGACCCGGCGACGTGCGGGGTGAGCAGCACGTTGGGGAGGTCGTACAGGGGGGAGTCGGGCGGCAGCACCTC
Organism: Wenjunlia vitaminophila DSM 41686; assembly: GCF_000380165.1. Lineage (GTDB taxonomy): Bacteria > Actinomycetota > Actinomycetes > Streptomycetales > Streptomycetaceae > Wenjunlia > Wenjunlia vitaminophila. Next base: position 36,790 of record NZ_KB904680.1, read on the forward strand.
CGGCTCGGTGACGTCCAGGACGGCCCGCAGCCGCCCGCTGACCAGCTCGCGGGTCAGCGCGTCGTGGTCCACCAGGGAGCCGCGCGCGGTGTTGACCAACAGCGCGCCGTCACGCATCAGCGCCAGTCGGGGGCCGTCGAGCAGGTGCCGGGTCTCCGGCAGCGCCGGGGCGTGCACGCTCACCACGTCACTGCGTGCGCACAGCTCGTCGAGGCCGACGGGCTCCGCGCCCAGGGCCTGGGCGTCGGCGTCCGCCAGGAAGGGGTCGGCGAGCAGCACCTGGAAGTCGTGCGGCCGGAGCAGCTCAAGCACCCGGCGCCCCACCCGGGACGCCCCGATGACGCCCACGGTGCGCCGGTAGTTGCCGTACCCGGCCAGCTCGGCGTGCCAGTCCGCGGGGCCGCGCAGCCTTCGGTAGCGCTCCCTGGCGTCCAGGACGCCCTTGTTGGCCAGGAGGATCACCGCCAGGGTGTACTCGGCGACCGGCAGGGCGTTGATCTGGACGGCCGAGGAGACCTCGATCCCCCGTCGCCAGCACTCGGCGCCGACGATGCCCTTCACCGAGCCCGCGGTGTGCACCACGGCGCGCAGCCGTGGCGCGGCGGCCAGTGCCCGGTCGTCGATCAGTGGGCAGCCCCACCCGGTGACCAGCACGTCGACCCGCTCCAGCGCGGCCCGCGCGGTGGGCGTGGTGAGGTCGTCGAGCGGGGCCGGGTGGACCAGCTCGACGAGGCCCGCGAGGCGTTCCATGGCGTTCGGGGTGAACAGACCGGCGGCCACCTCGGGGCTCATGGCCAACGCGGCCGGTGGACGACCTGAGCGGGAACCCTCACCACTGCCGGGTGTCTCGGCCACGCGCCCTCCCTTCGACGAGGCCCACGACGGGCCGTGGAGCCAGCGGAGAGGATAGTTGACGAGGTTGGCTTCCTCCCCCCGTCCGGCAGCACCCCGCGCGAGGCGCCACCCCGGTGCCCCCGAGGTGATCTCCCTCACGGGGAGATCCGCTCCGGCCCCGCCCCACCCGTTGATAGCTTGATCGGCATGGAGCAACGCCGCGTGCTGGAAGCGTTCCGTCTCGAGGCCGGGGAGCTCTCCCGGGCGGTTGCGGGGCTGTCCGAGGCCGAGTGGGATCGTCCGACGCGGTGTGAGCCCTGGTCGGTTCGCGACCTGGTGGGGCACGTCCGCGTGGGGATCGCGTGGTTGCCGCGGATGCTGGACGGTCCCGCTCCGGACAGGGCCGAGGTCGGTGCGGCGGAGTACTACCGGCCCGACGACCGGTTCAGCCCGCGGACCAACGCTGCCCGCATCGGCCTGGCCCAGGACCACGCGGCCGGACACGCCAGCGGTGCCGCCCTCGCCGAGGACTTCGCCGCGACGTGGCAGCAGGTGGATCAGATGTGCCGGGCCGAGGCTGAGGACCGTGTGGTGCGCACGCGTCACGGCGACGCGATGCTGCTCTCGGAGTTCCTGCTCACCAGAGTGGTGGAGGCCGCGGTTCACGGCCTGGACCTGGCGGACGCACTGGGACGCGAACCGTGGCTGACCACGGAGGCCGGTGCGGCGGTGCTGGAACTGCTGCTCGGACCGGGTCGGTTGGACGGGGCGCGGGAACTGGGCTGGGACGTACCGACCCTCCTGGCCAAGGTCACCGGTCGCGCGGCACTCGACGCGACGGAGACCGCCCAGGTCGAGCAGCTCGGCATGCGATGGATCACGTTGGGCTGACCACCGCGCGGGCCCCGGCACCGACCGCCTGCCGCGCGGAACCCGGGCCGCCACGCCCCAGGTGATCACGCGGGGTGACGGTCAGCCCCGACGGACCGTGCGATGCGGAAGCCCACGTCGTCCACCTGGAAGGTCGGATGGCTACGGCGGCGCACGGAGGCCCGACAGCTCCAGTGCTCGTCGAACCAGCCACCGCCGCGCAGCACCCGGTAGGTGCCGTAGACCTCGGCGTCGTAGACGTCCCAGCACCACTCCCACACGTTACCGAGCATGTCGTACAGGCCCCACGGGTTGGGCCGCTTGCCGCCCACGTCGTGGACTCGTTCGTGCGAGTTGCCGCGGTACCAGGCGATCTCGTCGAGCGGCCCGTAACGCGGTCCGCTCATCCCGGCCCGGCAGGCGTGTTCCCACTCGGCCTCGGTCGGCAGCCGGTACCCGTCGGCAGAGGTGTCCCACTCGATGCCCACGCCCCCGGCGTCGAAGTGGTAGGCGGGTACGAATCCGTCGCGCCGCGACAGGGCGTTGCAGAACCGGACCGCGTCCCACCAGGAAACCCCCTCGACGGGCGACTCGTCCCCCTCGGAGGTTCCCGGCCACTCCCCGGTGACCTGTGCGTACAGCGCCTGGGTGACCTGGTACGCCGCCAGTTGGTAGGGCGCGAGCTCAACCGACCAACGGCGTTCTGTCCGCCGGTCCGAAAGGGTCACCTGGCCCGGTGGGACGGCAATCATCGTGATTCCTGCGCCAGCGTCCATGAGCAGGTGATCCTAGGGCCTGGCCTGGTCGCACCGGGACGCGCCAGCGGAGCCCGGCCGCGTTCGACGCGGCCCGCTGGTCGCCGGCGTCCCGAACGGACCTCGGGAACGCGGACGGACCTCGGGAACGCGGACGGGGGTCGGACCTCACTTCCGTGGTGGGAGCGCGAAGAGGCGGGCGGCGTTGTGGTGGCAGACGCCGCGGAGCCAGTCGTCGCCGAGGTCGAGGTCGGCGAGTCCCCGCAGGGCGTGGGCGTAGCCGTGCGGGATGTTGGGGAAGTCGCTGCCGAACAGGATGCGGTCCCCCAGGTCCGTCAGACGGGGACGCTCCGCGGTGGGGAACGGCGCCAGCTCCCTGCTGTGGTCGGTGAAGGCCATGGTGGTGTCCAGGTGCACGCGTGCGAAGCGGCAGGCCAGGTCGAAGAAGTCGCGGTACTCGGGCATGCCCAGGTGGGCGATGACCAGGCGCAGGCGTGGGTGCCGGTGGAGCAGGCGGGCGACGGGCTCGGGGCCGGTGTGCTTGCCCGGCACCGGGCCGGAACCGCAGTGGGTGACGACGGGGGTCCCCGTCTCGGCGAGCAGCCCCCAGACCGGGTCGAGCCGGGCGTCGTTGGGGTCGTAGCCGCCGACCTGGACGTGGCACTTGAACACCCGGGCGCCCGCCTCCACCGCCTCCCGCACGTAGTCCGCCGCCCCGTCCTCCGGGAAGAACGTCGCGGTGTGCAGGCAGTCGGGCGTGCGTGCGGCGAAGTCCGCCGCCCAGGTGTTCAACCACCGGGCCATGCCCGGTTTGTGCGGGTAGACCAGCGAGGTGAAGGCACGGACTCCGAACACCCGCAGGGTGGCGAGTCCCCGGTCCTGCTCCGGGCGGTAGACCAGGGGCCAGCTCCGGCCGACCAGCGGTCCTCCCGCCGCGAAGTACGCCCGCACCTTGGCCATCACCCGGTCCGGCATGAAGTGCGTGTGCACGTCCACCAGCCCCGGCAGCCCCAGGTCGGTCCAGAACCGGGTCACCACGTCGGCCTCCGCTCCGGCCGGCAGGTCCTCCTCCACGTGCCCTCCCTGACGTCCACGGGTCCACCGCTGGCCAGCACCAGCGGCTCGCGCTGCTGGCTCTCCGAACCCGGGCAGCGGTCGCACACGGGTACGGGTCAGTGCCCCAGCGTATCCACGGGTGGCGCGGGGAGGGTCGAGCCCGGGTCGGTCAGTGACGGGTGAGGAGCCGGGGCCCGGACGGGACGAAGGAGCGGAGGAAGAAGGCGAGGTTCGCCGGGCGCTCGGCCAGCCGGCGCATGAAGTACCCGTACCAGTCGGAGCCGTAGGGGGTGTAGACGCGCACCCTTTCCCCCTGCTCGACGAGCCGGTGCTGCTCGTCGGTGCGGATGCCGTACAACATCTGGAACTCGTACTCGCCGGCGGCCCTGCCGTAGCGGGAGGCGAGGTCCTGGGCGATCCGGATGAGCCGGGGATCGTGGGAACCGATCATCGGGTAGCCGCCACCGGCCATCAGGACGCGCAGGCAGCGCACGTAGGCGAGGTCCACCTGGTGCTTGTCCTGGTACGCGACCGAGCTCGGTTCCCGGTAGGCCCCCTTGACCAGTCGGACCCGGGACCCGGGAACGGCGAGGCGGTGGCAGTCCTCCTCCGTCCGGTACAGGTAGGACTGGAGCACCGCCCCGGTCGCGGGGTGCTCCTTGCGGAGGTCGTCCAGGATGGCGAGGGTGGAGTCCACGGTGGTGTGGTCCTCCATGTCCAGGGTGACCGTGGTCCCGGCGACGTCGGCGGCCTGGCAGACCTGGCGCACGTTGGCCAGCGCCACGTCGTGCCCGTCCTTCTCCAGGGCCTGGCCGAAGGCGGAGAGCTTCACCGACACCTCGGCCCCGGTGCCCAGGCCCTCGGGTCCGAGCATGTCCAGCAGGCGCAGGTAGGCGTCGCGCACCGCGGTCGCCCCCGCCCGGTCGGTGACGTCCTCGCCGAGGTAGTCCAGGGTGACGGTGAGCCCTGCGGCGGTCAGTTCGCGGACGGTGCCCAGGGCGTCCCCCAGGTCCTCCCCGGCCACGAACCGGTCCACCACGGGACGGGTGCACCGGGTCGTCGCGACGATCTGGCGCAGACGGGCACTGCGTGAGGCGGACAGCAGGATGGAGCTGAGCAACGGGGCCTCCGGTGGACGGGACCAGAAGGGTGTTCCTCGACCGTAGGCTGCGGGCGGAATGTCCCTCCATGGACAAGCGTCACGTCCTTCAGGCAGCCGACTTGTGCGACTGTATGAACGACGAGACGGGGTGAACGACGTGCACGGCGACTACCAGGACCTGGTGGAAGAGGCGGCGGGGCTGCTGGGGGCTCCGGCGACGCTCGAGGACCGCGACTTCACCCTGTTGGCCTTCTGCGCCCATGAGGGTGAGCCGGACCCGGTGCGGGCCCGGTCGATCCTCAGCCGGCGGTCCACCGCCGGGGTGCGGAGCTGGTTCGAACAGTTCGGCATCGGCCGCGCGACGGGGCCGGTGCGCATCCCGCCGTGGCCGGAGACCGGCGTGCTGGGACGGCTCTGCCTCCCGGCGCGGCACGACGGGGTGACCTACGGGTACCTGTGGTTGCTCGACCACGACCCTCAGGGCCCCGGCTGGAACGAGGGCGTGCTGCGGGCCGGGATGGCGATCGCGGCCCGGGCCGGGGCGCTGATGGCCGGGGAGGCCCACACCGGTTCGGTGCTCGGCACCGAGCTGGGGCGGCTGCTCACCGGGGCGGCGGCGGAGCGGGTGGCCGCCGCCGCGGTGCTCGCCGCCGAGCTGCGACTGCCCGAGGGCGCCCCGTACGCGGTGGTCTCGGTCCGCGCCGCCGCCTCGTGGGACGGGCCGCCGCACGGGGTGCGCGCGCTGCCCGGCCGTCCGGTGGTGTGGAACCCCCCGGCGGCGCCGGCGGCCCCGGCCGCGGAGGAGCCCGAAGAGGGCGGCCCCCCGACGGCCGCGGCCCAGGACGGAGCCCGCGCGGACCTGGCGCCGGCAGAGTGGACCGAAACGGTTCTTCTGGTGCCGTCGCGGCTCGCCGGGGACGCCCGCCAGGCGGTCGGCACCGCCGGGCGCCTGGTGGAGCTCCTCGGGCGTGGGGACGGAGGGGGACACCCGCCGGTCGCCGGGGTCAGCGACGTGTGGCACCACCTGCCCCACGCCCGGGTCGCCCTGCGGCAGGCCAGGACCGCCGCTGCCTGCGCCGCGGGCGACCCGGCACGGGCACCCGTGGCGACCTGGGACGCCCTCGGCCCCTACCGCCCGCTCTCCGAGCTGTCACCCGAGGCGGCCCTGGACCCGGCCGTGGCCCCGCTGCTGTCTCCCGCGCACACGGTGCTGGCCCGCACCGTGGAGGTCTACCTGGACCACGCGGGCCACGCGCAACAGTCAGCCGAGGCCCTGAGCATCCACCGCCAGACCCTCTACTACCGGCTCTCCCGGGTCGAACAGCTCACCGGCCTCGACCTGGACCGCGGTGAGGACCGCCTGCTGCTGCACCTCACGCTGAAGGCCCGGCGGCTCCACCGCCTCCATGATCCGCAACTTCGCTGACGATGAGAGCGTTCCACTGACAGTGGATTGGAGGATCCGCGATCCCGTTGACCATGGCCACGTTCCGCAGCGGGCATGGTCAGAAGCGGCGGCCGTCAGACCTCCCAGTGGCCGGTCAGCACTCGAGGTACACGCCGGATGACGCCTTGACCCGGGACCCACCCGAATTGGGATAGCCCACTGTCCAGGTTCTGAACGCACCGCGTGTCGGGCACGCCACGGTCACAGCGATATTGCCGCCCGTGTTGCGGGGGTCCGTGCAGTAGCCCTTCAGTGACACCCACCCCGACAGGGTCTGCCCCTGGAGTTCGACACAGATCTTCCTGAACCTGCCGGCGTACTCCATCATCGCCCAGACCTCGCCCCGCGACACGTAGGGGCTGCGGACCGCCAGGGAAGCCGTGACGGAAACATCGCCGCCCGGCTGGGCAACCGCGTGAGATGTCGAAGTCAGGGCCAACACGGATGACATGCCAGCCAGAATTCCGATCAATTCTTTTCTGCGCACTACTACCTCAATCTCGCACCTGATCGAGAATGGTCCTCCGCGCTTGCCGAGAATTCTTCTGAGCGACGATCGTCATGTCAACGAGAACACACCGGCCCGGACCCGGCATGCGGCGGTCGCGTGATCCCCACACCGCCCCGCGGGGCCCACCGGTCCGTGCGCGCGTGCGGCGGCCCCCCGATTGGGGCAGCCGTCCCCGGGTACCCACTGGGGCGTCCCCGGTCTGTCCGGGAGCCGGCCACCACCGGCACGCACACCCGACAGCCGTGGGCCGGCCGCGGCCCCGGCGACGCAGAAGTGGAGAAACCATGCCACGGCTCGCAGAGAAGGTCGCACTCGTCACCGGAGGGGCGCACGGGATCGGCGCGGCCACCAGCAGGGCGCTCGCCCGCGAGGGCGCAGCCGTCGCGGTCACCGACCTCCTGCCCGACGAGGGGGAGCGGATCGTCGAGGAGATACGCGGCTCCGGGGGGAAGGCCCGCTTCTGGGCCATGGACGTGACCGACGAGGGGGCGGTGCGGAAGGTCATCGGCGAGGTGGTCGAGGCCTTCGGCAAGCTGGACGTGCTCGTCAACAACGCCGGCATCTCCGGGGTGGACAAGCCCACGGACGAAATCACCGTCGAGGAGTGGGACCACGTCATCGATATCAACGTCCGGGGCGTGTTCCTCTGCACCAAGCACGCCATCCCCCACCTGCGGCGTGCGGGGGGAGGTTCCATCGTCAACCTCTCCTCGATCTACGGCATCATCGGCGCCGAGGACCTCCCGCCCTACCACGCCTCCAAGGGTGCGGTGCGGCTGATGTCCAAGACCGACGCGCTGCTCTACGCCAAGGACCAGATCCGGGTCAACTCGGTCCATCCCGGGTTCATCTGGACGCCTCTGGTCGAGGAGATGGCCAGGAACTCGTCCGAGGGGGTGGAGGGCTTCCACCGGGTGCTCGACGGCCTGCACCCCCTCGGGCACGTCGGGGAGCCCGAGGACATCGCCGCCGGGATCGTCTACCTCGCCTCCGACGAGGCGAAGTTCGTCACCGGAAGTGAACTGGTGATCGACGGTGGCTACACCGCGCGGTAGCCGGTGACCAGGAGGAGCCACGGCCCCGCGCGGACAGGCACCCACCCGGCTCGCGGACCGGCGGACGGGCGGACGGGCGGACGGGGCGGCGGGGATCACTGCATGACGCTCAGCGGGGTGTGGTCCACCGACGTGACGCAGACGTGGACCTGGAGGTTGTAGCCGCGCCCCATGGATATCTCCGTGGGCTCGTGCAGCGGTGGGTGGACCGGCCGGTGCGCGGCCTCGGCGGCGCTGTCCTCCACCGGGCACCAGTCCCCTTCCCCGTCCCACTCGCTGCTCGCCGCGGTCAGCAGCGGGCGGACCGGCCCGCCGCAGTCCGGACACTCCATGGGCCAGGGATCGCAGAAGCTCCACGGGCCCCAGCCGCCGAGCTTCCAGCCGCAGGCGACCGACAGCGCGAGCTGGTAGCTGAGCCCGCTGGACTCCTCCCAGGCGTGGACGCGCTGGACGAGGGGGCGTGGCAGCTCGTGCGGGGCGGGGTACTCGGTGACCTTCTCGGGGTGCAGGACGCACGGCGAGGGAAGGTGACCGCCGGCCTCGATGACGTCCGGCTCCGGTGCCCGCGGCAGCGGCCGGCCGACCTCCGCGGCGACGCGCCACCGCAGGTGGGCCTCGGGCACGCCGTCGCCGTGCATGAACGGACACCACAGGACCTGGAGCACGTCGGTCCCCCGCGGGCCCGGCCACCCGGGGGCACCGGGCGGGAGGTCCCGGGCGAACAGTTGCAGGGCCCCGAGCAGGGGAACCGGACCGTCCTGGGCGATCCGGCGACCGGTGTGGCCGACCCGATCGACGGCCTCCCGCTCCTGCGGCGTGAGGGACAGGCGCCAGTCCCGCGCCCTGGCCCACCCGGCGCTCAACGCGCTCCGCCGGGCCCTGACCTCCCTCGGCGAGAAACCGACGTGCCAGGGCCCGGCGTGCTCGGCGCACCTGGGCCACGGCTCGTCCTCCGGCCACAGCAGGGGCCCGCCGATCGAACTGTCGTGCGCGGTGGGCGTGCCGGGCCGCGGGTGCAGCCGCACCGCGGTGCGGGCCAACGGGGCGAGCTCCGGAAAGACCGCGGCGATGTCCACCGGCCGAGGAGGTGTCGTACGAGACATGGGGCCAGCGTAGGGAAACCCACTGACAGCGCGGCGTTCCCCGGCGGGACGGCGCCCCTTTCCCCAGGTGCTCCTTTCCCCAGGTGCTCCTTTCCCCAGGTGCTCCTTCCCCGGGGCGCCGCGTCGGATCTGCGGATCGGGCAGTCCGGCGAAGTGCGGGTGGGGTTTCGGCCGCCGTTTACCTGTCGAAGAAAAACAGATCAGCGGATTATTCGACAATAACATCCGTCTCTTTACTCAAGGACAAGAGGTGCTCTGTCGGCGAGTGCCTGAAAGACCGCAATCCGGCACCTTGACAGCTCCTCACCGCTCACAGACCATGAGTAACGCAACCAGCGGGAAAATTCTCCCGCGTTTCGGCTCATCACCGCGACCGCGCGCCTTATCCGTCCGAGTGACCGCGAAGAGCACGACACCGCGGAACCGGCAGCGTGAATACGCGTCATCAAGCGGCGCCATTGACGTACCACGTGCACGCGAGAAATGCCCGCGAGCAGGAGTGCCGCGGGGACACGCACCGCTCGACCAGCCAAGCCCCTGAGACGCCTCCCGAGAGGAATGTCGCCATGACCAACCAGTCGCATGTGGACCCACCGCCGGCTCCCACCGACGAGCGGGAGCAGCTCGGCGAACGCGCCAGGGGGGTCAACGAGGACGGCTGCCAGGAAGGGCCCTGCACGGACAGGCAGCCGACCCTGTACCGCGCCGACCTGTTCACCCTGACCGGCGACGGGGACAACAAGGACCACGACACCGGCATCTACATCACCGTCAAGACCCGTGACGACAGGACCCTGCTGGCGTCGATCAACAACGCGGACAGCTCGGGCAAGGACATGACCACCTACAACGACGACTCGCACCACATCGTGCCCCTGGTCGTCGAGGCGCCCGGTGCGACCAAGTCGAACTGCGACGGGTTCAAGGTGCGGATGTGGATCAAGACGAACGGCAACGACACCTGGACCATCGACGACGCGCGCGTCACCCTGTTCTTCAGTGACGGCACGACCCTGGTCGCGGAGAAGCTCGGATTCAGTCTCACCGACGACGGGGACAGCGTCGAGTTCTGCTCCCCCTGATCCCGGCCGGCCGGAGCGGCGGCCAACACGTTCCGGACATGACACCGGGGACCGGTGCCGGGGCGGGTCACCCCCGCCCCGGCTTCCCTGGCGCCCGATCAGTCCCAGACCATGTTCACGGTGTGCTGCTCGCTGACGTACCCGGCTCGGCGGAAGGCGTTGGCCATGGGGACGTTCCCCAGGTCGGTGGCCGCCCGGATGCGGGGCACGCCCTGCTCGGCCAGGATGCGGGTGCCCTCGGCGAGGAGGTCGTTGATGTACCCGTGGCCACGGTGCTCCGGCACCACGCCGATGTAGCTGATGACCGCGTTGTAGTCGTTGCGGCCGGGGAGGACGAATCCCACCAGCTCACCGTCGGGCAGTGCGGCGAGCCGCCACCACCCCCTGGGGCTGGGGAGGGTCTTGAGGTACTCCTCGTAGAGCTGGACGGCCGCCTCGCGGGGGGACATGTGGGTCAGGGCGGCGACGTCGTGCGCGTCGAGAGTGCCGTGCACCACGCGGGTCATGGCGGTGAGCAGTTCCTCGGTGTCCTCGACCTGCCGGAACACCAGGCGTCCCGCCGGAGGCGGTACGGGGGTTCCCGGGCGCCACTCCAGGGACAGCCGCTCCACGAGGAGCCGGGCGCCGGCACGTTCCAGCACCGCCATCCGGTCCTCGACGACCTGTCTGGTCGCCGCGGTGTCGCGCCAGTCGGCCGGAACGAAGCGGATGTACTCCGGAGGGGTCGTCCCCGCCGGCAGGGTCGCGTCGATCGCTGTGCGCAGCAGCCGCGCGCCGATGTCCACCCGTTCTGCGGCTGGCGCGTCGTCGTCGACGTCGAGTATGTCGAGCATCTTCGGTTCGTCCGCACCCGTAGTGGTCCACCAGGCGAGCCTGGCCAGCACGCGGTCCCCCCGCAGGGCGAGCCACATCCACTCCGGCCGGCGGCGTCCCTCGTCGAGGTCCGTCGCCAGTTCGTCGTTGCGGACGTAGGGGAGGGTGAGGAAGAGGTCGAGTTCGGAGCGTCCGGCGAGCGGACGCACGGTCAGGTCGTTCTGTTCCACGGTCTAGGCACTCCTGTGCGCGGGCGCCCGGCCGTTCCGGGGTCAGACGAGGTGCGTTCCCCCGGAGGACACGAGCGCGATGATCATGCGGATCATGGGCTACGTCCTCCTCTCCGTACGTGCGTTCCTGGTGGGTCCCCGGCCTGTCGGCGGAGGCAGGGGCAAGGATGACCTGATCGGCACCGCATGGTCAAACCCTTTTCCCCAGGGCGGGTGCGGGACCGGCTCGCCACGGCGTGGTCAGGCGGAGTGCTGGCCCATGGTGAGGGAGAAGGTCGACGGGTCGGTGGTGAACCCGCGGACCAGGGCGTGGAACGTCCAGATCCCGGAGGCCGTCCTGGAGAACTCGGCCACGGTCGCCGCGGTGCAGTCCCGCACCCCGCCGAAGTCAACACTGGCCAGTTCGGTGTAGCCGTCGAGGACCCTGGCGCCGCAGTTGACGATGTCGCCGAAGGTCTTGCGGCCCGCGTGCTGCTGGATGGCCACGCCGACGACGACCCGCACGTACTCGTCGGCGAGCCGGTCGAGCTCCAGGGTCATGTCCTCGTCGGCACCGAGCCCCTGGCCGGTGTGGCTCTCCCGGTTGAGGATGATGGTGCCGTCCGGGGAACGGCTGTCGAAGTGCACCAGGTAGGCGGGGGCACCGAACGGCGCCTCGGCCCGGTAGGTGCCGGCGACGAGGTCCAGGTCGGTGTCCGGCTCGCCGAGGGCACTGGGGTCCCACTTCAGCGTCACCTTGATCTTCCCGAGTCCCTTGTTGAGTCCGCCCAACGGAACATCCCCTCCCCGGAACCGACCGTTCTCCCAACGGCGTGACGTCGCTCAACCAACATATCCCAGGGACCCGTTCTCGGCCCTTCACCTGCGCCCACGGCCGAGGGACAGGTCCGCCGGGTCACGCCCCGGGACCCACGTGTCGGGCCCCGTACTCGACCAGGGTGGTGGGCACGACCGTGCGCCGGGGAGCGGCCGGTGTGCCCTTGCTGTGCCGCATGCGGTCCAGCAGGAGGCGGGCCGCCTCACGGCCGAGTTCGTCGCGGTCGTAGGCGACGAGGGTCAGCGGAAGGCCCAGGGCGTCCGCGAGTTCGAAGTCGTCGAAGCCGGCCAGGGCGGTGTCGGTGGCGGCGGCGCTGATCGCCCGGAAGGCCCCGATGGTGTTGCGGTTGTTGGAACAGAACAGCGCGGTGGGCGGGTCGGGCAGGGCCAGCAGTTCACCGGCCGCCGCCGCGGCCTCCGCGGTCTCCCGTTGCCCCTGTCGGACGTACCGCTCGTCCACCGGCACGTCCGCGTCGCGCAGCGCCGCGCGGTAGCCGCGCAGCCGCTCGGTCCCGGTGTAGACGGCGGGCGGGGAGCCGAGGAAGCCGATGCGGCGGTGGCCCATGGCCAGCAGCCGTTCGGTGCCGGCCCGGGCCCCGCCGAAGTCGTCCACCAGCACGCAGTCGGCGTCGAAGCCGACCGGTGGGCGGCTGGCCAGCACCACCGGCACGCCCTCGGCCGCGGCGGCGGCCAGGTGGCGCTGGTCGGCTCCGGCCGGCACCGCGATGATCCCGTCAACCCGACGGGCGACCAGGTCGGCGACGAGGCTGCGCTCCCGGTCGGGGTCCTGGGCGGTGTTCCCTATCACCGTCTTCAGGTCCTGCTGGCCGACCACCGAGTCCACGCCGAGGGCGAGCCGGGAGTAGAAGGGGTTCGCGAGGTTGGTGACCACCACCCCGACCAGGCCGGTGCCGTGTCCGAGCCGCAGGCTGCGGGCGACCTTGTTCGGCCGGTAGCCGAGTTCGGCGACCGCTGCCAACACCCGTTCCCGGGTCGCCGGCAGCACCCTCGGGTCCTCGCGCAGCGCACGGGAGGCGGTCATCGCACTGACCGCCGCGCGTTCCGCCACGTCGCGCAGCGTCGGCTGCCCGGCCCTGGACGCTCCTGGTTTCGCCAAACCCGACCTCCTCACCCTCCGGCGACGGCGAGGGCCGCGCCGATCAGAGCGGCCTCGTCGGCGAGGTCGCTGGTCAGCACCGCGACGGGGGCGTCGCCCAACCCGCCGCGCAGGCCCGGGCCGACCACGTCCCAGGAGGCGGCCATGGAGCCGCCCACGACCAGGACGGTGGCCCCGAACGACGCGAGGAACGGCCCCAGCACCTCCCCCAGAGCCCCGAACGCCTGGTCGAGCACCTGACGGGCCCGCGGGTCCCCCGCCCTGGCCCGCTCCGCGATGTCCCGCACGTCGGCGTGCGGGTCCCCGTAGCCGGCCCGGATGGCCCGGCGGGAGACGGTGTCCTCCAACGGCCGCCCGCCCACGCGCACCAGGTCGATCCGGCCCTGCGGGGGGACCCCGACGCCGTCCCGGCACGCCCGCCCGTCGGCCAGGAACGCCGACCCCACCCCGGTGCCCAGGGTGATGCCGACGCAACGCCGGTGGCCGCGGGCGGCTCCCGCGTGCCACTCCCCGGCGAGGAAGGCGTGCGCGTCGTTGCGGAACACCACCCGGCCGGGCCGCTGGGGCAGCCTGGCGCGGAGTGCCGCCCGGACGTCCGTCCCGCGGAGGCTGTCGAACTTGCCGACTCCCTCGAAGAGCGCGACCCCCCGGTCGTAGTCGAAGGGACCGGGGACGGCCACCGCCCAGGGGGCTCCCGGGGGCACCGGCAGCGTCCGCGCGCAGCCGACGATGGCGCCCAGGATCTCCTCGGCGCTGCCCTGCGCGTCCAGCGACCGGCGGACCCGTCCGCCCACCCGTGTGGCCGCCGCGTCCGTCCAGGCGGCAGTGACGTGGGTGCCGCCGATCTCGAGAACCGGGATCATCTGACGAGCGCCTTCACGACCTTGACCGGGCCGCCCGGGGCGTGGATCTGGTAGGGCCCGACGGCGGCGGGCACGGTGAGGGTCTCGGCGAACGCCAGCTCGTGCCGGTCGCCGGCGGCCGTCCGCACGATCACACCCTCGCCCTCCACCACGTTCAGCACGTGGAAGCGCCCTGCCGTGTCGTCCTCTGCGACACCGTTCGGCTCCACAGCGTAGCGCCGCACCTCGTAGAACATCTCGTCGAGCGCCCCGAGGAGTTCCTCCCGCCAACCGTCGCCGCTGCGCAGGGTCCGCGGCTGCTGGACCAGGTCCCGCTCCACCGCCTCCCCGCGCCGTTCGGCGTCCAGGTTGGCCAGGCCGTGCTGGTACGGCAGAGGCCTGGGGGTGCCGTCGATGCCCGGCCGCAGCCAGTCGTAGAAGCGCAGGCTGTACAGGTAGGGCGTGGCGCTGATCTCCAGCACCAGGTTCCCGGCTCCGCTGGAGTGCGGGGTGCCCGCCGGGATCATGAAGAGCTGGCCGGGTTCCCCGGGGAAGGTCATGATGTGGTCGGCGGGTTCCATGGGCACCCCGTCGGAGGCCGCCGCCTCCACTTCCTTGCGGAAGCGGTCCACGTCGGCGTCCTGGCGCAGTCCGAGGTAGACGGTGGTCCGCGCACCGCCGCGCATCATGTAGTACGTCTCGTCCTGGGTGTAGGTCCAGCCGAAACGCTCCCGCATGTACGCCTGCCGTGGGTGGCAGTGGATCGACAGGTTGCCCCCGCCGACGGTGTCGAGGTAGTCGAAGCGGATGGGGAACGACGAGCCGAAGGTGGCGTGCACCCGTTCTCCCAGCACCTGCTCGGGGAACAGCACGCACATCAACTGGAAGGGCACCTCGACCTGGGCCTCCGGTCCGTGGCCCACGAGGATGCCGGACTCGGGGGCGATCAGTTCGTAGCCGAGCGCGGTGTTGCGCGCGCCGGGGTTGAACCCGAGCTCCCGCTGTGCCCAGTGCCCGCCCCACGGGGTCGAGTTGAAGTACGGCCGGGTCCGCACCGGCCGTCGGGCCAGCGCGGCGAGGGTGTCCCGCATCCCGTCGCCGTCCAGCAGGGCGGGGCGGTCCGGCTCCTGGACGTCGAGCCAGCCGGCGATGCGGGTGGCCAGCGCGTCCCGGTGCCGGTCGAGCATCGGCCAGTCCACGTAGAACAGCCGCCTGAGCTCCCCCGGCTGGCCGGGCAGCCCGAGGTTGACGCCGGTGCCCGCGCCCACCGCGGCCTCGGCGTACCGCTTGGGCAGGTCGGCGTACCAGAGCAGGTCGTGGGCGACCAGGGCGGCGCCGGGGCCGTACGCCAGCAGCAGCCCCTCAGTGGGCCGCTCGACCCGCGGCACCTGGTCGAAGAGGTCGCTGAGGGGGTTCTCGGCGAGCCGGTGGTAGTGGGGGTCGGGGGCGGCCCCTGGCTCCACGGTGCGGTCGGTGACCGCGGCCGGCGGTGCGTAGTGCTCGCGGACGTCGAGCACCCGCACCGCCGTGCCGCGGGCGGCCAGCTCGTCCCGCAGGCCGCGGACGAGCCGGTCCCAGTCGACGGACGGGGGACCGTCCACTGCCACGGTCGCCGGTCCATCGGGGAGCTGCGCGGCGACGCGCTGCCAGCCGGCGACCAGGGTCGCCTGCGGTGCCGGGGGGTAGCGCGGGTCGAGCCGGTACACGGAATCTCCTTTGCCCCGCGGTCGTCACGGGGGCGGGTAGGGGTGGGGTCGGACGGTGGGGGCCGGTGCCGGTTCAGTCGCGGCGCAGGAGCACGGCGGTGGTGCCGAGCGCCG
The DNA here is from genome assembly GCF_000380165.1 of Wenjunlia vitaminophila DSM 41686. GTDB lineage: Bacteria > Actinomycetota > Actinomycetes > Streptomycetales > Streptomycetaceae > Wenjunlia > Wenjunlia vitaminophila. The sequence goes on from NZ_KB904680.1 coordinate 52,243, forward strand.
GGACGTCCACGGTCAGCCGCCCGTCGGTGACGGGCAGTTCGGTGGCCGGGGCGCCGGTCCTGTCGGTGGCGCCGAGGTAGTCGCTGCGGTGGGCGGTCGTCACCGGGAACAGCGCCCGCACCGGGCAGGTCACCGGTTCCTCGGCGAACGACTGGAGCCGCAGCAGCACCGCGCCGTTCGCGTCCGGCGTGGTGGCGCCGACGAGCCGCACCCTGGGGTCGCCGACCTCGACGAAGGCCAGCGTCCTCGGGGCGTCCTGGCTCTCGTCCCCCCGGGCCCGCACCGCGTGCAGCGGGCGGCTCCAGGCGGCGGAGGTCCGGGCGCCGAGGCCCGCCGAGGCGTCCCGCGGGGCGCAGGCCACGCTGTACCTGAACGTCAGCTCGAAGCCCTGCTCGCTGGGGAAGTTGGTGTCCCACAGGTTGTTGTGGACCCAGGAGAAGACCGTCGCCGGCTCGTCCTCCAGGGTCTTGGGGAACGGCGCGTACGGCAGCGCGATGTTGCCGAACTGCACCAGCGGGGCGTCCTGGGTGGACCAGGCGACGGTGAGGTCGTCCTGCTCCAGGGTCACCCAGCGTCGCACCGCCCGCATGTGCAGCGCCGAGCCCGGGACCACCGGCAGGCCGCTGCCGGTGACGCCGCCGGACGCCTCCATGCGCACCGTCGGGGCGTCGAAGGCGAACGGGAAGGCGAAGTAGGCGCTCTCCTTGCCCAGGGTGGCGTCCTTGTCCAGGCAGTTCTCGATGTCGAGGCGGGCCACGCCGTGCCGCAGGGTCAGCGTGGTGCGCAGCCGGTTGGCGCCGGCCGGCCGGGTCTCGTAGGTGAGGATCTCCGCGGTCGGCGTGGAGCGGCGGGCGACGAGCGCCGCGGGCGGGGCGACGGCGCGGGCGCCGAGGTGTTCGAGGCGGTCCGACGCGGTGGTGCGGCTGGAGTTGTGGTTGAAGGCCCCGGCGGTGGTGTAGCTGTCGTGGATGTACCCGTTGAAGCCGGCGACGGCGTCCTGCCCCACCAGTTCCCGACCGGTGGCCCTGTCCACGATGGAGGCGACGCAGGCCCTGGCGAGGTCCACGCGCACCACCAGGTGCTCGTTCTCCAGCAGCGTCGGGTCGGGGTGCGCGTGGGCCTCGGCGGCGAGCCGGGCCGGGTCGCCCTGCCCGGTGCCGCCGGTCGGGTTCCAGCCGGTGGCCGCCTTCAGCACGGTGTCCTCGGCCGGTCCGGTCGCGGGCTCCGTGTCCGCGACGACGTCCAGGCGCACCGAGCCGGCCGCCGGCACGTCGTCCACCCGCACGCGCAGGAAGCGCCCGGCGTCCCGGTGGTCGGGGTTGACCTGCGGACGCTCCTCGTGGTCCAGGCGACGCCCGGTGCGCGCGTCGTGGACCGCGACCGGCTGCTCCAACGGGACGCTGCTCTCCGGGAGGAACACCTCCGCCACGTCGGTGCGCGGCCAGGAGCAGGTGTTGACCACGTGGTAGGAGGCGGCGGTCCCGGCCTGGCGGGGCAGTCGCTGGCCGAGCCTGGCCGTGGCCCGGTTGAGCAGGGACTGCGCGTCGTCGTGGCCGCGCATCGCCTGGCCGTACTTCCAGTGCCACTGGTGCTCGCCGGAGTGGGCGTGGTCATGGCCGTGGGTCCACGGGTCGCCCGCGCCCCAGGTGTGCTCGTCGAACAGCGAGACCGCCTCGTAGACCCCGTTCGCGTCCCGGGTGTCGTCGGCGGCGCCGGGCGCGCCGAGGACACCGGCGAAGGTGCCGAGGGTCTGGGCGTCGGCGACCACCGACTGGGCGGTGCGGGCCAGGGACATCGGCTGGGCGCCGGAGCCCACGCCGTCCACCCACCAGTCGGTCCAGTCGCCGTCGAAGGTGCGGATCTGGTCGCCGAGCCGGGACTCGGCGTCGGCGAAGAAGTCCTCGTTGCGGGACAGCCGTAGCTGCGGGTAGGCCCAGGTCTCGTTCCACCGGCGCACGGTGTCGGCGATGATCCGTCGGGGCGGGGCGTTGTCCCCGAACTTGCCCTGCACCCGCAGGTGGAGCACGTCCCACGGGTAGGGTTCGCGTTCCACCTCGGCCTTGTCCATGGCCCAGCCGAAGACCCCGCCCTGGTACGGGTAGGGGTTGGTGGCCAGCGACGTCAGGTAGGCCGGCAGCAGGTCGTCCACGCTTCCGTAGTCGGTGTCGAAGCCGAGCAGCGGCCCTTCCATGTAGGCCAGGCCGTGCGGGGTGTCGGTCACCCAGACCAGCAGGCTGTTGCCGCTGGGGGCGCGCCAGCGGAACAGGCGCGGCAGTTTCTCCCCGCCGACCAGGTGCGGCACCGAGCGGCCGGCCCAGTTGTGCGCCACGGACAGGTACTTCACCCCGGCGGCGGCGAGCGCGTCCACCAGGCCGACGACCGAGCCGGGGACGTCGGTCTGCATCGCCGAGGTGAAGGTGACGCCGTACCTGCCGCGCACGTCGTCGGCGAGGCGCAGCAGTTCGTGCAGCTCGTCGGTGGAGCAGGTCTCGGTGTGCAGGTTGAACGGCATCGCGGTCAGCTCGATGCGTCCCTCGCGGACCCGCCGCACGAACTCCTCGACCTGTTCCACGGGCCTGGCGTCGGCCCACTGCTGGAACGACCACAGGGACTCCACGCACCAGCGGAACCGTGACTCGGCGGGCCAGTCGTCGGTGGCGCGGGTGAGCTCCAGGCAGGAGTCGAGGAAGGACAGGTGCTCGGCGAGGACCCGGCCCTGCGGGTCGGTGTAGCCGATGTCCAGGTGCGAGTGGTGCACCAGGTGGATGGTCCACTGCCGTTGCGGGGTGAGGGGGACGGTGACGCCCCCGTCGCCGTCCCCGCCGTCCCCCGTCCCGCCGGGCAGGCCGACCACGACCCGCCGGGGGGTGTCCACGGCGGGCAGCAGCAGCCGCACCGAGCCGTTGGGGCCGGGTACCGGCTCCACGGGCAGGGCGGCACCGGAGTCGGTGCGCACGGTGAACGCCTCCGGCAGCGCGGAGCCGTCGGCCGTCTCCACCCGCAGCGACTGGAGCAGCCCCCCGCCGGTCGCGCGGCGCATCAGCGGCTCCTCGGTGAACCGCAGGGCACGGCCGTCGAGACTGCCCTCCGCGGTGACCACGGAGCCGCGCAGGCTCTGACGTATGCGGTCGTTGTCCCAGTCTGTCGTGCGGACGAGGGCACGGGTTGTCATCGGGGGGTCTCCACTTCGAGGGGTGGGTGGTTGTGCGGTCGTGCGGAACGTCGGTGGTGCGGGCGGCGCCGGGCCCGGGGCGCGGTCAGCGGGCGGTCGCCGCGATCCCCCGCAGGAACAGGCCGCGGAAGACCAGGAACACCAGCAGGGTCGGCAGTGACACGATCAGCGCACCGGCCAGGATGACCGGCGGCCCCGAGGAGCTGTACGCGTTGTTGAGGGTGGTCAGGGCCGCCATCACCGGCTGGACCTCGGGGCTGCGGCTCAGGGTGATGCCGAAGAGCAGGTCGTTCCAGACGGCCGTGAACTGGAAGATGAACGCGGCACCGAGGCTGGAGCTCATCAACGGCACGTGGATGCGCCAGAAGATCCGGCGGAACGAGGCGCCGTCCAGCATCGCCGCCTCGGTGACCTCCGGGGGCATCGTGGTCATCTGGTTGCGGATGAGGAAGAACGCGAACGGGACCGCCCAGGCGGCGTAGACGAGCATCAGTCCGAGCCGGGTGTCGTACAGGTTGGCGTCGGCGTACATCCCGAAGAGCGGCGCCAGGAAGATCTGGAGCGGGAACAGCGTCCCGGAGTAGATCACCCAGAACCACAGGGACGGCTTGGGGATCGGGAGCACCACCACGGCGAACGCGGCCATCGCCGCGACCACCACGGCTGCGAGCCCGCAGACCGTCGCGTAGAGCATCGAGTTCAGGAAGCTGTCGCCGATGCCGGCCTGGTCCCAGGCGACCTCGAGGTTGTCGAACAGGGCGAACCCCTGGGGGGACCAGTCGGGTTCCCCCGTGTACGAGGTCGGCGGCGTCATGGCGTTGACCAACAGCAGGTACACCGGTACCAGCCAGAGCAGGACGCAGCCGACGATGAACAGGTTCCGCAGGGCGTGGCCGGCGGAGGACCTCGACGGCGCCTTCGGCGCTTGTCTCATGGGGTGCTCCTCTCAGTCCCGGCCCGAGCTGGGCATCTGGCGACGCAGATAGAGCCAGGAGGAGGCCACGACGATGACGGAAAGGACGAGGGCGATGGCGGAGCCGTAGCCGACGTGGAACAGCCGGAAGGTCTCGCGGTACATGGTCAGGGCGAGGGTCTCCGAGGACCTGGACGGGCCGCCCTTGGTGAGGATCCAGATCATGTCGAACGCCTTGAGGCTGTTGACGATGGCCATGCCGACCACCACCACCGTCACGGCCCGCAGTTGCGGGAGGGTGACGTAGCGGAACATCCGCCAGCCGGTGGCGCCGTCGAGTTCGGCGGCCTCGACGGTCTCCCGGGGGATCGCCCGCAGCCCGATGGCGAAGAGCACCACGTTGAGCCCGGTGGCCTGCCAGGTACTGGCGACGATCATCGAGATGGTGTTCTCCGGCCACTCCAGCAGCCAGGGACGGGCCAGGGAGTCCAGGCCCACCCCGCGCAGCACCTGGTTGACGGCGCCGTCGGAGGTGAGCATGAAGTTCCACAGGACGGCGGTGGCGGTACCGGAGATGGCGTAGGGCAGGACGATCACCAACTGGGCCCACCCGCCCAGGCGCACCCGGTGGGTGGCCACGGCGATCAGCAGTCCGGCGAGCACGGGGAGCAGCAGGGTCCCGATCACCCACATCAGGGTGTTGAGGACGGAACGTCCGAAGATCGGGTCGTCGGCGAGCCGGCTGTAGTTGTCGAACCCGGTGTAGCTGCTGGTGAAGCCGTTGTCCTGGAAGAGACTGCCGTAGGCGCTGCGGAAGAACGGGTAGACCAGGAGGACGCCGACGAGGCCCAGGGCGGGCGTCGCCCACGGGATGCCGGCGAGCGAGCCGCCGTACTTCTTGGCGCTGTTCCCGGCACGGACCGCCTGGTGCGGTGTCCGGGTGGGTATCCGGCGCGGTGTGCGCACCGGTCCCGCGCTGCTGACCGTGCCGCTCATACCTTCTCCGCCTCCCGCCAGACCTTCCATGACTCGTCCGCCCGGTCCTGCATGGTCCGCAGCACCTTGCGGTACGAGGACGGGTTGAGCAGGAAGCCGGCCAGGTCGTCGACCGTGGCCTCGACCAGTTCGGGAGGGCCCAGTTCCCAGAACCTGTTGAGCAGGGTGAGGTTGTCCCTGCGCACCCTGCTGGCCAGGCCGGCGAGCATGGGGTTGGCGGGTTCCACCGTGGGGTTGGGGCAGCCGTCCTGGAGGGTGTGGGCGAAAGCCCGCATCACCTCGGGGTGGGTCCACGCCCCGGCGGCCTCGAGGGCCTCGGTGTGGTCCTGTCCCTTGTTGGTGGTGACCAGCGCGCTGGACTCGAAGATCATGCAGGGGCGTGCCGCGGGGTTGGCCATGGGCAGGATGAAGGCGTCGATGTTCCCGCCGGGTTTGCCGCCGGCAGCGACGAAGTTGGGGGTGAAGAACGTGCCGCCGGGCATCATGCCGACCTTGCCGTGCACGACGCCGGCCGCCGCGTCGGCGTGGTTCATGTCCATCGCGGTGAACCAGTCGTTGTCGAAGAACGTCACGATGGTGCGCAGTGCCTCTTCGGCCCGCGGGTCGGTGTACCGCTCCCTGCCGTTCATCAGGTCGTCGTAGAACGTGGGGTCCTGCCGGCTGAGGACCTCCATGAACCAGATGAACGAGGGCCACCGACCGTCGGCCGTGCCGTGCAGTGGAACGACGCCGTTGCCCTTCAGCCGCTCGCACGCGGCGAGGAACTGGTCCCAGGTCGTGGGTGCCCGCAGGCCGTGCTCGGCGAAGACCTCGGTGTTGTAGAAGAACACCCAGTAGGCCAGGTTCATCGGCAGGCCGTAGACCTTGCCCCGATAGGTGAAGGCGCCGCGCATCGCGGGATCGACCCAGCCCCGGTCCTCCGCCCGCTTCCAGTACCCGGTCATCTCCGTGATGCCACCGGTCCTGGCGAGGTCCTGGAGCCGGTACCCGGACCAGTACTTGAGCATGTCGGGCGTCTTGCTGGTGCGCAGCGACGACTTCACGATCTGCTCGAACGACTCCAGCGAGGGGATCACCTCGGGGACCAACTGGACGCCGGCGACGGACTTCATCGCCTTCCCGGCGGCGGCCAACGGCGGTTCCCAGGAGGAGTTGTCACCGTGGACGCCGACCTTCCCGGGCGGCTGTCCGGCGGCTGTTCCACAGGCGGTGGCGAGTGCCCCGGCCCCGGCGGCGAACAGCAGGGAACGACGGGTGAGGGGGGACCTCGGCGTCGGGAGTGAGACGGATTCTGGTGGGTGGCGACGACCTGGCATGAGGGCGGCTCCCTTTGAGCTCATGCATGTTATCGTTAACACACGCCAGGGAGCTTCCACCCGCGCTCATCCGAAAGTCAAGGGTCCGGAAGCAACCAATCGTGATCCGCGTCGCAGTCGGTCGCCGCAGGCCACGGGCGTTTTCGGGCTGCCCGCAGGGGACCTCTCACGGAGACGGCTGGCCCCTCGGGAAACGGCCGGCCCAGGGCGTCACTTTCGGACACCTTCCGCACGGCGTCCACGCCCCACCCCGGCGACACGCGGGCCGCGGCCGACGTTCGAGCCGTTCCCCTCCAGGACCCCACCGTGGCCCCGGCTGGTTCACCCACGGACCCGCCCCGGGCCGATAACGTCTACCGCTCACGCCCCTCCGGACCGGCACCCCGCCTCCGGTCGGGCCCGAGGCAGGGAAGGCGAGGAAACACATCACCATGGTCATCAGACGGAGCCTGGCCGTGACATCGGCGCTGTTTGCCGTGTTAGCCGCAGCGGTGGGATGCGGAGGTGAGGACACCTCCGAGGAGCGGGCCTCGGACACCTCCGGCAAGCGGGCGTCAGTCCCCTCCAGTCAGCGGGACCGGCCGACCCCTTCGCCCACCCCGACCAAGGAACAGCCGAAGCCCAACGGCGTGGCGGAGCTGCCCGCCCAACAGATCGCCGAGACGGCGATCCGTTCCTACCGGAACGCGTCGTCCGTGCGTCAGGTCACCAAGGCACCAGACGCATACATGGACATCACCCTGGACGACAGGGGCAACTGCCGGGCCACCGAGGTCATAGGGGACATGGAGGTGAGGTGGCTGCTGAAGGGAGACCAGTTCTGGGTGAAACCCAACTACGCGATGTGGAAGCGGATCTGGGGGCCGAAGGCGAGGGTCACCCAGGAGCTCATCGGTGACCGCTACGTGCTCGTCCCAACGGACGACCCGCAGTGGGGGCAACTGACTAAGTCGTGTGAGCTGAGGAAACAGGCGACCCTCATGACATCGAACGAGCTCGAGGCCAGGTTCACCAAGGGCAAGGCCACCAAGGTCAACGGCGTGCCGGCCATCACGCTGCCCTACACCCACGGCAAGAAGAGCGGAACCCTTTACGTCTCCACCACGGGCAAGGTCAACCTGCTCCGCATGGACAGCACGTATCCCACGCACTCCTCCGTGGTGGTCGTCTCCGACCACAACGAGCCGGTGAGCATCCAGCCGCCGCCGGACAACGAGGTACTGGACATCTCGAAGCTCAAGTAGCGGACCGGGGACGGCCAGGCACGGTGACGTCACCGCGTCGCCTCCGGCGGGCCGCACGCGCGACGGCCCCGGGGGCGAGGTCGGCCATGTCCACCGCCTGCCGGTGGTGCGGGATCATCCCCTGCGCGAACTGCACGTCCTGAGCGTTGTGGGCGTCGTCCACGGCCCGCGAGGCCGAACGACCCGCGGCGTTGGACGGCGTGTCGGACGCCTCGTCCTCGTCCCCGCCACAGGCGGCCCCTTCTGGGATCTCGCCGTGGACCCGGACGCGGCTGCCCCCCGGCTGGTTCACCGACCGCCCGGGGCCGGGCCGATGAGGCCTACTGCTCACGCCCCCGGTCAGGAGTCCCGCCGTAGCGCCCTCCGCGGAGTCCCAGCAGGCACCCCCAACGCCTGTACCTCCGCGTAGGACAGGGTCGCACCCTCCACCGGTAGGCCGTCGCGGACGGCGGTCGCAGTGGTCACGGCCGCCGCCAGGGCGTTGCGGTAGAGCAGAGAGCCCAGGCTGATCCTGCGCACGCCCAGCGCGGCCAGGTCGGCGAGGGTGGGTCCGGTCGGCGTGTACAGGATGTTCAGCGGCACGGTGAGGGTCGCGGTCAGGGCGGCGATCTGCTCCGGATCGGACAGCCCCGGCACGAACACCCCGTGGGCGCCGGCCTGTTCGTACACCGCGAGGCGTGTCTCGGTCTCCTCCTCCTGGCGTCCGAGCCAGTGGGTGTCGGTGCGGGCGTTCACGAACAACGCGGGCACCGCGGACCTGACCGCGGCAATCTTCGAGGCGTGCAGCTCCACTGGGGCGAGGGTGCCGTCGGGCCGCCCGTCCTCGAGGTTGATCCCCGCGGCGCCCACGTCGTACAGCCTTCCAGCCAGCTCGGCCACCTCCTCTGGGTCATCACTGAAACCGCCTTCGACGTCCACGGTGAACAGGAAGGAGCCCCGTCCCAGCCGGCGGGCCAGAGCCAGGGTCTCCTCGACGGTCGCCGCCGCCCCGTCCGGCAGTCCGGCAGCCGCCGCCACGCCGAGACTCGTGGTGCCGACCGCTTGGAAACCCCGCGCCACCAGCATGGCCGCGGAGGCGTGGTCCCAGGCGTTGGGCAGCAGCAGCGGGGCGGTCTGGTCATGCAGCCGGGCGAAGGCGGTCCGCGGGCGCCGGAGCAGACCGTCGGCCATGGCGAGGGCGTGGGCCCGACCGGGGCACACCCGCGGCGGCGCACCGAAGGTGAGGGGCACGGGGTGCGCACGGTTGGCGGTCGAGAGGTCCAGGAGCACCACATCACCCTCGGCGATCTCTCGCCCGGCGACCCGGGTGGCACGGGCGGCCACCCGACGCATGGCCGCCACCGGCGGAGCCTCCCGGAGCACCCGGGCCAGCGGCGCGTCGCTTCCAGCCGCGGCCTCCACCAGCGCAGCCGTCGCCGCGCAGGCCTGCACCAGCAGCCCGATGCGGTTGGCGGCAGTCTCCAGGGCGGCTTCGTCCGTGGCTCCTGGCACCAGCAGCGCCACCAGCCGGGCCACCGCCTCGTCCGCGGCTGCGTCCACCGCTGCGGCTCCGGCTCCGAAATACGCCCCGGCGACCACGGTCACCCCCTCAGCGACCGCCCCGGGCTCCGGCATCCCCAGAGCCTCGGCAAGGGCACGCACCACCCGTACCCGGACCTCCCCCTCGGGTCCTGCCGCGACCGCCCGCCGGAGTGCGGCGGGCTCCAGCCGGGCCAGTTCCGCCTCCACCAGGGCCCGCCGCCGCCGGTGGGACTCACCGGAGCTGAACCGGGCCACGGTGGCGCGCAGCCACGCGACGCTGGCCCCGGCCGGACCACCGTCCGCAGCCGACGGCAGCTCCGGGACGAGCGCCGGGTCGGCGAGCGCCGCCGCGATATCCGCATGGTGGGTCAACTCGTGCATCGTGTGCGCCATGGTCCCGACGCTAGGGCCGGAACGGTTCGGTATCCCCCGAACCGTCCCTGCGCCATCATGGCGTCAAGACTCCACTCGCGGAGCCCGCCGGCCTGTTCGCCGACCGCACCCGGGCCGCCTTCTGTCAGGCGCTGCTCGACGGCCGCGTCTGGACGGCGGGCGAGCTCGCTCGGCACGCGGGGGTGCGGCCCTCGACCGCCAGCGAGCAGCTCTCCCGGCTCGTCGCCGGCGGACCGCTGACCGAAGAACGCCAGGGCCCGGCACCGCTACGTCCGGCTGGCCGGACCGGAGGTGGCCGCCCTGGTCGAAGCCCTCGCCCCGTACGCCCCGCGGACCCCGCACCCACGGAGTCTGCGCGAGTCGGTCCGGTTCAGCGCCGAAGCACACGCCCGCACCCGTGACGACCACCTGGCGGGGCGGCTGGGCGTGGCCCTGGCCGACGCGATGGTCACCCGGGGCCTGGTCGCCACCGTCTCCGGGCTCGCCGTCACCCCGGAGGGCCGGGCCGCGCGAGGTCGAAAGAACCGACCCGCGTCCCGCGCTCCTCAACCGCACTGCAGAGGAGCGGGCCGGGGACGGCCAGGCACGGTGACGTCACCGCGTCGCCTCCGGCGGGCCGCACGCGCGACGGCCCACCGGAGGACACCAGCGACCTACCCGTCCAGCAGGTCGTTCATGACGGCGATCTCGTCGGTCTGCGCGGTGACGATGGCCTTGGCGAGGTCCTTGGCGGGCTGGTAGGCGCCCTCGGACCGTTCGGTGGTGGCCATGTCCACGGCGCCCTCGTGGTGTTCGACCATCATTCGCAGGAAAGCGGCGTCGAACGCCTCACCGGACAGCTTCTCCAGCTCGCCCATCTCCTTGTCGCTCATCATCCCCGGCATGCTGTCGTGACCGGAGTGGTCCATCCCGTGGGAGCCCTCCCCCCCGGCGTCCGCCGGGTCCTGCGGGACCTCCTCGCCCCAGCTCGTCAACCACCCGGACATGGTGGTGATCTCCGGGTCCTGCGCCTTCTTGATCTGCTCGGCGAGGTCCTTGACCTCCTTGGACGCGGCCCGGCCGGGGGCGAGGTCGGCCATGTCCACCGCCTGCCGGTGGTGCGGGATCATGCCCTGCGCGAACTGCACGTCCTGGGCGTTGTGGGCGTCGTCCACGGCCTGCGAGGCCGAACGACCCGCGGTGTTGGAGGGTGTTCCGGATGCCTCGTCCTCGTCCCCGCCACAGGCGGCGAGCACCACGGAGGCAGCGGCGAGGGCGATGGCGAGGGCGGCCCGGCGAACCCGGGAACGGTGTGTGGTCATGGTGTGGCAACTCCTGGGTGCACAGCGGTGCACGTCGGTGCCCCCGGCGTTGGCGCGAACGCGCGTCTACACCGGACGGGCACGCATGGTCGAAGGCAGCTCGGAGCACGGCCCGCCCCGGTGACGACCGGAGGCAGGCGTGCGGGTGCCTCTAGATCCGCAGGAGTTGCAGTTGCGCCAGATCGGGCGGTGCCCGAACGGCGGCGTGGGGTACGGCCGGCCACCCGGCGGGCACGGCGACCGCGGCGGGGTCGAACGGCGCCGGGGCGAGGTCCGGCACGGCCGGGGCCGCACCGAGGCCGCTGGCGGCGCAGGTCGCGTCCGCGTGGTGCGGGTGACCTCCGGTGTCGTGGGAGCAACTGGCCCCGGCCCGGTGCACGTGGGCCACGTCGTCGTCCGCGTGCGCCGTCGCCGTGGCGTGCCGCGCCATCCCGCCGCCGAGCCCCGCTGCACCGGGTGCGAGCCCGTGCATCCCCACGAGTCCGGCCAGCAGCACCAGGACCAGCGACACCAGGACCCCGGGCGCCCCGGGGCGCCCGTTCACCTGTGGTGGTCGGCCGGTCACGCCGCCATCCTAGGGGTGTCCGCATCCCCGCCGGAGCACTACCCCAGGCCCCGACCGAATGACACCGTCGAGCGACTGTCCGACTCCCCGCCCAGGAGATCGCCGACAGGGCAGTGGACGCCTCCGGCCACGCCAGGTCCGTGCACATGACCTTCAGCGCGGAGGACGAGCTGTTCGAGGAGTTCACCTCGTTGTGCGAACTCAAGGGCCATCAGGAGGACCTTGCCGAGTGGCACGAGGGATGGTTGTACAGCAGGGGCGGGGCCACCGAGGTCGACAGCACACCCACAGGGGGGCTCAACTACCCCGGCAACGAGGACACCGGCCGCATCCACGTCTCCACAGTGGGTGTCCCCCGGTTGTTGGAAGTAGATGATGACCACGGCCGTGGGCGGAGCATCCTGCTTGACGTCTCCCTGTCCGACGAGCCCGAGGCGGACGCCACGGCCGTCTGAGACGCGGACCCGGACTCGGTGACGGACGCACGGCGCCCGTACGGCTCGGTGATCGGCCAGACTCCCTGGTCAGGGGCCCATCGACGCGTACCCGGGCAGCCTGCCGACCAGAGCCGTTGGCCAGAACGTCACCCAGGGTAGGTAAGCTGCCTCGTCCGGGTCCGCCGCGCGCCGGTCACCCCTGTGTCTCGGTCGGGGCTCGTGGCGGAACAGAACAGAAATGAGAGCTAGATGAAACTCAGGCGGAGCCTGGCCCTGACGGCGGCGGTATGCGCACTGGTTGCCGGGGCGGCGGCCTGCGGCAGTGACGACGATCCGAAGGACCCGGGCTCACCGTTCCAGAAGGACAAGTCCAACTCCTCGTCCAAGCCGGAGGAGAAGCAGGCGGAGTCCAACGGCGTGACCGAGTTGTCCGCGAAGGAGATCGGCGACAAGTCCCTGGAGACCCTGAAGCAGGCCACCTCCATGCACATGGTCGGCACGGCGGACGGCGCCAAGCTGGACCTGCTCCTGGACAACAGCGGCAACTGCCGCGGGACCATGGGCCTCGAGGGTATCGAGATGGAGATGCTCCGCAAGGGCGAGTCGTTCTGGCTTAAGGGAGACGAGGGCTTCTGGAGCATGGCCGTCGGCAAGGACGCCGATGCGGCCAAGGCGGTCGTGGGCGACCGCTACATGCTCGTCCCCGCGGGCGACGAGCAGTACGGGGACATGGTCGAGACCTGCGACCTGGAGAAGATGACGGCGTCGATGACCGAGGACAGCGCCGAGACCACCTACACCAAGGGCGAGGTCACCGAGGTCAACGGCACACCCGCCATCGAACTGAACTACAAGGACACTGACGGGACGGGGACCATTTACGTCTCCACCGTGGGCAAGCCCTACCCGCTGAAGGTGGACGACAAGTCCAGCACGCAGCCTGCCGCCATCGTCTTCTCCGACTTCGACAAGCCGGTGGACGTGCAGGCCCCGCCGGACGACAAGGTGCTGGACGTGTCCGTGCTCGAGGACATGGCCGACGAGGGCACGGCTGCCTGACGCACCGGCCGAACAGCGAGGGCCCCGTTCGGGCGATCATGTCGCCCGAACGGGGCCCTCCGGCGCACCGCGGAGCAGGCGGTTGCGCCAGGGATCACCTCCTGCCGACGGGTCCGTGACTGGCCCGCCCTGGCCCGACGACGTCACGCCGCACCTCCTGCCGCCGCACACGCCCGAGCTGAACCCCGATGAGCTGGTCAACGCGGATCTCGAGCACAGCCTGACCAAGCACCGGGCCCGCAACCAGGCCGGCCCCGCCGCTGGGACCCGCCGGTCCTTCCACGGACGTCGGTGAGCGCCGCACGTCGTCCGCGGCTCCTTCGGTGGCCCGCACGTCCGCCGCACCTGGGATGCGAACTCCACGAGTTTCTGATCAACAGTCCCGTGGCGTCGTCAGCGGCGTTCTCCCGGAGTTCGGGTGTACCAGAGACGAGCCGTCGTGTGACGGCGGTCAGTCGCCGCCGTCGCCCCCGCCGTCGCCCCCGCTACCGCCGCCGAACTCGCCGCCAGCGCCACTACTGCCCGTGCGGCCGCCATCACTGCGGTGCTTGTACTTGCCGGAGTGCTCCCACCAAAGGTCCCAAAGCCAACTCCAGATGCCGACGGCGGCGAAGCACACAGCAGCCACGATGACCGCGATCCAGAACATCTCCTCAACGGGGTCCACCGCTTCCGCCTCCTCCGCCTCCCAGTGCCGACCCTGGCGGTCAACCCTTCGACGAAGGGCTAACCGGGTGGTACGCACCCGCCGTCTGCGAACCTCATGCCCCCCACTGGCGGGACGGCCAGAACGACGTCCCAGCCACCCTCCGGCGAGCGGCCCGCGACTGCCGTCGGCCCCTGACCCTCAGCCCCACCTCGCCGCAGCAATCGCCGCGGTCCCGTCATCTTGCTCCGGACATGAGCGACCGGACAAGCACGTCCCGCTATTCCGCCGCGGCCGTGTAGTGGGCGAGTTGGCCCTGTACGTGCAGGGTGTCAGGGTGATCAGCACCGAGCACCCGAGTGCGGTCACGAACCAGATCCGCATACAGATCCCGCGCCGCTGCCGCGTCACCCGCCTCAGCCGTGAAGAAGGCATGCCAGTCCCGCGCGAACAGGGTGTCAGGGTGATCAGCACCAAGCACCCGTACGTGGTCACGGACCAGTTCCGCACACAGGTCACGCGCGGCCACCGCGTCACCCGCCAGACCCGTGTGACGGGCGTGCCAGTCCCGCGCGCGGAGGGTCTGGGGATCATCAGCGCCCAGCACCCGAGTGCGGTCACGAACCAGATCGGCACACAGGTCCCGCGCCGCTCCCGCGTCACCCGCCGCACCCGTGAAGCGGGCGTGCTGGTTCTGCACGTGCAGGGTGTCAGGGTGGTCGGGGCCGAGCACCCGAGTGCGGTCACGAACCAGATCGGCATACAGATCCCGCGCCGCTCCCGCGTCACCCGCCTCAGCCGTGAAGAAGGCATGCCAGTCCCGCGCGAACAAGGTGTCAGGGTGATCAGCACCAAGCAGCCGCACGTGGTCACGAACCAGATCGACATACTGGTCCCGCGCGGCCGCCGCGTCACCCGCCGCACCCAGCGCCTGTGCCTCACGGGCGCGCTCCTGCAGGTCCGCTGTGATGGGACGCGTTGTCGCCGATGTCGGGGGTGGGGCGGTCGGGGCCGTGGGTGACGGGCTGCCGAAGCCCTCGATCACGGCGAGCGCCCTGGCGGGGAGCCAGCTCGTTGCAGCGTGGGGGGCGGAGGTCCGGTCCCGGTGATGCCTGAACTCCTCGAGTATCTGGCTCAGGGTCGGCCGCGCCTCCGGCTCCTTGGACAGGCACCGCCCCACCACGTCAGCCAGCTCGCTGGGCAGGCCGTTCAGGTTCGGCGGCTGATACAGCGTCTGGGCCAGGACATCGCCCGCGCTCGGCCCTTCGAACGGTGCGTGCCCCGTCGCCGCGAACACCATCACCGCACCCAACGCGAACACGTCACTGGCCGGCCCGGCGGCTCCCCGGATGTGCTCCGGGGCCATGTACCCCGAGGTGCCCATCACCTGCGTGGAAGCCGTCCCCACCGCGTCCAGTGCCTTGGCGATCCCGAAATCGATCACTCGCGGTCCATCAGCGGTCACCAGCACGTTCGCCGGTTTCAGGTCCCGGTGCACCAACCCGGCACCATGGACCGACAACAGCGCCTCCGCGATGCCGGCCGCGACCCACCACACACCCGCCGGCGGCAGTACCCCTGCCCGCTCGATGAGGGTGTCGAGCGGCGGCGCGGCAACGAACGCGACGGCCATCCAGAGCAGCTCCGCGTCCGACGCGGACACCTCGACCACCGGCGCGGTGAACGCTCCACTCACCGCCCGGGCCGCTGATGCCTCCCGGACGAAACGCGCCCGGAACCCGTCCTCGTCCGCGAGGTGCGGGCGGATCACCTTGACCGCGTACAGCCGCGTGCCGAGACCACGAGCCAGGTAGACGCGGCCCATTCCGCCCTGTCCCAGTACCCGGAGCACCGTGTACGGACCCACCGTCGTCGGGTCCCGGCCGTCCAGCGGACTGCCCCACATCAGATCCGCCACGAAGCTCCCCTCACGCGCACCGGCCCTCCGCGGCCCATCATCGCCGAACCGCGGAGATCACCGCCACCGCCGCCGCCGGACCGACCAACGACCAGCGAACCAGCCGCCCGTTGCGTTCGCCCCCTCCTCGGCCTCACCGGATGAGTCCAGGCGAGATCACTTCACGCGAACACCCTGTTCCCCGCGGTGAGTGCGCGGAGCTCGGACCGGGTCTCCGGGTCGGTGGAGTAGATCACCGTGCCGATCATTCCCCGGGTCAGCAACACCTTGTAGGTGTTGCGAACCAACCGGTCCACCTCCGAGTCAGGCGTCTTCTTCCTGAAGACCGGGTCCCTGGACGCGTTCCGGTCAACGATCCATCGGTCACCACGCCACACCAGGTCAGGACCGATGATCACACCGCTCCAGTCGTATTCGAATCCCTGTGCTGTGTAGACGCATCCCACCTGCCCGAAACCGGCTTCGTCCGTCGCCCACAGCGCTGCCGGCGGAGCTCCCGAGACGGCCCGGTCCCCGTACACGTTCCACGGTCGGGACCAGTCTCCGATGACCACGTCCGCGGGAAGCTCCTGCCCCGGCGAGACGTTCCTCGTCCATGGCCAGCAGTAGCCGGCGCTCATCCGCGCCCGGTAGCCCAGAGCGCGCTGCTCCTCGAGGAAGCCCTCCATCTCCTGCGGGCTGTCCACGACGACGAGTTCCATCCGGTCGTCAGGGAGCCAGGGAACAGGAGTGCCTCCGTCGAGGCCGAGGAGCGCAACCACCCAGTGCAGGTATGCCTCGCTGCCGCCGCACCGGAACTGACCGTCAAGCGGGATCACCCGGCACTGGAGGCCCTTCGCGTCGGCGGCCCCCCTGATGTCCTCGACCCGACCGATCTCCCCCGGACGCACGACCTGGTGCTCGTCCAACAGGAACACCGGAACCCGTGCCGCGTCGATCAACTCCTCGACCTGCGCCTTGCCCGTGCGGTGCGCAGCGCGGGTATAACGGTTCGCCGACGTCTCGCGTATGCGGTGGGCCTCGTCGCAGATGAGCACCTCGATGCTGTTGCGCTCGGCCACCATGAAACTGTTGAAGTACTTGAACAGGTCACGTACCGCCGGCTTCCCGGAACCAGCGACCTTCCTCATGGTCGTGGTGAACGAGCTGGAACCAGTCGCGTGCAGCGCGGTGACTCCCTGTCGCCACAGCTCCCCGAGTAGCGACAGGGCGATGACGCTCTTCCCCGTTCCCGGACCGCCAGTGATGACCACGACCTCCTTGTGGTCCGACTGCCGTGCTCGCCTGACCGCGTTCATCACCATGCGGTAGGCCACCTGCTGCTCATCCAGCAGTACGAACTGCTCGCGGTTCCGCACCTCCTCCGCGGCCACGTCCATGAGCTGCTTGGACGGAGCGATCCTGCCGGCGAGAAGTGCGTCCGCGGCCTGGGCGCCGGACCTGGGAGCGAGCCTGGCGCGGAGGAAGTCCGCGAACTCACCACGCTGGTCGCCGGTGAACAGTGCCCCGTAGGCGTCCTCGTCGCGCTGTCGGAGACCGTCCACGGCCCTCTCCGTGGCGTTGTGCAGGTAGGCCGCACCGCAGACGCGTTCAGGGTGGTCGGAGAGAGCGCCGTTGAAGTCGACCAGGTAACGACAGTAGCCACGGACCTGGTCGACGGGGTGCAGGACGGGGCGTCCGTAACCCTCGACGTGACACAACGACTGGTCGTCGTCGTCCGGTAAGGCCCTCGACCACTGCTTGAGCTCAACGACCACGTAGGAGGGGGCACCGGTCCTTGGGTGCACGCCGGCCAGGACGGCGTCGGCTCGCCTGCTGTTCAGCGGCAACGCGTACTCGAGCAGCACTTCCACCTGACCGAGCCCCGCGCTCCGGAGGGCGCTCACCAGCGCGGGGATGCTGCGCTCCCAGGAGCGCCGCTCCTGGGAGCTGGGCCGGTGACCGTACGCGCGCACGAACTGCTCAGTCATCCTCAGGGCCAGCGAGTTGGCGAACATCTCAGCGGCCACCGCGTCGGCGGAGTCACGGAAGAGCGCGGAGTCGTGGTGTGGCAAGAGACAGTCCCCCAGGCAGCACGAAGGAGCTCGTGCGGGTGGGGGCATGTCCTCAGACGCTGACCGTGGACAGCATCCGTGCGGGAAGCCCGGCGGGCCGCTTGGATTTTCCGAGTGACTCTATCGTCGGGCGGTGACAGTGCCGCGGGCGCTGCCCGACCGGTCCGTGGTGCGGGACCGCACCGGGCCGGCACGCCGTGGGGGGTTCCGTGTCGGGCAGACCACGACTCACGCCAGGGTGACGTCCATACCACCCTCAGCCAGGGCTGCGAGGACCTCGGCGAACAGGTCGTGGGGGTGTCCGTCCGCTGTCAGGGTTGGGGACAGGTGCTCGCGTGCGGTCGCGGCTCCCCGCCAGAGCAGGCTTGCGGGGGCTGTGTAGCCGAAGGTTCCGCGCAGGCAGTCGTCGAGGGCGGCGAGGCAGCCGCCGAAGTAGCCACCCGGCCCGTTCACCGCCTCGCCCAGCGCCAGGTAGAGGCCCGGTACATCGGTGACGTACCGGCCGTCGAGTTCGTAGTGGTGACCAGGCGGCCGGTCACGGTGAGCGCGCCGGCAGGCCCGCTCTCGGACGAGATCGAGCCAGGCCCCGCGGCGCCGGGTGTCGAGGCCCGCCCATGTACCCGGGGCCCCCGGCGGTCCGGCGAGCCACTGCCCCCAGATCTGCCGGGCGTGTTCGGGAACGGGCGTGAGAAGTTCCCCATCGAGTTCCAGGTCGATCAGACCCGTCCCGTACGAGGACGGACGCCAAGCACGAACCCTGGTCCACAGGTGCCGTTCGGTAAGTGGCTGGCCCTGGTCGTCACACAACTCCAGGGCGGCTTCGCCCAGGTCCAACGCCCGCCGGGTGCCCTTGGCCAGTGCCGCCCGCAACTGGTCACCCGGGGCGAGCCCTCGCAGGACGAGCGGGGGCCGCGCCCGCTCGGACGGCAGGACGCGGGCGAACTCCTGGCAGCAACCCAGCCACTGGTGCCCGTCGTGCACGCGGACGGGACCCCTGTGTCCCTCCGGTGGGCCTTCGTGGTCGTCCAGGCCGGTGAGCACGAGACTCCCTGTCCCGGAGAGCTGCCCCAGGCTCTCCACGTCCTCCAGCAGCCAGGGGCCGAGCGCCTCGTCCCCCGGCACCAGCCACACCCTGCTGCCGACCCAGCCACGCACCTCGGCACCTTCCGGGGCCCAGCCGAACAGTTCGTACGTCCCGCGCCTGGGCTCCCCGAAGAGTCCGTCCGCCACGGCGCACACGCCCCACACGTGGCCGTGCTCCGTCTCCGTCAGCGTGTACCGCCCCCGCCCGTGACGGCCCCGGTCCTCATGCACGGGGCAATGATGCCCGGACCCGGCCCTCACGACGAAGCCCTTCCCAGCGCGCTCGGGGCGACCCCGGGTGACTCGGTGCGGCCTGGTCAGGAGGGGGCAGAGGCGTGATCGTGTGCGTGGTCCGCTGTCCGGCCGGGCCTGAGCCCGCGGCGGACGAGCGCGGTCAGGGGAGGGCCTCCGCGGAAGCACCACAGAGCGATGACCGGATCACAGATGGCGCAGGCCATGGATGAGTCGTGGTAGAACGGCAGGATCGGGTTGCCCTTGAGTTGGTGGGCCGTGTCCCAGGCCGTGTGGAGCAGCCAGCCGATGCCGATGAAGGTCCAGGAGTCCAGGCCCCGGTAGGCGACGTAGGCCATGAGTGCGACGAACGGGAGCTCCCACGGGCCGAATCCGCCCCCGCTCAGATAGGCAGCGCCGGCTCCGCCCACCATGATCGCATTGAGGCGGCGTCGGTGCGGTTCTTTGATCAGGGACATCAGCAGGCAGTAGACGGTGCCGACGATCACCGGTGACACAAGGTTCATGAGGGGATGGCTTCTTCCTCCTGGGAGCGGGCCGAATCACCGCGGGCGAGCAGTCGCAGCGCGAGCAGCCCCCCGGCGCCCGGAACGAGGGCCAGGACCTTGACGGCGGCCGGGGCCCGCCTGAGGCGCCAGGTCCCGACGACGACGAACAGGTAGGCGCAGCCGTGGGTGGGGCCCATCAGGGATGAGACGGGCTTGAGGTGGACGGTGAACACGTTGGTCAGCATCACGACCAGGGAGATCAGCTCGGCGTGAGCCGCGATGCGCAGATGGGGCGGGGGCCGGAGGTGCATGGTCATGCCCCCGTGGTGGAGCCGGGACGGATGATCATCAGTACGGTGACGGTGGCCCAGAGCAGGTTGAAGATGCCGGTGGCCGTGGCGAGGCGGCCCGGCGTCGGGGGGAGCGGCGCTGGTACCCGCGAGGCGGAACCCGTCGTCTCGGCCAGGGCGCGGTCCTGGGCGGGCAGGATCAGGAGTGTCAGTACGCCGGCGGCCGTCGCGGTCAGCAGGATCGCGGCGATCAGCCAGGCGTCGCCGAGGACACCGAGACTGCTGGCCGTGGCGAAGCCGAAGAGGGGAACCGCGATGCCGATGCCCGCGTAGACCCGGCAGATCCGGTGCAGCGTCTTCAGAGTGGCGCGGGCCTCGCTGTCGTCGGAGGCGTCGAGGGCGCGGCGCAGCGTTGCGGGAAACATGCTCGCGGCGACGGTGACCGGGCCGACGGTGGTGATGGCGGCCAGGACGTGCAAGGAGAGAAGAAGCTTGGTCACGCCTGGTGCTCCGGGGTGGTCCGGCGTTCGCCGGCGACCTTCGAAGACGGAAGGCAGCCGGCCTTGGAGGTGCCCTGGAGGGTGTCGCCGTTCACCGTCACGTCGAATGTCAGGTTCAGCCGCACGGGCTTGGTGATGGCCTGCTTCCAGGTGAGCCGGTCGCCGGCGAGGGTGATGTCGGCGAGTGCCACGTCCTCGCCGGCTCCGTGGGCGACGCCGGTCAGGACGCCGTTCTGCTCGCGGAGTTCGACCACGGCCTTGATCTTGCCGATGGGGGTGGAGATGGACAGGTTCCAGGTGCCTTCGACGGACATGCTGATGGTCTTCCTGACGGTGCGGGGGGGGATGGTGAGTGCCTGGTCTGCGAAGGGCCGAGGGCTCAGGGGATGGTGGGCGTCGGGCCCTGCGCGCGCCAGACGGTGCCGCGCCGCTCGTGGGAGAAGAGTTCTTCGACGGCGTGCGCGACGCGGGGGCCCACCTCGCGTTCCAGTAGGTACAGGCCCAGATCGAGACCGGAGGTCACTCCGGCGCCGGTGATCAGGTCGCCGTCGTCCACGATGCGTGCGCGGACCGCGTGGGCGCCGGTGGCGTCCAGCATGTCCAGGCCCAGGTGGTGGGTGGTGGCGGGACGTCCCTCCAGCAGGCCGGCCATGGCCAGGACGAGCGACCCGCCGCAGACGGTGGCGACGGTGATGTCCGGGTCGTCCATTGCCTTCTTGAGGAGCGCGGGGAGCTCGGTGGTCAGCGTGCGGCCCAGCAGCACCGGGACGAACTCGTCCTGCTTCCACTCGCCGGCGCCCACCTCTTCGTCCGGGACCTCGCCGGGTTCGCCCACGCGGCCGGAGGCGCCGGGCACCAGGAGCACGTCGGCGCGCTCCAGGTCGATGGCGCCGGCGGCGCGCAGCGTCAGTCCTCCGGTGCCGCTGACGACCTCGCGAGGGCCCTCCGCGGTGACCAGCTCGACGGTCACCGCGCCGTCCGACGCCGAGCCGCCGGCGTACAGCACCTCATACGGGCCGATGGCATCGAGCGGGTCGAAGCCATCGAACAGGACGACCTGGATGTGCATGGGTGTTCCTTCGGGGGGCTCCATCGGGACGCTCCGAAGTCAACCGGCCTTCCGGGCGCCCGCCCAGTGGCACTAGCGACAGGTTTCAACGGGATAGTGACAACACTCCCACGAAGGGTGTGAGCTGCGGCGATATGGAGATTCCGGAGTACGGTCCCGGGTCCGTCGGGCTGATGGCCAGGTATGTTATAGCCATGCACACGGTTGCCGTTCTCGCGTTGGACCGGGTGATCCCGTTCGACCTGTCCACCCCGATCGAGGTGTTCTCCCGGACCCGCCTGCCCGACGGGCGACCCGGCTACCAGGTCCGGGTGTGCGCGGAGCGCGAGGAGGTCGACGCCGGGGCCTTCACCCTGCGTGCCCCCTGGGGTCTGGAGGGCCTCAAGGGCGCGGACACGATCATCGTGCCGGGCGTCGCCGATCTCGCTACCTCGCTCCCTCCCGCCGTGCACGACGCGCTGCGGTCGGCCGCTGCCGACGGCACCCGGATCGCCTCCATCTGCGTGGGCACCTTCCCCCTGGCTGCCACCGGGCTCCTCGACGGGCTGCGCGTCACGACCCACTGGCGCGCGGCCGGGCTTCTGGCCGCCACCCACCCGGACATCGACGTCGACCCGGACGTCCTCTACGTCGACAACGGCCAGTTCCTCACCTCGGCCGGCGCCGCCGCGGGTATGGACCTGTGTCTGCACATGATCCGCCGTGACTACGGCTCGGCCGTCGCCGCCGACGCCGCCCGCCTGTCAGTGATGCCCCTCGAACGGGAGGGCGGACAGGCGCAGTTCATCGTCTACGACCACGCACCCACACCGCAGGGCTCCGAGCTCGAGGTGCTGCTCACCTGGCTACGGGAGAACCTGGCCCGCGACCTCGCCCTTGCCGACATCGCCGAGCGGGCCGGGACCAGCACCCGAACCCTGATCCGGCGCTTCCGCGACCAGACAGGCACCACCCCGCTCCAGTGGCTCCACCGAGCCCGCATCCGCCAGGCACAGCACCTGCTGGAAACCACGGAGCACTCCGTGGAGCGCATCGGTTACCAGGTCGGCTTCGGCTCACCCACCACCTTCCGGGACCGCTTCAAACGCGCCACCGGCGTCAGCCCGCAGACCTACCGGCGCACGTTCAGCTAACCAGTAACTCGGAGCACCGCCGTCGATCCGGTTGCACGGCGCCCATGGCTGTCGCGTTGCCCCCCGTGTCGAACGAGCGGACCCGGCCCGCGAGCGCGGCCACGCGGAACGCGGCAACGGTTCCGACGCCACAGCGTCCCGCAACACGCTTCAGCGGGAGAGCTTCTCGTACGCCTTGCGGGCGATGAGCATCGTGTCCGAGCACGTTCCGCCGTACCACACGGATGCCTTGCCCCTGCCGCCGGAGATTGGCCAGTCGACATAGCAGGAGGAGTCGTAGCCCGGGTTCTGAGGGCCGTACGTCGCGTGGGGGATGCCGTTCATCGGTTGCATGCCTGCCGTACTCGGTTGCGTGCTCTGCGAGTAGCCGATGACCAGGTTCCCCCCGCCGACCTCCGGGTTCGGTCCCGGCCAGAAGCACTGCCACCAGTAGTAGGGATTTCCGCTCTTCGGCTTTGGCCAGTCCATCCGGAACTCGTCCCCAGCGTGCTTCGCCTCGCCCACGCGCAGGTTGTCGAGGTACTCGGTGGACAAGGCCTCGCAGGGGTCCACCAGCGAATCGTCCGACCGCGCGCTGTCGGCGACGGCTTGCTTGAGTTCCTCGAAGTTGTTCACCCCGAAGAACGCAAGGATGGCGATGGTGCCCGCCACCACACTGATCCAGGCTGCTGCCTTGCTGGGTCCGCTCTCCACCGCTCCCCCACGATTCCACCCCGGAGACCATCGGTCCGGGCTGAGACCGTAGCAACTGGGCGTACCCTCCAACACCGCCCGTGGTGCGGCTTCGTTCCGCCTGGTGGTGAAGTCCCGAGGCGCGAGGTGCGCCCTGGTGGCAGGGGCTGGCCGGCCGCGTCGAAGTACTGCGTGCGCGGTAGCGGACGCTCGTCCGTCAGCCGGACTCGCCCGCGGTGACGTCCGGCTAGGGTGCGTGCGTATGAGCACGAAACGGTTCGCTGTCCGGGCCGGTGTCAGGGACTGGGCAATCGCCGTGTGCGTGGCGGCGATGCTGCTGAGCGCCGCGCTCTCCGGCGATCACACCGGCACGGATCTCGACCTCCTGGGGTACGCACTGCTGGTGGTCGGCGGTCTGGCGCTGGGCGCGCGCCGCCGGGCCCCGGTTGCCGTCCTGGTCGTCACCGGGCTGTGCGTGGTGGGCTGTCAGGCGGCTGGTCTTGAGGTGCCGGCCGTGGCGTACCTGTTCGCGGTGTACGCCGCGGTGCGGGCGGGGCACCTCAGGATCACGGTGGCGGCATCGGTGGCCCTGCTGGTCGCTCTCCCGCTCACGGCCCTGGCCTCCTCCCACGGCGGGCCCGTGGACGAGGCGCTCGCCCGGACCCGGGGCGTCATCGAGCTCGGCTGGCTGGTCGCCGCCGGTGCCGCGGGTGAGGCGCTGCGGCAGGCCGAGCGGCGGGCGGACGAGGCCGAGCGCACCCGCGAGGAGACCGCGCGGCGTCGCGCCGACGAGGAGCGGCTGCACATCGCGCGGGAGTTGCACGATTCGCTCACCCATCAGATCTCGGTCATCAAGGTGCAGGCCGAAGTCGCCGTCCACGTGGCCCGCAGGCGCGGCGAGCAGGTGCCCGAGGTCCTGCTGGCGATCCAGGAGGCGGGTCGGGAGGCGGCCCGGGACCTGCGGGCGACCCTGGAGGCGCTGCGGGACGACGACACGGCCCCGCCGCGCGGCCTCGACCACGTGCCGGAGCTGGTGAAACGGGCCCGTACGAGCGGACTGGCCGCCACGTTGACGATCGAAGGACAACGGTGCGCCGTTCCGGCCGCGGTGGACCGGACCGCCTACCGCATCGTCCAGGAGTCACTCACCAACGTCGCCCGCCACGCCGCCGCCAGCACGGCCTCCGTCCGGATCGGCTACC
Source organism: Wenjunlia vitaminophila DSM 41686 (assembly GCF_000380165.1). Lineage (GTDB taxonomy): Bacteria > Actinomycetota > Actinomycetes > Streptomycetales > Streptomycetaceae > Wenjunlia > Wenjunlia vitaminophila. The sequence continues at coordinate 76,467 of NZ_KB904680.1, forward strand.
GTGCGGACGCCCTCGCCATACGCGTCGACGACGACGGCAAGGCCGTGCCGGGCACAGCCCCGTTGCCCGGTATCGGACTGCTGGGGATGCACGAACGCGTCACCGCCCTCGGCGGTCACCTGCGGGCCGAACCCCGCGACGAGGGCGGCTTCACCGTGCAGGCCGAGCTTCCGGTGGACCGAACGCCGTGATCCGTGTCCTGCTCGTCGATGACCAGCCGCTCCTTCGCAGCGGGTTCCGGGCGCTCCTCGACCTCGAAGACGACATCGAGGTGGTTGCCGAGGCCGCCGACGGCATGGAGGGGGTGGCGCTCGCCAGGCAGCACGTGCCCGACATCGTGCTCATCGACATCCGGATGCCGGTCGTCGACGGCATCGAGGCGACCCGGCGCATAGCCGCGGACCCGACGCTGGACGGGGTGCACGTCGTCATCCTGACCAACTACGGCCTCGACGAGTACGTGTTCGACGCGCTGCGCGCCGGCGCCGCCGGGTTCCTCGTCAAGGACATCGTGCCGCAGGACCTCCTCCACGCCGTGCGGGTCGCCGCACGCGGTGACGCGCTGCTCGCGCCGTCGATCACCCGCAAGCTGATCAACCGCTTCGTCGCCCAGCCGCCCCACCTCGGCGCCGGCACGGGGCTGAAGGAGCTGACCAACCGTGAGCGCCAAGCCGTCGTCCTGGTCGCACACGGCCTGTCCAACGACCAGATCGCCGACCGCATGGTGATCAGCCCACTGACCGCGAAGACCCACATCAACCGGGCCATGGCCAAACTCCGCGCCCGTGATCGCGCCCACCTCGTGGTCCTCGCCTACGAGTCCGGCCTGGTGGCCCCCCGGAACGGCTGACGCCGAGGGGCCACCGTGCCACGGCGTCGGCGGCGGGCAGGTGACTGTCACCTCGTCGGGCACCGGCCGTTCGCTCATCCAGCCCCAGGTCATCGGCGCGCGCCGGACGGCCTTCGGCTTCACCGCCCGGAGGGCGACGTTGAGCCCTCCGGGCAGCCTTGCCGACATGAACAGGTTCCTTCCCGACAACCCGGGCGGGAAGTCGTCGAACGCCTCGCGGGAGGTGATGACGAGCCGACCGATCCGCTGGTGCGGGCCCTCGACGACAAGCGCCGGCGGGCCGCCCCAGTCGTTGCTGGCCGGCGTTCCGTCCCGCGGGTCGAGTTGGTCGAACAACCCGGCCAGAGCCGCGCCACTCCGAGGACCGACAGGTCGGCGTCCGCTCCGTCGGCCGGACCGGCACGAGGACCGGCTTGTCGCCGCCGGCGTCCTCGTACACGGTGGTGCCTGCCGACAGTCGTACCCCAGCCATGGGTGGGACTCCCCGGAACCGTCAGTGCCCGCGTTCGGAACGAGGAAGGTCAGACGTTGACCTCTTCGCCCACCTCGGCCGGTGCGGCCGGGGTGCCAGGGAGGGCCTTCGGCGCCCGACGCCCGGGCATCCACCAGTTGGCCTTGCCGCACAGTTCCATCACCGCGGGGACGAGGACCATCCGGATGATGGTGGCGTCGATGAACACCGCGACGGCCATGCCCAGACCGATCTGCTTGACCGACACGTCGGGGCCGAGCAGGGAGGTCGTGAAGACGGCGATCATGATGGCGGCGGCGGCCGTGATGAGTTTGGCGGTGCGTGCCAGTCCGCGGGTGACGGCCGTCCCGGTGTCGCCGGTGCGCTCGTACTCCTCGTGTATCCGCGAGATCAGGAAGACCTCGTAGTCCATCGAAAGCCCGAACAGGAGCGGGAACATCATCATCGGTACCCAGGTCGTGATCGGCATGTCGGTGGGGAAGCCGAGGGCCGAACCGAACCAACCCCACTGGACGACCGCGACCAGCACGCCGTAGGCGGCGCCGATCGACAGCAGGTTCATCACGGCGGCCTGGAGCGCGATCGTGACCGACCTGACCAGCACGACCAGGAGCAGCAGGGACATGGAGATGACGACCGCGATCATCAGGGGCAGGCGCGAGCTGGTGTCCTCGGCGAAGTCGATCGCGCCGGCGTTCGGGCCGCCGACGTGGACATCGTCGCCTCCGGGTGTCTCGGGCAGCACGTCGTCGCGGAGTTCGTGCACCAGGTTCGCGGTCGCCTCCTCCTGGAATCCGGTCCTGGGGAACGCCACGAAGGTGGCGGCCTGTTCGTCCTTGCTGAACCGGGGCTCCGTGACGTAGGCGATGCCCTCGGTCCCGCGGACCGCTTCGACGACGGGACGCAGATCGGCGTCCTTGGACTCGACCGGGGTGGCGAAGATGAGGGGTGCGCTGTACCCGGGGCCGAAGCCCTCGGAGACGATCTCGTAGGAGATGTAGCTGCTCCTGTCGTGGGGCTGGACACTGGCGTCCGGCAGGCTCAGCCGCATCGACAGCACGGGGGCGGCCAGCACCAGCAGGCCCGCGGTGGCCAGGACCGCGGCGACCAGTGGCCTGCGCTGCACCACGCCCGCCCAGCGCTCGGCGGCGGTGCGGCGCTCCCGGGACGGGACGCTGACGGCCGCGCGCCGGCGGGACGTCCGACGGGGCAGGCGCAACGAATCGATCTTGTGGCCGGTGAAGCCCAGGAAGGCCGGCAGCAGGGTCACCGCGGCGATCATCGTCACCAGCACGGTCACCGACGCGCCGATGGCCACGCCGGTCATCATCTTCTGCCCCATGGCGACCAGGCCCAGCAGGGCGATCATAACGGTGGTGCCGGCGAACAGCACCGCGTGACCCGCCGTGGTGATGGCCTTGACCGTGGCGGTCTCGGGCTCGTCACCGTCGTGCAGACTCTCCTTGTAGCGGGTCACGATGAACAGGGCGTAGTCGATGCCGACGCCGAGCCCGATCAACGCGGCGACGAGCACGGTGAAGTCCGGTGAGGGGACCAGGTACCCCACGAGCTTGGTCAGGGCGATGCCGCCGAGGATCGCCATGAGGGCCGTCACGATCGGCAGACCCATCGCCACCAGTGACCCGAAGGCGATGAACAAGATCACTGCCGCCACCAGGACGCCCACGCTCTCGGTCGGCCCCTGCGCGGGTGTCTCGGCCTTCTCTGCCTCGTCCCCGCCCAGTCCCAGCGTCACGCCGTCAGCGGAGGCGTCCTTGACCATGGTCACCAGGGGCTTGACGTCGGACTTGTCCAGGTCCTTGTCGGTCAGCGGGATGGTCGTACGGGCAATGCGACGATCCTTGGTCACCAGGTCCTCGTCCTGGTACGGCGAGGTCACCGGTCCCGTGACCGGTGACGCCTCGAGATCGGCGAGGACCTTCTCGATCCTCTGCCGCGCGGCGGGGTCGTCGATGCCCTTCCTCGCCTTGATCGCGAGGGTCAGCGTGTCCCCCTGCTGCTCGGGGAAGTGCTTCTCGATCAGGGCCTGTGCCCTGGCGGACCCGGAGTCCCCACCGGAGTAGTCGTTGTCGGGAGCGGCGCCGTAGCCGAAGCCGACGAACGCCACGGCGATGACGCCGATGATCCAGGTCAGGAGGACCAGGCGGCGGCGCCGGTAACAGAACCGGGCCAGTCCCGCCAGAGCTCCGTCCGAACGGGGAGTCTCGGTTGGCATTCGTCTTCTCCTCGAGTCATTGAGCGTTGCGCTCAATGCTCGTGATCAAGCTCCCCGGTGTCGTCGTACGGAGGAAGACACTGCGCCGACCGCGTCTGCTGCGGACGGTGTACTCCGCCGGGAGTACACGCCGGTCAGTCGGGCCGTGGCAGTCGGCCGTCCCCACGCATCGGGGGCACTGGGTGGGACCAGGCATACTTCTGGTTGCCAACAGGCCTTACTGCACGTTGTGTTGAACGGGGGAACTCGTGTGAATCGGCTCGGGCGCGTACTCGGGGCAGTGGTGGCCGCCGGCCTCCTCACCTCCTGCGGAGGAGGCTCGGGAAGCGATGAACCGGAAGGGTCCCGTGGGTCGCAGACCGCTACGACGCAGCCTTCGTCGTCCGCCCCTCCTGAGCAGGTCCCACCGACAACACAGTTGTCCGTGCCCGACCTCTATGACCCCTCCCGCGGCTGGGAGTCGGACCTGCCGGGGGACCAGCTCGCCCTGCGGCACTCCGGTGCGGTCGCCGTCTTCCGGCAGGGCGGGAAGAACGACGGCACCTTCATCGTGCTCGATGTGACCAACGGCCAGACCCTGTGGCGGTCCGAAGTGAAGGGCCACGGCATGATGTCCGCCTTCTCGGCCACCGTGAACGGGAAGGACTACCTGGTCGCCTACGCCTCCGGCGCCAAGGACGCCGACGTGGTCAGCAAGGGCCAGGAGGTCACGACGATCGACATCTTCCCCGCCCGTGCCGCTGGGGACGACGTCAAGCCGGCTCACCACCTCGAACTGGACGGCGACGGTGTCGTCAGCAACGGCGGCGGCGGACTGCTGGTGCACCTGGACGACGACGTGGTGATGACGGTGGACCCGGCCACGGGCGCCACGAAGACGTACGACCTGCGCACGATGGAGCCGCCAGCCACCGAGTGCAAGCTGTGCTTCGCGTCGACCAAGGCGGTGGCCGTCACGCCGCGCGGGCCGCTGCTGGCCACCGACACGCAGCCCTACGGCCACTACTGGGTGCCGGGAGCCTGGTCGGGCGGGTCTCTCACCACCAACAGTGAGAACAAGGTGTTCATCGCCCCGATCAGCGACTCCCTCATCGCGAAGTGGCACGACGACGGCGTGGCCAACGACACCTGGGCCGTCCTGGACCCCGCCACGGGAGAGGTCCGCGCCAAGGTCGACTGCGTGCCCGGTGGGGGCGACGACTCCGACGGAGCCTCCCTGTCCCCCAACGGCCGCTACCTCATCCGCGGCAACACGGCCTTCGACCTGGAGAAGGGCACCGGTCTGTGCTTCGAGGAGACCGACCAGGACAAGCCGGTTCACCTGAGCGGTGTGACCGATGACGGCACCGCCTTCGGTATCGGTGCCTCGACCGCCGACCAGACCGACCCGCGGGTGACGATCGACCTGGCCACCGGCCAGGTCGAGGCCAGCGACTACGTCGTGACCCCGTTCGCGGACTACTCCGGATACGGTCTGTTCTGGGAGGACTCCACGAACACCATGGTCGCCTACCCACACGCCAAGTGACCTCGGCCCCCGGTGCTGGCCACGGCGTCGAGCTCCTCGAAGCGAAACTGGAGCTCCGTCCGTCGTTCCCGCTGCGGGTGGTCACCAAGCACAGCGAGGAGGTGTGCGCCGTCCTGGAGTGGTTCGTGCACACCGCGAGCACCCACCGCGGCGGGAACTGACCGGCTGTGTGACGTCCCACGGCCGGACGTCACTGCTGGCCAGAGGCCAGATGGTCGCCGGGGTCAACGGTGTGCGGGCGCTGCCCGCACACCGGTCGAGGGTCGTCCCTCACCCCCTTCGCGACCAACAGCCCCGAAGAACCGGTTCCATCCGCAGTCGCGAGCCGTCCCGTTCCAGGGCCTGGATGGCCTCCAGGCAGGCACAAGCCCAGACGGCGTCCTCCTTCCGGACTCCGTGGTACTCGGCAACCGTCAGCAGGTAGTCCTCGCTCTCCCACCCGGTCGCCCGTTCGGCATCGAGTGCCTGGTAAGTGGCGACGACCACAGGGTCGATGGCGAGGCCTGACGCCGTGACCAGCTCCACGGAAAGTTCCTTCTGCTGGAGCTCGGCGGCGAGCAGGTGCAGGGCCTCGTCCTGATTGCCCTGTTCGGCGTACAGGTCAAGGGCCCGGTCCAGCAGCATCGGCCAGCCACCGGTGACCTCGACCAGCCGGTTCAGCCGGTCGTCCGTGTGAAACGTCTCACTTCGCTGTGCCCAGGAACGCAGGCTCCTTCTGTCATGGCGACGCAACGCCACGGTCAGGGCACTGCCGTTGGAGCCGGTCAACAGGTCGCGCCAGAGGCCGAACTGGTCGGTTCCGGCGATCAGGACCACTGCCCTGGTCACACCAGAACGTGACGGCAGCAGCGTGCGAGCCAGCTCCAGCGCCTCACGACAGTTGTCCACATTCACTTCCTTGTGGGCGAGGTCGCTGATGACGACCCGGCGTTCTCCGGCCTGGCCGGAGACCAACTGCTGACGGAAGACCTTGGTGCTCCCGATGGCCGGAGCGCTCCAGCCGGGAACCCGGCTGGTGACCGCCCGCAGCGCATCGGCGACGTCACTCACTCCTGTGGCGGCTGTCCCAAGGACGACACGAGTCTGGTTGGTATGGCTTCCCAGCAGGTCGTCGATCTGGTTGACGGTGAGCGGGGCAGGTCGCCTGTTCGGCAGGTCCGGCCTGCCCTCCAGGACAAGGACGTCCTCCAGCTCGCACTCACTCGCCGCACTGTTGAGTTGGGCGACGATCTCCTGCTGGGTGCCGATCATGCGCAGAGCGTTGGGGCCGCGCAAGTGCCAGCCCCGACCGTCGTGGTTGGGAGCGAGCACACCGAGCCCCACCATTTCCTGGAGGTACGCGCGGAACCCCTCACTGTCGAGGTGGGCGAAACCGGCGTTCCACCAGCTCGCGCACTCCTCACGCAGCTCCACGTCGGTGAGCCTCCGCTCCAGCCCGTAGTGGCGGGCGTAGTCCGCGAGAACGTTGGCGATGACGCGGTACCGGTCGTCGAGGTTGAGCGTGTCCTTGAAGGCCGCGGTGATGTCCGCCCGAAGGGAGTGGTCTGATTCCACCGCCTCCACGTCGGCGGCCTCGATGGTGTACGGCGGCCCGGCCACCCCCCGGGTACGTCGGCGTTGCATCACCTCGACCAGCCGGCTACCGAACATCTGGAGGAGGAAGGGTTGGTAGGAGCAGTAGCCGAGTACCCGGTTCACCAGGTCCATGTCGGCGAACTCGAACCCGAGGGCGCGCATCGGGAGGAGCAGCAGGTCGGCGGCGAACTGCGGGGCCAGAGGTCCAACGACCGTCGGTGTCTGGGCCAGGTGGCTGTACGGGCCGTTCCGTGCCAGCCTCGTGTACCGCTGCACGGAGTGCAGACCCGCGAAGACCACTTTGAACCGGTTACGGGTCTCCTCGCAGAGGACCCTCAAACGCCTGGTCTGGGCACACTGCGGTGCGTCGGTCTCGAAGAAGCGATCGCACTCGTCGAGGAGGACCAGGAGCCGGCGACGTGGATCGACCGCGAGCCAGTTCTTGACGCCGTCGCAGACGCGCTGGTGCGGATCAGTCACCCGTGCTTTGCGGCGTTGCTGTTGAGGGAGCACATCCAGCCCACGCCCGGACAGCTCCTGTGCGAGCACGGCCCAGATCGCATCGGCTCCGAGCGCCGCACCGCCCCCGATGTTGTGGCGGTCCAGGTTCACGTAGACCGAGTGGTGGTACCCCGGCTGCTGCTCCCGGAACCGCTCGCCTGCGTCGTTGAGCAGAGCGGACTTGCCCAGGCCGCGCCCACCGAAGATGATCTGGGTGCCCTCCGGGTCGATGATGCTCTTGCGTTCGGCATCACGCCCGTAGAACATCTCTCGACTGATCCGGCCGCGCTTGTCCTTGCGATAGGGGTTGACTCCGCTGAACGGCAGCAGCACCTCGGTCGTTGCGCTCACCTGACGGTTGCCTCGGGCCGCGATGTAGGCGAGGGCTGCGTCGTCAACGACGAGCAGTGTCGGGCGTGCCGTGGAGTTGGCGGCCAGGGCCGCCCGAGCACTGCTTCCCAGGGTGCCGAAGTACAGAACCAGCAGGCTCTCCCCACTGGGGTCCTTGGCCGCCTGACTCAGTAGCAGTTCCGCCGCGGGGCGTCCCCACAGGAGCATCAGACGGAGCCTGCGTCCCTGCTCGAGGATCTCCGACCCGAAGGCGGGAACCCAGGCTCGCCCGTTGAGCTGCACCTTGGAGACCTCGGCGAAGATGTACTCCTCCGTGCGTGGCAGGTCGTCGCGAAGACGCGCGGACCCCGCCTCGTACCCAAGCAAGGACAGCGCGGGCAGTAGCAGCTCGTGGATGTCCATGCTGCGCCGCTGAGCGGCCTTGGTGGAGGCGAGCCGGCGCCAACCGTCGAGGGCGTTCGCAGCCCGGACGGCCTCGTCCTCCGAAAGGTGTCGGTAGTCCAGGGCGGACAGGTGGGGGTGCCGGTCGCGCTCGCGGATCGTCTCGATGAGGTCCCCGGTGATGCCCTTGGGCAGACGGTCGGGGACGGCCGGGAAGAAGTCGGAGAGGTGCGACTTCTCACTCCGGGTCTCGGGAACCGGCTCACCCAGTTCGAGGAAGTAGATCACGTCCGCGGCGGTGGCGAGCTGCCCCGCGTCCAGGTGCCTCTGTGCCTGCGCCCGCTGCTCGGCTGTGATCGCGGGAAGTGCGTCCAGTCGTGCCCGGAGCCGGGCCGCCGCCTCGTCACGGTGCCGGGGCAGCAGCTCGGAGACCTTGTCGAGGATGACGCGTACCACGTGGAGTTCCCGCGAGGAGCCGTCCTCGGCCTTGGGGTGGCCATCGGCCAACAGCTCCTGGAGGGCGACGTCCTGTTCGTCGGAGACGGCACTGTCGAACCTCGCCTGCCGGAGTGCGGCCACGAGCTCCTCGTGTCGGGCGGAGAGCTCGAGGCGGCGCACTTCCTCCGCTTCCGACAGGCGCGATGGCCAGGAGGGGTCGTAGTGGACGATCAGCGGCGCTGGCAGTCCGCAACCCGCCAGGTCCAGGATGGCCCGTGCGGCCCCAAAGGCGTCGTGCTCGAGTTGGAGTTCCAGTGCCTCGTCCCATGTGCGACCCACCGCCTCCAGCAGGTCCTGGCACGTGGGTGACGCACCAGGTGGCAGGGGAACCTTGAGCAGCTCCATGTCCAGGGCCTGCCGTGGGTCGATCCACCCCGTCGTCGTACGGTCTGGCGTACCGCGTTCGAGCTCCGGGCGCAGGTCCTGGAGCGCGTCGCGTGCCGCCCGCGCCGCGGCGGCGGGCAGTGTCGCACGACGCCGGGCCATCTCCTCCGTATCTGCGACTGCCCGGGGCAAGGCAGTGAGCACGGCCTGACGCATCTCCGAGATCTCCCGCACGGCCCACTCGTTGTCGGTGGCGGCACGGCTCCTCGGAGACTGGGAGAGCTCGAGCCAGGCCTTGGCGCACTCAACGGTCCGCTGGACGAGGTTGACCAGGTCCTGCCGCCCCGAGCCCTGGAGGACTCGGCTGCTCGACCCGTGGTCCTTACGGCGCTTCTGGTCCATCCGGTCGATCTCCGAGTGGATGTCGCTCAACCGTGACCACCTTTCGATGGTCTCCCGCATCTGCGTCTCGGCCTGCGCATCGGCCTGAGGATCGGCGTCGATGACCGCCCTGAGGGTACTTCCAAGAATCCCGGTCGGGCGCAGCCACTCCTTCGCTATCTCGGTGGCCCGATGGAAACGAAGGCGCTGGGTCTTGAGCAGCCCCCGGGCGACATCGGCGATCTCCCGCCGCTCCGCCTCGAATTCCGTCATGGTCATGATAACGGCCATGGGGGGCGCGATGAGCATGGCTCCGTTGAGCGCCCGGTCCGCAACGGCGACGGCGACGGCAGACAGCCCATTGGGGAGCCGTGGCGCCAGCGCCTTGAGCTGCGCACCCGCCACGTGCTCACCGGTGAGCAGGGCGGCACGGATGAGCGCGGGGAGCGCCACCAGCTCCACGCCCTCCGTCGCGCGCGCGTCGGCCGCGTCCCAGTTCTGAAGCACCTCCTCGACGAGCCGCGAACCGCTGGTGTACCCGGGACGCAGGCCGGTGCAGACCGCGGCGAGGCGCAGGGCCGCCTCCTCGGCAGCGGAGCGACCGGCCGCCTTCGAGAGGTGCGCGGCGAGCCCGAAGCGCCCCTCGGTCACCAACCGAGCGATCACGTCGTCCACGTCGAAGCCGGGAGTTTCGGGCTCAGCGGCGCTCTCGCTGGGCGCTGACTCCGGTTCCCCGGCGGCCGGGGACGTGGGGGAATCGTCGCTGTCCTTCGAGGGTTCCTCGTCGCCCCGCCCCGCATTGTCCGGCTGCCGCACCGTGGTCAGTCCCGCCGGTTCCGGATCGCGGCCTCCCGTGGGCTCGGCCGGACCGGTCATCTCCCGGTCGTTGGTCCCGTGCCCCTCCTGCGTGCCGGGTGGGGACAGGTGGGTGGGTTGGTGCGTGCCGTTGGAGGGGGTCAGGGCGCTACGTTCGGGGGCATCGGCCGGGGCAGCCTGGGACTCCGGCGACGGCACGGGCCAGTCTTCCGGGATACTCGTCGGTTCCGAGCGACACGACTGCTGCTCCTGCGCCCCGGAGCTGGTCGGCCGGGCATCGATTGAGCGGCCCGTCTCGGGCAGGAACAACTCCTCATACCTGAGGGCCACCAGCGCGCAGTCCGGCAGGCCCATGCCGACCTGCTGCCGCAGCGCTTCGACCTGCTCCTTCTCCCGAGGCTGTTCTCGCAGCTCGACGAGCTCCACCAGCGCAACGAGCGCCGCTGCTCGCCGTTGGGCGCCTGTCTCCCACGACGAGGTGTCCAGCAGATCGCGGGCGTGGCCAAGGGCTGTCTCCAGGACCGCAGTGAGTGCGGCATCCGCCGGACACTCCATCGTGAGCAGTCTCCGCAGGGCCTCGCGGACGGCGCGGTCCCGGTCGCGTTCCGAGCAGTGAGCTGCCACGGCCTCGGCCAGGGTGTCCAGGCGGCACTCGACCCCTTTGATTCCCACCGCCTCGAGGGCCTGGTTCACCTGCGCATAGGCGGCGGGCAAGGCTCCGAGGGCGCCGAGATCGTTCGTCGCCGGGGGAAGGCCGCCGGTAACCGCGTCGTCCACCCGCCGCACCGCACCCCGGGCGGCGACGACCAGTGCCGTCAGGTGGTCCAGCGCGGCGCCCGGCTCCATGACCGCGCCCGGCTCGTGACGTTCCCCATTGTCAGTCGCGTCCTGATCGCTCGGCATGCCGGTCGGCGCGGTGTCTCTGGGCGAGGGGGCGGCAGCAACGGGGGATCCACTCGCCTCGTGATCGGGGGTGGTGGCCGAAGCTGGCTGAACGTCCGAGCCTGCGTGGGCGCCCTCCTCCCGCGGGGCCACGGGTTGTCCGGTACGCGTCCGTGACTGGTGTCCCTGGCCGGGAACTGCCTGCGGGGTGGCCTCCACCACTCGTGCGGCTGCTTCCCGGAGCGTCTCGAGCTGAGCAGGCGCCGCGGTGACGCCGAGCCAGCCCTGACTGGCCAACCACACCAGCGCCCTGGCGTCCACCGCGGAGGCCTCACACCAGGCGAAGACAGCGAGACGGACGAGGTTCGGGCTCCATCGCTGGCACGGGTCCGTCGTTTCGAGTCGCTCGTCGTGCTGCCAGGCGGCCATGGCCACGTCTTCGATGACGCGCGAGGTCAGCCCCTGCGCCGGGCACGCGCACGCCTTCTTGCACGCCTCCCGCTGAAGCCTGCTGAGCACATCACCGCACAGCGACTTGCTCGGCTTGCGCGGCGTGGTCAGGGGAATGCCGAGTTCACGCAGGAGGAGTTTTCGCTCGCCCATGAACAACGACGTGAACGCCAGCGCCACCTCGTCCGTGGTGAGGACGCCCAACGCGTCACAGACGGGCGTTTCTAGGGCGTTCAGGGCTCGAGCGAGGTCCTCGAGCAGGTGGACGGGGGTGCCCGGTGGGGACAGTGGTGGTTGTGCGATGACCCGGTACCGGTCGTGCATACGTGCTCCGTTCAACGAAGGTGAAGGTGGAGAAAGTGTGGGTCGCCGTCACTGGCCCTTGGTGTACTCGTTGACGAACGTGTGGTTCGCTGGCAGCTCCCAGCCATCCGCCTTGCCGAGCCGGCGACAGTGCTCCCGGAACGCGGCCCGCTGCTGCTCACTGGGTGACGCGCCGGGACGAAGCCTCCGCAGGTGTCCATGGACGTACTGCGGTGTCATCGGCACGCCCGACGGCTTCGGGGCCGGGATCACGGACGATGGGCGGGCCACCGGGCGGGGGTCGGGGTCGTAGCCCAGGAGGGCGATCTCCGGTTCACCACGTCGTGCCGGGTGGTGGGGCCATCCGTCGCCGTCCCGGCTGCCGGTGGCTGGGTAGAGCCGTCCATCGGCGATCAGGGCGTCGGCTGCCTCGTCCAGGGCCGCGGCCTGTTCCGCTGTGAGTTTCTGCCCATAGACGACGGAGGGCAGCGCCGACCGGTCGAGCAACGCGTGGCCGTCGTCTGTGAGCAGCCCGCAACGCCGCACCGCACGCATCACCAGCGCACGCGGTCCAAGGCCGGCGGCGGTGTCGCCGGCCCGGTCACTGCCCGGGGCGGTCTCCCGGGTCAGAACCGAGCTGTCGTACTCGTGCGCCAGGGTCCGTCCCTCCACCACCTCGGGTACCTCCCGCGGGATGGTGGTGATCCGGATGACCCGTCCACCCCGGGGCCACTGGAGACGCAGGACGAGCCCCGGGAAGAAACCGATCGGCCAGCAGACGCCGTTGATCCTGCCGGTGTCCGCAGTGAGTTCGGCCACGACGTCCTGAACTGACTCGTCATCCTCGAGTTCCTCCCCTAGATGGGTCAGTTCCAGGCGCACTGGAACGTGGTCGCTGCCCGTCATTCGCAATCCGTCTGCGATGATCGGTCGCAGTGGTAAGTAGTCGTCGAGGAGATGGGCGAGCCTCAGCGGCGCCAACCATGCGACCTCGCTGTCGTCGATGCGCAGGAGCTGTCCGCAGCCCAGGCGGGCGTCGTCGGCGAGTGGGGCATCCAGAGGCTCGGCGGGGAGGGGAACCACCGGCGCCGACTCCATCGGCTGTTCCTGGACGGCAGCGGTCCCCGTCGTTCCGTTGTCGCCAGGGCGGGCACTGTTCCACCAGCTGCCACCGAGATCACAGGACCGCCACAGGCCACCGTCCTGGAGATCGTCCTCGAGGGACACCCGGGTACCGTTCTCGAAAACGCCGTCCTCGGTTTCCCTGCGGATCACGTCGGCGAGCGCCAGATTGGCTCTGCACACAGCTGCCGCGTAGCCGACGCCGGACAGCAGAGGCGCGGCTCCCGGGAACTCGCGCAGGCGCGGGCCGACGGCGGTGTGGGCGACAGTTCCAGCGCGAGGGCCACGACGACGCCGTGACGCGGGAGTCGCGGCGTACTGCACGGTGGTGACGAGGCGCTCCATGTCATTCCTGCCCAGCGGCCCCTGGTCCCGCCAGCCCGCGGCGAGAGCGTTGCGGCTCACCGCGTACCGCCCCCACATCCGCAGGGCGTCACTGGTCTCCAGCGTCCGCTCCACAACGGCCAGCAGGCGGCGCAGCGCCCCGGCCAGAGCGGCCTGCTGCCCGCTGCCTGCCAGCTCAGGAAGGCTGACCGGAACGAACGGACTGAGGAGTTGGTCGCGGGCCACGGTGAGCAGGTAGTCGGCATAGAAGTGCACATCGTCGTGGGCGGCGGCGCGGGAAGGGTAGACGGCATCGACGAGGACGTGTCCGTCCTGGTTGATCCAACGGTGGTGGTGACGTAGACGGTTGAGCTGCGTCTGAGCGAGGCTGAGACCGGGGCCGAAGGCGTGCGGGTCCGGGACCAGCAGCTCGCGCCGGACCGCGGGTCCTTGGTCGGCGGATTCCGCTCCGGCCTGGCCGGCGGCCGGAGGGTCGGGCACCGAGAAGGTCGAGGAGCTGTCCGGATCACCGGTTCGAGCGCGGCCCTCCTTGTACACGATTTCGGCGAACAAGGGTTGTGATCCCGTGGTCACGCGCACCATTGCGCCAACGGGAAGCGCAGGGATGCGTTCCCCGAGCGTGACGCCGGGGAAGCCGTCCGGGTCCAGTGGGCTGTCACCGTATCCTTCGCCGGCGAGCCCGTAGCCGAAGTAGGCGGCGTTGAAGGCGACCGTTACATGGACCGGGGCGCCGCGCCTGGCGACCAGGGCCTCCAGATAGAGCCGCAGCCGGTCCCGCTCGGTGGCACACACGGCGTCGTAGCCGTCGGTCATGGCGGGTGTGAGCACTGGTTCGTCGGTGTACGGCCGCCACGCCCCGTCAAGCTCCCAGGGAGCGTCGCTCATGCGGTTCCCCTCTTCTGTGGTCGGGTTCTTCGCGATCAGTCGCGGAGTTGCTTCGGCGACACGGACCCACCACCGTTTCGGGCGTGCCAGCGGCCGTCTTCCGTACTGGAGAGCAGCCCTGCCTGAACCAGCCGATTCAGGCTCCCTTCGACCTCCGAGGTTGTGACATCCAGTCGTCCGCCGAAGTGGCGGCTGTCCCGAAGGGGCCTGGGGAGCGGCTCGTGCCGATTGCGGGCGGGCTGGTAGGCCGACTCGTCGCCGCGCAGGGCGTGCCACAGGATGCGGAGATGGACACCTTTCGCCATCAGGCGCACGAGTTGGTGGGTCTGGCTGTCGAGCCTTCGGGACCGCAGCGCACTGTCAGTGGTGCCCGCGGTACTGGGTGCGGCGCTCTCGAACGCTGCGGCGACGGCAGGGCGACGCTCGTGCGGTGGCCAGTCCGGCACCGCCCAGCAGGCGGAGCAGCGGCAGAGCGCGGTCGAGCAACAGCCGTCCGGCAGCGTCTGAACGCCGAAGTAGGAGGAGAGCTTCCGCTGGGCGCAGGTCGTGGTGTCCGTGAAGAAGTCCTGCAACAAGGCGAGTTCCTGGTCGGCGCGCGCCGTACGCCGGGACATCAACGGCAGGTAGCCCTCCGGTAGCCGGCTGCGGTGGACGGTGAGGCCGGTGACGAAGCGGCAGCTCGGTGCCGCGGACACGTCGAGGAGTCCACGGTCGTGCAGATCGGCCAGGATCTCCCAGGTGCCAGCCGGTCCCTCGGCATGTTCCCGGTAGCCGGGCACTCGTTCGACCAGGAGGCTGTCCACTGTGTGGACCCGCAGACGGCCGCGGTCCGGCAGGGCGAGGACGGCGTCTACGACCGTTCGTTCCATCGCGCCGGTCGGCTCCCCCGGAACCGGCCCCCCACTCGGGTGTAGATCTCCCGGTCCAACCGCGCACAGCGGTGGGTAGTCGCCGAGATCGGTGACGGCGCCGAGGTCGGCGAGTGTGCCGAAGGCCCGCATCACTCCGGTCCGGTAGCGGTCCACGGTGTACTCGTTGTCCGCTTCGCGCTCGTTCAGCAGTCCGGTTGCTACGTCCTCGCTCAGCAGGGCGTTGGCGAGGGCGGCGGCGTCCATGGTGTCCCTGGAGCTGAGCACCGTCTGTCCCATCCGACGCAAGAGTGAGGCCGGCAGGTCGCGCCCGGTCATGAACTGGACGGTGCGCAGACCGCGGCTCGTTGCCAGGGCGAGCGCAACGTTGGCTTGCCGCTCGTCGGTCAACGCGGCACCAGACGCGTCCCGCCCGGCTCGTCCGATCTGTTGATACAGCGCGGCGAGGTCGGTGGGGGGTGAGACACAGAACACGGTCCGGACATCTGGCCGATTGATCCCCAGCCCGAAGGCGGAGGTGGCCACGATGACGATCGGGGCGAACCCTTCCTCTTCCTGCCGCGGGGCCTCCCTGAACTCGTTCATCACGGCTGCCTTCTCCGCCTCGGTGAGGCGACCGTGGAACCTGAGCACCCGCACCCCGGCGTCGCCCACGTACTCGCGGAGATGGGCGTGGAGCGCGTTCACCTCCTTCACGGTGAGGCAGTAGAAGATCGCGTGCCCGGACAGCGCGTCCACCACCCGCTCGGCGAGCCCGACCACTCCCCTGGGTCCTGGCCTGTTCAGGGAACGACGGAAGACCGCCAGTTCGGGTCGTACCGGATTCCCCCGGACGGTGACCAGGCCGCCACGTGCGTCGGGCCTGGAGGCCTCCGCACGCTCCTCGGCGGAGCCGTCGGCAGGTGGTTCCGGGGGCAGTCCGAACACTCCCTCCCTGAGTGCGGCGTGCACCGACCGGTTTGCGGTGGCCGTGACCGCGGTGACCGGCAGCCCGTACGTGTCGCGTAGCTCCGCGATGAACCGCTCGACCCGCCGCATGCCGGGCCGGAAGTCCTCCCACTGCGCCATGGTGTGCGCCTCGTCCACGACGATTCTCGTCAACCGGCCAGCCGCGACCGCCTCCCGGACGAGTTCCCTGAAGCGCCGTTGGCAGAGCCGTTCCGGACTGACGTAGACCAACCTGATCCCGTGGTCCGCCCTTCCCTGGAGCTCGTCGGCGACCTCAGTCTTTCCCGCCCGGCTGCTGGACTCCCGCAGCGGGGAGATCAGGGCGCGTACGGCTCCTCCTATGGAACGGTTGAGCTCCAGTGCCTGGTCGTGCATGAGCGCCACCAGTGGGCTGATGACCAGGGTGATTCCGGGCAGCACCAGTGCCGGAAGCTGGAAGGTGTAGCTCTTGCCGAAGCCGGTGGGCAGGAGTCCCAGGACGTTCCGTCCCTCAGCAACCGCGCTGATCACCGCGCGCTGTGCTGGCTTAAGGGTGACCGGCTCGTCGGAGAGACGGAGTAGCCCGGCGGCCACGGCGGCTCGCGCCAGCACCTCCTCCTCCAGGCGGCCCTGTGTGCGAAGCCGCGCCATCTCTCCCACAGTGAGGGTCAGCCCCCTGAGGCGACGGGTGTGGGGAAGCAGCGTGTGCCGCTCGAGGGCGTCGTCCGTGCACAGTTCGGCGGCACGGGTCTCGCCGAGGAGCCGGCCGCCCGCCAGGAACCGCCAGATCCGGCGCCATCCATCGACCATCGTGGTCACGTTGCCGCCGCCTCGTTCTCCGGTCACCGGGTCGTCCCTCAGCAGCTGAGGGTCCAGACTGCCGAGGAACGCCTTGCGGTAGGCGCGACGCAGCCCAGTGTGCCCACCGAGATTTCGGTCACTGATCACGATCACCCCCCGGTGCCTCCGGGAGCGGATGAGACGGCCCACGGCCTGGCGGAGGTGGAGGGCCGCGAGCGGTAGGTAGTAGCGCTCGGTCGCCACCATGTCCGGGTCCTGGTGCCCCGCCTCCTCCGCCCGGGCACGGACCGCGGCCCGACGTGCTTCGACGACGGGATCGGCGAAGGGAGCGAACGGCAACTTGTTGATCCACACCAGCCGGAGTCGCCGCTCGTCCGCGACATCGACGCCCTGCCACAGCCCCCGGGTGCCAACCAGGAATCCTCCTCCCTGGTCCTCGTCGGTGAACTGTGCGACGGCGCGGCCGTTGCCCAGGACCAGCGCCGGGACGACGGGCACGGACGACTCGCGCGACCTCAGCTCCCGTACCAGCAGGTCGCCTATCCCTCCGGCGGTGGCGCGGGCGGTGGTAAGCACCATGCCGCCACCGTCGTGTCCCCGCCCGTCCTGACGCTCCCGCATCAGTTCTGCCGCGTATCCGGCGAGTTGGTGGGCGACTGTCCGCATGGCGCCCTCCTCCTGCTCGGCCCAGGAGGGGAAGTCGGAGAAGCAGACCAGCTCGGCCTGGCTACTCAGGTCGAAGGGCGAAGGCAGGGCCAGTGTGGGCAGCGTGTTCGCCAGACCGAGCCGTTCGGTGACGAACGCCCAGGTGCCCGCTGTGCGCAGGGTGGCGGAGAGGTAGTAGGCGCGCTGGAACGAACCGAGGAAGCGGCGCCACACGGCGTCGGCTGGCAGTTCCACCGGGCTGGTGGTGACGCGGAACTGGTAGGCACGCAAACCAGGCTCGGGTTCGGCCAGCTCCTCCAGGTACACGACCCGGGAAGGGACCACGCCGGCCTCCTCGCCCCCGGGAGCCGGGTTCTCCTCGCCCGTCGCCGTTCCGGGCTTCCCCCTCCCGTCCAGGGCCAACCCGGGAGTCAACAGGTGATCGATGTCCGCGGTGATGCGGTCGAGTGCGCCGGTGGCGTCGTCCGCCCGGCTGGCCAGACGCGCCGCCCGCTGCCGGGCATGGCCGTCGAGGTCCTCAGTGTTCGCGACGAGGTACCGACCGAGTGCCGCTCCCACCGCGTGGACGCCCTGGCGGACACGGACCAGCAGTCGCTGGATCTGACGAGTGTGGCGGGTGCCGGAGGTTCCACTGTAGGGGCTGGCGAGCACGGCGGCGCGGCTTCCGACGCGCACGCCGACGCCCTTGGCTCGGGCATCGAAGGCCTGCGCGGCGAGACGCGGCAGTTGCTCACTATCGAACAGCCGCTCGAGTTCGTCCAGTGCGCGGACCACGCGATCCCGGAGCGCCCCGTTGGGGGCGTCCGCCACCCAGGCTCGGCAGTCCAGGAGCAGGTTCTCCAGGTCCCGGTAGTCAGTGGTGACACTGAGGGCGGAGGTGGCCGCGTTCTCCAGTTCGTGTGCCTCGTCGATGATCAGCAACGTGTCCGGGCCGAGGGCACGTAGGTCGTCGAGGTGCGTGAGGGCGAGCGCGTGGTTCGCGATGACCAGGCGGTGGTTCCCGATCGCCTCACGCACCGTGTCAGTGTGCGCGACCAGGGGGCTGTCCGCTCCTGGTTGGTAGTCATCATTGCGTTGGGAGAGGGCCTCCAGGCACAGCGGGAGGACGGGCCCGAGGTAGTCGTCGAAGAAGGCAGGTATATCCGTGGGATCGACCGATCTCGCCGCCCACGATGACGGGGGTTCCGGGCAGGCTCGCAGACGTAACAACAGGTAGGTCGCCAGCTCCCGGAAACCGGTCCGCTCGACGAGTCGGCGCCGGTCACGCCCCCGCCTCCCCGCTCGCCCCTGGCTGGCCGGCGACGCCCCCCGACCGGTGGGGGGTGTCGTCCCCGCCTGGGGTGTTCGAGCCGCCTCGGCCAGCTGAGCGGTCAGTTCTGCGAGTGACAGCCGGCCAGCTCGTCCCTTGACCAGGTCGGCAATGTCCACCAGTCCGGGACACACGTGGCCGAGCCGCGTGAGGTCCCGGGCCAACTGGCCTTGCAGTTGCTTGGTATGGGTGGCTATCACGGCAGTACGGCCCGGCCCGGCCGCCAACCAGTCCAGGGCAACGGCGAGGACCGCGTAGCTCTTGCCGGTCCCGGTCGGTGCCTCGAGCAGACCTGGAACCCCGCGGTCGATCCACGATTGCAGGGTCGTCGCCATATCCCGCTGGGCCGGTCGAGGCTCGGCCTTCTCCCCGTGCACCTCCCCTGCCAGCGCCGCGGGGTCCACCCGACCGTCAGCGTCGCGCAGGCTGCCGTCCACGGTGAACCGGGCCCGCCCTCTCCGCCTGCCGCTCGTGCCCCGTCGGTGCGGATGTCCGGCAAGCTCCCGGCCGAGCAGCTCGGCGACGCGCCGCTGGTCCCAGGCGCCACTGAACTCTCCCCGGGCTCCCGCGGACGAGGCGAGCTGGTACACCATCCGCCAGGCAGGTGAGTCGGCGCACACGTCGCGCACCAGCGCGGCCAGCTCCGGATCCCAGCGGGTCACCTCCTGGACGACCCGCTCCACCAGTCGTACCAGCAGGGTGGCGTCGTCTCCCGCCGCGTGCTCCCGGAGCCCGGACCGCTCTACACCCACCGCCTCGGCGAGACGGTGCAGCCGGTGTGACTGCTCCGCCGGCCACACGGCGTGCGCGAGGTACAACCCGTCCACCAGGTGGGCTCCGGCCAACGGGTCACCCAGCTCCACAGCGCTGGCCGCCTCGCGCACCACCGGGAAGTCCAGCACGGTTCCGTTGTACGCAACGACCGTGTCCGCATCGGCGAGGTACCGGGCGAACTCCTCCCACACCTGCCGAGGCGCCAGCCCCTCGTCCCGGACCCGCCGGCGAACGCCGGCGTCCACGAGGGTCTCCTCCCCCCAGGTCAATCGCAGCAGCCACTCCCGACGGGGGCAACGAGCGATCCATTCCGGGTCCGTACCGAACCGCACCGCACCGAGCTGGTACACCTGGCGTTCCAGGAACGGATCCTCCCCCTTGGTCCGGACCACACTCTCCACATCGATCGCCACGGCCCGCAGCCCACCGACCCGCTGTGTCCGCTGTGGTCCGGCCGCCTGCGACTCCGCCGGAACCGCGAAGAACCGCCCGGTGGCCTCCCGCAACAGCCCGGCCGCCACGGCCTGCCTCAGCCGCTTGACCACCAACTCCTCGATCGCCCCGGGGTGCGACCGCTGCACCGCCGCGGCCACCTCGCCGGCGGTGAGCCCCGTCGGTGATTCCCGCACGAGCTCGACGATCCGCAGGACACCACCCGGAACCCGCACGTTCCCTCCCTCATTCGTGCTGCGTGCTCTGCGGGTCCCCCACCTCACAGAGGGTGATCTCCGCAGGCTACGTCCCCTCTGCACATGGCGAGGCGCCTTTGGACATATTCCTCACGGGTAAAATCAGCCAACGTGTGTTGACGCATGCGCCGGCGCGCTGCCTCGCCACGGCGGCCCACGCCCGCCCCGGAGACTCACTTCCCCAACCGCACCAGCACGCCCAGTCGCTGGAGCTCCCTGATGTGCTCGGCCGCCCTTCCGGGGGCCGTGCCGCCCCGCACCACGACCCCGGCTTCCAGGTTGCGCCGGGCGGCGGACTCGGTGAGGTTCGCGCTGCCCAGGTAGAGCACCTCCCGATCGGCGACCGCCAACTTCGCGTGTTGGCGGGCCCGGTAGGCCCGTGCGTGGGCGGCCCAGTGCCACAGGCGGGCACCCGGCACCGCGGCGAACGCGTCGGCGGGCTCCGGACCGGAGAGCAACCCCCGGGCTCCGTGAAGTGTCTCGACCACGATGTCCACCGCGACCCCTCTCGCCACGGCGTCGGTGAGGGCCCTGGTCAAGGTGGCGTAGGGACGAGCGGCGTAGGTCATGGCCAGCAGCTCGTCCCGTGCCTGGGCCACCACCTCGACCAGCACGTGAGCGGTGGCCCTGACCGGGACTCGAGGCGTGGAAGGACCGCTCCACACGGTTCGGACCTCGACGGCATCCCGGCGCCGGGTCCAGGCAGCGGCATACCCGCGCAGGTAGGCAGCCGCCTCGGACGGGGACACCCCTTCGGCATCCATGGCCTGGTACAGCACGCCGACCGCGTCGCTTGCGGCGCCCTGGAGCACGACCAGCGCGTGGTCAGCGCCTCGTCCCCGAGCGAGGAGCCCCGCCAGGTCCTTGGTGCCAGTGGGCCCGAGCGCCGTGGCCGCACCGTGCGCCGCGGCCTCGAACCGCCGGCGGCTCACGGCAGCAGACCGACGGGGGTCAGCACCGGCGCCGGGTCGTCACCGAGCGGGAGCAGGAAGCGTCGGTCGAGGAACCGGTTGCCCCGCTCGCACGTGGTTTCCGAGACGAAGAGGCAGACATGGCACGCCGCGCCGTGGAGGTAGTCGTCCGGGAAACATGGGAGACGCTCGGCGCACAGCGGGTCGGAGGAACAGTGCGCGGCGTCCCGAAGCGCTCTGCGCACGATCCGTTCGAAGTGCGGCGCCCTGGCGAGCGAGACCAGCCCGCCGAGGGTGCCCTCGGAGTCCGGTACGGCCGTGTAGAGGAGAATCCCCGTCCTGGGATCGTCGTCGTCACCGGCGTAGATCCGTTCCGCCAGACTCGCCGAGTTGTAGCCGCACTCCAGGGCGATGGTGCGGATGAGCAGGTGGGAGAGGGTGTGCAGGGCGAAGTAGCGCTCACCCGGCCAGCCGTACATGGGGTCGAACGGAGTGGTGAGCCGGTCGGACCTGCGCTTGTCCCGGAAACGGGCGAACGCCTCACGGTGCGCCGTCATCTGCGGCGATGACCGGACGTCGGCCACCCATTCGGCCATCCGGCCGGGGTGCACCCGCAGGAAGATCCCTTCGCCTCGCACCTCACTGGCCGGGACCCAGGAGGGGGCGGAACGGCTGAGCCGCACCGGGGTGGCGATCCCCTCGGACTCCCGGTCGGGCGCGTCGAGCCGGGTGAACCCGATCAGCGCCCGGGCCTCTCGCAGCCGCTCGACCTGTCGGACGTCGGAGAAGAGCCCTCCCAGCGCGTCGGGCACCGTCACCGGGGCGAGAGCGAAGTCATCACTCGGTTCGGCCGGTGGCGGCCCGGACAGCACGTCCCATTCCGGACCGAGCAGATCCGACTGGGTCGCGGTGTCGCTCACCGTCTCGGCACCGCCTCCGTTCCTGCGCGCCTCGATGGCGGCGAGCACGGCAGCCGGGTCGTACTCCCGGAGGTAGCCGTACCCGGGAAGAGTGGCGAGGAACTGGTACATCTCCACCGAGTTGACGTTCTCCAGCGCCGGCCACTGGTCGTCCAGGAGCTTGCTGATGGAGGCGCCCCGCGCCGGTGGCAACGCGAGCGCACTGAGCGTCATCGGGAACCAGTGGTTGGACGCTCCGGCGACCATCAGGGTGGCTTCCTCGTCGCAGCCGCGCTCCGCGTACGTCCCGAGATGGGGGTGCCGCCCCCGGCATGCGGGCAGTTGCTCCTGCCCGTCGGCCCCCATCGCCTCGCGGATGTTGCGCCTCGCCCCGCAGGCGACGCACTCCAGAGTCACGTTGGCCGCCTGGTTGCCGCCGTGGTCCAGCATCCGAAGTCGGGGCCTGGAGGTTCCGCAGTCCCGGCCGCGGTGAACGAACTGGACGTACGGGAACTCGTCGAGGTGGCCGCGGGTGCAGACCAGGGTGAAACGCGCCGCGACGGCGAGGGGTTTCTTCGCCTTGCAGTCGTGGACGAACTTCGCCTCGTGCGGGGCCCTGGGGTTGTTGTTGACGAAGGCGAACACCCCGGAGTCGATGGCGGCGAGCTCGTAGCACGCGGTGCACCGCATCCACTGGGGGAACGGAGTGACGGGAACTCCGGTTCCCTGAGCGGACTGCTCCTTGGGTGAGTTGTCCGCCCCCTCCATCCAGGGCGCCGCCCGCAGCTCGGTGATCTGGTCCTGGCCGTACAGTTGCAGGGCGCGATTGACCGCGTGCCTCAGCCGTGGCTCGTCGATGACGTAGTCGGCGAGTCCGCTGAAGTTCCACGTCTCCAGGCCCTTGACCAGGACGGAGAAGTGAGGCAGGTCGATCAGTGCGCCGACGCCCGCGGTGAACATCAGGTGACTGGGGCGAACGGTCCCCACGCGGCGGAAGTACCCGGTCGTGCTGGTCATCGCTTGGCCCTCCTGGATGCCGGGGCAGCGGTCGGACCGTACTCGTCGGCGTCCACCGTCACGTCCGAGTCGCCGGGCTTCTCGCGCGCGGGGCCGAAACGCCACGGCGGCCCGGTGCTTGTGGCCGGATCGACGAAGTCACCCCCGCCCGAAAACAGCAGGTTGATCTCGTTCTCCGTCTCCCGCATGGACATCGGCACGGTCAGCTCGGTCCACCGTGTTCCGTCGGCCCTGTGTAGCAGCCCCCGGACGTTGGTGTCCTTCTTCTTCTCCTTGCGGTAGCCGGTCAGGGCCGTTCCCGACCGCGCGTCGAGCCACTTCTCCCGTAAGGTGTCGAGACGTTCCGCGAGGTACTCGCGGGCGTTGGGGTCACCGGCGCGATCCGCACGCTCCAGCAGGCGCCGCCGGACGTCGGTGGCGGCCTCCCCGTCGAGGTCCACGTCGTGGGCGTCGGTGTTGCGGGAGTGCTGGTACTCGGACTGGCGCAGGGCCGCGACGAAGGTGGCGGCGGTGCCGCGGTCCAGGGACCGGCGGGTGAACGGCGTCACCGACAACGCCTCGACCTGTCGGTAGAACGTGGCGTGGTAGTGCGTGAAGTCCTCGAAGTGCGCGAGGTCGCGGGGGCGTGACCAGTTGTACAGGGTGACGACCAGTCCGGGGCGTCGGGGGTCCCTTCCGACCCGTGAGGACGCCTGGATGTACTCGGCCGTGTTCTTCGGCTGGCCGACCACGAGCATCAGGCCGAACCGGGAGACGTCGATCCCGACCTGGAGCATCGACGTGGCCAGCACCACGTCCACGGCCTGCTTCTCCGACGCGGTCAGCCGTACCCTGGGCTCCCGTTTGTCCTTCTTGGCGGCGGCGTACTCACGCAGCAGCGCCCGCCGTCGCACCGAGGTGTCCCGTTGCTGGTCGAAACCCACCTCGAGGCGTTTGAGCGTGGCACCGATGTCGGCCGAGGAGACGCGGGAGGTGAGTTCCTGGATGGTGAGCATGCCGGACGCGCTGACGAGGCGGTCGGCGATCGGGTGCCGCCCCCGGCGACTGCCGTTGGAGCGGACCCGGGTGGTGATGTCGTCGTCCAGGTAACGCCGCATGCCGGCGAGTTCGCGGGTGGCGTTGAAGTAGCCGACGAGGGTCATGTACGGGTCCGCGGGCGCTCCGTGGTCGTCGAAGAGCTGTTGGGCGCCGAGGAGCAGGATCTCGGCCACGCGGATCTCGGCGGCCTTCAGCCGCGTCCCGTGGGCGCACACCCCCAGGTACCGCCGCCCTGGGTGGCTTCTGCTGAGTCCGACCTGACGGGAGAAGAACGTGTCTCCCGCGTCGAGTACCTGCGGGGGGAAGATGGCCACCTTCCGTCCGAAGACGCCGCGCACCTGGGCAGCGGCACGCTTGGTGGTGGCCGTGGAGGCCACGATCTTGGGGCCGACCTCATGACGCACGCCGTCGGCGTCGTGGAAGGACCAGGTGCACAGCTGGTCCACGGCGGCCTCGAAGAGCCCCACGGTGGTGCCGAGCGCCCCCGATATCAGGTGCAACTCGTCCTGGATGATCAGGTCCGGTGGTCGCAGCCTGGTCACCCGCTGGGAGACAACCGCGGGCCACTCGTCCCCCTTGGCGACGTGTCTGCCACGGCACTTGGTCTCCGCGTCGAGGTCGTCGTGTCGGTACCCGTGCCGCTCGCACCACTCGGTGACCCGTCCGAACAACAGCCCGCTGTAGCCGTTCCACGGGAGCTGGGCGAACTTGTCCACGGTGGCGATGAGCATCGTGGGGGCGAGCCGGTAGATCTCCTCGTCCACGGTGAGCACCGGGATGCCCTCGTTGCGCGCGCTGCGCCGGGAGAAGGGACAGCGCCCTACGCCGGTGATCTCGGAGCTCTTCTCCCCCTCACCGCGCGGGCAGTACAGCAGTATCCGGCGCTGGATCTCGTCGGCTTCCATGTTCCGTCGGGCGGTCAGCTCGGTACCGCACCAGGGGCAGGTGAGCACCTGGAGCACCCTGGCGTACTTGTCGCTGGCGCTCTCCCTGGCATCTGCTATCTGCTCCCGGGCCTCGCCGAACCAGTTGGGTGACACGGAGGTGCCCACCCACATCCCGATCCGGAACGGGGTGGTTCCCCACCGGGTGTCTCCCTGCCCCACGTGTTCCCTGCGCAGCACCTCACAGGCGCTGACGAGTGCCGCCGCGCGCTGGAACTGCTGGGCGGTGAGCAGCCTCAGGGTGTAGCGCATGATGACGGCCACTCCCGCCTCACCACTGCGGGCCTCGGTATCCGTACCGATCACTCCCTGGAGGCGGCGCACGGCGAACGTGTAGGCCGCGAGCCCCAGGTACGCCTCGGTCTTGCCGCCACCGGTCGGGAAGAACAGCAGATCGACCACCGCATCCCGGCCGCTGCCGCGGTGCCGGTGGCCGGGACGGGAGAGGGAGTCCAGGTTGAGCAGGATGAAGGCGAGCTGGAAGGGCCACCAGGTCGCGCCTTCCTTGCCCCTGCCGTACACCGCGGCGTGGGCGGCGCGGTAGGAGGCGGGATCGTGCGCGTGCCTGCCCCGCGCCTGGGCGATGGCGGTGTTGCGACGTTGTAGGGCCATGGCGCGGTTGGCGAAGCGGAACGCCTCGAGCGCCGTGTCGTCCCCGCGGAGCAGGGCGATGCCCGCGGCGATCCGCTCGGCCACCTCCTCGGCCTGCTCCACGGCGGCGGTGGCCGCGGGGGCGAGGTGGCCGGGGAGTGCGCCGGCCCGCTCCCGTTCCTGCTCCAGCCAGACCTGGTAGCCGTCGGCGAGTGGGGCGAGCGCGGTGGCCAGTTCCTCGCGGCGCTCCGGCACGGCCAGGGCCGCGAGCTCGTCCATTCCGAGTTCGAGTCCGGCGAGCAGACCCTGTTCCCGTGCCGTCGGTGCGGTGGTGGCCGGCACGTCGTACTCGGGCAGCCAGGTGGTGGTCAGGCGGTGCGCCCGACGCTCGCCGTTCCGCACGTGGGCGCGTACCGCGACGTTGCGTCCCATGGCGTGCTTGAGGTGGTCCCGGTAGAGCAGGCGCAGTCGGCGTTCCTCCGGGTCGTCGGGCCCGCTGTTCGCGGCGCCGGGGTCGAGCGGGTCGTCGATCGGCAGGAAGACGGCGGCCTGGTCGTCGGGGAAGGCGGTGACCTCGAGCTCGGTCTGGAACAGCCAGTTGGTGTCCCTGCGCCCCTGCGCCTCCGCCAGCTTGTTGACGAGGGCGACCTCGACGACCCTGACGTCCTCGCCGTGCGCGGTGCCGGCCCGCTGTCGCACCCGGATGTCCAGGCACACCGCGGTGTCGGCGCTGTCCCCCTCCAGCAGCCGCCGCGTGCTGTGCTCGGTGGTGACGGTGACGTCCTCCTGGTGTTCCACCGGCTCCCGGACCCACGCCGCCGGTCCTTCTCCGGCCGCTCCGCCCGAGGGACCGACGGTGTAACGCCCCCAGCGCGCGGTGACGGTGAGCGTGCCCACGGACGCCGGGACCGCGAAGGACAGTCCCATGGAGGACGCCCACATCCGTCCGGCGGCCTGCGGCGTCAGCAACTCGGGCAGCCCGGGGTCGCTCTGCTCCCCGTCGCAGCCGCCGTCCGTGTCGCCGGACTGCGCCGCGACCCTGGCAATCATCGCCTGGGTCGTCCCCGAGACCGGCTGTGGACCGAGCATGCCCACCAGGTACCGGTCGCGGGGACCGGTGGAGTGCTGCGGGAGTGTCTCCCGCTCCCCGTCCCACGGGCCGAGCAGGTCACGCCGGATGTAGTCGCCCAGCTTGTCTCGCACGTCGTACGAGTCGGCGGGCTGGAACGTCTGCGGAACCTCGTCCAGCGGGTGCGGCACCGACACCGGGGCGGTCTTGGGGGACATCGATACGAGGGCCCTTCTTCGCTTGGGGGGCGGTTCCCTGGCAAAACACGAGGAACTGACGGCAGGTCCATGAAGCACGCAGAGCGCAAGCCGTTGACTCAGTTCACAATACATGAGGTGACGAACTGCCATCATCGAACCGTGATTCTCGCGATGAAAAGTGGCACCGGGCGCCGCCGCACTGTCGGCGCCCCACGACGGGCGGGCGGCGATACTCCTCCCCACCGTGACCAGCGTGCTGAGGTAGCTTGTCGATGTGACTGCACAGGCCATCGAAGAGGTACGCCTGACCGCGTTCAAGAGCTTCCGCGGTGAGACACTCAGGCTTGCCCCGTTGACCGTGCTGATCGGCCGCAACAGCGGCGGCAAGTCCAACGCCCTCGACGGCCTTGAGGTGCTGTCCCGGCTGGCCAGCGGCGAGGACATCACCGACGCCCTGGAGAGCCGGCACAGCGCGGCCGGCCCGGTGCGCGGCGGCCTCGCCGGCTGCGTCCCCCACGGAACCGACAGTTTCACTCTGGGGTGCAGCGTCACAGGGGAACAAGGCCCCATCCACCTCGACGTGACGGTCACCCTCGAACCGGATGTGCGAATCGTCGCGGAACGCCTCGAGGGTCCGACCAAGAGCGGCCCCCGTCCCCTCCTGAAGAGCTACGACCCGGACCCACACCTCGGCGACATCCACGCCGCCTGGCACAACGGCAAACCGGGGCGCAACCCCAGCGGGCCGTTCCGTGGCTCCCGACTCCTCACCGCCCAACTGCCGTCACGCATCGAGGGCCGCACCCGCGGCGAACGCGACACCCTGCACGCGGCGGAAGCCATGCTGTCCGCCCTGTCCAGCGTCTTCCACCTCGACCCGGTCCCGCACCTGATGCGCCAGTACGTCCCCTCCCGTGACACCCAGATCCGCAGGACCGCGGAGAACCTCTCCGCGGCCATCGGCAACATCGAACGCAGGGACCCCGCGCTCTTCCGGCGGCTGGTAACCCTGCTGCGCGGCCTCGCCGACCACCAGATCGAAACCCTCACGGTCACCCGCTCCGACCTCGGCGACGTCATGCTGGGGCTCGACGAGGGCGAGCAGGGGCTGACCCCCGCCCGGGAGATGAGTGACGGGATGCTCCGCTTCCTCGCCATCACCACGTCACTGCTCACCGGCAGCCGAGGACTCGACCTCGGCCCCGGGAAACGCCCCCTGTCCGCCCCGTCCGACCAGGCGCTGATGCTCGTCATCGAGGAACTGGAGAACGGCCTGCACCCGTCCCAGGCCTCCGAGGTGCTCCACCTCGTCCGGCAGGCCAGCGAGGAGAACGGCACCCAGGTGCTGATCACGACCCACAGCCCGGCGCTGCTCTCCGCCCTGTCCCGCGAGGACCACGAAGGCGTCGTGGTCTGCCACCGGGACCGCGACTCCGGGACCAGCCGCCTGACCAGGCTCACCGAACTGGACGGGTACCCGGTGGCCATGGCCAGCGGTCCCCTGGGCGACGTCGTCACCCAGGGGCGCCTGGAAAGAACCGAACCCGACCAGCGGGACTTCTCCGACTTCGACCGGCTCCTCGGGATCGGGTGACCCGTGGCGCGCGGAGTGGAGTTCGTGGACACCTCGATCCTCTGCAACCTGCTGGGCATCCCCGGCAAGTGCCAGGACCGGGACACCGTCGTCGCCGACCTCAAACGCAAACGCGAGGCTCGCGACCGCGACCTGCTGTTACCGGTGACCGCCGTCATCGAGACCGGCAACCACATCGCCCAGATATCCGACGGCCACCACCGCAGGACCTGCGCCGAACGCTTCGCGAACCTGCTCACCATGGTCGTGGAGGGCAAGGCGCCCTGGGCGCTGAATGAGGTGGAGTGGGACGCCGCCCACCTCACCACCCTGATCCGCGGCGGCAACTCGGGCAGCACCCTGGTGGAACACGCCTGCAACCGGCTCGGCTGCGGCGACCTGAACATCCTGATCG
This sequence comes from Wenjunlia vitaminophila DSM 41686, assembly GCF_000380165.1. Taxonomy (GTDB): domain Bacteria; phylum Actinomycetota; class Actinomycetes; order Streptomycetales; family Streptomycetaceae; genus Wenjunlia; species Wenjunlia vitaminophila. Next base: position 105,059 of record NZ_KB904680.1, read on the forward strand.
AACGGGACCGCTACCTGGCCCGCACCTCGGGGGTGACCGCCACCGTGTGGACCCTCGACGAACTGCTGAGCGCCTACGCCTGAGACCAGCGGCGACCTCGGCGAGCGGGCGATCCCCGCTCGCCGCCCTGGCTCCATTGGCCCTCCCCCGGCGTCGCCGGGCACGTTCAGCGCCGTCGCGCGAGGTCCCTCTCCGCCCAGACGACCTTCACCCGCCCGTCACGCACATCCCACCCCCAGCGGTCGGCGAGCTCCGCCACCACCAACAGCCCCCGGCCCGACTCGGCCTCCGGCGACGGCACGTCAACCGACGGCTGAGGGGGTCGCTCCGGACGGGAGTCGGACACCTCCACCCGCACCGTCCCGGACCGCAGGGACAACCCCAGCCCGAAGTCCCGACCAGGCACGCCGCCATGAATCACCGCGTTGGTGGCCAGCTCCGCCGTGATCCAGGCAACCCCTCGGGAGACACCCGCAGTGTGGGGCACACCCCAACTCTCGAGCTGCTGCACCACCAGCAACCTGGCGAGCCGCGCCCCGCGCCAAGTGGAGCTGAGCGGCACGGAGAACGAGACGGCGGGCGAGGCAGGAGCGACGAAATTCGCATTCATGCCGTAACCGTGCGGTCACGCCACTACCCTGACCAGGTAGCACGGTCGTACCGGAGTGGCGGTACGAGGCGGGAGGGGCTTCTGTACGGACGTTGTACGGGTCCTGTACCCGGCCAGCACCGACACCGGCGGCCGGCCCCCTCGTTGAACCAGGGACGTGACACCGGAACGTGGGGGTGCCCCGTATGACTACTACTACCACCACCGGTCCACGAAAACGGGACAAGGACGACGATCGCCCCGGCATCTGGGTCGGCTACGGCAAACTCGTCAAGCTGTTCCGCGAGAAGGCCGGCCTGACCCAACAACAGCTCGCACAGGCCCTGGGCTACTCCGTGGAGCTGGTCGCCTCCGTCGAGCAGGGCCGCCGCCCCGCGAAGGCCGCGTTCACCGCCCGCGCGGAGGAGGTGCTGGAGGCCGGCGGGGCACTGCGGGTGTTGCAGGAGAACGTGGACCTGGCCAAGTTGCCCGAGTTTTTCCGCGACTTCGCCATCATCGAGGCGGAGGCCGTGAGCCGCTGCTCATACGATCCGCTGCTCGTCCCCGGCCTGCTCCAGACGGAGGAGTACGCGCGGGCACTCTTCTCAGGACACTGCCCACCGTTGGACGATGAGGTCATCGAACAACACGTGGAGGCGAGGCTGGCGAGGCAACGGCTCCTGACGCGGACGCCGTTGGTGGATTTGTCCTTCGTAGTTGGGGAGGCCGCGCTACTCAACCCGGTGGGCGGACCCATGACCATGCGCGGTCAGTTACAACAGTTGCTGAGCCTAGGAGCCTACCGAAATATCACCATCCAGGTCATGCCACTCACTCCCGGCTTCCACCCCGGACTCAATGGGCCGATGGTCCTCCTGGAAACGCCAGAGCACCGGCGAGTCGGCTACATCGAGTCCCAGGAGGTCGGTGTGGTGATCACTGACCAAACTAGTGTCAGCGCGTTTGATCAGCGATACGGCAAACTGCGATCTCAGTCTTTGAACGTCGAAGAATCAGCGCAGCTCATCCAACGCATTGGAGAATAGTAATGGCTCAATCAACAGGTAGGATCGCCCCGCTGTCATGGCGTAAGAGCAGTTACAGTGGGTCAGGCGGCGGAGACTGTATCGAGATAGCCTGCGCAGAAGACACTGTCCACGTACGAGACTCGAAGGACCCAGAAGGACCGATGCTCACGTTCTCTTCAACACAGTGGTTGACTTTCATTTCGTTTTCCACCACCTTGCCAAATTCCGACACGTGACAGCACGTATTCGCAAAGAACTTCACGCCGCAAACCCGCAAAAAGGCGGCGTGAAGTCGCAAACCAACGAAACTAAACCGACTAGAAGAGCACATTGCCAGGCGGAAAGAGCCCGTCGGCAAAATCGCCACCAGGGGCCGCAGACTCGCGGCCCCTTTTCTCGTGGACCTTCTGACGGCGCGCCTCAGCGGAAGGCGAGGGCATACCGGGATGCTTTTTAATCTTCTTATGCAAGCCGAGAAATACCTCGTCAGCGTACGCTTGATGGTTAAGCTGTCGGAGGCGGTCGATTATCTCCGTCCGCGCCATTAAGCCAATGGTGTGACGTGGGCCTTGGTCAGTTTCATGGAATCCATGATCCAGCATACATGCATCGCAAGTTGAGTGAATCCCTAGCGCAGACCCAACATCACCAAGCAGATCATGCCAGCCATAAGCAGCAACAGTCGCCCGATCAACTTCCTCATGCAAGCGGCGAAGCTCTACTATTTCACTGACTTCACAAAGCGGATCATGGAACAAGTTATAGGTTTCAGTGAGACCGATATTCTTAGCCAGCATCACCTGGCGACGATGAGCATCGAGACGAGTGCCCGCGACCCGGAGTTCCTCAGTTAGCGGTGGGCGAATTAGCGTTTCAAACACATCGCTTGGCGTATAACGCACTCGCGTTTCAAGGGTCGAGGAACGATCAATTACCCACCAATAGTGAACGGCGCTACTCAGAAATGCGAGCATAGACGGGTCGTTCGTAGCAAATACACATAGCTGCTCACTGAAAACTTGACCAGTCTCAACCATAACGGGTAGGGCCACCTTACTCACCCTTGCCATCACGACACACTGCCGAAGAGGCTCGAGTGCTCGGATTAGGGCGGGGCGCTTTTCCGCATATTGCCACCAGTAATCACGATAGATTTTTCGATTATTCCCTTCCCGCTCCGGCTTGACGAGGTCAGCAACCTGTCCGTAGGCCCTTGAATACTCTCGAGCCCGAGCTTCCGGCCAGTCATGAAAGTCGATGACCCAGCGATCCGAGCCATGTTCAGGATGATTGTTAATATCCTGCCCATTGAGATAAGGGAATAACACATCTGCATATTTCGGGTCTTCGTCAATCCACGAACGCGCCGTCTCCTCGGGAACTGTGAACCCCAGTCCGAGAACATACGAGCCAATGAAAGCCAGTCCGCGATTCCTCACCAGCGGCTCCGCCCACGACGCCTCCCGCGAAACCGGATTGAGCGACGTAGAAATCCCCCGCGGCACCGGCAGCCTCCCCAGCACCGTCACCGCGTTCTCCCCCAGCGGCGCCCGGCTGGTCCACACCGCGCAGTACTCCAGCATCGCCGAACGCGACGGCCACGGCGCGCTCTTCACCGCGCGGCGGATGGTGACCCCCGCCGCCTCGAGCTGGTCCAGTCCTACCTCTCGGGTGTCGCCCTGAGCCAGGGTGTTCGTGGCGATGAGGCCGCCCTGCCCGCTCGCGTTGAGCAGTTCGTGCACCCGTAGTTCGAAGTACGCCACCAGGTCGGCGCTGCCCCGTTTGCCGTCGGCGAGGAAGTCCACCAGGTACTCGCGGTACGCCTCCCCCATCGCGCCCGTCAGTTTCTGCCCGCCGAGGAACGGTGGGTTTCCCACCACCGCGTCGAAGCCGTCATGTCCGTCCGTGAACACCTCGGGGAACACCAGGGGCCAGTGCACGGGAACCCGTTCCATGCCCCCGTCGGGAAGTTCGCTCGCCAGCCACCGCTTCGCTGTGGCGCGGGCGTCGCGCAGCAGCTCCGAGTCGTCGCTGACTTCCTGCGCCACCATGCCGGCGACGATCTGGCCCGCCAGGGGGAACAGGTCGCGGAGTCGTTCCCCGCCGTCCCTGTCGTACCACGGCACCCTTCCTGAGGCACAGGTTGCCAGGCCAGCGCCGACGAGCAGGTCCCCGACGAGGCGCAACCGGGCGGAGTGTTCGTTGACCTCGGCGAGTAAAGCGCGCTTCCGTTCCAGCGCGGGGAGATCGACACCCTTGACCGCGGTGATGGCGAGCCGTTCCCGGGTCAGTTCGTCCACACGCCTGCGGGCCGCCGTCGCGAACACGTCGTCCTGGTCAACGGGCTTGAGGTGGAGGCCTTCCAACTGCCGCATGCTGGAGATGCCGAGCAGCGAGTCACCGGCCACCAGCCGGTCGTCGAGGAAGGTGAACGGTCGCTTGGGGTCCATGGAGATCAGCCACAGGGAGAGTTTGGCCATCTCCACGGCCATGGGGTTGATGTCCGCGCCGTACAGGCAGTGTTCGATGACCTGGCGGCGGGCCTCGATGACGACGGGGTCCTGTTCGGCGTCGGCCGCGGTCACCGCGTCCACGGCGTGGCCCTCGCGGAAGGCGATGGCATCGACGCGTTCGCCGTCCGCCGCCCAGGCCTCGATCAGCCGTTCGGCGAGGTAGCGGCAGGCGGCGACGAGGAAGGCGCCCGAACCCATGGCGATGTCGGCGACCTTGAGGGCCAGGATGTCGTCCGCTGACTTCAGCCGCCAGGTGCTCCGGTCCGCGGTCTGGAGCGGTCCGTGGTCGTACACCAGGGGTTCGAGGGTGTGGAGGACCACTTCCTCCGCGAGGTGGCGGGGGGTGTAGTGGGTACCTGTGTTCTTCCGGAGGGTGGACGTGCCGACGTACATGGAGCCGCTGCGGATGACGGCGGGCAGTCCTCGCAGGTCGTGGCGGATGAGGCCGAAGAAGGGGAGCAGCCGCTCGGTCAGCCGCGGGTCTCGGGTGGCCGACCCCAGCAGGCGTTCCGCCTCGGCTAGGGCCTCTCCCTCCAGCGGGGTGAGGAGTTTCTCCAGCTTGTTGGCGGAGGCGGGGGGCTTGGGGTCCTTCCAGGTGTCGTGGATCCTCTTGGCGAGGTCCTTGACCGTGCGGGACGTGGCCGCCAGTGACTCGAGCGTGCGCAGGGGGACCTTGTGCTCCAGGCCGGCGGGGCCGATCAGGGTGACCATGTCCTCGATGGCGCGCTCGCCGTCGTAGGAGAGCAGGCCCTCGTAGACGTAGCCGATCTGTTCGACGTCCAGGGCGCGGAAGCTCAGCGTCCTGACCTCCCGGCTCCGGCCGCTGCCGACCTCCACTTCCTGGACGGCGCGGAGCATGTGCAGCACGGTGCGGTCGTCGATGGGCAGGAGCGGGGTGGTGTTCTCCAGCCACGGGTACAGGGTGGGGTCGAAGATGGAGCCGTCGTAGGCGGGCAGGTGCAGCTCGGGGTGGCGTACCCCGCCCCGCACGGCGTGGAACAGGGCGATCAGCCGGTGCCAGGCGGTGGTGGTGTGGTCCAGGGCTCCCTCGCCCTCGGCGTCGGCGCGGGACCGGAGTTCGTCGCGGAGGTGGCGGGCGGAGTACGACGTGGCATAGACCTCGTTGTCGGCGGGGAGCAGGCCGCGTTCCTCGGCGCAGAGCAGGAACACCAGGCGCATCATCACCGCCACCGCGGCGCGGTAGACCTCGTTCGCGGTCACTCCTGAGGCGCGCAGGCCGACCGCGCCGTGTTCCATGGCGCGGGCGTCGGCCCGGCCGATGGCGTCCACCAGCAGTTCCACGGCCTGGCGGACCTGGACGCCGAGGGCGTCGGTGACGTCCTCGCCTGCCTCCACGCTCTGTTTCAGCAGGCCGACGAGTGTGTCGGCCTCGTCGTACTCGAAGAAGCGGCGGCGGGACAGCAGGGAGCGGAAGGCTCGGACGACGGTGCGTTCGGACGCCTCGTTCCAGCCGATGGCGTCGAAGAGGGCCGTGGTGGTGACGCCGCCGACAGGGGCCCAGACCAGGCACCACCAGCGGCCGTCGGTGACCAGTCCGAGGGGGACGCCATGGTGGCGCAGCAGCCGGGACAGCCGGTCGGCGGGGCTGGCCGACCAGGTGTCGCTGGTGGTCCGGGCGGTGGGCACGGTTCCGGCGGGAACGGTCATGCCCAGCAGGCGGACGCGTTTGGCGGCGCTGGCCGTGTCGGGTTCCGTGGTGAGGTCCGCGTCGGGTTCGGTCAGCGCGAAGTCCACCCGGAGCTGGACGTCGTGGTCGCCGACGTCGATGGTGAACCGGTCGAGAACGTCGTCGTGGCCGGGGCGCCGGGCGAGGGCGTCGTTCCATTCGAGCAGGGACCCGAGGACGTAGGAGATCCAGGCATCGCGCTGGGACCGGGGGTCGGCTTGCCAGTCCGCGTGGCGGAGGCGGAGGCGGGCGCGTTCGTCCCTGTCCAGTGCGTCGAGCTGCGGCCAGGTCCGGCGCAGCACCGGCATGGTGAGGAAGGGACCGGAGACCTCGGTGAGGTCGAGCCACTCCTGGTGCTGGGCGCGGCTGTCGAGGGCCTTGGCCCTGGCGGCGGCGTGGCCGGGCGACACGGCGGGGCGGCGGCTCATCGGCGGGCTTCCTTCGCGGGGATCACAAAGACGACGGCGACGGGGAAGAGATGGGAGCGGGGGTCCATGTAGCGCGTGGCGATGGCGGCGAGTTCCCGGGTCCGCTCGGCGGGCAGGCCGGCGATGCGAGCCCGCCAGCGTTCCCGGTCCTCGCGGTACTGGCGCTGTTCCGCGCTGCTCAGTTCGCGTTCGGCGAAGAGCGCGATCTGTTCGTTGGCCGCGTCGCCTTCCTCCTTGAGCTTGGCGCGCAGTGTGGCCTCGAACCGGTCGAGTGTCGCCTGGATGCGGTGTTCCTCCTCGGCGCGCCGCTCGCCGAGTTCGCGTTCCAGGGTGGCGCGGCGTTCCCGGGCCCGGGCCGCCAGCGAGTCGTACAGCGGCCGTTGGAGTTTGGGCCAGGTGGCGGTGAGGTCCTGGCGCAGGTGGGGGGCTGCCTCGGTGCCTTCGGTAAGGGCATGGGCGAGGACCTGCCCCTGGGACCGTACGGACTCCCAGCGGCGGAAGCGTCCGGTGTCGCCGAACCAGCCACCGGCGTAGAGGATCTCCTCGTGCAGGCGGGTTCCGTCGGAGCCGACGAGGACGTAGCGCGCGTAGGCGGAGACCAGGGTGGTGGTGACGGTGGGGTCGTCGGTGACCACGGCGGTGACGCGGTGCAGGCCGACGGTGTCGGCGTTCCACACGGCGGCGGTCAGCAGGCGGGTGGAGAGCGCGACGAGTGGGTGTTTCAGGTGGGCGAGGACGACGTCGTCGCGGCCCTCCGCCGCCGTGCGGGGGTCGAAGGTGACAGGGCGTCGCACGTCGGGGCGGAGCTTGTGGGCCAGCCCGGCGGTGGCGCGCTCCCAGGTTCCTGACAGCGTCGGCACCTCGTACAGCCCGCCGTCGTGGTCCTCGTGGTGGTACGGGGTGAGGGGCCGCTGGTTGTCCAGGGCGAGGGCGGTGTCAACGACGCGCTTGACCGTGGTCGGGGTCAGGTTGAGGGCGGTCACGGTGTCGTCGTACTGGTCGGCGAGACGGCGTGCCTGGGCAGTGACGTTCTGCTCGGGGGCGACCTCGCCGCCGGTCCTACGGCCCCTGATCTGCCGGGTTCTGGCGTTCTCGATGTCGATGGGGGTGTGATCGCCGGTCATGCGACGTTGGACTGCGTCGGCGATGACGGCGTTGACCGCGCCGAGGTCCGCCTCCATCCTGGCGACCTTGCGCGCGACCCGGGACAGGAACTCCAGGTCCGCCTCGTAGGAGCCGGGCGGGGCCTGCTGCCAGCCGGCCCCGATGAAGTGGGTGATCTCGGGGTCCGCCCGCTGTCCCCAGCGGTCGATCCGGCCGATGCGCTGTTCGAGCTTGTTGGGGTTGAAGGGGATGTCGTAGTTGATCAGCCGGTGGCAGTGGTTCTGGAGGTCGATGCCCTCACCGGCAGCGTCCGTGGCGAGCAGGATGCGGACCCGTCCCTCAGCGGAGTCCGGGTGTGCCTGGAAGCCGAGGCGGATGGTTTCGCGTTCCTCGGAGCTGAGGCCGCCGTGCAGCACGGCGACCCGACCGTCATCGGTGAGCTTCTCCTGGCGCAGCAGGTCGAGCAGCCACCGCTGGGTGTCACGGTACTCGGTGAACACGACCACGCGCTCGTTGGTCCAGTGCTGGTCCGGGCAGCAGATGGCGCGCAGGGCACCGATCAGCACGTCGGCCTTGGAGTCTGCTGTGGCCTCGTGGGTCAGTGCCCAGCGTTCCATCTCCGTCAACAGCCGCAGTTCCTCACCGTCCTCGTGTGGGGTGAGGGTGGTGGCCCGGGTCAGCGCGTCGTCCTCGGCGTCGGCAAGGCCGAGGTCGTCGAGGTCGGCGGCCAGTTCGGGGAAGTCCTCGAGCCATTCCGGGACCTCGGTGGCGGCGGTCCTGGGGCGTCCGTCGGTGTCCTCCACGTGCGAGAGGTAGACCCGAACGGTGTGTAGGAAGGCAGCCGGGGATGAGAACAGGCGCTTCTTCAACAGCAGGGTGACCAGGTCAGCGGCGCGGCGTCCGCCGCGTGCCCTCGCGGCGATCCTCCTCTTGCGCAGGTCGGCGAAGCTGCTGAGCAGGCCGTGGATCTCGCGCTCGGCCGGGGTGTATTCGACGTCGAGCACCCTGGACGTCCGGGTGCGGAACCGGGGAGTGCCGTCCTTGTTGGTGACGTTTGCCTTGAGCCGGCGTACGACGGTGTCGGCCAGTGCCTGCTCGTCGGGGTCAACACCCCGGGCGAACCGCTGGTTGTCGATGAGCTCGAGGAGCGCCGTGTAGGACTCGGGGTAGCCGTTGTGCGGGGTGGCGGAGAGGAACAGTCGGTGTTCGAAGTGGGGAACGAGCCGCCGGATCAGCTTGGTCTGCTGGGAGTCCACGGCGTAGACCTGCTTGGGTGCCGCGGGCGCCACGTGGTGTGCCTCGTCGAGGACGAGGAGGTCGAAGAACCTGCGCGTCGCCGTCGGGCCGGCCCCGGGGTCGTCGGGTGTCGCGGCGTCGGCGGGGACGACCTCGTCGAGCAGCCGCTGCGCCTTGGCGCCGCGCAGCCAGGGCAGGGAGACAATGGTCAAGGGGTGGACGCGGAACGGGTTCGCCGCGGTGCCGTGGGTGCGGCGGAGCCGGGCGCAGCGCTCGGAGTCAATGATGGTGAACTCAAGGCCGAACTTCTCGGCGAGTTCGTCGCGCCACTTCAGGGTCAACCCCGCGGGACACACGACCATCACGCGCCGGGCCCGGGCGCGCAGTAACAGCTCCTGTATGACGAGTCCGGCCTCGACGGTCTTGCCGAGGCCGACGTCGTCGGCGAGGAGGAGGTTGACGCGTGGTGCGCCTACCGCGCGGGCGACCGGTTCGAGTTGGTAGGGCTCGATGGCCACCCCCGAGCGGAACGGGGACTGGAGCGTCTTGACGTCTGCGGAGGCCACCGCGGACCAGCGCACGGCGTCGAGGAAGGCGGCGAGGCGGGCTGGGGGATCGAAGCGACCGGTGGAGGCGTCGGGGAGGGAGCCCGCGGGCAGCACCCGACGGCCCGGCTCCACCTCCCAGATGACGCTGAGGGTGTCCCCGAAGTAGCCGTCGGCGACGGACTGGAGGTGCACCAGGGTCGCCGCTGGCGCGTCCGACGGCGACGGGGCGGGATCGACGGCCGTCACAACCCAGCTCTGGCCGCGGACCTCGACCAGGCTGCCCTCCTCGGGGAGCGGTTCCCGAGGAGGGCGGCTGGTGCCACGCTGGTCTGTCGCTGTCATGGCTGTCTGTGTTCCCCTCGGACAACGCCTGGTTCGAACAGGCAAGGATGCAACTACCGGTTAAACACGGGTAGTTGGCCGGGTATCGGCAGCATAGCAAGCGATGCTGCTGTGAACAGAGCTCACGGCAGATGAGGGTGGTCAGCGCTGGTCGTGGAGCAGACGACGGACGCGGACGAGGAGCTGCTCCGCGCGTCGTCGCCGGTCGTCCTGGGCCGGGAGGAGCCCACGCGTCTCCTCGTGCACGTCGTTCAGAAGCTGGTGAGCGCGGCGGTGGTCGCCGGTCCCGGCCACCAGCACCGCGATCTCCAGCCGGGTGTCGAGGACCGTGGGGTCTGCCGGACCGAACACCTGCTGCTGGATCGGAAGCAGCGCCTGGTAGGCGTCGAGAGCTTCGGAAATCTCGCCCAGAGCAGCGAGGCAGGCCGCGGCACCGGCCCGGCAGGTGATCAGGGCCCGGTCGGTGGGTGGGCGGTCGCGACGCAGAACGGTCTCCAGGGAACGGAAGCCGTCGTGCGCGGGGCCCGGCTGGCCGGTCCGGCGCATCCGGTCCAGACGATGGAGTTCGGCGGAGACCGTCTCGTCGTCAAACGCCGCGAACAGCACCTCAGTTGCCGGTGGCCCGTTGCGCTCGGTTCGGGCCGCGGCCTGGTCGGGATACGGAGACGGCCGCCGCGCGGTCCAGGGGGAGAGCAGGTCGCGTACCTGGGCGGCCGAGGCGGGCCGGTCTGTCGGGTCCTTGGCGAGCAGCCGCATGACCAGGTCGGTGAGTGCCGCCGGCAGTTCGGGGTGGTGGTGGGACAGCGGCGGCACCGGCTCGGTGCGGTGCCGGAAAAGCAGCATCAGGGCGTTGGGCGCGGTCAGCGGAGGTACCCCGGCGAGCAGTTCGTAGGCGACGCAGCCGAGCGAGTACAGATCACTCAGAGTGGTCGCCTGGCCCTCGGCCTGCTCAGGGGCCATGAAGCCGGGTGTGCCCGGGGTGGCGTGGGTGCCGGTGAGTGCCTCGTCGTTGGGGTCGGGTTGCAGGGCCGCCGCGATACCGAAGTCCAGGACCTTCACCTGGCCCGCTGGGGTGAGCATCAGGTTGGACGGCTTGAGGTCCCGGTGGATGACGCCCCTGGTGTGGGCGTAGGTGAGGGCGTCCGCAGTCTGGGCAAGGATGTCGGCCGCATGGTCAGCGGGTAACCGGCCGCGGTGTTTCAGCAGGTCACAGAGGGTGGTTCCGGGCACCAGTTCCATGACGAGATAGAGCTGCCCATCATCTAGCCGCCCTTGGTCGTAGATGATCGGTATGCCGGGGTGGTCAAGGCGCGCGGTGAACCGGGCCTCGCGGACAAACCGCCGCTCCAGGACGGCGCGGGCGCTGCCCTGACACCGTGGGACGAAGAGCTTCACCGCCACCGACCGGTCGAGCTGCCGGTCGTGGGCCGCCCACACCTCCCCCATGCCGCCGTGGCCAAGCCGCTCCTTCAGCTCGTAACGCTCCCCGATGGCCCGCAGCACGGTCCGCCCCCACTCCACGGTTTGACACGCCACCCCCGTCGTCCCCCGAGAACGACGATCCTCTCACTTCCACCGCCCTCGTCGCGATCACTGCCGGTGCGGTCCCTGGGGAAGTACGAACGGCCGGAGCGGGTCTTCCGCGGCGAAGTGGCCCCCGCTGGCCCGGGCGGGTTCGGAGCGCGGCAGGAACGGGCCCAGCGCCGCGTACACGTCCGCGGCCGATGCGGGACGCCCGCCGCGGTCCTTCGTCAGCAGGGCGTCAACCAGACGCTGCAGGCCTGGGGGAACATCGATCCCACACGAGGCGATCGTGGGCGGCGTCTCGCACAGGTGTCGGCTGACCAGGAGGGCCGGCTGCTCCGGGGGGAACGGCGGTGCCCCGGTGAGCATCTCGTGGAGCAGACAACCCACGCTGTACAGGTCGCTCCTGCCGTCGAGATCCCTTCGACCGGACAGGAGTTCCGGGGAGGCGTACACGATGTTCCCCAGGTGCTCTCCCGTTTCTGTCAGGCGGACCCCGGCGTCGGAGGCCACCTTGACCAGGCCGAAGTCGAGGATCTTCACGACTCCGTCACGGCGAATCATGATGTTCTGCGGCTTGAGGTCCCGGTGAACGAGGCCCGCGGCGTGCGCAGCCGACAGTCCGGAGCAGACCTGGGCCGCCACCGCCGCCGCGGTGGCGACGTCGAACCGCTCGCCCGGCTGTTCCCCCAGGACCAGGTCGAGGGTGGCACCGTCAACGAGCTGCATGGCGAGCCAGCAGGTCTCGTCCACGACGTCCGCGTCGTGGACCGTGGCCACGTTGGCGTGATCCACCCTGGCGGCGGCCTGCGCTTCCCGCTCGAAGCGGCGCAGTACCTGCTGGCGGGTGCCGGGATCGGCCAGCAGCCCGGCGGCGACAGTCTTGATCGCCACCGGACGTCGCAGGCGGAGGTCCCGCGCCAGCCAGACCCGCCCCATGCCCCCCGATCCCAGAAGCCCCTCCAGGCGGTAGCGGTTGCCAAGGACGGCCCCCGCGGTGAGCACGCACACGATCCCTCCTCGAACGTCGCACTGCACAGGCAGGCAGCGACACTCTGTGAACATAGTCAATGGTCGTAGTAGCCTGCCAGAGTGTTGTAGACCACAGCGCCAGCGCCGCGAAAGGCATGATGCAAGCCGCCAGTCAGGCCCCCAGGTTCCCGATCTTGGGTAGGCCTGCCGTCCTACGTACGGAGATCCTCCATGTCGTCAAGCCAGCCCGTACCCGTCAGTCTGGCGGAGATCGCACGGATTGCCGGAGTGGGGCGCGCGGCGGTCAGCAACTGGCGGCGGAGGCACGACTCGTTCCCGCAACGCGTCGCCGGAACGGACGCCAGCCCCCTGTTCTCACTGGACGCGGTGGAGCAGTGGTTGAGAGCGAACGGCAAGCTGCGCGAAACCAGGGGGCTCGAGCTGCTGTGGCCCCGGTTCGAAGCGCTCGGCAGCCGGTACACCACTGCCCTGGCCATCGCGGAGGTAGGTCGGCGGATGCGGCGCAGCCGACCCCGGCCGGGCACTGAGCCCATCCCGCCGCAGGCGTGGCAGCTGATCCGCGAAGCCGTCCGACTGGGCCGGCGGGAAGGGCCCGCGGAAACGTTCGAGTTCCTGCTGCGCAGGTGGTTGGACACCCATGTACGGCAGATCAGCACCACGCCGCCGCAGCTGGCGGACCTGATGGTGGGCATCGCCTCGCTCGTGACGCCGAACGCTGACCGCCCGTTCACCGTCCTGGACCCGGCGTGCGGCGCCGGCCATCTCCTCATGTCAGCCGCGACGGCCTACGCGTCACCAACGCTGATCGGCTGTGAGCTCGACCCGACCGTCGCCGCTCTCGCCGCAGAACGGCTGGCGTTCCATACCGAGGGGACTCACGCCTCCGTCACCGTTCGGGACGGCAACTCCCTGTCCAGCGACCCCTACGCGAACCTCACCGCCGACGTGGTGGTCTGCACTCCGCCGTACAACGAACGGGACTGGGGGTACGAGGAGCTGGCCACTGACCCCCGCTGGGTGTACGGCCTGCCCCAGCGCAGTGAATCAGAGCTCGCTTGGGTCCAACACACGCTGGCGCGGCTACGCCCCGGGGGCACCGCGGTGCTCCTGCTTCCTCCTGGGGTCGCGTCCCGCCGATCGGGACGCAGGATTCGCCAGGGGCTGCTGCGGGCCGGGGTGCTGCGGGCCGTGGTCGCCCTGCCGCCGGGGTGCGCCCAGCCACACAGCGTCTCTCTGCACCTGTGGGTCCTTCGGACCCCGGACGACGGCAGTCACCGGGCGACCGCGGAGGACATCCTGCTCGTGGACGCGACCAGTCACACCGACAGGGGTGCTGACGGCAGGGACGCCGGACCGAACTGGCAGGCGCTCTCCGACCACGTGCTAGGTTCCGCGTTGCCGCTCCTGGATGCGCCACCTTCCTCACGCCCCGCCGCGAGCAGCGTCAGGGTCCCCGTGGTGGACCTCCTGGGCGACGAGGCTGACCTCACCCCCGGACGGCACATCACCCCCGACCGGGCTGCCAGGGGTAAACAACTGGCTGCGTCCTGGGAGAAGTTCGCCTCCTTCCTTTCCGAGCTCAATGACACCCGTGACACCCTGTCCAGCCTGAAACTGGCCAGTGACGACGTGCCGCAGTGGCCCACCCGGAACCTCGGGGAACTCTGTCGCGCCGGAACCGTCGTCCTGCGCAGTGGACAACAGCCCCCGGACGGGGCAGTCCTCGACGGCGAGCCCGGAGGCGACAGCGTGCCGTTTCTGACCGTGCCCGACCTCCTGCAAGGAGGGACCCCCCGAGCATGGGTCGCCGGCGACGCCTCCGCGGTGGTGGTGCGGAAGGGAGACGTGGTGGTCGTGGGCGTGGTCCGGGCCTTCTCTGCCTGGGTTCACCAGGGCCCGCCCGTCGCCCTCGGACCGCAACTGCACGCGTTGTACGTGACGCCCGGCATGCTCGACGCCCACTTCCTGGCGGGGTGCCTGCGCGCGCCGTCCAACAGTCGTCAGGCGGGCACCCACACCTCGACATCGTCCCGCGTCGATGTGCGCCGGCTGCTGGTCCTCCAGCCGCCCCTGGAGGACCAACGCCGCTACGGTGAGGTGTTTCGGCAGATCTCCACCTTTGAGCAGCTCCTGACCAGGACGGGGGAACTCGGGCGTGGCCTCATCGGTGACCTCAGCGAACAGCTTGCCTCCGGGCATCTGTCATCGAGGGGCTGACTCCACCACTCGGGGCCGCGAGCGGCGCATGAGGAGGCCAGCCAGTGGTTGCGCAGGCCGAGAACCGAGGGTGCGTCGCGTCCCTGACGAGGTCACCCATCTGCGGTTCGAGGCTCTTGTCCCGGTGGATCCAGACGCCGTCGGTCAAGTTCGTTCGCCACTTCCTCGCGCACTCGCCCAACGGCACGCGCATGTTCCTCCGGCAGCGTCTCGATGGTGCGGACCACCTCCGCGAGGGCTGCCGACGCCCCGTTGAGCTGACCGAGAACCAGTCGGCACTCGGCAGCCCGCAGCCGGAGCACCGCGCGTTCCGCCCGCTGCCCGGCCTCCTCACCTTTGGCCATGTCCTCGGCCAGGCACGTGTACAGGGGTGCGGCCCCGCCGTAGTCACCCGCCCGCCGCAGTCCTTCCGCGGCCAGCCACCAGACCTCTCGGACCAGCGGCCGGCGCACTCCCCATTCAGCGCGGACGCGTGGGGCCAGTCCGGCCAGGTGTCTCACCGCCGCTCCCGACTCACCCCGGTCGAGTTCCTTCTGTGCCGCGGCGCACGCCTCCTCCACATGGGCCGTGTCCAACCACTCCGCTTCCATTTCCCCGGGCGAGGAGTCTGGGGTGAGGTCGTGGTTGACCCGTGCTCGGTCCGGGGCGCGGAACGGCAGCGTCGGGTCAGGGTGCAACCTGGGCGAGGGGGCAGGATCTCCCTCGGACGGGGCGTGGCACCGCACGATCGACAGCACCTCGCCGATGTCAGGGCGGTCCTGCGGCTCCTTGGCGAGCATGCGCAGTACGAGGTCGTCCAGCTCTCCGGGAATCCATCCGGCGTGGACGCACAGGGGCATCGGTTCGTCTCTCAGATGCTGTTCGATCGGTCCTCTGTCCCCGGAGGCAGGGAAAGGTGGGCATCCGGCGAACAGTTCGTAGCAGACGCAACCGAAGGAGTAGATGTCGGCGTACGGTGTGGGTTCCCTCTCCAGGATCTGCTCGGGTGCCTGGTAGCCGCGGCTGCCCAGCGTAGAACCGTGTCGGGTGTAGGCGGTGACCCCCGCCCCCAGAGGTTTGGCGATGCCGAAGTCGATCAGGGCGGCGGAGCCTTCCCAGGAGAGCATCATGTTCTGCGGTTTCAGGTCTCGGTGGACCACCGGCAACGCGTGCACACAGGCCAGCGCCTCGGCGATCTGGACGGCGACGGCTGCCGCCACTCGCAGGGTGAGTGGCTGACGTTGCCGCAGGAACTCATACAACGTGACGCCTTCGACCAGACGCATCGCCAGGTACGGAGACCCCCGGTGAGTGCCCTGACCATACAGTTCGGGAATCCCCGGGTGCCTGATCGTTCCCAGCAGCCGGCCCTCTCGACGGAACCTGCCCCGCAGCGCGTCGAGCTCGGTGAGCCTGTCCTCGGTGTCGAGCTGCCGGAGGTCCTCCGTATCCGGTCGGAGGAACTTCACGGCCACCTCGCGCTCGACCATGCGGTCGTCGGCGCGCCACACCTCGGCCATGCCGCCCTTGCCGATCAGAGCCGTCAACTCGTAGCGATCACCAACGACGTCCCTCGCCCGAATGTACTCGGACTCCCTGTCCACTGCTGTGCCTCTCGACGCTCTTCTGACCGTTCGGCGGCCAGAGTAGCGTGAATCATTATCAGCATGTGACTGATGTGGACTGAGTACACAATGCATGCGATGGTGAGTTAGATTGCTCCAGTGAGCCCTCTTGGTCTCACTCGATCACCTCCACTCGCGTCTCTCCACGGTGAGGTCATGACCGAACCCTCCATGCATGCCGATGTCGTCGGATCTTCCTGGTTCATCAGCGTCAAGCCCGGCACTGTCCGCGAGGAGCCCGGCGCCTGCCCCACCCACCGGGGGGCCGCCATACGCCCACTTGTCCCCGCGCCCCGCCCAGGCTTCGGGCCACTTCAACAGTTCGGTTTCGGCCCGCTCTGCGACGCCTTGGATCGGGTGGAACACCAGGGCGGGGCTGTCGCGGGTGTGCTCGAGGAGCTCCGCCTGCGACGCGGCGACTTACGGGGCTGGGGAGTCCCAGCACATGCCGCACTGGTGCGGTGGACGACCGAGATGGTGCCTCGCTTCCTGGCGGCTCGTGCGGCCGAGCAGCGGACGGCTGCCGAAGCGGGGCTTCCCCCCAGCGATCCGATTCCCTGGCCCTGGGTCGTCCGGACGGCGCGGACCGACGTCCCCGACGCGAGGGGAGCACGCCAGTACGAGCACACCGTGTGGGGGCGGGCCTACGCCTCGGCGGACGGTACGCTCCGCGATCTGTGGTTGCCTTCCTTCGGACAGGCGAAGGAAGGCCTGCCCGAGGCCGAACTGGCCGCCATCGCCTACGTCCTGTTGAACGGCGAACCGGAACCTCGCCGCCGACGGGGCAGCGCGCCCCCGCCCAGTGCCACCCGCACCAAACACCCGCCGCACCGGCTCAGAGTCTTCTCCTTCGGGTGCGCGGACGGCAGTTGGCGCACGCTCCTCGACTGGCGCGACGAGCAGGTACAGGAGCAGTTCGTCGGACACGCCGCCCCGGCGTTCCACCGCGCCGCCACCGATACCGGGGCACGCCCCGGGCCGGACTGCGTCGAGTGCAAGGCGATCAGCCGGTGCCAGACGCTCCAGCGGACACCTCGGTTGTGGCATGGCAGGCCCACCGTCCCGGCGCGGCGGCGACGGTCGCTCTCCGCCTGGGACCTGCGGTTGTACGCCCAGTGTCCCGCCCAGTACCACCTCACCCGTCACCTGCGACTCACGTCGCTCCAGCAGGAGAGTGACGCCGCGCGGCGGGGCAGGGCCGTGGACGCCTGGCTCAACGAGGCCCACCGCTCTCGCCGCCCTCGAGGGTGCAGGGAACTTCCAGGACCGACCTCTGCGACGAGCTGGTCAGCGGGCGGGTACCGACTGGAGGGCGCGCTCGCTCAGGAAGGCGCCGCCATGCTCCGGGAGCACCAGTCGCTGTGCCCGCTGGACGGTCTGGGTGAGGACGAGCAGGTCCTGGTGCAGCACCGGGTCACCACGTACGTTCCCGAACTCGACGTGGTGGTGATCGCTGTCCCGGACCTGCTCCACACGCGCGCCGGAGGCTGGGTCTGGCGGGAGACCAAGACGTCCACACGCCCGTTGTGGGAGGGCAGGTCGCTGATGGCCCAGTACCCACAACTGGCCTTGGGTGTGCTGTTGCTGGCGGCAGGAGCGATGGGGGCCCAGCCTCGACGTTCCTGGGTCGAGTTCGAGCTGCTGAACGGCAACGACGGTGCGCTGGAGCCGCTGGATCCCAGTCAGCCGGTAGTGGTCGACGAAGCCCGTGATGTCGTGCACGAGCTCGCGCAACCGCTGCTGGACGACGCCGACTACGCGCCACGGACCGGACGGCACTGTCACGGCTGCCAGGCACGGCCCTGGTGCACCGCGGGTTCGGCCTACGTGGTCGAGCACCCCTCGCCCCCCGACCACGCCGATGCGGGCCCGCGACCCGAGGAGGCCGACGATGTCTGATTCCCCGCCGGCGACCGACTGGCTGGACAACCAAGACCTGCGACTGCTGCGGGACGTCGCCACTGCCGTGCTCCGCCTGGCAGAGGTATCCGGTCTCGACTCCTTCACCCTGCCGTACCCCGCCCAGTCGCAGCGCGCCCTGGACGCCCTGGTGCTGAGCTGCCTGCGCGCCGGGGCCAGGCCACCTTCCGGGCTGCCGGAGCTGTTGCGCTGGTGCAGGACCCGACCGCTGTTCAGCTGGCCCCTCGATGGCCTGCACGAGGCCGGGTTCCAGAGCACAGACCGTCTGATCGACGGTTCCTCGGGAGAGCCGACCCAGCTCTGTCACGAACTGGCGGTCGAGGGGCGGGGAGATAGCGCTTCCCGTCAGTACGACCGGTTGGTGGTGCACGAGGCCATGCGGGCCTGCCGGGAGGCCTCGTCACCGGAGTCATACACCGCGTTCCGACGGCTGCTGGTGACCCGGCCCGTGCTGACCGAGGCCGACTGGCTGGACATCGCCGCCGACCTCTACCTCGACCCCGTTCGTGACCTGCTGGACGTCATCTACGTCGAGGTTCCGGACAGCTACCGGAGGGACGGCGGATACACCCCCTGTGGCCGCTGTCTGACCCTCCTGACGCCGATGGCCGACAAGGGTTGGTGGTGTGAACGGGACCAGTGCCGCCATCTCGGCACGCCCCCGCCGGCCCCGACGCTGAACCCCGCCGAGTGCGGCGAGGTGCGCCACCTCTTCCGCCCGCTGCGCCAGTTCGTCACCTGGCCGGGGCAGGCGGAGGTGTCCCTGGAGGCGCGCCTGCGCACCAGGGGGCTGGCGGTGGAGATGTGGCCGGGCTTCGACGCCTACGACCTCCGGGTCACCTTCCCCGACGGACACGTGTGGGCGATCGACGTCAAGGACTGGGCTCATCCCGGTCTCCTGGGGCGTGCCGCCGAGGCGGTGCGCCGGGATCCGCCCTACGACGAGGCGTGCTGGGTGGTCCCGCGCTTCCGGGTCGAAGTGCGACGGGACTACCTCGAGGTCTACGCGCGCGAGCGCACCGAGCGAGCGGCGGGCCTGCGCCTGCTCACCGACGACCAGCTCGTCGCCGCGGCCACCGCGCGGCTACGCGGCAGCCGCGGCCCCTCCGCCCGCATCGCCCCCCTGAGCACGGAACACGGAGATCTCGATGCGTGACCGCAGCCAATGGCACGAATCCCTGGCACGAGACCTCGGGCCATGGCCGGAGGAGCACTCGACGGTCACACCGGTCCTGCTCTGCCAGGTTGAGCTCGGTCTGCGGCTGCTGGAGGTTCTCGACGACGCCCGGCCTGCCAACGGCGTCTGGACCCTCCTCGGAGGCTATCCCTTCGCCCGGGCGCTGGGCATCGCGCCGACCGCGTCCGAACGTCTGGCCCTGGCCGCCGCCCGGCACCTGCTGTGGCCCATGCGGCGTCGCCGGGTGTGGGAGCAGTGCTTGGAGACCTACCTGGGGCTCCCGGAGCGGCTGAGGGGGTACCGCGTGCCCGCGGCCGGCGGTCCGGCGCGTCGGGTTGATCCGCCGGTTGCCTCCCACCGCTTCGCCGTCTACGACGCCGCCCTCGGTGACCTGCCCCCCTTCATCCGCAAGCCGCTCCCCCAGGCCGGGGCTGGTTCCTACCGCTTCCTGGACCGGCAGCGGCACGCCTCCGTGCGCATTCCCGACGACGTCGTCCTCCCCCCGGCCGACGGCCACGACCTCGTCGCCGGACGACCCGACCCGTCCAGCCCTCTCGACGTGCCGCGCGCCGAGCTCGCCAAGACCGCCAGGTGGATGGACGCGGAAGAGGAACGGCGCGGGCTGCCACGAGGCCACTGGCGACGCCGGCTCGAGGAGCTCCGCCTCCAGAGGCGCACGGACGACGGCATCTCGTTCACGAACACCGACCACCTCCGTCTGGACCAGTTGACGCACCTGGTCGGCATGGTTGGCGCTGGCAAGTCCACTCTGATGACCCTGGTGGCCGTGTGGGCGCACCGTAGGGGCCTGCGGACCACCCTGGTGGTGGGTGACGTCGCCGAGCAACTGTTCCTGACCGAGCTGTTCCGGGGGCTCGGCCTGACCGTCGCCCTCGTTCAGGGCGGCAGCACCCGCGAGCAGCACACTCAGCGACTGCACCGCCGGCTCGCCGCCCGCGGGGAACGCTCCCTGCTCCGACAGACGAGCAAGGCGTTCGACCACCTCAGCACCGCCTGCCCGTTGGACGCCCTACGGGGCCTCGACAGCGCCACGTCGCTGCGGTACGTGGACGCGCCGTGTGGCGGCCTTCACCCGGTCCGGCACGCCGCGACGCCTACGTCGCAAACCTACCCGCTGTTCAGCGAGCTCGAACGGCTCCGTGCCAGACGAGACGGACCAGGCTCACACCGCACTCCCCCGGTGGAGGCCCACCCCTTGGAGGCGGACTCCGGAGAGCTCCGTGACCCCCACTCCTGTCCACTGTGGAGCGCCTGCCCCCGGCATCGGGCGACGCGCGAACTGGCCGACGCGCTGATCTGGGTGGCGAACCCGGCCAGCCTGGTCCAGACCGCCGTACCTCGGCAGATGAACGCCGAGCGCCTGCGCTACCTGGAACTCGCCTGCCTGCGCAGCAACATCGTGATCGTCGATGAGGCGGACCGGGTCCAGATGCAGCTCGACCAGATCTTCGCCCCGTCCGCGACGCTGGTGAGGAAGGGACCGGAGTCCTGGTTGGACCGGCTCCAGACCCGCGAGATCGCCGAGCTGTCCCGACAGGGTCGCCTGCCCCTGTCCGAGCGGGACGTGGAACGCTGGTCCGCCGCTCTCGATGTGGTCAGCTCGGCGACCAACCGGCTCTACGCCATGTTGATCCGCAGCAAGGAACTACGGGACTGGGCCCAGATCGACTACTTCAGTGCCTGGACGCTCCAGGAGCGCCTGCTTCAGGAGTGGTACCCCTCGCCGGAGCCGGTGAGCGAAGAGATGGTCGAGGAAGAGGTGGGGCTCTACGACGACGAGGACGACACCATGCCCCCGGACCGGGGGACGCCCGTGTCTCGGGACCCGTGCGCGGCACGCCGAGAAGAGATCAACCGACTGCTCGACGGCTTCCGGGACGACCCGCTGGGTGACCGGGGTCCCCGTGACCCCACCACCGACGCTCTCACCCGTCTAGCCCACGACCTGCTGCACACCCTGAACGAGAGCAACTCCCGAGAGCGCGTCCGCAACGTGCTCGACGGCTTCCTGACGGGCGCGCCCGGTCCCGACCCACAAGCCGCACCCACACCGCCCACCGGGCGCGGAGCTCGTCCGACGCACCCGCGTCTGGGGGAGGCATGGCGCGAACGGGCCGCGCACCGCCTGGAGTTCATGATCATCGTGGCCGTGCTGCACCATCGGCTCAACCGGGTCATCTACCTGTGGCCACAGGTGGAGGCGGCTCTGCGCCTCGATACCGGTGACAACGACCTGGCCCGTCGTCCACCGCTGGACTACGCACCGGTGGTGCCCGAAGCACCGATGGGCAACGTGCTCGGTTTCCAGTACCTGCTCGACGACCGTGAGAAGAGGGACTCCGCCAGCGGCCTGCGTACCGGGACCCTGCGCTTCTTCCGCTGCGCCGGAGTCGGCCGCGAGCTGCTCCTCTCCCTCCCCCAGCTGGGTGCCGACCCGGGACGCGGACGGCCTGGACCGAACGTGCTGTTGATGTCGGGTACGAGCTGGGCGGGTACCTCGACCCGAGCCCACGTCCTGGCGCCGGTCTCGGTGGTGTTGCAACCCCAGGAGGAAGCGGTACGGGCCGTTCGCGACACAGAGATCCGCACCTTGTTCCTCTACGACGACGAAGGACGTCCTATCCGGCTGTCCGGTCAGGACCTCGACGACCGGCCCGATGTCCTGCGCCTGATGATCACGAAGTTGGCCCGCCCCGGCCGCGGCGGCAACACGAGCCCGCTGCAACGGGAACTCGCGCAGATCCCGGACGACCGCAGGCGACGGGCACTGCTCCTGGTCGGCAGCTACCGGGAGGCCGGCGACGCCGCCGATCTGCTCAACGAGATCCCGCGCTGGCGCGGTCACGTTCGGGTGCTCGCCGCGGACGACGCCGAACTGGGGCAGACAATCGACGGCACGCCCACGGCGCCTGGCCGCAATGGCCAGGCCGGAGTTGTGCGGCGCGGCGACCTGGCCTCGTTCGCCCATGACGATGAGGCCGAACTGCTGGTGGCACCGCTCCTTGCGATCGAGCGTGGTCACAACATCCTCACCGTTCCCCGGCGGCCCGGCGAGAAACCAGTTGCCGCCTTCGGCACTGTTCTCTTCCTCGTCAGGCCGCATCCACGCCCCGACGACCTCACCCTCGCTGTCTTCGCCATCAACGACTGGGCGACGCGGTTCGTCCGCGACCACCCCGGACTCACCGAGGGGACCTTCAGCGAGCTGATCGACAAGGCGGGAGACCTCGACACAGCCGGTCAGGCCTTCCGCGCCACCGCACGCCGAGTGTGGCGACACCTGCTGTGCCGTCCGTACATCTACTCAGCTCTGTCCGACAACGAGAAGAGGTCGTTCGCCTGGGACCAGCTCGTTACCATCTGGCAGGTCATCGGGCGTCTGGTGCGTGGGGGGGTACCGGCTCGGGTCGTCATGGTGGACGCCGCCTTCGCGCCCGCGCTCGCCCTGCGGCAAGCCCCCGGGGGGCCGGCGGCCGGCCGAGCGCGTTGGCTCCGGGACCAGGGACTGCTGTTCCGGCTGCGTGAAGTCCTCGCACCGTACTTCGCGGCCGACGCGGCACCCGGGCTGTTCCCGGATCCGGCCGACCCGGCCCTGGTGCGCATGCTCTACCAGCCGCTGTACGAGGCATTGCTCGAACTCGACACCCACCCCGACCAGCCACGGTTCGGAGTGTCCTGAGCTCTCGCGGACCACCGCCGACCGGAACCCGACACCACACGGAGTGCCCATGCCCACCTACGGATCGATCCGCCGCGCCGCGTACGTCCTCGACAGCGACGCACCTCCCTGGACCGTCAACTACTTCGCCATGGCGTATCCCGAGCACTGGGACGCCGATCTGCTCGAGCTGTGCAACCTCGGACGGGGCGGCAAGGAACCGCTGAGGAGCGTGCCCACCCGTCGCCTGGACGGGGTGCTTCAGACCCTGGCGCCCGACCTCGTGGTCCGGCCCCGTTCCCGTCCCAAGATCGGTGAGGAAACGGCCCCTGAGCAGGACTTCTGGCTGTATGTCCCCGACAACGTGCCGCACCCGCTTCCGGAACGCACCATGAGGCAACTCATTGACGCCTGGCTCCGTACCCTCGCTCCCCGAAGCGCACACGACGAGCCGGGTTATCGTTCCCTGTTGCTCCGAACCAGTGAACAGCTTGCGGCAAGCACGCCCGAGTGGCAGGTGGTCGAGGGAGTGGATCTCTTGCAGGCCCCGCCCACCCCCGGGGAGACAGCCGCACCCACGGCCCGGCAGTTCCAGCTCGCCACCGACGCGTTGGCCCGCCGCATCATGGCCCTTGAGCCCTACGAGTTCGACGGCGGCTCGCTGCTGTTCCGAGCGGTGCCACGTGGCCCTCGCGAGCAGGGCGCCGAGCTCATGTCTCAGCCCCTGCGCCGCACCATCAAGCGGCGCGAGTGGTGGTTCTCCGTGGTGTTGAACATCTCCCTGCACACCGTCCCGTTCGATGGTCGCCCTAGGCTGCACCTGCACTGGGGAGTGCGTCGTTGGGCGACTCACCCGCGGAGTGACACCGGGCGTCTCAACCTTCCGTACGACCGCGCGACATCTGTTTACCTTCGGCCGACGATCCCCTGGCTGGTCGGCGCCCCACACAGTGACCGGTATGCCCTGGCCCGACTGGTCCGTGACCGCGCCCGGGACGGCTTCGAATGGTTGCACAACGACCCGGCCGGCATCCTGCACCACCTGAACCTGCGGGGACGCTTCCCCTGCCCGGACGAGCTCCTCCAAGACCCCCAGGCATGGATCGGCGACGGACCCGGAGTGGGTGCTGCTGTCGTCCACAGCAACCACATGGGCACCCATGAGGTCGGTATCGGGTTCATGCCCCACCAGCGATCCCAGCTCACCGCTTGGGCGGAGAAGGCACTGCCGGAGGGAGTGGTGCGGGTACCCGACCTGGTGCGTCGGGGCAGCGGGAAGGCGCCACCGGTCAACAAGCGCAGCAAACCCCGGGACGACGAGGCCAAGGTGACGGAGGTGAGCCGCGCCAGCCAGGCGCGACGCTCCGCCCTCGCCGTTATGACCCGCGTCACTCGGGGTGCTGCCGTTCCTGATGGCGAGCTTCCTGTCGTGGAGGTCCGACTGCTCTGGCAGACCGCGTCTGTGCGTAGGGCCGCCATCGCCGCCTTCGCGGAGATCCTCGGTCTCGACGGATCTGGCTTCCCCGAAGGGGCCAACATCTGTGATCGATCGTTTGACGACGCACGTCCCGGCACCCCGGTCATCCTTCAGTGGCACACTCCGGAAGTCGTCCTGCGTCTGCGGTGCATCCCGCTCATCGAGGGGATCGGGGACCGACTCCGCCTTGACCCCACAGTCCGCGGTCGAGGCAGGCGGCTCGCCGAAGCCGTCACCACCCGTCGCCAGGAGACCCGGTCCTACCTCAAGGCCGACGGCGCCGAGCCGTCGCTTCCCTCCTTGGCCCTGGTGGAGATCGCACACAGCGCGATGTTCCGCCCGTCTGACACCGACCCGAAGTTCGCCCTTCGCCTCGGTTGTGCGGACGCTGGCGCACTCACCCAGTTCGTGGCAACCCCGTCCACCGACCGGCGGATCAACAACGAGAACAGCCTCGATCACCGGGTTCTCAACGCCTGGCAGGATGGCCTACGACAGCTCGGCGTGCGGACCCTGCCCCAGCACACACTCCGAGGAGAACTGCCCGACGGCTTGCAGTACGCAGCTCTGTGGATGGTCAAGCGACGCAAGGACGGGCCCACCAGGCTGCCCAAGCACCTGCCCGTGGCGGTCCTGGTCACCCCCATTCCCGGAGTCGAGGGGCTCGCTGCGGTGCGCGGCTGGGACGACGACGCGCGCGAGTGGGTCCCCTACCCCACCTTTCTGCTGCGCCTGGTGAAGCAGGCCGAGATCAGCCCCGATGCCTACACCGAGTTCGCCAACGAGAACGGCCTCAGCGAACCCGCCAACGGACAGGCGGCGCCCACAACCCGCATCACGTCCCGACAGTGGCGGGCCAACCTTGCGGAACAACGCCGCCAGACCGCCAACTTCCTCCAGCGTGTGCTGCACTCGCTGCATGGTCAGCCCACCGCACTGATCACCCATGCGCAGAACAGCCGCCACCACTGGCCCTGGCTCCAGGACGGGGCAGTTGTCCGTGACCTGTTGAGGCTCGGCCACGCACCGGCGAGCCGGCTCAATGACGAACTTCGTCTGATCCGCGTTCGAGGAATTGCTGGGAGGGAAACCCCCCAGTGGTGGGGAATCGGCGACCCAGGAAAACCCAACGGGCAGCCAGCCGGCTTCTGGGCTCTCCCTGCGGAAGAAGCCGACAGCCGGCCAGCGTTCAAACGCGTCTTCTACAGCACCACCAGCCGTCCAGGCACCCAACCCATCTCCCCTTCTCTCGACCGCCTCGCTGTCCGAGTCACCGCGTCAGGAAAACTCACCTCCCAGGTGGGCACCAACGCCTGGAACCCGGCGCTCGTGGAGATCGCTGTCCTTGGCTGCCATCCCGACGGCGGCCAAGGCATCAATGGAGATAGCCCGGAGGCGTTCGCCATGGCCATGCACCAGCTTCGACAGGCACCCGACTACGCCGACGACCTTTCCCTTCCACTCCCTCTCCACTTGGCTGGACTCGCTCAGGCTTACGTACTGCCGATGTTCAGTGACGACGAGAAGGTGCCTGAAGACAAGCAACCGACGATCCCGTCCGAAACGTCGGATGCCTCGGCGAGCGATCTAGACCCTGATCTGACGGAAGTGGCTTCCCCAGCTGAGGGCCACGAGCCAGGATCGCTGGAGCAGCTTTCCCTGTTTGAGTAGTTGCAGCCCATCTCGGCCTGCCATGCTCTACCAAGGCGAAAAGTGCGATCTGCTGTCATATAGCGTGTGAAAGATGACTACCCATCCTGTGAGCGGAATTTACGCCCTCGGCGGTGTTGCTGCCGTCGGGTGTGTACACCGTACTTGCCTGGATGGGGTGTGGATCGTCGAGCCGTCGGCGTCGGCCCCGGGCCGGAATCTGACCGCAGCACCGTGACAGCCGTCGCGAGCCCCGCGACGATCAGGGCGCGCCGGCGAGGCGGTCGGTCGTCTCCGGCACCAGCCAGTAGTACACCCAGGTGCCGCGGCATTCGCAGTCGATGAGCCCGGCCTGGCACAGCAGCTCCATGTGGTGGGAGATTGTCGGCTGGGAGAGCTCGAAGGCCGGGGTGAGGTCACACACGCAGACCTCGCCGCCGGCCGGTGAGGCGAACAGTGACAGCAGCCGCAGCCGCAGCCGGACCAGGGCATCCAGGGCCTTGAAGACCCTGGGTAGTTCCTCGGCCTTGTCCTCAGCCAGCGGTGCGGTCAGCAGCCTCGGGCAGCAGGCGTCTGGCCCGTCCTGCTCGAGCACCGGTAGCCCGTGTTTCGATATTTCTCTATGTTGACATCCTCGATCCAGCACACATTCCTGCATCGACATTCGCGGTTACAGACTGACGGGAGTCCGTCAAGTCCCGTTTCCAATGCGCCCTGTCATCGCCGGTATGGAAGGCTCATTCGCCCTCCTGTTTCAAGTTGTTCGGCGCCAAACCCACCAAGCGACGCGAGGGCTACGCCAACTTCGCCATCGCCGACCCCCGCTGAAGCTCGTCCTGCTCGAGGGCGTGCCGGACCAGGAGACCCGTCTGGACCACCTGGGGGTTCGAGATACAGAGCACCGCCTTGGTGAACGCCGCCACCGGCCAGCTCAAGGCGTCCGACCTGCATGTTCGAGGAGAACGACACCTCGTGCTGCTACGCGCGCCAGGACAAGGTGTGGGTCCACGGGCCGGGCGGGGAGCCCTGGGAGGTGTACGTGGTCAAGGCCGACGCCGTCACCCTCGGCACGCCGAGGGTGCACCCGACGCCTGCTGCGGCTGACCGCTCACGATTCGCGGCGGCCAGCCGGCCATGAACGGTGGGGAACGCGGGCCGACCACCGGTTCGACGACGGGTCGGCGGCGACCGCCGAACATCATCCCTCCGCCCTCGCCCCGGCCGCGAGGGCGCGGGCGCGCACGGCGGCGACCAGGCCGTCGGCGTCGTCCGCGTGGAAACGCAGCTCGGCGATCCGGGCCGAGCGGCGATGCGGCAGGGCCACGTCGAGCGGTCGGCGCAGGACGACCTCCACGGTGCACTGCCCGGCGACGGGCACGTACAAGGTGGTGCCGTCGAGCTGACAGGACCCTCCGCCGTGGCTGCTCAGGGCACGCCTGACCGTACCCACGGCGTCCCAGGGAACGTGGACGTCGCAGCCCAGGGCCGACCGGACACGGAGTCCGGACGTCTGGACGACGTGCGGGTGGACGGTGATCGCGCCGATCATGCCGAAGCCCCAGGCCACCCCCCAGAAACCCACGGCCAGGAGCCCGGTCCGCAGCGCCGGCCAGGGCAGCAGCAGGTGCAGCGCGACGACCTCGCCCGCCGACAGCACGAGGATGACCACCGTGACCAGCATCTGCGGCGCCCGGTAGGCGAACGCCGTGCCGTCCGCGGGGACGTTCGGGCGGTGCGCCACCCAGCGGGCGAGGCTGCGCCACATCCAGACCTCGTACCACAGGGCCCGGTGGGCACCCCGATGGGTCAGGGCAGCCAATCTCCTGCCCGGCCCGGCACCGTTGACGGGCTGGGCGGGGTCCGGCGGGGCGCTCCGGGGGGCCTCGTTCTCCGGGTGCTTGTTCACCGGTCCCCTCCGGGCCGCGCGGCGATCCACGGAGTAGGGGACGCCGTTCTGACGGAGCGGCAACCGGGGGCGGGCTCGGCGTGTCGTCGGCCGAACGGTGCGGGCGTCGTCCCGACGGGCATGGGCGAGGTCCCTTCTCGGGGTGGGTGGGGGCCGCGGTGGAAGCGGACCCGGCACGGGGCCGGGAGCGGCCCGACCGGATCCTTTACATTGCAGTCGCATTGTAAAACCCTGTCAGGGGAAGTGTCAATGCGACTGCAATGTGAAAGCATGGCGGAATGCCCAAGAGAGTGGATCACCACGCGCGGCGCGCGGAGATCGCCCGCGCCCTGATGCGGGTCGCCGCGGACCGGGGCCTGGAGGCCGTGAGCCTGCGTCACGTGGCACAGGAGGCCGGGGTCTCCTCCGGAATGGTGCAGCACTACTTCCGCACCAAGGACGAGATGATGACGTTCGCGATGGAGGTGGTGAGCGCCAACGTCCAGTCCCGCGTCGCAGCCGCCCAGGACCCGGCCACGCCCACGTCGCCGGGGGCGCTGGTCCGCGCGCTGCTGGTCCAGTTGCTCCCTCTGGACGAGCCCCGGCGCGCGGACGGACGCCTCGCCCTGGCTTTCTACGCTTACGCTGCGGTGCGGCCCGCCATGGCTGAGAAGGTGCGTCAGGACACCGCGTTGCTCCATGACTTCGTCACCGTCCAGGTCCGCGCGGCACAGGCAGCGGGCGACGCGCCCGCGGACCTCGATCCGCCCCAGGCCGCGGTCGAGCTCCTGGCCCTGGTGGAAGGGCTCGGCGTCCAGCTCCTCGGCGGCCACTACCCGCCCCAGGTGGCTCTGGACACGTTCCACGCCCATCTGCGGCGCCTGTTCGGTCCCTCACTGGAAGGGGGCCCCGATCCCGCCGGGGCGGGCAGCGCGCCGACCGCTGCTGGAACCTGACCGCCCCGGTCCACCACCGCTGAGCGGGGTGGGGCGACGCCCGACCGGCGGTCCCGTCCTCTCCCCCGCGGGAGGACGGGACCGCCGTCGTGGCGGTGGGCCGATCAGTCGGGTGGGACGCCGTGCCGTGGGACGCCACCTGCCCGGCTCACCAGATCTCGTGCCAGCCGGAGCCGCACCTGTCGAGGTAGTACTTGCCCGAGGCCCCCTTGTGCCCGACGCACTCCTGGACCCTGATGCTGCGGACAGAGCGGGCGAAGCTGTAGCCGCCCGCCGAACCGAGCGCCTTGGAGCTGCCGGTCACGTCGAACTCGTAACGCTTGCCACCGTCCGCGTACCTCGCGGAGATCTGGAGGATCGCCACCTTGCCGTCGGTCCTGGTGTCCTTCAGGGTGCCGGTGAGCTGCACCCGGCCGTCGTTGCGGGTGTAGACCTTCCCCGAGGCGTGGGCGCCGGCGACGTCGGAGCTGTAGCCCCTGGCCGTCCAGCCGCTCTGCGCCGAGGCGGTGGTGGCGGTGGCCGGCGCGGCGGCGGCGAGGCCCCCGCCCAGGACAGCACCGGCGACCAGCAGGGCCACACGCTTGCGAGCGTTCATGTTTCTCGACCTTCCCTTCGTTGTGATGGGGCGGCGCGGGGTGGACCGCGCCGCCCGGCTTGCACCACCGAGAGTGCAGGCCAATCCCGGCCCCGCGACAGCGACCGCGACCAACTGACGGCTTTGTGGGACGTCCCACCCCCTGACCTGCTGGGACGTCACCCACGACGGCGTACCGGCGGGACGCGCGGGGACCCGGAGCAGCGGACGGCGCCTGACCGGAAGTCACACCGTGACGCCCGTCTCCGTGAACCACCGGCGTGAAAGCGGCGTGTCGAAACCACAGGGGAGGCGGATACTGGGCCTCGAGGCTCTCAACGCGTGTGGGGTGGAACATGTCGCGTTGGAAGGAATTACCTGACGCGCTCGACGAACAGGGACGGCAGCTCGTCATCCAGCTCCGCCGGTTGAAGGACCACAGCGGGCTGAGCCTGGCGTCGCTGGAGACCAAGACCGGTTACAGCCGCTCCTCCTGGGAGCGCTACCTCAACGGGAAGGCGCTGCCGCCGCGGCCGGCGGTGGAGGAGCTGGCGCGTGTGGTCGGCGTCGAACCGACCCGGCTCCTGGCGCTCCGCGAGGTGGCCGAGGAGACGTGGCGGAGCGAACCCGCGGCGCGGGACGACCCGCCGCCGGCGCCCAGGAGCCCTCGCCCGGCGGTGCTGGTGGGCCTCCTGACAGCGGCGGTGCTCGGGGCCCTACTCGTCGGGCTGATGGTCCTGGCACCCTGGGAGGACGAGGGGAACGACGACAGGGCCGCCCCGGGGCCCGGTTCCAGCGTGACCGCCTCCCCCGGCGGCGCCTTCGTCTACAAGCCGGGCAAGACCTACCCCTGCACGGTCAAGCGGTACGACGGGCAGTTGTACGCGGGCTACAGCACCACCGTCACCGCCGTGCTCTCCCAGCCGGGGTGGGACGTCGTGGAAGCCCAGTGCCTGCTGACGGAGAAGGGTTTCGACCCTGGTGGCGCGGACGGCGTGTACGGGGAGAACACCACGCGAGCCGTCAAGCGGCTCCAGGAGAAGGCCGGCCTGGGCAAGGACGGCATCGTCGGTCCGCGGACCTGGCGAGTGCTGCGCGGGTGAACGGTGTCGCGACGGGTACCACCGCGCCCGCCTGCGCCCGCCTGGCCCGGGAGTTGCGCGAGCTGCGGGCGCGCACGGGGTTGAGCATGGCGGCGCTGGCCAGGCGCACCGCGTACAGCAAGTCGTCCTGGGAGCGCTACCTCAACGGGAAGGCGTTGCCTCCGCGCCGGGCCGTCGAGACGCTGTGCGCGGTGGCCGGTGAGCCGCCGGGGCGCCTGGTGGCGCTGTGGGAGCTGGCCGATCTGGAGTGGAGCGGGCGTGCCCGGAGCACGGGCCGCCGCGGAGCCGGCGGCACGGTGGAGCCGTCGGACGGTGACAGGCCCGGCGGCGGGTCCCGTGGCGGTGGCACGTCAACGGACCGCGCCGGACCAGGCCCGGAAGGCGTCGGGCATCGGGCCAGGCGGTGGAAGTTGGCCCTGGTCGCCGGGGTCAGCGCGGTCGGGGTCACGGTGGGGGCGGTGGTGTGGCTGACGGCCTCCCCGGGCGCGGAGCCCGGGGGGAGGGCCTCGGACACCGCGTCGGCCGCCCCCGGGTGTCGAGGGCCGGGGTGCGAGGGCAGGGACCCCGCGTTCATGGGCTGTGGCCTGCCGGGGCAGGTCCGGTCGCTCGGCCCGCCGCACCGCACCTCCACCGGGGCACGGTTGGAGATCAGGTACAGCACGGAGTGCGACGCGGCGTGGGCACGGGTGTGGGACTCGCGCGTCGGGGACTCCCTGGAGGTGTCGATTCCGGGCAGCAGGCCGCATCGGGCCGAGGTCGCCGACCGGTACGACGCGGAGGGCTACCTCTTCACGCCCATGGTGAACGGCAGGGGCCTGCCCGGGCTGCGGGTCTGCTTCGAGCCGGCGGGCGGCGGGGAGCGGGAGTGCTTCGCTCGCTGACGAGGTGACGCGGCGTCATCGATACCCGTTGCGGCGGGGCAGGGCCCCCGAGAGAACGGGTGGGTCAGCGGAACTCGTGCACCACACGGATCTCCCCGACGATGTGGGCGTTGAACGCGTCGAGTTCCTCCGCGGGGACCCACAGTTCGAGGATGGTCTCGCCGCCGGCCTGACGCACGGGGTAACGGGACAGGAACGCCGACTCCACCTCGAACCGGGTGACGAAGCCGGCACCGTCGCGCGGGACGTTCCAGTCGCGGGCGATGCGGATCGCGTAGTCCTCGTTGAGCACCGGGTAGAAGATCGGCTGCTCCGGAAGGCGGGGCGGCCAGGCCCGCCAGTGGAGTTCACGGACCAGGGCGAGCTCCTCCGGCCCGATGGGACGCCACAGGGTGGTCGTTGGTGTTGTGGCCACGGGGCGCTCCTGGGAGACGGGTTGGGAGGGGCTAGTGGTACACCAAGGTGCTGTGAGGGCGTGTACCAGCCGCGCCCCCAAGCACAACGACGGCCAACCCACTCCATCGGAGACCACCCGGCCACACTCGCTAGACCGCGAAAAAGCCGGGTGGATAACGTGGCGGAACGCTGTGCTATGCCCTCGGTATTATCACCTCTCGGTGAACCTCGAGCGAGCCGGACTCACCATACCCGAGGTACACTCCGCCTCCGGGCCCCTTCGCAGCACCCGGACCAGGTACGCTGGACGGTTCACAGATTGCCGATACATCCCCATAATCCGCGGCAGGTACCGGGGCAGCAGGGCGTCAAGCCGGCTGAACGCGGAACGTCCGCCCCATGTGGCAGTGACCAGCACCAGGGGTTCGTCGAGGTCAAGCCCGAGAGCTGCCCGATACCTCTCCCGGAGCCGAAGGCTCACCGCGATCCGGTCATAGGAGGGGTCACCCACGACTTCCGCCACCGGTAACGCCTCCGGGCACCACCGACGCAGCGCCTTCAGGTCCTCGCGGTGCGGGAGGGCCACCGCCCGGGGCACCACCACCCCGTTCCACGTGAGGTACTCACGCCCGGTGACCCCGGAGGGCTCCCTGACCCCGTCGCGCCTCGCACCCGAGACCCTCTTCAACGACATGTGACCAGCACCGTGCGGAAGCCTCACCAGTGGCCCGCGGATCTGCTCCATTCCGCGAGAACCGGCAGCCGGGGCCAGGTCGAACTCCGTCCGCACGGCCTCCTGCCACGGCAGCAGCGTCACTCCCAGGCGCTGGAGCACCTCCCGCGCCCCGCTGTTGAACGGGTGCGGCGCGATGGTGAAGGCGACCCCGATCCGCAGATCGGACTCCAACAGCGTCACCAGGTCAAGGAGCCGGCTCGCGTACACGGCCGTGTGTGCCACCACCGGAACTCTCTTGCGCGGAGTCAGCGTGTGCCAACCCCGGCTCTCACCTCCGTCCTCGGACTTCTCCTTCAGCACGGTGTGATCAGGCATGCTTCCCCCCCGAAGCTCGTTGTGCTCGAGGACACTGACCGGCCCTCGCTTCCAACCGCATGCCCGACGAGGTACGTGAGGGACTTGCGCACCCCTTGGCCATTCCTTGCGGTGCAGCTCAGGGTGATGAAAAACGTCCGGAAAAGATGCCGACCACCCGACCGGAAAGTCGAGGAAGCCGCATCGATCGGCCGGCGACCAGTGCCGGGGCCGGCACGTCCAGCTTCCACTGCTCCCAGTACAGGGACACGTCCGCCCGCCGTCCCGGCGCCACCTCCACCAGGGCTCAGGAGCACAGCAGCGGTTCGGCGTGCGGCTCCGGTACCAGCCCTCAGCCAGGCCGGCGGCCACGGCGTCCTGGCGGTTGTCGCCATCTGCGCCGCGTCCGACGCGGTCCGCAACTCCCCCGGGATGGCCGGGCTCAGCGCCGTGGTCACCGCTTGGCCCGCGGTTCTGACCGCGGTCGGCGTGGCCGGCGGCGGCTCCCTGATCTGCCACGGCGCCCTGGCCACCC
Organism: Wenjunlia vitaminophila DSM 41686; assembly: GCF_000380165.1. Lineage (GTDB taxonomy): Bacteria > Actinomycetota > Actinomycetes > Streptomycetales > Streptomycetaceae > Wenjunlia > Wenjunlia vitaminophila. Next base: position 138,135 of record NZ_KB904680.1, read on the forward strand.
GCCGCATGCTGCGCCCCGCCGCCGGTCAGGCACTGACGACGGACGGCGCCCCCGTGGGCTCAGTCCGCACCGCGGTGCTCACCTGCCTGGCGCTGGCCTGGCTCAACCCACACGTCTACCTGGACACCGTGCTGCTGCTGGGCTCGATCGCCGCCGACCGCGGCTCCCCGCGCTGGGCCTTCGGCCTCGGCGCGATGCTGGCCAACCTGGCGTGGTTCGTCAGCCTGGGCTACGGCACCCGGCTCCTCAGCGGCGTCCTGTCCCGCCCCGTCGCGTGGCGGGCGCTGGACACCCTGGTCGCGGTCACCATGCCCGCGATGGCGGCATGCTGATCATCCGCACCCTTCGCCCCCCGCCTCTGGCGGCCGGGCGTGGGCAGGAGGTGGAGAACACCGCCGCTTGTATTGACATGTTCCTGAAAGAAGCCTTCTCCTGGACTCGTCCAGACCCACGCCTCATCCACTGGCCGCCCCTCCGTGCGGCCGGAGAGGGAGTCATGTCCGTACTGAGAAGGCCACTGGCGCTGGCAGCGGCCCTGTTCAGCCTCCCGCTGATCGCGGTCCCGCTGTCCACCTCCGCGTCAGCGGCCGCATCCTCGCCTCCCGCGAAGCAGACAACGTTGTCAAAGACCAAGGCTGACACCACCAGCGCCCTCGCGGCCATCTGCAACATCCAATGCGACGCTTATGATCCGGCCCTCGCCAAGGACGACCGGGTCCCGACCACCGCCACCGTCAACGGCCGCGTCCTGCGGCTGCACATCAGCGACGGCGACGCGATGGGCTACGCGTCCATCGACAACGGCGCCGGCGGGGACGAGGTGTGGCTCGACCGCTCCTTCGACGGCGGCAAGACCTGGACCGGTGGCAGCAAGCTCGGCGACACCTACACCCCGTCCGGCCGCACCGGTTGGCGGACCATGATGTACAACGTGGACGACTGGAACACCGCCGGCGTCGGCGCCCTGCGCGCCTGCGGCAAGGCCGGCGACCGCCCGGAGATCGCCTGCACCCCGTGGGCCCGGTCCAACTGGAACGCCTGGAGCCGCAGCACCGCCGCGGCCACCGCGCTGATGATGTCCTGGAACCGCGACAACGGAAAGTTCGACGGCAACGGCTGGTGGAGCGGGGCGAACGCCCTGACCGCCGTCATCGACAACATCAAGACCAGCGGGATGCCGAGCTACAAGTACGCCATCTCCCGCACCTACGACCTCAACATCAACGCCCAGCAGGGCCAGTTCCGCAACGACTACCTGGACGACACCGGGTGGTGGGGCCTTGCCTGGGTCGCGGCGTACGACGCCACCGGCGACAGCAGGTACCTCAACACGGCACGCGCCGACGCCGACCACATGTACCGCTACTGGACGACCAAGTGCGGCGGCGGCGTCCAGTGGCACCAGACCAACGCCTACAAGAACGCCATCACCAACGAGCTGTTCCTCCACCTCAACGCCGCCCTGCACAACCGCATCCCGGGGGACACCGAGTACTTGCGGCGGGCCACCACGGAGTGGACCTGGTTCAAGAACAGCGGGATGATCAACTCCTCGAACCTGATCAACGACGGCCTCAACGGTGACACCTGCGCCAACAACGGCCAGCCGACCTGGACCTACAACCAGGGCGTGATCCTGGGAGGGCTCACCGAGCTCTACCGGGCCACCGGCGACACCAGCCTGCTGACCACCGCCCGCACCCTGGCCAACGCCTCCACCACCGCCTCCGGCATCCACCAGGACGGCATCCTGCGGGACCCCAGCGAGCCCAGCACCTGCGGGGACGACGGCGCCTCGTTCAAGGGGCCCTACATCCGTGGCCTCGGCATCCTCAACGCCCAGCTCGGTGACCACCCGTACAGCGCCTACATCGACCGGCAGGCCGACGCCGCGTACACCAGGGACCGCAACGCGCTCCACCAGTACGGACGGCACTGGTACGGGCCGATGAACGGCACCGCCCACGACTGCCAGCACAGCGCGCTGAGCCTGTTCAACGCGGCCGAGATGAACTGACCGACTGGTGGCAACGTTGTCATAGATCACGACAGCGCGGGCGCAATACGCACCGGCCCCGGCCGGGCGTCCCCCGGGGCGCCGGGCCGGGACCCCGCCGTCCGAGGGCACACCCCGGGCCCACGACCACCTGAGCCAAGGGGTTCCACGGCGCCAGAGCGGGCGCGGGCACGCCTCTCCCGCAGCGCTCCCCAGCGGCCACCAACTTTGCGCGAGAACCCTTGACGGTGGTGTTCAAACCGATTTAGATAAGCCAGCCTTCTAACCGGTTTAGCGCTTCCCGTGCGCCGGAACCCCCGGTGCGTCGGTTCACCTCCGTCCCGGCATCACCGCAGGTCGAAACACCAACAGGAGATCCCTTATGACGATCAGTAGACGGACCCTGCTGGCCGCGGTGTCCACCACGGTGGGTCTCGCGGCCACCGGCGCCCTGACGCCCGTCGCCCGGGCGGCCCGCCGGTCGGCGGCCCCGCCCACCGCGGCCGAGCTGGCCCAGAGCGGCGCGGACCAGCAGCGCTGGCTCTCGGTGCCCGAGTCCCGCATCGTGGTCAACCCGTTCGACTTCGGCGGCAACGGCACCGAGCTCGAGCAGAACTCGGGGCCGGAACTCCCGCTGTCGGTCGGCTACTACGCCCACGACCGGGCGGCGCGGATCACCGACCTGCTCACGGTGTTCCGGGCCAACGGCGACCGCCCCAGTTGGACGCCCCCGGAGACCACGCTCACCGAGGACTTCTCCTCGGTGGACGACTGGAGCCCCGCCGGCGTGGCCGCGGACTCCAGCACCACCCCGGGGCTCACCACGCTGACCGTGACGGCCGACCAGGGCTATGGGCACATCGCGCGCCGGATCACCGTGGACCTCGAGCGGACCCCGATGGTCAGCGTCACCGTCCCGGCCACCACCGGCACGTGGTCGCTGAAGGTCAACGACGGCACCCTCACCGACGACCTGAAGCTCCAGGCCGACACCGGCTCCACCGGCAGCTTCACCTACGACCTGAGGGCCATCAGCGGCTGGTCGGGGACGAAGGAGGTGGAGTTGCGGGTGTTCGCGGTGGGCCTCGGGAAATCGGTGACCCTGGACTCGCTGACCGTCCACGCCGTGCCGGCCTTCCCGGACGCCGACGAGACCGTGGCCGTCGCCGACGAGTTCGACTCGACCGCCCCGTGGTCGTCGAGCAGCAACGGCACCACCATCACGTCCAACGGGGCGCAGGCCACGGTGACCCTGCCGGGCTCCGGATTCGGGTACGTCGGCCGGCAGGTGACCGTGGACGTCACCGCCGCGCCGGTGCTCTCGGTGCGGGTCCTGGCCACGACGGGCGCCTGGGCGCTGAAGATCAACACGGGCGGCGGAGCGGACGTCGCCACGCTCCAGCCGGACACCTCCGCCACCGGGACGTTCTCCTACGACCTGGCGGGGGCCACCGGCTGGAGCGGGACCAGGACGTTCACGCTGAAGCTGTACCAGATCGGCGGTTCGGCCTCGGGCACCAGCACGACGTTCGACCGGCTCTCCATCCACTCCGGGGCTCCCTGGGCGCAGCCGGCGACGCAGTTCGAGCACGTGTGGCACCCGGGGGCCCTGGACTTCCAGGCCAGCTACCCGGCGGGCACGGCCAGCGGCTTCGACGTCTTCCACGACGAGGACGCGGTCACCCGGGTGGTGCGGGCGAAGGGACTGGAGGGTGACGGCGCGGGGAAGTTGCTGCTCGCCGGGGCGTGCCGCGGGACGGTGCGGTACGACGCCGGCACCCGGGTGGTGACGGTCTCGTCCCAGCACTACACCTACGCCGTCGCCCTCCCGCGGGGGGCCGCGGTCTCGTTCCACGCCTCACTGGCCGGCCTGGTCTTCGGTGCCGCGGGAACCGAGGCCCCGACGGAACGCACCGGCTGCTGGGCCGCGGCGCTCCCGGGGACGGGGGACCACGCCGTCGGCGTCGGGTTCGCGGTGGACGGTGACGCGGCCGCTGCCGCCGCGGCCACCGAACGCGCCGGGGCCGCCTGCGACGTCGCGGGAGCGACGGCCGACCGCGCGTCGTGGACCACCTACTGGGACGACTACCTGACGCGGGTCCCGGCAGTGCAGGACTTCTCGGTCCACACGGTCGATCCGGTGGGGGTCACCGCGGAACAGGTGCGGCTCCAGTACTACCGGGCCTTCCTCCAACTCGAGCAGAACCTGCTGCCCGCCACTCCGGAGACCGGCAACATGTACGTGCAGGTCGCCACGGGCAAGGCGTCGATGTGGGTGAGCGGGTCCCCGGGCACCAGGGCGGTGGCGAGCTGGGACGCCCTGCTGGGGATGCAGGTCCAGGTGCACGTGAACCCGGAGGCCGCCTGGGGGTCGTTCGTCGGCATGATGGCCCTGGTGGAGGCGGACGGGAAGCTCGGGGGTGAGTCCCTGCCGTCCCGCAAGGCGCAGACGGCCTGGATCCTCTACCAGGCCACCGGGGACAGGGCGCGGCTGGAGGAGGTGTACGGCCCGCTCGCCCGTCACCTGCGGTGGGAGCAGCAGAACATGCGGTGGATCTACGGGTCGCACGACTTCCCGGACGAGCGCGACGCGGAGTTCGTGATCTCCCTGATCATCGACTTCGACTACGCCGTGCTGATCGCCCAGGAACTCGGCCTGCGGGACGAGGTGCCGGGCTGGACGGACCTGCGGCAGCGCACGCTCAGCGACTACCGGGGATGGTTCTTCCCCGGTCCTGGCGTCACCCTGCAGAAGACGTTCCTGGAGCACAGCCATCCGGACGAGGTGGGGCTGACCATGTACGTCGCCACCGGGCTGCACATCGAGGGGTTGCCGAGCGCTCCGCTCGAGGAACTGAAGAAGCGTTTCCTTAACGACTACCGCCCCGACGAGCAGTTCGCGGGACTCGCCGGTGAGGCCATCAAGGCACCGGACGCCCAGTACATGACGTACGGGCTGCTGGACCGCGGGATGGTCCAGGAGGCCGACGCCCTGATCAACGCGCTCACCCGGGACATGGTGCGCAGCGGCTGGTTCGCCGAGGTGTACCGGCAGTCGGGGTCGCTCACCCAGACCCCGACGGCCGATGGGGTGCGGCCGTCCCTGTTCGGCATCGCCAACCTCATCGACAACGTCTGGATCACCAACGGGTACCGCCTGGACCGCGGCACACCGGCGTTCATCCGGATGCCGGGCGCAACCGGAGGGGTCAGCGGCCTGACGTACCGGGGGAAGTCCCTCGACGTGGACATCAAGGGCTCGGTGATCCGGCTCGGGGGCGAGGCCGCCGGGCTGCCCGGCACCTGCCGGGTCCTCGACGCCCCGGTGGGGGTGACGCTCGACTGGAGCAGCGCCTGCGGGGGACGGTAGCCGTCGGCACGCCCGCGGTGTGAGGCCCGACCCCCGTGACGTCAAGCACCCGGTGACGTCGCGGGGGCCGGGCGTTGCCGGTGGCGGTCCGTGCCCGAGGGGCCGGGCGCGGCACGGGGAACCGGTGTCAGGGCACGCGGCAGAGCACCTCCCCGCACAGGACGCTGAACCAGCCGTCCTGGTGCGCACCCCACTCGCGCCAACCAGCCGCGATCTGCCGGAGCTCCTCCACGGTGGCGTACCCGCCCTCAACCGCTGTGCGCGCGTAGGAGGACGCCACCGTCCGGTCCGCCCACAGGCCCGCCCACCAGGAGCGGTCCTCGGGTGAGGCGTAGCACCAGGTGGACGACGACGAGGTGATGTCAGTGAAGCCCGCCTGCCGCGCCCAGTCGTGCAGCCGGCGTCCGGCGTCCGGCTCGCCGCCGCTGCCACGGGCGACACGGCTGTACAGCTCCCGCCAGTCATCCATCGCCGGGACGTTCGGGTACCAGAGCATCCCGCCGAAGTCCGCGTCCCTGACTGCCACGACCCCGCCCGGCCTGCACACGCGCCGCATCTCGCGCAGTGCCCGTACCGGGTCGCCGAGGTGTTGCAGGACCTGGTGGGCGTGCACCACGCAGAACGTGTCGTCGGGGTGGTCCAGCGTGTAGACGTCCGCGGTCGCGAACCGGACGTTCGTCAGGCCGCGTCGGCCCGCCAGGTCCCTGGCCTGTTCCACGATGGCGGGTTCGTTGTCGATCCCGGTGACCTCGCCCTGCGGTACGCGTTCGGCCAGGTCCACGGTGATCGTGCCGGGGCCGCAGCCCACGTCCAGGACGCGCATGTGCGGCCGGAGCTCACCGAGCAGGTACGCGGCGGAGTTCGTCGCGGTGCGCCAGCGGTGGGAGCGCAGGACGGACTCGTGGTGGCCGTGGAGGTACCGGGCTGTCTCGTTCCCCATGGGGGGAGCATAAGAGCGTCTTATATATTGGGCAAACTTGTATCAATATTCGGCCGGGCGTGGGGTCCGGGGTGCTCTGGGAACGCCGGCCGGCCCGATTCCGCACGGGAGTCGCGCGGCGCCGGGCCGGGGGCCGGGACGGCGGGGTCGCCCACGTGGCGGTCACGTCGTGGGATGTCGGTGCGTGCCAGCAGGGCCACTCCGATGCGTGCGTCGGCCGTGCCGTGCAAGAGGCAAGTCCTCCCCTCGACCTCTCTGGGCGATGAAGGCGGGACAGGAGTCGAACCAGGACTGGTGGAACTCGTTGCTCGGCGTGTGCCGGATCGCGGCTTTGCTGGCATTCGGAGCGGACGATCTTCCGCACCGCACCCAACACCTCGTCGTAGGTGGCGAGGCGGGGTGCTCGGGATCGAGGCCGGTCTTCCGGAGGACCTCCTTGTTGTGGAGGAGCACCACCGGATTGCTCTTCCTCGGCACCAGGTAGTACCTGCCGTCCGCGGAACGGTACTGCTTGGCGAGCGAGCCGCTGCGTCCCTCAATGCGCCGCTTCCCCTCCGGGAAGTCGTCATCGAGCGGGACCAGCCCTTCTACTTCTCGAACTGTGGGACCGACGCCGGCGCGATGTTCAACGTCAGGCTGGCGGTACCGCCGGCGACGATGGGGGCACTGATCACCTCCTCGGGGCTTTGCCCGCGGGGATGTTGTGCGCGGTGACCTTCTGGTCAGGGTGGAGCCACAGCACCGTGGTGGACGAGTTCACCGAGGTGCAGGGACCCCGGCAATGAACGCCGGGAAGAACGGGTCGGTGCCGATGAGCCCGAGCTCGCGGCTGAGCACCAGGCCGATCGCCCCCGCCTTGCCCAGCGACAGCGCCCTTGCCGGGCGGCTTGGCATCCAGCCCGGTTCCTCGGCCGCCGCCAGGACGCGCGCCTCGGTGGCCTCGGCGAGACCGGGCCGGTCGTTGAGCGCGAAGGAGACAGAACTCCGGGAGGCGCCGGCCAACCGGACCCCCGCCCGCCCGCGCGACCACGGCGCCCCCCGCCGCCCGGTCGGGCCGGCGGGGGGCGCCGTGGTCGTGACGTCAGCCCAGGGTGGACAGGGCCTCGTTGAAGGTGGCAGACGGACGCATCACCGCGGCGGTCCTGGACCGCTCGGGCTGGTAGTAGCCGCCGATGTCCGCCGGCGAGCCCTGGACCGCGACCAGCTCCTCCACGATGGTCTGCTCACGCTCGGCCAGGGTCTTGGCCAGGGCCGCGAAGGATTCGGCGAGCTGCGGGTCATCGGTCTGCCCGGCCAGCTCCTGGGCCCAGTACAGCGCCAGGTAGAAGTGGCTGCCGCGGTTGTCGATGCCACCGAGACGACGGCTCGGCGACTTGTTCTCGTTGAGCAGGGTGCCCGTGGCCCGGTCCAGGGTGTCGGCGAGGACCTGCGCCCGCGCGTTGCCCGTGGTGCGGGCGAGGTGCTCGAAGCTGGCCGCCAGGGCGAGGAACTCACCCAGGCTGTCCCACCGCAGGTAGTTCTCCTTGACCAACTGCTGGACGTGCTTGGGGGCCGAGCCACCGGCACCCGTCTCGAACAGCCCGCCGCCGTTGATCAGCGGGACCACGGAGAGCATCTTGGCGCTGGTGCCCAGCTCCAGGATGGGGAAGAGGTCGGTCAGGTAGTCGCGCAGCACGTTGCCGGTGACCGAGATGGTGTTCTCGCCGCGGCGGATGCGCTCCAGGGAGAACCTGATGGCGTCGACCGGCGACATGATCTCGATCTGGAGCCCCTCGGTGTCGTGCTGGGGCAGGTAGGTCCGGACCTTCTCGATGAGGCTGGCGTCGTGGGCCCGGTCCTGGTCGAGCCAGAACACCGTCGGGTCTCCGGTGGCGCGGGCGCGGGTGACGGCGAGCTTGACCCAGTCCTGCACCGGGATGTCCTTGGTCTGGCACATGCGCCACACGTCGCCGGCGCTCACCGCGTGCTCCAGCACCACGGCACCGCGGTCGTCCACCACGCGCACGGTTCCCGTGGTCGGGATCTCGAAGGTCTTGTCGTGGCTGCCGTACTCCTCGGCCTTCTGCGCCATCAGCCCGACGTTGGGCACCGACCCCATGGTGGTCGGGTCGAAGGCGCCGTTGGCCCGGCAGTCCTCGATGACCGCCTGGTAGATGCCGGCGTAGCTGCTGTCCGGGATGACCGCGAGGGTGTCGGCCTCCTGTCCGTCCGGTCCCCACATGTGACCGGAGGTGCGGATCATGGCGGGCATGGAGGCGTCGATGATGACGTCACTCGGCACGTGCAGGTTGGTGATGCCCCGGTCGGAGTCCACCATGGCCAGGGCCGGCCCCTCGGCCAGCTCGGCCTCGAAGGACGCCTTGATCGCGGCGCCCTCGGGCAGCGCGTCGAGGCCGTTGAGGATGGCGCCGAGGCCGTCGTTCGGGCTCAGCCCCGCCGCGGCCAGCGCCTCGCCGTGCTCGGCGAAGGTCCTGGGGAAGAAGGCGCGCACCACGTGCCCGAAGATGATGGGGTCGGAGACCTTCATCATGGTGGCCTTCAGGTGCACCGAGAACAGCACTCCCTCGGCCTTGGCCCTGGCCACCTGCGCGGTGAGGAACTCCCGGAGCGCCGCCACCCGCATCACGGAGGCGTCCACGACCTCCCCGGCGAGCACCGGCACCGACTCGCGCAGCACCGTGGTGGAGCCGTCGTCCCCCGCCAGCTCGATCCGCAGCGACCCGGCCTCAGCAATGGTCGCGGACTTCTCGGTGGAGCAGAAGTCGTCGGCGTCCATGTGCGTCACGTTGGTCCTGGAGTCGGAGGACCAGGCGCCCATCCGGTGCGGGTGCGTCCTGGCGTAGTTCTTCACCGAGGCGGGCGCGCGACGGTCGGAGTTGCCCTCGCGCAGCACCGGGTTGACGGCGCTGCCCTTGACCCGGTCGTACCGGGCGCGGATGTCCTTCTCCTCGTCCGTCTTGGGGTCGTCAGGGTAGTCCGGGAGCGCGTAGCCCTGCTGCTGCAACTCGGCGATGGCCGCCTTGAGCTGCGGGATCGAGGCCGAGATGTTCGGCAGCTTGATCACGTTGGCCCCTGGGGTCTTGACCAGCTCACCCAGCTCGGCGAGCGCGTCGTCGATCCGCTGGCTCTCCTCGAGACGCTCGGGGAAGCTGGCGATGATCCGCCCGGCCAGGGAGATGTCACGCGTCTCCACCCGAACCCCGGCCGTCGCCGCGTAGGCCTCGATCACCGGCAGGAGCGAGTAGGTCGCCAGGGCCGGGGCCTCATCGGTGTGGGTGTAGATGATGGTCGAATCAGTCACCGGATACTCCGCTTCACTTCTGCAACATTGCTCGACATCAAGATATCTCGAGATCGGCTTCCCGTTCGAGGCGGTCCGGTGCCGGTATGGCCTTCCGCTCCCCGGCGACGCGGTCCCGGGCGACGCGGTCCCGGGGCCGGCTCCCTGCGGCCGACACGGTGACCCGTCGGGGGTCGGGTTCCCGGGTCCACCGTCCACTGCGGGAAGACTGGGACGTCAGGAGGCCGTGAGCGCGGGAAGGGCGGGGCGCCGGACGGGTGACGGTGCCGCGCCGCACCGGCCCGCCTGTCCGCACAACCGTGTTCTCAACCGTGCCGGGAGTGGCGTCATGGGTGTCTCGGTCGTCCTGTTCACCTCCAACCTCCGGCTGCACGACAACCCGCCGCTGCACTCCGCAGCCCGGACGGCCGACGCGGTGGTGCCGTTGTTCGTCCGGGACCCCGCGATCGGCTCGGCCGGGTTCGACGCGCCCAACCGGCGGGCGTTCCTCGCCGACTGCCTCGCCGACCTCGATGCCGGCCTGCGCGAACGCGGAGCGCGCCTCGTCGTCCGCTCCGGGGACGTCACCGAGCAGGTGTGCGCGGTGGCGGCCGGGGTGGACGCGGACCAGGTCCACGTGGCGGCCGGGGTCAGCGGCTACGCACGGCGACGGGAGGAGCGGCTGCGGGCGGCCCTGGAAGCGGAGCGCCGACGGCTGTGCGTCCACGACGCGGTCGTCACCGCGGTGGCCCCGGGGGAGATCACTCCCGGGGGCGGCGACCACTTCGCGGTCTTCACCCCCTACCTGCGCCACTGGCTGGGGGTGCCGATGCGCGGGCCGCTGGGCGCGCCCCGCCGGCTGCGGGTGCCGGACGGCGTCCGCTCCGAGCCGCTGCCCTCCCGGGCGGAGGTGTCCGGCCTCTCCCCCGGGCTCGCGGCGGGTGGCGAGAGCGAGGGGCGCAGGCGGTTCGCCAGGTGGCGCCGCGACCGGATGGCGGCGTACCACGAGCACCACGACGACCTCGCGGGCGACGCCACCTCCCGCCTCTCCCCGCACCTGCACTTCGGGACCCTGTCCCCGGTCGAACTCGTGCACCGCTCCCGCGACGGCGGCCCCGGCGCCGACGCGTTCGTCCGGCAGCTCGCCTGGCGCGACTTCCACCACCAGGTGCTGGCGGCGCGCCCCCAGTCGTCGTGGTCCGACTACCGCACGCACCACGACCGCTGGCGCACCCCGAGGTCGGCGGCGCGGGAGGTCGAGGCGTGGCGAGCGGGCCGCACGGGCTACCCGGTGGTGGACGCGGCGATGCGGCAGCTCCAGCACGAGGGCTGGATGCACAACCGCGGCCGGCTGCTCACCGCGAGCTTCCTGGCCAAGACCCTGTACGTGGACTGGCGGGTCGGCGCCCGGCACTTCCTGGACCTGCTGGTGGACGGGGACATCCCCAACAACCAGCTCAACTGGCAGTGGGTGGCCGGTACCGGCACGGACACCCGTCCCAACCGCGTGCTCAACCCGGTCGTCCAGGGCCGGCGCTACGACCCGCACGGGGAGTACGTGCGGCGCTGGGTGCCCGAACTCCAGGGGTTGCACGGCTCGCTGGTGCACGAGCCGTGGCGGCTGCCCCCCGCGGAACGGGCGGGGTACGACTACCCCGGACCGATCGTGGACCTCACCGAGGGCGTGGCCCGTTTCCGCCGGTCCCGCGGCAAGGAGTGAACGCCGCCGAACGGCCCCGCGCCCGCCGGGGCGCGGCCCAGCGCCCCGGCGGGCGCGAGGGGCGCACGGGGGCGCGGCTCAGCGCAGCCGGTGACGTTCCACCCGGTCCGCCGCCAGGGTCAGGCCGTGGCCGGGGCGCGTCCGGTCGGGGCGGAGCAACCCGCCGGGTTCCGGGGTGAGGACGCCGTCGAACAGCATCCGTTCGACGCGCACGTGGTCGTGGAAGTACTCCAGGTGCCGCAGGTGCCACACCGCGGTGCAGACGTGGGCGCTGATCTGCGGGGCGCAGTGCGCGGACAGGTCCACGCCGTGGGCGTCGCACAGGGCGGCGGTCCGCAGGAAGCCGGAGACGCCGCCGCAGCGGGTGACGTCGGCCTGGAGGCAGTCCACCGCCCCGGCGTCCAGCATCCGCCGGAAGTAGGGAAGCTGGAAGCCGTACTCACCGGCGGCGATGTCCAGGCCGGCGGGCCCCCGGTCCCGCAGCAGCCGCAGCCCCGCCAGGTCGTCCGAGCTGACCGGCTCCTCCAGCCAGGTCACGCCGTGCTCGTCGCGGAGCCGCCCGGCCCAGTCCAGGGCCTGCTTGCGGTGGTAGGCACCGTTGGCGTCCACGTACAGCTCGACGTCGTCGCCGATCGCCGCGCGGGCCGCCCGCAGGCGACCGTGGTCGGCCCCGGGGTCCCGGCCGACCTTGATCTTCACGCGGGGGACGCCCTGCTCCACCCACCCGGTGAGCTGGTCGGCGAGCTCCCGGTGGTCGTAGGAGGTGAACCCGCCGCTACCGTAGATCGGGGTCGCGTCGTGGACCGCGTCCAGCGCGGTGACCAGCGGGACGCCCAGCAGCCGCGCCTTGAGGTCCCACAGGGCGATGTCCACCGCGGACACCGCCATGGCCGCCTGTCCCGGCAGGCCCTGGTTGCGGCAGGCACGGAGCATCGCCGTCCAGGCCCGGCCCGGTCGCAGGGCGTCCTTCCCTGTCACCACGCCGGCCAGTTCCCCGTCCACCAGGTCGGCGGCGGCCGTGCTGGCGTACGTCCAGCCGAGGCCCACGCACCCGCCGGCGTGCGCCTGGACCACGACGACCGTGGTGGAGTCCCAGGCCAGGGTGCCGTCGGACTCCGGCAGGTCGGTGGGGATGCGCCAGGCGCCGGTGCGCACCGCGTCCAGCGGGACCGTCGTGTCCGTCACGTCCATGCCGTTCCTTCCCGGTGGTGACCCTCCGTCGTCCCGGCCGCACCGCTGCGTCCGCCCGGCCCACGGCGCGTTCCGCCCGGTCCGAGGGCGCGTCCGCACGGCGTCGCACGGTGCCTGGCGGGACCTGGGGCCGGGGTTTCCGCCGGTGGGCGCCGGCAAACGGGGAGCGGGGCGCTTTCACCCGCTGCTGACGGGTCGCCGGGCGTCGTCAGGTGTTCGGTTTCAGGTCAACCACCGGGCGGGAAGGGGTCACCAGCCTGCTGCCGAACGGCCGTGGACTAGCCGTGACCGAAACGATCCAGCCGATCCGGAAGGACCAGCGATGAGACGCACCATCGGATCCCGCACCGCCGTACTCGCCGGCGTGCTCCTGGCGGTGGCCGCCGTGGCCGCGACGGCCGTCCCCGCCGCGGGCGGGGCACCCACCTCCGGGGACGAACCCCTGGCCAGGGCGGTGACCCAGCTCGACCGGGCGACGCGGTGGACCCTGGCAGAACGGATCAGGCTGGACTTCCCGACCCACCACCCGCAGGGCCTCACCCGGGTCGGGGACCGGCTGTTCCTGTCCAGCGTGGAGGTGATCGAGCCGCCGGTGAAGTACCCCGAGCCGGTGGACGGCCACGACCGGTCACCGGGCAGGGGCCGCGGCCACGTCTTCGTCCTCGACCTGGAGGGCCGCCTGCTCCAGGACATCGTCCTCGGCGAGGGCCACGCCTACCACCCCGGTGGCATCGACTCCGACGGCACGTCGCTGTGGGTGCCGGTCGCGGAGTACCGGCAGTACAGCGCGTCGATCATCTACCGCATCGACCTGCGCACCCTGACGGCGCACCGGGAGTTCGAGGTCCCCGACCACGTCGGCGGCATCGTCCCCGACCCCAGGACGGGAAAGCTGCACGGGGTGACCTGGGGGTCGCGCGAGTTCTACACCTGGTCCCGCAGCGGCAGGCAACTGGAGCACACCCGCAACCCCAGCCACTTCGTGGACTACCAGGACTGCGCCTACACCGAGCGTGGGCTGATGCTGTGCACGGGCGTCACCAACTTCCGCAGCGCGAGCGGCGCCGCGTTCGAACTCGGCGGCATCGCCCTGCTCGACCTGGCGACCAGGTCCGTGCGGCACGAGGTCCCGATCCAGCTCTGGTCCTCCGCCGGGCACGTCGCCACCCGCAACCCGGTGCACCTCGAGACCGACGGCGGCACCCTGCGGATGTGGGCGGCCCCGGACGACGGTGAGGAGGTGTCCGGCACCGAACTGCTGGTCTACCAGGCCGTGGTCGGCTGAGGCCGGGGTGGGGGGCGACCGGCCCGGCGGCCCCGACCCGGCGGCCGGGCCGCCGGGCGGAGCAGCAGGAGGGGCAGGAGCAGCAGGAGGGGCGGGGACGGGCGCCCCGTCGCCGCTGGCACCCGCCCGCCTGTGCGGGCAGAACGCCTAGGACTGGCCGGCGCCGCCCATCATCTCGCTCATGTCCAGGGTCTCCGCGGCCGGCGGGGCCTCGACCACGACCGGCTTGTTCATCTCGAGGAAGGTGATGGTGACGTCCATCGGGCCCTCCTTGGCGTCGGCCCGGGTGCGGAACTGCTTGGTGTGTCCGCTCTCGTCGATCCACATGTCCATGGTGAGGACGTCCACGCCGAGCTTCTCGTACTCCTCGAGCTTGCTCTCCCGGCGCTCACGGACCTCGGCGTCCTGGCCGTCCAGGCTCTTCCGGAGGGCGTCCATGGTGATCGTGCCGGTGTAGTGGGTGGTCTTCACCCCGTCAACCCTCTCCGCGCCGACCTCCTTCACGTCGTCGGCCTCGGTCATGAAGTTGGACTCCTCGGCCGGGTTCTCGTTCGTCTGGCCGCCCAGCTCGTCCAGCGGGTTCTGGCCGCCCGCCTCCTCCATGGCGGCCATGTCGAACTTCAGCCACTGCGCGCCCGTCTCGCTGGCGGCCTCCTCGCCGCCGCTCATGTACATCGCGCCGTCGACGAGCCGTATCTCGACCTCGCCGCTGCCCTCCGTCGTCCCGTCGTCCACCTTCATCTTCATCTGCATGGCCGGGGGGTCCATGGCCATCGAGGACTGGCCCTCGAGGGTCCCGGTGCCCGGGACCTCGCCGCTCATCCGGAAGGTCAACGAGGTGATCTGCTCGTTGTGCTGCGCGGCCTTCTTGATGGCCGCCGCGGGCGCCACCGCCGCCGGCCGGGGAGCCGAACTCCGGGTCGCGGAGTCCCTGGGCTTGGACTCGGACTCGGAGGAGGAGTCCGAGCAGGAGGCAGCGCCGAACAGCGCGGCAGCCAGCAGGACACCAGTGACACTGGCTCGGGCGTGCGGTTTCACGGCTCTCTCCAATGGAACGTACGAGCGATATTGGGCGGGATGCGACAGTACTCCACGGCGGCCCCCTCCTGGACCGGGGGCCGGTCCCCGGGTGCCGTGCGCCCGTCCTCGAAGGATCGTCCGACTCCGGCCGTTACGGCTCGGCCCAGGACTCGTTGCTGGGGGTAGGTCCACTCATCCGTTCGAAGCGAGAAGGTATGACGCACACTCAACAGCGACCGGCGCCGAGGAGCCGGGCACACCGACGACGGTTCCGCGGCGCCACCCACGAGGGCGTCCGGGGAGGCGCCCGGTGACCTCGATCCACACGGTGCCGTCGCCCGCCGACGGCGACACCGTCCACCCGGGCCCGGACCCGGACCTCGCGCGGTACCTGGCCCGGCACCCGGCGCCCGCGGCGGCCGTCGACGCCCTGATCCGCGACGAGCAGGGCCGCCTGCTGATCGTCGATCCCTCGTACAAGGCGGGCTGGGACGTGCCGGGCGGCATGCTCGACGACGAGGAGCTGCACGTCGGTCTCTGCCGGGAGCTGGAGGAGGAACTCCAGGTCAGCAACGTCCGCGTCGGCCGGCTGCTCGCCGTGGACAGCATCCCCCGGAGCGTCTACGGCCGCTCGCTGATCGCCTGTGTCTTCGCGGTGCGCCTCGCGGAGCCCGTGGCGGCGGAGCACCTGGTCCTGCAGGCGGACGAGATCCGTGCCGCCGCCTACCTCCCCGAGGCCGAGGCGCTGGCCCGCCTGCCGGGCGGGCTGCGCCGCCGTGTCGCCGCGGCGGTGGACGCCGAACGCGGCGCCCACACCGCCTACCTCTGCGACGGGCGCCCGCTGAACGCCGGCTGACCACGCCGGGCCCACCGGGGCCGCCGGCCACGCGGCCCCCACCGGCGCCCCCTCAGCAGATGCGCGGCAGTTGCTCCCCCAGCGGCAGGTCCACGATCCGGCGGGCCCCCACCAGGGTGCGCAGGACGACCCGCCCCGGGGGCCCCTCGGTCACCTCCCCGATGCGGACCGCGTGCGCGCCCTCGGGCAGCGAACGCATCAGCCGCAGGGCCCGCGCCGCGGAGTCCCGGCCGACGAAGGCGACCAGGCAGCCCTCGTTGGCCACGTGCAGGGGGTCGAGGCCCAGGAGGTCGCAGGCGGCGGCCACCGGCGCCGGGACGGGGAGGACCCGTTCGTCGATCTCCACCTGGACCCGTGAGTCGCGGGCGATCTCGTTGAGGGAGGCGGCCAGACCGCCCCGGGTGGGATCGCGCAGGGCGTGGACGTCCGCCCCCAGCGGGGCGAGCTCCCGGACCAGGCGGTGCAGCGGTCGGGTGTCGGAGACGACGTCGGAGACGAACCCGAGGTTCTCCCGCACGCTGAGCACCGCCGTGCCGTGTGCGCCGATGGGACCGCTGAGCAGGACGGCGTCACCGGGGCGGGCGTGGGCCGCGGACGGGCTCAGGCCGGCGACCCGGCGGCCGACGCCGGTGGTGGTGATGAACAGCTTGTCGGCCTGCCCACGGTTGACGACCTTGGTGTCGCCGGCCACCACCGGGACCCCGGCGTCCCGGGCCGCCGCGCCGAGCGAGGCCAGCACCGCCCCGAGCTCGGAGAGCCGCAGCCCCTCCTCCACGACCAGCGCGACGGTCAGGGCCAACGGCTGGGCCCCGCGCATCGCGAGGTCGTTGACGGTGCCGTGGACGGCCAGGGCGCCGATGTCACCGCCCGGGAAGAACAGCGGACTGACCACGAACCCGTCCGTCGTCAGCACCAGGCCGTCGTCCCCCGGCAGGACCGCGGCGTCCTCCAGCGGGCCCGTCGCCGTGGTGCTTCCGGGGGTGAGCGCGGGCAGCACCAGGGTGTCCAGGAGCTCGGCGGACAGCCTCCCCCCGGCCCCGTGGCCGAGCAGCACCCGGTCGTCCTCCACGTGCGGCAGCGGGCACCCGATCACACCGGGCTCCCGGTGGCGGCGGCCGTGCGGCCAGCGGCGTGGAAGGCGGCGCAGGTGCCCTCCGACGACACCATGGGCGCGCCGAGCGGGGTGCGCGGGGTGCAGCGCGTCCCGTACGCCGAGCAGTCGGTGGGCAGTCGGGTGCCGGTGAGGATGGCGCCGGCGATGCAGTCCGGGTGCTCCCGGGGGCGCAGGGCGCCGACGTCGTACCGCAGCGCGGCGTCGAACCCGGCGAACTCCTCGGCCAGCCGCAGCCCGCTCGACGGCAACGGGCCGAGCCCCCGCCACACCTGGTCGGCGACGCGGAAGACCCGGCTCACGGCGGTCTGCGCCTCGGTGTTCCCCTCCCGGCGGACGGCGCGGGCGTACTGGTTCTCGACCTCTGCGCGGCCCTGTTCGAGTTGGCGCACCGCCATGTGGATGCCCTCCAGGAGGTCCAGGGGTTCGAAGCCGGTGACGACGATCGGCACGCGGTACCGGCGGGCGATCGGTTCGTAGGCGGTCCAGCCCATCACCGCGCAGACGTGCCCGGCCGCGAGGAACGCCTGGACCCCGCAGTCGGGGGACTCCAGCAGCGTCGTCATCGCCGGTGGCACCAGGACGTGGCTGACCAGCAGGCTGAAGTTGCGCAGCCCCAGGCGGGAGGCGTGCAGCACGGCCATGGCGTTGGCCGGTGCGGTGGTCTCGAAGCCGACGGCGAGGAACACCACCTCGCGGTCGGGCTCCGCCCTGGCGATCTCCACCGCGTCCATCGGCGAGTAGACCACCCGCACGTCGGCACCGCGGGCCCGGGCCGAGAGCAGGTCGGTGGAGGAACCGGGGACGCGCAGCATGTCGCCGAAGCTGGTGAACACCACCCCCGGTCGGGCGGCGATGTCCATGGCCCGGTCGAGGGTCTCCAGCGGGGTCACGCACACCGGGCAGCCGGGGCCGTGCACCATGCGGATGCCGGCCGGCAGCAGCTCGTCGATGCCCTGGCGGACCAGGGTGTGGGTCTGGCCGCCGCACACCTCCATGATCTGCCAGGGCCGGGTGGCGATGGCCGCCGTCCTGGCCAGCAGTCGCCGGGCGAGGACGGGGTCCCGGTACTCGTCGGGGATGCGCACCGATGGTTCCTTCCGGTCTTAGTGACGTTCCACGGTGAGGTCGAGGAAGTGGGCCGAGCAGGAGATGCACGGGTCGTGGTTGCGGATGGCGCGCTCGCAGAGGTGACGGAGCTGTTCGTCGTCGGGCTCCGGGCCGGTGTCCATGCGGGACTGCGCCACCCGCCGCAGGTGTTCCTCGATGGCCGCCTGGTTCTGGGCCGTCGGCGGGATGAGGCTGGCCTCGGTGACGGTGCCATCGGCGTCCAGGTCGTACCGGTGGTAGAGCAGGCCCCGGGGTGCCTCGGTCGCCCCGTGCCCCCTGCCGGGGCGCGCCGGCACCGGCACGGCGGGGGCCGGCGGGGGTTCGTAGGCGTCGATGACCCGCAGG
This sequence comes from Wenjunlia vitaminophila DSM 41686, assembly GCF_000380165.1. GTDB lineage: Bacteria > Actinomycetota > Actinomycetes > Streptomycetales > Streptomycetaceae > Wenjunlia > Wenjunlia vitaminophila. The sequence continues at coordinate 156,359 of NZ_KB904680.1, forward strand.
GCCTCGTCGATCGCGTAGACCACCTCCACGGCGCGCACCAGGATGCTGCGGAACGGGTTGCGGCAGACGGTGCCGGCGCGGGGGTCGCCGAGTCCGCCGGCGAGGGCCGCCTCGACGGCGAGCGGGGAGAGCCAGCGCCCGCTGACGGCGTAGCGGGCGAGGGGGCCGGTCAGGTGGCGGTGGCCGTCGAGCGAGGAGTACAGCGCTGTGGAGTGGGGGAGCTGGCGTTCGACGACGTGGCGTTCGAAATCGCGGACGGGGAAGGTGCTGGTGGGCAGTGCCCGGGTGCTGGAGGCGGGGAGCCGGGCCGAACGGGGTGCGGGCATCACGGTGGGCGTGCCGGCCTCGATGGCGTAGCGACCGGGTTCGGCCAGGGCCAGGAGGTGGTCGTCGCAGCCGGCGTCGGGGAAGTCGAAACCCGCCGCCCAGGTGACGGTGTGCAGGGCGTCGTCCAGGGCCCGGCGCAGCCGCTCGGCGAGGGGGGCGAGCTCGGCGCGGGTGGGGGTGCGGTGGAAGCCGCCGAGCTGGACGTTGACCGGGTGGATCGAGCGCCCGCCGAGCAGCGCCACGATGGCGTTCCCGGCCTGTTTGACCCGCAGTCCGCGTTCGACGTCGGCGCGGTGGTCCCGGGCCATGGTGATCGCGTCCGGGTAGCCGAGGAAGTCGGGGGCGTGCAGCAGGTGGATGTGGAGGGTCTGGCTCTCGATCCACTCCCCGCAGTACAGCAGCCGGCGCAGCGCGGCGAGCTGGCCGGTGACCGCGACCTCGCAGGCGTCCTCCACCGCCCGGCAGGCGCTGAGCTGGTACGCCACCGGGCAGATCCCGCACACCCGTGAGGTGATGTCCGGGGGTTCGCGGTGGGTGCGGCCGCGCAGGAACGCCTCGAAGAACCGCGGCGGCTCGTAGATGCGCAGCCGTGCCTCGGTGACCCGCCCCTGTTCGACCCGCAGCCGCAGTTCGCCCTCCCCCTCGACGCGGGACAGGGCGCCGACGTGGACCGTCCGGGTACCTCGGTGGGTCACTCGTCCTCCCACCGGTGTCGCGGTGCGGCACCGTCCTGTCCTGGTCCGGGCTCCCCGGTCGCGTCCCGTTGCCCGGCCTCCGGCGGCCGTTCGGCCTCCGCGAGTGCCGAGGAGGCCGCGGCGAACTCGGGGGCGGCCGTGTTGAAGGTGCGCAGCACCCGGACCACGTCGAGTCCTGACATGCCGTCCCGGCGCAGGAGGGGGACGAACGCCGGGAGGTTGGTGGAGCCCGAGGGGCCGAAGCAGCCGTAGCACCCCCGCCCGTAGGCGGGGCAGAGCGCGCCGCACCCGTCGTGGGTGACCGGCCCCAGGCACGGGACGCCCTTGGCTACCGGCAGGCAGACCGTGCCGCGCCGCTTGCAGGGGAAGCAGACGCTGTGGTCGGAGATGTCGGGGCGCCGGCCGGCGAGGTGGGCGGTGATCACCTCGAGGAGCTGTCCGCGGTCGACGGGGCAGCCGCGCAGCTCGAAGTCCACCGGCACGTTCAGGGAGATCGCCGTGGAGTCGGCGAGGGTCTCGACGTACTCGGGGCTGGCGTAGACGGCGGCGCGGAACTCCGCGACGTCGGCGAAGTTCCGCAGCGCCTGGATGCCCCCGGCGGTGGCGCACGCGCCGATGGTGACGAGGTACCGGGAGACGTCCCTGATGTGCCTGATCCGTTCGGCGTCCGCGGGGGTGGTGATGGAACCGTCCACCAGGGACAGGTCGTAGGGGCCGGGTCCCGCGGCGCTCGTCGCCTCCAGGAAGTACGAGATCCGCACCTGGTCGGCGAGCGGGAGCAGCTCGTCCTCGCAGTCCAGGAGCGTCAACTGGCAGCCGTCGCAGGAGGCGAACTTCCACACGGCCATCGTCGGTCGTCGGTCCACGCCGCTCACAGCTCCCTCACGGCCAGGAGCGCCTCGGCGCGGTCCCAGGCGACCACCGGGCCGTCCCGGCACAGCAGCAGGGGGCCGAGCTGGCACTGGCCGCAGTGCCCGGTGCCGCAGCGCATGGTGCGTTCCAGGGAGAGGAAGACCCGGGAGGCGGGGACGCCGCGGTGGACCAGGTCCCGGGCGGTGGCCCGCATCATCACCTCGGGGCCGCACAGGTACGCCGTCGTGTTCCGCGGCTGGTACGGCACGCGGTCGAGGAGGGTGGTCACCACGCCGACGTTCCCGGTCCACCCCGGTTCCGGCCGGTCCACGGTGACCGCCACCGGCGCCCGTTGGGCCCAGGTGTCGCACTGGTCCCGGTAGAGCAGGTCGGCGGGGGTGCGGGCGCCGACGACCAGGGCGACGCCGCGGTGGTCCCGCGGTTCGTCGAGCGCGCGCAGCAGCAACGGCCGCAACGGGGCGAGGCCCACGCCGCCCGCCACGAGCAGCAGGTCGCCTCCCCTGGCCGCGGCCAGGTCCCAGGGGGTGCCGAAGGGGCCGCGGACCCCCACGTGGTGTCCGGGGCGCAGCCCGGCCAGCGCCGAGGTGACCGGGCCGACGGCGCGCACGGTGTGCGTCAGGCCGGTCCCGGACGGGGTGGTGCCGCTGAGGGACAGCGGGACCTCGCCGCGGGGGAAGGCGTAGACCATCGCGAACTGGCCGGGCCGGAACGCCGGCAGTGGGTCGCCGACCGGCTCGAGGGTGAGGGTGACGGTGTCGGCGGTCTCGCGGTCCCGCCCGACGACCTGGTAGGGCTGGGGGACGTTCACCGGCCGCCTCCGCGGGGCGGCCCGTAGAGGTCGAGCAGCCGGGCCCGGGCGCCCCTGAGCCGGCGCCCGATGACGGAGCCGACGGCGCAGGTGAGCGCGTGTCCGAAGTCGGGGTCGCGGGCGCAGCGGTCCCGCACGGCCGCGGCGTCGAACTGGCGGGCGGTGACGGGGCTGAGGGTGCGGGCGCCGAGGTGCCAGCGGTACGGCGGGAACAGCCACGACCAGCCCACCAGGTCGCCGGGGCCCAGGGTCTCGACGATCGGCGGTGACTGCCCGGGGACGTGCACGTCCAACGCGACGGAGCCCTCCTCCGCGATCCAGAACCGCTCCGCCAGCTCCCCCTCGTCGAAGATCCGGGCGCCGCTGGGGAAGCGCACCGTTTCGGCGAGTGCCAGGAGCTGGCCGCGCTGCGGCTCGGTGAGGCCGGTCAGGAAGCCGGCGCTGGTCGTCACGACGCCCCGGCCCCTTCCGCGTCCCGGCCCGAGGCCTCCGCGTGCAGGGCGTGCGCCTCCTCGGTGATGTCGATGGCGACGGGACACCACACGATGCACCGGCCGCAGCCCACGCAGCCCGAGCTGCCGAACTGGTCGTGCCAGGTGCCGATCTTGTGGGTGAGCCACTGGCGGTACCTGCTCAGGCCGCTGCGCCGCACCGTCCCGCCGTGCATGTGGGTGAAGTCCAGGTCGTAGCAGACGTCCCAGCGCCGCCACCGCTCGGCGTGCTCCCCGGTGAGGTCGGTGACGTCCTCGGTGGTGGTGCAGTAGCAGGTCGGGCAGACCATGGTGCAGTTGCCGCAGGTGAGGCAGCGTGCGGCGACGTCGTTCCAGCGCTCGGCCTCGAGGGTGTCGCGCATCAGGTCCCGCAGGTCCACCGGGGGCATGGTCCGCCCCATGCGCCCGGCGGCCCGGGTGACGGCCTCCTCGGCCCGGGCGACGGTGGTGGGGTCGGCGGGCCGCACGGGGAGTTCCGCCAGGACCTCGGCCCCCGCCTCGCTGCCGGCGCGCACCCAGAACCGGTGGCCCCGTTCGTCGTCCACCTCGGTCAACGCCAGGTCGTGGCCCCCGTGCACAGCCGGTCCCGTGCCCATGGAGACGCAGAAGCAGGTGGCTCCGGGCTCGACGCACTCCACCACCACCAGGAACGCCCCGGTGCGCCTGCGCCGGTACGCCTCGTCCCGGTGCGGGCCGCCGACCAGCACCCGGTCCTGCACCGCGATGGCGCTCAGGTCACAGGGGCGGACACCCAGGAAGGCGTACGCCGGTGGCCGGTCCACCTCCTCGCGCACCGTCAGGGTGCCGTCGGGGCCGCGGTCGGCGGTCCACTGCCGCACCCGCTCCGGGTGCAGGTACTTCTTCCAGGACTGCGGACCGGCGCTGTGCGCGAACGCCATCCGGTCCGACCTGCGACGCAACCGGTAGCGTCCGGCCTCCACCTCCACGCCCCAGCCGAACGGCAGCTCACTGGCCGACGTCAGTTCCGCCAGCACGATCGCGTCGTCACGCACCGTCGGTCCCACCACGGTGCGCCCGCGCCGGACCAGCGCCTGGCGCAGCGCCTCCAGGCCGTCCGGTCCCATCACGGCCTGCCGCGTCGGCTCCGTCATGGCCGGCCCGCCCCCCGTCGGGGTTGTGCGGGTCCCTCGTGTGCCCGCTGGTCCGACGGCGGCAGCGGCTCGCCGAGCTCGCCCTCCACCACGTCTCCCATCGCGCGCAGCACCTCGAGGGTGCGCCGGGCCTCGGCCTCGTGCACCGTGGTGATGGCGAAGCCGACGTGGACGATCACGTAGTCACCGCTGGCCGCCGTGGGCGTGTACGTGAGGCACGCCTCACGGCGCAGCCCGCCGAAGTCGATCGTTCCCATGCGCAGGCCCTCGTCCTGGTGGACGTCGATCACGCGCCCCGGGATGCCCAGGCACACTTACGGTGTCTCCCTTCCCAGGCGGGCGGCGGCCACCGCGGCCTGCCCGAAGCTGACGCCCCCGTCGTTGGGCGGCACCGCGCGCCCGACCAGCACCCGCAGTCCGGCTCCCCGCAGCCGCCCGCTGACCTCGTCGAGCAGGCGGAGGTTCTGGAAGCAGCCCCCGGACAGGCACACCGGGCCCGGGGCGCCCTCGGCCACGGCGCGCTCAACGAGACCGGCCGTGGCCAGGGCGACGGCCGAGTGGAACGCCGCGGCCAGGCACGGCACGGGGACGCCGTCCGCGGACCCGCGCAGCAGGGCGGTGAGGGTGGGCAGCGGGTCGTACACCCACACGCCGTCAGCCGCCCGCACCAGCCGCCAGGGCAGCGGCTCGGGACGCAGGTCGCCGGCGGCGGCCTCCAACGCGACCGCCGCCTGTCCCTCGTAGCTGACGCGGTGCCGCAGCCCGAGGATGCTGGCGGCGGCGTCGAACAGCCGCCCGGCGCTGGACGCCCGGGGGCAGTTCACCCCGCGCTCGACCACCTCCCGCACCGCGCGGGCCTCCCCGTCACCGAGGCCCGACGCGTAGGCGTCCACCAACGCCGGGTCAGCGGCGGGCGAGCCCAGGTCCTCGGCGCCGAGGAGGTACCCGAGCGCCATCCGGCCCGGTGCCCGGACGGCCGCGGCCCCTCCGGGCAGCGGAGCCGTGGCGAACCGGCCCGCCCTGCGGTACCCGGCGAGGTCGCACACCAGGACCTCCCCACCCCACAGGGTGCCGTCGTCGCCGAACCCGAGACCGTCCAGGGCGACCCCCACGAACGGCCCGGGGAGGCCGTGTTCCGCGGCGCAGGCCGCGACGTGGGCGTGGTGGTGCTGCACCGCGACGCGGCGCCCTGCGGGCCAGCGCGCCGCCCACTGCGTGGACAGGTAGCCGGGGTGCAGGTCGTGCACCACGACCTGTGGGTCGATCCGGCAGAGCCGGGAGAGCTGCCCGTACGCCCGTTCGAAGGCGTCCGCGGTGCCCGCGTCCTGGAGGTCCCCGAGGTGCGGCCCGATCACCGCCCTGTCCCCCGACACCAGGGTGAACGTGTGCTTGAGCTGCGCCCCCACCGCGACCAGCGGTACCGGGCTGGGCAGCGGCAGCCGCAAGGGGGCCGGAGCGTACCCCCGGGCGCGGCGGACGGTGAGGACGCCCCGGTCGGTGGCGCACACCACCGAGTCGTCACACCGGCTGTGGATCGCCCGGTCGTGTCCGAGGAAGCCGTCCGCCACGGGCCCGAGGCGTTCCCTGGCCTCCGCGTCGTCGATGACGATCGGCTCCCCCGCGAGGTTGCCGCTGGTGCACACCAGGGGGCGGCCCACGTCCCGCGAGAGCAGGTGGTGCAGCGGGCTCGCCGGCAGCAGGACGCCGACGCGTCCGGTGCCCGGGTGGACGCCCGCGGCGACCCCCGAGGACCGCCCGCGCGCCGGCACCAGCGTGACCGGGCGGGCGGCGGAGGCGAGCAGGGCCCGCTCCGCGTCCCCGAGACGGGCCAGCCTCAGCGCCGCGTCCAGGTCCGGCACCAGCACCGCGAACGGCTTGTCCGGACGCCGCTTGCGGCGCCGCAGCCCGGCCACCGCGCGGTCGCTGGTGGCGTCGCACACCAACTGGTAGCCCCCGACCCCCTTGACCGCGACCACCGCCCCGTCGATCAGGGCCCGCACCGCGGCGCGCAGGGCCTCCTCGCCCCCGCGGGTCGAGGCCGGCGACCACCAGGACAACCGGGGCCCGCAGTCAGGGCACGCCAGCGGCTCCGCGTGGAAACGCCGGTCCTGCGGGTCCGCGTACTGGGCCGCGCACGCCGCGCACAGCGGGAAGTCCCGCATCGTGGTGCGTTCCCGGTCGTACGGCAGGTCGGTGATGACGGTGGCGCGCGGACCGCACGCGGTGCAGTTGGTGAACGGGTAACGGTGCCTGCGGTCCGCGGGGTCGAAGAGCTCGCGCAGGCACTCGGCGCACACGGCCGCGTCCACCGGGACCTCGCGGACCGACGGCTCCCCGGCCCCGACGCTGTCCAGCACCGCGAACCCCGAGCCGGGAACCACCGCCCCGGGGTCGAGCTGACCCACCGTGACCTCGGCGACCACCGCGAGCGGCGGGGCCTGGTCCCGACAGCGGGCGACGAACTCCCGGAGGCCACCGGGGGTTCCGGCCGCGGCGGCGAGGACGTGCCCGTCCACGTTGCGCACCCAGCCGTCCAGGCCCAGCGCGGTGGCGGTGCGGTACACGAAGGGTCGGAAGCCCACCCCCTGCACGGTGCCGGAGACCTCGACCCGCCACGCCTCCCTGCCCCCGACCGCCGCCCTGTCGCCCGCCACGCCCGTCGCCGCGGCCGCCCCGGTCACCCCCGCCGCCCCGCCCCGCTGCCGGCGACGCCGCCGGCGACGCCATCCGCGATGTCGTCCGCGAGGTCGTCCGCCTCCGCACGGCCCCGTGCGGAGGCGCGCTCCGCCGCGCGGTGGCGCAGGATCTCCTGCCTGACGCGTTCCGCCAGCGGCGCCACCGCCGCACGCACCGGCGCGGACAGACCGGTGCCGAGGGACGAGTCCGCGCCCTCCACCGCGAACACCACCAGGCGCGGCGGCAGGTGGCCGAGGACCCGGGCGAGCTCCACGGCCTCACCGAGCCCCAACCCGTGCGAACTCGCCGACGCGGACGCCCGCAGCTCACCCCCGGTGACCTCCAGCCGGTGCACCCGTCCGGGACACCCGGGGTGCGCGTGCGCGGCATCGACGACGACGCACAGGGCCGCGCCCCGCCACGTCCCGATCAGCCGGCCCGGGTCGCCGTCGGACACCGTCAGGACCACCCCGTCCAGCGAGGAGGTCCGCTCGGCGAGTTCGGCCAGGCGCCCGACCACCGCCCAGCCCACGCCGTCGTCCCGCCTGAACTCGTTGCCCACGCCGACGACCACCGTCCGGCCGTTCCCGCTCATGCTCTCCGTCCGCCGACGCCGCCCTTCCCCGTGCACCGGCCAGTCTCGTCCGGCCGCCCGGCGGCGCCCGACCGACGCGCCCCGCAGTCATCCGTTCGGCCGGAGGCGCGGGACCCGCGGGAGCGGGACCCGCGGGAGCGGGACCCGCGGGTGCGCCGCGGGCGGCGGGGCCGGCGGACGACGGCTCCCGTCACCTCAGCCGGCGCAGGAACGGGTCGAAGCGGCGGGCCGGCTGGAGCCTGATCCGCACGTCGAGCGTGACGACGCCGTCCGGCCGGGCCACCACCGGGTTGAGGTCCGCCTCGGCGAGCTGCGGCAGGTCCGCCGCCATCCGGGACAGCCGCAGCAGCAGTTGCTCGAGCCCCGCCACGTCGACGGGCTCCCCACCGCGGTGGCCGAACAGCAGCGGCGCGCAGCGCGGCTCGGTCAGCAGCCCGTAGACGTCGCTGTCGGTGAGCGGTGCCAGGCGCGCCACGTGGTCGCCGATCACCTCCGTGGCCGTGCCGCCGAGCCCGAAGAGCACCAGGGGGCCGAACACCTCGTCCTGGACCACGCCGGCGAACAGTTCCGTGCCGCGCCTGGCCATGGGCTGGACCAGGACCCCGGTCATCCCGTCCCCGAACCGGGAGGCCAGTTCCTGGTAGCCGGCGCGCACCTGGGCCCCGCCCACCAGGTCGAGCAGGACCGCGCCCCGCTCGCTCTTGTGCAGCAGCCCCGGCCCGTACGCCTTGAGCACGGCCCGGCCGTCGCGTGCCGTGAGCCGTTCGGCCGCGTCCGCGGCGGCGTCCGCGTCCCCCACCCAGGCCCACGGCACCTGCGGAACGCCGTAGCGGTCGAGCAGGTCCGCGCACTGCGGCGGGTCGAGCCACCCGCCGTCGGGGTGCGCGGCGAGGAACGCGTCGACGAGCTCGGCCGCCCCCTCGGTGTCGACGCCGGCCAGCTCGGGGACGATGCCGGCCGGGCGGGCACGCCAGCGGGCGTACGCGGCGGCGTGGGCCAGCGCCCGGGCGGCCGACTGGGGGTCGGCGAACGCCGGGATGGGACGGCCCTCCCCCGGCGTCAGCAGGCGCACGCCCTCGGGCTGGTGGGGAAGGACCGCCACCAGGGTGCAGGGCAGCTCGCCGCAGCAGGTGGTCAGTCCCCGGACCAGGTCCTCCCCCGTCGCCTCGCCCAGCGCCGTGGGGACCAGGCTGACCACCACCGCGTCCACGGCGTGGTGCCGGCACAGCCGCTCCACGCAGGCCGTCAGCGAGGACTCCCGCACGGCGGGCGAGGTGTCGATGGGGTTGGTCACCACCGCGCTCCCCGGCAGGTCCTCGCGCAACGCGGTGACCAGCTCCGCGGGGAGCTCGGGCACGGACAGGCCCGCCTCGACGCAGGCGTCCGCCGCCAGCACGCCGGACCCGCCGGCGTTGGAGACGATGGCCACCGAGGTCCCCGCAGGCAACGGCTGGGTGTGCAGCGTCGCCGCCGCGTCCAGCAGTTCGGCGATGCTGCGGGTCGCGACGACGCCGGCCTGGGTGAACAGGGCCCTGCGGGTCACCGTGCGGGTGGCGGCCGCCGCGGTGTGCGAGGCGGCGGCCCGCCGGCCGGGCTGGGAACGGCCGGCGTCCACGGTGAGCACCGGCATCCGCCGTCCGACGCGGCGGGCGGTGCGGGAGAAGGCCCGGGGGTTCCCGAACGACTCCAGGTGCAGCACGGCCAGGTCGGTGCACCCGTCGCTCTCCCACCACTGGAGCATGTCGTTGCCGCTGACGTCGTACTTGTCGCCCAGCGAGGCGAAACTGGACACCCCGATGCCCAGCCGGGACAGCCCCTCGAGCAGCGCGATCCCCACCCCTCCGGACTGCACCGCGACGCCCGCCCTGCCCGGCAGGGGCTGCTGCGGCGCGAAGCTGGCGTTGAGCCGCGCCCGCTGCTCGGTGTTGGCCAGACCCAGGCAGTTGGGGCCCACCAGCCGCATCCCGTGGTCCCGGCAGGCGGCCAGCAGCTCGGCGCCCTGCTCAGGGGTGAACCCGGCGGTGAGCACGGCCAGCGTGCGCACCCCGGCACGCCCGCACTCCCGGGCCACGCCCGCGGCCCGGTCGGCGGGCACGGTCACCACGGCCAGGTCAGGGACGTGCGGCAGGTCACCGACCTTCGGGTACGTCGGCAGGTGCTCCAGCAGGTGGGCGTGCGGGTTCACGACGTACAGCAGTCCCGGGTAGCCGGCGCGCCGCAGGTTCTTCAGCACCGCGCGCCCCACGGAGGTCGGTTTGCGTCCGGCGCCGACCACGGCGACGCACCTCGGGCGCAGCAGGTGCTCCATGCTGGCGACGTCCGCCCGGCGGGCCCGGTCGTCCACCGCGTCGAGGTACCGCCCCTGCTCGTCGCGCAGCCACACGGTGCACCGCACCTCGCCGCCCTCGTAGCGGCGGGACACGGGCAGGCCGAGGTCGGCGAAGACCTTCAGCATGGCCTGGTTGTCGGCGAGGGTGTCCGCGGTCAGCGCCGTCAGCCCCGCCTCGCGGGCGGCGTGCACCAGGTGCTCCACGAGCAGCGTCCCGACGCCCCGGTGGTGCCACCGCTCGGCCACGGCCACGCCCAGCTCCGCCACGTCCGCCTCGTCGTCGCCGCCCACGTACTCGGCGACCCCGACGACCTGGTCCTCCGCGCCCGCGAGCAGCGCCTGGTAGCCACGCCTGGCAGGCCCGAACACCCTCTCGACCGCCTGCTCCGCGGATTCCCGGCTCACCCCGAAGAAACGCCCCCGCAGGCTCTCCCGTGACATCTCCTCGTACATCCGGCGCACTGCCCCGGCGTCCTGCGGGCACGGCGGGCGCAGCCACACCGTGGTGCCGTCGGCCAGCAGCGCGTGGTCCTCCCGCGGGAGGCGTTCGGCCTGGGTCATGCCTGATCACCGAGTTTCCCTGGAGACGCGTCGGACCTCCAGCGTCCAGCGCCCCGGCCGGCACGTCCGCCCCCGTGGTCCACCCGGACGAAAAACAGCACTGAACGGCTGACGTCCCGGCCACCCGGGGACGAGTCGGCGTACGGGAACCCCCATGCGGTCGCCACGGACCGTGCCACCCGGTGACGGGGCCGGGTGGCACGGGGCCGCCGGGCGGCGGGGACGTGCTCCCCCGCCGCCCGGCGGCTGTCTCGACTTCGGTGGGTCAGGTGGTGGGTCAGGTGGTGGGGGTGGGGGTGCAGGTGCGGTCGCCGATGAAGGCGTTGTCGACGGCCCACCAGCCGGAGTTCTGACCGCGGTAGTGCAGGCGGTACCTCACGGTCGTCCGGTCGGCGGCCTGGGGGACGGCGACGACCTGGTTGGCGGTGCCGGCCTCGGCGGCGTAGCCGTGGGCGGACCAGACGGTCTCCCAGGTCCTGCCGCCGTCGAGGCTGAGGTCGACGGAGGTGGTGGAGTTGACGGCGGGTTCGAGGTGCTGGCCGAAGTCGATGGTGGCCTCGGTGCGGCCGGTCATGTCGTAGGTGGGGCTGGTGAGGTAGGTGTCCTGGAGGTACCCCTTGCCGGAGTTGCGGGAGTCAACGATGGCGAAGGAGCCGTCGCCGCCGGTGTGGTTGCCCCGCTCCCCGGGGTCGGTGAACTGCCAGCCGGGCTGGTAGCGGTAGTTGGGGATCTCCGGGTCCACGTTGGTGACGGTCCAGCCGCGCGGAGCCTTGGCCTGGGAGAACGTCTCGGTGGTGCCGTCGCGGGTGACCTGGTACCCGCGGGCGGTGCACTCCAGCGCCACGGTCAGGCCCACGTCGAGGCTCCGGCCGGTGGTGCCGAGGGTCAGGGTGCGGGTGGTCGGGTCGTAGCCGGGTTCGGTGGCGGTGTAGGTGAGGGTGTAGGCGGTGTCGGGGAGCAGCGGCAGGGTGTAGGCGCCGGTGGAGGGGTCGGTGGTGGCCGACCACCGGTGGCCCCTGCCGTCGTCGGCGACGACCTTCGCGGCCAGGCCCCAGCCCTGCCCCGAGCCGTCGGTGACCTTCCCGGTGACGTCCACCCGCTGGGTCGGGTTCAGGGCCGGGCTGTGGGTGAGGGCCTGGTCCTTGGTGAGGGTGAGCGCGGTGGTGTCGGTGACGTAGCCGAACGCGGACGCGGACACCTGGTAGTCGCCGGCGACCAGCCGCAGCGTGTACGTGCCGTTGGCCGGCACGGTGAACCTGCGGTTGACCGGCCCGGTGACGGAGACCTCGGCGCCGGGCAGGGGCTGACCGGTGTCGGCGTCCGTGACGGTGCCCGACAGCGTGGCGGTGCCGGCGACACCGACGTTCACCAGCGCGAGGGCGTCCAACCGGCCCTCGCCGTAGACGTTGTTGTTGGCCGCGGTTCCGCCGCAGGTGGTGTCGTCGGTGTCGATCGCGGACAGGTCCAGCAGGTCACGGGTGGCCTGGATGTCGTGGGCGTACTCCGGCCGGGCCGACCACAGCAGCGCGACCGCGCCGGCGGTGTGCGGGGCCGCCATCGACGTCCCGGACATGAGCTGGTAGCCGTTGCCGGGCGCCGCCGAGCGGATGTTCACCCCGGGCGCGGAGATGTCCGGCTTGACCGTCCCGTCCTGGCCGGGACCCCGGCTGGAGAACGAGGCGATGGTGTTGTCGCTGTCGTAGGCGCCGACCGAGTAGTTGAGGGTGCGGCTGCCCGGTGTGCCGGAGGTCCTGCAGGCGGGGCCCTCGTTCCCGTTCGACCAGATCCCCATGATCCCCGAGGCCGCCCAGGCCTCCTGGACGTCCTCGAACAGTGGCTCGTCGGACGGGTTCACGCTGCCCCACGAGTTGTTGACGATGTCGGGGCGCCTGGCCGGGTCCGGGTTCTGCCCGTTGGCGTCGGTGGGCGCGAGCATCCACTGCGACGCGGCCAGCAGATCGACGTCGGAGCAGGTGGCGCAGCCGTTCGCGGTGATCCACCGCACCCCGGGGGCCACCCCGATCTGGTTGCCGGCGCCGTCGTCCCCGGCCATGGTGCCCATGGTGTGGGTGCCGTGGCCGTTCTTGTCACACGGCCCCGCGCCCTTCTCGCACGCGCCGGAGGTGTCGAACCAGTTGTAGTCGTGGGTGAAGGTGCCGTCGCCGTTGTTGCCCCGGTACTGCCGCACCAGCGCCGGGTGGTCGAACTGCACCCCGGTGTCGATGTTGGCGATGACCACGCCCTCACCGCTGCGCCCGGTCTGCGCCCAGACGTCGTCGGCGTTGATGTTGGCCACGCCCCACTCCAGGCCGCCCGCGGCGGCCGAAGCGGGCTCGGACTCCACCGGCTCGGGCGGGGCGTACGTCCTGGACACCCGCACCTCGGCGACGTCGGCGCGGGCGGCCAGCGTCCGCACCACGGACTCCGGCGCGTCCTGCACGAACACCGCATTGGTCACCCAGAACGACCTGGTGCGCAGGCCCTCGGCCCTGAGCAGCGAGCGCACCGGGGCCTGGGAGTCGGCGGCGGTGGCCTTCAGGTCGGCGACGACCTCCCGGCCCCGGGCGGTGTCGTCGGTGAGCCGCCGCGCGGACGTGAGGTCGGTGTCCTCGACGAGGCGCACCCACACGTCAGCGGTCTCGGCGGTGGCGTAGGCGGCGGCCAACTCCGGGGCCACCTTCGGTTCCGCCCGGGCCGACGTGGCCGGTCCGGCGGCCGAGGGCGCCCCGTCCTTCGGGGCGTCCCCGCCGGTCTGGGCCATCGCCGGCGCCAGGGCCCCGGCGACCAGCGCCAACGTGCACGCCGCCACCGAGGCCAGCCCGGCGGTGGAACGAGGAGTCCGCATGGTCACTTCCCTCCACAGGTCAGGTGGGCCAGCAGTTGGCCACTGCGGACCTGGGGCATCGGGACCGGTCCGTTCGGGGGCTCGATCGTCGCGGCCTCACCCACGGCCCACACCTCGTTCGGGCCGGCTCCTTCGATGGCCACGTAGTCGTAGATGTACTCGCTCGGCTGGGCACCCTGCGGCTTGACCTCGGTCCATGCCGTGCCGTCCCAGTGCGCCACCATCACCTGGGTGTACGAGGGGGCGACCACCGCCCAGACGTCGTCGGTGCCCGCGACGTACACGTCACGCACGTACGAGGCGTCGAACTGGCCCCGGGGAACGTCCGGGACGGCGTCCCACCGCTCGCCGTCCCAGCGGGTCAGCACGGGCTTCCACGTGGTCGGGTCCAGGGGGCTGCCGGTCATCCCGCCCAGCCAGACGTCGCCGGCGCCGTCCACGTCGATCGTGAAGACCTGCGCCGTGGCCAGTTCCTCGGGCAGCGTCACCCGCTGCCACGCCGTGCCGTCGTAGCGCAGGACCAGGGCCTGCGCGTTGCCTTCGGCGTCCCGACCGGAGCCCGCGGCCCAGACGTCGGTGGCGGAGACCGCCGCCACCTTCTGCAGGTACGCGTACCGCGTGCCGGCCGCGGGCTGGTCCACGACCGTCCACCGGGTGCCGTCCCAGTGCTCGATCAGGGCCCCGGACGAGCCCACGTTGCCGACCGCCCAGGCGTCGTCGGGTGCCACCGAGGCGACACCGGCCAGTTCGGCGCCGCCCTCCGCCGGCCTGGGCGACACCGCGCCGGGCACCAGCGTCCACCGGGTGCCGTCCCAGCGGGCCAGTGGGTTTGCCATGTTCAGTCCCATGGTGGGGATGTCACCGGAGACCATGGCCCAGCCGCTGCTCGGGGAGTCGTAGGACATGCCGGTGGTGCGGAAGAAGCCCTGGTCGATGCCGACGGGTCCGGGTATCTGGGCGTCGTCCTCCCGCAGGGCGGTGCCGTCCCAGGTGAGGGTGCGGCTCCCGCCGCCCTGCCGGTTCTCGGCGAAGACGACGTCGTTCTTGCCGTGCACGGTGACGGCGCTGATCTTGGCGTCGGTCTGGACCGGCGCCTGTTCGACGGTCCAGGTGGGGGTGCAGGCCCGTGGGGCGGCCCCGGCCGCGGGGGTGCCCGTGGTGAGGACGGTGGTCAGCAGGGCCGCGGTGCCCAGGGCGACCGCGCCCCGGCGGAGCCGTCCGCGTGGACGAGTGGGTGTGTTCATGCCGGTCTCCTAGAAGGCGCCGGTGCCGTTGGGGGTGCCCATGCCGCTGGGCCCGTCGTAGCCGCGGGTCGCGGTGCAGAGCTTGTCTCCGCCGCAGGCGCCGTTCGCGCCGGCGGTGATGTCGAACAGGTACTGGGCGTTCTTGTACGGGCGCTGCGCGGCGGGGGTGGTGGTGTCGGTGCCGGCCAGGCCGTACACGCCGGCGACGAACGAGGACGACACCGGGGTGCCGACGACGTTGCTCCAGCCGCCCAGGTTGCTGCTGTAGATCCGCACCGGTGTGCTGTAGGCGCCGACGGCGGCGACGTCGGCGACGGTGCGGCGGTCCCCGCAGGCGTCCTTCCGCTGCCAGGACGCCTTCTTCTCGTAGAGCGAGCAGCCCGAGCCGGTCGACGACCAGGCGCGCTCCGCCCAGCCCCGGGCGCTGCCCGGGTCCGCGAACAGCTCGGTGGCGCCGACCGCGACCACGGAGTTGTAGGCCGAGGGCATGAGCTGCCGGCCGTCGGTGTTGAAGCCCTGCCCGGCCTGGGCGGTGATCGCCACACCGGGGTGGTCGAAGGACTTCGCGTACGCCGACTGGCCCTCGAACTCGTAGTAGGCCCACATCACGGTGACCGCGTCGGCGCCCTGGTCCACGGCCTGGTCGACCGCGGCGGCCATGCTCTGCGGGGTCTCGTCGTCGGCCTCGACCAGCAGCAGGTCGCAGTTCGGGCAGGCGGCGGACGCCATCTGCAGGCCGACGGCGCCGTGCGCCTGCCAGTTGGGGTTGGCCGGCGGGAGGGTCTCCCCGCCGCGTTGGTTGACCTTGCGGAAGCAGCCGCGCTCCGCGCCGCACTCCGAAAGACCGCTGCCCTCCCGGTAGGCGGCCAGGTCGAAGGCGGCGCTGGTGTTGTCGTAGGGGACGACGACGGCGATGGTCTGCCCGCCGCCGAGCCAGTCCGAGCGCAGGTTGTACGCGTCCTGCAACTCCGCCGCCGTCAGCCCGCCACCGACGGTGTTCGGGCCGACCGACGTGCCGTCGTCGTCGGTGACGACGGAGAGCAGGCACAGCGCCTCGCCGGTGTCCCGCGGACAGGCCGGGCGGGTGGTGGCGCCGTCGGAGCCCTGGGGCGCCGTGGCCGCCCCCCGGGGGCTGTTCGCCGAGCCGGGGGTGGCGAGGGCGGTGAGGACGGTGACCAGCGACACCGCCGCCACCGCCACGGTGCGGCGCAGGCGTCTGCCCGGCCGGGTCTGTTCTTCCTGCCGTGAACGCATCTGGGTCTCCTGGCGGTCAGCCGGCGAGCCGGTACGCGCGGATGTTCGTCTGGGTGACGGCGTTGCCGTCGGTGTCCTCGGCGGTCACCCGCAGCGACACCCACCGGTTCGCGTCGGAGTACTCCGGGTGCGTGACCGACGCGGTGAGCGCACCGTCGGCCCGGCGTTGCGCCGCCTTCGGCGCCGACCAGGTCCGGCCGTCGTCGTAGGACACCTCGACGGTGCCGGTCACGCCCTCCGGGGCGGCCTGGTGCTGCTGGTGCGACACCCGGAACGCGACGTCGAGGTCCGTGCCGGCGGCGGCGCGTCCGTTGACGTCCAGGGCCAGGTCGTAGTGGACGAACAGCAGCGGCAGGAACGAGCAGGACACCGCGGGGTCCCAGCAGACGGCCCGATCGGGGAGCGACGCCGCCGGGTCGGTCGGCGAGGAACGGAACGTCCAGTCGGTGGTGTTCTTCGACTCCGGGGTGCCGGGGTCCGCTGCGCTCACGGTCAGGCGGTAGTCCGCCGGGCCGGGCACCAGGGGCAGCGCCAGCGGCGAGGGCCGCAGGTCGCTGATGGCGGTCCCGCTGTCGTAGGCCAACGCGCCGTCGCGGTAGAACCGCACCGCCGTGTCCGGGGCGTAGGCCGCGGCGTGCAGCGGGTCGGAGTCCCCGACGAGGTTGGCGTAGACCATGCCCAGGTCACCCTGGCGGCAGGCCAGGCAGGCCTGGAGCAGCGGGTCGCTGAGACTCGGCGTCGGCGACATGCTCAGGCCGTAGCTGGGAAGCTGCGCGTAGGGGGCCGTGGCGCTCGGCACGTCCGGGCCCTTGTTCCACACCTCCTCGATGACCTGCCCGGGGCGGACCTTGCGGCGCGGGCTGAGGATGGCCTCGCCCGCGTTCGGAAGCACCTGGGTCTGCCAGACCACCTGCTCCGGCCGGGTGGAGTACAGGTAGTCGGTGCGCGGGCCCGCCGCCGGGTTGAGGCCGAGCCCCCAGGTGTCCAACGTCCACGGCAGTTGCACCAGGTTGAGCCGGTGCTGCGGCGCGCCGGGCTCCGTCCCGTCGACCGGTGTGTTGTACAGCTCCGACCTGACCGTGGTGAGGTCCGCCACCTTGACGGTGTACGTCAACGAGGCGGGAATCCCGCCCTCCTCCGGGAAGACCAACTGGTACGTCGGGGCGTCGCCGATCGGGTCCTCCAGCCCCTCGCTCAGGGCCGTGGTCCCGACGAAGTCGAACTCCCCCTTGGTCACCGGGCTGGTCGGCGTCGCGAACAGGCCACGGTTGCCGTTGTACGGCTCGGAGCTCAGCCCCATGTTGAACCGGCCGAGCAGGGCCGACAGCCACTCGGGGGTGACGCCGGAGACGTCGCCCCTGACGCCGGTGCGCAGGAACCCGATGAACTCGCTGCGGACCATGTCCCGGTCGGCGCCGTTGTCCAGGCCCACCCGGTACGGCACGGCCCGCCGGGCGTCCAGCGTCACCGTGGTGTCCCTGGTGACCTTCACCTCCGGCTCGACCACCAGCGCCGCCCGGCTCGACAGGTCGTCGGCCGGCCCGGTGAACACGCTGGCCATCAGGGAGTACGTGCCCTCGGGCACGACGAACGACTTGGTGCCCTCGCTGCCGGGGAAGGCCAGGCCGACGTTGGCCAGCCGCCCGTCGTCGACGTTCTGCACGAAGCCGACCATCACCCCGGGGTTGCCGTCCCGGTCGATGCCGTTCACGGTCAGGGTGCGGTACCGCAGGCCCTTGGCCGACGTCTCCGACGCGGCGGTGGTGGCCGCCATCGGGTCGGCGGGCAGCTTCGGGGCGCCGGACGGGACGGCCAGGCCGATCCGGTCCACCCCGGGCAGGGCACCGACCGTGGCGTCGTGGGTCGCGGCGGTACGCCAGCGGCTGGCCAACAGCCGGCCCAGGCCCGCGGCGTCCTTCTTGGTCACCGTGGCTCTCACCCGGTCCGCGCCGGTGGTGGTGGTGACACGGGTGCCGGGCAGCGCCTCGGCGGTGGCCCGGCTCGCCTCGACGGTGACCGGCAGGCCGCTGGTGTGCCGGTCGTCCAGCTCCGCCCGCACCAGATAGCCGACGTTGAACAACCGGGCGTCCAGCGTGGACCCCAGGTACGGCACCGCCTCCGCCGGCACCACGTAGGTGTCCCCGGCGAACGTGAAGTGGGTGAACGTGCCCCCGGCCCGGTCCTCGCGCCCGGCCCGCGGCGCCGGGGTGGCGCTCTGGCTGCCGTCGGCCGCCACGCTCACCAGGAACCGGTCACCGGTCAGCAGCGTGACGGTGGTGGACGTGACCACCGGCGGCTCGGCGTCCTCGGCGGTGGCCGGCTGGCCGGCGGGGGCAGCGCCCGGGACGACCGGGGCCGCGGGCGTGTGGGCCGCCGCGGCGGTGGCCGGGGGGTCGGCCGTCGGGGAGACCGCGGCGGCGCCGGCCAGGCCGGCGCCCGCGGTGAGGGTGACGACGACGCCGATCACGCCGACCCGGGGCGGGCGCAGCCGGGGACGTGTTCGGGTCAATGCCGCGATCACGCGGAATCTCGACACGAGTTCCTCCAGTCGGTGGAAGTCGGTGGAAGTCGGTGGAAGGGGAGAGGGGGAGCGGCGCGCCCGGGCCCGCCGGGGCGGGCCGCCGGGGGCGAGGGGCCCGGGGCGTGGCGCGTCAGAGCAGCTCGAAGCCCTCGGGTGGAGGGGAGGGAGCGGGTGGCTGCGGCTCCGCGTCGCCGGACGCCGGGTCGGTTGACGCCCCGCCGGGCCCCGGGGTGGGGCCGGCTGCCGGCGGTGGGGCGTTCTCGTCCTCCGGCGGGGGCTCCGATCCCGTGCCCCGTGGTGGGGCGGTGTGACGATCGCCTGGTGGCGGTGCGGTGTCGGACATGACCGCAACCCTCCGCTCGGGAGGCACCCCCGGGTATGGGGAGAGGGGTAAGCAGAATTGCTTACCGCTCGCCCCCGGACGGCCCGAAGCTACGCATATACACGCTCAGTTCCACGCGTGAGCGCAGGTCAAGGCGGTGCAGTATGGCGCTGAGGTGCTTGTCGACGGTGCGGGTCGAAAGGAAGAGACGGCGGGCGATCTCACGGTTGGTCAGGCCCGCGGCGGCGAGCTCGGCCACCTCCCGCTGCCGGGGGGTCAACGCGGCCTCGGGGCCCGTCGCCGCGTCGCCGGCCCGCTCCTCCTCCGGCCCGGGGCGCCTGGCCACCGTCGGCCGCAGCCCGTTGCGGCGGGCCAGCCGGGCCGCCCGGTCGACGTCCCACCGCGCCCCCAGCCGCGTGTACCCGTCGATGGCCCCGAGCAGTGCCGCCCCGGCGCCGGCGTCCCCCGCGGCGAACAGGCACCGCGCCGTGTGCTCCGTGGCCTGCGCCGCCTCGTACCCGAGCCCCAGCGCCCGGAACCCCTCGGCCGCGGCGGTCAGGTGCCGGGCGGCGGCCCCGCCGTCCTGACCGGCGGCCAGCAGACCACGGGCGTGGTCCAGGGTGGGGGCGATCAGCGGGAGGTCGAGGCCGACGAGGTGACGCTCGTACCTGGCCACGGTCGCCTGCGCGGCGCTCCGGTGGCCGGCCTGGAGCAGCGCCTCGACCAGCGCGGGCAGGGCGCAGACCCCCACCGCCCACAGCTCCTGGTCCTCCCAGTCGGCGATGTCGGCGGCGCACTCGTCGAGCACCGCGGCGCTCGCCCGCCGCGCCACCGCGAGCCGCAGCAGGGCGGTGACCACCATCGGCATGAGCGAGACCAGACCGCCTTCCCGGATCCGGCGCACCACGTCGCGGAAGAGGTCCCCGGCGTGGTCCAGCTCCCCCGTCGCCAGCATCAGGCAGGCCCAGGCCGCGTCCACGGCGCCCCGGTCCGCCGGGCGCTGGATCATCTCCCCGTGCAGGAACGCGAACTCCTCCGCCAGGCCGTCCCAGGAGCCGGTGCGGAACCGGGCCGCGGCGGCGTACGCGCGGGCGCAGATCTCGGGGAACCCCCCGGCGTCCAGCGCGACGGCACCGTCCAGCGCGGCCTCGAGGAACCGGTCACCCGCCTCGCCCCGCCCCACCTGGTGGGCGGCGAGCCCCACCGAGTAGTACGCGCTGATCTCACTGCGCTGCCGGGGGCGGCCGTCGGTCTCCGCGGTGATCCGGTCGGTGAGTTCCACCCACCGGGGGTCGCCCCGCCACACGTACGCCATCGCCACCTTGCCGAGCAGGAACATCCGCAACGTGCGGTCCCCGCCCTCCGGGTAGGTGCGCAACGCCCGCTGGAGCCACCGGTCCTGCTCGGCCCACGGGAGCCCGGGACGGCCGTACCAGCCCAGCGCGACCATCGCCCAGGCCGCCAACTGCGGCTGCTGCTCCAGGTGCTCCACGGCCTCCGCGAGGAGCCGGTACCGGTCCGCCCGGTCCGACATCGGCCCCTTCAGGTCCTGGTGCATCGCCAGCAGGAACAGCAGCTCACCGCGGACCGCGGGGGTCGGGTCGTCCTCGAGCACCGCCGTCAACAGGTCCGCCACGTCGGGCAGGTGCAGCATCCGGGACGCGTCCCAGCCCAGCCGGACCGTCAGCCGCTCGCGGTGCCCGGCGGACAGCGGGGCGTGGCGCAGCACGTCCTGGAGGAGCCGTGCGGCCTCCGCGTGGTCGCCCAGCGCCCTGGCCTGGTCCGCGGCCCGCTCCGCGGCGTCCACCCACTGCGCGGTGCGGCCGGCCTCCCGCAGGTGGTGCGCCATCCGCCCCAGCGGCACCGGGGTGACCTCACGCAGCGCGTCGGCGGCCCGGGCGTGCAGGTGCGCCCGCCGGCTCGCGCCGATCTGGTCGTGGATCGCCTGGGCGGCGAGCACGTGCCGGAACGCGACCCCCTGGTCCCGCTCCAGCAGCAGACCGGACTCCAACGCCTCGTCCAGCCCGTCCGCCGCCTCCGCCTCGGTGAGTCCGCAGACGTCGGCGAGCAGCCCCGGCCGGGCCGTGGTCTGGAGCACCGCCGCGGCCTCGAGCAGCGCCCGCGCCGGCTCCGACAGCCGGGCCGCGCGTTCCCGCACCGGGTACCGCACGCCGGCGGGGACCTCGAGCTGCTCCAGCGCCCGACGCACCCAGCCGCCCTCCCACGGGATCAACTCCCCGCGCACCCTCAGCAGGGCCAGCAGTTCCTGGACGGCCAGCGGCAGCCCGGCGCTGCGTTCCCGCACGTGCTCGGCGAACGCCTCGGACACCGCGTCCGTCCCCAGGATCACGCCCACCAGGTCCCGGGTCTTCGCCGCGTCCAACGGCTCCAGGGCGAGGTGGTCCCTGGTCACCGCGTCCGGCAGCCGGGTGGCGAGCGCCTGCACGTCGGGGCTGGTCTCGTCCCCGCGGTAGGTCAGCACGACGGACAGCCCGACCGGGGCTCGGGACAGCAGGTAGCCGAGGAACTCCACGGTCTGCTCGTCCGCCCAGTGCAGGTCCTCCATCACCAGCACCACCGGGCCGAGCGCGGCCAGGACCTCCCGCAGCCCGCGGAACAGCCGGTGCCGCTCCGCCGCTCGGTCGTCCAACGGTTCCGGGGCCGGCGGCAGCACGTCGCCCAGCTCCGGGAGCAGCCCCCGCAGCGCCCCCGCCACCGGGCTCAACGCCGCCCCTTCCGCGAACGCGTGGCCGGTGTCGCGCAGCGCGTCCACCACCGGGCCCAGCGGGAACGGCTCCCGGATGCGGGCGCAGGCTCCGGTGAGCACCCGCCGCCCGGCCAACTCCGGGTGCCCGGCCAGCTCCGCCACCAGACGGGACTTGCCGATCCCCGGCTCGCCCTCGACCACGGCCAGCGCCGGGGCGTGACCGACCGTGGCCACCAGCCGGGCCAACTCCGCGCCCCGGCCGACCAACGTGTGGGAGACCACCCGGCCAGCAGGTGGCGGGCCCTGTGTGCTCATCTGCCC
This sequence comes from Wenjunlia vitaminophila DSM 41686, assembly GCF_000380165.1. Taxonomy (GTDB): domain Bacteria; phylum Actinomycetota; class Actinomycetes; order Streptomycetales; family Streptomycetaceae; genus Wenjunlia; species Wenjunlia vitaminophila. Next base: position 178,040 of record NZ_KB904680.1, read on the forward strand.
GTGGCCCCCTGCCGTGCCGTGATCGCCGGCTCATTGAAAGCCGGCCTTGTCGGGCATGTCAACCGTTCCCGCACGTGGCGGAACCGTTGGTACCGCCACCCGCGGGGAGTCCCCGAGGGGCCCGCCGGAGAAGCGCGCGGAGCCGTGAGCGGGACGACGGGGGCCAGTACCGGGGGCGGGAGGGGGTGCGCGGGTGGGCTCGTGCTCCGCGGTGGTCAGGCGCCGGGTCCGGTGCCGGTGTCCGCCCTCCGGGTCCGTGCGCGGAAGGTGCGGCGGTAGGTGTCGGGGGGCACGCCGACCGTGCGGTTGAAGTGCCGACGCAGCGTCGTGGCGGTGCCCATGCCGGTGGCCGCCGCGATGGTCTCGACGCTGTCGTCGGTCTTCTCCAGCAGTTCCTGGGCGTGGCGGATCCGCTGCGTCAGCAGCCACTGCAGGGGGGTGGTGCCGGTGGCCGCCCTGAAGTGGCGGCCCAGGTGGCGCGAGCTCATCCGTGCCTGACGGGCCAGGTCCTCCACGGTCAGCGGCTGGTCGAGGCGTTCGACGACCCAGGGGAGCAGGGCGGCGAGCGGGTGGTCGTCCTGGGCGGGCACCGGCGTGGGAACGAACTGGGCCTGGCCGCCGGCCCGGTGGGGCGGTACGACCAGGCGGCGGGCGGCGGCGTTGGCGACCGACGAGCCGTGGTCGAGGCGGATGAGGTGCAGGCACAGGTCCATCGCGGCGGCCTTGCCGGCGGAGGTGAGCACGCTGCCGTTGTCCACGTAGAGCACGTCGGGGTGGACCTCCACCCGGGGGTAGCGGGTGGCCAGGGCCTCGGTGTGCGCCCAGTGCGTGGTGGCGCCTCTCCCGTCCAGGAGGCCGGCTGCGGCCAGCACGAAGGCGCCCGTGCAGAGGGAGACCACGCGCGCGCCTGCCTCGTGGGCCGCACGCACCGCGTCGACCAGGTCGGCGGGTGGGTCCCGGTCGATGTCGGCCCAACTCGGGACGATCACGGTGTCGGCGTGCTGGAGCCGGTCGAGCCCGGCGTCGGGTTCCAGCCGGAAACGGCCAACCCGCACGGCGGCCGGTCCGCAGGCGGTGACGTCGTACCAGGGAACCGTCACTCCGTCCGGGGCGGTACCGAAGACCTCGTACGCCAGGGACAACTCGAACTGCATCATTCCGTCGACGACGGCCACCGCGACAGTACCCATGTCCGGAATTGTATGAGGCGCGTCGTTACGGACACTCGTGGAGGGCGCCCTCCCCCACCACGATGGTCGGAGTGGATCACTCGAGCACAGGAGAGCGCAATGGGATCGGGGCAGACGGTGGCGGTGTTCGGCGCGTACGGGCACACCGGGCGGTTCGTGGTGGCGGAGCTGCGGGAGCGCGGGTTCGTCCCGGTTCTCTCCGGCCGCGACGCCGACAGGCTGCGGGCGTTGGCGGAGTCCCACCCCGGGCTGGAGGCCCGGCCGGCGTCGGTCGGTGATCCCGCCTCGCTCGACCGTGCCCTGGCCGGGGCGGCGGCGGTGATCAACTGCGCAGGGCCCTTCGCCGTGACCGCCGCCCCGGTGATCGAGGCGGCTCTGCGGGCCGGGATCGCGTACGTCGACGTGGCGGCCGAGGTCGAGGCCAACGTGGACACGTTCACGCACTACCAGGACCGCGCCCGCGCCGCGGGAGTCGTGATCGTCCCCGCGATGGCCTTCTTCGGCGGCCTCGGCGACCTGTTGGCCACGGCGGCGATGGGAGACTGGACGGCGGCCGACGAGGCCCACGTCGCCTACGGGTTGAGCGGTTGGCGGCCCACGGGCGGGACCCGGGCGTCCGGCGTGGTCTCCCGACAGCGGCGAGGCGGCGCCCGGGTCGTGTACAGGAACGGCCGGCTGGACCACCGCCGGGACGAGGCGACGACCCTCCTGTGGCCCTTCCCCGAGCCGCTGGGCACCCGGCCGGTCATCGGGGAGTACACGATGGCCGATGTGGTCACCATCCCCAGCCACCTGTCCGTCCCCGAAGTCCGCACCTACATGACGACCGAGGCCGCCAGGGACGTGGCGGCCCCGGACACACCGGCTCCGGGCACCGTCGACGAGCGCGGTCGGTCCGCGCAGACCTTCCTCGTTGACGTCGTCGTGCGCTCCGGCGGCATCGAACGGCGCGCCGTGGCCCGCGGCCAGGACATCTACGCCGTCACCGCGCCGCTCGCGGTGGAAGCGGTCCACCGCGTCACCACCGGACGGACCAGGGCGGTGGGCGTCGCCTCCGCCGGCGAGGTCTTCGACGCGCCCGACTTCCTCCGCGCGCTGTCCTCACACATCTCCCTGGAACTGCCTCCGCGGCGCGGGGACCGCCCAGGGGTCCGCAGCGGGCGGGCCGTCCACGCCGCGCGCCGCGCCGCCGTGGTCCCGGCGAGCGCCTCCACCGCCCCCGCGCGGACGCACACGGCGCCCACAGCCGACCGACCACTGGCGGTCACCGAGGAGCAGCCCCGCCCACGGCGCGGCGGCACACCCGGGGGCGGGGCCGACGGCCCGCGGGGGCGGGGTTCGCGGATGGCCTGCGGCGCGGAACGTGATTGGTGACAATGTGGCATGCTCATCCGTCGTCTCAGCTACGTACTGGGCCAGGAGCCGGCCACCGGGGTCACCCGCCTGCTTCCCGTGCTGGAAGGGGCGGAGGGGACCGCGGCGCCCGACGAGTTGTCGGAACGGGTGGAACGCCTGGTGCTCCTCACCCACCGGGAACCGCGGGTGGGTGCGGACCTCCCGGTCGGGACGCTCAGTTTCAGCAGGTTCCCCGACGGCAGTGGGCTGCTGTGCAACGTCCGCGCGGGTGGCGCGCCCGGCTCCGAGGGGGCCTGCCGGGTCGAGGCGGTGCACCTCGCCCCCGGCTCCGCGGAGCTCGAGCGCCTGTGGCCCATCGACACCTGGCACTCGCCCTCGTGGGAGGCCGCCGCCGGATCGGGGGGAGCCGGGGACGCCCTGCTTCCGGGTGCCCGTTTCACCCAGGAGCTGCTGGTGCGCTTCGTCGGTGAGCGCTCCGCGCGCGTCGCCCCGTTCCTCGCCGACGTGCGTCGGCTGTTCGAGGACCCCGCGGGGCGGCAGGTCGTCGTCGCGGAGCGCGACCCGGAGACCGTGGCGCTGTGGATCGCGCTGGCCTGCGCCTCGTTGCCGGACGAGCACGCCCGGGCGCTGACCTTCGTCATCCGGACCACGAGCCCGGCCCGCGCCCCCCAGCAGGTCGTGGGGATCGGACCGGAGGCGGACTTCGACCGGTCCGACCCGGTGGTGCTCGAGCACCTGTACCGGGTGCACGACGGCCTCGGCGGTCCCGGGAGCCCGGCGCGCACCGACCCGTGGTCCGAGTTGACGGCCTGGCTGTGGCTGGCCGGTGTCCAGCCCCGCTCGCACGCCGGCACCCGGCCGTCGGCGGACCCGTTCGCGTTGGCCCCGTTGGTGGCCGCCGCGCTGCGCACCGGTGCGCTGCTGGAGACCGACCCCGCTCCGTTGACCGACGACACGGTGCGGGCCATGGTGCCCGTCCTCGCGGCGTCGGCGGGTCAGCCGGGACTGGTGCCGGGCGACGACGACCACCTGGTGCGGGTCTGCCGGAGGCTGGGCCGCGGCCGTGCCCCCGACGTGGTCGAGCCGCTGGCGCTGGCCGTCGCCAGGGCCTGGCTGGGGGCCGTCCTGGACGGCACGGTCCCTCCGGAACCCGACGTGACCGGGGAGCTCCCGCTCGGCGCCGGGGCGCGGCGGGCGCTGCGGGAGGACTTCGGCCTGCGGCTCGAGGAGGACCTGCGGCGCCGGCTCCGTGGTCCGGTCAGCGACTGGGCCGGTCCCCTCCGCCTGGCGTTCACCCTGGGGTCCGGCACCGGCCGGGTCGTCGAGGACGCCGTCGAGGGGCTGGTGCGGGCCCTGTTGTCGTCTCCCGAGGAGGGGGCCTCCGCCGAGGCCGCGGCTGTGCTCGAGCACGTCGCCCATCCCGAGCTGACCGGCAGGGTGCTGGGCCGGCTGGGCGCGGAGGCGACGGGCTGGAGACTGGGCAACCTGCGGGCGCTGGCCGCTTCGCCGCAGGGGCACTGGCTGTTGCGCGACGCCGATGACGCGCCGCTCGTCCTCCGGCTGACCTGGGCCGCGGCCGGGTACGGCGGACCGCCGCACGGTCTTGGCGGTGGCGAGTTGTGGGAGAAGCTCAGCGAGACGCTGCCCGGCGGCACGGTGCCGGACGCCGACACCCTGGTGGCGATGTGGCGCCTCGTGTGGGACAACGGCCGTCCGGCGAACGCCGACGTGCCCGCGGTGGTCCGGGTCGGTACGCCCCGCCTGATCGTCGAGGCGAAGCTGGCGAACCGCCTCCTGCCGTGGCTGGTCGCCCCCGAGCAGGTCTCCCCGGAACTCGTCGGTTTCGCCCGGGCCGTCCTGCACGGTGCGCTGCTGGGGTCCCGGGAGCGGGCCACGGCGCAACTGCTGGTGCTCTGCGCCGACACGATGTCCGGCACGGTCCCGCTGGCCGCGGCCGTGGAGCGGGTCGGAGTGCTGCGGGCTCTGGCCGAGCCGCTCTCCGAGCCGCTGTGGCGGGGTGTGGCCGCGCGGCTCGCCGTCGGCCTCGCCAGGGCGGAGCCGTCGGAGGTGAGCCAGCTCCGCGTGGTCCGTTTCCTGGCCACCGCCGACCGCGCGCTGCTGCGGGAGTACCGGTCGGCGGTGCTGTCCCACTACCTCCAGGGGGCCACGACCGGCGCGTTGGCACAGTGCCCGCGTGATGTCGCCCGCCTGTTCTACGCCTGGTCGCTGCGGATGGACGGGGCCACCGACACGTGGCAGCAGGTGACCCTGGAGCTCCGCCGCGACGTCCTCGGCGCGGCCCTCGGGCGGATGGGCGACCAGGAGCTGCGGGAGGTGCCCGCCCATCTGCCCCGGACGGACGAGAAGTGGCAGCAGGCCTGGCAGCAGTGGCTCCGGGACACCTGAGCCGGAGGTCCTTCGAGGGACACCGGGCGTCCCGGGGCCGGTGTCGCCGGGCAGGTTCCGGACGGGCGGGGAACCTGCGCGTTCGGTCCTCATTGCTGACGCCAACTCAGTTACGCTGCATGCACACTCGGTTTCAACCGGTGCGACCACTGTGGAGTCCCGGGTGCGGGGGAAACCGTCACGGGGGAGAGGACCAGCGTGAACGACACCTTTGACGTTCCCGGCGGGGAGATGGCCAACCGTCCGGCACACTTCATCTGGCTGCTCGACTGTTCGGGCTCCATGAGTGTCAACGGCAAGATCGGCGAGTTGAACTTCGCCATCCGGGAGGCCATACCCGAGATGCAGCAGGCGGCGCTGTCCAACCCCGCCGCCTCGTTGCTCGTCCGGGCCGTCACCTTCGCCAGCGGCGCGAACTGGCACATCGGGGAGGCGACCCCGGTGGACCGGTTCACCTGGGAGGACGTCCACACCTACGGCGCCACCGACATGGGGGCCGCGTTCCGCCTGGCGGCGTCCGCGCTGCAGACCCCGCCGATGCCGCTGCGCGCCCTTCCGCCGGTGCTCGCGCTGGTCTCCGACGGCCAGCCCACCGACGACTGGCGCTCCGGCCTGCGCGCCATCGACGACACCCCGTGGGGCAAGCGCGCGGTGCGGGTGGCGGTCGCCATCGGGGACGACGCGGACAAGCGCATGCTGAAGGAGTTCCTCGCCAATCCCGAGCTCGAGCCGTTGTTGGCGAAGAACCCGCGGCAGCTCGCCGCCGCCATCCGGTGGATGTCCACGGCGGTGGTGAAGGAGGCCTCCGCGCCGAAGGTGGAGGACGCCAGGCCCGGTCCCGTGCTGCCGACGCTGCCGCTGGACAAGCACAACCCCGGCGAAGACATCTGGTGACCACCCGCACCACACCGGCAGGGACGTGGCACCTGCTCAGCGGCGCCGTCAAGGGGATCGGGAAGAGGTACAGCCAGGACCACGGTGCGGCGCTCGCCGTGGCCGGGGGCCGCGCCGTCGTGCTGGCCGTGGCCGACGGGCACGGTTCCGCCCCGCACTTCCGCAGCGACCTCGGTGCCCGTTGGGCCGTCGAGGAGTTCACCGCCTGCGCCGAGGCCTTCGCCTCCGCGGCGGTCCAGCACGGCGACGACGCGACGCGCCTGCCCTGGCTGCGCGCCGAGGCCCGTGCCCTCCCCCGGCAGTTCACCCACCGTTGGCGGCAGCGGGCCCTCCTGCACGACTGCAACTCGCCGGCGCACGGCGAGCCGCCCCGGCGGCGCACGGACGGCGACTCCCCCGACCTCACCGCCTACGGCAGCACCCTCGTCGGCGCGGTCCTCACCCCGGGTCTCGTGGTGTGTTGGCAGCTCGGGGACGGTGACGTCGTCCTGGTCCCCGAGGGCGGCACCCCGGGTACGCCGCTGTTCACCGGGCCCGAGATGGGGGACGAGACGGAGTCGCTGTGCCGTCCCGAGGCGTGGCGCGCGACGCGGCTCCACTGGCAACCGCTCACCGGGGACGACGCCCCCTGCGACGTCCTGCTGTCCACCGACGGACTGTCCAAGAGCTTCACCGACCACCAGGGGTTCCTGGACTTCGTCACCGGCGTGCGGAACCGCGCCGTGGAGCAGGGGCTGCCGGTGGTGCGTGCCCAGCTCGGCAACTGGCTGGCCAGGGCGGCGGCCCACTCCGGTGACGACACCACGCTGGTCGGGGCGCTGGTGGACAGCGCCCCCCACCCGCACCGCAACGATGACACGCGATCCACCCAATCCAGGAGAGACAGCATGGTGAACGGCATGCTCGCGGCCGGGCAGACCTTGGTGACGGAGGAGGGGGAGAAGGTCACGGTCGCCGAGCTGTTCGGCTCGGGTGGTCAGGGAGAGGTCTACCGGGTGCGCACCCGCAACGGCGACCGGGCCGCGAAGTGGTACTACCCGCAACTGGCGGACACCCGGCAGCGGCGCATCCTCGACGGCCTGATCGACCGGGGGTGGGCCGACGACCGCTTCCTGTGGCCGCGTTCCATCGTGACGTCCCCCGACTCCCGGGTGCCGGGGTTCGGCTACCTGATGGACGTGCGTCCCGATCGCTTCCACGGCCTGCCCGAGCTGTTCCGACGCGATCCGTCGGTGTCGGCCACCACCGTGCGCACGTTGGTCACCGCCGCCTTGCACACCGTCGAGGCGTACCGGACGCTGCACTCCAGGGGCATCGCCTACCGCGACATCAACTGGGGCAACGTCTTCTTCGACCCGGCCACCGGTGACGTGTTGATCTGCGACAACGACAACGCGGTGGTGGAGGGCGAGGACGCCGGGGTGGCGGGCACGATGGACTTCATGGCACCTGAGCTGGTGCGGCAGGAACAGGGGGTGCAGCCGGGCATCCAGACCGACCTGCACTCACTGGCGGTGCTGCTGTTCCTGCTGTTGATGAACCACCACCCGCTGGACGGCGCCCTGGCCCTGGGCATCCGGTGCATGGACGAGCCCGCCAAGCGCAAGCTGTACGGCACCGACCCGGTGTTCGTCTACGACCCGGCCGACGCCCGCAACCGGCCGGTGCCCGGTGAGCAGCCGACGGTCATCGCGACCTGGAGGGCGCTGCCGAAGATCCTCCAGGACCTCTTCGTCGCGACCTTCACCCGGGGGCTGCGGAACCCCGGCTCGCGGGTGCGTGAGTCGCAGTGGCGGGACGCGCTGAGCCGGGTCCTGGACGCCGTCACCGTCTGCCGCTCCTGCGGCCGGCAGAACATGACCGAACCGGACGGGCCGGCTCCGCAGTGCTGGAAGTGCGGCCGCACGCTGGTGCTGCCCCCGCTCCTGACGGTGACCACCGGAACGGGGACGCTGCGCACCCACCGCGGTATCCGGCTCGAACCCCACGCGCGGGTGTACGCGCACCACCTCGCCCACGACCCCGACCGGCACGACTTCACCGCCGTGGTGGGCGAGGTGACCGAGCACCCCCGGCAGCCCGGCCGGTTCGGGCTCACCAACCGCACGGCCAGCGCCTGGACGGTGCGGCGCGACGACGGCAAGGTCCAGGACGTGCTGCCCGGGAGGACGGTCGGCCTGCGGGCGGGGCTGCTGCTGGAGTTCGGCGGCGGCACGGAGGCCGTGGTCCGCGACTGACGGCGCGCCCCTGATGTGACGTCAGGTGCGCCACAGCGCCCGCCAGCGCCGCCACCAGGGCCACCACGGTCGGGACGGCGCGGCGGGCAGCACCGCGTGCGCCGCCCCCGTCGCCACCACCACCGCGTCGGGGCGGGGCAGCGGCGTGACCGTGACCCGCCACTCGCCATCGGACACCGGTATCTCCACCCGTCGCTCCGTGCGGTAGCGGCTGCGCGGCACCCGCATGCGCTCCGGTCCGCCGCCCACCGGTTCCCATTCGACGAGCACCAGCACGGCCGGGTCCGGCCAGTCGAACGTGACCAGGGCGCGGTCCCGGACGGCCGGGTGGGTCCGTCCCGGGCGGTGCACGGTGAGGTTCCGCACCGTGCCGGGGTGCTCGATGACGACGCTCGGCCCGGACACCGCGCGGTCGCCCAGCACGCTCACCGCGGTCGCCCGCACCCGGGTGCCCGGTGGGGGCGCCAGCTCCGCCGAGGCCCCGCCGGTCCGGGGCAGCCGCCCGACCAGCTCCGAGACGTCCTCGCCCGGCCGCACCGGCCAACTCGTCCAGGGCACCACCCGTCCCTGGCCGCGGGCCGGCGGTCGGCACTCGACCCGCACCGGCCCCGCCGCGTCGCCGTGCCGCACGGTCAGCCCCTCGACCGGCGACGGCCACAGGTGCGCCGCCGCGGTGACCCGCCGGCCGGCCGACCACACCAGCTCGCCGTCCGGCCCCGGGTACCCACAGGAGACCTCGTAGTGGTACGTCCCGGGTGGCAGGGGCCGGTCGGTGAGCCCGTCGCGGTGGCAGGGCACCGGTTCGCCGGGGTGCTCGGGGTCGCCGTTCCGGCGCACCGCCCTGATGTCGGCGGCCGAGGGGTCGGCCCGCCAGCGCAGGCGCACCCCTTCGGGCACGGACTCCGCGCGGGCGTCGGCGACCTCCGGGGTCAGCACGACGGGGGCGGTGACGCGGGGCGTCCCCGCGATCCGGCCCCGGCGCACCGGGAGCACGGCGTACCGCAGCGGCTGCCCCACCGGAACGTCGCTGTCGAGGACGGCGGTCGCGGTGTCGCCCAGCGGCACCTCGACCGCCTCGTCGGTTGCCTCCCCGGGGATGCGCACCACCTGGTACCCCACACGGGGCCGCCGCTGCGGGGCGGCTTCCCGGTCGGCCCAGGTCAGGCGCACCGCCCGCCCGTCGTCCTCGACGACCACCGCGGGTGCCGGGGTGCGGTGCGGCCCGTCGGCGACCCGGACGGCGGCGCGGAGCAGGCCGGCGCGGGCCCGCGGGTCGTCGGGCGCCTGCCGGGCGGCCCTGAGCCAGGTCGCGGCCGCGGCGCGCGGGTCGGCGTCGCGTTCCCGCCGCAGGGCGTCGCCCATCAGGCGGTCCGCCTCGGCACCGCTGGCACGCAGGTCGGCGAGGAGGCCGGCGAGCCGGTGGTCCGCGGGCGCGGCGGGCAGGTCAACGGCGACCCGCAGGGCCTCGCGCAGCCGGGGGCCCGGCCAGATCTCGTTGATCGTCTCTGCGGCCGTGCGGGCGGGGCCGGCGGCGGGGAAGTCCGCGGCCACGGCCGCCGCCAGGGGGCCGGCCTCCGTGCTGTGCACGCCCAGCGCCGTGGCCGACGTCCCGGTGGGGCCGCCGGGGCCGTCCAGCAGGCGGCAGCCGAGCTGCCACAGCACCAGGCGGCGCAGCCCCATCGGATCGTCGCGCAGCAGCGTCTCCAGGGTGTCCGCGAGGTCGGCGGCGGTCTCGCCGCGCGGGTCGGCCGAGGCGCCCCAGCGGTCACGGACCCGTTGGACGTACTCCAGGTCCACCCGCCGCCAGAGGGTTCCCCGGCCGGGGAACCACAGACCGTCCAGGACGCGGAAGCCCTCGTCCGCCTGGCCGGGGGACGGTGGGGCGGCCGGGGCCCCGCCCGGGGATGCCGGCGTGGCGCGCAGGAGGTCCGCGGCGTGCCGGAACCCGAGCTCCCGCAGTGCGCGGTCAAGCGCCGCGTATCCGCGCAGGCCCGGGAACTGGGGCAGCGCCGGCAGGGGAGGTCGGGCCCGGGGGTCGGTCGCCCGCTGCCCGGGCTGCCAGTCCGCCACGCCTCACCCCTTCCTCGCGCCGCCCGGTGCGGCCGGCAGGGTGTAGAAGTACACGCGGATCACCGCGGTGGACGGACGGGCGCTGAGGTCGATGAAGTCGTCGGTCACCGTCGCCCTGGGGAACATGTCGGGCCTGGCCCGGTGCAGCAGGGAGTTGACGCGGTGCGCGTAGCCGGTCCCGTTGGAGCCGCCGCCGAAGGTCTGCACCAGCGCCGCGGAACGTCCGGACCACGGCCGGGTGGCGGAGCGGATCTGTCGGACCAGGGAGGTCTCGCTGGTGCCGCCCACCCTGATCCGACGCCACTTGCGGTCCACGGAACGCGGCCCCGCGGGGGGCCTGGACGGCGACGCCGAGGGTGTGGGCTTCCTGGCCGCGACGGGGCGGTCGGCCAGCGGGTCGGGCCGGTCCGCCATCGACACCAGGGCCAGCACCAGCAGCAGGTCGGCGAAGAGCCAGCCGGCCAGCGCGACGACGCCGAGGCGTCCGGGGCGCCGGCGGGGGCCGGGCAGCGGTCGGCTCATCCGGCCGCCCCGTCCCGTGGGGTGGCGTCGCTGACCCACTCGGACGGCGGGACCTGCACGGGGACGCCGTGGGCGCCGTGGTTGCGGGCCGCGTCGGAGGGGTGCCGGGGCCCGGGCACGGTGGTGTGGGTGCCGGTCAGTGCGCGGATGCCGGTGTCGAGCCGGGCCGCGGCGTCCTCCCAGTGGGCCGCGGCGGCGTCCCAGCGTTCCGTGGCCTCGCGCATCCCGTCCACGGCCGCGTCGGTGCGTCCGGCGCTGGCCACCAGGGCCTGGGCGGCCCGTTCTGTCGCCTGTGCCACCGACTCCGACTTCGCCGCCAACGTCTGCTGGGCGGTGGCCAGGGCCTTCAACGCCCCCTCGACCGTGGCGCCGGCCGCCTTGACCTCGTCGGCGATCCCCCGCGCCGCCGCGGCGCTGTCCGTACCGGCCCGGGTCGCGGCTGCCTGTCCCGCGCGCACCGCGGCCTCGATCCGGTCCGCACCGGTCTGGATCTTGGGTACCTCGGCGGTGAGCGCCCTGGCCGCGTTCTCCAGCGCGGTGGTGGCCCGCTCCACGGTGGACGCGGTGACGCCCAGGACCTTGTGGCTGCCTTCGGCCCTCGCCGCCAGCGCCTCCAGGCGGCTGGCCGCCTTGCTCAGTTCCCCGGCGAACTGCTGCGGTGAGGCGTTGCGGTGGGGGGCCAGCGTCACCTGTGTCCGGGTGAGGACGGACGCCAGCCTGCCCAGGAGGTGTTCGCGTTGCTGGTGCCGGTCTGCTTCGGCTCGTTCGACGTGGGCCCGTACCCGCGCGTGCACCAGGGAGAGCAGCACCAGCAGGGTGATCAGCAGGACGGTGGTCAGTGCCATGTTCTCGAACCGGCCGATGGACGACAGGTGCCCGCCGAAACCGGTCTGCCACAGTTGCAGGAAGGGCCGTGTCGCCTCCTTGGGGTTCTCCCGGCTCAGCTCCCCGTAGGCGCGGACGGCTTCACGGAGTCCGAACCAGGTCACCAGCAGCGGGATGAACACCAGGACGCCGAGCGTGGCCTCGAGGACCCGGTCGCGCGCCGGTTGGTCGCGCAGCGCCGAGCGCAGCCGGTCGAGTAACGCGCCGGGGCCCCCGGGGCGGGCGCCGCGGTGGGGTGGGGCGGCGGTCAGGCTCTCCGGGCGGGCGAACGTCTCGACCAGCTCGATCTCGGCCCAGGCGGACAGCCGGGTGTCCGCCTCCAGGTCGTCCGCGAGGGCGCGCAGTTCCTCGGCCCGCAGCTCGAGCAGCGGCTCGTCGGCGAGGCCCCTGAGCTGCTCGGCGAGCTCGTCCTTCGCCCACAGCGGCGTGTGCGTTCGTGCCTGCGACAATCCGTTCCCCCTGGTTCGCCTCGGGTTTCGACGGTGGGCGAGGGCCACCTCGCGGGACGCTTCCCCACCGGGGACGTCACCGGTGTGACGCTGGTTCCTCCGGCCGTGGTCGAGGTCCCCCGACGACCGCACCGCCCGCGGTGCGCCCAGGATTCCACGCCCCGGGCGGGCACCGGGGGTCGTTGGCGGGATCGCCCCGCCCGGGGGTCCTCCCGGGGCACGCGCCCCGGAGGCGGCCGGGCCCCTCCTCACCCGCCCAGCACGCCGCGTCCCTCACGCACCTCGAACACCAACTGCGTCTCGGTCTGCCGCACCACCGGGTGCACGGTCACGTGCTCGAGGATCAGGTCCCGCAGTTTCTCGGGGCTGGCGACGGCCGCGTGCACGAGGAAGTCGTCGCCGCCGCCGATGTGGAAGACGGTGAGCACGCCCGGGGTGTCCACCAGGGCGTCGTAGAGGTTGCGGACCAGTTCGCGGCTGTGGCTGCCCAGGCGGACCTTGATGATGGCGTGCAGGGGACGGCCGAGGGCCCGTGGGTCGATCCGCGCGTTGATGCTCGCGATGGCGCCGGACTCGCGCAGGGCGCGCACCCGGTAGGCGCACGTGGACTCCGCGACGCCCACCCGCGCGGCCAGGGCGGCGTTGGTCATCCGGCCGTCCTCCATCAGCGCGGCGAGGATGGCGAGGTCCGTGCCGTCGAGGGTTCCCGAGACGGGTTGTGTTTTCTTCGGCTGCTGACCCACCACACGCCTTCCCTTCGTGGAATCCACACCGATACTGATGCACTCAGGGGATAGCCGCAATGAGTCTTGTGAACGGTTGCGGATTCGCTGACAGTCTGGGCATGACTTCGTCGCCTCTCCAACTTGACACCCTCGCCGTGCACGCCGGCCGTGAGGACCTGACGGAACTCGGCGTCCACGCCCCGCCCATCGACCTGTCCTCGACCTACCCGTTGCCGGACATCGAGGCCGGGGGCCTGTCCTACGAGGCCATGGCCACCGGCGGGGCGCCCACCCCCGACGGGGGCGCCGTCTACGCGCGTCTGTGGAACCCGACCGTGGCCCGGTTCGAGTCGGCGCTCGCCGTGATGGAACACGCCGAGGCGGCCGTGGCGTTCTCCTCGGGCATGGCCGCGCTGACCGCGGCGGTCCTGGCGGCGCTCAAGGAGACCGGGCACCGCCACGTGCTGGCCGTGCGCCCCCTGTACGGCGGCACCGACCACCTGTTGGAGTCCGGGCTGCTGGGTGCCGAGGTGACGTTCTGCTCGCCGGCCGAGGTCGCCGCCGCGGTCAGACCCGACACGGCGATGGTCGTGCTCGAGACGCCCGCCAACCCCACGCTCGACCTGGTGGACGTGCGCGCCGTCGTCGAGGCGGCGGGCGGTGTCCCCGTCCTCGTTGACAACACCTTCGCCACCCCGGTCCTCCAGAACCCCCTGGACCTCGGCGCGTCGATGGTCCTGCACAGCGCCACCAAGTACCTCGGCGGCCACGGCGACGTGATCGCCGGCGTGATCGCCTGCGGCCAACAGGAGGCGGCGGCGCTGCGCCGGGTCCGGGCCGTCACCGGTGCGCTGCTCCACCCGTTGGGGGCCTACCTCCTGCACCGCGGGCTCGCCACCCTCCCGGTCAGGGTGCGCACCCAGCAGGCGAACGCCCAGCGCGTGGCGGCGTGGCTGGCCACCCACCCCGCCGTGGCCCGGGTGTACTACCCCGGCCTCGCCGACGACCCGCAGGACCTGCTGGGGCGGCAGATGCGAGGCACCGGGGCGATGCTCTCCATCGACCTGCGCGGCGGTTACGAGCAGGCCGTGCGGGTCACCTCGGCGGTCCGTCTGTTCACCCACGCGGTCTCGCTCGGCGGTGTCGACTCGCTCATCCAGCACCCCGCCGCGCTGACCCACCGCCCGGTCCCCCCCGAGGCCCGCCCGGCCGCCAGCCTGCTGCGGCTGTCCATCGGCCTGGAGGACCACGAGGACCTGATGGCCGACCTCGACCGCGCCCTCGCCGCGCACCGCCCGGCACCCACCACCCCCACCCCCTCCCACGCCTGACGGGGCCGGGAGCCGGTGGGTCACCGACTCCGGCCCCCGACGAGGGTGATGGCGGCGAACGCCAGGACGGCCAGGGCCTCGAGACCGGCCGCGGTCAGCAGCCCGGCGGTCAGCGACCGGGCGGCGAGCGGCCCGGCAACGGCCGCGCCGACGGCGAACCCGGTGATCTTGAGGCTGGCGCCGGTGGTGAACACCTGGCTGCGCAGGTGCTCCGGGGCCTCCCGGTGCCGCACCGCGAACAGGGCGGTGAGCTGGGGGCCCTCACCGGCTCCGGCGACGAGGACGCCCACCACGAGCAGCACCGGAACCCCGGTCGCGGCCAGCAGGAGGGCACCGGCCTGGAGCGCCGCGCCGCCCCAGACGGCCGTGTCCGCAGCGGGCGGGCGCGGGCACCGGGCCAACGCCGCGTTGGTGAGCAGCGCGGAGGCGGCGATCCCGGACAGGAGCACCGCCCCGTGGTCGGCTCCCCCCAGGGCGCGTTCGCCCAGCAGCGGCGCGCAGGCCACCAACACGCCCTGCCCCGCGCAGGAGACCACGGAGCTGACGGTGGCTCGGGCCAGCGGCCGGGTGCGCCACACGCACCGGAACCCGGCGGCCAGGTCGGCGCCGACCGACGCCGGGCCCGGCTCCCGCGCCCGGGCGGCGGGCAGCCTCCAGGCCACGGGTAGCGCGAGGCCGATCAGCACGATGGCCGTGACCACGCCGAGGGACGCCCCGCAGAGCGCGGCGACGACCCCGGCGAGCGCCGGGCCCACCAGGCTCGCCAGGTTGAACGTCATCGCGTCCAGCCCGTTCGCCCGCGGCAGCGCCTCCGGCGGGACGACCCGGGGCAGTTGTGCGGTCCAGCCGCCGGACAGGGCGGGTCCCAGCAGTCCCGCCACCACCGCCACCGCGACCGTCACGGCGATCGGGAGGCGCCCGAGGCCCACCAGGAGCAGGGCGAGCCCCGTGCCGTAGGCGGTGAGCGCCCCGGCCAGCAGCGGGCCGGGCCGCACGGCCCGGTCGAGCAGGGCGCCGAACACCGGGCCGCCGACCGCCGCCGAGACCGTGATGCCCGCCAGCAACAGCGCGGCCGACGTGGGCGATCCGGTGATCGCGAGCCCGGCCAGCAGCAGCGCGGGGCCGGACATCTCGTCCCCGGTCCTGGCCACCGCGGCGCCGGCGAGGTAGGAGCCCAACGAGTAACGCTCTTTCACCGAATTCACGTTACGCAGGTAACCCAAAATTCAGCAACAAGCGTTACATTCGTTCCATGCACTCCCCCGACGACGACTGGTCCACCCGCCACTCCGTACTGACCAACGCCAGGCGCGCCGCGGCCCTGGTCAACGTGCTGACGCCCGACCCACCCCGACCCGACGCGGTGGCCGAGGTGCTGACCGCGTACGGCGAGCGCGCGCCCGTCGAGCTCTCCCCGGACGACGTGGCGGCGATGCGCGCTGCCGCCGTGCTGCTGCGGGAGGTGTTCGCCGCGGACCACGTGGACCGCGCCGCGGAGGCCCTGAACCGTCTCCTGCTGGAGCACACCGGTCCGCTCCGCCTCACCTCGCACGGCGGCGGCACCCCGTGGCACCCGCACCTGGACAGTGACGACGACGCCCCCTGGAGCGAGTGGTTCCTCGCCTCGTCCTGCATGGCGCTGACCGTGCTGCTGTGGGAGGGCCAACGCCCTCCCGGGGCCCTGTGCGCGTCGCCCCGGTGCTCCGACGTCTTCGTCACCCGGGGCGGCGGCCCGGCGCGCCGCTACTGCTCGCGGCGGTGCGCGACCCGGGAACGGGTCGCGGCCCACCGCCGTTCCGGTGTGGGCACCCGGGAGGTCAGCGACGGGCGTGCCGGGAGGTGACCAGCGCGGCCAGCGGGGCCGGGGTGAAGACGGCGAACAGCCAGCGGGCGGCGGACTGGGTGCCGCCGACCCCGGACCCGTCGGAGAACCCGACCGTGTTGGCGAGCATCCCGGCCACGGCCGAGCCGAACGCCGTGGCGGTGAGCCGGATGGTGGTGACCGACGATCCTGCGAGGCTCTGCTCCTCCTCCGGCACCAGGCGCAGGACGCGGGTCAGCAGGTGGGGCCAGGTGATCCCGATGCCCCAGCCGAGCAGGAACAGCCCGGTGACGACCCCGAGGAGCACCGCGACCGACCCCGAGTGCACCGGGCCGACCAGGGCGAGGGCCAGCCCACCGGGCGGGACCCCGCGGTGAACAGCGCGTCGCTCCCCCGCCACGGCCGGGCACGGGCACGCGACGCGGGTCCCGCCGGAAGAAGAGCCGAACACCTGCTAACTTCTACACTGTTGTAGAAGTGAGGTGTGGGGCCGGGCACCCGCACACAGCCCGTCCCCGCCGAGACCGGGAGCGTTCATGGCCTTGTGGAGCCGCGTCAAGGAATCCGTCCAGTCCTTCCAGACCCAACTGGAGGCGAAGAAGAACGACCTGAAGAGCGGTGCCTTCCGGGACGCCAGCATGGCGATGTGCGCGCTGGTCGCCGCTGCCGACGGCGTCGTCGAGCCGTCAGAACGCCAGCGGGTCACCCAGCTCATCATCGGCAACGACGTGCTGCGCAACTTCCCGGCCGACGACCTGCAACGGCGCTTCGACGCGAACCTGGCCACGTTGACCGCCGACTTCCAGGTCGGCAAGGTCAGCGTGCTCCAGGAGATCGCCAAGGCCAAGAAGAAGCCGGCGGAGGCGCGCGCCGTCATCCAGATCGGCATCGTCATCGGCGGCGCCGACGGCACCTTCGACGCCAGCGAGCAGGCCGTGGTCCGCGAAGCCTGCTACGCCCTGGACCTGCCTCCCCACGAGTTCGACCTGTAGGACCGCGACCGGCGTCGCCCCCGCGAGCACGCGTGGCCCCGGGCGACGCCGGTGTTCCGGGCGGGATCACAGCGGGGTGGCCGCCTTCAGCACCAGGAACAACGTGACCGCGGAGTTGACCGAAGCCAGTGCCGAGACAGCCGTGCCCACCGCGGCGGTCCAGGTGGCCGGTCCCACCGCGGTGAGGACCGACGACCAGCCGCCCGCGGCAGGGGCCGGAGCCAGCAGCGCCGCCACCCGGCGCGGCACCGGTCCAGGCGCGGAGAACGCGGCCAGCGTCCCGGCCGGGGCGCCCCGCGACACCAGCGCCGCCCTGCCGATCGCCCGCGCCACCACCCGCCGGCTGCCGACCACGGCCGCCGCCTCCTCGTCCGCCCACCGCTCGACGCTGTACGCCACCGCGGTCCGCACCGGCACCAGGAACGGGTTCGCCCGGGCCGCCACACCCACCACCAGGAGGAACCGGTGGTGGCTCGACGCCAGGTGTGCCCGCTCGTGCGCGAACAGGGCACGCCGCTCCGCCCGTTCCAGGCGCGACAGCATCCCCCTTGACACCACCACCCGGCCCCGCCGCCCCGGCAGGGCATAGGCGTACGGCACGTCATCCCGGAGCACCGCCACCGACCCGGTCCCCGGCAGCCCCACCAGGGCCTGCTCGGCCCTGCGCCGGACCCTGCGGTGCTGCCACACCACACGACCGCACGCCACCAACACGGCGACGAGCGCCGGTATCGCCGCCCTCCCGGCGACCTGGTCACAGGGGACCGCCTGCCGCACCTCCGGGTCCGACCAGCCGTCCGGCAGCGGGTTGCCGGGCAACTGCGCCGTTCCCACCACCATCACCAGGGCCAGACACACCGTGCTGCACACGGCCAACACCCCCGCGGACACCGAGAGCAGCCACGTCGCGATCCGCGGGTGCAGCCGCTGCTCCGCACGCCGCGCCACGGGCCACGTCGTCAACGGCAACACCAGCGGTAGGAAGACCAAGACGCCCATGGTCGTGTCAGTCCCCCGGCTCCTTCGCCCGCTCCAGCAAGTCCCGCAGCACCTGCTCGTCGTCCGGTCGCAACGCCGTCACGAACCGCGCCAGCACCGCGCCCCGGTCGCTCTCCCCGTCCAACACCCGGCGCATCCGCAACGCCGCGACACCCGCCCCGTCCGCCGCCGTCCACACGAACGACCGCCCCGCCTTCCGGCGCGTCACCGCGCCCTTGGCCAGCAGTCGGGTCAGGATCGTGACCACCGTGGTGTAGGCGGGGGAACCCGCCAGCCTCTCCCGCACCCACGCGGCACCCACCGCTCCCGGTGCCCCCCTCAGCACCGCCAGTACCTCGGCCTCCAACTCGCCCTGCCCGCGCCGCCGCGGGCGACCCGCGTCCCCCACGCCGTCTCCTCCCACCCGTCATCCCGTTCGTCCCCGTCCGCCACCGGGCGACACATCGTAGCCAGCGCCCTCGAGGGAAACGCTTCTCCGGCTACAGGTCGCCGGCCCCCACCGCGGGTACCATCACCGAACTCGCAGCCGTCGATCGAGCTCGCGTGCGGAGAGGGGACCGCGGTGGGGGGTGTGGACCGGCGGTTCCGCGCCCTCGTGGCCGCGCACGCCGTGTCCAGCTACGGCAACTACCTCAACCTGATCGCGCTGAGCCTGTTCTCCTACGAGGTCGCCGGCACCGCGTTCGGGGTCGGCGCGGTGATGGCGTTACGCCTCTTCTCCGGGTTCCTCGCGGGTCTCGTGGCCGGGGGCCTGTTGGCCAGGGCCACCCGCAGGACCGTGATGGTCTGCACGGACGTCGCACAGGTCACCGCGATGGCCGTGCTGGCCATGACCGCGTCGCACACGCCCCCGTGGCTGTTGGGCTGCGCGGTGGTGGTCATGGGCGCGGGGAACACGCTCTTCAACGTCTCCCTGCGCAGCGCGGTCCCGGTCATGGTCGGCCAGGAGGCCCGTGCCCGGGCGAACGGGCTGCTGGTCGCGGCCCGGTCCTGGGCCACGGTGCTCGGCTTCGCCTCGGCCGCGCCCGTCATCGGCTTCGGGGGCTACGCCACCGCGTTCGCCGTGAACGCGGCGAGCTTCGCGGTGTCCGCCGCGGCGCTGCTGGTGCTGCGCCCGCGCACCGACGACCGGGGGGCCGCCGGGGGCGAGGTCCCCGGCCCGTCGGCGGAGCAGGGCGCGGGGGCGTCGTCCCGCCCGGCCGCGGGCGGGCGCCCGGGGCTCGCAGCACTGGGCGTTCCCGCCCTCCTGGCGGGGATGATCGCGCTGAGGGCCCTGGACGCCCTCGCCTCCTCCTCGCACAACGTCGCCCTGCCCGTGGTCGCGGACTCCAACGGTTCCACCGACCCCGCGGTGTTCATGACCCAGTTCTGGGCGGCGTGGGCGGTGGGCACGTTCCTCGCCCAACAGGTCCTCAGGCGCCGGACGGACTCGTCGGCGTGGGGAGCGCGGGCGTTCGCGGTCGGCACCTGCGCGATGTCGATCTCCTTCGTCCTGGCGTTCACCGGGCTGCCGGCCGTGGCGCTGGTGCTGGCGTCGGTGTCCGCCGGGTTCGCGGACGGCTGCACGGAGATCGTCTACACCTCGCGCCTCCAGGCCACCCCCGACCGGCAGCGCAGCCGCCTGTTCGGGCTGTCCGCCACGGCGGAGACCTCCGGGTTCACCGTGGGAACGGTGAGCGCGGCGGCGGCCCTGGAGGCACTGCCCGCCCTGGTCGTGGTGGGTGCCTTCCACGGAGTCGCGGTGTGCGGGGCGCTGGTCCTGCTGGCCCTGACCACCGTCAGCGGGGGCACGGCGCCGCCCCGTTCGTCCACGAGCGCAGACGAGGGAGAGGAGTCACATGGAACGCGTCCAGGGGCAGGCACTGTGCCGGGGGCCTGAGCCGGACCGCACCGAGGACGACCCGCCCAACGCGGTGCGGGCGCTGCTGCGGGCCGCGGGCTCGGCCCCCGACGCCGCCGTCACCACCGTCGCCCCGGACGGTTCCGTGACCCAACAGCGGTACCCCGAGCTGCTGGAGCGTGCCCGACGGCTGCTCACGGGGCTCCGGCAGCGCGAGGTGCGCGCGGGTGACACGGTGGTGCTGTGCGGGCTCGGTCTCGACGAGTTCTTCCCCGCCTTCTGGGCCTGCGTCCTCGGCGGCGTCCGCCCGGTGGCCATCGCGGAGCACCCGGTTCCCGGCTCCCCGGCGCTGGAACGCCTGCTGCACACCTGCGCGTTGCTCGACCGGCCGCTGGTCCTGGGTGACGCCGCCGACGCGGCGGCCCTGGCCGGAGCCGGCCCACGGGTGCGGTACGCGCTCGCACGGGACTGCGTGGCCGACTCGCCCGCGCAGGACCACACCGAGCCCGACGGGTCCGACACCGCGCTGCTCATGCTCTCCTCCGGCAGCACCGGTGTCCCCAAGGCCGCCCGGATCACCCACGCCGGCCTCGCGGACTTCGCCGCGAGCACCCGGCGCATCCTGGACGTGCGCCCGGGCGACACCATGGTGAACTGGCTCCCCGTCGATCACAGCGGCGCCTTCCTGCTGTACCACCTGCTGGCGGTCTTCACGGGATGCACCAACGTCCACGCGCCGACCGAACGGGTCCTGGCCGAGCCGCGGCGCTGGCTCGACCTCCTCGAGCGGCACCGCGCGCAACACAGTTGGGCGCCGACCTTCGCCTACCAGCTCGTCGCGGACGCGGTCGCCGAGGAGCCCGACGCGCACTGGGACCTCAGCGGCCTGAAGTCCCTGCTGTGCGGGGGCGAGCAGATCGCCCTCCCGGTGCTGCGCCGCTTCCTGCGGGCAACGGCCGGGTCCGGCGTCCGTGAGGGGCACATCGTCCCGGCGTGGGGGATGGCGGAGACGGTCACCGCCATCACCTACGGACGGCTGGACCGGCCCGGCACCGTCCACCGCCTCCTGAAGGACAGCCTGGGCGGGGACCTGCTGCGCGCCGACGCGAACACACCGGAGAGCGCGTGCGTCACCTTCGTCGCGGCGGGATCTCCCGCACACGGCGTCGTCCTGCGCGTGGTGGACGACGCGGGGGAGCCGGTGCCCGGCGGCCGGGTCGGCCGGCTCCAGGTGCACTCCCCCACCCGCCTGACGCCCGGCTACGTCAACGACCCCGACGCGGACGCGGCGGCGTACCCCACGGGTCACCACTGGCTGGACACCGGCGACCTGGCCTTCCTCGACGGCGACCAGGTGGTGATCACCGGCAGGCGCAAGGACGTGATCGTCCTCAACGGGCACAACGTCTACTGCCACGAGGTCGAGGAGGCCGCGACCGCCGTCGCCGGGACCCGCGCGGGAGAGGTGGCCGCCTGCGGCGTTCCCCGGCCCGACAGCGGCACCGAGGAACTGGCCGTGTTCTTCGTGAGCCGCGGCCCGGAGGAGGACGCCAGGATCGCCCGGGAGGTGCGGGCCGCGCTGTTCACCCGGCTCCGCCTCACCGCCGCCCACGTGCTGCCCGTCCCCCCGGGCGAGTTCCCGAGGACCCCCGCGGGGAAGGTGCGCCGCGCCGAACTCCGCGAGCGCCTGCTCGGCGGCGGCCCGGGGAGCGGTCCCGCCGCGCCGGACACCACGGACCCCACCGACGTGGCGCAGGGGGTGCGGGACGAGGTGGCGGCCGTGCTCGGCCGCCCGGTGGGCGCCCACGTGCCGTTCTACGAACTCGGCCTCACCTCCCCCCTCCTGGTGCGGCTGCGGGCCCGCCTCGAGCGGCGGTTCGCGACGCCGGTCCCGCAGACCGCGCTCTTCGAGCACCCCACGGCCGCCGCCCTCGCCGCGCACCTGGCCGGCGTCCCCGGGACGGCCCAGGGGCACGGGGCCACGGAGCCGGCCGGGAGCCCCGACCGGGCCGACCGGCGGATCGCGGTCGTCGGGTTGTCGTTGCGTTTCCCCGGCGCCAACTCGGTGGAGCGGTTCTGGGCCAACCTGCGGGACGGCGTGGACAGCGTCCGGGTCCTCGACGAGCGGGACCTCGCGGCGGCGGGCCTGACACCGCGGCAGCGCACCGCACCCGACCTGGTGCCCGTCGCCGGCGTCCTCGACGGCGTCGAGGAGTTCGACGCGGAGTTCTTCGGCATCAGCCCCAGGGAAGCCGCACTCACCCACCCCGCGCACCGGTTGTTCCTCGAGTGCTGCCACGAGGCCCTCGAGGACGGCGGGTACGCGGCCAGCGAACCCGGAACCAGGGTCGGGGTGTTCGCCGGCTGCGGCATGAACCTCTACGACCACCAGCACCCCCACCCGGCCGGCACCCACGGCGGCGCGGCCGACCCCGCCGAGGGCATGCAGGCGGCCATCGGGCAGCAGCCGGACTTCCTGGCGTCCCGCGTGGCCTACCGGCTCGGACTCACCGGCCCGGCCGTCGGCGTGCAGACGGCCTGCTCCACCTCGCTGGTCGCCGTGCACCTCGCGGCCCAGGCCCTGCTGAGCGGTGACGCGGACCTGGCACTCGCGGGTGCCGCGGCCGTGCACGTCCCGCAGGAGACCGGGTACCGCAGTCAGCCGGGGTCCGTGCTGTCCCCCACCGGGCGCTGCCGGGCGTTCGACGCGGAGGCCGACGGGACCGTGGGCGGCAACGGGGTGGCCGCCGTCCTGCTCAAACGCCTGGACCGGGCGCTGGCCGACGGGGACACGGTGCACGCGGTGCTCCTGGGTTCCGCGGTCAACAACGACGGCGCGGGCAAGGTCGGGTTCAGCGCGCCCGGCGTCACCGGGCAGGTCGAGGTGGTGCGCGAGGCGATCCGCAGGGCGGGGGTGCCCGCGGAGACCATCTCGTACGTGGAGGCGCACGGCACCGGCACCCGCCTGGGCGACCCGGTGGAGCTCGAGGCGCTGGGCCGGGCCCTCGGCGAGGGCACGCGGCGCACCGGGTTCTGCACGGTCGGCTCGGTGAAGCCGAACATCGGGCACCTCGACAGCTGCGCCGGGATGGCCGGACTGATCAAAACGGTGCTGATGCTCCGGCACCGCACCCTGGTGCCGACCCCGCACCTGGTCCGGCCCAGTCCCGAACTCCGCCTGGACGGCGGGCCCCTGGTGCTCGCCCGCGAGCTGCGGCCGTGGCGGACCCCGGACGGCGTGCCGCTGCGGGCCGGGGTCAGCGCCCTCGGCGTCGGCGGCACCAACGCCCACGTGGTGCTCCAGGAGGCCCCGGCGCCGTCCCGGCCCTCCGCGGCGGTGTCCGGGCCGCCCGTGCTGGTCCCGGTGTCGGCCAACGACGCGCAGGCGCTGGCCGAGTGGACGGACCGGCTCCGTGCCCACCTGCGCCAGCGGCCCGAGCTCCCGGCGGCGGACGTGGCGGCCACGATGGCGCTCGGCAGGCCGCACCGCGCGGTGCGGGCGGCGGTGGTCGGCCGGACGGCCGGGGAGCTGGCCCGGGCCCTGGAGCAGCACGCCGTCCGCGGCCCGCTGGGCCCGCTGGCGTTCGCCTTCCCCGGGCAGGGCAGTGCCCGCCGCGGCATGGCCAGCGGCATCCACGCCGCGTTCCCCGCCGCCCGGAAGGTCCTCGAGCGGTGCGAGCAGGTCTACGCCGACGAGTTCGGCGGCACCCTGCTCCCCCTCCTGCTGGAGGAGTCCCCGGACACCGGAACGGACACCTGGCCCACGGAAACCGCCCAGCCCGCCCTGTTCGCACACCAGTCGGCGCTGGCCGCGGTCCTGCGCTCCGCGGGGGTGCGCCCCGCGCTGCTCCTCGGGCACAGCGTCGGCGAGTACGCGGCGCTGTGCGCGGCCGGGGCGCTGACGCTGGAGGACGGCCTGCGGCTCACCGCCTGGCGGGGGCGTGCGATGCACTCCGACTGCCCACCGGGCGGCATGCTCGCCGTGCGCGCCGACCGGGACCGGGCCGAGGGCGTCGCCAGGGCCGCCGGCGTGGTCGTGGCCGCGGTCAACGGGCCCCGCGCCCAGGTCCTTTCCGGTCCGCCGGAGGCACTGCGGGAGGCGGCGCGCCTCCTGGACCGGGAGGGGCTGCGGTGGCGGGCGCTGCCGGTGGACCGGGCGTTCCACTCGGCGGCGATGGAACCGGCGCTCGGCCCCTTCCGCGCGTACGCCGAAGGGGTGCGGTACCGGCCGTTGGAGGTCCCCGTGGTGACCGCCGCGGACGGCGAGCTGCGCCCGGAGGGCTGGACCGTTGACGTGGACCACCTCTGCCGCCAGGCGCGGCGGCCCGTCCGCTTCGACCTGGCCGTGGCCGCGGCGGTGGGGCGGGGCTGCGCGGACTTCCTGGAGGTCGGAGCCGGGGACACCCTCGCCGGGATCGGCCGCCACTGCGCCCCCGGGAGTCGGTGGCTGGGCGGGCAGGGCAGCGGGCCGCGGGGGGCCGACCAGGTGGGGGGGCTGCTGGAGGGACTGGGATCGCTGTACCGCGGCGGCGCCGAGCTGGAGTGGCGTGCCATCGTCCGGGGCGGCGGCAGGGTCCCGCTGCCGGGGTACCCCCTGCGGCGGCGGCGCGTCGAGCCGGTCGCGGGCCCCCTCCCGAGGGCCGCCACCCCGTCGGAGCGCGCGCCAGGACCACGGCGGGAAGGGGAGCGGGACGCGCAGCGGGAGACGGCGCCCCGGGAACCGCTGGATACGGTGCCGCAGCACCTGCTGGACACGGTCCTGGAACTGACCGCGGACAAGCTCGGGACCGCGGTGGCGGACACCCGTCCCGACAGCTCGTTCTTCGAGCTGGGCGCGGACTCCCTCGCTCTGATGGGCATGACCGCGGAGCTGGAGCGGCGGTTCGGGGTGCGCGTCCCCGTCCGGGAGCTGTTCTCCACCGCCGACACCCCGCGCAGGCTGGCCGCCCGCCTCGCGGTGCGCGGCGGTGACCCGAACGGGCCCGCCCCCGACCCCGCGGGGGAGCCGGTGCGGGCCGGGCGCGGGACGGTGGAGCGCGGCGGCGAACCGCAGCACGGACCGGAATCCCGGGACGCCCACCCCGCGGCCCCGGCGGCCGAGCCGGCGGCCGATGGCGGCACGGGGCTGCACGAGCTGTTCGGGCGTCAACTGGGAGTGGTGGAGCAACTCGTGGAGCAGGTGAGCGGGGTCATCTCCCGCCAGCTCGACCTGCTCTCGTCACGGGCCGCCCCACCCGGGGCCACCGCGCCGGACGTCCCCCGCCCGGCGGTTCCCGTCCCGGTGCCCCGGCCCGCGGCCCCGGCGCACCCGGAGCCCGCTCCCCCGCTCGACCCGGTGGCGGCCCCTGCGGCCGGCTGCGACCTCAGCCTGTACTTCTTCGGTGACTACCCGCAGGAGGCGGGCCACGACAGGTACGCACTCATCATGAGGGCCGCGGAGTTCGCCGACCGGCACGGGTTCCACGCCCTGTGGTTCCCCGAGCGGCACTTCAACTCGTTCGGCGCGCTCTTCCCCAACCCGTCGGTGCTCGCCGCCGCCCTGGCGGCCACGACCAGCCGCATCCGGCTGCACGCCGGCTCCGTCGTGCTGCCGCTGCACCACCCGGTCCGGGTCGCCGAGGAGTGGTCGGTCGTGGACAACCTCTCCGGCGGCCGGGCCGGCCTGTGCTTCGCCAGCGGCTGGCACGCCACGGACTTCGCGTTGGCCCCCGAACACTTCGGCCGGCACCACGAGGTGATGTACGAGCAGTTGGCGACCGTGCGCCGGCTCTGGTCGGGGCAGCCGCTCACCCTGAACGGTGGTGACGGCCAGCCCGTCGAGGTCCACCTGCACCCGCGCCCCGTGCAGCGGCAGCCGCCGATGTTCGCAGCCGTGGTGGGCAACCCGGACAGCTACCGCCGGGCCGCCGCCAACGACCTGGGTGTGGTCACCAACCTGATGACGCAGACGGTCGAGCAGCTCACGCGGAACGTCGCGCTGTACCGGCGCACCCGTGCCGAGCACGGCCTGGACCCCGCGGCGGGCCGGGTGGTGGTGCTCGTGCACACCTACCTCGACGACGACGCGGAACGGGCCCGGGCCGAGGCGTACCGGCCGTTCGTGTCCTACCTGCGCTCCTCGCTGTCCCTCTTCGACCAGGTCACCAACAGCCTGGGCCTGGAGGTGGACCTGGACGGCGCCCCCGAGGAGGACGTGGAGTTCGTGCTGGGGCGGGCCTACGCGCGCTACTGCGCCTCCCGCGCGCTCATCGGCGACCCGGACCACGCCGCCGCGACGGTACGCCGGTTGGTGGAGGCCGGCGCGGACGAGGTCGCCTGCTTCGTGGACTTCGGCGTCCCGGCGGAGAAGGTGCTCGCGGCCCTGCCGGTGCTGGACCGGGTCCGTCGCGGCCAGGAATCCGGGGAGCGGGAACACCCCGGGGCCCGCGAGCGGTCCCCGGCCCGGGAACCGTCCGAGGCCCGGGAACCGTCCGAGGCGCCGGGGCGCGCCGCGGACCCACCGGCCGTCCCGGAGCCGAGGCGGACACCGCTGTCGCCGGCCCAGCGCCGCATCTGGTTCCTGGAGCGGCTGCACCCGGGCACCAGCGCGTACCACGAGCCGAAGGCCATCCGGCTGGACGGGCCGCTCGACGTGGCGGCGCTGCGGTGGGCGCTGCGGCGGGTGGTCGACCGGCACGTGTCGCTGCGCACGGTGTTCCGGGAGTTCGACGGCGTCCCCTACCAGGAGGTCCTGGACGACGTACCGTTCGCGTGCCCGCTCGAGGACCACACCGGGGCGTCGCAGGAGGAGGCGCTGCGCGGCGCCCTGGAGACCGAGGGGCGGCGGATCTTCGACCTGGGCACCGGCCCGCTGGTCTCGGCGCGCCTGCTGCGCCTGTCGGCCAACCGGCACCTGCTCTTCCTGCTGGTCCACCACATCGTCTTCGACTCCTCCTCCACGGCGGTGCTTGCGCGCGACCTCGCCGCCCACTACCGTGCCTGGCCGCACGGCGAACCCGCGTTGCCGTCGCTGGGCGACCCGCCCCCGGTCGAGGAACCCGACCCCGCCTCGCTCGCGGAGTCCCTCGCGTTCTGGCGGCGCGCGCTGGACGGCGCCCCCGAGCTGTCCCTCCCCACCGACCGGCCGCGCCCCGCGGTCAGGTCCGGCGCGGGCGCCAGTCACACCCACGCCCTCGACGCCGAACTCGTCGGCAGGCTGCGGGCGTTCGCCGCCGCCCACCGCGCCACCCCGTTCATGGCCCTGACCGGCGCCGTCTGCGCGGTCCTCGGCCGGTTCAGCGGCCAGCAGGACGTGGTCGTCGGCACCGCGGTCGCCGCGAGACCAGCGGGTGCCGAGCACCGGGTCGGCCTCTTCCTCGACACCGTGGCACTGCGCCTGGACCTCACCGGCGACCCGGACTTCCCCACGCTGCTGCACCGCGTCCGGGAGGCCAGCACGGCGGCGTTCGAGCACCGGGCCGTCCCCTTCGACGAGTTGGTCGCCGCGGTCAACCCAACGCGCGTCCCCGGCCGCAACCCGCTCTTCCAGGTGCTGGTGGAGTACGAGAACGAAGGCGAGGTGGAGTTCGACCCGCCGCGGCTGACGGCCACGCTCCTCGACGTGCCGAGCGCCCGCGCCCCGTTCGACCTGAGCGTCTACCTGACGCACCACGCGGACGGGGTGCGGTTCATGGTCGAGTACGACACGGACCTGTTCGACGAGGGCACCGTGCGCCGGTTCGTGGACTACGTGGAGCAGGTGCTGCGGCGTGCCCTCGACGCTCCCACCGCCGCGCTGCCCGCGCTGACCGCGGTCACCGACGCCGACCGTTCGGCCCTGGCGCGCCTGGGCGGCCAGGACCTGCCGTCCCCGGCCGGGGGCACCCTGCACGGCCTGTTCGAGGAGCAGGCACGCCGGACGCCGGACGCCGCCGCCCTGGTCAGCGACGGCGGGCGGGTCGGCTACCGGGAGTTGGACGTCGCCGCCGACCATCTCGCGCGGCGGCTGCGGGCCCGCGGCGCGGTGCCGGGCGAACGGGTCGCGGTGCTGCTCGACCGGGGCCCCGACCTGGTCACCGCCCTGCTCGGGGTGCTCAAGAGCGGGGCCGCCTACCTGCCGCTGGACCCGTCGGTGCCCACGCCGCGGCTCGGCGCGCTCCTCGACGACGGCGCGCCGGTCCTGCTGCTGACCAGCCATGCGGTGCTCGCCCGGCACCCGGGGCTGGCCGGCCGGCCCGGGTGCCTGGTGGACGGGGTGGCGGACGCGGACGACACCGCCGCCGCGGTCCCCCCGGGGGGCGGTGCCGGGCCGGACGACCCCGCGTACTGCATCTACACCTCGGGTTCCACCGGACACCCCAAGGGCGTGGTGGTGCCCCACCGGGGTCCGGTCAACCTGGTCCGTGGGCACCTGGAACGGCATCCGGCGCTGCGCACCCTCCAGTGGACGTCGCCCGCGTTCGACGTCAGCGTCCAGGAGATCTTCACGACGCTCGCCTCGGGGGCGGCGCTCGTCCTCATCGACGACGGGGTCCGGCACGACCCCGCCGCCGTCGTGGAGGCGGTGCTGCGGCACGGGGTGGAGCGGGTGTTCATGCCCCGCACACCGCTGAAGTACCTGGTGGAGACGGACCCCCGGATGCCGTCCCTGCGCGAGCTGTTCTCGGCGGGCGAGGCGTTGCAGCTCACCGGGGCGTTCCGTCGTTTCCTCGCCGCCCACCCGCGCTGTGCCCTGTTCAACCAGTACGGGCCCACGGAGGCCTCCGTCATCGTCACCTCCCACCGCGTCGATCCGGGCGGCGAGGAGTGGCCACCGATCGGCACCCCCGTGCCCGGGGCGCGGATCACGCTGCGCGACGCCGCGGGGCGTGCGGTGCCGGTGGGCGCCGTGGGGGAGATCCACATCGGCGGCGTCCCGGTGGCGCACGGCTACCACGCCCGGCCCCGGGAGACCGCCGCCGCGTTCCTCGACGACGGTTCGGGGTCTGTGGTGTACCGCACCGGGGACCTCGGGCGCTGGCGGACGGACGGAACGCTCCAGTACTGCGGGCGGGCCGACGACCAGGTCAAGGTGCGGGGACACCGGGTCGAACCCGCCGAGGTGCAGGCGGTGTTGGCCGCGCTGCCCGGGGTGCGCGACGCCGCCGTGGTCGCCCGCCGCGACCGGCACGGCGAGGCGGAGCTCGTCGCCTACGTGGTCCCCGCCGCGCCCCTGGACGACCTCGGCGACCTGCGCACCGCGCTGGCGGCGGAGGTCCCGGACCCCCTGGTGCCGCGTCGCTGGGTGAGCCTGGAACGGCTGCCGGTGAACGCCTCCGGCAAGCTGGACCGGGAACGGCTGCCCGCACCCGACGACGGGTCACCGGCACCGGACACCGACGCGGGCCCCGTCACACCGTTGGAGAAGTCCCTGCATGAGCTGTGGTGCGGGGAACTGGGGCTGCGCCGGATACCGGTGAACCGGTCCTTCTTCGAGCTGGGCGGCCACTCCCTGAGCGCGATCCGGCTGCTGAACCGGATGGCCGGGGAGCTGGACCTGGCCCTGCCCATGGCCGACTTCTTCCGCGGTCCGACGATCCGGGGCGTCGCCGCCCGCTACGAGCGGCCCGCGCCCACGGCCCCGGTGGTGGACACCGTTCCGACGACCTCGGCGTTGCGCAGGTTGTGGCGCCGGCACCACCAGGTCGCGGACCCGGCCGTCTACAACGTCGCCCACCGCGTGGACCTCCACGGCGACCTCGACCCGCGGAGGCTCACCCGCGCCCTGGAACTGCTGGTGGGGCGCCACCACGCGCTGCGCAGCAGGTGCGCGCGGCGCGGGGAGCAGTACGTGGTCGAGGTGCTGGCCGAGGTGCCGGTGGACCTGCCGGTCACCGACCTGTCCGCACGCGCCGGGGACGACGAGTTCGTCGAACGGTGGTGCCGGGACCAGGCGTCCCACGCGTTCCGGATGGACCACGCACCACTGTTCCGCTTCCGGCTGGCACGGCTGGGACCGGACCGCTGGGTGCTGGTGACCGTCCTCCACCACGCGGTCTGTGACGGCTGGTCCCTGGGCGTCCTGTGGGGTGAGCTCGAAGCGCTCTACAACGCCCAGGACCGCGGCGACGGCGACCCGCTGCCCCGGCCCGCCGTGCAGTTCACCGACTGCGCCCGCGCCGAGCACCGGATGAGCGGTGAACGCCGGGCGGAGCTCGAACGGTTCTGGCGCACCGAACTCCGCGGGGTGCCGCTGCGCCCGTCACTGCCCTGCGACGGGCCGCGCCCCGAGGCGCTGTCCGGCCGGGGTGACCTGTGCACCTGGGTCCTCGACGGTGACGCGCCGCGCCGGGTCGTGGACACCGCCAACCGCCTCGGCGCCACCCCGTACACCGTGCTGGCCGCGGCGTTCGCCACCTGGCTGGCGGGGGTGTGCGGCGGGCCCCCCGACGTGGTGCTGGCCGCGTCGAGCGCCAACCGGCTGCGGCCTGAGCGGTCGGACGTGGTCGGGCTGTTGGGCGACGCCGTGCTCCTGCGCGCCCGGCTCGACGGGGCGGGGACCTTCGCCGAGCTGGTGGCGCAGCTCGGCTCCACCCTCTTCACCGTCCTGGACCACCAGGAACTGCCGCTGACCGAGGTGGTGGAGCTGGTCTCCCCCGGGTCCGCGGACTCGCTGTTCCCGACCGTGCTGTTCACCGTGGTCACCACTCCCCCGCCCGCGTTGCGGCTGCGGTCGGTGTCGGCCTCGGTGCGGGGACTCCCCACGTCGGGCGTGGCGCGGAACGAGCTGTACGTCGTCCTGACGCCGGGCGACGACACCATCGCCGTCGACTTCGAGTACTCCACGGACCTGTTCGCGCGCACGACGGTCGAGGCATGGGGCATGGCCTTCACCGACCTGCTCCTGGAGGCGACGAGGGACCCGGGGCGTTCGTTGGGGTACCTGTGCGACGCGGCCGGGGCGTCCGGGGGGACGAGCACTCGCAAGGCCCGTCGGGGGCGGGTCCACGGAGAGTCGAGCGAGAGGGAGTGACACCCGCGGAGCCCGGACTTACCCTGCTCATTGGTCCGGACCATGACAAGCATTCCGCCATCGGCGCCCGCCTCCGGCCCTGCCGGGGGCGGACGGCCGCTGCCCACGAAAGGCGGTCCTGTGACCAGTTCCGGATCCAGAAGACCCCGCAGAGCCCTCCGGCGGCTGGCCGCCACCGGTGTCACCCTCGCCGTCGCGGCCCTCTTCCAGGTGACCGTGGCCGACGCCTCCGACGCCCCCTCGACCACCCGGGACGGCGCGGCCGTCGCGGCGAGCACGACCACGACCCCCAGCAGTCCACTCGCTGACGACCACGGCCTGGAACGGGTGCTCGGCAACAAGGCCCTCGGGTACGCCGCGGCGGACCGCCGTGCCCCCGAGGCCAACTCCTTCGCCGCGGCGGCGACCGTCTGCGACGGCGACGGCACCAGCGGCAGGCGCGTACAGGTCCTCTATGTGCGGGGGGACGGACAGGCCGACCGGTACGGGCAGTTCAAGGGCACGTTCCAGTCGTTCGCGGACCAGATCGACGCCGCGGTCGCGGAGGGGGCGGCGCGCACCGGGAGCACCCGACATGTGCGGTTCGCGACGGACAGCGGCTGCCGCGCGACCGTAGACAACGTTGTCATACCTCAGTCGTCCATGGCCACCGTGGACTCCATCACCAACGCCATCAAGGCCCGCGGCTACAACAGGACGGACCGCAAGTACCTCTTCTACTACGAGAACAGCGGCTGTGGCCTCGCCTACGGCAACGGCGGCGACGACCGGCCCGGGGCGGACAACCCGTACAACGGGGGGCCGCACTACGCCGCGATGGGCACCGGTTGCTGGACCTGGCAGGCCAGCGCGCACGAGGTCCTGCACACCCTCGGCGCGGTCCGCAGCAGCGCCCCGCACGCCACCGCCTACGGGCACTGCTGGGACGACGAGGACATCATGTGCTACAACGACGGCGGCATCCCGAACCCGCCCGGCGCCCTGCAGAAACTGTGCTCCGGCGCCCCGGAGAACCAGGTCGACTGCCACAGCGACGACTACTTCAACACCAACCCGCCGACGGGCAGTTACCTGACGACCCACTGGAACGTGGCGAACAGCCAGTACCTGGTCGGCAGCAGCCCGGGCACCGGTCCGATCCTGGGACTGGCGAACAAGTGCGTGGACGTCGCCTCCTCCAACACGGCCAACGGGACCGCCGTCCAGCTCTGGGGCTGCAACGGCACCGCGGCGCAGCGGTGGACCACGTCCGGGCAGACCCTGCGCGCGTTCGGCAAGTGCATGGACGTGACGTCGAGCGGGACCGCCGACGGGACCAAGGTCCAGCTCTGGGACTGCAACGGAACGGGCGCGCAGAACTGGGTCGCCTACGCCGACGGCACCCTGCGCAACCCGCAGTCGGGCAAGTGCCTCGACGTGACGGACCGGAGCTCGGCTGACGGTGCGCGGCTACAGATCTGGTCCTGTCACGGCGACAGCAACCAGGTCTGGCGCCTGCCCGCCTGACGCCTCCGGGACCGGACCGCGACGCCGGTACGCACGGCCCGCCCCTCGGTCACCCGTTGCCGGGGCTGACCGGGGGGCGGGCGCGTCCGGGCGTGTCGGGTCAGTTCCTGGTGGTGCCCTGCGAGGCACCGTCAGGACGGGCGCCCCAGGCACCGTCGGGGGCACCGGGCGCGGGGAGCGACTGCCAGGCCGGGTCGCTCACGATGGCCTTGACCTGGGCGAGGGACAGCACCGGGGCGGGACGCGTCGCGTCGTCGACCTTCTCCGCGCTGGTGTCGCTGGAGCTGAGGTAGAGGCTGGTGCCGTCGGCGCTGAACACGTGGGCGGAGTGGATCTGGGCACCCGAACCCTCGGCACCGGCCTTGCCGTCCGCGGTGGACGCGGTGGCGGGGTACTCCCAGTTCTTCTCGAGCCGGAGCGTCGATCCATCGGCCAGCACGCTGTTCACGCAGGTGGCGGCGGTGCCGGTCATGTCGGGGCAGGTGGCGTCGGAAACCTCCGAGCCCCTGTCCTCGAGTATGACGTAGATCTGTCCGGAGCCCTCGGCGTCGGTCAGCACCCCCTGGGCGCTGGCGCCGTTGTCGTCGTGGGTGGGCTTGTCCCAGTTGACGCTCACTCCCTGGGGCAGCAGCTCGGAGACCACACGCTCCAGGTCCCTGCTGGTCAGCTCCCTCTGGGTGGGCGGGTCCTGCTGCGCGGTGGGCGACGGCGGGGCACCGACCGCGGCGGGCCGCTCCGATCCGGTGTCCCCCGTCACGGCCACGGCTCCGACGACCAGTCCGGCGACCGCCGCGGCGGTCAGTCCCACCAGGCCCGCCCTTCGGGTGTGCCGCATCCGCCGCCCGCGCGCCAGGCCCTTCGCCGCCAGGTCACCGACCGGCGGCTGGAGGGCCTGCGCACTGGCGCGCAGGACGGCCACGAGCTCGGCCTCCGGCGCACCGGCAGCGGACTGCTGCTCGGGGTTCGTTGCACTCATGTGTGGTCTCCAGAATCGCGTGTGTGGCCACGAGTGGCCGATGAAGAAACGTTCTTGCTCCGTGGGGCGGACTACGGCATGGCCAGTGCCCGCGCCTCGTCGCCGAGCACCGTGCGCAGCTTGTGCAGGGCACGCTGGGAACGGGTCCGGACGGCACCCGCCGACACCCCCATCTGCTGGGCGGTCTCCTCGACACTGAGGTCCTCCCAGTACCGGAGCACGAGGACCGTGCGGTCCTTGACCGGCAGCTCGGCGAGGCCCTGCAGGAGGGCCACCCGAAGGGCCTGGTCCCCCTGTTCCGCCACCTGGTCGGGCAGGGCCGCGTAGGGCCGTTCCCCGTTGCTGCGCCGCCGCCCGTACGAGATGTGGGTGCGCACCAGCACCGTGCGTGCGTAGGCATCCAGGTTGTCCGCCCGCCTGGCCCGCCGCCACGAGCGGTACAGCTTGCCGAGCGCCGTCTGCACCAGGTCCTCGGCCAGGTGCCAGTCCCCGCACAGCAACCAGGCCGTCCTGAACAGGGGCCCCCCGCGCGCCGTGGCGAACTCCATGAAGTCCTCGTCGTCTTTTGCCATCGACCTTCCTCGTCGTGTCGCACCACCGAAATGACACGGGGCTGCACCCTTCATGACGCCCCGGGAGCCGCCCGACGTCACATCACTTCCGGCCCGCACGCACGACGAGGCCCCCGGGGGAAACCCCCGGGGGCCGGACCGCCAGGTCGTCGCGGTCGCCGCCGCGGATCGACCGTGGGTCGTTGGCCGCTCAGTCCCGCTGTGCCCCGCCCGCGCAGAGCGCACGGTCGATCAGGGTGCGCACGGCCGCGTCCACCCGGTCCTGACGGTCGGGGTCCGCATCGTCGTAGCTGTTCACCGAGACGGTCACGGAGCGGGCCCCGTCCGGGGTGACCGCGTTCTCGCTCGCGTAGCCCAGCGCGTTGCCGCCGTGGTGCCAGTAGGTGCCGCCGCAGGTCAGGGTGGTGGACTCCAGGCCTAGCCCGTAGCCGCGGCCGGGTTCGTCCGGGATGGGGTGGGTGCGTCGCATTTCCTCCCACTCGGCCGGACCCAACAGGTCACCGGTGACCAGGGCGGTGAGGAAGCGGTTGACGTCCCGCGGCGTGGTGACGAGCTCGCCCGAGGCGCCGGCAGCGGTGGCGTTGAAGACCGTGGTGTCCGTGGGTCGGGCGTCGCCCGCGTAGGTGTGGTAGCCGCGGACGGAGGGAGCGGGCAGGAAGGGGTCGTCGCCCGGCAACGAGGTGCCGGTGAGGCCCAGGGGCGTGATGACGCGGTCCTTGACCTCCGTTCGCCAGGGGCGGCCGGTGACGGACTCGATGAGCATCCCGGCCAGGACGTAGTTGGTGTTGGAGTACCGCCAGGCGGTGCCGGGTCGGAAGTCGGGTGGCAGGGTCATGGCCGCGGCGACGAGCGTCTCGGCGTCGTGGTGACGCAGTCGGCTCCGGTGGTAGCCGGTCGAGGAGTATCCCGCGGGGAAGGCCTCGGGCACCCGGGTGTAGCTGGGGATGCCGCTGGTGTGCTGGAGCAGGTCGCGGACGGTGACCCCGCTGCCGTCGTTGCCGTTGCCGGTCACGACCCCGGGGAGCCACTCCTCCACCGTGTCGTCCAGGGACAGCTCACCCTCACCCACGAGCTGGAGCACCACCGTCGCCACGAACGCCTTGGTCGTGCTCCCCGCCCGGAAGTGCGCCTGTGGGGAGACCGGAGCGCCGGTGCGCAGGTCGGCTGTTCCGCTGTGGGCGCTGGTGCTGCCCTCCGGGGTGGTCAGGACCGCGGCGACACCGACCGCTCCCGCGGTGTGGACGGCCGTCGTGTCGCGCTGCAACGACGACGGGGAGGCGAGGGCGGTGGGAGCGGTCGTGACCACCACGCTGGTACTCAGCAGCGCCACCGCCCCGGCGAGCAGTCGTCTCACCGCAGCCCCTCGCACAGGGCGGTGTCCACCAGCCGGCGCATGGCCGCCTCGGCGGCCAGCAGTTGCTCGTCCTCGCCGGTCTTGCCGGAGGCGCTGAGGACCACCGAGCGCCGGCCGTCGTCGGTCACGCCGACCCGGACCGTGCCTCCGGCCAGGTCTCCGCCGTGTCCCCAGCGGACGCCGCCGCAGGTGAGCGGTTCCTCCATCAGGCCGAGGCCGTACCGCAGGCCGGGGAACGCGACCTGGAAGTCCTCGGGGACCGGCACGACCCTGCGCATCTCGGCCAGTTGCTCGCGGTCCAGCAGCCGACCACTGACCAGGGCCGTGAAGAAGCGGTCCAGGTCGTGCTGGGTGGTGACCAGCGCGCCGGCCGCACCGGCCCAGCTCATGTTTCGCGTGGTGGTGTCGGTCCAGGAGAGGGAGCCGGGGAACCGCTGGTACGTGTGGGCGTGCGGCTCGGGGAGAGTGGGTTCGTCCCCCGGGGCGTAGGTCCCGGTCAGACCCAGCGGCTCGATGATCCGGGACTCGACCTCCTCCTCCCAGGTGTTACCGGTGACCCGCTGGATGATCAGGCCCGCGAGGACGTAGTTGGGGTTGGAGTAGCTCCACCGCGGCTCCGGGTCGTCGGGGTCCGCGGGCGGGAAGTCGGGCTGGTGGGCGACGGCGCCCGCGACGATCTGCTCCGGATCGACGTGGTCGAACCGGTGCCGTTCGAACGCCTCGGCCGAGGTCTCGGCCTCGCCGGTGGCGTCGTGGTTGTGGATGCCGCTGGTGTGCTGGAGCAGGTGGCGAACGGTGATCCTGCTGCCGTCGTTGCCGTTGCCGGCCACGACCCCGGGGAGCCACTCCTCCACCGTGTCGTCCAGGGACAGCTCACCCTCACCCACGAGCTGGAGCACCACCGTCGCCACGAACGCCTTGGTCGAGCTCGCCGTCCTCAACGTCGCGTTCCGCGGCACGGCTCTGCCGGTGCCCAACTCCGCCTGACCCGCGCTGGCGTGAACCCGTCGGCGCCCGTCGCGGACCTCCACCGACACACTGACGAACCCCGCGTCGCGCAGGGTTCGCTCCACGGCCTGTTGGAGCTGCCGACGATCGAGCCCGTCGGGGTCCGCGTGCCGGGCCGCGCCGCCCGGGGCGTCGCGCGGTTCGGCCTGGACCGCGGCGGCGGAGGAGGCCAGCGCGGCGGTGGCCAGGAGCGCCGCGGCGGCTGCTCGCGGTCCGCGCCGTCCGCGGACGTGGCGGGCTGGCCGGACGGGGACGCGGCTTCTCTTCTCGTTCATGGCCAGCAGCCTCGCGGCCCGGCCCGGGCGGACACCATGGAGGCATCCCCCTGGGTCGGGGTGGGGCTATCCTCAGGTGACGCGTGCTCAGGGCCGTGCCTCCTACCGGTGGTGTGGGGACGGCGGGCTGGGGCCCCGGGGTCGACCGCTCCCGGGGATGGATCGGGGCGTTCCGGACTGGCCAAAAAGTCCTGGCATTGCGCCCCATCGGCACCGTTCATGCCAGAATCAAGGCGCGAGCGACTCATGGTGGACACTCCGGTTCACTGTCACATACAAGACATTGACGTGAACGCGCCACCATCGCACCATGGCCCCATGCTGGAGATCCTCGACCTCGACGCCGATCAGCAGCAGGTTTACGAGGCCCTCGTCGAAGGCGCCGCCACCGTTGCGGAGCTCATCCAGACACTCGAGTTCAGCGAGCCACGGCTCCGCAAGGCGCTCCTCTCACTGGAGAGACTCAACCTGGTCGAGCGGGTCGCCGACCGTCGCGGCGCACCCGCCCGCTACTTCCCCGTCGCCCCCGACACGGCGTTCGCGGCTCTTCTGAGCGCCCGGGAGAAGGAGTTGAGCCGCGCCCGGCGTCACGTGCAGTTGCTCAACACCAAGTTCCGGGTCGCCCACGACCCCAGCGACCCTCTGGACCTCGTGGAGGTGGTCATCGGCAGGAACGCCGTGATGCAGCAGGTCGACGAGCTGCAAAGGAGCGCTCACCACCAGGTGCGGGGCATTGACCGCCCGCCCTACGCGAACAGCGGCCCTGACCGGCTGGACCCGGAGACGGGGATGATGCCGGTGCAGTTGGAGACCATGCGCCGCGGCGTGAGCTACCGGGTGATCTACGACTCCGAGGGCCTGAGCACCGTCCACCTGCAAACGGACTTCCTCGCCTGTTCCAAGTACGGCGAGGAGGCACGGGTGATGCGGGGGACCCCGACGAAACTGCTGATGGCCGACGACAGCCTCTGCATCATCCCCCTGCGCAGCGAGTCGTACCAGATCGCGAGCAGTGTGATCGTGCACCCGTCCGGGCTCCTGGAGGCCCTGGCGCGCTTCTTCGAGGTGCTGTGGAGCCGAGCGGAGCCGATTCTCGGCCACGGTGACCACGCGAGCGTGGAGCCGCACGGCCTCGACCAGGAGGACGCGAGGCTCCTCGCGCTGCTCACCACGGGGCTGACCGACCAGGTGATCGCCAAGCAACTGGGGGTGAGCCACCGCACCTTCCAACGACGCCTGAAGTCACTGATGGAGCAGCTCGGGGTGACGACGCGGTTCCAACTGGGCATGCACGCGGCAAGCATGGGCTGGCTCACCTCGGCACCTCCGGCCGACTGTCCGGTATGAAACCCAATATTCCCGCCAGCCCCATACTCCCTGAGATGTCTCAGCCTTGTCAGGCCTCACAGGCTGCGCTTCCCTGCTCGTGCACGTGTCCCTGCATCTCAGAGCACACCTCCCACCACATGGAGCACCCTGATGACGAAGCGCAGGAACATCACCATTGGTGTGGCCACGGCCATCGCCCTCGCCGCCGTCGGCACCGGCCTCACCCTCCCGGCCAACGCCGCCCCCAAGGAGGGCGTGGTCATCGGCGCGGACTCCGCCAGCGCCATCC
The DNA here is from genome assembly GCF_000380165.1 of Wenjunlia vitaminophila DSM 41686. Classification (GTDB taxonomy): domain Bacteria; phylum Actinomycetota; class Actinomycetes; order Streptomycetales; family Streptomycetaceae; genus Wenjunlia; species Wenjunlia vitaminophila. The sequence continues at coordinate 216,057 of NZ_KB904680.1, forward strand.
CGGGCAGCTACATCGTGACCCTGAAGAAATCCGAACACAGAGCGGCCACCTTCGCGGGCAAGAGCGTCGTCACCGACCACGGTGCCGACATCCAGCGCGTCTACACCCACGCCCTGAACGGGTACGCGGTCACGATGTCCGCCGACGAGGCCCGGCAGCTCGCCGCCGACCCGGCCGTGGACAAGGTCTACGCCGACCAGAAGGTGTCGCTGATGGGCACCCAGACCAACCCGGCGAACTGGGGCCTGGATCGCGTCGACCAGCCCTCCCTTCCGCTGAACCAGACCTACAACTACCCGGACACCGCCGGGTCGGGTGTGACCGCCTACGTCATCGACACCGGCGTCCGCATCACCCACCAGGACCTCGAAGGGCGCGCCTCGAACGGCTATGACGCGATCGACGGGGACAACGTCGCCCAGGACGGCAACGGCCACGGCACCCACGTCGCCACCACCATCGCCGGCGGCCAGTACGGCGTCGCCAAGAAGGCCAACATCGTCGCCGTCCGCGTCCTGAACAACTCGGGCTCCGGCACCACCGCGCAGGTGGTCGCCGGCGTCGACTGGGTGACCGCCAACCACTCCGGCCCCTCGGTGGCCAACATGTCGCTCGGCGCGCCCAGCACCATCACCGCGATCGACGACGCCGTGCGCAACTCGATCGCGTCGGGCGTCACCTACGCCATCGCCGCGGGGAACAGCAACGTCGACGCCAAGAACACCTCGCCCGCCCACGTGACGGAGGCCATCACCGTCGGCGCGACCGACTCCTCCGACACCAGGGCCTACTTCTCCAACTACGGCAACGTCGTTGACCTGTTCGCGCCCGGCGTGAGCATCACCGCCGGCTGGAACACGGGCGACACCGCCACCAACACCATCTCCGGCACCTCGATGGCGACCCCGCACACCGCGGGCGCCGCGGCGATCTACCTGGGCACCCACCCTGACGCCACGCCCGCGCAGGTCCAGCAGGCGCTCATCGACGGCACGTCCAAGAACGTCGTGACCGACCCGGGCAGGAGGACCCCGAACCGGCTCCTGAACATCGTTCCGTGACGGTACGCGCAATGACCACGGGGTGACGCCCGGCTCCTCGGGAGCGGACGGTCCCGGCCCCCGGTGCCGGCGAGGAGCCAGCTCCGGGGGCGGGGCCGGGGACACCTCCCGGCCCCCGGCTGTCGGCCCGAGCGCGACGTGGCGAGAAGTAGTCGGTGTGTCACATACCAGTCATTGACGTGAACGCGACATAACCTCGAGGTGTACTCAGCGGACCCTCGACTTCCGCATCGGGGCCACCAGGGGCCCCGACAGCGACGTCCCCCGAGCGCGGACGGAGGTGGCAGCCGACTCACACCCATCCCCCGGACCGCTGTCCGGTATGCAGCCCAACACCGCTGTTCGCCCCGTACTTCCGAGTTGTCCCTGCCTTGTCAGTCCTTCTCGCCCTGGGCTTCCCTGCTCGTGCACGTGTCCCTGCACCTCAGAGCACCTCCACGAGACGGAGCCCACCCTCATGACGAAGCGCAGGAACATCACCGTCGGTGTGGCCACGGCCATCGCCCTCGCCGCCGTAGGCACCGGCCTTACCCTCCCGGCCAACGCCGCCCCCAAGGAGGGCGTGGTCATCGGCGCGGACGCGTCCAACGCCATCCCGGACAGCTACATCGTCACCCTGAAGAAGGCCGAGCACCGGTCGAGCACCTTCGCGGGCAAGAGCGTCGTCACCAAGTACGGCGCCGACATCGAGCGGGTCTACACCCACGCCCTGAACGGGTACGCGGTCACGATGTCCGCCGACGAGGCCCGGCAGCTCGCCGCCGACCCGGCCGTGGACAAGGTCTACGCCGACCAGANNGTNNCGNNGATGGGCACCCAGNNCAACCCGGNNAACTGGGGCCTGGANCGCNTCGACCAGCCCTCCCTTCCGCTGAACCAGACCTACAACTACCCGGACACCGCCGGGTCGGGTGTGACCGCCTACGTCATCGACACCGGCGTCCGCATCACCCACCAGGACATCGCCGGCCGTGCCTCGAACGGCTACGACGCGGTGGACGGGGACAACGTCGCCCAGGACGGCAACGGCCACGGCACCCACGTCGCCACCACCATCGCGGGAACCCAGTACGGCGTCGCCAAGAAGGCCAAGATCGTCGCCGTCCGGGTCCTGAACAACTCGGGCTCCGGCACCACCGCGCAGGTCGCCGCGGGCATCGACTGGGTCACCCGGAACCACACCGGTCCGTCCGTCGCCAACATGTCCCTCGGCGCCCCCAGCACCATCACCGCCATCGACGACGCCGTGCGCAACTCCATCGCGTCCGGCGTCACCTACGCCATCGCCGCGGGGAACAGCAACACTGACGCCAAGAACACCTCGCCCGCCCACGTGACGGAGGCCATCACCGTCGGCGCCACCGACAAGACCGACACCCGGGCGTACTTCTCCAACTACGGCAGCGTCGTGGACCTGTTCGCCCCCGGCGTGAGCATCACCGCCGGCTGGAACACCAGTGACACCGCCAGCAACACCATCTCCGGCACCTCCATGGCGGCCCCCCACGTCGCCGGCGCCGCGGCGATCTACCTGGGCACCCACCAGGGTGTCACCCCCGCGCAGGTCCAGCAGGCGCTCATCGACGGCTCCTCCAAGGGCGTCGTCAAGGACCCCGGGGCCGGCTCCCCGAACCGGCTCCTGAGGGTCATCCCGTGACGGAGCGCGCGTAGCCACCGCTGACGGGCGTCGTCCCGGACGTGGACGTTCCCGGTGCTGGCCGCTCCGCCAGCACCGGGAACAGGGGTTGGGCCGCCGCCCCGGGACCGGGCGGGTGGCCACGGCCCGGGCGGCCGGATCAGCCGGTGGTGTCCCACCGCCAGTTGCCGCAGATGTCCCTGGCCGCGGGGATGTCGACGCACACCCGGTACTTGATGGACTGCCCGCGGGTGAAGCTGCGGTAGAAGTCCTTGTAGGTGCCACAGCCCCGGTTGTTCTTCAGGGTGACCCGACTGGCTCCGGCCCGCTGGTACTGGGCGTAGACGCTCTTGCCGTCACACTTGGTGTCCGAGACGCGGAAGTCGTCGGTGTTGGTCCAGTAGTTCACCCGGCCGGCCTCCCGCTGCCCGGTGTACACCGAGGCCTTGCCGGTGGCCGAGGCCGGCCCCACCGCCATCACCGACGCGATGCCTACCGCGCACAGGGTGATACCGGTTCGCAGCAGTGCCTGCTTGTTCATGTTCTTCCTCCCCTGGGCCTTCGTGCCTTCCCCTCCACGGCCCAGCCCCATGGCGTTGCTTCCCCTACCTGGTCTGTGGGGGCGGTTCGACGTGCTCGCCCAAGAGTCTGCCGTTCCCGGGCGGGGTCGTCGTTACCCCCGGACGCCAATCCCTTAGCACCGCGCGCCGGCGGACCGTACGACCGGTTTGGGCCGGGTCCTCGCCCTCATCAGCGTCGCCCGGAGACCCCACGGGCAGGGTCGCTTGAGCGAGCCGACGAGCTGAGGCAATATCATCTCTCCAGCGGAGGTGGGAGGAGAGGGCGTGACGGGGGCAAGCGACCGGGAGGCGCACAGCACCGCGATCAAAGTCGCATGGATCACGGCTGCGGGTGTCGTTGCGACGGCGGTCATTGCGGCAGTGGCCAGCTTCGCCGCGAGCGGCGGGGGCGACGGCGACGCTGGACCACCCCCTGGAGCTGGCGGGAGCAGCATGAGCACGCCCACGGCGGAGCCAACCGAGTCGGCGGATGAGAAGCCCTCCGAAGCCGCCTCGCCCACGAAACGAGCCGAGCTTGCTTTCTTCATCGAGCCCGACAGTGGCGAGAGGGGAAGCACAGCAACCGTTGCGGGCGGAGGTTTCCGTCCCGGCGAGGGCGTACGCATCTCGTTCGCGCTCCCTGGGAACGGGAGCGACGGAGACGCCATCCGAGACGTGAGGGCCGACGAGTCGGGCGCGTTCAGCGCCGAGGTGACCATCCCCAGCAAGAACGCGTTCTACGGCACCCCGCTGGAAGAAGGCCAGATCAGGATGATCGCGAAGGGTCTCACAAGCGAGCGCACCACCGACACGTACTACACGATCACCCTGCCGTAGCCTTCCCAACGGCCTTCGCCGGGCGCAGCGCAAGGCTGTTGCGAACAGTCGGAACGCCGCACCGGCACCACGACGTCACGGCCCCACGGCACCGCCACCGTGGCCGCGATCCGGCTCCGGCCCCGTCCGTGATCCGCCGGACAGCACCTGTCGGTGAGGCGCTCGAATACCAGTGGCACAGCCCCGCGGTGCGCCGTTACCGTGCTCCCACACCACGTCGTCCAGTCAGGGACATGCCGTTGTACACCGTGTGAGACCTCCCGAGCGCTGATTCGTCGCGCGTCGCGCCTGTGCGCCGCGCTCCTTCTTGCTGCGGACTTCTCACCTGGAACCGGTGTACTCCTGTGCTCAATAGCTGGGTGGTCACGCCCACCTGCCTGCCCCTCGTTCTCCGCCCTTGCCACGCCTGCGCGTCCGCGCGCTTCCGGACGAGCGGCAAGTTCCGCGTCAACGCCAACCACAAGCTCATCGACGCCTGGCTCCTCGTGCTCTGTACCGCGTGCGGGGAAACCGCGAAGCTCACGGTCCTGGAGCGGGTGAACGTGCGCTCCGTACGACCCGAGCTGCTGGACCGGCTGCACGGCAACGACCCTGGCCTGACAGCCGAGCTGCTCCAGGACCCGGTCGTGCGGCGCCGTAATCGTGTTGCTCTCGACTGGGACAACGCCTGGCGCCTCGACACCGGCGGATCGGACCACCTGGACCGCGAGGTGATCGACGTCTCGGTCCGCTTCGCGGCGCGGATTCCTGTCCGGCCGGTGCGACTGATCGCCGAAGGTTGCGGTCTGTCACGGTCCGAGGTCGAGAGGCTGCTCACCGAGGGGAAACTCGTGTCGGCTGTCCGGCTGGACGGCAAGCTCGCCGCCGACTTCACCTTCACGCTCAAGCGCTGAGCCCTCTCGGGGCCGGGGCCTGTCCGGCGAGATCCGCCGGACGGGCCCCGCACCCCGGGCCGGCCCGCGCACCCAGCCGGTCCCCGGCGGGGCCCGCCCGTGGTCCGCCGGGGTCCCGTGCCGGGCGGGAGGCCACCGGGGTCCGTGGGGCCCGTCAGCGGCTCCCCTTCCTCGGCGCGCGTCGGCGACCGGCGAGGAGCCTGAGGGCCGCGGCGACCGGAGCGAGCGCCACCTTGCCGACGCGGGCGGCCGACGGGTTGACCGGGTCGGTGTCGCGGATCGGCACCCGCGGGGCGTCCGGCCGCAGCACCCGGCGCACCGACTCGGCAGCCTCCAACCCCGACCGCACCGCACCCTCCATGCCCGCCATCCCGGGCGGACCGGCGCAGAAGTCACCGGCGACGTGCAGGTTCGTCAGTGCCGTGGAGCTGTTCGGCCGGAAGCGGTCACTGCCAGGACCCGGGGCGTAGAACGGCACCGCGAAGTGCGGTTGGTAGCAGACGTGCTCGATGTCGTCCCAGGTGAGCACCGGCATGTAGCTCATCAGCTCGTCGACGAGGACCTTGACCGCCTCGGACTCGGACAGCTCCGCCAGTCGCGAGACACGGCCGACCACGCAGTTGAGGACGCTGGTGGTGTGCCCGTCCCACACCTGGCCGACGTCGAGGAGGGTGATCGCGTGCGGCGACCCGACCAGGCGGACGTGCTCGTTCGGCAGTCCCGGCAGGCGCCGGCGCAGGTACAGGTGGAGCGCCCCCAGCGGGCGGGAGCGCAGCTCGTCCACCCCGAACGGCGGTCGTAGGGCGCTGGTGACGGGACGGCCGAGCCGGGACAGGCACCCGTGGGGGACGGCCAGGACGACGTGCCCGGTGACGGGCTCGGTCACGGTGTCGCCGGCGCGCACCGTGAGGGAGTCCAGGCGGTCACCGTCCACGGAGACCTCGAGCAGCTCCACCCCGGTGCGGACCTCGACCCCGCTGTCCTCCAGCCGCTTGCGGAACGGGCCGATGAACGACTCCTGGAGGCTGCCCCTGGGCATCCGCACCTTGCCGGGGTGCTGCGAGAACGCCGCGACGCTGCCGCGGAAGCTCGCCGCCGACGCCAGGTCGCCCTCCGCGGCGCTGGACGCGACGAACAGGTGCTCCAGGTCGGCGATCACCGCTTCGGTCAGGTACCAGCGGCTGCGCAGGAAGCTGGCGAGGGACTCGTCACGCCCGTGGTACCGCTGGGCGAGCAGGTCGATGATCCCGTAGTAGAAGAGCATCCGGTCGGCGGCCGGGGTGACCCCCGAGCGGATGTCCCTGATCAGGTCACCCATCGAGGAGATCGTCTGGAAGGTGCGGAAGGTCGGGAACTCACCGGGCATCAACTGGTAGAAGTTGTCGCACTCGCGCAGGTTCCCGGTGATACCGAGCTCCTCCACCAGGTGGAGCGTGTTGCGGTACCAGGCGGGGAAGATGTGCACCCCGTGGTCCTCGACCCGGCCCTCGATCACCTTCGACCCGGACATCCCACCGAGCTCGGCAGAGGCTTCGAGGAGCCGGACCGGAACGCCGGACTTGCGGATCTCCCACGCCGCGGCCATCCCGGCGAGGCCGCCTCCCACCACCGTGACCCCGGTCATCGCTGCTCCGATCCACTGACGGCGGCCGTGTAGCCGGACAGGGCCATGATGGGGTAGATGAGGCGCAGCATGCTGTCCCGCCAGTAGAAGCTGTCGTGGTGCACCACCCAGGTGTGCCACGGTTCGTCCCAGTCGCCGTCGGCCCGCTGGGTGCGGACGAGGAAGTCGAGGCCGGTGCGGACCGGCTCGCTGTCGGCGCGCCCGGCGGCGATCAGGGCGATCAGCGCCCAGCCCGTCTGCGACGGGGTGCTCTCTCCCCTGCCGTGCCACTCCGGGTCGTGCAGGGCGCGGATGTCCTCGCCCCACCCGCCGTCGGCCTGCTGGTGCGCGACGATCCAGTCGCACGCCCGGGTCACCGCGGGGTCGGTGCCCGGCACCCCGCACGCGGTGAGCCCGGTGACCGCCGCGCTGGTGCCGTGGAGGTGGTAGCAGGCCCACCAACCGGGCCACGACCCGTCCTGGTGCTGGTTGCGGCGCAGCCATTCGACTCCCCGCCGGGCGGCGGGGGTGTCCGCCTGGCCGTTGGCGCCCAGGGCTTCCAGCACGTGCCCGGTGACGTCGGCCGAGGGGGCCTCCAGGAAGCCGATGCGGGCCAGCGCGTCGCGTCCGGGCAGCTTCCAGCGCAGGGGCTCGAAGGCCGCCCAGCCGCCGTCGTCGCACTGCTGGGAGATCATCCACTGGCAGGCCCGCTCGCAGGCGTCGTCCACCTCGGCGTCGGCGCCGCGGGGGTGGAGCCGACGCAGCGCCGCCACCGCCCAGGAGGTGTCGTCCGCGTCCGGGTTGGCGTTGTTGGTGAACTCGTACGGCCACCCGCCGATCACCGGGTCCTTGGTGAGCACCGCCCAGTCGCCCAGCTCGGTGACCTGGTTGTCGAGCAGCCAGCGCACCGCCTTCTCCGCGGCGGCCCTGGTGTCGGGGTCGCCGGACATGCCGGCCGCGGACACCGCGAGGGCGGTGTCCATCACCACCGACGTCCACATCTCCACCCGGTGTTGTCCGTCCTTGGTGACGACGTAGTCGTCGAGTGACGCCAACCCCCTCCTGAAGACTGAGTGGTCCTGTGGGCAGCCGACCGCCTTCAGACCCAACAGGACGTTGGCTGTCTGCGGCCAGTTGCCGCCCCAGCTCCCGTCCCGCTCCTGGGTGCTGAACAGCCACTTCGCCGCCTTCTTGACCGCACGGCGGCGCAGGAAGCGGATCGGGTGGTCGGCGTACCAGTGGCTGAGCCCGGTCACGATCCGGGCGCCGGCCGATCTCGGCAGCCGCTGCCGGTCCCCTCCGCTCCGGGCGTACAGCTCCCCGATCCCGAATCCGGCGGGGGTGACGGGGCGTTCGGCCATGAACAGGCTGTTGCCGACGAGGACGCCGCGGGCCGCCGCGCCCACGTGGAAGATGTTGACGGGGAACCAGTTCGGCAGCAGCACGATCTCCGGTGGGATGATCGGGATGTCGCGCCACGGCCACAGCCCGATCAGGGACAGCCACGCGAGCATCGTCGGGTTGTCGACGGCCTCGATGCCGCCGTTGCGCCGGATCGACGCGGCTGCCGCGCGCATCGCCGGCTCCTCGGGCTCGTGGCCGGCGAGTCGCAGCGCCACGTAGCAGAAGACGGACAGCAACAGGGCGTCGGGGCCCTTGTGGTAGGCCGCCCACCCGCCGGTGGCCGTCTGCTCGCTGAGGATCGTCTCCGCCGCCGCGGCCGACACCTCGTCGTCCGGTGTCCCCAGGTGGTGCAGGAACATGACTTCGGCGGCCTCACCGAGCACGCTGGTGACGAACTCGCCCTTCCAGTAGCCCGCCGGGTCCTGGCACCGCCGGAGCGCGCCGAGCGCCAGGGCCAGGGCCTGATCGACGCCGGGGGCGGGCCCGGTGGCGTCCTTGGTCATCGCTGCGTTCCTCTCGCCATTCCGCAGGTCCTCATGTGTGCCGGTTCGGTGCTCGTCGCCGTGGCCGCGATCTTGAACTGACGGACGAGCATGAACAGCGGAAAGCTCACCGCCAGCGCCAGCAGTGGGGCGCCGACGATGTACGCCCACACGTGCCGGATGCCGAGTCGTCGCCCCTCGACGACCATGAACACCGCCAGCATGGCCCAGACGAGCGTGAGGTCCGCGTAGATGAACTTGCCCGCCAGGTTCGACAGCGCCTCCTCGACGAAGCCCGTGACGATGCCGAGCCCACGGTCGCTGTTCTCCAGCACGTAGGCGATGGCCAGCGACGACATGAAGACGAAGCCGGCGACGGCGAGCAGCCCGTAGCACACGCACATGGCACGGTCGTTGCCGCGCATCTCACTGAATCGCACCACATCGGACTCCAGAGCGGTCGTTGGGCCGGTCGGTCGGACCCGGGTCAGTCATAGCGGTAGTCGTCGAGGTCGAAGTGCCTGGCCCGCCAGGCGGCCTCGTAGGTCGTGGCCGGGCGGACCGCCGGTGCGTCCCCGCGGCCGTCGAAGTAGTAACTGTTCGACCCCCGGCACCTCTCGTTGGCGAAGATCGTGTTCCGCTGGCGGCGCAGCATCTTCCGGAACGACCTGTCGTGCTTCTCCGGTCGGACGGCCGCCTGGGTGGCACGCCGCCGCCGAGCCTCCTTGATCACCCGGAGCGCGTGCGTGACCTGGTAGTCGATGCCCCCGAACCAGGACCCGCCGGTGAAGGAGTACGGCCCGACGATGAACCACAGGTTCGGGTAGCCCTTGACCGAACTCCCCTCGTAGGCCTGGAACCGCTCGGTCCTCCAGAACTCCTTGATGTCACGGCCGCCGATCCCGTGCATCGGGAACGGCGGCAGGTTCTCCAGGACGTGGAAACCGGTGGCCAGCACCAGCACGTCGAGGTCCCGCTCGGTGCCGTCGGCCGTGCGGATGCCGGTCTCCGTCACCTGGTCGATCGGCTCGGTGACGAGCTCGACGTCGTCGCGGGTGAAGGTCCGCCAGTACCCCTTGGAGAACGAGGGGCGCTTGCAACCCAACGCGTACCCGGGGGTGAGCTTGCGGATCAGCTCCCGGTCGCCCCTGACCTGGCTGCGCAGGTAGAGCCGGGACACCGCTTCGCCGAGCTTCACCAGGAAGGGGAACTGACGGTTGTGGATCATGGCGATCACGAAGCTGATCTCCGTCACGCCGTCCGTGAACGTCCGGATCGCCCGCTGGGTCAGCGGAACGGTCCGGAACAGGCGGCGGACGGCGGCGGGCACCACGAAGTCCGGTTTGGGGAACAGCCAGATCGGGGTGCGCTGGAAGACGTGCAGCCGCTCCACCGACGGAGCGATCTCCGGAACCACCTGCACGGCCGACGCTCCCGTGCCGACCACTCCCACCCGTTGACCGGCGAGCTCCAGCGACTGGTCCCACCGCGCGGTGTGGACCACGGTTCCCTTGAACCGGTCGAGCCCCTCGATGTCCGGCTGTTTCGGCTGGGTGAGCCAGCCGGTGGCGCAGACGACGAACCGGGCCGTCAGCACGGTGCCGTCCTGGAGGAAGACCCGCCACAGGTGGGCCGCCTCGTCGTACTCGGCGCGCACCACCCTGGAGCTCAGCCGGAAACGGTCCCGGATGCCGTACTTGTCCGCGCAGTGGTCCGCGTAGGCCTTCAGTTCCGAGCCGGGCGGGAAGGCACGCGACCACGACGGGTACGGCTCGAAGGCGTAGGAGTACGAGAAGGCGGTGATGTCCACGGCGATGCCGGGGTACCTGTTGGCGTGCCAGGTGCCGCCGATGTCGTCCAGTTCGTCCACGACGAGGAAGTTCTCGATGCCGGCGCGGCGCAACCCGATCGCCGTGCCGATCCCGGAGAACCCGGCGCCGATGACCAGCACCTCGTGTTCGGGTGCCACCGGTGTCCCCTCCTGAGCGGTCACAGGGCGAGACCGATCGTCTGCAGGGTCCCGAAGGCGAGCAGCAGGACGCAGGTGTGCTCGAGGGCCGCTATCAGGTCACGACCCCGTGCCCCGCTCAGCACCCGGTGTACCGGGAAGACGGCGAACGGGACGGCGGCAAGCAGGAGCAGCGCCCAGGGCCGGGACGCGGCCAGGGCGAGCCCTGAGGCGAAGGCGCCGACGATGCACAGCAGGTACAGCAGGCGGGTCCGCCGTTCGCCCAGCACGACGGCCAGCGTGATCTTCCCCGCCTCGGCGTCGGTGGGTATGTCCCGGAGGTTGTTCGTCACCAGCAGCGCGGTGGCGAGCGCCCCCATGGGGACCGACGCCGCGAGCGCGAGCAGCGGTACCCGCTCGAGCTGGATGAAGGCCGTGGCGCACACCGCGATGACCCCGTGGAACAGGAAGATGCTCACCTCGCCCAGCGTCTTGTAACCGTAGGGCTTGGCGCCTCCGGTGTAGAACCACCCCCCGAGCCCGCAGGTCACCGTCAGCGCGAGCAGCCACCACGACACGGTCACGGCCATGACCACGCCGGCGAGGCACCCGAGGACGTAGAGGTGGATGCCGCTGCGCAGCACCTGCTGCGGTGACGCCTGCCCGGAGCCGACCAACCGGGCGGGTCCCACCCGCTTGGCGTCGGTCCCCCGGATGCCGTCGCTGTAGTCGTTGAAGAAGTTGGTGCCCAGGACGAAGCCCAACGCGAACACCAGGGTCAGGGTGGCGCGCCACCAGCTCACGTGGCCCAGCGCCTGGGCGACGCCGGTTCCCACCGCGACCGGCGCGAGGGTCACCGGCAGCGTCTTGAGCCGGGCGCCGACCAGCCAGTTGCGCACGTTGTCCGGGAGCCGGGACGGTGCGGCGGTGCTCACCATCGGTCCCCCCACCCGGCCGGCCCCGTGGCACACGGGCCGTCCCACGGGTGGGACGGCCCGGTTCCCGCACCGCCGGACGGCCGTCGTCGGGCCCGTCCCCGCGAGGCGGTCATGACTTGGTTCCCACGGCGAGGTAGAGCACGTCCGTGGACTTGGTGGGGATCATCTGGACCTCCTCGCACCGTCGGGTCAGGTAGCGGACTCCGTCGCGGAACCGCGGTCGCAGGCCGAGCAGCCTGAGCTCCACGCCGTTCGCCCCCGCGACGTTGACCAGCCGCTCCCGGTTGACGAAGAGGCGGTGGTCGTGGGTGCCGCGGGGCGGGCGGCCCGGCAGGGGGACGTTCTCGGCCAGCGTGATGGCGAGCAACCGGGCCCGCCGGGTGTCGGCGATGGTGTCGAGGATCAACGTGCCGCCGGGGCGCAGGACCCGGCACAGTTCCTCGACGACGCCGAAGGGGTCCGGCACGTGCTCCAGGCACTGCCCCGCCGTGGCCACGTCGACGGACCCGCTGGCGAACGGCAACCTGGAGATGTCGGCCTTGGCCACCGCGTCGAAGCCGTGCTGACGGGCCTCGCGCAGCGCCATCACCGACAGGTCCACGCCGAACACCCGGTATCCCCTGCCGTCCAGGTGCGGCCCGAAGAGACCGCCCCCGCAGGCGACGTCGAGCAGGACGGCGTCCTCGCTCCTGGGGGGCGGGACGAAACCGGCGCGGGCACGCGCGATCCAGCCCAGCGGGGCGAGCGGTCCCCTGGGGTCCCACCACTGGCCGGCAAGACCGTCGTAGTCTGAGATGAAGTCGCTTCGGATCGTTGACATGACCACCATTCACCAGGGCGTGGTTTCACCGTGCGCGCTAGAGGTTCTTGAGCCTCGGCATGACCTGCGCCGCGAACAGTTCCAGGGAGCTCCGCGCGAGTTCGGGCGCGATGTTCGAGAAGTAGAACTGGACACTGGCCACTTCGAACCCGCCGCACGCCGCGTGGTACTCGAGCAGCATGTTGGTGATCTCGTCGGGTGAGCCGACGAGGGCGGAGCCACGCTCGTAGAGGCGGTCGAAGTTGTCCTGGCGCAGCTTCTCGATCATCTTCTCGTAGCCGACGTAGTCGGCACTCCGGGCGCCGGTGGTCCACTCGCTGGCGCCCTCGGCGAGGAGCCGCAGGTAACGGTTGATCGGTTCGCGGCCCAGGGACCGCGCCTCCTCCCCGTCGGGCATGCAGAGCATGTGGAAGGCGAGCATCACCCGACCGCTGCCGGGGTGCCCCGCCTCCTTCCACGCCCTGCGGTAGACCTCGAGGTTGTTGCGGAGCGACTCCGGGACCACCGGCTGGGCCATGATCCCGTAACCGAGCTGGCCGGCCCGCCGGAAGCTCTCCTCCGTGGACAGCGCGGCGATCCAGAACGGCGGGTGTGGACGTTGGGTGGGACGGGGGAGGGACGTGGTCGCCGGGAAGCTGTGGAACCTCCCCTCGTGGGTCACCTCCTCCTCGGCCAGCAGGTCCCGGACGACCTGTGTGCCCTCGACGAAACGCGCCCGGCTCTCGTTCATGTCCACGCCGAAGCGCTGGAACTCGTGCGGGAGGAAGGCCCGGGCGAACCCGATCTCGGCGCGCCCACCCGAGATGGCATCGAGCATCCCGATCTCACCGGCGAGCTTCAGCGGGTGGTTGAAGGCGGGCAGGACGGCCCCGGTGACCAGCCTCAACTGGCGGCTGCGCTGGGCGGCGGCGGCGAGGAAGACGATCGGGTTGGGTGAGTACCCGCCGTACCTGCGGAAGTAGTGCTCGACGATCCGGACGTGGTGGAAACCGAGGTGGTCACCGAGCTCGACGAAGTCCAGGCACTGCGCGAAGTAGTCCGCGGCGGGCCCGTCCCTCTCGTCGACGTCTGGGAAGAAGGCCATGCCCACGTTGACCATGTCAGCCCCCCACGTGAGGAAGGTAGGAGTTCATTTCGTTGCCCCCAATCGGGACGTGTGACGTCCCTGTGTTGTCCCGGGCCCCGATCCACTCGGGGAACCCGGCGTCGGTCAGCCACTCCTCGTGGTGCGCCCGGCGTGCCGCCGGGCGTTCCGCGCGTGGTGGAGCAGCCGTTGTCGGGGAGCGTGTGCGGCGCCCTCCCGGACACCGGTGGCACGGCGGGCACGCAGCGGCGGCAGCGCCCGGGCCCCGAGCCGGAGGTGTCGTCACGTTCACGCCCCCGTGGTCGTGCGGCTCACATGGTCGAACGCATCGACCACAGCTCGGGGAAGAACCGGTGCTCCGCGATCCTGCTGAGCCAGGGCGCGCCGTCGGTTCCACCGGTGCCCCGCTTGTCCCCCAGTACCCGTTGCACCGTCAGCAGGTGGGTGTACCGCCAGCGCGCGAACAGACTGGCCGTGTCCACCAGCGCCTCACCAAGCAGGAACATGCCGTGGTCCTCACCGGGCTGCTCGTACACCAGGCGCCAGGCCTCCGCCACCTTGGCGTCCGGCTCGTACGGCACCGAGAAGTCACGCTCCAGGAGCGTCGGCGGAACGGCGTGGCCGCGCCGTGCCATGTAGCGGAGCACCTCGTCGTAGAGACTCGGCTCGTTGAGCGCCGCGAGGACCTCCGCGTACTGCGGCGTCCTCTGGTGGAGCTTCGCCAGTTGTGGGTTCTTGTTCCCGAGCAGGAACTCCAGGCGGCGGTAACTGAAGGACTGGAAACCGGACGCGGGTCCGAGGACGTCCCGGAACGAGGCGAACTCCCCCGGTGCGAGCGCGCTGAACCACTCCCAGCAGGACAGCAGCATCTGCTGGACCCGGTTGGCGCGCCGCAGGGTCCACAACACGTCGTCGAGCCGGTCCGCCATGAGGTAGTCGCGGGCCGTGTTGAGCTCGGTGTGCAACAGCTTGAACAGCAGTTCCTTGACCTGGGTCAGGATGAGGAAGCCGTGTTCCGTGGGCGCGTTGGTCCGCGGGTGCTGGAGGGACAGCACGGTGTCCACGCTGGCGTACGCCGTGTAGGCGCTGTTGCGGGGCTCGAGGTCCGGGTCACTGGTCCCGGGCACCGGTGCGGGCCGCGGTTCGCCGATCGGGCAGGGGCTGTCGCCGCCTCCGCGCTGCGGGTCGTTGGTGCGCACGCTATTCCTTCCCGGTGGTCACGGCGTCAGCGGTCCGGATCTGGTCGAGCACGGCCCTGCCGAGCGCGGAGTGCGGGTTCCCCAGGTCGTAGGGGATGTCGAAGTGGTTCCGTCGCGGGCACGTGATCTCCGTGACCGCGGTGCGCTGCCTGAGCAGTGCCGTCATGGTCTCGTGCTGCCGGACGAACTCCCCCGTCTCGACCTCGCCGCGGGCGATGACGACCGGCGGGAGCCGTTCCGGCAGGTGGTAGATCGGGCTGTTGCGCAGCGCGGCGTCGGCGTCCAGCCCGAGGGCGTCGTTCACATAGGTGTGCCGCAGCGGCTCCAGGTCGTACACACCGCTCAGCAGCGTGGCGCCGGCGATCCGCCGCGCGTCGTCCCCGATCAGCGCCATCGCCACGAGGTGGGCGCCGGCGGAGCTCCCACTGAGGTGGATGCGTCCCGGATCGATCCCGAAGTCGGCCGCGTTGGTGTGGAGCCACGCCACGGCGTCGCGCACCATTGCGACGATCTCGTCCAGGGAGTAGGAGGGGGCCAACCCGTAGTCGAGCGCCGCGAACGCCACGCCTGCGGCCACGAAGTCCGGGGCGGCGAAGGCCGACTCGTCCTTCGTCAGCTCCTGCCAGTAGCCGCCGTGCACGAAGACCTGGAGCGCTGAGTTGCCGCCGTCCACCGGGAACAGGTCGAGTCTCGCCTCGGGCGGCGAACCGTACCGCAGGTCCGGGAGCGCCTTGACCTCGTCGCGCGCCGCGGCACTGAGCTCGGCGTACTCGTGCAGGTAGAACGACAGGCTCGGGACGAGGGAGCTCGGGGAGTACTCCCGGTCGAGGTCCGGGCGGCTGAACCCCATGTAGCCGACGCCGCCGCTCATGCGCCGACCCCGTGCTCCGCGTCCGCCTTCCGGAAGAGTTCGGCGAACAGGGGTTCAGCGGCGTCCCTCCCCGGCTTGAAGTGGCTGCCGAAACGGCGCCGGTACTCCTCGAACCACTCCCTCCTGTCCTTGAGGAACAGGATGTCGTGCAGGGCCATCGGTCGGATCGCCACCAGCGGTACGGGGGACCGGTTCACGGGGAACCCGGGGTTCCTCGCGGCCGGCTCCTGGCAGGCGGGGTGGAACTGCCCGATCATCAGGCCCCGGCGCACCGCCTCCGGTTTCACCTCGCCATGGGCGTCGTCGAGCAGGTGGTACTGGTCGGGCTCCAGGTCGGGCAGCACCACGAGCAGGCTGCGGAGCGCCGGGTTGGACCCGGTCCACCCGATCAGGTCGAACTCCTCGAGCGCGCCGAGCAGCGCGTCGGCGACCACCGTGGCGTTCGGGGTGGGGCCGACCGTCCGTATCCGGATCTCCAGGGTCCCCGCCCGCAGTGACGGCGACACGAACGGGCAGACGGCGCCGTTCCGGCCTATGAGGTCATGGGGCCGACATATGTAGTCCTCCAGCCAGTCGCGGACCGTCGCCTCCGTCTGGTCACCTGCCTCCGGAGGAGCTCCGGAACCGGCGTGGGCAGTGCTGTTCATCTGGTCGTTCCCCCCGTGTCACGGCCGGTGAATGGCTTGCGCGGGTGACATCGCCGGTGCTGCGGGGTGCGGGCCACCGCCCGGCGCGCGGAGCGCGGGGACCGCGAACTCACCCGGCGCTCCCACCGGCGGGCATGGCCTCCCCCTGACCCGCGCAAGGTCGGCGACGAGCCGTTCGTTGACCTGGGTGAGGTCACTTCCAGGAGGAGGGTCGGTCTTGACCAGGAGCTGGATGTCCTTCATCGGTACTTCCTCCAGCCGCGACGTGGAGCCTGTCTCATGTGACGCTCGGCCGGTCGTTGGTGGCCGTTGAGTCATGCTCGACAAGCGCAGCCGGGCACGTTCCCCCGTGGGCCGTACCGGGAGGCAGCCGGGCTGCTCCGGGACGGGCCCAACGTTTCGATGCTGTGCGATCGGGTGTCGCCCTCTCGGCGCCACCGCTGGTGCTGGCGCACGGCGCCCCACGGACGGTTGCGCGGGACGGTCGCGCGTGCCCGCCTCAGCTCACGGACGCGCACACCTCGTTCGGACACCAGGTGCGAGGAGTCCCCACGACATGCCGTCTGCCCGAGGAGTCCGCTCGCGAATTCCACGCGGTGCGGTTCCTCAAACCGTGCGCGGCGGTACCGGCCCTGAGCATCGGCCTGCGAATTCGCACGTGGTCGGGCGGGGCCATGGAAGAGTTCGGGTCAGCCGGCGGAGAGAAGGGCGCGGCCCTGGCCACCGGCTCCATTGCGTGAAGGCTGTCCAGAAGAGAGTGGGGCGCTAGCTGGCCTGACGGCGCACTCGAAGAATCCCGGGCCTGACGTTCTTCATCGGCCACAATGCCTCACCCTCGTTGCGACAGAACAAAGAGACTCACACTAAGGAATGGGAAATAATCGTATACGTCACGGGCAATCGACACGCCTCACTATGCACCACGGGCGCCAATGCCGAACCTGCCGCGCGCCTTCCTCGCCCGCTAGCCTGCCACGGTTCACTCAAGCACCGGTTGAGGCCCACGACCCACGCGCCACTGTCGTACCGATAAGGGACCTTTGACCAATACTGGCCCTCTTGACGGGCCGACACACGGCCGTCGGCGTTACGGGGACGCGCGCGCAGCCCTTGTCGCATAACGGACCGGGCACTGGGACACCGCGGGAGACGACCAGGGATCAGCGCCCCCCTTTTTTCGTTTTTCATTACTTACGCTGACTGAGTGGCGAATAGCCCTGATACACGCCTAGAGTTCATATGCATCCCGTAGTGCACCAAAGCAGAGGGGAAAGCAATTCATGCGCGGAAAGAGGTATTTCGTAGCAGCAGCCGGAACCGTCGCGATCCTGGGTGGCCTCGTCGCACCAACGACAGCCGGTGCCGCACCCAGCGACGCCCAGGCCTTCAACTGCACCGCTGGACACTTCTGCATCTACAGCGACTGGAACGGCGGTGGAGCCCGCTGCCAGTGGTCACAGGACAAGAAGGCGAACACCGCCGACGACTGCTCCTTCATCCAGCGGGGACAGAACGTCCGCTCCGTCTGGAACGGAACAGGGCACCGCAAGCAGTACTACAAATCCACCAACTACCACGACCGGGTCGGTTCGACCCGCGCCGGAACGGGCGGCAACCTCCAGGGCTCCTACCAGATCAGGTCCTTCAAACCCCAGTGACGGGAACAGCGCTGCCCGCCTGACCGCTGCGGCCCCGCCTGGAGCCAGGCGGAGCCGCAGCGATCCGCTGACGTGGCCGCGACACCCCGCGGCCCCACGCCGTCGGTCAGAAGAGCCTGGCGAGCGTTTCGGGTCCGACGGCGTGGAGTGGTTGCTCGCCCCCGAGGTGCCGCAGGACGTCGGCGGTGGCGGTTTCCCCGAGACGTTGCCGGCACTCGGTGGTGGCGGCGGCCTGGTGCGGGGTGAGCAGGACGTTGCGGAGGGTGCGCAGGGGGTGGTCCGTTGGGAGGGGTTCCTGGTCGAAGACGTCGATGGCGGCGTCGATGCGGCCGGTGCCCAGCTCAGCGAGGAGGGCGCGTTCGTCGACGAGCCAGGAGCGGGCCGTGTTGACGAGTCCTGCCCCGTCGGGGAGGAGAGCGAGGCGGCGGGCGTCGAGGAGGTGGTGGGTGTCGGGCGTGGCCGGGGCGTGGACGGCCACGATGCGACTGCGGCGCAAGAGGTCGTCCAGGGGGAGCAGACGGGCACCGAGGCGGCTGGCTCGTTCCGGAGTGAGGTAGGGGTCGGTGACGGTGACGTCCGCGCCGAGCGCCCGGACGAGGTCGATGTAGGCGCGGCCGGTGCGAGAAGCGCCGATGACGCCGATGGTGGCGCCGCTGATCTCGTGGCGGGGTGGGGCGTCGGTCGCGGCGTCCCAGTCGGCGCCGGCGTGCAGGGCGTGGTCGAAACGGTGGATGCGGTGCAGGAGGGTGAGGGTGAAGGCGAGGGCCACCTCGGCCACGCTCCGGGCCATGGCGTCTCCGGCCTGGGTGACCGTGACGCCCCGGCGGAAGACGTCCTCGGTGACGTAGGGGGCGACGGCGGAGCCGGTGTGCGCGATGAGGGTGAGCTGGTCAGCGGCGGCGAGCAGGTCCGCGTCGATCCTCGGGGCACCCCAGGACGTGATCAGGACCCGGGCACCGGGCAGCGCCGCGGCCAGCGCGGTCCTGTCGGTGTGCGCGTCGAGGACGGTGAGGTCCGCCGCGCCGGCGAGACCCGCCCAGACCTGGTCGGTGAAGAGTTGACGGCGCAGCCCCGGTGGCACGCAGACCACCACCCGGGGCGCCCTCCGCGCCGAACCCGTGGGAGAAGGCGACGGCGGGGCGGGGGCGCGGCGGGAGGGGGTGCCCGGTGCGCCGGTGGGGCCCGGCGCACGGAGCTCACCGGAGCCAGTCATCGAGGTGCTCGCTGATGAACTGGTCGTCGGTGAGCCAGGGGTAGGCGGTGGTGACCCGGGTCAGTTCCTCGGCCTGCCCGGGCGAGAGGGTTTCGTCCGGGTCCAGGCACCAGATCCCCTCCAGCAGGCCCTGGCGGCGCAGCACCTCGTGGACACCGGCGATGCAGCCGCGGAACGCGCCGCGGACGTCGAAGACGGCGCCGTTGGCGTCGGTGAGCTGAGTCCTGCGGGTCAGACAGCGCAGCAGCGCCGAGTGGTCACCGGCCCGGGCGCGGCGGACGTCGTCGAAGAGGGCGACGGCGGCGTGGGTCCCCACGGCCCACTGCCCGAGCAGGCCGCCGGCGATCCAGCGGGGGCCGGTGCGCGTGGGGTAGCGGGTGAGGAGGTCGCCGATGATGTCGTCGTCGTTGCCGGTGTACACGGCGACCTCGTCGGCCCGGTCGGCAGCGCCCACCGCGCGGACGACGTCGGCGGTGCGGTAGCGGTCGAAGGGGGCGACCTTCACCGCCACGGTGGTGGGCAGGTCGGCGAGCGCGGACCAGAAGGACGACGAGAGGTGGCTGCCGCCCACGGCGTGTTGCAGGTAGAAGCCGATGACCGGGATCACCTCGCCGACCGCGCGGGCACGTTCCAGCAGTGCCTCCTCGTCGGCGCCGGGGACCTGCGGGCTGAGCAGGATCGCGTCGTAGCCGAGGGAGGCGGCGAGTTCGGCCTCCGCCACGGCCTGTGCGGTGGGTCCGCAGACCCCGGCGACCAGGGCGACCGGCCGGCCCGCCTCGGCGCGGGCGGTCTCCGCGGCGAGTTCCAGGACCGGGGACAGCAGGCCGGTGGACGGCTCCCGGATGGCGAACTGGGTGGTGTGTACCGCCACCGCCAGGCCCCCGGCGCCGGCGGCGAGGTAGTAGCGGGTCAGGGCGCGCTGCCGACGCTCGTCGAGTTTGCGGCCGGCGTCCAGGGCCAACGGGTGCGCGGGGATCACCGTGCCCCGCGCCAACAGGTCCAGGGAAGCGGAGCCTGAGGAGGAAGCGGAGGCCACCGGGGTGGTGCTGGTGGGTCGGGGTGACGTGGGGGCGGGCATGGGTGCGTCAGAACCTTCCGTCGCGGACCTGGAACTTGGTGGGCTTGCCGGACAACGGCAGGCCCCGGCGCAGCCAGTCGGCCTGCCAGGCGACGAGGGTGCGCAGCGGCACGTCCGGGTAGCCGAACAGGGCGTGGGCGCGGCTGGCGTCGGAGAGCAGCGCGGTGCCCGCCTCGGTCCCGTCGCACACCGCCGGGGTGCCGAACTCCTCGGCGAACCACTGGGCGAGCCGCCGGACCGACACCGTCTCGGGGCCGGTGAGGTTCACCGTGAACGGCGATCCGGCGCTTGCGTGGAGCAACGTCCGCAGGGTGACCTGGTTGGCGTAGCCCTGCCACACCACGTTCACGCTCCCGGTGGTCACGTCCACCGGTTCCGCCGCCAGCACCCTGGAGGCGACGTCCGCGAGCACGCCGTAGCGCAGGTCGATGGCGTAGTTCAGGCGAACCAGGCTGACGCGGGTGCCCCGGGTGAGCGCGGCGTGCGCCAGGACCCGTTCGCGCCCCAGGCAGGACATCGCGTACTCCCCCACCGGCCCCACCGGGTGCTCCTCGTCGCACCCTCCCGATCCGAGCGGGACCAGCGGGTACACGTTCCCGGTGGACAGCGCCGCGATCCTGGCTTCCGGCCACCGCCGCGCCACCCGGTCCGGCATCGCGGCGTTCACCGCCCAGGCGTGCGAAGGCGCCGCCGCGGAGCCGAACTTGGCGCCGACCATGAACACCACGTTGGCCGCGTCGGGCAGGGCGCCCAGGNCCGNGTCCGGGTCCATCAGGTCGAACGCGACGGTGTGGACCCCGTCGTCGTCGAGTGACCGGGCCGCGGCCGGGTCCGACCAGCGGGAGACGGCGTGCACCGCGGCGTCGGTGCGGCCCGCGGCGTCCAGCGCCCGGCGGGCCAACCGGCACAGGCTCGGCCCCATCTTGCCGCCGGCGCCCAACACCACCAGGTCGCCCTCGAGCTCTGCCATGTCCGCCACCAGCCCCGCTGACGGCGTCGCCAGGAAGTCCTCGAGTGCTGGCTCGTCCACGAACCCCGCGGGCAGCGGGAGAACCCCGGGTTCGCGGCGGCCGGCGCGGTCAACGGAGGCAGGGCGTGTGGAAGAGCCGTTGGGCGCGCTGGTCACGGCGGAGTTCGAGTCGTTCACGGGAGGGGTGGTGGTCATGGTGGGGTGGTTCATCCNTTGATCCCGGACGCGGTGACGCCTTCGGTGACGTACCGCTGGCCGACGAGGTAGGCGGCGAAGATGGGCACGAATGCGATGACGGAGCCGGAGAGTACGACGTTGAGTGGGACGTTTTGTTGTTGGAGGGAGGCGATGCCGACGGTGAGGGTGCGCATGTCGGTGGATTGGCCGATGACCAGTGGCCACAGGAAGTCGTTCCAGTGCCACAGGAAGACGAAGACGCCGAGGGTGGCGAGGATGGGTTTGAGGAGGGGCAGGACGATGCGGACGAAGATNTGGAGTTCGTTGCATCCGTCGAGTCGGGCGGCTTCNAAGAGTTCGTCGGGGAGGTGNTGGATGAACTGGCGCATGAGGAAGACGGCTTGGGCGTTGGCGAGGGTGGGGACGATCAGGCCCCAGTAGGTGTCGACGCCGCCGAGTTTCGCGATCATCGCGAAGGTGGGGATCATCGTGACGTGGTAGGGGACCATGACCATGGACAGGAAGGACCAGAACATGGCTTCTCGGCCGGGGAANCGTTTCTTGGCGAAGGCGTAGCCGGCGAGGGAGGCGAGGAGGAGGACGCCGATGACGGAGATGAGTGAGTAGGCGAGGGTGTTGAACAGCCAGCGGGGGACGTCCTGGGCGTCCATGACGGTGCGGTAGGCGTCGTCGGTGATGGGCCAGGGGACGAGGCTGCTGGGGAACTCCACCGCGG
>NZ_KB904681.1 GCF_000380165.1 Wenjunlia vitaminophila DSM 41686
CGGAGGGGATCGGGGACACGATTCGGGTGTCGTTGTCGGCGCCTCCGGTGGAGGAGGTGAAGGTGGGGGCGCAGATTCTGGAGTCGTTGGGGTTGCGGGAGCGGCGGTTGGAGATCGTGTCGTGTCCGTCGTGTGGTCGGGCGCAGGTGGATGTGTATCGGTTGGCGGATGAGGTGACGGCGGGGCTGGATGGTATGGAGGTGCCGTTGCGGGTGGCGGTGATGGGGTGTGTGGTCAATGGTCCTGGTGAGGCCAGGGAGGCTGATNTGGGGGTGGCGTCGGGTAATGGGAAGGGGCAGATCTTCGTTCGGGGNGAGGTGATCAAGACGGTTCCGGAGTCGAAGATCGTGGAGACGTTGATCGAGGAGGCGTTGAAGATCGCTGAGCAGATGGAACGTGAGGGTGTGGCGTCCGGTGAGCCCAGCGTCTCGGTGAGCTGATCCGCCTCCGACCCGCACCGACCGGGACGGTCGACGACCGCCCGTTGGACGCCCGCGTCGGGCGCAGTACAGTGCTAGGGCCGTCTGGCGGCCGGGCCGCCAGACAGGACCAGGCCAATGGCCACACGATGACAGGGCGACGGCGCGGGTAGGCTCCCACAGTGTTGACCAAGGCGACCACCAGGGCCCTGGGCCCGGGCGACCTCGACGACGTGCTCGAGGTGCTCGACCGCGACCCCGTGGCCAACGCGTTCGTGGCCTCCCGGATCCGCGTCGCCGGACTCGACCCCTGGCGCCTCGGTGGGGAACTGTGGGGCTGGTACGACGCGGGTCGCCTGGAGTCGCTCTGCTACGCCGGGGCCAACCTCGTCCCCATCTGCGCCACCCCCGCCGCCGTCCGGGCGTTCGCCGAGCGGGCCCGCCGCAGTGGCCGGAACTGTTCGTCGATCGTGGGCCCCGCCGAGGCCACCGCGGAGCTGTGGGCCCACCTCGAGCCGGCCTGGGGACCCGCCCGGGAGGTCCGCGCCCACCAGCCCCTGATGGTCGCCACCTCGCTCCCGGACGGCATACCCGCGGACCCGTTGGTCCAACGGGTCCGCCGGGACCAGATGGACCTGCTGATGCCTGCCTGCGTGGCCATGTTCACCGAGGAGGTCGGGGTCTCCCCGTTGGCCGGGGACGGCGGGCTGCTGTACCAGGCCAGGATCGCGGAACTGGTCACCACCGGAAGGGCGTTCGCCCGGTTCGAGGGCGGCCGGGTGGTGTTCAAGGCGGAGATCGGCGCGGTCACCGACCGGGCCTGCCAGATCCAGGGGGTCTGGGTCGCGCCGGACCGCCGAGGGGAGGGCCTCTCCGTGACGGGGATGGCCGCCGTGATGAGGTACGCGCTGCTCGAGGTGGCGCCGGTGGTCAGCCTCTACGTCAACGACTACAACACCCCCGCCAGGGCGGCGTACCGCAGGGTGGGCTTCCAGCAGGTCGGCGCGTTCATGAGCGTGCTGTTCTGAACCCGCGCCCGCGGCACGCCCCCGTACGGCGGCCGAGCGCCACCCGAGCGCCCGCTCACCCGGCGGTCGTGTCCCCCGGGAACGCGGGCCGCGGGCCGCGCAACGGCAACGGGGCGCCCATCACCACGTACAGCGTCGGCGCGCTGAGGAACCGCACCGAGTGGGCCAGGTCCACGTACCCCAGGGAGTGGTACAGCCGGCGGGCCCGGCTGGGCCCCTCCACCGCGGACAGGATGCTGCGGTGCTGGGGGACGCCGTCGGTCAACCGGGTGATCAGCGCCCGGCCCAGGCCCCGCCCCTGGAAGTCGGGACGCACGTGCAGCTCAGTGACGCCGAACGCGTCGTCCAGCCACTCGTCGTTCCCCGCCCGGACCAGATAGGGCTCGATCACCGAACTCCACCAGTGCTCCCGGCTGTTGGGCATGCCGTAGGTGAACCCGACGAGCTCACCGCCCGGCGGGAACGCGCCCAGGGCCCGCACCCCCGGATAGGCGGCGTGCCGCAGCACCACCTGGGTCCGGATCGCCACCTCGTCGTTGCTCAACCCGAAGGCGACCGCCTGCACGGCCAGCACCTCGTGCACCCTCGAGGCCAGGTCGATCGCCCGCACGGCCACTTCTTCCATGGTCGGGCACCCTACTTGGCTCCTCTCGCGAGTGGAGTCCACGGGCCGGCCGACCCGCCGCGTCACAGCCAGGTGGCGAACTCCAGGAGCAGTTCGCCGGCGTCGCGGTCACCCACGGCCAGCGACCACAGCCCCGCCTCCACGGCGCGGAACAGCGACCAGCCGCGCAGCCGCTCGCGATCCACCTCCAGGTCGTCCGCGAGCCGGTGGAGCCGCCGCCGGGTGGCCGCTGCCGGCCCCGGGGACGCCACGAGCGTGTCCAGCCGGTCCCGGACCAGCCAGGCGAGGTCGTAGGCGCGCTCCCCGACCAGCGGCTTGGGATCGATCGCCAGCCACGGCGGGCGCTCCCCGGAGCCGCCGCCCGGCACGTCGGCCCGGTCCGGCCCACGGGAGGGCGAGGGACCGGCGGCCAGCACGTTGCCGTGGTGGTAGTCGCCGTGCAGCAGCACCCGCTCGGGTTCGCTGGCCACCAGGTCCGCCCGGACCCGCAACGCCTCGTCGGCCAGGGGGCGCAGCTCGGCGGCCCACGGCTGGGCCGCCCGGGCACTCAACGTGTCGACCAGCCCGCCGGTGTACCCCGGGACGCCGCGGAACGGGTGGTCGTCGCCCGGGTGGACCCACAGCCGGCGGAGCACCCCCGTGGCCTCGAGCATCGCCTTGGACTCGGGCAGCGAGCGCAGGCTGACCTCGCCCTGGAGCCGTTCCAACAGCAGTGCGCCCTCGTCCGGCTCGGTCCGGAGCAGCCGTACCGCCCCCCTGCCGTCCCACCGGGCCAGCGCGGCGGGTTCCTGAGCCGTCTCGGGGGTCACCAGGCCGAGCTTCAACGTCGCCGGGGTGCCGTCCGCCTGGAGGACCAGGACCACCATGCTGATGTTCCCGCCGGGTTCCAGCACCCGTTCCGGTGTCAGCTCCCAGCGTTCGACGACCCGCCGCGCCCGCTCGGGCAGGCCGTGTGCCCAGCTCTGGCCCGGTTCCCCCTCCCAGGCGGAGACGGTGCGCACCAGTCGCGCGGGAGGCTGCAGCGGTACCTGGGGCATGGATGGGGCCTCCTGCGGTCGGTGAACGGTCATCCGGAGCCCGGGGAAACGGCCCCTGGGGTGGTCGGCGCTCCGGACGCGGTGCCGGCCCGTTCCGGCAGCCCGGGGAAGGGCACGCCGCGGCCCCGCCAGCGCACCGCGCGCACCGCCGCCTCGCGCAGCGCCCGGGCCGCGTCGCGCCGCAGGTCGGCCTCCGCCCGGGCGACGAGGTCCGCGTAGACCGCGGCCACCCGGTCCTCGAGCTCCGCGGCGAGTCGGATCGCCGCCTCCTGGTCGGGGACGGGGAACGGCAGGCCGTAGGCGGGGGCCGCGGCCTCCGGCTCACCTCCGAGGCCGCGCACGGAGCGGCGCAGTGCGTCCCGCTGGGAGCGGTGCGCCTGGTAGGCGTCCCGGGCCTGGTTGCGCCGTTCACCGGTGAGGCGGGCGCCAAGCACCCCGTAGCCGTAGATCGCGGCGTGCTCCGCGGCCAGTGCGGACTGGAGCGCGGGGAGCGCGGTGGGTGGCTGCGCGGCGGGGGCCCCGCGGCCCGCGGGCGCGTCCGGGCCGGCGGCGGGTGGGGTGGACGGGGAGGGCACGAGGATCAGCTCCCGAGGAGCAGCACGTGGCCGGCGCGCGCCGCGGCGACGGAGGCGAGCAGCCTGGCCAGGTCGGGTGGGGCGGTCAGCAGGTCGGTGGCGGCCCGGTCGGCCGAGCGCCGGGTGGCGTCGGCCAGGGCGGCGCGGGCGGCGTCCGGCCGGGCGGGAACCCTGGCGGAGCCGGCTGGGGTGCGGGAGCCACCGAACGCGGTCAGGTGCCGGGCCAGGTCCGCGCGGATCGGGCGCAGCTCACCGGCGAGCCGGGGGTGGGTCGAGACGGTGGCGTCGTACGCGGCGAGCAGGGCCGCGGTGTCTTTCGCCGCCCGCTTCCGCAGCCGGTCGGAGTCGGCCGCCACGGCGGCCTCCTGCCGGTCGGTGGACGAGCAGGCGGTGAGGCCCCAGCCGCCGGCCAGCAGGCTGGTGCCGGCGAGGCCGGCGGTCAGCAGGGTCCTGCGGGAGGGGGGTCTGGTGAGGGGCTGGCGCTTGGTCCTGGACAGCACGTTCCTCGTCCTCTACGGGAGTGATCACCGGTGATGAGATTACCTGCCCGGAGCGAGGGAGCCGGCACGCGCTGCCGCGACCCGATAGGCTGGGCGGGCGCACCAGCGACCTTCCGACAACAGCACACGCGGCCGAGGAGTCACCCGGATGAGGACCACCCAGACCGACAGGCTGCGTGAACTGCTGGATCCGCTCGTGGCCGGGGCCGGTGCGGAGCTGGAGGAGGTCAGCGTCACCACGGTCGGCAAGCGCCGTCAGCTCCTGGTGGTGGTGGACGCCGACGGAGGGGTCTCCCTCGACCTGATCGCCGAGCTGACCCGGGAGTTCTCCCGCGTCCTCGACGAGTCCGACGCGATGGGCTCCGCCCCTTACCTGCTCGAGGTCAGCTCGCCCGGGGTGGACCGCCCGCTGTCCGAACCCCGCCACTTCAGGCGCGCGCTCGGTCGGATGGTCAGGATCAAGCTGGTGGACGGCCAGGAGCTGACCGCGAGGATCACCGGGATCGACGACACCGGCCTCGACCTCCAGGTCCCGGGGGTCAAGGGACGCCGGCCCACCGCCCGCCGGGTCCCCCTGGAGCAGGTCGCCGGGGCGAGGGTCGAGGTGGAGTTCAGCCGCCCGACGTCCGAGCCTTCGGCGAGCGGCCCCGAAGCGGGCGGGAGTGGGTCCGGGGGCCAGGACGCCGAACCGACCGCGGCCGCCGACCACGACGACGACATGAACGCACCGCACCAGGACGAGGAGAAGGAGGAGGCGTAGCCGTGGACATCGACATGAGCGCTCTGCGCGGTCTTGTACGGGAGAAGGAGATCTCGTTCGACCTGCTGGTGGAGGCAATCGAGTCGGCCCTCCTCATCGCGTACCACCGCACCGAGGGCAGCCGTGACCGGGCACGGGTGGAGCTGGACCGGGCCACGGGCCATGTGACGGTCTGGGCGCGGGAGGACCCCGACGAGGTCGCCGAGGGTGCCGAGCCGCGGGAGTTCGACGACACCCCGTCCGGATTCGGCCGGATCGCCGCCACCACCGCCAAACAGGTCATCCTGCAACGCCTGCGGGACGCCGAGGAGGAGATCACCTTCGGCGAGTACGCCGGTCGAGAGGGCGACATCGTCGCCGGTGTGGTGCAGCAGGGCAAGGACCCCAGGAACGTCCTGGTCGACATCGGCAAGGTCGAGGCGATCCTGCCGGCGCAGGAGCAGGTGCCGGGCGAGCGGTACGAGCACGGTGCCCGGATCCGCACCTACGTGGTGAGGGTGGCCAAGGGGGTCCGCGGTCCGTCCATCACGCTGTCCCGCACCCACCCCAACCTGGTCAGGAAGCTCTTCGCCCTCGAGGTTCCGGAGATCGCCGACGGCTCGGTGGAGATCGCCGCGATCGCCCGGGAGGCCGGACACCGCACCAAGATCGCGGTCCGGTCCACCCGGCAGGGACTCAACGCCAAGGGGGCGTGCATCGGGCCGATGGGCGGTCGGGTGCGCAGCGTCATGGCCGAGCTGCACGGCGAGAAGATCGACATCGTGGACTGGTCGGACGACCCGGCCGACATGGTGGCCAACGCCCTGTCACCCGCCAGGGTGAGCAAGGTGGAGATCGTGGACATGGGCGCCCGGGCGGCCCGGGTCACCGTGCCCGACTACCAGCTCTCGCTGGCCATCGGCAAGGAAGGCCAAAACGCCCGTCTCGCCGCGAGGTTGACCGGGTGGCGCATCGACATCCGTCCGGACACCGAGCAGCAGACGGCATCGTAGGAACGCGTGCCAACGCCGCCCTGACGCGTCGGGGCGGCGTTGGCACGGGGAGGTAGACTTAATAGTGTCGAGTCGTACGCGTGCCCGTGCCCGCCCTGAGCGCACCTGCGTGGGGTGCCGGGCCCGTGCGGCCAAGGACGATCTGCTGCGCACCACGCTGGTCGGGGATGAGTGTGTCCCCGACCCACGCGGTACGCTGCCCGGTCGGGGCGCCTACGTGCACCCCGACGAGGCATGTCTCGACCTGGCGGTCCGCCGCCGGTCACTCCCCCGGGCCCTGCGGGCACGGGGGCCGCTCACGATCGGGCGGCTTCGGGAGTGGGTCGAGCGGCACCAGGCCCCGCCCCAGAGTGAGGCCCCGCCCCCCAGAGCGAACGGGGCGGAAGAACAGCAAGAGGTCACGCGTTGATGCGTGTGATCGTCAGGTACCTCGCGAGTCGGAAGTAGGTCGAGATTGCGATGAGCACTCGATGAGTACGCGATGAGTACGCCCGTGAAGTAGCGACGGTCCGGCGGACGACCACCCCGGACCAGAAGGAGCGACGTGGCAAAGGTCCGGGTATACGAGCTCGCCAAGGAGTTCGGTGTGGAGAGCAAGGTCGTCATGGCCAAGCTCCAGGAACTGGGTGAGTTCGTCCGTTCGGCGTCATCGACGATCGAGGCGCCGGTTGTCCGCAAACTGACAGATGCCTTCCAGCAGGGGAACGGCGGCGGTGGCCGCGGCCCCGCCAAGCCGGCGCCCCGCAAGGCGACGCCTGCCAAGCCCTCCGCGCCGGCCGCCACCGGCCGTCCGGGGGCTCGTCCCGCTGCGCCGGGCCCGAAGCCCGGCGCGGCCGTCCCGTCCCGTCCGGCGGCTCCCAAGCCGCCCGCGCCGGGCGCGACCCCCGGCCCGCGCCCCGGCGCGCCCCGCCCGGGTCCCCGCCCCGGTCCGGCCCAGCCGGTGGCCCCCGCCGCTGAGGCCCCCAAGGCCCCGGCGCCGGCCGAGTTCCAGGCGCCCCCGGCCCCGGCCGCGGACTCCACCCCGCAGCGGGCCCCGCGCCCCGGCGCCACCCCCGGCCCGCGGCCCGCGCCGCGTCCGGACCGTGGGCCGCGCCCCGGTGGCGGTGCCCCGCGCCCCGGTGGGGACCGTGGGCGTCCCGGCCAGGGCGGTGCCCGTCCGGGGGCCCCGCGTCCCGCGGGTCCCCGCCCCGGCAACAACCCCTTCACCTCGGGCAGCACCGGAATGCCGCGCCCCCAGGCGCCGCGCCCCGGTGGCGCCCCAGGTCCCCGTCCCGGTGCCCCGAGGCCCGGCGGCGCCCCGTCCGGCGGCCCCAGGCCCGGAGGGCCAAGGCCGAGCCCGGGCTCGATGCCGCGCCCGCAGGCGCCCGGCGGCCCCCGCCCCAACCCGGGCATGATGCCGCAGCGCCCCGCCGCGGGCGGCGGCGCTCCCCGTCCCGGTGGTGCTCCCGGTCGTCCCGGTCGTCCCGGCGGTGGCGGCGGCGGTCGTCCCGGTGGTGGCGGCGGCTTCGCCGGTCGTCCCGGCGGTGGCGGCGGCGGTCGTCCCGGTGGTGGCGGCGGCTTCGCCGGTCGTCCCGGTGGTGGCGGTGGCTTCGGTGGCCGTCCCGGCGGTGGCGGTGGCTTCGGCGGTCGTCCCGGCGGTCCCGGTGGCCGTGGCGGCACCCAGGGCGCGTTCGGTCGCCCCGGCGCCCGTCCCACCCGTGGGCGCAAGTCCAAGCGGCAGCGCCGCCAGGAGTACGAGGCCATGCAGGCCCCGTCCATCGGCGGGGTGATGCTGCCGCGCGGCAACGGCCAGACCGTACGGCTGTCCCGCGGCGCGTCACTGACCGACTTCGCGGAGAAGATCAACGCCAACCCGGCGTCCCTGGTCCAGGTGATGTTCAACCTGGGCGAGATGGTCACCGCGACCCAGTCGGTCTCCGACGAGACGCTCAAGCTGCTCGCCGACGAGATGAACTACGTCCTGGAGATCGTCAGCCCCGAGGAGGAGGACCGCGAGCTCCTGGAGTCCTTCGACATCGAGTTCGGCGAGGACGAGGGCGGCGAGGACGCGCTGGTCGCGCGTCCGCCGGTGGTGACCGTCATGGGTCACGTCGACCACGGCAAGACGCGTCTGCTGGACGCCATCCGCAAGACCAACGTCGCCGCGGACGAGGCCGGGGGCATCACCCAGCACATCGGTGCCTACCAGGTCACCACCGCGGTCAACGGCGAGGACCGGGCCATCACGTTCATCGACACCCCGGGCCACGAGGCGTTCACCGCCATGCGTGCCCGCGGTGCCAAGTCCACCGACATCGCCATCCTGGTGGTGGCTGCGAACGACGGCGTGATGCCCCAGACGGTCGAGGCGCTGAACCACGCCAAGGCCGCCGACGTGCCCATCGTGGTCGCGGTCAACAAGATCGACGTCGATGGTGCGGACCCGATGAAGGTCCGTGGCCAGTTGACCGAGTACGGCCTGTTGGCGGAGGAGTTCGGCGGCGACACCATGTTCGTCGACATCTCCGCCAAGGAGGGCATCAACATCGACGGGCTGCTCGAGGCCGTCATCCTCACCGCGGACGCCGCCCTGGACCTGCGGGCCAACCCGGACCAGGACGCCCAGGGCATCGCGATCGAGGCGCACCTCGACCGCGGGCGCGGCGCCGTGGCCACGGTCCTGGTGCAGCGCGGCACCCTGCGGGTCGGCGACACCATGGTCGCCGGGGACGCGTACGGCCGGGTCCGGGCGATGCTCGACGACAACGGCAACAACGTGGAGGAGGCCGGCCCCTCGGCCCCGGTGCTGGTGCTCGGCCTCACCTCGGTCCCCGGTGCCGGTGACAACTTCATCGTCGTCGACGAGGACCGCACCGCTCGGCAGATCGCCGAGAAGCGGGCCGCCCGCGAGCGCAACGCGGCGTTCGCCAAGAACCGCCGCCGGATCTCCCTCGAGGACCTGGACATGGTCCTCAAGGAAGGCCAGGTGCAGCAGCTCAACCTCATCCTCAAGGGCGACGCTTCCGGTTCGGTCGAGGCACTGGAGAGCTCGCTGCTCCAGCTCGACGTGGGCGACGAGGTCGACCTGCGCATCCTGCACCGCGGGGTGGGTGCCGTCACCGAGCACGACATCAACCTGGCGGCGGGCTCGGACGCGATCGTGATCGGCTTCAACGTCCGCGCCGAGGGCCGGGCGACCTCGCTGGCCGAGCGCGAGGGCGTGGACGTCCGCTACTACTCGGTCATCTACCAGGTGATCGAGGAGATCGAGGCGGCCCTGAAGGGCATGCTGAAGCCGGAGTACGAGGAGGTCCAACTCGGCACGGCGGAGATCCGCGAGGTGTTCCGCTCGTCCAAGTTCGGCAACATCGCCGGTTGCCTGGTCCGTACCGGTCTGGTCCGGCGGAACGCCAAGGCCCGCCTGGTCCGGGACGGCTCGGTGGTCGCGGAGAACCTCTCCATCGACACCCTGCGCCGGTTCAAGGACGACGCCACCGAGGTCCGCGAGGGCTTCGAGTGCGGCATCAAGCTCTCGAACTACAACGACATCAAGGTCGACGATGTCATCGAGACGTTCGAGATGCGCGAGAAGCCGCGGGTGTAGTCACCACAGCGGTCCGGGGCCGATCGGCGGGTGTTCCCGCCGATCGGCCCCGGCCGTGGGCGTGTACCGTGCCGGCAGGACGCCGGGCACCGGCTTCGGAACCGCCCGGCCCACACATGTCAGCGCCTCCCCCCGGAGGCGTCACCACGAGGCCCACGGGTCGGCTTGACCCGCCACGCATGTACGTAGGGACCCTGTCCTTCGACCTGCTTCTCGGCGACGTCCGTTCGCTGAAGGAGAAGCGTTCCGTCGTCCGGCCCATCGTCGCCGAGCTGCACCGCAAGTACGCGGTGAGCGTGGCCGAGGTGGGCGGCCAGAACTTGCACCGCCGGGCCGAGATAGGGCTCGCGGTGGTCTCCGGGGACCTCGGGCACTGCACGGACGTGCTCGACAGGTGCGAGCGGCTGGTGGCCGCCCGCCCGGAAGTGGAACTGCTGTCCGTGCGGCGGCGGCTCCACGGCGACGGCGACTGACCGCCGCGCGATACAACACCACGACAGGCGCCTCACCGGCGCACAGGCGAGTACGTTGGGGTGCCGTGCCGTGACGTGACACGGCACCCGGGCTCGCAGTAGGAGGAGGGACCTCAAGTGACCGACACCGCGCGGGCGCGCAAGCTGGCGGACCGCATCCGGGTGGTCGTGGCGGAGACCCTGGACCGGCGGATCAAGGACCCCCGGCTGGGCTTCGTGACCATCACCGACACCCGGGTCACCGGTGACCTGCGGGAGGCCACCGTCTTCTACACGGTCTTCGGCGACGAGACCGAGCGCGAGGCCTCCGCCGCCGCCCTGGAGAGCGCCAAGGGAGTGCTGCGGTCCGAGGTCGGACGGCAGACCGGGGTGCGGTACACCCCCTCGCTGACGTTCGTCCTGGACGCCGTCCCGGACACCGCCCGGAACATCAACGACCTGCTGGCCAAGGCCAGGGCCGCCGACGAGCGGGTACGCAGCGCCGCCGCCGGGGCCAGCTACGCGGGGGAGGCGGACCCGTACCGCTCGCCCGCCCAGGGCGACGAGGAGACCGAGGACGAGGACGAGGCGACCGCCCCGGCCGCCGCGGGGGACGAGGCGGGCCCCGGCGCGCAGCGGGACCCCGGCCCCGGCCGGGCGCCGTCGGACCCCGGAACCGACGAGGACGCCTGACCATGCCGGGCCATGTCGTACCCAGGGCGGCGTCCGGCGGCACGGTGCTCCCCGCGCCCCGCCAGGCACCGGATGCCGCCCCCCCGATCCACGAGGACACCTGGGCGGCCGCGGTCAGGCTGGTGCGCCAGGCCAGGGCGGTCCACCTGGTGTGCCACGTGTGCCCGGACGGTGACGCCCTCGGCTCGGCGCTCGCCGCCGCGCTCGCGCTGCGCTCCCTCGGCATCGAGGCCCACGTCTCCTTCGGCGACGACCCGCAGGTGGTGCCCACCTCGCTGACCTTCCTGCCGGGCCAGGACCTGCTGGTTCCCGCGGCCGCGGTGCCGGACCGCCCCGACCTCGTGGTCGTCTGCGACGTCGCCTCGGAGGACCGCCTGGGGCTGCTGCGCGACAAGGCCCTGGCCGCCCGCGCCCTGCTGGTGATCGACCACCACAGCTCCAACAACGGTTTCGGTGACTGCCGGCTGATCGACCCGACGGCCCCCGCCACCGCGATGCTCGTGGACGAACTGCTGCGGCGGCTGGGCGCCCCGCTCACCCGCGACGTCGCCACCTGCCTCTACACCGGCGTGGCCACCGACACCGGTTCGTTCAAGAACGCCGCCACCACCCCCGAGAGCCACCAGCTCGCCGCCCGGCTGCTGGGCACCGGGCTCCGCCCGGACCAGATCTCCCGCCAACTGTGGGACACCTCCTCGTTCGGCTGTCTGAAGGTGCTCGCCTCGGCGTTGCAGCGCGCCGAGCTCGACCTGACCGCCGCGGGTGGCCGCGGCCTGGTGTGGACGGTGGTCCCCCGGGCCGACCGCGCGGCACACCAAGTGCCCATGGACCAGATCGAGGGGTTCATCGACGTCGTGCGCAGGACCGCGGAGGCCGAGGTGGCGCTGGTGCTCAAGGAGAACGACGACGGCTCCTACTACGGGTCGTCCCGCGGCAGGGGCGCGGTCAACCTGGGCACGGTCTGCTCCGGGCTCGGCGGCGGCGGACACGCCTACGCCGCCGGGTTCACCTCCCACCAGGACGCCGCCACCACCGTGCGGCGGTTCCGCGCACTGCTGGAGGCGGCCTGCGCCGACACCCCCGCGGGCGCCTCGCCGCCGGCGCCGTCCGCTCCGCCCCCCTCGCCGGCGCCGTCCGACCACCAGACCCCGCCCCACGACACCCTTCCGGCCGCCACCGACGGCGTCCCCACGGACGCCTGACTCACAGATCACTGGTCCAACACCTGATGAAACGCAAGGGAACCGGCCCCGACGGCCTGGTCATCGTCGACAAGCCGGCCGGGATCACCTCGCACGGCGTGGTGGGCAAGGTGCGCCGCCTGGCCGGCACCCGACGGGTCGGCCACGCCGGCACCCTCGACCCCATGGCCACCGGCGTCCTCATCCTGGGCGTGGAGAAGGCCACCCGGCTGCTCGGCCACCTCGCGCTCACCGACAAGGCCTACGACGCGACGATCCGCCTCGGCCAGACCACGGTCACCGACGACGCCGAGGGGGAGGTCACCGCCACCGTCCCGGTCACCGGCGGCCCCGGGGGGCCAGGCCCGGCGACCCGGCAGGCCGTGGAGGCCGGACTGGCCGCCCTCACCGGGGACATCCTCCAGGTACCGTCCAAGGTCAGTGCCATCAAGGTCGACGGTAGGCGCTCCTACACCCGGGTCCGTTCGGGCGAGGACGTCGAACTCGCCGCCCGCCCGGTCACCGTCTCCTCGTTCAGCGTCCACGCGTGGCGACCGGTCACCCTGCCCGACGGCACCGAACTCCTCGACCTGGACGTCTCGGTCGTCTGCTCCTCCGGTACGTACGTCCGGGCGCTCGCCCGTGACCTCGGCGCCGGGCTCGGCGTGGGCGGCCACCTGACGGCACTGCGCCGCACCCGGGTCGGCCCGTACGGGCTGGACTCCGCCAGGACCCTGGAACAGTTGACGGAGTCGTTCTCCTACCTGCCCATCGGCGAGGCGGTGGTCGCCGCGTTCCCGCGCCGCGACGTGGACGAGGAGGAGGCCCGGCGCCTCGCCAACGGCGTGCGGCTGAAGGCCGCGGGCATGGGCGGGGGACCCATCGCGGTCTTCGGCCCCGGTGACCGCTTCGTCGCCCTTGTGGAGGAGCGCGGCGGCGAGGCACGCAGCATCGCCGTGTTCGTGTAACGGCACCCTGGTCGTCCGTCGCGGTCCCGTTCGCGGGGACCGTGGAGCCGCCCCGACGGCTTCGACGGGCGTCCAGCCCGACTCGCATCCGACTCAACCGGGTTCGCCCGTCTCGTCACTGTTTTCCGGTGTGCTCGTCCGGGGCCAGGAACCGGCACACCCGCTGCTGCCTGTGGGAACGTCCGGAGCACGGGTGCCGGAGCCTTCCGTCGAACCCCCCGGGAGGGACACGGACCGCCCCCGGCACCCCACCGCCCGTCCGTTTTTGCTGCCTGCCGGTGAGGTCGGAGAACCGCAGACATGGCAGTCTTGTTCCTGCATGTTGTGGATTCACTGGAGGAGCGGTCACTGTGCAGCGCTGGCGGGGCTTGGCGGACGTTCCCGAGGACTGGGGACGCAGCGTCGTCACCATCGGCTCCTACGACGGCGTCCACCGGGGGCACCAACTCATCATCGGCAGGACCGTCGAACTGGCCGGGGAGCTCGGCGTGCCGTCCGTGGTGGTCACCTTCGACCCGCACCCCAGCGAGGTGGTGCGCCCCGGCAGCCACCCGCCGCTGCTCGCCCCGCACCACCGGCGCGCGGAGCTGCTGGGGGAGCTCGGCGTGGACGCGGTGTTGATCCTGCCGTTCACCATGGAGTTCTCCAAGCTGTCGCCGGACGAGTTCGTCCGTCAGGTGCTGGTGGACGGCCTGCACGCCCGGGCGGTGGTCGAGGGGCGCAACTTCAGGTTCGGTCACCGTGCGGCCGGAGATGTGGAACTGCTCGCCGAGTTGGGTGCCACCTACGACTACGAGGTGGAGATCGTGGAGCTCAACGTCCGGGGAGGGGCCGGCGACGGCACCCCGTTCTCCTCGACCCTGACCCGCACCCTTGTCGCCGAGGGCGACATGGAAGGGGCAGCCGAGGTACTGGGCCGCCCGCACCGGGTGGAGGGCGTCGTCGTCCGTGGCGACCAGCGCGGCCGCGAACTGGGCTTCCCCACCGCCAACGTGGACCCGCTGCCGCACTCAGCCATCCCTGTGGACGGCGTCTACGCCGGCTGGCTCGTGGCCGCGGGCGAGCGGATGCCGGCGGCCATCTCCGTGGGCACCAAGCCGACCTTCGACGGCCGTTCCCGCACGGTGGAGGCGTACGCCATCGACCGGGTGGGCCTGGAACTCTACGGAACGCACGCCGCAGTGGAATTCCTCACGTTCCTGCGGGGCCAGGAGAAGTTCACCTCCATTGACGACCTCGTCGAACAGGTCGCGGCCGACATCAAGCGCTGCCGCGAGCTGTTGGACGCCCACGACAACGCGTAGGACAGTCGTCCGGAATCACCCCCTCGACAAACCCCATAACGACCCTGGCCGACGAGTACCCTTGGGTTGTCGCCACCGGTCCCGGCGCGCCGGGACCGGTGGCAGCGGACCACACACGGGAGTGGAGGGGGCCAGGGGTGGGGTTCGGTGAAGTCCGCGACCAGTTGGACGCGGGCAGTCAGGGAATCATGAACTTTCTAGCGGACTTACAGACGCTGGAAAGTTTCAAGAAGCGCATCGACAATGTCTTGTCCGACCTGGAGACTTCCGCGGCCGGACCGAACAATATTGGCCAGGACGCCCTGTCCTCGAGCCACTTCGGGGTCGGCTTCAGCGAGGCGTCGGCGCTGTTCGGGGCCTACCGGACGGTTCACAGTGAACTGGAGAAGTTGTCCAAGGTCTTCGCCGACCAGATCGAAGCCATGAGCATGTTGGTCAACATGGCGAACAACGACTACCGGAACGTGGACGAGGAACAACGTCTGCGCCTGTGGGAGATCAGGCGATCCACGAAGGCGTACGCCGAGACCCACCGCCAGGCCGCCGACGAGCACCCGAAGGACACGGGCAAGCCGACGCCGGAAGAGAGCACCGCGGGCGGCACGGCCTGACGGGCGCGCTCGTCCCGCTCCCAACGAGGAGAACGCGGAGAAGGGGGAGCCATGGGTGATCCAGGTGCGAATGAGGCGCCGAGTTACAGCGCAACAACGGACTTCGAGTCAAAATCACATGAGGAACTCCTGCGGATGGTGCGGGATGCGAACAGTGAACGCGTGTCCCAGTTAGGTCAGACGCTGGTCGATGCCGGGGCCGACCTGGACCAGATCGGCAGTGACCTGAAGAGGGACATGGGGGCATTGTTGTGGGAGGGCAAGGCGGGCGACGCCTTCCGGGCGTGGGGCCACAAAGTGGCCATCGCAGCCGAGTACCTCGCCGACTACAGCGACACCGCCGGGCGCTTCATGAAGGACGCTGGTGCGACCCTCGCCGACGTGAAGAGTGCCATGCCGGAAGTCCCCACGGAGTCCAAGCGCATCGCTGACGCGTACGCCCCGGGCATGTCCGAGGAAGAGAGCATGGCCAAGCTGGGGTACTGCCCGAGCCCGGAGGCGGTGACCAGGGCCAAGCAGGACACGACCGACGCCCATGCCGAGGCCGTCCGCCAGATGACCAAACTGGGCCAGGCGTACAACATGTCCAGGGAGATCATCAGCGACCTCGAGCCACCGGAGATCCCGCCACCACCGACCGAGCCAATGCCATCAGTCTATTCTGGAGGGGACGAGTATGCCTCTCATGGTCAGGTGGCCTCCAGTGCGCGCGAATATTCTTCTGAATTTACTCGTTACGCGGGTGATAGCGGTGGAATTGTAGATAATTCACCGCACTCGCCTCGCA
Source organism: Wenjunlia vitaminophila DSM 41686 (assembly GCF_000380165.1). Classification (GTDB taxonomy): domain Bacteria; phylum Actinomycetota; class Actinomycetes; order Streptomycetales; family Streptomycetaceae; genus Wenjunlia; species Wenjunlia vitaminophila. The sequence continues at coordinate 15,516 of NZ_KB904681.1, forward strand.
GTGGGGTCGGGGATGCGAGTGCTACCGCTGCTAGAATTATGCAGCCCGGTGGCGACGGAATTAATGGTGGGCTCCCTTTGTCTCCCAACACCGGTCTTCCACAGGTTCCTGAGCCAGCCACCCGTACGGACTCCGTTTCGGTACCAGCCGCGTTGTCAGATCCAGTGACCCATCAATCAGTGGCGAGAACGCCGGCACCGACTGACGTGCCAGGTGGACCAGTTGTTCCGCCGAATAGCACGTTTGCGCCCAGTCCCCCGAACCCGTCGCGAGGGATTCGCGCTGGAAGTATAGAAACCAGATCTCGTCGTGGCCTGGATGTTCCATTCATGTCGAGAAGCTCTGGGCCGGCTACCACACCGCGTCTCGGGCCCCGTACTGGCGTCTACGGAGGTCTTCCTGTATCCGAGTCGGGACCGCGAAACCAGATTCCACGTGGAACCGTAGTTGGATCGGAACAAGGAATGTCGCAGACCGGGGGGCGTCCACCGCTGGTTGGTGGAATGGGGAATGTGGTTGGCGGGCAACCTTCTGACAACTCGGCAAGTGGTCGTCGGCTGGCCAACGAGCCAGGGGGGGTGGTTGGCTCACCCCGGGGCTCTCAAAATTCGACCGGAAAGGTATTCACGCCTGGTGGGTCTGGGTTGGTGAGGCGTCAGAGTCAGCCCCACTCTTCTCGGGGAGCTGGGCAAAGTGGGCGAAGGTCAACAAGTGATGCCGGTGAAGAGAGACAGGAAAGTCGACACGCTTTGGGTGGTAATTCGGCGGAAGGTGATGGCAGTTGGATTGCAGCTAGGCATAGGACTGCCCCGCCAGTGATTGAGTAAGCAGTGCTTTCGACGATCTTCTACACCGGTGGCCTCGCAAGTTCTGACTGCGAGGCCACCGGCACATTACTTGAAGGGTGACAAGCAGTTAATGGGGTACTGCAAGAACGGGTATTCAGGTAGTGGTTTTCTGCGTTTCCTGGGTGTGTGCGGTGCCTTGTTGGTCTGCGGTGGCATGTTAGCGCCACCAGCATACGCAGATTCTGTACGTGATCACCAGTGGCACCTTGATGCCATGAAGGCCGAAGAAATGTGGAAAACAAGCACTGGTGAAGGGGTCGTGATTGCTGTCATCGATAGCGGCGTCGACGCTGGGCGTTCGGAGCTGCGCGGTCAGGTCCTCGAAGGGAAGGATTTCACCTCTCTTCCAGGTGATGCCCGTGTAGACTCCCAAGGGCATGGAACCAAAATGGCAGAACTGATCGCGAGTACAGGAATTGGGGAAGGGCGTCAAGGTGGGTATGGCCTTGCCCCCGGCGCCAAGATTTTACCTCTTCGTGTGACATACGAAGGGCCAGACGCCTCGGCCGACTTCCGGTCCCAGGTTACTAAGGCAATTCGCCACGCGGCTGACAGTGATGCTCGGATTATCAATATGTCTCTGGGTTTTGCTGTCGGGAGTCGAGAGCTTTCCGAAGCTGTTCGATATGCGATGTCCAAGGACGTGTTACTTTTTGCTGCTGCGGGCAATGCGGGGGAGTATGATGCTCCCGTCGATCACCCTGCGGCCACTATTGGGGTCGTCGCTGTGGCGGCTCTTGGGCGTGACGTTCGGGCGACCGCATCGTCCCAACATGGACCCGAGGTTGATCTCTCTGCGCCTGGTGAGGAGATTGTGACCTCCTGTGGTCACCGTAGCGGCTACTGCATTGGGGAAGGCACAAGCGACGCCACTGCTCTTGCCTCGGCTTCCGCTGCCCTCATCTGGTCCAAGCACCCGGACTGGACGGCGAACCAGGTCCTTCGGGTCATGATCAATACTGCTGGTGGACCAACTGATGGTGTCGAGCGAAATTACTACATCGGTTACGGCGCCGTCCGTCCTCGGATCGCTCTGACCAATCCCGGTGACCCGGGGCCGCCGGATGTCAGCCCCCTGCCCGAGGTTGTAGCCGCGCAGAAGGCGGAGGAGAAGGCGCAGGACAAGCGTGAGGCGTCGGCGAAGCCGGACGCCGACGGGCGCGGGCCGGCGGTGAAGGAGAGTGCTTCGGCGGTCGCGGTGCAAGGCGAGGACGACGGTGGTCCGGTGATGTGGGCGGCTGCCGGGGCCGGAGTGCTCGTGGTCGGCGCTGGACTCGGCTTCGTGTTGACGCGGCGGCGGAGGAGTGCGCAGCAGTCGGCCGCGGGGTTCGGGCCACCGCCGAGCTCATGGCGCTGAACGTCAGCCATTGACCCTTGCCTGAGGCGGGGGCACGGTGAGCCCGGGAGGTTGCGATCTCCCGGGCTCTTGCGTTTCGGAGCGCCTCCCGTGTTCGTCGCGGCTCGGTCGCGCTGGGGAGCACCCGCGGTCACGCGGTGAGCGCCTGGTCGTCCTCGGTAGTGGGTTCCGCGCAGGCCGCGGCCAAGTGCTCCAGGGAGATCCCCAGCGCGGTGGCCAAGGCCGTGACGGTGAAGAAGGCCGGGGTGGGTGCACGTCCGGTCTCGATCTTCCGCAGGGTTTCGGCCGACACTCCGGCGGCCGCGGCCACCTCCACCATGCTGCGGTCGCCGCGGGCCTCTCGCAGCAGGGCGCCGAGGCGCTCACCGCGGCGCCTTTCCTCTGGGGTCAATGGGGTCCTCACCATACCCGTGATACTAATACCGGTATAAGAATTGGAGCCTAGCGGGCCGAGGAGTCGCGCCATGGTGGAAATCAAGACAGACGTCGCCTTGCAGGCCATGCGGGAGGCCGGACGGGTGGTGGCTCGCGCGCTGGCCGCCGTCCGCGACGCGGCAGCCGTCGGGGTGTCACTCCGGGAGCTGGACGAGGTCGCTAGGTCCGTCCTGGACGAGGCAGGAGCCGGGTCGCCCTTCCTGGGCTACCGTCCCTCGTTCGCGCCGACACCCTTCCCGGCCGTCATCTGCACTTCCGTCAACGACGCGGTGGCCCACGGCATCCCCACGGACTACCGTCTGCGTGACGGCGACCTCGTCAGCATCGACTGCGGCGCGGAACTGGACGGGTGGACGGGCGACGCGGCCATAAGCTTCACCGTCGGCACGCCGCGCCCCGCGGACCTGGCGCTCATCGACGCCACTCAGCGTGCCCTCGACGCAGGCATCGCAGCGGCCGTCGTGGGCCAGCGCACCGGTGACATCTCCCACGCCGTCGACACGGTCGCTCGCGCCGCCCGCTGCGGCATGCCGAGGGACTTCGGCGGGCATGGCATCGGTCGCCGCATGCACGAGGATCCCCACCTGCCCAACCGTGGCCGGCCGGGACGCGGTTTCCCACTGCGCCACGGCCTGGTCCTGGCCATTGAGCCCATGCTGATGGCGGGCGGGGACGACGCCTACACCACCGGCGCGGACGGCTGGACGCTGTTGACCACCGACGGCAGCCGGGCCGCGCACATCGAGCACACCGTCGCCGTCACCGACGAGGGCCCGTGCATCCTGACCGTGCCCTGAACTCCCGCCACCTCTCGATGTGGCTGCTCGGGAGCCGTGGGCACACCGCGGTGGTGGACAGCCCCGGAGACGGGGGCGGACAGCCACGGCCCCGGCGGGCGTGCTCGACGGCGAGCGCCTGCCGGGGCCTGGTCCGTGAGCCCGCCCGTGCGGGAAGCCGTTACTGCTGGGCCGGGGGCTGAAGGGGGTAGCCGTAGCCCGACTGTGAGTGCTGGTCGGGCTGCTGGTGCCCGGGCTGGGGGTAGCCGTAGGCGCCGGGGGGCGGTGCCGGTTGGTTCCACGGTTGAGCGGGCTGAGGTCCGTGGGGGTGCTGCTGGGGATACTGCGGCGGCGCCTGGTGGGGTAGGCCGGTGCGTGGGTCCACCGGGGCCTGTTGCTGTTGCGGATAAGGGGGAGCGACCTGTGGGGGCTGGGCTCCGCCCTCGCCGGTCCACAGCCCCTGCGCCTGCTGGGCGCGGGAGAAGTCCTCGGCGACCATGGCCGCGAGGTGGAAGTACGCTTCGCGGGTCTTCGGCCGCATCATGTTCAGGTCCAGCTCGGCTCCGGCCGACAGGTGCTCGTCGAACGGGACCACCACCACCCCGCGGCAACGGGTCTCGAAGTGCGCCACGATGTCCTCGACCTTGATGATCTTCCCGGTTTCCCGCACCCCGGAGATCACCGTGATGGAGCGCTGCACCAGGTCCGCGTACCCGTGCGCGGACAACCAGTCGAGGGTGGTGCTCGCGCTGCTCGCCCCGTCGACGCTCGGGGTGGAGATGATGATGAGCTGGTCAGCGAGGTCCAGAACACCACGCATGGCGCTGTAGAGCAGCCCGGTGCCCGAGTCGGTGAGGATGATGGGGTACTGCCGTCCGAGGACGTCGATGACGCGACGGTAGTCCTCGTCGTTGAACGTGGTGGACACCGCCGGGTCCACGTCGTTGGCCAGTATTTCCAAGCCGCTGGGCGCCTGGGAGGTGAAACGGCGGATGTCCATGTAGCTGTGCAGGTACGGGATGGCGGTGACGAGGTCGCGGATGGTGGCCCCGGTCTCCCGGCGCACCCGGCGGCCCAGGGTACCCGCGTCAGGGTTGGCGTCGATGGCGATGACCTTGTCCTGTCGCTCCGTTGCCAGTGTGGCGCCGAGCGCGGTGGTCGTCGTGGTCTTGCCAACGCCTCCCTTGAGGCTGATCACGGCGATGCGGTAGCAGCTCAGGACAGGGGTGCGGATGAGATCCAGCTTGCGTCGGCGCTCCGCCTCCGCGGCCTTTCCGCCGATCTTGAACCGGGGCGTCGGGCTCTTCCTCACCTGCGGCTGCTTGCGCAGCAGGCGATCAGAGGACAGCTCCACGGCGGCCGTATAGCCCAGGGGCGCGCCTGGGGTGGGAGCCGCCGCCTGCGGCTGGGCGCCGGTGGACGGCGGCCAGCCGCCCTGTCGTGGGTCGACCGGTGCCTGTCCCTGGCCGGGCGGTGGCGCGGGCTGGTGAGCCTGTGGCGGCGGTGCCGTTGACTGTGGTTGCTGCGCCTGCTGTGGCGGTTGAGCGGCGGAAGGATGGGAGATCGACGGCGCCTGCGGGTGGGGTTGCTGCCCCCACGGGTCCGCGGGCTGCTGGGGGTAGCCGTAACCACCCGGAGGCTGGGACTGCTGGGACGCCTGGTAGTTCGGGGGCAGCGGGGGCAGGGGCATCCCGCCCGGTTGCGGTGCGGGGGCCTGCTGCTCGGGGGTTTGCGGTTGTGGCTGCTGGGCCTGCGGCTGTGCGTACGGCGCCGTCGGCTGCGCGGGGGCGGCCGTCGGCGGCACCTGTCCCTGGGCGTCCGCGGGCAAGGGGGCCGGGGCGGGTGACGCTTGGGCCTGCGAAGGGGGCCAGCCCACGGGCTGCTGGGGGTAGCCGTAGCCGCTGTTCGGTTGGGCCTGGGGGGTGGCCCACGGCTGGCCGGCCATCGGCTGGTGGGTGTGTGGCGGAGCCACGGGGCCAGGCGACGGGTAAGGACCGTTGGGCGGCGCGCCCGGGTGCGGGGCCTGGCCGGCACCCGGCGAACCCGGCCAGGCGGGGCCCGGTCCGCCCGGAGCGGGCATGCCGGACTGAGGGTGGGCGTTGCCGCCACCAGGCTCCTCCGACGGTTCCGTCACCTGGGAGAACCGCATGGTGGCGTCGGGCGGCGGCGCCTTGCGGTCGGGCCTCGCGGCCTGGCCGTCGTCGCCGTCGGACGGCCGAGCGTCGGCGGGGGACGACCCCACCGCACCAGAGCCCGACCCACCAGAACCGGTGGTTCCCGAGTCCGGCACCCTGTCGCTGGGGTCCCCGGAGCCGGACTGGGTGGGGCCGGGAGGTTGCGGGGTGCCGCCCGCCGCGGGCCGCGGGGACGGAGCGGGGTCGCCGCCGACCGCCACGGACGGCGGCGACCCGTCGCCGGACGCACTGTCGCCGTCGTGGTTGTCGTTGTGACCGGGCGACACCTCGGGCGTCAGCACCGGGGAACCCGTGGGCGGAGGAGGCGCGAACCGCTGGGTCGCGGGGGTCACCGTCCGTCGGGGGGCGGGTACCCGCACAGCGGCGGCGGGTTCTTCGGGCGCGGACTCGTCCTCCGGCACCGTAACCGCGGACGGAGCCGCCGAGGGCGGGTCAGGTGCCGCGGCGGGCGGTGCCGGCCTGGCTCCGACCGAACCCTGCATGTACCAGGCGGGAGGCGTGTAGTCGGCGCCGGACCACTCCTCGTCCTCCTCGGGGGCGTTCTCGCCCTCGTAGACGTCGTCCCGATCGCTGCTCACTGCTGCGCCTCCTGTGTTGCTTCCTCGCTCACCGACCCCAGGCCGGTGCCCCCTGTGCGCACGTGTCGCGGCTCCAGAGAGGCGACGCCCACGCGGTTCCCTTCCGTTCACCTGGGTGGCCCGCCCGGCGTGATCCGCCGAACCCGGCCGGGAGCAGTCAAGGGCCTGCCTGTCTGTCCTTTGCCGCCGCAGGACACAGCCTAATCGTGCACGTCGTCACGACGGCATGCCCACTGTTTGCCGGCTCTCCTGAGAAACCGGTGTCATGCCTCGTCAGTGCCTCGCGCCCAGCACACCGCGCCCAGACAACGGGTGCGTAACGGTGGTGTCAGTCCACCCGCCGTGGCGCCCCCAAGAGCGCCGTCTCCGCCTCCGTCGGCTGGGTCATGACGAGTTGCCGGTCGCGTCTGGTGCACCACAGGGTGACATTGTCACCGAGCGTTGACAGCGTCCGCACCTCTGCTTGCGGCAGCCGCAGCAGATCGCCGACCACGGCGGCCTCCTGCGGGGACACCCGCTGCACACCGACCAACGCGGCGGAGGCGATCAGTCGGGGCGCCGTCGGACCCAGGTAGGGCAGGACCGTCAGCACCGACTGCCAGGGCCCGGCGGCCAGCCGACTCCGCGGTGGGCGGGCCCCACAGTCCCGCACGACCAGCACCGGATTGGACACCGAGGGGCCCTGCGGGGCCACCTGACCCACCGCGTGCACCGACACGCACTGCATGCCGCCGCCGGCCGCCTGCGCCATGGGCTGCCACACCGGGCCGCGTCCGGTCTCCACCGCCACCCGCGCGCCCGTCGCCACGGCCCGCAACGCGAACACCTGCGCCGTCCACAACCCGCCGACCAGCAGCACGTCGAACTGCTCGGGGCGGAAGAGGCCCAGCACCGCCGGCTGCTCGTGGCGGTCGATGCCGATGACCACGCCGTCGTCGCTCACCGGGAGGGCGATCCCTGACGTCTGGTCAGCCGGCACCACGTGCCGGTTCCGCCGCGGCCCGAGGAGTCCGAAACCCCGTCTCGCCCGACGCGGACGGTCGCCCGGGCCCCCGGGAGAAGGGGCAGGACGGCGTACCGCGGGGGGGACGGTGGGGACAGCCATCAGCGGGTTCCTCCCAACGGCAGGGTGGCCAACAGGCCCGGGAGCTGCTCGCGGTCCAGCCGCACCAGGCCGACCCGCACCCCGTTGGCGTGCCGCTCCAACTGCCGTCGCGCGGTGACCAGTTCGGTGTCGCTTCGGGCGGTGAGCCGGACGTAGCCGGTGAGCGCGGGTGAGTGCCCCGTGCCCCTGGTCGCGATCAGGCTGAATGTGCTGGCCAGGGTGGGGACGGAGGTCAAGAGGTTCACCAGGTCGGGACTGCGGCCGGCGGGGAGCTGCGGCCAGCGGCCTATCCAGTAGGTGGTGTGCCAGCGGTCATCACAGCGCCAGGTCCGTGACGTCTCCACGGTGCGGCGGGACGTCTGCTGGTCCCCGCGGTGGGTGCTGGCCCGGGGATTGGCGCAGGCCGAGGTGGAGAGGGCCGAGACCAGCTCCGGCTCGTCCAGCACCGTGGCCGTGAACCCGGCCGCGACGAGCCGGCTCGCCAGTTGGTCGGCTGCCCTGAGGACTGCCCGCTGGACCCCGCCCAGGCCCCCGCCCCGTGCCTTCACCGCCTCCGGACACAGCTCAGGGTCCAGCTTCAGGGCGACCCAGGTCAGCCGCAGCCCGGGGGTGCCGGTCTGTGCCTGCAGCGGCGTGTAGGAACGGGCGGCGACCGACTGCTCCGGCAGGTGCGTGGCCGGCGCTGGCTGGGTGTGCTGCACCACCTGGACCGACGCCAGCACGATGTCGTCCACCTCCAGGGCGTCGTGCAGCACCTCCAGGGGGAGCGGGCGCTGACCCCGCAGCGGCCGGAGCGGGGCGTCCCTGCCCTGCACGAGCAGCACCACGGTGAGGAACGTGCCGTCGCCGACCATGCCCACCGAACGGTGGTCACGGTCGATGTAGGTGTAGGTGCGCAGCGCCGGGTCGCACTCGACGGCCGGCGCCAGACCGGGGTCGACCCCCACCGGCGGCGGCTCCGCGGCGGCGGCCCGGCGGCGGGACCGCAGCGCCAGGACCGTGCCCAACCACTCAGGCAGCGGCCGGCGGTGCCTGCTCACCACGGCCAGGACCACCAGCACCGCGGCGACCGCGGCGAGTGGCACCAGCACCACGGAGCCCCCCGCCATGCCCACCAGCACCAGCGCGGCAGCCACCTCGACCAGCACCACCTGCTGGAGCCGCAACGGACCCAGGGTGCCCGGCCGGGGATGCGGTCGGGGCACCGCGGACGGGCGTGGACGCCGCGCGGGGGGATGCCCGCCCGACCGCGGCGCGGTCGCCCGCCGTGCCCTGGTAGCGCTGCCCATGCCGGTCCGCCCCCTCGGCTGCGATGAACTTGCTGTAACGTCTCCGAACCGTACCGTCACCGCGCCCCGCCGCGACAGCCGACACCGACCGCCTGTGGACAACCACCAAGTCGTGCGTGATCCCACGACAACGCCCTGTGGACAACTCGGTTGCCCGGTAAGCTCGTTGATCTTCGTCAGGCCCACCGGCCCGTCCGGTACCCGGGTCCGCGGCCCCTGACGGCCGCCCGACGGCGGGCGGCATGGTGAGTGCCCACGCCCCGAGCCCGACCGACCACGGGAGACGGCATCCATGGCTTCGCGCAAGGACAAGCTCAACGCCTACACGTTCGCCAGGCGGCGCACCGTTGCGGCGTTCCTCCAACCGACCCCCTCGGGCTCGGAAGAGGGAGCCCCCCGCCCGCTGCGGGCGGTGTTGCCGAGTGTCGTGGTGGGAGCCCTGGTGCTGGCCGGGTTCGGAGCCTGGGGCATCATCCGCCCCGCCGCCCCCAAGGGCTGGGACACGCCCGGCGAGTACATCATCGTGGGCAGCGAGTCCACCACCCGCTACGTCGTCCTCGAGGACCGGGACGAGAACGGCAAGAAACTGCCCAAGCAACTGCACCCGGTGCTCAACTTCGCCTCCGCCAAACTCCTCCTCGACCAGGGCAAGGGCAAAGTCATCAAGGTCAAGGAGTCCGAGATCGACAAACTGCCGCACGGAGCGACCATCGGCATCCCCTACGCTCCGGACCGCTTGCCCAAGGCGGACGACGCCGGCAGCACCAAGAAGTGGGCGGCCTGCGTGCGCCCGGTCGCGGGGAGGGACCGGGCGACCGACACCGCGGTGTTCGTCCTCGGCGGCAAGGACTCCTCCAAGGTCGAGGGTGAGCGGCGGCTCAGCGGAGCCCAGGCGCTCTACGTGACGGGTCCGGACGGCGCCACCTACCTGGTGGACCCCGACGGCACCAGGTTCCTGCTCGGGGGCGAGCACTGGAGGTCCCAACCCGGGGAGACCATGGACCTGCTGCGCCGCGCCCTGTTCGGCGAGGAGGCCCGTCCGCAGCAGGTGACCGAGGCGTGGCTGGACTCGCTCAACGACGGCGGCGCCATCTTCTTCCCGCAGGTCCCGGGCCTGGGCGAGACGTCGACAGCGCAGGGGCTGGACGAGGACCACAACACGGTCGGCATGGTGTTGAAGGCGTCGCCCGGGGGACGGGTGCAGTACTACGCGGTGCTGCGCGACCGGGTGGAGCTCGTCTCCGACTTCACCGCCAACCTGCTGCTGAAGGACGAGCGCACGCTGGACGCCTACGACGGCGCCGCACCCCGGGCGCGCGAGGTGGCGCTGGCGTCGATCCATCCGGACCGCACCCCGTTCCCCGGCGGCATGGACTGGCCGGAGGAGATCCCGGACCCGGTCAACACCGAGGAGTCAAGGGACGGCAGGCGCACCGTCGCATGCAGCGTGTACCGGGGCTCGGTGAACAGCAAGGGGCGCCCCGGCCTCAGTGTGTGGGCGGGCACCGACTACCCCACCACGATCGTGGAGGGCGCCACCAGCGCCTACGTCACGCCCGGCACCGGGCTCCTGTACCGCGAGGTCACCGGCGACCCGAAGAGTGGTCCCCTCTACCTGGTCACCGACACCGGCCTGCGCTACTCGGTGTCGAACAACGACGACAGCGAGGCGGAACGACCAGTCACCGGCGACCGCGACGAGCAGCAGGCGGGCGAACGTGCGGCGCAGATCCGACTGGGCTACGACAAGGTTGACCCCTTGCCGCGGGTTCCGTTGAACTGGTCGGAGTTCCTGTCCAAAGGACCGGCCCTGAACACCCGCAGCGCCGCCCAGCCGCAGGGGTCCTGACGGTGCGGCCTGGTTCAACCCCCGGACCGCCGGGGACCGAGCCCGCCTGGCCGGGAACGTCATGGCCAGGTAACCGTTGGGACGCTCGGCTTTGGGCGGTCAGACACGGGTGGCTAGGGTGCCACCGGGGGCAGCCGGCGCGGGTGCCGTCGGCCGGCCGGTTGGCCTGCCGGGTACCGGGGAGGGAAACGAGTCCACTTGGGAACCCACGTCGTAAGCGGTCGGGTCGGCCATGTGCTCGCGAGCACGGGCGCGGCAGCCGCCCTGGTGCTGGCAGCGGGTTCGGCCGCCCCTGATGCCGCCGCCGGTGCGGGATCACCCAACGGTGCGGGCACCCGGACGACCGGCAACGAGCAGTGCACGTTTCCGGCCAAACCCATAAGGGGGACTCCGTGGGCACTGCAGCGGGTGCTGCTCGACCAGCTCTGGCAGGACACCAGGGGCCGCGGTGTCACCGTGGCGGTCATCGACACCGGTGTGGACGACAGCAACGACCAACTGCGCGACGCCGTTGACCCCGACCACGGACTGGACCTCATCGAGAAGAAGGGCGACGGCACCAACGACCTGGTCGGCCACGGCACCAAGGTCGCCGGCATCATCGCCGCCAGGGAGGCCGAGGGCACCGGCTTCGTGGGGCTCGCCCCGGAGGCCACGATCATGCCGATCAGGCAGAACGACGGTCAGCGCAACGGCACCGCGTCCAACATGGCGACAGCCATCCGACACGCCGTGGACGAGGGCGCCGGCGTCATCAACATCTCCCAGGACACCACCAAACCGCTGCGCAACGACTCCGTGCTGGCACAGGCCGTGCAGTACGCGGTCCAGAAGGACGTCGTGGTGGTGGCCTCCGCGGGGAACGACGGGGCCGACGGGAAGGCGCGGAACACGTACCCGGCCGCGCTGCCCGGTGTCCTTGCGGTGGGTGCCTCGGACCGCAACAACGAGCGGGCCACCTTCTCCCAGGCCGGTGAGTTCGTCGGCGTGACCGCGCCCGGCGTGGACATGGTCTCCACCGTGCCGCTCGGCGGTCACTGCGTGGACAACGGCACCAGCTTCTCCGCCCCCTATGTGGCCGGGGTCGCCGCCCTGCTCAGGGCCAAGCACCCCGACTGGAAGAACAACGAGGTCATCGCGCAGATCCAGCAGACCGCCCAGCGCACCGCGCTGGGGCACGACCGGTTCGTGGGCTGGGGTGTGGTGGATCCGGTCAAGGCCCTCACCGAAGACGACCGGCCCCTCCCGGAGCCGGTGCCCGACACCGGCCTGGTCAAGAGCTCGCACGAGGTGGTCCCGCGACCGCTGACCCTCGGGGAGACCCCCCAGGAACGCAAGGAACGGATCGCCGTCTACACCGTTGCCGCGGGCGGAGCCGGAGTTGCCCTCCTGGTGGGGGGCAGCGTGGCGCTGCGGGACTGGCGCAGAAGAAAACAGTGAGCTGTTTTCGGCCAATTATCGCGGTCAACGGTGAGTTGGGTATGGGGTCCCCGATGACTAGAGTAAGCAGAACGAGGCGCACCGGAAACGGCGTGCCGCGGACTCCAGGGGGTGGACCATGGCAGGAACCCAGAAGGTCACATACGACGAACTGCGGACGCTGGAAAACGAGATCGACAGTGTCAGCGTCTCGATGACCAACCAGCTTCAGAAACTCGCTAATGTCATCACCCAGCTCGAAGCGGATTGGCGCGGCATCGCGGCCAACACCTTTCGTAGCCAGCAAATGCAGCTCAACGACGACCACGACGCGCTCCGCCGGATTCTGGACGGTATCAAGCAGGCCGTTCACGACACCAACCTGAGCAGCCAGGCGAACGAGTCCGACGTGTTGCAGAGCCTGCGTTCCATCGACATCAACGGCAGCGCCTCCGGCAGCGGAATCGCCGGACTGTGAGGGCGCCGGTGGGGGCGTGCGTTCGACGCGCTGCTCACCGGCACCGTTCGAACTTCTTCACCGAGGGGGAGTCATGTCCGAACTCAAAGTCACCTACGCGTCCCTGGACACGGCGGCTGCCGACATCCGTGCCGCCGCGAGTGACCTGCGCCGACAGCTCGACGACCTGCTGAGCAAGGTGAGGAGGGTCGCCAACACCTGGGAGGGCGACACCTTCCAGGCTTTCCAGGCCACGCAGAACGAGTGGAACCGGCGGGCCGAGCACATGCAGCAGGTACTCAACGACGTCGCCACCCGGGTCCAGAACGCCAGTGGCAGTTACGCGGCGACCGACCGAAAGACCTCGACGTACTTCGACGGCGGGTACTGATTGGTCCACCCGCGGGAGCGGGTGCTTCCCTCACGGGGGGCACCCGCTCCTTGCTGACCGCCCCAGCCGTTCATCCGGGTAGTGCCGTCTCAACGGACGTCTTTGAGTACTTCCTCGACGGAAATGGGGCGGAGGTCGGGACTGGCCGGGAGGTTGGCGTCGGAGCACTTCAGTGCGGCGGCCAGCCGGCGGGACACGGAGTGGAGGATGAGCATCTGGTCCTTGGCCTGCGCCTCGGGGTCGGCGTGGCGGTATGCGACGGTGAGATGGGCTTCGATCCATTTCGCGCCTGTTTCCGGCTGTTTCGGACCCTCGCACGCGAACTCGAGACGGGCGCCGTAGCGGCGTGACGACTCTGCGCGAACCCCGATCCGATAATATGTGAGTTCGGGTTTCAAGCCTCGTTCCGGCGACATTTTGCGAGGATCGACATCGGACCAGCGGAACTCGATGACAAGCGCCGGATAGATGCTGTCGGTATCCTCGAGTAGGCAAAGCGTGGCGTACTCGGCGTACTGGCGGGGATTGTTCCGTTTCCACAGCCTGGACAACTCACGAACGACTCCGTTCAATGTGCGTGGTGTGGACTCATGGAACCCTTCATCCTCCGCGAGTCGTTCCAGGGCTGCCGACGCGGGGGGGCTGAGTGTGCCATCACACACCTCTCGCGCGGACAGTCTGTCCTCGGTGTCGCCATCTGAGCACGCGCTCGCGACCAGAACGGCGAGCATGGTGAGAAGTGTCACCAAGATGCGGATGCCCTTAACACTTTCATGCTCACGCCGCTTCATCACTCGTCCTCATGAGGATTGTTGATCGGTGCGTCATTCCATGCTGCACGGCCGTCGAGCATCTCTCCGAGGAACTTGCTGTGAAGCTCTTTCCTCTGTTTATCGGTCCACTCCGTGTCACCCCAGTAACTGATGCTCGCCGCAGTAGTCGCGCCATGCCCCTCTAGCAAGATCTTCCTCTGGAGTGTCTCGACGGTGTCGCCGCTGTCAGCCTCGTGCTTACTTGCCCCGTCGTCGATCTGTTGGCCGATAAACGTGGTGAAGACGGAACCGACGGTGTCCGCTGCCACCGGGACGGCGACCGCGCCGGCGGCACCGCCGGAGTACACGGTCACGCCCGTGCCGACCGCCGCGCCCACCACCCACTTGCCCCACTCGCCGAGCCGGCCCAGTTCCTTCTTCTGCTGCTCGTCGTCGCCGGCGTAGTCCTGGGTGATCTGCTCCATGCGTGCGTGGTCGAGGATTGCGTGCGTCTGCGCGCCCACGCGGACCGCTGTCAACGAGTCCGTGAGGTCCATGTCCGACACCGGCCCCGGTGTGCCGGGTGGTGGGGCCTTGGCGTCCAGGACGCTCACCGTGTAGATCTGCTGGGCCGCGGACAGCGCCTCGTGCCCGGCCTTGCTCTGCCCCACAGTGGAGAGGAACTGCGCCGAGTCCTCATAGCTGAAGAGCGGCACCCCGTTTCCGAACTTCTTGGCGAAGGGAGAAGGAGGAACATCGATCTCGTCGTTTCCCTCGGCGATCCGCGTGGCGCCCCCGTAGTCGTCGAGCCCCCGGTTGAGCTCGTCGATCCACGCTCCGCCGATGCGGCCGAGGTTGTCCCCGATGCCCGGCAGCCGGTGCATCAGGTCGTTGTCCCCGCCGAACGCGCTGACGACCCGCTTCATGATGTCCGCGTTCTCCCGCGTGCGGTTGTCGACGTGGTCGTCCAGCAGTGCGTCGGGGTGGCCGGGGTCGCTCTGGTGGCCCGTTGTCGCGGCCTCCAGGGCGCTGCCGAGATAGTTGTGCCCCTGGACCTTGTCGGGGTTGCCACCCTCAGCGGGGTCCGGCTGCCAGTTGCGTTCCTCCACCAGGTAGTCGAAATGGTCGAGCGCGTCGTCGTCCTTCGGTTTCCTGAAGAACTCGGCGGCTGCGTCGGGGTTGTGCCCCAGGGCAGCCAGGAACCCGTTCACCGGGTCCCGGCCCCGGTCGTTCTTGTCGGTGAAGTTCAGGTACGAGGTGTTGGCGCCGCTCGTCCAGACCGAGTGGGAGCCGCTCGTGCGACGCTGGTCGTGCTCCAGCAGGGCGTGACCGTAGGTGTTGAGGAATCCGTTGTCGTACTTCCCGTACCGCATGAGGTTGCTCATGACCTGGAAGTAGCTGGGCTTACCCGCGAAGTCGGCCTCGAGGGTCCTGGGGCCGAGTCTGACGATCTCCTTCTCCCAGGTGTCCATCGCCGGGCTGTCGTACCGTGTGGCGGCTGCCAGGGCGGTGCCGAGGTTCCTCTGGAAGGTGCCGAGCAGCGCCATCCGGCTGTCGTCGGGACGGGTACCGGGCCGCTGCGGATCAGCGAGTTCCGCCCAGAACTCCAGGGTTCCCTTCGATCCCAGCGCAGTGGCGACGTGCTGCCCGAACACCGGGTCGTTGCGGTGGGTCGCCGTGAGCTCGTTGAGCTCGGTGAGTTGCTCGTCGGACACGCGGTGGCCCTCGCCGGTCAGCTCGACGAACCTCCTGGCGTCCCTGAGCACGGCGGCGCGGCCCTTGCGGGCGCCGGCGATGCTGTTGTAGGCGTTCGGGTTGAATCCCGGGTCCGCATCGCCGTTGGGGTCCTGCGACAGCGCCCAGTACAGCGCGTCGTCGGCGTCGGTCGCGGTGCGCAGCGCCCGTCGGATCCGGTCGTTCCACCCCGCGATGGCCTCGGCGTAACCCCGTGAGTACTCGTCGTACTGCGGGTCACTGCTCGGGATGGCCAGCGAGACGACGCCTGTGGCGTCGATCTTCAGCACGTCGCTGCCGGCGCTGCGCCGATGGTCGGCGTTCCAGCCCTCGACCTCGTCCAGGGTGTCCAGGAGCGTTTTCTGGGCGCCGCGGAACACGTGGTAGGCGTTGCTGAGCAGTCGGTGGACGTCGGCCGCCTCGTCGGCCGCGGCGGTGATCTCCTGCTTCACCAGTCGGAGCCGCGGCCACGCCGCGGTGGCCGTCCAGCCTTCGAACTCCACGTCCTGGAGCCGTTTGAGGACGGTGGACTGGTAGCTGTCCGCTATGCCGTGGAACTTTCCGGGCAGTGTCTTCCAGTCGTCGAGCGCTGCCTTGAGCGGACCTAACTTCGCGTTCTTGACGGTGTCGAACCCGAGCATGCCGGTGAGCCTCCCCTGTGCTTCAGTTCCCCTGGGTTCGTTGACCGAACTGGCTGCTCTGCTCGGTGTCGTGGGCCTCGTGGTCGAGAGCGGTGTTCTTCAACGGACTGGCGATGTTGTGTTTCAGCATCCGGCTGACGTGGGCGACCTGCACCTTCCAACGCTCCTGGAACTCGGCGAACGCGTCTGCCGAACGCCAGCCGCCGAGCCCGGAGGCGATCCGGCGGGTCGCCTTCTCCGCGGCGTCGTCGGCTTCCTCGAAGTCGGACTTGACCTTCTCAGCCGCCCTGCCGACGGCGCGGAGTTCAGCCGGGCTCAGGTGCAGCTTGGGCCCCGTGGGGCGTTTCCCGTCGATGCTGTTCAACCGCATCCGCGTGTCCTGCTCCCGGGCGGCTCGGGTGAGGTTGCCGTCCTCGTCATACCGGAACGGGTTGAGCAGTCGGTCCCAGTCCTTCTCCGGGGTCATGGTCGGGTTGTCCCTTCTGTCCTGCGCGGCATCGGTGGGGGGCGTCGCTCACCGGTCGGGCAGCCAACCGAGCTGGACCAGTGGTGTGCCGCGGCGCCGGGAGACGAACAGACCACGGCCCGGGGGCATCGGCCGGGGGCGGGCCGAGCCCAGCAGCTCGCCCTCGGCCGGGTCGCCGGACAACAGCACCCCCTGGGCGCCGAGTTCCCTGACCCGTTGCAGGAACGGTTCGTACATGGCCCGCCCGGCGCCTCCCGAGCTCCGCGCGATGACGAAGCGCAGCCCCACGTCCCGGGCGAACGGCAGGTTGTCGGCAAGCTGGGCCATGGGGTTGCTGCCGGACGCGACCAGCTCGTAGTCGTCCACCAGTACGAACACCTGCGGGCCCGACCACCAGTCACGGGCCCGGAGCTGTGCGGGCGTCACGTCGGGGCCGGGCGCACGGCGGCCGATCAGCCGGTTGAGCTCGGTCATGTGGACCTCCATCGAGGAGGCCGTCGCCGCGTACTCCAGCAGGTGGCTCTCCGGTACCGAACCCAGCAGGGAGCGCCGGTAGTCACCGACGACG
Organism: Wenjunlia vitaminophila DSM 41686; assembly: GCF_000380165.1. Classification (GTDB taxonomy): domain Bacteria; phylum Actinomycetota; class Actinomycetes; order Streptomycetales; family Streptomycetaceae; genus Wenjunlia; species Wenjunlia vitaminophila. The sequence continues at coordinate 32,376 of NZ_KB904681.1, forward strand.
ATCAGGGCTTCCTCCCGGGTGTACCGCTCGGCGATCTGTTTGGCGACCAACCGCAGCAGCGCCGTCTTGCCGGACTCGCTGTCGCCGAAGACGACGAAGAACGGGTCGGTCTCGAAGTTGACGAAGACCGGAGCCAGCTCGGTCTCGTCCACACCGATCGCCACGCCCCGGTCCGGTTGCTCGAAACCCTTGGGCAGTGCGTCGACGCGCAACAGCGTGGGCAGCGTCCGCACCCTGGGCGCGGGCGGACCCGCCCAGCTCTCCTCCACCGCCCGGACCAGCGCCGCGGTGCCGTCCGGCAGGTCGTCCGGGTCCGAGGAGCCGTCGATCCGCGGAAGCGCCGTCAGGAAGTGCAGTCGGTCCGGTGTCAGGCCACGACCGGGCACGTTGACCGGCACGTTCGCCGCCAACCTGCGGTCCACCTCGGAGTCCATCGTGTCGCCCAGGCGCAGCTCGAGGCGGTTGAGCAGCAGGTCCTTCAGCGCCGGCCGGACCTCCATGTAACGTGCCGCGGAGACCACCACGTGCACGCCGTAGTTGAGGCCACGGGTCGCGATGTCGGTGATGACGGGCTCCAGCAGCTCGTAGTCCTGCCGGAACGAACCCCAGCCGTCGATCACCAGGAACACGTCGCCCCACGGCTCGTCGGGCAGTTGTCCGGCGGCCCGGCGCTGCCGGTAGGTGGCGATGGAGTCGATGCCGGCGGTGCGGAAGAACTCCTCACGGCGGTTGAGGACCCCGGCGACCTCGGCCACGGTGCGCCGCACCCGTTCTGCGTCCAGCCGGCTGGCAACCCCGCCGACGTGGGGCAGGCCGGCGACGGCCAACATCGAGCCGCCGCCGAAGTCGAGGCAGTAGAACTGCACCTCGGCCGGGGTGTGGGTGACCGAGAACGCCGCGATCAGGGTCCGCAGCAGGGTGGACTTCCCCGATCGCGGGCCGCCGACCACAAGGCCGTGCCCCGCCGCCCCGGAGAAGTCCCGGTACAGCAGGTCACGACGCTGCTCGAACGGCTTGTCCACGATGCCGAGCGGCACCACGAGCCTGCCGAGGCCGGGGTACTCCGGAGCGGTCAGTCCGCGTTCCGGGGCCACGGACAGCGGCGGCAGCACCTGGTCAACGGACGGCGGTTCGTTCAGCGGGGGCAGCCACACCTGGTGCGCCGGCGCGCCCTGGTTCTCCAGGCGCCGGACGATGACGTCGAGGACGGTGTCGGCCAGCGCGTCGTCGGGACGCGGCTGCGGCTGCGGCTGCGGCTGCGGCTCTGGGTCGGGATCGGGGAGGGACGGGGGCAGGGCCACCGGAGCCGCGGTGAACACCACCGGCCGGCGGCTGACGGAGCGGCGTGGCCCGCCTTCCCCGGGCACACCGGTCCGGTACGGCCCGGAGACGTAGGCGGCCTTGAACCGCACCAGTGACTCGGTGCCGGCCTTGAGGTATCCCGATCCGGGCACCGACGGCAGGTGGTAGGCGTCGGGCACGCCGAGCGCCGCCCTGGACTCGGCGGCGGAGAACGTCCGCAGCCCGATCCGGTAGGACAGATAGGTGTCGAGCCCCCGGAGCCGTCCCTCCTCGAGCCGCTGGGACGCCAACAGCAGGTGCACCCCGAGCGACCGCCCGATCCGCCCGATCTGCACGAACATGTCGATGAACTCGGGTTTGGCGGTCAGCAGCTCGCTGAACTCGTCCAGCACCATCACCAGGGTGGCCAGCGGCTCCAGTGGCGCACCGGCCGCCCGTGCCTTCTCGTAGTCGTGGATGTTGGCGTAGTTGCCCGCCGCCCGCAGCAGTTCCTGGCGGCGCTGCAGTTCCCCGGTGATCGCGTCCCGCATCCGGTCGACCAGCGCCAGGTCGTCCGCGAGGTTGGTGATCACCGCAGCCACGTGCGGGAGCTGCGACATCCCGGCGAAGGTCGCACCGCCCTTGAAGTCGGCCAGGACGAAGTTCAACGTCTCGGAGGAGTGGGTCACCGCGAGACCGAGCACCAGGGTGCGCAGCAGCTCCGACTTCCCCGAGCCGGTGGCCCCCACGCACAGGCCGTGCGGGCCCATGCCCTCCTGCGCGGCCTCCTTCAGGTCAAGCACCACCGGGTCGCCGCCCTCGCCGACGCCGATCGGCACCCGCAGTCGGTCGTGCAGGGAACGCGGACGCCAGGTGCGGGTGACGTCCACCGCGTCGGCGTCACCGATCGCCATGAGGTCGGTGAAGTCGAGGTTGGCCAGCAGCGGCTCGTCGCGGTCAGCGCCGCTGCCCAGGCGCAGCGGGGCCAACTGCCGGGCCAGCGCCTCCGCCTGCACCGCGCCGAGGACGTCCGGACTGCCGGTGTAGCGCCCGGTACCCGACACCAGCTCCAGCCTGTCCGGCCTCACCTGCACGCAGAGGCCGCCGCGCAGTTCGTCCAGGTCGCCGGGGATCACCTCGAGGACGGTCACCCCCTGCAGCCCCTCAGCGGCGGCGAACGCCGAGTCCGGGGGGACCACCCCGCCGTCCAGGACCACCACCAGGTGCGCCTGGTCCACCAGTGGCGGGCCCTCGCGGTGGAACCGCGGGCGCCCCTCGAGCTCGGTGGCGAGCAGCGCCTCGAGCTCGGCGAGGTCGCCGCTGACCAGGCGCACCGCTCCCGCGCCGTCCGTCCGCTCCGGGTGCTGGGTGTGCGGCAGCCACTTGACCCACTCCCACTCCGCCGCCGAGCCCGGCGCGGCAACCACCGCGACGACCAGGTCCTCGGGCGAGTGGAGGGTCACCAGCTGGGCCAGCATCGCCCGGGACACCCCGTAGACGGTGTCCGGGGCCCCCGAGATCGTCAGGTGGTAGAACGCCCGCAGTGAGACCGCGAGCGGCAGCCCGTCCAGGGTGCCGTGCGCGGTGAGGAACTGGCGCATCGCGTTGGCGCTCAGCGGCTCCAGCTCGTCCAGCGGCGCGGTCTGCGGCGCCACCAGGGCGGTGGCTAACTGCTGGGGGCCGAGGCCGAGCCGGACCTGACCGAAGTCCGCGTCGCCGGGCCGCCGCTCCCACACCCTGCGGCCCTCGGCAACCACCGACCACAGCTGGTCCGGCGCCGGATGGATGTAGAACTGCGCCGCGCGCTGCTGGTGCGCGGTGCGGCGCACCTGCCGGCGCACCTGGGCCAGGTACTTCAGGTAGTCACGCCGGATGTCCGCCATCTGGCCGGCCGTGCCCTGGCGGGCCCGCACGATCTGCGCGATGACCATGGCCAGGGTGGAGACGATCATGATGCCGCCCATCACCTTCATGAACGGCGCCGAGTTCGGCATGAAGAAGAACGCCGCGGACCCGCCCATTCCCAGCAGGGGCAGCAGGTTCATCAGCCAGCCCTGGTCCTGGTTGCGCGGGATCTGCGGCGGTGGCTCCAGGTGGATCTCCTCGCTGGGAACCGCGGGGGGCAGCGCCCGCGCCGGCCGCTTGACGATGACCACGCTCACCTTCGCACCAGCCCTGTCGCTCGTCGCCGTGGCCGTCCCACCGCCCGGGGGACGGGAACCGCCGTACGTGTCTGGGTGCGCACCGGATCACCGAACCGGGTGGTTCCGGCCGGCTCGCCGTGCGGGAGACCAGGGAGGGCGGACCTTCCGCGGCACCTCCACCGCACCCTCCCGCCGACCCCCCGGTGACGCTGCGCGAACCACGATCCTACTGTGCGTGTGCGCACCCGTGCCGGTCGCCTCACGGACGCGGCCCCCCACCAACGAGCCTGGCTGGAACGTGACCTGTCGGCCCGTCAGCGCGGGACACTGCCGGCTCGGGCGGTGGGCGCAGCGGTAGGGTGGCGCACCGCCGAGCACCACCCGTTGTGACCGAGGGGATCAGAACCGGTGAGCATCACCGCAGCGACCGGCTACTGCCGGGTCACCGTCGTCGCCCCCGACAGCCGGATCGACGTCGCGCTCCCGGAGGACGTGCCGCTCGCCGACGTCTACCCGGAGATCCTGCGTCTGTCCGGGCAGACCCAGGCCACCGGCGAGCCCACCGGCTTCCACCTGGTGCGCCGGGACGGCACCGTGCTCGACGCCGGGATGACCCTGGCCGCGCAGCGGGTGCTCGACGGCGAGCTGCTCGCGCTGCGGCCCTTCGCCGACTCCCTGCCCCCCGCGGTCTACGACGACGTGGCGGACGCCATCGCCTCCGCCGTGGACCGGGACCGCAGTCGCTGGAGCGACGACCTGATGCGGGTCGCCGGGCTGGTCGGCGGGGTGCTGCTGCTGGTCATGATGGGCCTGGTGCTGTGGTACGGCGACCCGGTGGGCCACGACATGCACGGCCTGCCCGGCATCGTCGCCGGGAGCACCGGGGTGGTGTTGGTCGCCCTGTCCGGGGTGCGGGCCCGGGTGTACGACGACCGTGCCTCCGCGCTGGCGCTCGGCCTCGGCGCGCTGCCGCACCTGCTGCTCGCCGGCTCCGGCGTCCTCGCCCCGGACGCCGGCGAGGGCCCCGGACGCCTCCAGTTCCTGACCGGCTGCGTCGCGGTTCTGGTCGCCTCGGTGCTGTTGATCGCGCTGACGCCGCGGGGGGACTCGGCCTTCGTCGCGGCGGCCTTCGTGTCCACCGCCGGCACCCTCGCCACGTTCGGTGCGATCGTCACGGACTCCCGGCCCAGCGACGCCGCCGCGGTGACCGCCGTCACCGCCATCGCCTTCGTGGCGTTCCTCCCCGGCTGGTCGGCCCGGTTCGCCCGGCTGCCGATCGGGTTCCGCTCGCCCGAGGAGCTGGCCCGTGAGGAGGAACACGGCACCGACCCCCGCACCGACGACGAGCCGATCGACTTTCAGCGGATCGCCGCCCAGGCCAGGCGCGGTCACGAGCTGCTGCTCGGCCTGGTGGGCGGCTGTTCCGCGGTGGTGGTCGGCAGCGGCACGGTCCTCGGGTTCAGCGAGAGCACCCTGCCGGAGCTGCTGGCGCTGGCCGTCGGGGTCGCGGCGCTGCTGCGCGCCCGGCTGTTCCGGTACACCGTCCAGGTCGCGTGCCTCCTGGTCTCCGGTATCGTGACGATCTCCCTGCTGCTGCTGGGCCTGGCGCTGAACCCCCCGTACGAGGTGGTCCGGGCGATCACGCAGGACACCGGTTCGGCGGCGGACATCCGCCTCCTGTGGCTGTCCGGCTGTGTCGCCGCCGGCGCCGCGGTACTGGTGGCCGTTGCGCTGATCGTGCCCCGCCGCGGGGTGTCCCCGTTCTGGGGGAGGGCGCTGGACCTCGCCGACGCGCTGGTGCTCCTCAGCCTGGTCCCGCTGTGCCTGGCCGTGCTCGACGTGTACGCCGAGGCCCGGGGCATGACCAGCGGCTGATAGGCTGGGCGGGATCCGTTTCGGGATCCTCCCTCGGCAGAGTGACCGAAGGGGCTCCCGAACGACGGACCGTGCCACACGCCGCGCGAGTCACCGAAGCATTCCTGTGAAGAAGACCAGGAGCACTCACGCGTGCGGGAACCCCAAGGAGCCGCAGTGTCCCTCGATGTTGCCACCAAGAAGCAGATCATCGCCGAGTACGCCACCAAGGAGGGCGACACCGGCTCCCCCGAGGTCCAGGTCGCGCTGCTCACCCGGCGCATCAGCGACCTCACCGAGCACCTGAAGACCCACAAGCACGACCACCACAGCCGTCGTGGTCTGCTGCTGCTGGTCGGCCAGCGCCGCCGTCTGCTGCAGTACCTGGCCAAGAAGGACATCCAGCGGTTCAGGTCCCTGGTCGAGCGACTGGGCATCCGCCGCGGCGCCGCGGGCGCCAAGTAGTACGGCGCGCCAGGGAGCGGTTCCCCACCGGGGCCGCTCCCTTTCGCGTGTGTGCCGGACGGGACGCCCGGCACACACCGGGACACCCCCAGCGTCCCGCAGTCCCCGCCCGGCCACCGGTCGGTTCCCGTGCGACACGGGTCCGTACCGGTGGAGACGGACCTGGCGGGAGCACCCGCTCGGATCTTGCCGTCGTGCGGTCCGCCGAAGCTTTGTAGTCTGGACCGCAAACACGTCACATGTGAACACCAGGAGCGACCCACCATCCCGGCGTCGGCGCCAGGAGGCGCCGGTCCTCGGTAGTGGCCGCCGGGAACGGACCGCACCCACCGGTGCGCGAGGTCCCGGGGGCTTCGATCGATGACCGGCCCGGCCGGCGTCACCACCGGCGAGAAGGGGAAGCTCCGCATGGATCCGGCCGACGCCCAGGCACCGGCCGGAGGAGAAAGAGGAGAACTCCCTGTGGAGAACGAGACCCACTACGCCGAAGCCGTGATCGACAACGGTTCCTTCGGCACCCGCACCATCCGCTTCGAGACCGGTCGCCTCGCCCGCCAGGCCGCCGGGTCCGCGGTGGCCTACCTGGACGACGAGACGATGGTGCTCTCCGCCACCACCGCCTCCAAGCACCCCAAGGAGCAGCTCGACTTCTTCCCGCTGACGGTGGACGTCGAGGAGCGGATGTACGCCGCCGGGCGCATCCCCGGCTCCTTCTTCCGTCGTGAGGGACGGCCGTCCGAGGACGCCATCCTCACGTGTCGGCTGATCGACCGACCGCTGCGCCCGTCGTTCGCCAAGGGGCTGCGCAACGAGATCCAGATCGTGGCCACCGTGATGGCGCTCAACCCGGAGCACCTCTACGACGTCGTCGCGATCAACGCCGCCTCGGCCTCCACCCAGCTCGCCGGGCTGCCCTTCTCCGGGCCCATCGGTGGCGTCCGGGTGGCCCTGATCCGCGGCCAGTGGGTGGCGTTCCCGACCCACACCGAGCTCAACGAGGCCGTGTTCGACATGGTCGTCGCCGGCCGTACCCTGCCCGACGGCGACGTCGCGATCATGATGGTCGAGGCCGAGGCCACCGAGCGGACGATCAAGCTGGTGGCGGGTGGCGCCGAGGCCCCGACCGAGGAGGTCGTCGCCGCGGGTCTGGACGCCGCCAAGCCGTTCATCAAGGTGCTGTGCAAGGCCCAGAGCGACCTCGCGGCCAAGGCAGCCCAGGTCCAGGGCGAGAAGGCACTGCCCGAGTTCCCGCGCTTCCTCGACTACCAGGACGACGTCTACGAGGCGCTGAGCACCGCCGTCACCGACGAGCTCAAGAACGCCCTGACCATCGCCGGCAAGCAGGCCAGGGAGACCGAGCTGGACCGGGTCAAGGCGCTGGCCGCGGAGAAGCTGCTGCCCCAGTTCGAGGGCCGGGAGAAGGAGATCTCCGCGGCCTACCGCGCGCTGACCAAGAAGCTGGTCCGCGAGCGCGTGATCACCGAGCGGGTGCGCATCGACGGCCGTGGCGTCACCGACATCCGCACCCTCGCGGCCGAGGTCGAGGTCGTCCCGCGGGTGCACGGCTCGGCCCTGTTCGAGCGTGGCGAGACCCAGATCCTCGGTGTCACCACCCTCAACATGCTGCGGATGGAGCAGCTGCTCGACACGCTGTCCCCGGAGACCCGCAAGCGCTACATGCACAACTACAACTTCCCGCCCTACTCCACCGGTGAGACCGGCCGGGTGGGTTCGCCCAAGCGGCGGGAGATCGGCCACGGTGCGCTGGCCGAGCGGGCGCTGCTGCCGGTGCTGCCCAGCCGCGAGGAGTTCCCCTACGCCATCCGCCAGGTCTCCGAGGCCCTGGGCTCCAACGGCTCCACGTCGATGGGCTCGGTCTGCGCCTCCACCATGTCCCTGCTGAACGCCGGTGTGCCGTTGAAGGCACCGGTCGCCGGCATCGCGATGGGCCTGATCTCCCAGGAGGTCGACGGCGAGACGCACTACGTGACCCTCACCGACATCCTGGGTGCCGAGGACGCGTTCGGTGACATGGACTTCAAGGTGGCCGGCACCAAGGAGTTCGTCACCGCCCTCCAGCTCGACACCAAGCTCGACGGCATCCCCGCGTCGGTGCTGGCCGCGGCCCTCAAGCAGGCCAGGGACGCCCGCCTGCACATCCTCGACGTGATGATGGAGGCCATCGACACCCCGGACGAGATGTCCCCGAACGCCCCCCGGATCATCACCGTCAAGATCCCGGTGGACAAGATCGGCGAGGTCATCGGCCCCAAGGGCAAGATGATCAACCAGATCCAGGAGGACACCGGCGCGGACATCACCATCGAGGACGACGGCACCATCTACATCGGCGCCGTCGACGGCCCGTCCGCCGAGGCGGCCCGCGCCACCATCAACGGCATCGCCAACCCGCAGATGCCCGAGGTCGGCGAGCGGTACCTGGGCACCGTGGTGAAGACCACCACCTTCGGGGCCTTCGTCTCGCTGCTGCCCGGCAAGGACGGTCTGCTGCACATCTCGCAGCTCCGCAAGCTCGCCGGTGGCAAGCGGGTGGAGAACGTCGAGGACGTGGTCAGCGTCGGCCACAAGGTGCAGGTCGAGATCGCCGAGATCGACCAGCGCGGCAAGCTCTCGCTGATCCCGGTGATCGAGGAGGAGGCGGCACCCGAGCCTGCGGACGCCGCTCCCGCCGCGGGCAAGGGCGGCAGCGCCAAGTGACCACCGGTTCCACCCGCGGGACGGCCCGCTCCTCCTGGGAGGGGCGGGCCGTCCCGCGGCACCGGGCCCCGTCCCGACACGGGGACCAGACCACCGGTGCCACGCCGCGCTCCGCCACCGGTCCCGTACCCGCCGTCCGCCCCCTGGACAGCGGGCGCGGCCTGGTGGCCAGCCGCCACGCCACCGGCACCGTCCGCCGCACCGTGCTCCCGGGGGGCCTGCGCGTGGTGACCGAGTCCCTGCCCACGGTGCGCTCGGCCACGTTCGGCATCTGGGTCGGCGTCGGCTCCAGGGACGAGACGCCGGAGCTCAACGGGGCCACCCACTACCTGGAGCACCTGCTCTTCAAGGGCACGGCACGGCGCAGCGCCCTGGAGATCTCCGCGGCGCTCGACGCGGTCGGCGGCGAGATGAACGCCTTCACCGCCAAGGAGTACACCTGCTACTACGCCCGGGTGCTGGACAGCGACCTGCCGCTCGCCGTCGATGTCGTCTCCGACATGCTCACCGGTTCGCTGATCCGCGCCGAGGACGTGGACTCCGAACGCGGGGTGGTGCTCGAGGAGATCGCGATGACCGAGGACGACCCCGGTGACCAGGTCCACGACCTGTTCGCCTCGGTCATGTTCGGTGACGCCCCGCTGGGCCGGCCGGTACTGGGCACCGTGGAGACGATCAACGCACTCACCCGGGACCGCATCGCCGACTTCTACCGCACCCGGTACCGCCCGGACCACCTGGTCGTGGCCGTCGCCGGCAACGTCGACCACGACGACGTGGTCCACCGGGTGGAGCAGGCGTTCAACGACGCGGGGGCGCTCGGTGCGGGGGACACCGCGCCCGCGCCGCCACGCGGGGGCGAGAGCCCGCTGCACACCGCGGGCAGGGTCGGGCTGCTGGACCGTTCCACCGAGCAGGCCCACCTGATCCTCGGACTCCCGGGGGTCTCCAGGACCGACGAGCGCCGCTGGGCGCTGAGCCTGCTGACCACCGCCCTCGGCGGGGGGATGAGCTCCCGGCTCTTCCAGGAGATCCGGGAGAAGCGCGGCCTGGCCTACTCGGTGTACGCGTACACCTCCAGCTACGCCGACCTCGGCCTGTTCGGCATCTACGCGGGCTGCCAGCCCGACCGGGCGGGCGAGGTCCTCAAGATCTGCAGGGACGAGCTGCACCGGGTCGTCGAGCACGGGCTGCCCGAGGAGGAGCTGCGCAGGGCGGTCGGCCAGCTCGCCGGCTCCACCGTCCTGGGCCTGGAGGACACCGGCTCGCTGATGAGCCGGATCGGCAAGGGGGAGCTGTGCTGGGGCGAACAGCTTTCCGTGGACGACCTGCTGACCAGGCTCGCCGCGGTCACCCAGGACGAGCTCAGGGAGGTCGCCGCGACGGTGCTGGGCCAGCGCCCGTCACTGGCCGCCATCGGCCCGTTCGACGACCGCCAGGCCGCCGCCCTGCACGAGGCCGTGTCATGACCGGGGCGTGCGGGTACCGCCCTCCGGCGCGGCGTCCGGCCGTCGGGCGGGCGGACCACTGACCCAGCCATCCCAGCATTCGATCAGGTGAGGAACCGTTGAGCAGCAAGCTGCGCGTGGGTGTCATTGGCGCTCGGGGCCGGATGGGCACCGAGGCGGTCAGGGCCGTGGAGGCCGCGGACGACCTGGAGCTGGTGGCCGCGCTCGGTCGGGGGGACGACCTGTCCGCCATGGTCGAGGCGGGGGCCGAGGTCGCCGTCGAGCTGACGGGGCCGGAGTCGGTGCTGACCAACCTCGAGTTCTGCGTGCGCAACGGGATCCACGGCGTGGTCGGCACCACCGGCTGGACGCCCGAACGGTTCGACCTGGTGCGGGGCTGGCTCGCCGACGCCCCGGGCACCGGTGTGCTGATCGCCCCCAACTTCGGCATCGGCGCGATCCTGTCCATGCGCTTCGCCCGTGAGGCGGCCCGCTTCTACGAGTCGGTGGAGATCGTGGAACTGCACCACCCCGACAAGGCCGACGCCCCGAGCGGCACCGCGGTCCGCACGGCGCAGCTCGTCGCGGAGGTCCGGCGGGAGGCGGGGCTCGGCGCGCAGCCCGACGCCACGTCCACCGCCCTGCCCGGGGCCCGCGGCGCGGACGTCGACGGGGTCCCGGTGCACGCGGTCAGGCTGCGCGGCCTCGTCGCCCACCAGGAGGTGCTGTTCGGTGACGCGGGGGAGGTCCTCACCATTCGGCACGACTCGATGAACCGCGGCTCGTTCATGCCCGGCGTTCTGCTCGGCGTGCGCCGGGTCCCCGGCGCACCAGGGCTCACCATCGGCCTCGAGCACTTCCTGTTCGACCAGCCGGGCGACCCGGTCGGCGGCCGATCCCACGGCACGGACGTGGAGTGAGCCATGAGCCAGGGCACGAAGGGCCGTACCACGTTCGTCGTCATGGCGACGGCGCTGGTGTTCTACTTCGTCCTCGCCGGCAGTCGAGGGGTGCTGCTGATCCGCGACGGACGGCTGGTCACCGTGGCCTTCGGAGTGGCGGTGCTGGTGCTACCGCTGATCGGCTGCTGGTTCCTGTGGCAGGCGTTCCGCTTCGTCCGCCGCAGCCAGCGCCTCGCCGAGGAGCTGGAGGCCGAAGGCGGCCTGCCCCCTGACGAGCTGGTGCGCACCGCTGGCGGACGGATCGACCGGGACTCGGCGGACGCGGTGTTCAAGCGGTACAAGGCCGAGACGGAGGCCGCGCCGGGGGACTGGCGCTCGTGGTTCCGCCTGGCCGTGGCCTACCACGACGCGCGGGACACTCCCCGGGCCCGCAAGGCCATGCAGCGGGCCATCGCCCTGCACGAGGCCGAGCGTTCCGGGACCTGACGCGGGGGGTGACTCACGACCGGCTCGCGGGGTTTGCCCAGTCCTCGATAGCGTCCGCGGCCCGGTCGAACGCCGATGGGCGTCCCAGGAAGTCCACGTTGTGGTCGGTGAGCACCATCGGCAGGACACGCCCGTCCGCCCGGGTGACCACCAGCGCCTGGCCGTTCACGGTGCGGGGCAGGCCCAGCACCCGCACCGGCTGCTGGGACGTGCGCACGTGACCGATCCGTTGCCAGCTCAGCGTGGTGGTGCGGAAGAGCCTCACCTGCCGCAGACCGCGGGTGCTGACCCAGATCCCCGTCCGGAGCGTGCGCAGGGTCAGCGCGATCAGCGCCACCGCGCTGCCCAGGATGACGAGCGCTCCGGTCAGGTCTCCGGACATTGCGGTGATCAACGCTCCGAACAGCAGGAACGAGGCGAGCATCAGCATCAGGGCCGCGGCCACCACCCGGTAGGGACCGGGCCGGTACGGGCGGACCCACCCCTCCTGGGGGGTGTGCGGGAGTGCTCTGTCCTGGTGCTGTCCGTCCTGGTCGCGGTCTGCGGAGAGGATGGAGAGGGTCACGGCTGCTGCACCACTGCTTTCCACTGCGACGCCTGAATGGTTGTGGCGGTGAGGCTATCGGCCTGCCCCCGGTGGAGCCACATCGGACTGGTCAGGGTGGCCCAGCCGGCTCCGTTGTCGGAGCGCCTCATTAGTCTGGTCGGCGGCCCCTGAATCGTCCGGCGAGAGGAACGCGCAGGTGACCACGCCCCCCAAGGAACCGTCCAGCCCCACTGAGCCGCCCACCCCCCGCTTCCGCAGTGAGGTCACCGTCGAGCTGGTCAAGCACAGCGCGTCCGATCGGGACGTGCTGTGGGCCGCGCGGGTGTCCACGGCCGGCGAGCAGTCCCTGGACGAGCTGACCAAGGACCCGGAGCGCTCCAAGGGTCTGATCAACTTCCTGATGCGGGACCGGCACGGCACCCCGTTCGAGCACAACTCGATGACCTTCTTCGTGAGCGCCCCGATCTTCGTCTTCCGGGAGTTCATGCGGCACCGGGTGGGCTGGTCGTACAACGAGGAGTCCGGCAGGTACCGGGAGCTCCAGCCGGTGTTCTACGTGCCGGGTCCGGACCGGAAGCTGGTGCAGCGCGGGCGTCCCGGCAAGTACGAGTTCGTGGACGGCACCCCCGAGCAGTTCAAGCTCGCCGACGAGGCCATGCGCGAGTCCTACCAGCGTTCGTACGCGGCCTACCAGGAGATGCTGGAGGCCGGGGTGGCCCGCGAGGTGGCTCGATCGGTCCTGCCGGTGGGCCTGTACTCGTCGATGTACGCGACCTGCAACGCACGGTCACTGATGAGCTTCCTGTCGTTGCGCACCAAGGACCCGAGGGCCACCGTTCCCACGTTCCCCCAGCGGGAGATCGAGATGGTCGGCGAGCAGATGGAAGGGCTGTGGGCGGGGCTGATGCCGCTGACCCACGCGGCGTTCAACGCCAACGGTCGGGTGGGCCCCTGATCGACAGCCCCACCCGACCGATGCCCGAATTGCGCGTTTTGAGGGGATTCATCTAGGGTGGGCAGTGATTCCGGTACTGCTTGGACCCCCGAGCAGGCAGTGCCGGAATCCCCGACTCCGCCTCGGTGCCCCCACTCCGACCAGCGACGATCGAAGATCACGCGGCCCCTGGGAGGCGCCGTGTGCCCTGCTGCGAGTAGCGTGGGAACCATGGCTCCGACCTCCACACCGCAAACCCCCTTCGGGCGGGTGCTGACCGCGATGGTCACGCCGTTCACCGCGGACGGCGCTGTAGACGTCGACGGCGCCCAGCGCCTCGCCGCCCACCTGGTGGACGCCGGCAATGACGGACTGGTCCTCAGCGGCACCACCGGCGAGTCCCCCACCACCAGCGATGTCGAGAAAACGGAGCTGATCCGGGCGGTCCTCGAGGCCGTCGGCGACCGTGCTTTCGTGCTCGCCGGAGTAGGGACCAACGACACCGCCCACACCATCGAACTCGCCCGCCGGGCCGAAGCCGCGGGCGCCCACGGGTTGCTCGCGGTCACGCCCTACTACAACAGGCCGCCGCAAGAAGGGCTCTACCGGCACTTCACCGCGGTCGCCGACGCCACCGACCTGCCGGTCATGCTGTACGACATCCCCGGCCGCAGTGGTGTCCCCATCGAGACCGAAACCCTGGTGCGGCTCGCCGAACACCCCCGGATCGTCGCCAACAAGGACGCCAAGGGCGACCTCGGGGCCGCCAGTTGGGTCATCGCCCGCTCGGGCCTCGCCTGGTACTCCGGTGACGACATGCTCAACCTGCCGCTGCTCTCCATCGGCGCGGTCGGCTTCGTCTCCGTGGTGGGCCACGTGGTCACCCCCGAGCTGCGCCTGTTGGTGGACGCGTTCACCAGCGGGGACGTCAGCAAGGCGGCCGAGATCCACCAGCGTCTGCTCCCGGTCTACACCGGTGTGTTCCGTACCCAGGGCGTCATCACCTGCAAGGCGGCACTCGACCTGCTGGGCCTGCCCGCGGGCCCCCTGCGACTTCCGTTGGTCGCCCTGACCGACGACGAGACCGTCCAGCTCAAGAAGGATCTGGCAGCAGGCGGGGTAGAGCTCTAGCAGACCCCCGTCGCTCCCACCCCCACAGACGTGCGCGCGCCGACGGCCAGGGGAGGCACCGCCTCATTCGCCGTCATGGCTCGCGAGGGCAAGGAAAGCAACAACCCGTACACAGCACCCATGCAGAGCAAGTGCAACGAAGGTCATGCGCGCCACGTGCACTCGGGGACCCCGGGGCATGTGGCGCGTGTGGTGAGGAGAGTCTTTTGAGTCATCCGCATCCTGAACTCGGCCCACCGCCGCCCCTGCCCGAGGGTGGCCTGCGCATCACCCCGTTGGGTGGGCTCGGAGAGATCGGGCGCAACATGACCGTCTTCGAGTACGGCGGTCGCCTGCTGATCGTCGACTGCGGTGTGCTCTTCCCGGAGGAAGAGCAGCCCGGGGTCGATCTGATCCTTCCCGACTTCACCTCCATCAGGGACCGCCTCGATGAGGTTGACGGGATCGTGCTCACCCACGGGCACGAGGACCACATCGGGGCGGTGCCCTTCCTGCTCCGGGAGAAGCCGGACATTCCCCTGATCGGCTCCAAGCTGACCCTGGCCCTGATCGAGGCCAAGCTGGCGGAGCACCGCATCCGCCCCTACTCACTGGAGGTCACCGAGGGCCAGCGGGAGCGCATCGGCCCGTTCGAGTGCGAGTTCATCGCCGTCAACCACTCGATCCCGGACGCCCTGGCCGTGGCCGTCCGCACCCCGGCCGGCCTGGTCGTGCACACCGGTGACTTCAAGATGGACCAGCTCCCCCTGGACCGCCGCATCACCGACCTGAGGACGTTCGCCAGGCTCGGAGAGGAGGGCATCGACCTCCTGCTCGCCGACTCGACCAACGCCGAGGTGCCCGGGTTCGTCACCCCCGAGCGTGACATCACCCCGGTGCTGAGGCAGGTCTTCGCCCGGGCCGAGCGCCGGATCATCGTGGCGAGCTTCGCCAGCCACGTGCACCGCATCCAGCAGGTCATGGACACCGCCCACGAGTACGGCCGCAAGGTCGCCCTGGTCGGCCGGTCGATGGTCCGCAACATGGGGATCGCCCGCGACCTCGGGTACCTGCACGTGCCGGGGGGTCTGGTGGTCGACGTCAAGTCCCTGGACGACCTGCCGGACGAGGACGTGGTCCTGGTCTGTACCGGCTCCCAGGGCGAGCCGATGGCCGCCCTGTCCCGGATGGCCAACCGCGACCACCAGATCAGGATCGTCGAAGGCGACACCGTGATCCTCGCCTCCTCGCTGATCCCGGGGAACGAGACCGCGGTGTACCGCGTGATCAACGGGCTGACCCGGTGGGGCGCCAACGTGGTGCACAAGGGGAACGCCAAGGTCCACGTCTCCGGGCACGCGTCGTCCGGGGAGCTGCTGTACCTGTACAACATCTGCAGGCCGCGCAACGTCATGCCCGTGCACGGGGAGTGGCGGCACCTGCGCGCCAACGCCGACCTGGCCGTCCTCACCGGCGTCCCCAGGGAGCGCGCCGTCATCGCCGAGGACGGAGTGGTGGTGGACCTGGTGGACGGTGTCGCCAAGATCAGCGGCAAGGTCCAGGCCGGCTACGTCTACGTGGACGGCCTCTCGGTCGGTGACGTCACCGAGGCCTCGCTGAAGGATCGGCGCATCCTCGGGGAGGAGGGCATCGTCTCCGTCTTCGTCGTGGTCGACTCCACCACCGGAAAGGTCGTCGGCGGCCCGCACGTGCAGGCCCGCGGCTCCGGGATCGACGACGAGGCGTTCGGCGCGGTGATCCCGAAGATCGAGGAGGCGCTGGCCACGGCGGCCTCGAACGCCGTCGCCGAACCGCACCAGCTCCAGCAGATGATGCGGCGGGCCATCGGCAAGTGGGTGTCCGACACCTACCGGCGCCGCCCCATGATCCTTCCGGTGGTCGTGGAGGTCTGAGCCGACGCGGGAGTGGATCCGCCCCGGCCCCGCGTTCCAGCCCGGGCCGGGGCGGATTTGCTTCCCCGTGAGCGTGCCAGTATGTTTGCGGCACCGCAGAGGGAGTGCACGGGGTTCCGTGCGCCCCAAGCGGAGGGAAATTCAGACCTCAGGAGATCTGATAGAGTCTGGATCACCGAACGGAAAGCGCCCGGAGAGACCGGTGAAAGGGTCTTGAAGGAAGCGTTCGTTCCTTGAGAACTCAACAGCGTACCAAAAATCAACGCCAGATTAGTTGATACCCCCGGATGGGTGGGTTCTGGCCCGCGTGGTGTGGGCTGGGGCTGCCTGTCGGGTGGTTCCTTTGAAACAACATATGCAGGGACGCTGGTGGTGGTCGCCGATTTTTCCCGGTGACGGACCGCCGCTCTGCCGCGTATGTGACCTCCGAGG
>NZ_KB904682.1 GCF_000380165.1 Wenjunlia vitaminophila DSM 41686
CATCGGCGGCAGGCCAGGCCTCGGAGGTCACATACGCGGCAGAGCGGCGGTCCGTCACCGGGAAAAATCGGCGACCACCACCAGCGTCCCTGCATATGTTGTTTCAAAGGAACCACCCGACAGGCAGCCCCAGCCCACACNACGCGGGCCAGAACCCACCCATCCGGGGGTATCAACTAATCTGGCGTTGATTTTTGGTACGCTGTTGAGTTCTCAAGGAACGAACGCTTCCTTCAAGACCCTTTCACCGGTCTCTCCGGGCGCTTTCCGTTCGGTGATCCAGACTCTATCAGAAGATTTCCCGACCTGAGTCCTTCTCGTTTTCGCCTTGGCCTTTCGGCTTCGGCATGTCCACTACGTTAGCGCATTCCTTCGCGGCTTGCGAATTCCTGACTCGGAGGCCTTCCTCGCACTTTCCATGCCGTATCGACACGAGCGCGCAAAGGTGCGCCCGAGTTGATTCGGGTCAGATCGTAAGAGGAGATTCGCGTAGTGGTTGCCGCCAGCGAGGTTCCGGGTGCACCGGCCGTCCCGCTGTCAAGCGGCTCAGGCCACGTTACGCATTCAGGTCCGCGGAGTCAAGTTCGGCCCTTCGCCCCGGGACGGTGGAGGCACCGTCCCGGGGCGAAGGGCGTCGTCCACCGGTCAGTCCGTCGCCACTTCGACGGCCGCGAGGTGCTTCTTGCCCCGGCGCAGCACCAGCCAGCGACCGTGGAGCAGGTCCTCGGGAGCTGGCACGGCGTCCTCCGCGGTGACCTTGGTGTTGTTCACGTAGGCCCCGCCTTCCTTGATGGTGCGCCGGGCGGCGGACTTGCTGCTGACCAGGCCCGATTCCGCGAGGAGGTCCACCACCGGAGCCAGGTTGCCCACCTTCGCGTACGGCAGTTCGGCGAGGGCGGCCGTCAGCGTGGAGCGGTCCAGGTCGGCGAGGTCCCCCTGGCCGAACAGTGCCCGCGAGGCCGCGACCACCCGTTCGCAGTGGTCGGCACCGTGGACCAGGGATGTCATCTCCTCGGCCAGCGCCCGCTGGGCGGCTCGGGCCGCGGGGCGTTCCCTGGTGAGCGTCTCCAGCTCCTCGATCTCCTCGCGGCTCCGGAAGCTGAAGATGCGCAGCAGCGTGGGGACGTCCCGGTCCTCGGCGTTCAGCCAGAACTGGTAGAAGGCGTACGGCGTGGTCAGCTCGGCGTCGAGCCAGATGGTGCCGCTTTCCGTCTTGCCGAACTTGGTGCCGTCCGCCTTGGTGATCAGCGGAGTGGCCAGGGCGTGGACCGATGCCCCGGTGACTCGGTGGATCAGGTCGATCCCCGCGGTCAGGTTGCCCCACTGGTCGCTGCCACCGGTCTGGAGGGTGCAGCCGTAACGGCGGTACAGCTCGAGGTAGTCCAGGCCCTGGAGGATCTGGTAGCTGAACTCGGTGTAGCTGATGCCCAGGTCGGAGTTGAGCCGACGGGCCACCGCCTCCTTGGCGATCATCTTGTTGACCCGGAAGTGCTTGCCCACGTCCCGCAGCAGCTCGATCGCCGAAAGACCGGACGTCCAGTCCAGGTTGTTGACCATGACGGCCGCGTTGGGCCCCTCGAAGGTGAGGAACGGTTCGATCTGGGACCGGACGCGCTCGACCCAGTTGGCGACGGTCTCGGGGGCGTTGAGCGCCCGCTCCGCTGTCGGCTTGGGGTCCCCGACGAGCCCGGTGGCGCCACCGACCAGGCCGAGGGGACGGTGTCCCGCCCGCTGGAAGCGGCGGAGGGTGAGGATCTGCACCATGTTGCCGATGTGCAGGCTGGGAGCAGTCGGGTCGAAACCGCAATAGACCGTGACAGGGCCGTCCGCGAGCGCCTTACGCAGTGCGTCCTCGTCGGTGGACAGGGCCAGCAGCCCGCGCCACTTCAGCTCGTCGACGATGTCCGTCACGGGTCCGTGTCTCCTTGGGGTTCCGCTTGGTTCCTCCCGGACCGGGTGGTTCCGGGCCAGGTGCGGGGGTCCGCCCTACGAGCCTACGCGGTCGCCGCTCCGCGTCCGAGCCCGACCGTCCCGGGGGCGGACACCCCCGGGCAGGGGGTGCGCGGCCGGGGACGTGGGTCGCCGGCCGACGGCTACGGGGCGACCGTGCCCGCCCTGACCGGGCGCCGGCGCGGCACGTGCGGCCGGTAAGGGCTGACCGTCGGGTCCCCGGCGATCCAGAACCGCCAGGGCGTTGCGGCTCCGTCCCCGCTGAGCCCGGTGCGGGGTCCGGCCAGGACGGTGTCCGGGTCCGCAGGAGCACCGCGCAGCACCCGGAACGGGGTGTCGGTGGCGGGAACCGGGGGCGGGCAGACGTCTGCGCCGTACTGCGTGAGGTCCACGTCGAGGGCGGTGGCCAGCCGGGCCGGCCCCTTGGCCAGCTCACTGTCCCTGCGGGCGGTGGGGCGGCGGCCACGCGCCTGTTCGACCCCTCGGATGATCTCCCCCGCGCGCAGCAGCACTCCGGACGCCTTGTCCTCCGGTCCGCAGACCAGGTTCAGGCAGTGCCACATGCCGTAGGTGAAGTAGACGTAGGCGTGCCCCGGGGGGCCGAACATGGCGGCGTTGCGGTCCGTGCGTCCGCGGTACGCGTGCGACCCGGGGTCGTCCGCTCCGTCGTACGCCTCGACCTCGGTCAACCGCAGTTCGATCGGGCCCCGTGGGGTCGTCCGGACCAGGACCCTGCCGAGGAGGTCCCGGGCCACCTCGGTGACGTGGCGGTCGAAGAAGGTCCGGTCCAGGGGGGTACGGTCGAGTTCGTCGGGCATGCCGGCGAGGTTAGTGCAACGCTGCCCCGCGCCGACGTCGGCCCGGGCTGCCACGGCGGGCGGGGCCGAGCGGAACCACGCGGGCTGTTTCGACGTGTGTGGCGTGTATACAGTGCGCCAGGGTTGAGTAACCGAGTGTCGCAGTCGAGAGGAACGAACGTGGGCTTCAAGAAGCTGCTTGCCAGTCTGGGCGCCGGTGGCGCCTCGGTGGAGACCGTCCTGACCGAGCCCAACGTCGTTCCCGGCGGAGTGGTGCAGGGAGAGATCCGGATCCAGGGCGGTTCGGTGGCCCAGCAGGTCGAGGGTCTCTCGGTCGGCCTCCAGGCGCGCGTCGAGGTCGAGTCCGGGGACGGCGAGTACCAGCAGGACGTGCAGTTCCACAAGCAGCGACTCGGCGGCGCCTTCGAGGTACGGGCCAACGAGGTCCACACGGTGCCGTTCGGGCTGGAGATCCCCTGGGAGACCCCGATCACGATGTTCGAGGGCAGGCACCTCACCGGAATGAACGTGGGGGTGGTCACCGAGCTGGAGATCGCCCGTGCGGTGGACTCCGGGGACCTCGATCCGGTCAACGTGCACCCGCTGCCGGCCCAGCAGGCCGTCCTGGACGCGTTCGGCTCCCTGGGGTTCCGCTTCAAGAGCGCGGACCTGGAGCGGGGCCGGGTGCACGGGACCAGGCAGGGGTTGCCGTTCTACCAGGAGATCGAGTTCCACGCGCCGTCGCAGTTCCGCGGGCTGAACCAGGTGGAGCTGACCTTCGTGGCGGACTCCCGGGAGATGGACGTGGTGCTGGAGATGGACAAGAAGCCCGGTCTGTTCTCCGAGGGGAGTGACTCCTACCGTGCGTTCAAGATGCCGCTGAACGGCTTCCAGAACACCGACTGGACGGCCTACCTCAACCAGTGGATCTCCGAGGTCGGTGGGCGCCGCAACTGGTTCTGAGCCGGGCCGGCGATCATCGCCGCGTGCGGCGCGTCGGTCGGGGAGTCGTCACGGTCAGGGGGCGTGGTCGCCGGGTGCGATCACGCCCCCCTTGGTGTCGGGCGGGTCTAGGGTGACTGCTGACCACCGAGTCCCGCACTTCCCCGGGAGGACTGACCGTGACCGAGTCGAACCGGCCCCCGCTCCCCCACGACTTCCTGCCCCCGGTGCCGTCGTTCACCGTGGTCAGTGACGACCTGGTACCGGGGGCGGTACTGGCTGACGCGCAGGTCCACGCGAAGGGGAACACGTCCCCGCACCTGCGCTGGGAGGGGTTCCCGGAGCAGACCCGCAGTTTCGCCGTGAGCTGTTTCGACCCTGACGCGCCGACCGGCAGCGGGTTCTGGCACTGGGTGCTCTTCGACGTCCCGGCGACGGTGACCGAGCTCCCGGCGGGCGCGGGCAGCGCGGGCTTCGTGGGGCTCCCCGACGGGGCGGTGCACGCCCGGAACGACTACGGGACCAGGGACTTCGGTGGCGCCGCGCCGCCCGCGGGGGACCCGGCGCACCGGTACATCTTCACCGTGTACGCGGTGGACACCGACACGCTGGGGGTGGGCGCGGACGCCTCGCCCGCTGCGGTCGGCTTCAACCTGCGCTTCCACACGTTGGCCCGGGCGCACGTGATCGGCGAGTACGCGACGCCGGAATGAGAAAACCCGTTGCGGGTACGGCCCGGTGACGGCACAGTAGGCCTGTTCGACGCACACCTCATGGTCGTCGGGCAGTCGGCACCGCAGTGGCGGGGCGGACGGAGCCGTGAGAACCGGCTCGGTCCGCTGCCGGAGCCTCGGTCGTCAACCGGGCGTCCGCGCCGACTGCCGTCCCCTTCCGGTGCGCCCCGGTCGGGTGCCCCGGTTCGTGGGTGGCGATCCACCTCGTCGTCGTTCCCGCGCGGTTCGGCCGTGCTCCCGTTGCTTCCCCCGCACCTGGCCTGATCTGTGCCCACGTCCTGTCCGCCGGGAAATTGCGTTGTTCGGGGCCTGGCGCGCTCGGCACAGTGGAGTCACCTCGCCAGGGGGCGGGGCGGGTCCGTGGAGGTGGGCAGGGTGCAGCAGACGTTGGTCCTCAACGCGAGCTTCGAGCCGCTGGCGACGGTGTCCCTGCGGCGCGCGGTGGTGCTGGTGCTCCAGGACAAGGCGGTGGTGGAGCAGGAGCATCCGGGGCTGCGGTTGCGTGCCGCGACGGTGGAGCTGCCGGTGCCCCGGGTGATCCGACTCTGCCGGTACGTCCGGGTGCCGTTCCGACAACGGGCGGCCTGGTCGCGGCGCGGCGTGCTGGTGCGGGACCGGCACCGGTGCGCGTACTGCGGACGCCGGGCGACCACCGTCGACCACCTGGTACCGCGCTCCCGGGGTGGCGCCGACTCCTGGCTGAACACGGTGGCGGCCTGCGCGGCGGACAACCAGCGCAAGGCGGACCGCACGCCGGAACAGGCGGGGATGACCCTGCTCAGCGCCCCGTTCGAGCCGACCCCGGGGGACGCTCTGGTGCTGGCGTTGGGCCTGGCTGAGCCGGACGCGCTGCCACGGTGGCTGGCGGTGTCCGCGTAGCGGTCGCCAGGGGGCGGTTCGGGGCCGTGCACGACGTCGGGCCCGCCCCCGGTCGGGGGCGGGCCCGGCGGTCCGCGTCCGGGCGGTGGGTCACTTGGGGCCGAAGGCGACGACCCTGGGGTTGTAGCTGGAGGCGTACGCCTCCACGCCGAATATCAGGTCACCCTTGAGTACGAGCTGGTTGAAGTCCAGCGACGTCATCACCGAGGAACCCGAGGGGAAGGAACCGCCCTCGGTCTGCTTGCCGGAGTCCAGGGCGATGCTGACGAGCTTCCCCGAGGTGTCGTAACCGCCTTCCTTCGCGGCCACCACCGAGGTGTCGTTGACCGCGAGGATCTGGGCGCCCTTCTCGGCGGTCCCGATGTCCTGGTGCCACTTCTCCGCGCCGGTGGTCAGGTCGAAGGCGGCCACCGTGGCACTCTTGCCGCTGCTGCCCTTGCCCACGGCGGTCACCATGGTGGTGCCGGTGAAGTAGTACCTGGGGAGTCGGCCGAGCACCGAGGTCCGGTCGGGCAGGTTGCCGAACGCCTGGGCCATGGGTATCTGCCGGCCCGGCTTGCCCTTGGCGTCGAACGCCACGATGTTGCCGCGGGCGGCGGCACTGCCCTCGTTGACCAGGGCGACGGCGGGGGCGGCGGAGAGTATGGAGACCTTGGTCTGTGAGTCACCGGGCGCGGAGTAGGTCCACAGGCTCTTGCGGCCGTTGTTGAGGTCCAGCGAGTGGATGACGGTCTTGTCGGAGTCGAAACAGGTCTGCTCGACGAGGACCGCCGTCGGGGTGGCCTCACCGGTGATGTTGCAGTACTCCTTGCCACCGGCGTCCCAGTTCTTCTTGCCGGCGTCGAGCGAGTAGGAGAAGACCATCTCGGCGGTGATGGCGAAGACCCGGTTGTTCTTCTCGTCGATGGCGACGTCGCCGTAGTCGCCGTCCTCCGCACCGGGCTTGACGTCCTTGAACCACACGGGGCGGCCGGTCTTGGTGTCGATGATGGTCAGCAGGGTGCACGGGTGGAAGGACTCCGCGCTCGCCTTGCGGAACAGCACCGCGGCCTTGCCGTCGGAGGTGATCTCGTCGGACATGTAGCAGGGCACGGCGTTGGACTCGGGGGCCTCGACGTCCCAGGCCTTCTCGCCGGTCTTCAGGTCGTAGGCGGTGATGGACTGCTCGTCGCCGAGGATGAAGTTGTTCCCGGACAGCCAGTTGCCCACCAGGCCGGTGGATGACGAGGGAGAGGTGTCCGCGGCGGTCTTGGCCTTCCACAGCGTGGTTCGGTCGGGCTCGAGTTGGAACGTGCTGGTGCTCAGCGCCAGCCCGTCCTTCCCCTCGTTCTCGTTGCCCTTCTTCTCCGGGTCGTCCGTCGACGGCCCGCCGTTCTGGCCGCTGGTCGTGCCGCCGGTCTTCGCCTCGTCGTCCTTGCCGTCGTCGCCGGTGAGGACGACGACCGCGCCGATCGCCAGGGCGAGCGCCACGACACCGCCGACGACGCCGAGGACCACCCCGTTCTTCCGGCCGCCCCCGCCGCCCGTGGGTGAGGGAGGCGTCGGGTAGCCCGGCTGCTGGGGGTAGCCGCCGCCCCAGCCTGGCTGGCCCGGTACGCCTGGCTGGCCCGGTACGCCTGGCTGGCCCGGTACGCCTGGCTGGCCGTACGGCGCCGGCTGCGGGTAGCCGTACCCCGGCTGGGGCTGGGGCGTGCCGTACCCCGGCGGGGGCGGAGGGGCGCCGTAACCGGACTGGGGTTGCGGGTATCCGTACCCTCCGGGCTGGGCGGGCGGTGCCGGCGGCGGGGGTGTCGCCGGTGCGCCGGGCGTCGCCGGAGGGGGCGGTCCCGTCCAGGCCTGCGTCGGGGCGTAGTGCGCTCCGGCGCCGGGCGGGGGCTCCGGTGGCTGGCCGAACTGGCCTGCCGCTGGTGGCGGCGGGGGCGGCTGTTGTCCGGACTGCCCCGGTGGCGGGGGCGGATCGCTCGGGCCCGTCCACGCCTGCGTCGGGGCGTAGTGCCCGTCGGGCTGGTCGTTCTGCCCGTGGGTGCCATGTGGTTGGTCGGCCATGTCCCCGTTCCCGTTTCATCCCCGTGTTGCGGCCTGCTCGGTGAGTCCTCACCACGCCGCTTGCACCGCGAGCCAACAGGGCCTTCCGCCGGGGGCCCGGTGACTCGCGGCGCGGCCGGCCAGGTCAGGACCCCCGGGAAGGCACAATATGGATCCCCCGCATGGTAGCGAGGGTTCCACCTCAGGGCTGAACGGGCATGGGCGTCGGCGGAAACGGTGACGGGAACGAGACACACGCCGGCGCGTGGATTCCGTTATGTGGGCTTCCGTCGGGGTGCGTGATGGGTCGTCGCTCACTCGTTGTCAGTGACGGCGTCGATGCGCTGGGCGAGCTGGATGTCGAGTTCGGTGAGGCCTCCCACGGAGTGGGTGCTCACGGCGAAGTGCAGGGTCCGCCAGCGGATGTCGATGTCCGGGTGGTGGTCCATCTCCTCGGCCACCCGGGCGACCTCGTCGACGACGGCGATGGCTGCGGGGAAGTCACGGGCCTGCACGGTGCGGCGCAGGGTGTCGCCGTCGCGCCGCCACTGCGGGAGCCGGGCGAGGTGGCTGGTGAGCTGGTCTTCGGTCAGTTTCTCTGGCATGGGCCCAGCCTCTCAGCCGAGCACCAGTTTCGCGACGGCGACGAGGCCGACGACGACGATGACGCCGCGCAGCACCGTGGGGGACAGCCGCCGGCCGATCTTCGCGCCGATCTGTCCGCCGATGGCCGCTCCGACGGCGAGCAGGCCCACGGCGCTCCAGTCGAAGTCGGCCACGAAGAGGAAGACCACGGCGGCGACCCCGTTGACGATCAAGGCCAGGACGTTCTTGATCGCATTGATCCGCTGGATGTCCTCGGTGAGGGCGAGCCCCATCATGCCGAGCAGCAGGACGCCCTGGGCGGCACCGAAGTAGCCGCCGTAGATCCCACAGAGCCCGATGCCCACGGTGAGCAGGGGCCCACCGTAGTGGGAGGGTTCGGTGCCGTCGCGTTCCCGGCGGGCCGCGACGGCGCGGGCGAGACGGGGTTGTAGGACCACCAGGACCAGGGCGATGCAGATCAGGGCCGGAACGATGGCGTCGAACGCCGCGGAGGGGAGTTGGATCAGCAGGAAGGCGCCGGTGAGGCCGCCGAGCAGGGAGGCGGTCCCGAACCGCAGGACCCTGGAGCGCTGGCCGACGAGTTCGCGACGGTACCCCACGGCGCCGCTGACCGAGCCGGGGACCAGGCCCAGGGTGTTGGAGACGTTGGCGGTGATCGGCGGGAGGCCGACGGCGAGCAGCACCGGGAAGGTGATCAGCGTGCCGGAGCCGACGATGACGTTGATCGTCCCGGCACCGATGCCCGCGGTGAGGACCGCGAGCGCTTCCAGGACGGTCATGCTGCCCCTCTTCGCTGGTTCTGGGATCGTCGCAGGGTGCCTCGATCATGCCCGAAGAGGGACGGCGTGGCGGCTGGGGGGGCGGGAGGTCAGGTGCCCTCGCCGAAGAGCGGGTTCTCCCGCCGGGTGGGCAGCGGCTTGGGCTCGACGGTGGGGGCGGGGCCGGCGGGGGGTCGGCTGCCACCGTTGGACCCGTTCCCGCCGGGGGCCGGGGGCTGGGGGGCCATGCCCCCCAGGACGCCGCCGAGGCCCTTGAGCGCGTCGCCGAGCTCGCTGGGGATGATCCACAGCTTGTTGGCGTCGCCTTCGGCGATCTTGGGGAGCATCTGGAGGTACTGGTAGGCGAGGAGCTTCTGGTCCGGATCGCCGTCGTGGATGGACTGGAAGACGGTGCTGATGGCCTTGGCCTCGCCCTCGGCGCGCAGGGCCGCCGCCTTGGCCTCGCCCTCCGCGCGGAGCACCGCGGACTGCCGTTCGCCCTCGGCGGTGAGGATCTGGGACTGCTTGATCCCCTCGGCGGTGAGGATGGCGGCACGCTTGTCCCGGTCGGCCCGCATCTGCTTCTCCATCGAGTCCTGGATGGAGGTGGGGGGTTCGATCGCCTTCAGCTCGACGCGGTTGACCCGGATGCCCCACTTGCCGGTGGCCTCGTCCAGCACGCCGCGCAGGGCCGCGTTGATCTCCTCACGGGACGTCAGGGTCCGCTCGAGGTCCATGCCGCCGATGATGTTGCGCAGGGTGGTGACGGTGAGCTGCTCGATCGCCTGGATGTAGCTGGCCACCTCGTAGGTCGCGGCCCGGGCGTCGGTGACCTGGTAGTAGATGACGGTGTCGATGTTCACCACCAGGTTGTCCTGGGTGATGACCGGTTGCGGCGGGAAGGGGACGACCTGCTCCCGGAGGTCGATCCGGTTCCGGATCGTGTCGATGAACGGAACGACGATGTTCAGGCCCGCGTTGAGGGTGCGGGTGTACCGGCCGAAGCGCTCGACGATGGCGGCGCTCGCCTGCGGAATGACCTGGACGGTCTTGATCAGTGCGATGAACACCAGCACGACCAGGATGATCAGGACGATGATGATGGGCGTCACGCCGCTCAGTCTCCCTTAAGCACGATGAGGCCAGCTAGACGACGACGGCGGTGGCGCCGTCGATCTCCACGACGTCGACCTGCTGCCCTGCCTCGAAGATCTGTCCGTCGTCGAGCGCGCGGGCGGACCACACTTCACCGGCCAGTTTGATCCGGCCGTTGCCGCTGTTGTCCACCCGCTCCAGAACCACCGCCTGGCGGCCGCGGAGCGCGTCGATGCCGGTCCTGGCCTCCATGGGCGGTCTCTGGTTACGCCTCGCGATGGGGTTCACCACCACCAGCAGGGCGGTGGACACCACGGCGAAGGTGACGACCTGCACCACGATGCCGCCGCCGACGGCGGAGACGATCGCTGCGGACAGGGCACCACCCGCGAACATGGCGAATTCCGGCATCGCGGTCACTACCAGGGGAATACCCAGGCCAACCGCGGCGATCAACCACCAGATCCAAGCGTCCACCTACTCATCGTAGGCGTGTCACCGCCCTTCGTACGAGGGGCAATTGGGGTGCACACCGGTGTTTCCCTCATGGCCTGCCGGTTTGTCGCGTGATCGGGTGGTACTGCGGCCGGCGGCCCGTGACCCGCCCCGGCTGTGGACTCCCCCGAGCCGGGTTCCGGTCAGGAGTTCAGGGGCAGCCCGTAGGCGGTCCAGCGGTCCTCGCGGCGTTCCACCACCAGGGGCAGACCGAAGCACAGCGAGAGGTTGCGGGAGGTGAGTTCGAGTTCGATGGGGCCGGCCGCGATCACCTTTCCCTGACGCAGCATCAGGACATGGGTGAATCCCGGCGCGATCTCCTCGACGTGGTGGGTGACCATGATCATGGACGGGGCGATGGGGTCGCGCGCCAGCCGACCGAGGCGCCGCACCAGGTCCTCACGTCCACCGAGGTCAAGGCCGGCCGCGGGCTCGTCGAGGAGCAGCAGCTCGGGGTCGATCATGATGGCGCGGGCGATCAGGGTGCGCTTGCGCTCGCCTTCGGACAGGGTGCCGAAGGTCCGGTCGGCGAACTCGGCCATGCCGAGCCGGTCGAGGATCATCCGGGCCCGGGTCTCGTCGGTCTCGTCGTAGCTCTCCCGCCAGTGGGCGGTCATGCCGTACGCGGCGGTGAGCACGGTGTCCAGGACGGTCTGCCGGCGGGGCATCTTCTCGGCCATGGCGACGCCGGCCATGCCGATCCGCGGGCGGAGCTCGAACACGTCGACGGCTCCGAGCCGGTCACCCAGGATGCTGACGGTGCCCGTGGTGGGGAACAGGTAGCTCGACGCGAGGTTGAGCAGGGTGGTCTTCCCCGCGCCGTTGGGGCCGACGATCACCCAGCGCTCACCCTCCGAGACCTTCCAGGAGACCTGGTCCACCAGCGGGCGGCCATCGCGGACCACGGATACGTCCACCAGCTCCAGCACGTCACTCATGTGCCCGTTGTCTCCCATGCAGTGTGGTCATCTGAGGTCTTGTCCCCGGCCGGCGCCGCGCGGACGCCTAGGCAAAACCTACGCCACCGGCTGTCCGGGCCGGTCCATAGGCTGGGGGCATGCTTGAGGAACGTCGCTCAGGGCGGTTCGTCGCGTGGGGAAACGCCACGATCGCCGGACTTGTCGCACCGGATGACGCCGCGGGGAAGGTCCGCGGCACGGACACCGTGCACCACGTCGAAGGCCTGCCCACCGCCGGTGGGCAGCCGTCAGCCGAGCGCGTGGCGCTCGCCTGGGGCCTGGGCCGGCTGCGGGCCCTGGGGGTGCGCGGGTTCCGGCTGGCCCTTCCGGTGCCCGGGCACCCGCTGGGGCTGAGCGGTCCGCCGGATTTCAACGTCCTGGCGCTCGAGGCGGGCGAGGCCGTGATCGCCGTGCTGTCCGACGCCGGGCCGGGTGACCACGTGCGGGGCGCGGAGGGCGGCGGGGGTCTCGGTCTCGTGCCGGAGGTGACCGCGGCCGGGCCGCAGGGTGACCAGCACGTGGCGGTGGTGTGGCGCTGCCTGCCGGTGCTCGGGGGCCCGCCCGCCGACGTCCCCTCGCTCGCCGAGGCCGAGCGGGAGCTGTCCCAGGCGCTGCGGGAGGCGACCAGGACGCTGACCGCGCTGGACGTCGCCGGGTCAGCCGGCCCGGCACGGACGGCCCTTGACGCGCTCAGGTCCGCGGGGCCGCGCCCCCTGTTGGCGCCGGGTTACCCGGGCCGGGCCGTGCGGGTGCTGGAGACGGCGCAGCGGGTGGCCTCGCTCGTGGGCATCGCGATGGGCGGCTCGGGTTCCGGCGAGCACGGGACGGCGATCACCGCCTCCCAGGTGGCGGCGCGCACGGCGGCGCTGCGGACGGTGGAGCGCACCGCCCGTCGGGCCCAGACCGCGGCCTACAACGCGTACCTGGAGGAGCGTGACCGGGGCCGCGCGTGACCCCGCCCCGTGCGGCGGCGGGGCCCGGCGGCGAGTGGTGACCGGCGCGGGCGGGTCAGTCCGCCATGTCGTGGCGGACCGCCCACAGCGCAGCCTGGGTGCGGTCGGCCAGGTCCAGCTTCATCAGGATGTTGGACACGTGGGTCTTGACGGTCTTCTCGGAGAGCAGCAGGGCCCGGGCGATCTCGCGGTTGGACCGGCCGTTGGCGATCAACGCCAGGACCTCGCGTTCCCGTTCGGTGAGCGTGCCGCCGCGGCCCTGCCCGCCGTTGGGGGCGTCGGGGCTCAGCAGGGTCTCGGCGACCTCGGGTTGGAGCAGCACATGGCCGGCGTGCACCGAGCGGATGGCACTGGCCAGGGCTTCCGGGTCGATGTCCTTGTAGACGTAGCCCATCGCTCCGGCGCGCAGCGCGGGGATCACCGACCGCCGCTCGGTGAAGCTGGTGATGACGAGGACCCGGGCGGTGCTGCCGCGGTCCCGCAGGGCCCGGAGCGCTTCGATCCCGTCCATTCCAGGCATGGCCATGTCCATCAGGACCACGTCGGGACGCAGCTGCGTGGCCCGCTCCACGCCCTGGGCCCCGTCGCCGGCCTCGCCGACCACCTCGATGTCCCCCTGGACCTCGAGGAAGGTGCGCAGCCCCCGGCGGACCACCTGGTGGTCGTCCACCACCAGCACCCGGATCCGCTGTGCCGTCTCCTGGTCAGCCACCGGGCACCACCATCTCGACCACGGTGCCCCGTCCGGGCGCCGATGTGATGTGCAACGTTCCGCCCACCGCCCTGGCCCGGTCCCGCATCGAGACGAGCCCCAGGTGTCGCCCGGCCCGCCGAACGGCGTCGGGGTCGAAGCCCCTGCCGTCGTCGGCCACCCGCAGCACGGCTCCCCTGCCGTGTGCGCCGCCCTCGCCGTCGCCACCGGCCAGGTCCATCCGGACGGTGTCGGCCCCGGCGTGGCGCAGCGCGTTGTGCAGCGCCTCCTGGGCCACCCGCAGCAGCGCCTCTTCCTGGGCGGAGGGGAGGGGGTGTGCGTGGTGGCAGGCGAAGGTGACGTGGGCGGAGTGCGCCCGGTTCAGCACCTCCGCCTGACTACGGAGGGTGGCCACCAGCCCGTCCTCGTCCAACCCCGCGGGGTGCAGCTCCACCACCACCGCGCGCAGCTCGTCGGTGGCCTCGGCGGCGAGCTCCGCGACCTGGGCGAGTTCCGCCCTGGCCCGGCCCGGGGCGCGGTCCACCAGGGTGGCCGCTGCCTGGGCGGTGAGTCGCAGCGAGAACAGCTTCTGGGAGACGGCGTCGTGCAGCTCCCTGGCGATCCTGGCGCGTTCCTCGGCGATGGTCAGTTCGCGGCTCCGCTCGTACAGGCGGGCGTTGGTCAGGGCGATGGCGGCGTGCGCGGCCAGCAGGCGCAGCAGCGCCTCGTCCCGGTCGGTGAAGGCGCACCTGCCGTCAACGCAGGAGTCGCTGTCGTTCGCCAGGAACAGGGCGCCGAGGACCTCGTCGCCGTGCAGGACGGGCACGCCGAGGAAGTCCCCGAGGTTGGGGTGGGCGCGGGGCCAGCCCCCGAACCTGGGGTGTTGCTGGACGTCACCGAGCCGCTGGGGGGTGGCCTCGCGCAGCATCACCGCGAGGATGCCGTGCTGGCGGGGCAGTGGGCCGATGGCCTTCCACTGGTCCTCGCTGATCCCGTCCACCACGAACTGGGCGAAGCCCCCGTGGTCGTCGGGCACCCCGAGGGCGGCGTAGTCGGCTCCGAGGAGTTCCCTGGCCGAGGAGACGATGGTCTGGAGCACCTCGCTGACCTCGAGCTGTCGGCTCATGGCCAGCACGGCGGCGCTGATCGCCTCGATGCCCGTGGCGGGGCCGGGCCGGCGGTCGCCGGGGTCGGAGGTGGACATGTGCCTCACGGTACCCGCGCGGAACGGAGGCCGGGGTGGCCGTGGTCGGGGGCCCGTCCGCGGTGTGAGCGGGGTCACCCCGAGCCGGGGCGGGCGGGCACGGTGTGTGCTCCGGTGGGGACGCTGAGCGGTGGCGGCTGTGAGCTGACCCATAGGACTTAGGTCCTCTACGACCGCGCCTCGTAGGCGGCTCGGTGTTCGCCGCCGTCGGCGGGGCAGCAACGGCCACGGTGGGAGCTACGACCGGGGGTCGTAGCGGGGATGCTTGTCCGGTTTGGGGTCGATCGTCATATTGGTTGGCGTCGCACATGGTCACGGCGGATCCGTGGCACCGACGTACCCCCACCCGTAGCGGCCCGGCGCACGAGCGCCCGGAGCGGGCATCGTCCAGGCGACTTCCCCACCCGGAAGGTGTTCATGCGTATGCCGATCAAGACGATCAAGCGACTCTCCCCGCGGAGGGCCGTCGTGGCCGGTGCCGCCGTGCTGGTCGCTTCGGGAGGCGCCGTGGCGATGGCCTCGCCCGCCAACGCGGCACCGACCGACTCCGCCCCGGCGAGCAGTTCGCGCCAGATCGCCCGGCAGATGATCCCGAACGACACCCAGTACTCGTGCTTCAGCAACATCGTGCAGCACGAGAGCAGCTGGGACCACACCGCTGTGAACCCGACCAGCGGTTCCTACGGTCTGGTGCAGGCGCTGCCGGCGACCAAGATGGCCTCGGCGGGCAGCGACTGGAAGACCAACCCGAAGACCCAGATCAAGTGGGGTTTGGACTACATGAACGACCGCTACGGCAGCCCGTGTGACGCCTGGGCGTTCTGGCAGAACCACCACTGGTACTGATCTGACCCCGGCCGGCCCGGTCAGACGGAACGAGGGTGGTGACCCCTGCGGGTCACCACCCTCGTTCCGTGCTCCCCGCGGGGAGCGCGCCGGTCAGCGGCGCATGACCTCCGGCTCGTGCCGGCGCAGCAGCCGGATCACGATCACGCCGCACAGCACGCCCATCCCGAACAGCACGCCGACGTCGAACAGCCACTGTCCGCGGGTCGCCTCCCACAGCGGGTCGGTGTTCCCCGGGTTCTGTTTGTCCCACGGCGCCATCAGGGTGGCGAGGCGGGCCGTGGTTCCCTCGGCGGCCACCGCCCACCTGGAGGGCATCAGCCAGGCGACCTGCTCGAGGCCCGGCTTGTCGTAGACCTGGAAGAGGACCCCGGTGAAGACCACCTGGACGATGGCGAAGAGCACCAGCAGCGGCATGGTCTTCTCCGCGGTCTTCACCAGCGCGGAGATGATCAGTCCGAACATCATCGAGGTGAAGCCGAGGGCCACCATGCTCACGGTCATCTCGATGGCCGGGGTGTTCTCCACGATCAGGCCCTCGGCCGGCATCTCGCGGGGGGCGAAGCCGATCGCACAGATGATCACACCCTGGAAGGCCGTGATCAATCCGAGCACGATGACCTTCGACATCAGGTAGGCCGAACGGGACAGTCCGGTTGCCCGTTCCCGTTCGTAGATCACCCGTTCCTTGATCAGTTCCCGGACGGAGTTGGCCGCTCCGGAGAAGCACATGCCGATCACCAGGACCAGCAGGATGGTGCCCGCGGCCTGGTTGAACTGGACCTTGCCCTGTTTGGTCAGGGGTGGTTGGGACAGGCCGAACTCGGCGGGGATGACCACGCTGACCACGCCCAGGATGATCGGCAGGACCAGCATCAGCGCGATGAAACCGCGGTCGGAGGCGATCACCGACCCGTAGCGGCGGACCAGCGTCCAGAGCTGCGAGCCCCAGCTCTGCGGTTTGTGCGGCCGGACCATCGACGGCGGCTGCACCGGCATCGCCTGCGGGGGCGCGGCGTCGATGTCGGCGGCGTACCGCTGGTAGTGGGCCGAGCCGTGCCAGCGGCCTCCCCAGTCGTGGTCGCGGTAGGTCTCGAACGCCTGGAAGACGTCGGCCCAGGTCTCGTACCCGAAGAACTCCAGTGCCTCGTTGGGCGGCCCGAAGTACGCGACCGAACCCCCGGGGGCCATCACCAGCAGTCGGTCACACAGGGCGAGTTCGGCCACCGAGTGGGTGACCACCAGCACCGTGCGGCCGTCGTCGGCCAGCGCCCGCAGCAACTGCATGACGTCGCGGTCCATGCCCGGGTCCAGGCCGGAGGTCGGCTCGTCGAGGAAGATCAACGAGGGCTTGGTGAGCAGTTCGAGGGCGACCGAGACGCGCTTGCGCTGGCCGCCGGACAGGGAGGTGATGCGCTTGCCGGCGTGGATGTCCAGTTTGAGCTCGCCCAGCACCTCCTCGACCCGGCGGTTGCGCTCGGCGGTCTCGGTGTCGCCGGGGAACCGCAGCTTGGCCGCGTACCGCAGGGCGGTGCGCACGGTGAGCTGGGGGTGCAGGATGTCGTCCTGGGGAACCAGACCGATGCGCTGGCGCAGTTCCGCGAACTGCTTGTAGAGGTTGCGGTTGTCGTACAGGACCTCGCCCTCGTCGGCCGGCCGGTAGCCGGTGAGCGCGCGCAGCAGGGTGGACTTCCCCGAGCCGGAGGGGCCGATGACGCCGATCAACGACTTCTCCGGGACGCCGAAGCTGACGTTGTTCAGGATCTTCTGCCCGCCGCCGACCTTCACCGTGAGCCGGCGGGCCGAGAAGGAGACGGCCCCGGTGTCGACGAACTCCTCGAGCTGGTCACCGACCAGACGGAACGTGGAGTGGCCCACGCCCACGATGTCGTCCGGACGCAGCAGGTGGCGTTGGATGGGCTGACCGTTGACGTAGGTGCCGTTGTGGCTGCCGAGGTCAACGATCTCGTAGCGGCCGTCGGCGGTGGCCCGGAACTCGGCGTGGTACCGGGAGACCTGCAGGTCGGAGACGACGTGGTCGTTGTCGAGGGCGCGGCCGATCCGGGTGACCCGCGTGGTGAGGTTGCGGATCATCGTTGGCCCACGGCTGCCCCCGGGGCCGGGGTACTGCAGGCCCGGCTGGGGCTGGCCGTAGGGCGGCTGGGCGGCCGGGGGGTGTTGGGGGCCGGGGCCCGCCGGGGCCCCCGGCTGGCCGGGGGCGAACGCGGCCCCGCCCTGCCAGGCCCCCGGAGCACCGGCTGGTTGGGGTTGGCCGGGGTGCGGTGGCTGTCGCTGCGGCTGGTAGGGCCCTTGCGCCTGCTGTGGTACGTGTGGCTGGGGTGGCTGTTGATGGGGCGGCTGCCCCGCGGGCTGCGGGGTGCGCGGCGGGGCCATCCCGGCCTGGCCCTGGGCGGCGATCCCCGGGGCCATGGCGGTGGGCGCGCTGTAGACGTCGGGCCGTGCCGCGGCAAAGGTCAGGCGGGGGCCGTCGGTGGCGTTGCCCAGGTGGACGACCGAACCCGGGCCGACCTCGACCTGTTGGACTCGTCGTCCCTGTGCGTAGGTGCCGTTGGTGCTGCCCTGGTCCTGGAAGACCCAGGCCCGTCCGTTCCACCCGATGCTGGCGTGCCGCCATGAGACCCGGGCGTCGTTGAAGACCACGTCGGCCTGCGGATCACGACCAAGCAAATATGACCGGGACGGCTCAAACGTCCACGTTTGTCCGTTCAATTCCAGTACGAGTTCCGGCACTCCATGCCCCACAACGTTGTCCCCCGAGTTGTCCCCCCGTGCGGGGAGTCTAGGGATGCTGAATATCGGGTGGAACTATTGCAGGCCGCGGGGTCGAACAGAAAGCTGGGTGTGATCCCGCAACACAGTTGTCGACGAACCGTGGAACGAGTGCCACGAACCGTGCGCGGAACGGCCCCTCCGGGGCTGTCCGGCTGGCGGAACGCCGGGTGGCCAGTTCACTCGTGGCCGCTACCGTGGGGCTCATCATGAGAGATTCCAGCGCCCGAACGGATGTTCCCACCCTTCTCGTCAAGATCTTCGGCAAGGACCGTCCAGGCATCACGGCCGGCCTGTTCGACGTGCTGGCCGGGTTCGGCCTGGACGTGGTCGACATCGAGCAGGTCGTCACCCGGGGGCGGCTGGTGCTGTGCGCCCTGGTCACCCATCCGGCGCAGGGCCAGGCCACCGAGGGCGAGGTGCGGGCCACCGTGCACCGCTGGGCCGAGTCCATGAAGCTCGACGCGGAGATCCTCTCCGGCGTGGGCGACAACCGGCCCAGGGCCGAGGGCCGCTCCCACGTCACCGTGCTCGGCCACCCACTGACCGCCAGGTCCACCTCCGCCATCGCCGCGCGCATCGCCGACTGCGGAGGCAACATCGACCGCGTCTTCCGGCTGGCCAAGTACCCGGTGACGGCCGTCGAGTTCGCCGTGTCCGGGGTGGCCACCGAGCCGCTGCGCACCGCCCTGGCGGCGGAGGCGCACCAAAGGGGCGTGGACATCGCCGTGGTCAGCGCCGGCCTGCACCGCCGGGCCCAGCGCCTGGTGGTGATGGACGTGGACTCCACGCTCATCCAGGACGAGGTGATCGAGCTGTTCGCGGCGCACGCCGGCTGCGCGGAGAAGGTGGCCGCGGTCACCGCCGCCGCGATGCGCGGGGAACTGGACTTCGAACAGTCGCTGCACGCCCGGGTGGCGCTGCTGAAGGGCCTGGACGCGCGGGTGGTGGACAAGGTGCGCCAGGAGGTGCGGCTGACGCCGGGCGCGCGCACCCTGATCCGCACCCTCAAACGGCTCGGCTACCAGGTGGGCGTCGTCTCCGGTGGGTTCACCCAGGTCACCGACGACCTCAGGGTACGCCTCGGGCTCGACTTCGCCGCGGCCAACACCCTGGAGGTGGTGGACGGGCGGCTCACCGGGCGGGTCGTCGGCGAGCTGGTGGACCGGGCGGGCAAGGCGCGGATACTCGCCAGGTTCGCCGCGGAGGCAGGTGTGCCGCTGGCGCAGACCGTGGCCGTCGGGGACGGGGCCAACGACCTCGACATGCTCAACACTGCGGGACTCGGGGTCGCGTTCAACGCCAAGCCGGTGGTGCGCGAGGCCGCGCACACCGCGGTCAACTTCCCGTTCCTGGACACCGTGCTGTACCTGCTGGGGATCACCCGCGAAGAGGTCGAGGCCGCGGACCTGGTGGACGGGGCCTGACAGCCGCCGGTCGGGCCCCGAACGGGTCGGGGCCCGGCTCCTCAGTCGTGCGGTGACCAGTAGGCGGTCAGCCTGGCCACTCCGTGCTCGACGGACTTCCACGGCCCGGAGAAGGTGAGCACCGCGGCGGCACAGGTCGGGAAGCCGTAGCTGACCAGCCGGGCCGCGCTCTCCGGTTCCGCGGCGCCGGCCAGCGCGTCCACCAGGGCGTGCATGCCCGGGTTGTGGCCGATCACCACCAGGTCACCGACGTCGTCGGGGACCTCGGTGAGCAGGGCGAGCAGGTCGCCGAGGCTCGCCTCGTACAGCCGCTCCTCGTACACGGTCCTGGGGCGGCGGGGCAGCTCGTGGGCCACGAGCTTCCAGGTCTGCCTGGTCCGCACCGACGTGGAACACAGGGCGAGGTCGAGGTCGATGCCGGACCCGGCGAGCCAGTGGCCGGCCGCCGGGGCGTCCCTGCGGCCGCGGTCGGCGAGGGGTCGCTCGTGGTCGGGCACCGACGGCCAGTCGGCCTTGGCGTGGCGGAGTACGACGATCCTGCGGGGCGTGTCGACGCTCATGCTCCTCAGCTTCGCAGAAAACCCGCGGGGCGGCGCGCCCCGGGGGGCACCACGACCCCGGCCCCGCCGGTGCGGGCGGGAGGCCGCCGGAGGGGGCTTGGGGTGGCCTCAGTGGACCAGGAAGTCGAGGACCACGTCCGGCAGCACCCGTTGGACCTGCTCCATGACCGGGTGCTGCCCCCGGTCGGGCCGCTCCGTCGCCCGCGCGGGACACGCGGCGAGCGCGAGCAGCGTCACGAACGCGGCCACCGGCAGGGCGAGCGCCGCCCACCACCCCACCCTCGTCAGCGGCTTGGCGCTCGAGGGTGCCGGGTACTGCCGAGGGTGCATGGCCGCTCCAGGGTCTCGTCCGTCCTCGCCCCGTGGCGCTCCGGGCGGGGCGCCGGGTGCCCCCGGCGTACCCATGACGTTAGGGGGAGCGGGCGTCCGTTCCCATCAGGCGGACCACCCAGTTATCCCTGAACCCACCCCCAGGTCGGGGGTGGGGTTAACCCCACCCCGCTCAGCCGCTGACCGGACGCCGCCGAAGCTGGTCCTCGACGTGCCCGGCCCGACCGGCGAGCACCCCGGCGGCTACCTGGGGCAGCAACAGCGCGGCGATCAACGCGATCGGGAGGTCCCAGTCGCCGCTGTGGTCGTACAGGGCCCCGACCGCGATGGGCCCGGGGATGGAGATCAGGTACCCCACCGACTGGGCGAACGCGGAGAGCTTGCCCACCCCCACCGCGCTGCGGGCCCGCAGCCCCACCATGGTCAGCGCGAGCGGGAACGAGCAGTTGGAGACGCCGAGCAGCACGGCCCACACCCAGGGCGCCTGGGCCGGCGCCAGGGCCAGCCCCAGGTAGCCGACGATCCCGAAGAGACCGAGCCCGACCACGAACCCGCCCTGGTTGCGGTAGCGGGCGGCCATCGCCGGCAGCACGAACGCCAGCGGCACGCCCATCCCCATGGTGACCGCCAGCAGCACCCCGGCCTGCCCCGCGGAGACCCCGGCGTCCCGGAAGATCTGCGGCAGCCAGCCCATGGTGATGTAGGCGCCGGTGGCCTGGAGGCCGAAGAAGACGGCCAGCGCCCAGGCGGTGCGGCTGCGGCTGATCGGGAAGGCGGGGACGGCGGGTCGCGGCCCGTCCTCCGGCCGCGCCCGGTCCTCGGTGCGGGCCCGGAGCACGATCACCGCCCAGGGCAGCACCGCCACCGCCGCGAGCACCGCCCACGAGCCGAGACCCAGCCGCCAGCTCCCGCCCAGCGCGTCGGCCATCGGCACGGTGACCGCCGCCGCGGTGGAGGTACCCAGGGCGAGCGCCATCGAGTACAGGCCGGTCATCGGCCCGATCCGGTCGGGGAACCAGCGTTTGACGATCACCGGAAGCAGCACGTTGGAGACCGCTATGCCGGCCAGCGCCACGGCACTGAACAGGAGGAACAGCGCCGTGCCACCGGACACCGCGCGCACGGCGAGGCCGGCGGTGATCGCGACAAGACCGGCCCCCACCACGGCGGCCGGGCCGGACCGGCGGGCGAGCCGGGGGGCGAGCCCACCGAAGACCGCGAAGCACAGGGCGGGCACCGAGGTCAGCATCCCGGCGACGGTGCCGCTCATCCCGAGCCCGTCCCTGACCTCCTCCATCAGCGCGCCGAGGCTGGTCACGGCGGGCCGCAGGTTGACCGCCGCCACCACGAGCCCGACCATCACCAGCCATCGCACCCCGGGAGCCCGACGAACGGTCGGTCCCTCGGCGCCGGCTCCGACCGCCGGCCGGTCCACCGCCCCGTCCGGGCGTCCCGGTCCGGACTCCCTGGTCCGCGTTCCCGCGGCACTGTCCTCTTGCATGCCCCCATCATAGAATCATGGGATGTATTCGTTCTGCTCGGGAGTGACATGCCGCTGACCGCGCCCCACCGCTCGGCGCTCGCCGCCCAGGTGATCGCCCAACTCAGGAACCAGATCACCTCGGGCGAGTGGCCCGTGGGCACCCGCATCCCCACCGAGCCGGAGCTGGTGGCGCAGCTC
Source organism: Wenjunlia vitaminophila DSM 41686 (assembly GCF_000380165.1). Lineage (GTDB taxonomy): Bacteria > Actinomycetota > Actinomycetes > Streptomycetales > Streptomycetaceae > Wenjunlia > Wenjunlia vitaminophila. Next base: position 21,723 of record NZ_KB904682.1, read on the forward strand.
GGGGTGGCCCGCAACACCGTCCGGGAGGCGATCAGGGCGCTGGCGCACAACGGACTGCTCGACATCCGCCAGGGCTCGGGCACCTACGTGGTGGCCACCAGCGAACTCGCCGGGGTGATGCAACGCCGGTTCGCCGGGGCCGACCACCAGCACGTCGGCGAGCTGCGCAGCGCCCTCGAGGCGGCCGGGGCCCGGCTGGCCGCGGTCCGCCGCACCGACGCCGACCTGCGACTCCTGCACGGCGCACTCGCCCGGCGTGAGGACGCCTGGAGGTCGGGCGACACCGAGACGTTCGTACAGGCCGACGCGACCCTGCACCAGGCCGTCGTGGCCGCGTCGCACAACGACGTCCTGGCCGCCCTCTACGCCGACCTCGGCGAGGTGCTCCGGGACAACCTGCGCCGGAACGTCGGCACCGACCTGGAGTCCGCGGAGTACAAGGACCACTCGCGACTGATCATCGCCATCGAGGCCGGGGACGCGCTGGAGGCCGCCGCGCTGGCCGCCTCCTACGCCCCCCGCTGCGCCCCCTGACGCCCCGGCCGGGGAACGCGCGAGCCACGCCGGCAGGGCCGGCGTGGCTCGCGGTCAGACAGTCCCGGTCACGCCCCGACGGCGTGCACCCCCCCGTCCACGTGCAGGATCTCTCCCGTGGTCTTGGGGAACCAGTCGGACAGCAGGGCGACGACCCCCCGGGCCGGGGGCTCCGGGTCGGCGAGGTCCCAGGACAGCGGGGCCCGCTCGTCCCAGACCTTGGTCAGCCCGTCGAAGCCCGGGATGGACTTCGCGGCCATCGACTTGATCGGCCCGGCGGAGACCAGGTTGACCCGGATGTTCCGGGGGCCGAGGTCGCGGGCGAGGTAACGGGCGGTGGAGGCCAACGCCGCCTTGGCGACGCCCATCCAGTCGTACTGCGGCCAGGCCACCGACGCGTCGAAGTCCATGCCGACGACCGACCCGCCCTGCTCCATCAGCGGCAGCGCGGCCATGGTCAGCGACTTCAGGGAGTAGGCGGAGACCTGGAGCGCGGTGGCCACCGAGTCCCACGGGGTGTTGAGGAAGTTGCCGCCCAGGGCGTCCTGCGGCGCGAAGCCGATGGAGTGCACCACCCCGTCCAGGCCGTCCACGTGCTGACGCACCCGTTCGGCGAGGCTGTCGAGCTGCTCCTGGTTGGAGACGTCGAGTTCCAGCACCGGTGCCGGCTTGGGCAGCCGGGCCGCGATCCGCTCGACCAGGCTGAGCCGTCCGAATCCGGTCAGCACCACCTCGGCGCCCTGCTCCTGGGCGAGTTTGGCGCTGTGGAAGGCGATCGACGACTCCAACAGGACGCCGGTGACCAGAATCCGCTTGCCGTTGAGAAGTCCACTCATGATGTCAGTGCCCCATGCCCAATCCACCGTCGACGGGAACGACGGCTCCGGTGATGTACGTGGCCTGGTCAGAGGCGAGGAAGCGCACCGCGTCGGCCACCTCCTCGGGCTGCGCGTACCGACCGAGCGGCACCTGGCGGAGGATCTCCGCCTTGCGCTCCTCGCCGACCACCTGGGTCATGGCGGTGTCGACGAAGCCGGGGGTGATGACGTTGACGGTGATGTTCCGCGAGCCGAGCTCACGGGCCAGGGAGCGGGCGAACCCGACCAGACCGGCCTTGGAGGCGGCGTAGTTGGCCTGACCCGCCGCGCCGCTGAGGCCGACCACCGAGGAGATCAGGACGATCCGGCCCGAGCGGGCCCTGAGCATCCCCCGGCAGGCCCGCTTGACCGTGCGGAAGGTGCCGGTGAGGTTGGTCTGCAGGACGGCTTCGAAGTCCTCCTCGGACATCCGCAGGAGCAACTGGTCACGGGTGATGCCCGCGTTGGCGACCAGCACCTGCACCGGACCGTGGCTCGCCTCGACCTCCTTGTAGGCCGACTCCACCTGCTCGGGGTCGGTGATGTCGCACTTGACGCCGAGGACGCCGAGCGCGGTCAGTTCCTCCGGCGGCTCACCCGAGCGGTATGTGATCGCGACCTTGTCGCCTCCGTCCGCGAAGGCACGGGCGATGGCCAGGCCGATCCCTCTGTTGCCTCCGGTGACGAGTACCGAGCGGCTCAACGGTCCACCCCTGTCCTGATGGGAATCCGTGCGTCGGACACGGAACGTACCCTACGAAAGCTATCGGTCCGCTCGGGACCAGGAGGACTCCGGCCCCCACAGCGCCCCAGGACCGGCTCTGTCGGATTCCACCAAGCCCGGCGGGCGGCGGCGGGCCCGGTCGGGAGGTTATCCACTGGGCCGGGACCGATCGGCACGTCATGATTCACTGCGAACGACCCGACACCGAACGGAGGCGCTGTGCCCCATCAGATCGATCCGGCGTTCCTGGCCCATCCCCTGCGCACGCTCGCCGACGCCGCGTTGCAGCGGGCTCGGGAGCTGGGCGCGGAGCACGCGGACTTCCGCTTCGAGCGGGTGCGCAGCGCCGCCTGGCGGCTCCGGGACGCCCACCTCGCCGGCTCCTCGGACACCACGGACACCGGGTTCGCGGTGCGCGTGGTGCACCGGGGAGCCTGGGGGTTCGCCTCGGGGGTGGACCTGACGGCGGACGCGGCGGCCCGGGTCGCCGAACAGGCGGTGGCCATGGCCCGGTTGTCGGCGCAGGTGGCGGTGGCCGCGGGTTCCGGTGACCGGGTGGAGCTGGCCGACGAACCGGTGTACCCGGACGCCACCTGGATCTCCTCGTACGAGGTCAACCCGTTCGACGTCCCGGACCGGGAGAAGACGGACCTGCTGACCGCGTGGAGCGAGCGGCTCCTCGCCGCGCGGGACGTGTCCCACGTGGACGCCTCGCTGCTCGCGGTGCAGGAGAACAAGTTCTACGCGGACACCGCCGGCACCAGCACCACGCAGCAGCGGGTACGGGTGCACCCCGTGCTCACCGCGGTCGCGGTGGACGCCGCGTCGGGGGCGTTCGAGTCGATGCGCACGTGTGCGCCACCGGCCGGGCGCGGCTGGGAGTACCTGACCGGGACCGGCTGGGACTGGGACGACGAGCTGGCGCGGATTCCGGGGTGGCTCGCCGAGAAGCTCCACGCGCCCAGCGTGGAGCCGGGCAGGTACGACGTGGTGATAGACCCGTCGAACCTGTGGCTGACGATCCACGAGTCCATCGGCCACGCCACCGAGCTGGACCGGGCGTTGGGTTACGAGGCGGCGTACGCGGGCACCTCCTTCGCCACCTTCGACCAGCTCGGAACGCTGCGGTACGGCTCGGAGCTCATGAACGTCACCGGGGACCGCACCGTGGACCACGGTCTGGCCACCGTCGGCTACGACGACGAGGGCGTGGCCGGGCAGTCCTGGGACCTGGTCCGGGACGGGGTGCTGGTGGGTTACCAGCTCGACCGCGGGATGGCCCGGCGGTCGGGCTTCGAACGGTCCAACGGCTGCGCCTTCGCGGACTCGCCCGGCCACGTCCCGGTGCAGCGGATGGCGAACGTCTCCCTGCGGCCGGCGGCGGACGGCCCGTCCACCGAGGAGCTGATCTCGGGGGTGGAGCGCGGGCTCTACCTGGTCGGGGACCGGTCCTGGTCGATCGACATGCAGCGGTACAACTTCCAGTTCACCCAGCAGCGGGCCTACCTGATCCGTGACGGCCGGCTGGCCGGGCAGCTCAGGGACGTCGCCTACCAGGGGGTGACCCCGCAGTTCTGGGGTTCGCTCAAGGCGGTCGGCGGTCCGCAGACGTATGTCCTGGGTGGGGCGTTCAACTGCGGGAAGGCGCAGCCCGGGCAGATCGCGGCGGTGAGCCACGGCTGTCCTTCCGCCCTCTTCAGCGACGTCAACGTCCTCAACACGGCGCAGGAGTCCGGCCGTTCCTGAGCCGGCACGCCGCTGCCGGCGGCACGCCGCACCACGAGTACCGGACGTGCCGCGCGTGGACCACCAGGCCACCAGCCCACCCGCCGCGGTCACTCCGGCGGAGAAGCGAAGGAAGAGGAGACAGATGAGTTCCCCGGTTGCCCCGCACGAGGTCGTCGAGCGTGCCCTCGAGCTGTCCCGCGCCGACGGCTGCGTTGTGATCGCCGACGAGCACTCCACCGCCAACCTGCGCTGGGCAGGCAACGCCTTGACCACCAACGGCGTGACCCGCGGGCGCACCCTGACCGTGGTGGCGACGGTGGACGGAGCCCAGGGCACCGCGTCGGGGGTGGTCTCCCGCTCCGCCGTCACCGCGGACGAGCTGGAGCCGCTGGTGCGCGCCGCGGAGGCCGCCGCCCGGGACGCCGGGCCGGCCGAGGACGCCCAGCCGCTGGTCTCCGGGGTGCCGCGGAGCCCCGCGTTCACGGACGCGCCGGACGAGACGTCGGGGGAGGTCTTCGCCGCGTTCGCCCCCGCCCTGGGCGAGGCGTTCGCCAGGGCCAGGGCAGGGGACGCCGCGGGACCGCGGGAGCTGTACGGCTTCGCCCAGCACACCGTGACCTCCACCTACCTGGGGAACTCCGCGGGGCTGCGGCTGCGCCACGACCAGCCGACCGGGTCGGTGGAGCTGAACGCCAAGTCCCCGGACCGGGCGCGCTCGGCCTGGGCCGGCGCCAGCACCCGCGACTTCACCGACGTGGACCTGGTTGCGCTCGAGGACGAACTGGTCCGGCGGCTGGAGTGGGCACGGCGCGCCGTGGAGCTCCCGGCCGGTCGGTACGAGACGCTGCTGCCCCCCACCGCCGTCTCCGACCTGCTGGTCTACCAGTACTGGTCGTCGGGCGCGCGGGACGCCAAGGAGGGTCGGACGGTCTTCAGCAAGCCGGGGGGCGGCACCCGGGTCGGTGAGCGGCTGTCCCCGCTGCCCCTCACCCTGAGCAGCGACCCGTGGGAGCCGGGCCTCGAGGCGGCGCCCTTCGTGATCGCGCACGCCTCGGGTGACGACTCCTCGGTGTTCGACAACGGCCTGCCGCTGGAGCGGACCGACTGGATTCGGGACGGGGCGTTGAACGCGCTGCTCACCAGTCGCCACTCGTCGGGCCTGACCGGTCTGCCGGTGCGGCCGGGCGTGGACAACCTGGTGCTGCGCAGCCCGGAGGGGACCAGGTCGCTGGACGAGATGGTGGCGGCGACCGAACGCGGGCTGCTGCTGACCTGTCTGTGGTACATCCGCGAGGTGGACCCGGCGACGCTGCTGCTCACCGGGCTCACCCGGGACGGGGTGTACCTGGTGGAGGGCGGCGAGGTCACCGGGGCCGTCAACAACTTCCGGTTCAACGAGTCGCCGGTGGACGTGCTGGGCCGGGCGGTGGAGGTGGGCCGGACCGAGCGGACCCTGCCCCGGGAGTGGGGTGACTACTTCACCCGGGCGGCGATGCCGGCGATGCGGGTGCCGGACTTCAACATGAGCTCGGTGAGCAAGGGGGTGTGAGCGGCTCGAACCGGTGGGAGGGCCGCCACGCGGGGCGCCCCGGTCTCGATGGGAGCGGGGTCCCGGCGTACCGTGGAGCAGTCCGGGACCGGCTCCCGGTTCTTCGACGCAACCGGACGGTGAGGGATGCGGAAGCAGAGCGGAGGTCCCGGGGTATTCCGGATCACCGGCGCCAGGACCGGGCTCACCGAGGACGTCGGGGGCAGGCAGCGCCGCTATGTGATCTCCATGGTCGTCCGGTCCCTGTGCGTGCTCCTCGCGGTGCTGCTGTGGAACGTCTCCCGTCCGTTGGCGTGGGCCGCGCTGGTCGGGGGTGCGCTGTTGCCGTACGTCGCGGTGGTGATCGCCAATGCCGGTCGGGAGAACGCCCCGGGGTTGCCCACCACCGTGCTCCCCCCGCTGCTGCGCCGCCAGTTGCCGGCCCCCGCCCCCGCCCCCGGCGCTTCGGCGGACCAGTCAGAACAGCCAGACCAGTCAGAACAGCCAGACCAGTCGGCGCAGTCAGACCAGTCGGCCGAGTCAGCCGCGGGACACACGGAGCGCGTGGAGCGCGTGGTCCACACGGGTACCGTGGTGTCCACGGGTTGCGAGGGGCACCCGGGTGCCGGGAGCGACACAGGTGTGGTAGGCGACACGGGCGCAGTGGGTGACGCCGGTGCCGCAGCACGCCCCGCTGACCCCGAGCCGGCGGGTGGAGACGGGGCGGACGCCGGGCCGGTACATTCGGCCACGTCGGCCGAGGAGCAGCCGGTCGGCAGCCACGCAGGTCACGGCGGCGCTCCACCGTCCGAGCAGCGACAATCCGGACGGGCACCGTCCGAATTCCGCTGAATGCTCAAGAAAAGCTCAAGAGAATCAACGAATTCTGCTGCACCCCGGGGGCTGGCCCGTGCCATACTTCGTACGCGCTCCGTATCCCCCGTCGGAGCGACGGACCGACGCCGGGCGGCTCCCCCCGTGGCTGCCCGGCGTCGCCCATGTCTGGCCGAGGTGAGGATCGTGACGCAGCGTGCGGCAGCGGAGCCGATCTGCTCCGCCAAGGGATGCCGTCAACCGGCCGAGTGGGTCCTCGCCTGGAACAATCCCAAGATCCACACCCCGGACCGGCGCAAGACCTGGCTGGCCTGTTCCGGCCACCGTGAGCACCTGTCGTCGTTCCTCGGGGTGCGGGGGATGCTGAAGGACGTGGTCCCGTTCGCCCAGTGGACGGCACAGCAGTAGTCCCCCGGCCCGGCGGCACCGGCGAACGCCGCGGTTCAGCCGCCGATCGCGGACATCGGGCGGTCGGGCTGGAGGAAGGCGGGATCGTCCAGGCCGCTGCCGGCCTTCTTCCCCCACATGGCGATCCGCCACAGCTCGGCGATCTCCGCGTCGCTGGCTCCGGCCCGCAGACTCGTCCGCAGGTCGGACTCCTCCCGGGCGAACAGGCAGGTGCGGACCTGGCCGTCGGCGGTGAGTCGGGTGCGGTCGCAGGCGCGGCAGAACGGGCGGGTCACGCTGGCGATCACGCCGACCCTGGCCGGGCCGCCGTCCACCAGCCAGCGTTCCGCCGGGGCGGAGCCCCTCCGGTCGTCCAGCTCCGGGGTGAGGTCGAACCGCTGGGTGAGCCGCTGGAGGATCTCCGCGGCGGTGACCATGTCCGAGCGCTGCCAGCCGTGCTGGGCGTCGAGCGGCATCTGCTCGATGAAACGCAGCTCGTAGTCGTGCGCCAGGGCCCAGGACAGCAGGTCGGCGGCCTCGTCGTCGTTGATCCCGCGCATCAGCACCGCGTTGACCTTCACCGGGGCCAGTCCTGAGGCCCTGGCCGCCAGCAGGCCCTCGATCACGTCGCCGTGCCGCCTGCGGCGGGTCAGCCGCTGGAAGACGTCGGGCCGCAGGGTGTCCAGTGAGACGTTGACCCGGTCGAGCCCGGCCTGGCGCAGCGCGGCGGAGTTGCGGGCCAGGCCGATGCCGTTGGTGGTCAGGGACAGCCTGGGGCGGGGCCGCAGCTCGGCGCAGGCGGCGACGATGCCGACGAGGCCGGGGCGGAGGAGTGGTTCACCTCCGGTGAAGCGCACCTCGCGCACCCCCAGCTCCGTGACCGCGATCCGGACCAGCCGGACGATCTCCTCGTCGGTGAGGAGCTCGGACTTGGCCAGCCACTGGAGCCCTTCTTCGGGCATGCAGTAGGTGCAGCGGAGGTTGCACCGGTCGGTCAGGGAGACCCGCAGGTCGGTGGCGATGCGTCCGAAGCTGTCGATGAGAACGACGTCCACCTCCATTCGCGGCGGGCGCTGCCCGCGCCCGCTTCGCCCTCAAGATTAGGACGGTCGTCCGACATTTGCCCCGTCGTTTCCCGGTGCCACGTCTCGATCCCGCGACACTTACGGAACATTCACCATCGGATCGGACATATCGACCAGGTACACCTGGCTCTTCGGGGTCGTGAGGGGACGCGGGCGCCAGCCAGTGCGCAAGGGGTTGACGTGACCGGCGCCCGTGTCTGGCCGCAGAGTACGCCAGAACGCGTATACCACAACAGCCTGTCTCACCCATGGCCAACGCCTTTTGGGGGATGCCGTCGTGGCCACGATGCGGGGTCGCCCCGGTCCCTACCGCCGTAGGGACCGGGGCGACCCCGAGCCGGACGTCCCGGCCGCCGGTGCGACCGGCCGCGACGTCCGGTGACTCAGTGCGCGCCGGCTCCGGTCAGCGAGCGCACCTCCAGCTCCGCGTACTTCTTCACGTCGGGCTCCTCCTTGGACAGCAGGGTGGCGATCCAACCGAGCAGGAAGCCGAGGGGAATGGAGACCAGGCCCGGGTTCTCCAGCGGGAACCAGGCGAAGTCCACGCCGGTGAACAGGGACTTCTCCTCTCCTGAGACCACCGGGGAGAAGACGACCAGGAGCACCGAGGAGGTCAGTCCTCCGTAGATGCTCCACAGCGCCCCCTGGGTGGTGAACCGCTTCCAGAACAGGCTGTACAGCATCGTCGGCAGGTTGGCGGACGCGGCGACCGCGAAGGCCAGGGCGACCAGAGCGGCGGTGTTCAGCCGGTCCGCGAAGATGCCGAGCACGATGGCGACGGCGCCGATGCCGACCGCCGCCAGCTTGGCCACGGCCAGCTCCTCCTTCTCCCCCGCCTTGCCCTTGCGGATCACGTTGGTCCACAGGTCGTGGGCGAACGACACCGAGGAGGCGAGGGTGAGCCCGGCCACCACGGCCAGGATGGTGGCGAAGGCCACCGCGGAGATCACCGCCAGCAGGATCGCCCCGCCGGTGGAGTCGGGACCGCCACCGACCGCCTCGGCGAGCAGCGGCGCCGCCGTGTTGCCCGCGGGGTTGGACTCGGTGATCCGATCCGGACCGACCATGGCCGCCGCGCCGAAGCCCAGCGCGATGGTCATCAGGTAGAAGGCCCCGATGATGCCGATGGCCCAGTTGACCGAGGTGCGGGCGGCGCGCGCGGTGGGCACGGTGTAGAACCGGACCAGGATGTGCGGCAGTCCCGCGGTGCCCAGGACCAGGGCCAGACCGAGCGAGATGAAGTCCAGTTTGCTGGTGCCGTCCTTGCCGTAGCGCAACCCGGGTTCCAGGAAGGCGTCACCGTGGCCGCTGGAGTCGGCCGCCGCGCCCAGCAGGGTGGAGACGTTCCAGTCGAACTCGTTGAGCACCAGGATGGTGACCAGCAGGGTGCCGCTGATCAGCAGCACCGCTTTGATCATCTGGACCCAGGTGGTGCCCTTCATCCCACCGATGGTCACGTAGACCACCATGGTGAGTCCGACCAGGGCGATGACCAGGCGGCGGGCGGCCTCCCCGTCGATCCCCAGCAGGAGCGCCACCAGCGTGCCCGCGCCGACCATCTGCGCCAGCAGGTAGAAGATCGACACCACGATCGTGGAGGTACCGGCGGCGGTGCGCACCGGGCGCTGCCGCAGCCGGAACGCCAGCACGTCGGCCATGGTGAACCGGCCGGAGTTCCGCAACGGCTCGGCCACCAGCAGCAACGCCACCAACCAGGCGACCAGGAAGCCGATGGAGTACAGGAACCCGTCGTACCCGTACAGGGCGATGGCGCCGGCGATGCCCAGGAAGGAGGCCGCCGACATGTAGTCGCCGGAGATCGCCAGTCCGTTCTGGAAGCCGGTGAAGGAACGCCCGCCGGCGTAGAAGTCGGTGGCGCTCTTGCTCTTCCGCCCCGCCCAGACGGTGATCGCCAGGGTGGACACCACGAAGAGCGAGAACAGGCTCAGGATGAGTGTCCTGTGGTCGCTGGCCTCGCTCTCGGCGAGGTACGTCATGGTCGCGTGGCCGGTCATCGCGCGTCACTCTCCGGGGCCGCCTTGGTGGTGCTGGTGGTGGTGCCGGCGTCGAACGTCCCGCCGCCGGTGTCGGTGTCGAGGTTCGCCAGCGACGCCTCCAGCGACGCCCTGATGAGGTCGGCGCGCGGGTCCAGCCTGGCGTTGGCGTGGCGCGCGTACCACCAGGCGATGAGGAACGTCGTCAGGAACTGGAGGAGCCCGAACACGAACGCCGTGTTGATGTTGCCGACCACCGTGCTCGCCATGAAGTCACCGGCGTAGTTGGACAGCAGCACGTACAGCAGGTACCAGGAGATGAACGCGACGGTCAGCGGGAAGGCGAACCTGCGGTAGGAACGGCGCAGTTCACCGAACTCGGGGCCGGCTTGTACCTGCGAGTACGGATCGTCCGGCGGCACCGGACGGTGAGCGGTATCCACTCGATCTCCTGGGGGGCGGGCCCGCACTCGGGCGGGCTACGGGCACACGGGCACGCGTGACAACGTGACGCGCGTCACGTCACCAGATGGTTCCGCGCATGCTAGGGGTGTGCGCGAGCCCCGGAGAAGGGGGAACGGGGCCACGGTCCGCCCAAGCGCCACCACCACGCGCCAAACGGTTCGTTCCACAGGACGAACGGCTCCGCCGCCGCCGACCGGACACTCACCCGTTCGACGGAACCCGCGGGTTTCGGCCGCATTGACACGGTGGGTGCGGGAGTTGGCTCAGCGTCAGGCAGACGCGGGCACGCCGCACCTCTTCTTGTGCGCTCGCCGCCGGCCGCTTGGAGAGCCCCTGCCCACGTTCCTCGGCAGGGGCGCGGCCTTCGGCGACCGTCGCCCGGCGACAACCGGCTGGTCCGGTTTCGTCACCGGTGTCACACCGCGTGGTGCCGGTGCGTGATTTTGCCGCAGATGACCAAGAAACCATTGAGTGGGTGGCCTGGTCAGCGATAGCTTCACTCGATCGCTGTGCCGCCGTCGACCCGATCGCGCGGTACGCGTTGTTGAGGCTTTTCTCGGCGAATGGAGAACCCATGAGTGCTGTTCCAGCCCGTCGGCGTCGCGCCGCGACCGTTCCGTTGAGCATCGTTGCGGCGGCGGTCCTGGCGTGCACGCCCCTGGGCGTCAGCGCGGCGTCCGCGGACAGCGGCGGTGACGGCGAGCGGGCCACCGCCGCCGCGGAAGGCCCCACCATGAGCTACGTGGTGAACACCAGAACCGGCTCCGGGGCGATCCACCTCGCGGAGAAGGCGGTCAAGAAGGCCGGCGGCACCGTGGTCATGTCGTACCCGCAGATAGGCGTGGTCGTCGCGCACTCCACCAACCCGCAGTTCGCCCAGGAGATGCGGTCCGTCCGCGGCATCTCCTCCGTCGGTTCCACCCGCACCGTGCCGATCCGCTCCGCGGCGACCACCGAGGTCGGGAAGCCGACCATGGTGAGCGCCGAGCAGTCGGCCGAGGCCGAGGCGCAGGCGACCGCGGGCCAGGAGCCCAAGGAGCCGTTGCAGTGGGACCTGCCCGCCATCAAGGCGGACAAGGCACACGCCATCTCCACCGGCAGCAGCAAGGTGAACGTCGCCGTCATCGACACCGGCGTCGACGACACCCACGAGGACCTGAAGGCCAACTTCGACCGGGACTCGTCGGTCTCCTGCGTCGGCGGTGCCCCGGACACCTCCGACGGCGCCTGGCGGCCCTTCCCGGACTCCGACGGCAACTACCACGGCACCCACGTCGCGGGCACCATCGCGGCTCCCCGCAACGGCACCGGCGTGGCCGGCGTCGCTCCCGGGGTGAAGGTCTCCGCGATCAAGGTCAGTGAGCCGGGCAACAGCCTGTTCTACTCCGAGAGCGTGGTCTGCGGGTTCGTCTGGGCTGCCGAGCACGGGGCCGACGTCACCAACAACAGCTACTACGTGGACCCGTGGCTGTTCAACTGCCCGAGCGACCCCGACCAGAAGGCCATCGCCGAGGCGGTGGGCCGGGCCGCCGCCTACGCGCAGCACAAGGGCGTCCTGAACGTGGCCGCCGCGGGCAACGACTACTTCGACCTCGCCGCCGACGAGCTGGTGGACGAGTCCAGCCCGGACGACAGCGAGGCGGTGTCGCGCACCATCGACCCGAGCGTCTGCCTCGACGTCCCGGGCCAGCTCCCCGGCGTGGTCACCGTCTCCGCCACCGGGGCGAAGACCGGTAAGTCCTACTTCTCCAACTACGGCCTCGGCGTGATCGACGTCGCCGCGCCCGGCGGCGACCGCCGGGTGGCCCCGGACGCGCCCTACGAGGACGGGCGCATCCTGTCCACCCTGCCGAACAACGAGTACGGCTACCTCCAGGGGACCTCGATGGCCAGCCCGCACGCCGCGGGTGTCGCCGCCCTGCTGAAGAGCACCCACCCCTGGGCCTCGCCGAAGGTCCTCCAGATGATGATGAAGGCCCAGGCGGACCCGGTGGCCTGCCCGGAGCTGTACGACTACAACGGTGACGGCAAGGCCGACGCCGTCTGCGAGGGCACCAAGGAGTACAACGGGTTCTACGGGCACGGCCTGGTTGACGCGCTGGACGCGGTGCGCCGGTAGTCCCCCGGGTCACGCCCGTCAGCCAGGCGCGGCGGACGACCCACGGGCCGGGCGGGGAGGTTCCACTCCCCGCCCGGCCCTTTCCCGTCCGGCCTCCCGTCCGGCCGGCCAGGGCCGCCGGAGCGCGCCGATGACCAGCAGGAACTCCGCCGTGATGTAGGTCGCCATGACCCAGAGACCGGCCATCGGGGGGCGGGGCCACTCCGCGATGTCGAACGCGATCAGGGTGTCGGAGAACAGGAACAGCGCGCCTCCCACGGCTGCGCGCACATCGAGGCCGACGGCGGTGGCCGCGGTGGCCGCGAGCAGCAGTCCGTAGCCGGCGACCGGCAGCCGCAGGGCTCCGAGGTCGGGCCACAGCAGGGCGATCCCGGTCAGCCAGACGGCGCCGTAGGCCGTCGCGGCGGCCCGGACCCGCGCCGGCGAGGACAGCGCCCCGCCGCGCACGAAGTGCCCGACGAAGCACAGGTGTGCCGCACCGAAGCAGGCCATCCCGCACAGGAACGCCACGTCCGCACCCACCTGGAGCAACACGTCACCGGCGCAGCTCAGCAGCAACGCCGCCACCAGGAGCCGGGAGGCGCCGCGGGCGACGGCGTAGGCGGCCAGCATCGGCATCAGGGCGGGCTTGGTGAGCTTGGTCAGGAGGTCCGTCTCGGCGGTCAACGAGGCCAGGTGCAGCGCGCTGACCGCGCCGAAGGCCGCGAGCAGGGCGGCGCTGAGGGGGCCGGTGGCCGACCCGCCGCGCCGGACGGCGAGGCGCAGCCCGACGGTCCCCCCGATCCGCCCGAGCGCACCGGTTCCCCTGGGCGCACCGGCCCGCCGGGGCGTCCGTGGCCGACCCGACCACCGGTGGAGCGGCGACAGGAGCACCGGGGGGCGACGGGCGGCGGGGCGGGAGGACAGGGGTGGGGGTCCGGCCGGCGGGTGGTCGGTGGCCGCCCGCCGGGACGAGCGGTCGTCCGGTGACCGTTCGTCGGACGGCCGCTCGCCGAGCGGTCGTCCTTCAGGGGGCCGGCGGCCCGGTGGACGGTTGTCGGGTGGGGAGCCCGGGCCGGTGGGGCGCTGGTCGTGCGGCTTCGGTGATCTCACGCTGCGGGGTCCTGTCGTGCGGGCATCAGCGGCAGCAGCCTGATCGGTGGGGCCTGGTCCGGCTGCCACCCCGGTCCCCTGAAGACATACCCACAACGCTCCCGCCAGGACCGCGTGCCACGGACGTCGCGGGCGATGGCGGCGTACTCGTGGGTGGCCACCCGGAGCGGGTTGTGGGTGGCGATGTTCTTGGTGAGCCCGTAGACGCAGCGTTCGCCCTCGGGAGTGAACGAACGGAAGAGGCGGTCCCAGACGATCAGTATCCCGCCGAAGTTCCGGTCCAGGTAGCCGCCCTGGGACGCGTGGTGCACCCGGTGGTGGGACGGAGTGTTGAACACCGACTCCACCGGTCGGGGGAGCCTGTCGATCCGTTCGGTGTGGATCCAGAACTGGTACAGCAGGTTGACCGAGGAGCAGAAGGCGAGCGTTGCGGGGTGTACTCCGGCCAGCACCACCGGGACGTAGAAGATCCAGGTGGTGAGGCTGGTCCAGGGCTGGCGCAGCGCGGTGGAGAGGTTGAACCGCTGGCTGGAGTGGTGCACCACGTGGCAGGCCCACAGCAGGCGGACCACGTGGTGGCCGCGGTGGGACCAGTAGTAGAAGAAGTCCTGGACCAGCAGGAGCAGCGGCAGGGTCCACCAGAGCACCGGGACGCGGAACGGAGTGAGTGCGTAGAGGCCGGCGTAGGCGGCGACGATCGGCACCTTCCACAACAGGTCGAACCCGATGCTGCCCAGCCCCATGGTCAGGCTGGTGGCGGTGTCCTTGACGGCGTACCCGCGCTCGTCCTCGTCCGGATGGAAACGGTAGGAGACGATCTCGACCGCGGTGAGCAGCACGAAGGCCGGTATGGACAGCAGCACGACGTTGGGAAACCCGGTCATATCAGGCAGGGTAGGCGTGGCATCCCGCCCCGGGCCAGATGTGGTTACTAGTGAGTAAGAAAAATCTGGCGCCCGTTGGTCCCTGGCGCCCCAGGAGCCCCAGTGGCACTCCCGTCCGGTCGCGGACCACCGCTCGGCACCTGTGGGGGCGAGCCCAACTGAGGCTCCCTCACCCCACACCACCTCACCACTGTGTGGTGGCACGCCGGTTGGTCGGGCGCTGGACAGCACCGGTCCTTCCGCGGACCGGTGTCCGAAGTGGCCCGTATCCTCAACGCCATGCTGGACATGAGCGCAGCCGCATCGCGGCGCCCCTGGCCGGCCGCCTACCCCGACGGTTACGCGGTCGTTGACGTGGAGACCACTGGTCTGGCCCGCCATGACCGGATCGTGTCGGCCGCGGTCTACCGGCTGGACACCCGGGGGAACGTCCAGGACCACTGGTACTCCCCGGTCAACCCGGAGCGCGATCCGGGCCCGGTGTGGATTCACGGGCTCACCGAGGAACTGCTCGCCGACGCACCCCTGTTCGGGGAGGTCGTGGACGAGCTCACCGAACGGTTGACCGGTCGGGTGCTGGTCGCCCACAACGCGGTGTTCGACTGGTCGATGCTGGCCCGGGAGTACGCCCGCAGCGAGCGGCAGCCCCCGGTCAGGACCCGGCTGTGCACCATCCACCTCGCCAAGGACCTGGGGCTTCCGCTTCCCAACCACAAGCTGGAGTCGCTCGCCGCCCACTACGGGATCGTCCAGCGGCAGGCCCACCACGCCCTGGACGACGCCCGTGTGCTCGCCGAGGCGTTCCGGCCCAGCCTGCACCTGGCCGCCGCGGCCGGTCTGCGCCTGCCCCTGCTCGCCTGCAGGCCGCTGGACGTCCCGCTGCCCCAGCCACGGGACGCCCCGCCGGCGTCGGCAGCCGGGTCGGCGCCGTGGCAGGGCTGGCGGCCGACGCGTCGGCTGCCGCCGTGCCCGCACCCCAACCCCGGCCGGCTCCGGCCCGGCGGATCGCTGGTCCAGGGGATGCGGGTGGCGTTCTCCGGGGACACCGGCATCGAACGCGAGGAGCTCGAGGACCGCGCCACCGCCGCCGGGCTGCACGTGTCCCGCAGCATCAGCCGGCTCACCAGCGTGCTGGTCACCAACGAGCCGGACTCGGGCACCGGCAAGGCCCGGCGGGCACGGGAGGTGGGCACGCCCGTGGTGGACGAGCGCACCTTCGTCTCGCTCCTCGAGGCGGTGCTCCCCGCGCCCAGGGCCCCGGCGCCGGGGGCCGGTCCCACCTGACGCCCGCCACGGCAGGCGGTACCTGACACGCCCCGCCACGGCGGGCGGCCGACGCGGGGCTCCGTCGGCTTCCCGCATGGGGTGTCCGGAGTGGACCCGTTCGGCGGCGGTACCCGGCCCGCGTCGGGCGTCCCCCGGAGCGGTACCGTCGAGGGGTGTCGTACCGCTTTCTCCTCTCCCGCCGGTGGCTGCTGCTCACCCTGCTGGGCCTGGTGCTGATCCCGGTCATGGTGAAGCTGGGGTTCTGGCAGTTCCACCGCCATGAGGACCGGGTGGCGAACAACGACCAGATCGCGGCGACCCTGAAGTCCCGGCCCGTCCCGGTGGGCGAGCTGACCGCTCCCGGCCGCGAGGTCTCCGGCGACCGCGTCTGGCGCTCGGTGACCGCCACCGGCCGCTACGACACCAGGCACGAGGTGGTGGCGCGCCAGCGGACCGCTGCGGACGAGGCCACCATCGGCTACTTCGTGATCACGCCCCTGGTGATGGACGACGGGAACGCCCTGCTGGTCAACCGCGGCTGGGTGTCGCCCGGGAACGACATCACCACCTACCCGGACGTTCCGCCGGCCCCCCGGGGCGAGGTCACGGTCACCGGCCGGCTGCGGCCGGACGAGACCACGGGGAACAGCGGCATCAAGAACAAGCAGGGCCTGCCCGACCGCCAGATCATGTTGATCAACAGCGAGCTGCTCGCGGGGGGCCTTCCGTATCCGCTGGTCGGCGGCTACGTCGAGCTGTCCGGGACCTCGCCGCAACCCAAGGGCGAGCAGCCCGAGCTGGTCCCGGGACCGGACCACTCCAGCATCGGCAACCACCTCGCCTACGCCATCCAGTGGTGGCTGTTCACGGCGATGGTCCCGGTCGGCTGGGTGGTCCTGGCCCGGAGGGAACACCGGGACCTGCTGGCCCAGGCGAACGGCACCAGGCCGCCCGCCGGTGGCGCCGCGGGACCGGGCGGTACCGTCCCGGCCCCCGCGCCCGACGCCGACCAGCGGCCCGAGCCCGCCCAGGCGACCCGACCCTGACCATGCCCGGCCCTGACCACGGGCGGCCCGCTCCGCCCCGGTGAGGCCCGGGCCGTTGTCCGTCACCCCGCCGTCCCCAGGAACCGGGGACGGATCAGGAGTACCCGGCCGTGACACGGGCAGACGAATCCCTGCCCGGTATCACGCCGGGCAGGGGCGGCCGTGCCCGGGTCGGTGTCGTGGAAGGGGGCGCAAGCGGTGGCATGGCGGATCGAGGACTACGCGCTGGTCGGGGACCTGCACACGGCTGCCCTGGTCAGCAGGGACGGCTCCATCGACTGGCTGTGCCTGCCCCGGTTCGACTCCGGCGCGTGCTTCGCCGCCCTCCTCGGCGACGAGGAGAACGGTCACTGGCGGATCGCCCCCTGCGGGGAGCACGGCTGCACCCGGCGGGCGTACCGGGGGGACACCCTGGTCCTGGAGACGTTCTGGAACACCAGCACCGGCTCGGTGAAGGTCATCGACTTCATGCCGCACCGGGACGAGCTGCCCGACCTGGTCCGCATCGTCGAGGGCCTGCGGGGCGAGGTCCGGATGGAGAGCGAGGTGCGGCTGCGCTTCGACTACGGGCGGATCATGCCGTGGGTGCGCCGCAGCGGTCACTCCTGGACCGCCATCGCCGGCCCCGACTCCGTCCGGCTCGGCACCGACCCGCGTTCCCACACGCACAGCGCGGGCTTCCGCACCCGTTCTGAGTTCACCGTGCGGGCCGGTGAACGGGTGCCGTTCACCCTGATCTGGCACCCCTCCCACGAACCGGGCCCTCCTCCGGAGGACCCGGAGACGGCGCTGGCGTCCACGATCCGGGTGTGGGACGAGTGGGCGGCGGGGTGCGCCTACCGGGGCCCGTGGCGGGAGGCCGTGGTGCGGTCCCTGATCACGCTGAAGGCACTGACGTACCGGCCCACCGGCGGTGTGGTGGCGGCGGCCACCACCTCGTTGCCCGAGGTCATCGGCGGCCAACGCAACTGGGACTACCGGTACTGCTGGCTCCGGGACGCCACGCTGACCCTGGCCGCCCTGGTCCGCAACGGCTACCTGGAGGAGGCGGGTGCCTGGCGCGAGTGGCTGCTGCGGGCGGTCGCCGGCGACCCGGCGGACCTGCGGATCATGTACGGGCTCGCCGGCGAGCGCCGCCTGCCCGAGATGACCCTGGACTGGCTGCCGGGCTACGCCGGGTCGTTCCCGGTCCGGATCGGCAACGCCGCTGCCGAGCAGCTCCAGCTCGACGTCTACGGACAGGTCGTGGACACGCTGTTCCTGGCCCGGCAGGCCGGGCTCGGCGCCGAGGTGGACGTCTGGCGCCTCCAGCGCGCCCTGCTCGACCACCTGGAGTCCAACTGGCGCCAGCCGGACGAGGGGCTGTGGGAGGTCCGGTGCGAGCGCCGGCACTTCGTGCACTCCAAGGTGATGGCCTGGGTGGCGATGGACCGCGCGGTGCGTACCGTCGAGGCGGGGGACTACCCGGGGCCGGTGAAGCGGTGGCGGGCGCTGCGGGACGAGATCCACCGCGAGGTGTGCACGCGCGGCTACGACACCGAACGGGGCACCTTCACCCGTTCCTACGGCTCCCGCGAGCTGGACGCGGCCACCCTGGTCATCCCCCGGGTGGGGTTCCTCCCCCCGGACGATCCGCGGGTGGTCGGGACGGTGACCACGATCGCCCGCGAGCTGGAGCACGGCGGGTTGGTCCGGAGGTACGCCGATCCGGTGGACATCGCGGTGGACGGGGTACCGGGGACCGAGGGGGCCTTCATCGCCTGCTCGTTCTGGCTCGCCAACGCCCTGCACACCATCGGCGAACACACCGCGGGCCGAGACCTGTTCGAACGGGTGCTCGACCTGCGCAACGACGTGGGCCTGCTCGCCGAGGAGTGGGATCCGGTCACGGGACAACAGGTCGGCAACTTCCCCCAGGCCTACAGCCACATCGACCTGATCAACACCGCCTGCGTACTCTCCGGCCACGAAGTCACGCCCGCGCAGTAGCCTGAGCCCCATGGATCTCGGACTGTACGGGCGGACCTACCTCATCACCGGTGCCACCCGTGGACTCGGACTCGCCACCGCGCGCACCCTCCTCGACGAGGGTGCCCAGGTCGTGATCACCGGGCGCAAGGACTCCTCGGTGGCCGAAGCGGTCGCCGCGCTCGACGTCCCTGAACGGGTGTTCGGCATCACCGCCGACAACGCGGACCGCGGCGCGGCCGAGCGCCTGGTCACCGCCACGAAGGACCGTTTCGGCTCCTTCGACGGCATCCTGATCAGCGTCGGGGGTCCCCCCGCCGGGCCGGCCACGGCGGTCGAGGACGACCAGTGGCGGGAGGCGTTCGAGGAGGTCTTCCTCGGCGCGGTGCGGATGGCGCGCACCGCAGCCGCGGCCCTGGAGGCGGGAGGAGTGATCGGCTTCGTGCTCTCCGCATCGGTCCACCAGCCGATCCCCGGCCTCGCCATCTCCAACGGGCTGCGCCCGGGCCTCGCCGGGGTCGCCAAGACCCTCGCCGACGAGCTCGGCCCGCGTGGCATCCGCGTGGTGGGCCTGCTCCCGGCCCGGATCGACACCGACCGGGTACGGGAACTCGACGAGCTCAGCGGCGACGCCGAGGCGGCCAGGGCCAGGTTCAGCGCGCTGATCCCGCTGGGCCGCTACGGAACCCCGGAGGAGTTCGGCCGGACCGCGGCCTTCCTCCTGTCGCCGGCGGCGTCCTACCTGACCGGGATCATGGTCCCGGTGGACGGCGGTGCGGCTCGCGGCTGGTGACCGGCCGTCACTCCACCCGGGTGGCCGGGTGGCGGTCGCCGCGCAGCCTGACGTCCGTGGGCAGCACGGGCAGCCCGACGGAGGCCCGGGCGTCGGCGATCTGCTCGTGGTGCAGGCGTTCCACGATCGACGCGGGCCTGGCGTGCGGGGCCAGGGTGAGGATCATCCTGGCCCCGGGGACGCCCCGGCGGGTGTGCAGCGTCACCGTCGCCCCGTCCACCCCGTCCATCCGGCGGGTCTCCACCTCCAGGGCGTCCTCCAGCGCCCGGCCCCGCAGCCAGGCGGAGCCGGCGTCCTCCCGGTCGGGGTCCCCGAAGTGACCGAGCAGGACCCGGCCGAGCCGACGGCCGTGGAGCTGCGCCAGCAGCCACCACAGGCTCAGCAGCACCAGCAGCCCCAGGGCGGTGAAGACCACGGGCCACCACCAGCCCTCGTCCCGGTAGCGGGTGCGGTCGGCCTCGCTCAGCACCGGCTGGTCCGGCCGGTCCAGCGGCCACCACGACGGCAGGGTGAAGTTCCAGTGCCGCTCCAGGTCCAGGCCGCTCACCAGCACCAGCAGCCCTCCGGCGAGCAGCACCAGACCGGCCAGGGCCAACAACACCCGGTTGACCAGGGTGCGTGCGGACCAGCTCATCCGCCGTTCACCTCCCGCAGGACCACGGTCAGTCGAGGCGGCCGGGTCAGGCCGAGCCCGGTCACCTCACCCGGGAGCAGTGCCTCCAGTTCCCGGCGCACCTCCGCGGGATCACGGAAGTGGACATCGACGCGGACCTTGATCCGCCGTCGGCCGGTCTTCACTCGGACCCCACGCACCCCGGACACCCGCAGCACGTCGTCCCGCAGCACCAGCGCGACCGCCTTGCGGTCGAGGCCGGCCCGCATGGCGGGGGCGGGGGTGTTCATCGGCAGGACCGCCCGCAGTCCCGGGCTGAGCGCCAGCCACAACAGCCACAGGCCGAGCACGGCCGCGACCGCCGCGCCGAGCAGCACCCACGGGTCGTCGAGGTGACGGGACGCCAGTTGGTCGGCGAGTTCGCGCCGCCACCGCCCGGCCCTGCGGTGGGCGCCGTGGACCGCGACGGTGTCGTAGAGCAGTGCGCCGGACGCCACCAGCACCACCGCGGCGACCACGGCCGACGGAATCCGCCGCGAGGACCAGAACCGGTGCGGGCCGCGCACCGGGGCCGGCTCGGGGCGCTCAGCCTCTGCGGCCGGCACGACCTGGGTCTGCGTCACTGCGCCCTCCCCTGCGACTCGTCGAGCCCCGCCCTCGGATGCAGTCGCTCCACCTGGACCGTCACCTCGGGCACCGCCATGCCGGTGAGCACCCGGACCCGCTCGACCACTTCGCCGCGCAGCGCGGCGCAGACCGCGGCGACGTCGCAGGGGTAGGCGAGTTCCACGGCGAGGCGGATCCGGGCGCTGCCCGCGCGGACGGCGACCGAGGCGTGCGGTGCCCGGCCGGTGTGCGGCCGGCCCTGTTGCGCGGTGGTGTCCAACGCCTCCCTGGCGGCCTGGCCGGCGACCTTGGCCACCACCCGGTCGGCGATCCTGAGGGCTCCGCGATCCGCGGCGGGCACGCGTTCCAGGACCTGGCCGCCGGTGGCGGAGGGCGGCACCGTCACCGCCGCCGGTTGCGGGGACGGAAGAAGTCGCCCGGCTCGAGGTCGCCGTCGAGGAAGCGACCAGCGATGAAGCCGACGGCGCCGAGCGCCGCCACCAGCAGGAAGGCCCCGAAGCCGCCGAAGTACCCGGCGAATCCCAGGGCCATGCCGACCACCAGGCCGATGACGGCCATGCTCATGGTGCCTCCTTGTGTTCAGCGGCGTTGCGGTCCATGGTCCCGCGGGTCGCCGTGGCCAGTCACCGCACCCTGGTCCGACGTCTGCGGCGCAGCGCCGCGGCCAGGGCCCTGCCGCAGCGCACCGGCCAGGAACCACGGCGGTAGGCGGTCACCCGGGGTTCGCCGGGTACCGGCCCCCTGCCACGGGGACCCGCCCGGGAGCCGGTGGCGTGGTCCTCCCCGGCCGGGCTCGGGCCGGGGACCCGGGCCGGCTCGGCGAGCACCGCCCGCCAGTGGCGCAGCCCGGCCACGAACAGCTCCGGGTCGCCGCCGCGGTCGGGGTGACAGTCGCGCACGAACGCCCGGTACTCCTGGCGCCTGCGGGCTCGTTCCGCCGTGCCGTCGGGGCCGGGCGCCCTGCCCGTCACGCCGTCACCTTCCTCCTGGCCGTGCCCGGTTCGCTACTGGATCCGGGGCTCGGGCTCCTCTTCCTCCTCGTCGGGGAGCTTGACGTCGCCGACGGCGATGTTGACCTCCACGACCTCAAGACCGGTCATCCGTTCGACCGCGCTGATCACATTCTCCCGCACGGCACGTGCCACATCAGCGATGGCCACTCCGTAGTCCACCACGATGTCCAGGTCGAGGGCGGTCTGCACCTCTCCCACCTCGGCCTTGACGCCCCGGGTGACGCTGGGCTTGCCGCCGGGCACCCGATCCCGGACTGCGCCGAACGTCCGTGCGAAACCGGTGCCCATGGCATGCACACCGACCACGTCGCGGGCCGCCATTCCGGCGATCTTCTCCACCACTCCGTCGGAGATCGTCGTCTTCCCCCGTGCCGCGGGCGCCGCCAGGGTGCGCCTGGCGGTGCTCACCGCCTTGCCCTCGCCGGCGCCCTCCCTGGCCTCGGCCGTGGGGTTCTCGTTGCCGCCTCGATACCCGATGTCCGTCATGAGCCCAGTTCCTTTCCCAGCGCTTGCGTCAACCCTATGGTCGTCTGCCCACAACCGCCCGGGTTATTGGGCAGGACGACGACGGCCGTTCGAGTGGACCGGACACCGGGCGGACCGGGCAGGATGGGCACCATGCGACCGTGCCACCAGCCACCGGAACCCCAGACCCGTCGACGCCGTGGGAGGGAGCGCCCGTGAGCGAGCAGCCCGGACCGAAGCCCAACGGGGCGACCGGAGGCCTGACCGCGGCGGTGCGGTACCAGGTGGGACTGGGCCAATTCCTTCCCCTGGGCGAGGCCGGGGACGACGCCTGGATCGCCGAGGCTGCGGCGGCCTCCCTACTGCGCGCGGCGGGGGAGGCGGTGGACGGCGTGTGGGTCACGCGGATGCGGGTGCGCCCGGACGACGGCGGCGGGCCGCCACCCTCGGCGGCGCCCGTCCCCGCGGGCGCGGCGCCCCGGGTCCCGCTCCGGGTGTGCGTCGATCTGGAGGTGGCGCTGGACGCCCTGCACCGGAGTTCCCTGCCCGACCTCACCGACCAGGTGCGGCTGGCGCTGCTCCGGGGCGCGGACACCTGGGTGGGCCTGCGGGTCTCCGCGGTGGACCTGTCGGTGGTGAACCTGCGGGACCGCCCCTCCCCCGGGGACCCGCACGGCGCCCCGGGGACGCCGGACGGCGACGGGCCCGCGGACGGCGACACTGCGGGAGCGGCCCTGGTCGGACGGGGAGACGAGGGACCGGGGCCGGGGCCCGAGGGGCGCGCCGCCCGTGCGGCGCTCGCGGTGCCGGGCGTCGCCGGCCTGGACGCCGGGCTCGGCGGTCTGCTCCCGGGCCGGGTACCCGGTGTCCGGATCGAGGACGACGGGGTACTGGTGCACCTCCGGGTCGCCCCGGGGCACCGCCCGCTCGACGTGGCCCGGGCGGTCCGTGGCCCGGTCGCCGCGGCGGTGCCGGACGGGGACGCCCACCCGGGTCGGGTGCCGGTCACCGTGGTGGTCACCGGGGTCCGCGAGCCCGACACGGGGGCGGGCGGCTCGGGGACGGGCGGAACCAGCACCGGATAGGGCCTGTCTGATAAGTAGCGCCGTCCGCCCGGAGGGCGGGGGTCGCGGCGTCTGGTGCGTGCGATCGCAAGGCGGAGGGTCGTCCTCGTACTGGGCGTACATGGACGATCCCGACAACGCAGCGAGCGTGCGTGCCAGGCGTCACGACCCAGGCGGGATT
>NZ_KB904683.1 GCF_000380165.1 Wenjunlia vitaminophila DSM 41686
CAGGCTGCCTTGGAGTTCGGCGCGGAGGTCGGGGGTGAGGACGGTTCCTGCCCGGTCGACCAGGAGTGCCATCTCGTAGCCGACCAGGCCGATGTCGCACTCGGGGTGGGCGAGTACGGCCAGGGAGGAGCCGTCGGAGATGGCCATGATGAACAGGAACCCGCGTTCCATCTCCACCACGGTCTGGTTGACGTGTCCGCCTTCGAAGATGCGGGAGGCTCCGGCGGTGAGGGAGGTCAGGCCGGAGGCGACGGCGGCGAGCTGGTCGGCGCGGTCACGGGGGAAGCCCTCGGACATGGCCAGCAGCAGACCGTCCGCGGAGACCACCACGGTGTGGGAAACACCCGGGGTGTTGTCCACGAAGTTGGTGATCAACCAGTTCAGGTTCTGCGCCGCCTGGCTCATGGCACTCAACTAACGCTCCTGGTGATTGGGACTGAAACCGCGGCCGTCGGTACCACCGGCCTGCCGGCCCTGCTGGATGCCGCGGCGGAGGTTCGTCAGCCGACCGCGCACCTCGTCGGGCGCGCGGGAAACCTGGGGCCCGCTTGGCTGGGCCTGCTGCTCCTGCTGTGCCCTGCCCGGGACCAGGTTGGCCCGGGGCACCCGGCGGGGCAGGCCCGAGGAGGTGACTCCGCCGGCCTGGGGCTCGCGGACCTGCTCGGCCCGACGCCACCGCTCGTCGTTGGCGGAGGGTCGCCACTGCGCCGAAGCGGTGTCGGGGACCGCGGCCTGCGGCTGCGCCTGGGGTGCGCTGGACGGCTCCTGTTGGCTCCGGGGGGAACGGCTGGGCAGGGGCGGACGTCCGGCGGCGGGCTGTGCGGCGGGTGCCTGCGCCCGCTGGGGGGCGGGTGCGGGCGGCGGCGGCGTGGGCCGTGCCGCGTCGGTGGTTCCCGGCACCTCGTGCGCGGCCTCGTGGCTCTGCGCCGCCGCCAGACGGTCGGCCCGACCGGTGCGGGAACGGAACCAGTTCGACTCCATGGTGTCGAAGATCGGGGTCCGCTCGTCGGCGTTGCTCGGCGCCGGAGGCAGCGCCATCGGCTCGGCGGCAGCGGGGAGCTGCGGATCCGGGCGGCGCTGCTCGAAGGGGTGCTGCTCCGGCTGGTGCTGCTCGGGCCGCAGCGGCTGGGGCAGCGGCGGTTCGGGCCGGTGTACCTCGGCCCGGTGCGGGGGTTGGCTGGGGAACGGCTGCGGCGTCGGCGGTTCCGGCCGCTGGGGCACGGGACGTTCCTCGTCGCCGCCGCGCACCGCCTCGAACTGCAGGGTGGACTCCACCCGGCCATGCCCGTCCTGGGCCCCCGCGGGCTCGGCCCAGCCCGGGTGCCCGGGAACGGGGGTGCCGTCCGGCGGGGTCGCGGTCCGCTCGGGCGCGTCCCGGAAGAGCCCGGCCCAGGGGGCCGCGTCAGCGGGCTGCTGACCGCGCGGGGAGTGCGCCTGCGGTGGGACCGGCGGGTCGGACGGGTCCTGCCGCGGGCGGCTCGGGGGCGCCTGCGGGGGTGCGACGTGGGCCGACTGCGGTGCCGGTTGGGGACGGGCCGGATGCGACCTGGTGGGCAGCGGGGGCGGAGGCAGGGTGCGGTTCGGCGGCTGGCTCCCGGACTGGGGGTTCCCGTCGCGCTCGGAACGGTTGTCGTTGCGGTCCGCGGCGACCGGCGCCGGACCGGTCCTGACCGGTCCGGACTGGGCCCGGTTGTCGGCGTTCTGGCGCTGCGACGACTCGGGGCCGCGGCCGGCCGGACCCGCGCCGGCACCGGCCGGGAACGCCCCGGGCTGGCCCTGCTGGGGGCCGCCCGCGGCCGGGGCCTGCTGCCGGTTGCCGCCGGGCCGCGGGGCGCTGCCGCCCTGGGTGATGTCCACCGGCAGCATGACCAGCGCCGTCGTGCCGCCCGAGTCGCTGGGGCGGAGCTGGATGCGGATGCCGTGCCGCAGGGAGAGCCGACCGACCACGAACAGGCCCATGCGGCGGGAGACCGACACGTCCACGGTCGGCGGGTTCGCCAGCCGCTCGTTGATGTCGGCCAGGTCCTCGGGGGACAGGCCGATCCCGGTGTCGTGGATCTCGATGAGCACCCGCCCGTCGGGAAGGGCGTGACCGGTGACCCGCACCCTGGTCTGGGGACTGGAGAACGAGGTCGCGTTCTCCAGCAGCTCGGCGAGCAGGTGCACCAGGTCGTTGACCACACGACCGGCCACCTCGGTCGAGGGCACCGCGGTCAGTTCGATCCGCTCGTACTGCTCCACCTCGGAGGCGGCGGCGCGCAGCACGTCCACCAGCGGGACCGGGCGGGTCCACCGGCGCCCCGGCTCCTCGCCCGCGAGGACCAGGAGGTTCTCGCCGTTGCGGCGCATGCGGGTGGCCAGGTGGTCCAGCTTGAACAGGCTGGAGAGCTGGTCCGGGTCGGCCTCGCGGCTCTCCAGCTCGGAGATGAGGCTGAGCTGACGCTGGATGAGGCCCTGGCTGCGCCGGGAGAGGTTGGTGAACATCGCGTTGACGTTTCCGCGGAGCAGCGCCTGCTCCGACGCCAACCGGACGGCCTCGCGGTGCACCTCGTCGAAGGCCTTGGCCACCCGCCCGATCTCGTCGCGGGAGTTCAGGCCGATGGACTGCACACTGGTGTCGATCTCCTGTGGATCGGCCTCTGACAGGTGCTTGACCAGTTCCGGGAGCCGGTGCTGCGCGACCTCCTGGGCGGTGTCCTGGACCCGCCGCAGCGAGCGGATCATGGAGCGGGCCACCACGGCGGCGCCGACCACCGCCACCCCCAGGACGATCAGGATCATCGCCCCGTTGAGCAGTGCCTCCCGCTGCGCCTCGTCGCGGAGCTTCTTGGCCTGCTTGGCCATCTGGGAGAGCAGCTCGGTCTGGACCGCCTCCATCGCCTCCATCTTGGCGGAGGAGCGGTCGATCCAGTCCAGGTACGACATCTTCTCGGACTTGATGCCGTTCTCGTAGTTGACCGCGCGCTCGCGGAACTTGTCCGCGAGCTTGATGTCCACCACGTCACCGTCGACGCCCTTGAGCAACTCGTCGGCGTCGTCACCGTAGATGGCCTCGAACCGGCTCCGGGCGCTGCGCTCGGTGGTGTAGGTGGTGCGGGCGAAGTACCGGTCGTTCTCGCTGAGCGCGGGGCCGTCGTCCCTGGCGAGGGCCGCGGCCAGGATGGCGCGCTGCACCGAGTACGCCTCCTTGGAGGAGGAGAAGGCGCTCAGCGCGCGGGTGCGCTGGATCATCTCGGGGCTGCCGGAGGCCTGGGCCATGTCCTGGGAGAGGGACAGGAGTCCCTCGACGAGCTGGCTGTAGCCCTCGGCGGTGGGGGACACGTAGCTCGGGTTGTCGTAGGCCCGGGCACGGATCCGGTTGAGTTCGTGGAGCTGGTTCTCGATCTGCACCAGCGTGTTGCGGACACCCGTCAGGTTGTCGTCGTCCTCCGGGACCGCCTCGCTGGCGTTGTGGAAGGACTCCGAGGCCTTGTCCGTCGCGTTCCGGCTGGCCTTGATCTGGTCGTCGCTCTTCCGACCGCGGATCAACGGCCCGGCCGTCATGTCCCGCTCTGCCTGGAGGGCGTCGGCGAGCTTGGTGGCCCGCTCGGTCAACGTGGTGAGCTGGTCCATGTGCTCGAGCTTGTCCACCTCCTCCAGCGAGCTCTGGATGCGCAGCGCGCCCAGGGAGGTGGCGGCGACCACGGGGAGGGTGAGCAGCGCCACCAGGCGCGTGCTGATCCGCCAGTTCCGCAGCCGTATTCGCGACACCGGCCGGTCCAGTGGGTCGATCGGTGCGGCACCGCCGTTCTCACCGTCCGAGCCCTTCGGCTTCGGCGTTGCCGCGGCATCGGCAGCCGGTGCGACCTGCGGCGCGGCGTCAGGGCCTGCCCCGCCGCGCTGCTCCGGGTCGCCCGCAGCGCCGCCATCCTTCTTGATACGTCCCTGCACTAGCGTCGCAACCTCTGGACCAGGCGTCCCCCGCGCGGGCGGCGGGACGGTGTCGAGTCTTGAGGGCTCGTGCCCATCCGTTGGCCGAGCGGCCGACACGTGCCCTGTTGGACCGCCTCCCGGGTCGTCGCGCTCCATATCGCGCGAGCGGGGTAGTGAGTCGGCGGTCCGTGGAATTCCAGCACAGGCCAGCAGCGCCAACAAGGGCGGAGGTAGAGCGAGCGGATTATGCAACGTTCCGCACGTGAACTGTCACTGTTGGTGGAGGTCTCTCTGACAGATATTGTCACTTTGTGGACACTCCGGACTCGGCGAACTCCTGTCCCACAGCTCTTTTGGGAGCGTGGAAGGCGACGCTCGAGGGTAATGCCGGGATCATCCCCATGTCCGGTATGATGGGTTTCTTGGGTGTTTGCCGTTCCCTGGGTGAGCAAAATCACAGCGTCGCAGTGGCGAATGTCACGGTGCTGGGGTGTTACGCAGGTTTAGCGTGCTGGTTTACGTGAGGGCGGTTGCTGTCCACCGAAGCTGGCTCGTCGCCCGTTCCCGACGCGAGCCCCCTGCATGAACCTGGTCCGGCACGACCGTTTCCCATGACCGTTCCCGACACGACACGAGGTTGACTCCGCGCGATGAAGACCACGCTGAACTCCCGGTCCATAGCCAACCCCCGGCGCACCACCCTGGCGCACCTGGAGAAGGGCGCACTGGACAAGGTCAGCCTGTCAGGCGGTGTCACCCAGGACGGCGCGGACCCGGCGGTTGAGCAGGCTCCGCCGGCGGTGGAGACCCCGCTGACCACGGCCAACCCCAACCGCACCGTCGTGGTGGACGCCCCCGCGGCCTGAACCGCCGGCTCCGGCAGCGCCGCCCCGATCGTTAACCTAGGGCCGACAGGACACGGGTCCCGCATTCCGGGGGCCCGTGTCCCGGCGTCCATCGACCGAAGGGGCGGCAGCGAGCCGTGCGCATTGCCAGGTTCTCCATCGACGGGACCGTCGGGTTCGGAGTGGTCGAGGGTGACCGCTCGGCGACGGCTCCCGCTGACGCGGACGATCTCGTCCTCGACATCATCAAGGGGCATCCGTTCGGTGACTTCACCACCACCGGCCGGAAGGTCCCACTGGGCAAGGTCCGCCTGCTCCCCCCGGTGCTGCCGAGCAAGGTCGTCGCCATCGGGCGGAACTACGCCGAGCACGCCGCGGAGCTCGGCAACGAGGTTCCGGAACGCCCCATCGCCTTCTTCAAGCCGTCCACCTCGGTGATCGGCCCGGGCGACCCCATCACCTACCCCGCGTTCTCCACCGAGGTGCACCACGAGGCCGAGCTGGCCGTGGTCATCGGACGGATGTGCAGGGAGGTGCCGCCGGAGCGGGTTCCGGACGTGATCCTCGGCTACACCTGCGCCAACGACATCACCGCCCGCGACGTGCAGAAGGCGGAGAAGCAGTGGGCCCGGGCCAAGGGCTTCGACGGCTCCTGCCCGCTGGGGCCCTGGATCGAGACCGCGCTCGACCCCGCCGACCTCGCGATCACCTGCACGGTCAACGGCGAGCTGCGCCAGGCCGGCCGCACCGCGGAGATGATCCACTCGATCAGTGACCTGATCGTGCACATCACCGAGGCGATGACGCTGTTGCCCGGTGACGTCCTGCTCACCGGAACCCCCGCCGGTGTCGGCCCCGTCACCGCGGGTGACGAGGTCGCGGTCTCCATCGAGGGCATCGGCACGCTGACCAACCAGGTGGTCTCCCGCTCCTGACCGCCGGCGGACCGGGCCGGATGCCGGCGGGTTATTCGATTTTGGAGCGCCCGCCGGATCGGGTAATGTTCTTCCTGCGCCACCGAGGCGGCCACCAGGTCGCAGCGGAGACGCAAGCCAAGCGACATCCCTCGGGGAGATTCAGTGTCCCGGGGATGGAGCAGTGGGGTATGGGGTAATTGGCAGCCCGACGGATTCTGGCTCCGTTAGTCTAGGTTCGAGTCCTGGTACCCCAGCGGGAGTTCCCGCTGGTCGCACCCTCTGTAGCTGTCGCTCTCGAGTCGCCTGTGCGCGATGGGAGTGGCAGATGTGAAGGGGGTGGCCGAGTGTGAAGTTCCAAGGTAGGGCCCCCGTTGTGTAGCGGCCTAGCACGCTGCCCTCTCAAGGCAGTAGCGCCGGTTCGAATCCGGTCGGGGGTACAGATCCTCTCCTTCTCCCAGGCGGGCCAAGGCCCGGGGGGAAGGTGCGCACCGTCACCATCCGGATGACAGTCCTGCCGCACGGCATCACTTTCCCGGAGGCGATGAGCACAGGATCGCCAGGGCCCCCGTTGTGTAGCGGCCTAGCACGCTGCCCTCTCAAGGCAGTAGCGCCGGTTCGAATCCGGTCGGGGGTACCACAGGAACGCGCACGACAGGCAACAGAAGGCCCCGGACCGGCTTACCGCCAGGTCAGGGGCCTTGTTGCTGTGCGGCGCGCGTCGGCTCAACACCGTGATCACCGCACTTCGGCGGGCCGCGGCCGGGCCGGTGCGGGGCTCCTCGGCAGCGCCGGGAGCGGGACGCCGGCCGGGGCCTTCCCGTCGTCGGAACGGCGCCTGGGTGTGCGCACCTAGCCGCGGCGCAGCGACTCGGTGAGGCGGCCCGCCGCGTCCATCACGGCCTGGGCGTGCATCCGACCCGGGTGCCGGGTGAGCCGTTCGATGGGGCCCGACACGGAGACCGCGGCGACCACCCGGTTCGACGGGCCGCGCACCGGGGCGGAGACCGAGGCCACGCCCGGCTCGCGCTCACCGATGGACTGAGCCCAACCCCGGCGCCGCACCCCGGACAGCGCGGTGGCGGTGAACCGGGCGCCCTGGAGCCCGCGGTGCAGCCGCTCCGGCTCCTCCCAGGCCAACAGCACCTGGGCGGCGGACCCCGCCTTCATCGGCAGGGTGCTGCCCACCGGGACGGTGTCCCGGAGCCCGGAGAGCCGTTCCGCGGCGGCGACGCAGATCCGCATGTCGCCCTGGCGCCGGTAGAGCTGGGCGCTCTCACCCGTGACGTCCCTCAGGTGGGTCAGCACCGGGCCGGCCGCGGCGAGCAGCCGGTCCTCACCGGCGGCCGCGGCCAGCTCGCCGAGCCTCGGCCCCAGGATGAACCGGCCCTGCATGTCCCGTGCCACCAGTCGGTGGTGCTCGAGCGCGACCGCGAGCCGGTGTGCCGTGGGACGGGCGAGACCCGTCGCGGCGACCAGTCCGGCGAGCGTGGCCGGACCGGATTCCAGCGCTGCCATCACCAGCGCAGCCTTGTCGAGAACTCCGACGCCGCTAGAGTTGTCCATGAGCCGATACTGAGGTCTCACATCGTGAAACGCAAGTTCATTTCTCGAGGGAAGCCGTCAATCTTGGGAGAAAGCTCGGGGAACACCCCGCACGCACCGCTTCGCCCGCTGGTGAACCCACCGGTCGGGCCGCTGCCGGTGCACACGCCACGAGCAGGCCGGCAGCGACGCCGGCCGGAGGGAATGTGATGGGACGGACACTCGCGGAGAAGGTCTGGGATGACCATGTCGTGCGGCGCGCCGACGGCGAGCCCGACCTGCTCTACATCGACCTGCACCTCCTGCACGAGGTCACCAGCCCGCAGGCGTTCGATGGGCTGAGGCTGAGCGGCAGGAAGGTGCGGCGCACCGACCTCACCCTTGCGACCGAGGACCACAACACCCCCACCCTCGACATCGACAAGCCCATCGCCGACCCGGTGTCCCGCGCCCAGCTCGAGACGCTGCGCCGGAACTGCGCCGAGTTCGGGGTGCGGCTGCACTCGCTGGGCGACGTGGAGCAGGGCGTGGTCCACGTCGTCGGTCCCCAGCTCGGGCTGACCCAGCCGGGCACCACCGTGGTCTGCGGAGACAGCCACACCTCCACCCACGGCGCGTTCGGCGCGCTGGCCTTCGGCATCGGGACCAGCCAGGTCGAGCACGTGCTGGCCACCCAGACGCTGCCGCTGTCCCCTTTCCGGACCATGGCGATCACCGTCGAGGGCGAGCTGCCCGCGGACGTCACCGCCAAGGACCTGATCCTGGCGATCATCGCCAGGATCGGCACCGGCGGGGGCCAGGGGTACGTGATCGAGTACCGCGGCTCGGCCATCCGCGCGCTGTCCATGGAGGCGCGGATGACCATCTGCAACATGTCCATCGAGGCCGGCGCGCGGGCCGGCATGATCGCCCCTGACGAGACCACCTTCGAGTACCTCAGGGGTCGGCCCCACGCGCCCGAGGGCGCGGAGTGGGACGCCGCGGTGGAGTACTGGAAGACCCTGCGGACCGACGACGACGCGGTCTTCGACCACGAGGTGTTCATCGACGCCGCCGAGCTGGCCCCGTTCGTCACCTGGGGCACCAACCCTGGCCAGGGCGCTCCGCTGAGCGCCTCCGTGCCGGACCCGGCCTCGTTCGACGACGCCAGCGACCGCCTGGCGGCGCAGAACGCCCTGGAGTACATGGACCTGACTCCGGGTCAGCCGCTCCGGGAGGTGAGGGTGGACACCGTCTTCGTCGGCTCCTGCACCAACGGACGGATCGAGGACCTGCGCTCTGCGGCCTCGGTGCTGAAGGGGCGCAGGGTCGCTGACGGGGTGCGGATGCTGGTCGTCCCCGGGTCGGTACGGGTCGCGCTCCAGGCGGTGGACGAGGGTCTGGACCGGGTGTTCACCGAGGCCGGTGCCGAGTGGAGACACGCCGGGTGCTCTATGTGCCTGGGGATGAACCCGGACCAGCTCTCCCCCGGGGAGCGCTCCGCGTCCACCTCCAACCGCAACTTCGAGGGCCGCCAGGGCAAGGGCGGACGCACCCACCTCGTCTCCCCTCAGGTCGCCGCCGCCACCGCGGTCCGCGGGCGGCTGTCCTCCCCGTCCGACCTTGACGCGACGACCACCGTGGAGGTGTGAGCAGCATGGAAGCGTTCACCACACACACCGGCCGGGCCGTGCCGCTGCGCCGCAGCAACGTCGACACCGACCAGATCATCCCGGCCCACTGGCTGAAGAAGGTCACCCGCACCGGCTTCGAGGACGGCCTGTTCGAGGCGTGGCGCAAGGACCCGGAGTTCGTGCTCAACCAGCCCGAGCGGCAGGGGGCGACCGTGCTGGTCGCCGGCCCCGACTTCGGCACCGGGTCGTCCCGGGAGCACGCGGTGTGGGCGTTGCAGAACTACGGCTTCAAGGCCGTGATCTCCTCGCGCTTCGCCGACATCTTCCGGGGCAACTCGCTGAAGAACGGGCTGCTCACCGTGATCCTCCCGCAGGAGACGGTGGACGGGCTGTGGGAGCTGACCGAGTCGGAGCCGGACGCGCGGTTCACCGTTGACCTGGTCGAGCGCCAGGTGCGTGCGGTCGCCGCCGACGGAACGGAACTGGTCGCCGACTTCGAGCTGGACGACAACGCCCGCACACGGCTGTTGCAGGGGCTCGACG
This sequence comes from Wenjunlia vitaminophila DSM 41686, assembly GCF_000380165.1. Lineage (GTDB taxonomy): Bacteria > Actinomycetota > Actinomycetes > Streptomycetales > Streptomycetaceae > Wenjunlia > Wenjunlia vitaminophila. The sequence continues at coordinate 9,373 of NZ_KB904683.1, forward strand.
ACATCAGTCTCACCCTCCGCGAGGAGGAGCTCATCGCGGCGTACGAGGCGACCCGCGCCTCGTTCAAGCCCCGGACCCTGACAGTCTGAGGGATCACGGACCCCGATCCCACCGTCGCCCGGCCGAGTTGGCGGCCGGACGAGGACACGCAAAGGCGCCCCGCTTCGGCGGGGCGCCTCGCCGTTGGGGGACCGCCCACACCGGACAACCCGTGCGAGCTGCCACAATCGGCGCATGGACCGCGGCGAGGACGACCTGGAGCTCTACGCGGTGTTCGCCGCCCGGTTGAAGCAGGCCCATGCCCGGGTGCGGGCCTTGGACCTCCCCGAGCCGGCAGCGGCGACCCTGACCCGGAGGCTGCTGGTGATCACCGCGGCCGCGAAGCACGATCTCGCCCACGCGGCACGGCGCCTTGACCGACTCATGCAGGAGCTCGACGAGGCCGGTCCCGACGTCACAAAGCGTCCCTGACAGCCGAATCCGTTGCGTCAGTAGGGTGACTCGTCCGTTCAGTGATTGATTTGGTGGTTTATATCTGCCTAACGTGCAAAAAAGCCTGAACGGAATGTTCGTGGCGTGGTTTCCGAAGGGGAAGACGTGAACAAGGCGCAGCTTGTCGAGGCGGTGGCCGATCAAGTAGGAGGGCGAAAGGCCGCCGCCGACGCGGTCGATGCCGTCCTCGACGTCATCGTCCGCGCGGTGGTCGCGGGTGAACGGGTCTCTGTCACCGGCTTCGGTTCGTTCGAGAAGGTGGACCGGCCGGCCCGTTACGCACGCAATCCGCAGACCGGGGAACGGGTGCGGGTGAAGAAGACCTCGGTGCCGCGTTTCCGTGCGGGCCAGGGGTTCAAGGACCTCGTCAGCGGATCCAAGAAGCTGCCGAAGACCGGTCCCTCGGTGAAGAAGGCGCCCAAGGGCAGTCTCACCGGCGGCGTTTCCGCCCGGACCACGACCAAGGCGGCGGCGAAGCGGGCCGCGGCGAAGAAGGCCCCCGCCAAGAAGGCGACGGCCAAGACCACCGCGGCCAAGACCACCGCGGCCAAGAAGGCCACGGCGAAGAAGACGACCGCCAAGAAGACGGCGAAGAAGACCACGGCCAAGAAGGCCCCGGCCAAGAAGAGCACCGCCAAGAAGGCCCCCGCCCAGCGGTCATCCGCACGGAAGATGACCGCGAAGCGCGCCGCCAGACGCTGACCCTCCAACGACAGCCGCCTTCGGGCCGGGCTCGCCCCGACGGGTGTCCGGCCCGCGGCGCCGGTCGTGAACGCCCCGCCGCCGGACCCGGGTCGGGCGGCGAGTCCCCTTCAGTCGGCCTCCGGATCGGGGAACGTCGCCAGGGTGACGAACACCACGCGGCGGGCGTCCCCCGCACCCTCGGTCCTGACGCGCACCCGCTGCCCGGGGCGCAGTCGCAGCAGCCCCCCGGAGTCGAACGCCGCTGCGTCGAACGGCACCGGGGTGCCGTCGTCGAGCAGCACGCTGCCGCAGCGCGTGTCCTGGGAGAACGTGTAAGCCGTGGCCTGCATGGCCAGCAGCCTAAGGGCTCGCGCCGTCAACGGTCAGCGGCGCCGCGGCGGCCCGGGTGCACGGCCCCACCCCGAGCAGCCACGCCTGGCGCAGGTCATCCCCGGTGTCCACGTCCCGTCGCACCGAATCCACCCGCGGCAGTGTGATCTCCCTCGCTCCGGAGGCCCGGTGCCGCTCCCGGGACGCCCCGCCGAACGCCGGCCGCAGCGCCACCCCGGGGGCCGCGGTGAGCAGCGTCGTCCCCACCCCCGCCGCGTCGGCGAGGAACGCCCGCCGAGGGCCCCGTGCCGCCGCGAGCACCCGCCCCAGCTCCGCCGGCCGCAGTGCCGGCAGGTCGGCGGAGAGCGCCCCCACCGGCGCCTCCGGGCGCGCCTCCCGGAGCAGGGCCGCCCCGTGGGCCAGCGCCGCGTTGAGCCCGCTGCCCGGGGCGTCGGGCACCACCAGCGCACCGAGTGCCGCCAGCGCCTCCCGCGCCGCTGGGTCGTCGGTGACCACGAGCAGCCGCTCCACCGCCGGACAGCGCAGCGCCGCGGCCACCGTGTCCTTGGCGAAGGCCAGCGCAAGCCCCGGACGCAGGGGCCCGGCGTAGTCGGTCAGCCGGCTCTTGGCCACGGCCAGCGGCTTCAGCGGCAGCACCAGGGCCCACCCGTCGGTCCCGTGGTCACGGGCGGCGCGTGGCACGGTGGCCGGCTCTTGCGGCGCGGACGAGTGCGACATCGCGCCCATTGTCCTCGCCCCGCCCCCGCCCCGCTGCCTGCCTCCCGTCCCTCCCGTCCCGCCCGTGGCTTCCGGCTCGCCGTCCCCGTGCCGTCGCCTGGGCGGGGAGTTACCGTGGCTGCTCTGGAACAGACCGCGGATCCCGGCCCCGAACGGGCCCCGGCGGCTCCGGTCCGCCCGGCCGCCGTCGCCCGGGCCGCCCCGGGTGCGCCGTCCGCGGGGACGTGAGGAGGACGTTCGCCGTGCCCCGCCGCAGGATCGGCTTCTGGTACCGCCTGGCCGTGGGGGTGTGCAAACCGCCGCTGCTGCTGTTGTTCGCGCGGGACTGGCGGGGAATGGAGCACATTCCCGACGAGGGCGGATTCATCGCCGTGGTCAACCACAACTCGTATCTCGATCCGTTCTCCTACGGTCACTTTCAGTACAGCACCGGTCGGGTGCCCCGATTCATGGTGAAGGCCGAGCTTTTCCGGACCCCGTTCGTCGGGAGGGTGCTCCGCGGCGCCGGACAGATCCCGGTCCACCGGGGGACCGCGCGGGCGGCGGACGCGGTCCGCGATGCGGTGGCCGCGGTGGACTCCGGCGAGTGCGTGGTCGTCTATCCTGAGGGCACCCGGACCCTGGACCCCGACCAGTGGCCGATGACCGGAAAGACCGGTGTGGCGCGGATGGCGCTGAGCACCCGGGCCCCCGTCATCCCGGTCGCCCAGTGGGGGGCGAACGAGGCCCTGCCGCCGCACACCGGACGTCGGCGGGTGTGGTTGCTGCCCCGCAAGACACTGCGGGTGCTCGCGGGACCACCGGTGGACCTTTCCGCCTACCTGGACCGGGAACCCACCCCCGAGGTGCTGCGCGCCGCCACTGACACGATCATGGACGCGGTGACCGAACTCCTCGCCGAGCTGCGCCAGCAGCCCGTCCCGGCAAGGCGGCGTGCCGCCAACCCACAGACGTGGACCCGGACGTCCGCGTCCCGGCCCCCCACGGGACCGCCGGGTACTCGAACACCGCAGGACCCGCAGGCGAGGAACGAGGAGACGCAGTGACGCGTGTGGCCGTTTTCGGCACCGGATCCTGGGGGACGGCGTTCGCCGTGGTCCTCGCCGACGCCGGCTGTGAGGTGACGCTGTGGGGGCGTCGGCCCGAGCTCGTCGAGGCCCTGAACGCCACCCGGGCCAACCCGGACTACCTCCCCGAAGTCGCCCTGCCGGAGCGGGTGCGGGCGACCACCGACCCGTCCGCCGCGGCCGAGGGCGCGGAGTTCACCGTGCTGGCCGTGCCCGCGCAGACCCTGCGCGGCAACCTGGCGGCCTGGACGCCGGTGCTGTCCCCCAAGACCGTGCTGGTCTCGCTGATGAAGGGGATCGAGCTGGGCACGGCGAAGCGGATGAGCGAGGTGATCGCCGAGGTCACGGGCGCGCCGGCCGAGCGGGTCGCGGTGCTCAGCGGCCCCAACCTGGCCAGGGAGATCGCCCACCGCCAGCCGGCGGCGAGCGTGGTCGCCTGCCGCGACGAGGCCGTGGCCCGGCGGCTGCAGACCGCCTGCCACACCCCTTACTTCCGTCCCTACACCAACACCGACGTCACCGGCTGCGAACTGGGCGGCGCGGTGAAGAACGTGATCGCGCTGGCCGTCGGCATCGCGGACGGGATGGGCCTGGGTGACAACGCCAAGGCCTCCCTGATCACCCGCGGACTCGCCGAGACCACCCGGCTCGGCGTGGCGCTGGGGGCCGACCCGCTCACCTTCTCCGGGCTCGCCGGCCTCGGTGACCTCGTCGCCACCTGCGCCTCCCCGCTCTCCCGCAACCACACCTTCGGTACCAACCTCGGCCGTGGGATGACCGTGGATCAGGTGGTGGCGGTCACCAGACAGACCGCCGAGGGGGTCAAGTCCTGCGAGTCCGTGCTCGATCTGGCCCGGCGGCACGCCGTGGACGTGCCGATCACCGAGACGGTGGTGGACATCGTGCACCACGGGAAACCACCGCTGGTGGGCCTGAAGGAGCTGATGTCCCGCTCGGCCAAGCCGGAACGGCACTGACGTGGCGGACCGGAACACCCGCGGCCGGTCAGGGTAGTCTCGTCGCGTCATGAGCAACCAGCACCCTTCTCCCGGTCAGGATCCCGGTCGCAAGCCGCGGGTCGCGGTCATCTTCGGCGGACGCAGTTCCGAACACGGGGTGTCGGTGGTCACCGCCGCCAGCGTGCTGCGGGCCATCGACCGGTCCGTCTACGACGTGCTGCCCATCGGCATCACCACCGAGGGACGCTGGGCGCTGACCGCCGACGCACCCGAACGCATGGCCATCGTCGAGCGCTCCATGCCCCGCGTCGAGCAGGTCGCCGACCACGAGGGCGCGATCGCCCTGCCGGTCGATCCCGGGATCAGGGAGGTGCTGTACTCCGAGCCGGGCACGGTGCCCAAGGTGTTGGGCGAGGTGGACGTCGTCCTGCCGTTGCTGCACGGTCCGTACGGCGAGGACGGCACCCTCCAGGGCATGCTTGAGCTCTCCGACGTCCCCTACGTCGGTTCCGGGGTGCTGGCGAGCGCGGTCGGCATGGACAAGGAGTACATGAAGCGGGTCTTCGCCTCGTTCGGGCTGCCGATCGGCCCCTACCTGGTGATCCGTCCCCGGGAGTGGGAGCGGGACCCGTCCGCGGCCCTGGCCCGGGTGGTGGACTTCACGGCCGACAACGGCTGGCCGGTCTTCGTCAAACCGGCCCGTGCCGGGTCCAGCATGGGCATCTCCCGGGTGGAGGACGTGGCCGGTCTCGAGCCGGCGATCGAGGAGGCCAGACGGCACGACCCCAAGGTGCTCGTCGAGGCGCACCTGAACGGCCGGGAGATCGAGTGCGGCGTCCTGGAGTTCGAGGACGGCCCCAGGGCCAGCGTCCCCGCGGAGATCCCACCGGTCAGCGAGCACGACTTCTACGACTTCGAGGCGAAGTACATCGACTCCGCCGAGTGCCTGGTGCCCGCCCCGCTCACCGGAGAACAGACCGCCCGGGTGCAGGAGCTGGCCGTCGCCGCGTTCGACGCCATGTCCTGCGAGGGGCTGGTCCGCGCCGACTTCTTCCTGCTGGAGAACGGCGAGTTCGTGCTCAACGAGATCAACACCATGCCGGGGTTCACCCCCATCTCCATGTACCCGCGGATGTGGCAGGCCAGTGGCGTGTCCTACCCGGAGCTGGTGGACCGGCTGATCCAGGCGGCGTTGCGGCGGCGGACCGGGCTGCGCTGACCCCGTGCCCCCGGGGCCGTGCGGCGTCACAGCCGTGTCGGCACCGTGCGGCGGACCGCCGTGGCGAGGTCCACCAGGGGGGCGGTCACCTCGGCCCCGGGGGGCTTCGGCACCCACACCTGCACCAGGGCCCTGCGGCCCACCGTGGTGAACCTCACCCCGTCGGCCTCCTGCTCGGGCAGCCAGTCCACGCCCTCCACCCCGACCGCCTCGGTCGTGGGGTCGTAGGCGTCGCCGTAGGGGTCGAGCACCGGCGGCAGTTCGGTGCCGCAGCGCAGCACCACGGCGGGGTCGCCCCAGGCGGCGGTGTACGGGGAGTCCGGCTCGACATCCCGCGCCCTGTCCCCGTCCACCGTCTTGGGCAACGCGACGTGCAGCGCCCGGCAGAGCTCGGCGGCCGGCCCCTGCGGGGACGGTGGCTGCACCTCCAGGGCGGTCGGGAAGCAACCGGCCAGCGCCGGGGCCGCCACGGCGCACAGCAGGACGGTCCCCGCCGTTCGACGGAACCGGCCAGGGGTGCGCAGATGTCTCACCCACCGAGCATACTGAGCCACTGGGTCAGCGGCCCCGTGGCCCCCGCGCCGCGGGGGAGGGAGCGCCGCTGAGGGAGCACGACGTCAGATATGGACAACCGGGCAGGTCAGCGTGCGGGTGATCCCTTCCACCTGCTGCACCTTGGCGACCACGATCCGGCCCAACTCGTCCACACTCTCGGCCTGTGCGCGCACGATCACGTCGTAGGGACCGGTGACGTCCTCCGCGGTGAGCACACCGGTGATCGAAGAGATGGTCTCAGCCACGGCCGACGCCTTGCCGACCTCGGTCTGGATCAGGATGTATGCCTGTACCACGTAGGACCTCCAGGCAGGGGAAACGGGGGATCATGCGGGTGGGGACGCAACCGTACCGCGTCACTGATCGGGGCGGGGAGACCCCGCGCAACGGGTGGCGCCCGGCGTGCCGCCCGGACACGACACTCGGGAGAGGCATGGAGATGAAGGGCACCGTCGGCGAGCTGGGCGAGTTCGGGCTGATCCGGGAGTTGACCGCCGGGTTGCCGCGCACGTCCGCGGTCGAACTCGGCCCGGGCGACGACGCGGCGGTGGTGGCCGCGCCCGACCAGCGCGTGGTCGCCACCACCGACGTCCTGGTCGAGGGGCGGCACTTCCGCCGTGACTGGTCCACCGCCTACGACGTGGGCCGCAAGTCCGCCGCGCAGAACCTCGCCGACGTGGTCGCCATGGGCGCGGTGCCCACCGCGCTGCTGCTCGGTCTGGTGCTCCCCGCCGACCTGCCCGCCACCTGGGCCGTGGAGTTGATGGACGGCATCAGGGACGAGTGCCACGTGGCGGGGGCAGCCGTGGTCGGCGGTGACGTGACGCGGGGGGACGCGATCACGGTGGCGATCACCGCGCTCGGCGACCTCGCCGGCGCCGCACCGGTGACCCGCTCCGGCGCGCGACCCGGCGACGTGGTCGCGGTCACCGGCTGGCTCGGGTGGTCGGCGGCCGGCCACGCGGTGTTGTCCCGCGGGTTCCGCTCCCCACGGGCCTTCGTGGAGGCGCATCGCCGGCCGGAGCCGCCGTACCACGCGGGACCGGCCGCGGCCAAGCTCGGTGCCACCGCGATGACCGACGTCAGTGACGGCCTGGTGGCCGACCTGGGGCACGTGGCGGAGGCCAGCGGGGTGCGGATCGACCTGCGCGGCGCGGACTTCGACGTCCCGGCGCAGATGGCGGACATCGGACAGGCGGTCGGGGTGGACCCGCTGCGCTGGGTGCTCTCGGGAGGCGAGGACCACGCGCTGGTGGCCACCTTCCCCGCGGACGCCAAGCTGCCCGCCCGCTGGCGGGTCGTCGGTGAGGTGCTCGCGCTGGCGGGCGGACGCGCCGAGGTCACCGTGGACGGGGTCAGGTGGGACGCCCCGGGCGGATGGGACCACTTCGCCACGGAGTAGGGCGGAGCCGACACGGCGCCGGCCGGTAGATTGCCGGTCATGCACATACCACCACGTGTCCTGACCATCGCCGGCTCCGACTCCGGCGGTGGTGCGGGCATCCAGGCCGACCTGAAGACGATGCTCGCCCTCGGCGTCCACGGCATGAGCGTGGTCACCGCGGCCACCGCGCAGAACTCGCTGGGCGTCCAGGGGTTCTGGGAGCTCCCGGTGGAGGCGGTGCGCCAGCAGTTCCGCAGCGTGGTGGACGACATCGGGGTGCAGGCTGTGAAGACCGGAATGCTCGCCTCCGCCGAGCTGGTCGAGACGGTCGCCGACCTGCTCGCGGAGTTGGACGTGCCGGTGGTGGTGGACCCGGTCGGCGTCTCCAAGCACGGGGACTCCCTGCTCGCCGCGGACGCCCTGGACGTCCTGCGCCAGAAGCTCCTGCCGGTGGCCACCGTGGTCACCCCCAACCTGCACGAGGTGGAGCAGCTCACCGGGACCAGGGTGACCGACGAGTCGGAGATGCGCAGGGCCGCGGAGGCGGTGCTCGCGTTCGGCCCACGCTGGGTTCTGGTCAAGGGCGGGCACCTGTCCGGGGAGGCCGCCGACCTGCTGTTCGACGGGGACCGGGAGCACTGGTACCGCAGCCCCCGGTTGGACAACACGCACACCCACGGGACCGGCTGCACCCTGGCCAGCGCACTGGCCTCGTTCCTGGCCGGCGGGGACGAGCCGCCGCGGGCCATGGAGCGGGCCAAGGCCTACCTCACCCGCGCCATCGAGGGCGGGTTCCCGCTGGGCGGCGGGGTAGGACCGGTGGACCACGGCTGGCGCTGGCGGGACGGGGACCGACCGGCGGGCGGCGGCTGACCGTTGCCGTGGCGCGGGTCGCCGGCCGCCGGCGACCCGCGTCCGGGCGAGGACACGCGCGGAACGCCCCTGTTCCGGACCCTGCCCGGCAACGCCGGACCCTGCCCGGCAACGTCAGAGCCGGTCCGTCCCGAAGGACGGACCGGCCCGAGTGTCGGTCACCGGGGCACAGGGACCCGGCGGTGGTTCCGACGCCGTCAGACGGCGCGCATGACCTTTCCGGCCTTGATGCACGAGGTGCAGACGTTCAGCCGCTTCGGCGTCCGACCAACCACCGCGCGCACCCGCTGGATGTTGGGGTTCCAGCGACGGCGGGTACGGCGGTGTGAGTGCGAGATGCTGTTGCCGAAGCCCGGCCCCTTGCCGCAGACATCGCAGTTGGCAGCCACGGGTCACTCCCAGACGGATCGTCCCCGCTCCAGCGGGGTACAGGCGTTTACGGTGGACTCCCGGCAGTTCCGTGCAGACGACGACGTGACCAATGACAGCATGACCAACGACGGCGTGACCGGCAGTACCGAGGGATTCACGGGCCCGACCTGGATCGGGCAACCGGAGCAGCATACAACGGCCACTCCTGTCCACTGAAACTACCACGACCGACCGGCTCCTCGGCTCCTCGGCCCGGCGACTAGCATCGGCCCCGCCGGGCCGACGGGAGGAGACCAGGTGCCTGACACCCTCGATGCCCCCGTCGTGCGCACCTGGTGCCACCTGGCCCTGGACGCGCTGGGACGGGCCCGTGAGCAGATCGACGCGATCAACGTCTACCCCGTCCCCGACGGGGACACCGGCACCAACCTCTACCTCACCTGGGAGTCCGCGACCCAGGCCGTCGAGGCGGTGTTCACCGGCCATGACGCCGCACGCTCCGAGCCCACGGTGGCCGACACCGTGCGGGCGTTGGCGCACGGCGCGCTGATCGGCGCCCGTGGCAACTCGGGGGTGATCCTGGCCCAGGTGCTGCGCGGCATGAGCGAGGTGCTGGCCCCCACGACGGACGACGCCGAACCCACCGCCCCCGCCGCCGGGCCCCCGGCGCCGACCCACGCCGAGGTGCTGCGCCGGGCGCTGCGCCGCGCCGCGACCTCCGCCTACCAGGCCGTGGCCCGCCCCGTGGAGGGCACCGTGCTCACCGTCGCCGCTGCCGCCGCCGACGCCGCGGAGGGCACCGCGGGAGACCTGGCCGCGGTGGCCGAGGCCGCCCACCGGGGAGCTGCCGGCGCGCTCGCCGAGACGCCCGGCCTGCTGGAGCCGCTGCGCCGGGCGTCCGTGGTGGACGCCGGCGGCCGCGGCCTGGTGGTGGTGCTCGCGGCGCTCGCGGACGCCCTCGCGGGGAACCCCCCGATCAGGCCGCCGGGGCGGCCCTGGCCGCCGGTCACCGCCCAGGTGACGCCCGCCGGGTGCGAGCACGGCGACCCGCACCTGGTGCCCGGGGGGCCGGCGTTCGAGGTGACGTACCTGCTCGATGCCGCGGACGGTGCGGTGCCGGCGCTGCGCGCCCGGCTCGACGGGCTCGGTGACTCTCTGGTGGTCGTCGGCGGGGGCGGGTTGTGGAACGTCCACGTGCACGTGGACGACGCGGGCGCCGCGGTGGAGGCCGGGATCGAGGCCGGTCGGCCGCACCGCATCCGGATCACCCACTTCGGCGACGCCGCGCCGGCCGTTCCCCGCCCCCCGGGTGTGGGCGGTGCCGGCGAGCACCGGGTGCGGGCGGTCGTCGCCGTGGTCCGGGGCGAGGGCCTGGCCCGGCTCTGTGCCGAGGCCGGTGCCGTCGTGCTGCGGGCCCAGGCCGACGAGCCCCCGTCCAGCGGCGAACTCGCCGGTGCGGTCAGCCGGGCCAGGGCCGGGGAGGTGGTGCTGCTGCCCAACGACGCGGAGCTGCGTGCCGCCGCCGGGGCAGCGGCGGAACGCGCCCGCCAGGACGGCGTCCGGGTCGCCGTGATCCCCACCAGGGCCGTGGTCCAGGGCATCGCGGCGCTCGCCGTGCACGAGCCCGCCCGCCGGTTCGAGGAGGACGTGGTGGCGATGACCGCGGCGGCCGGGGCGACCCGGCACGCCGAGCTCACGGTCGCCGAACGTCGTTCCTTCACCACCGCCGGGGTGTGCCAGGCCGGGGACGTCCTCGGGCTCGTGGACGGTGACGTCGCGGTGATCGGGGACGACCTGACCGAGGTCGCCCGGACCGTGCTCGACCGGATGCTGGCGGCAGGCGGCGAACTGGTCACGTTGGTCCTCGGCGCCACCGCCCCGCCTGACCTCGCCGACCGGCTCGGCGCGCACGTCCGCGCCACCCACCTCGCCGTGGACACGGTGGTCTACCACGGCGACCAGCCGTCCCCGCTGCTGGTCGGAGTGGAGTGAGGCGGCCCTGCCGGTGGCGCCCAACGTCGGCCCGGCCGGCAGGCCCCCCGCGGCCCGGCCGGCGAAGGTGACCGCGGGCCCGGGCCGCGACGGCACCGGGGGCGTGGCCGAGGGGCGGGCGGGGCACGCCGCGGATGGTCCGCCGGGCGTCGGTGCCATGGTGTGGAATGGGCGACGATGCCTGGACTGGACGAACGACTGAGCACACTGGTCGGCGACCGCACCGCCAAGGTGCTCGCCGACTCCCTCGGCCTGCGCACCGTCGGTGACCTGCTGCACCACTACCCGCGGCGGTACGCCGAACGCGGGGAGCTGACGAGCCTGGACGACCTGGCCGTGGACGAGCACGTGACCGTGGTGGCCAGGATCGCCAAGGTCACCAGGGTGCCGTTCCGGGGCCGCAGGGGCGACCGCCTCGACGTGGTGGTCACCGACGGCCGGGGCTCCCTCACCCTGGTGTTCTTCAACCAGTCCTGGAGGGAACGGGACCTGCGCCCCGGGCGCAGGGGCCTGTTCGCCGGCAAGGTCACCGTCTTCAACCGCGTCCGGCAGCTCGCCCACCCGGACTACAAGCTGCTGGACGAGGAGGACGGCTCCCAGGCCGCCCGGGACTTCGCCAACCAACTGATCCCGGTCTACCCGGCGTCGGCCAAGATGCAGTCCTGGAAGATCGCCCAGTGTGTCGAGGTGGCGCTGGACTCCCTGGCCGCCTCCGGGTGGGCCGGGGTGGGCGAACCACTGCCGGCCGCGCTGCGCGACTCCCGCGGCCTGATCCCGTTGCCCGAGGCGCTGGAGAAGGCGCACCGCCCGCGCACCAGGGCGGAGGCGGAGCAGGCCCGCCAGCGGCTGAAGTGGGACGAGGCGTTCGTGCTCCAGGTCGCCCTGGCCCAGCGCCGCCGCGCCGAGGCCAACCTGCCCGCGGTGCCCCGGGTCCCCCGGCCCGGCGGCCTGCTGGACGCGTTCGACGCCCGGCTCCCGTTCACCCTCACCGAGGGCCAGCGGCACGTCTCCGCGGAGATCTTCACCGACCTGGCCACCGAACACCCCATGCACCGGCTGCTCCAGGGAGAGGTGGGCTCGGGCAAGACCCTGGTCGCCCTGCGGGCCATGCTCGCCGTGGTGGACAGCGGCGGGCAGGCGGTCCTGCTGGCGCCCACGGAGGTGCTGGCGCAGCAGCACCACCGCTCCATCGTGGAGATGATGGGCCCGCTGGCGGAGCAGGGCGTGTTGGGCGGCGCCGCGGAGGGGACGAAGGTGGCGTTGCTCACCGGGTCCGCCGGGGCGGCCGTCCGCCGGCAGGTCCTGCTGGACCTGGTCACGGGCGAGGCCGGGATCGTCGTCGGCACCCACGCGCTGATCGAGGACCGGGTGCGGTTCCACGACCTGGGCCTGGTCGTGGTGGATGAGCAGCACCGCTTCGGGGTGGAGCAACGGGACGCGCTGCGGGCCAAGGCGGACCGGCCGCCCCACCTGCTGGTGATGACCGCCACCCCGATCCCGCGCACGGTGGCGATGACCGTCTTCGGCGACCTGGAGACCTCCGTCCTGGACCAGTTGCCGGCGGGGCGGTCTCCGATCGCCAGCCACGTGGTGCCCAACAGGGAGAAACCGCACTTCCTGGCCCGCGCCTGGGAGCGGGTGCGGGAGGAGGTGGCCGCCGGGCACCAGGCGTACGTGGTGTGCCCGCGGATCGGGGACGACGAGGACCGGCCGGCCGGCCGACGCGGCCCGGACCCCGACGAGGTGGACGGCTCCGGGGCGGACGGCTCCGGGGCGGGCGAGGAGGAACGCCGCCCGCCGCTCGCCGTGGTGGACGTCGCGGGGCAGCTCCGGGACGGGCCGCTGCGCGGACTGCGGATCGAGGTGCTGCACGGCAGGTTGGCCCCCGACGCGAAGGACGACGTCATGCGCCGGTTCGCCGACGGCGGCGTGGACGTGCTGGTGGCCACCACGGTGATCGAGGTCGGGGTGAACGTGCCCAACGCCACCGCCATGGTCATCATGGACGCCGACCGGTTCGGCGTCTCGCAGTTGCACCAGCTCCGCGGTCGGGTCGGCCGGGGCTCGGCGCCGGGGCTGTGCCTGCTGGTCAGCGACGCCCCGGAGGGGACCCCGGCCAGGGAGCGACTTGGCGCCGTGGCGGCGACCCTGGACGGGTTCGCCCTGTCCCGGATCGACCTCGAGCAGCGCCGCGAGGGGGACGTCCTCGGCCAGGCGCAGTCCGGCAGCCGCTCGTCGCTGCGGATGCTGACGGTGATCCAGGACGAGGACGTGATCGAGGCGGCGCGCGAGGAGGCCACAGCCCTGGTCGCGGCCGACCCGGAACTCGCCGGCCACCCCGACCTGCGCGGCGCCCTGGCCAGCCTGCTGGACGCGGAACGCGCCGAGTTCCTGGAGAAGGGCTGATCCGGCGCTGCCCACCGGGTCCCACCGGACCGCCACGGGCACTGCGGGTGACCACCGGCGGGCAGGGCGTGCCCGGTGCGATGTCAGACCCCCGCGAGAGAATGGACCCAGTCCGCGCCGATCCGCAGTGGAATCAGCGCAGTTGGACCTTTGGGGGCTGCATCATGGCGTTTCGTCATCTCAACGAACTTCCGCTCGGCGACAAGCTGTTCCGGATCGAACTCGCCAGCGACGACGACAGCACCGTCACCCTCACCCTCACCGGCTGGCAGGACGACGCCTCCGGTGGTTCCGAGCCCGTCGCCACCGGCGAGCTGCGCCTGCCCATGCAGGACGTGGCAGCGCTGCGCATCGCGCTGAACCGCGCCCTGCGCGCCCTGGCGATCGTGGCCGAGGTGGCCGAGCCCATCCCGGACCGCGACGTGCTCCGCGAGCTGTTCCCCGGGCACGGGGCTCCCTGGGTGCCGCAGCACGAGGAGGAGCTGGTCCGGCGGTTCCACGACGGCGAGACCATCGCCCGGATAGCCGCCCGCTTCGGCCGCACCCCGGACTCGGTCCGCACCAAGCTCCGGGAGCTGGGGCACGACCCGCGTCGCCCGGAGTACTGCCCGCCCGACGGCTGCCTGTCCTGGTCGCGTTACGCCTCACCGGCCGTGCTCGGCGGCACCGCCCCCGCGGAGCTGTCCGAATCCGGAAGCTGACCCGGCCCGGCCCCGCCGCCCGCCGGAGGGCCCCCGGCGGGCGGCGGGGCCGGCAACGGGCCGCTGGTCGGTCCCCGCGGCGCGCGCCCGGCACCGGGCGCGCGCCGCGGGGACGCCCGGCGATAATGAACCGATGGGCGTCCGCGTGTCGGCGGGAGCCCACGGGCACGGCCGCCGGTGGTGCGGCCGTCCGAGCCACGAGGAAGAGTCGCATCCATGACCCGCGTGATCGCCGGAGCCGCGGGCGGCCGGCGCCTGGCCGTGCCACCCGGGCAGGGCACCCGTCCCACCTCCGACCGGGCGCGCGAGGGACTGTTCTCCACCTGGGAGTCGCTGCGCGGAGGCCTGTCCGGGGCGCGGGTGCTCGACCTGTACGGCGGCTCCGGCGCGGTGGGTCTCGAAGCGCTGTCCCGGGGGGCGGAGTACGCACTGCTGGTCGAGGCGGACCCACGGGCTGCCCGCACCCTGCGGTCCAACGTCCGCGCGGTCGGTCTGCCCGGGGCCGAGGTCCGGGTGGACCGTGCGGAGCGGGTCCTGGCGTCGCCCGCTCCCTCCCGCCCCTTCGACGTGGTTTTCCTCGATCCGCCGTACCGGGTGACCGACGATCAGGTGCGCGAGATCCTTCTCACACTCGCCTCTGGAGGGTGGATCAGGAGCGGCGCGCTGGCCACGGTGGAACGCGGAACCAGAGGCGGGGAGTTCGTGTGGCCCCCTGGTTTCGAGGGGCTGCGGGCCCGTCGTTACGGCGAGGGCACGCTTTGGTACGGTCGCGCCGCATGACCTGCGGGGGCCGTTGGCACGCGTCGGAGAGCGAGGAGACACCAGTGCGCCGAGCCGTCTGCCCGGGGTCGTTCGACCCGATCACCAACGGCCATCTGGACATCATCGCGCGGGCGAGCAGGTTGTACGACGCCGTCTATGTCGCTGTGATGATCAACAAGTCCAAACAGGGCCTGTTCACCGTCGAGGAGCGGATCTCCCTCATCGAGGACGTCACCCAGCAGTACGACAACGTCCGTGTCGAGGCGTTCCACGGCCTGCTGGTGGACTTCTGCAGGGAACGGGAGATCCCGGCCATCGTCAAGGGCCTGCGCGCGGTCAGCGACTTCGACTACGAACTGCAGATGGCCCAGATGAACAACGGCCTCTCCGGGGTGGAGACCCTGTTCGTGCCGACCAACCCGACGTACAGCTTCCTCTCCTCCAGCCTGGTCAAGGAAGTGGCGGCCTGGGGCGGGGACGTCTCGCACCTGCTCCCGCCCCCGGTGCTCGCCGCGCTCACCCAGCGGCTTGCCCGCCCTGACCGGTAAACCGCCCACCGGCGCCCGCCGGGTCGTAGAGTCAGGAGCCGACCCGGCCGGACCCGGCCGGACCACCGCCCCCGCCGTTACGGCGGGGCACCGAGGAAAGACTTGAGCCGTAGTGGACGTGCAGAAGAAGCTCGACGAGATCGTCGCGGCGGTTGAGGGCGCTCGTTCCATGCCGATGTCGGCCTCCTGCGTGGTCAACCGCGCCGAACTCCTCACCATGCTCCAGGAGGTCAGGGAGGCCCTTCCCGGCTCTCTGGCGCAGGCGCAGGCGGTGCTCGGCGACCGCGAGGAGGTGCTCGCCGAGGCCAGGCGGGAGGCCCAGCGGATCGTCGAGTCCGCGCATGCCGAGCGCGGCTCGCTGATCTCCGACACCCAGGTGGCCCGACAGTCCCAGGACCAGGCGGACCGGATCCTCGATGACGCCCGCAGGGAGGCCGAGGAGGTCCGCGCCGAGGCCGACGACTACGTGGACAGCAAGCTGGCGAACTTCGAGGTGGTGCTCACCAAGACGCTCGCCGCGGTGGACCGGGGCCGGGAGAAGCTGCTCGGCCGCGGGCCCGGTCTCGACGAGCACGGCGAGCCGGACGCCGAGCTCCCCGAGCGGTCGAGCGACCCCGACGAACTGCGCCGGCAGGCCGACGCCTACGTGGACGCCAAGATGGCCAGCTTCGAGGCCGTGCTCGGCAAGACCCTGGAGGCCGTCGGCCGGGGCCGGCTCAAGCTGCTCGGCCGCCGCCCCATCGACGACCTGGCCGACTACACCGCGCTCGCCGACCAGCAGCAGGTCTCCGTGGGCCCGCACCAGAGCGACGCCGAGTTCGTGGCCGCCCTGGCCGGCCAGGGCCCCGCCGCGGCCCCCGTGCCACCCCGGCCCCAGGCGGCGCCCGCCGGGTACGACACCGGTTACGGCGACGCCTACCAGGACGGGTACGACTACGGCTACGCGCAGCCGGACGGCTATGCCGCGGGTGGCGCGCCGCAGCCGGGCCAGCAGCCCGACCAGGTCCAGCAGCCGCCGCAGCCCGCGTACGCCCCCGAGGGGTACGGGCAGGACGAGTACGGCGCCGCGGACGCCTACGGGACGCAGCCGGGCTACGCCCCGGGGTACGGCTGGCAGCCCGGCTACGACCAGGGCGCCTACCAGACGACCGGCTACGACCAGCCCGCTGACGGCGGCTACCCGGGGGACCCGCGTGCCACCGGCCAGCACGACCAGCCGGCCCCGCCCGCGGCCCAGCCGGCCCCTGGCTACGGCGGCAGCCTGGACGAGACCAGCTTCTTCGACACCTCGGTGATCGACGTGGCCCAGCTCAGGGAGCTGGACCAGCGGTCCTAACCCGGCGGGGTGGCGTCGCCACCCGGTACCGGTTTGGGTGGACGGACGCCGTCCAGTATCCTGATGGCTCCGGCCTGACCATGTGCCGGCGCTGTCGGCTGCCCCGGTGCCCTGCGCCGCGGGGTACGCCGCAGACCCGGACCCGCTCCCGCGGGGCGGGCCCGCACCGCAACACCCACACCGTGGGGACGTTCCAGGTCCCCGCCGCCCGAGAGCAGGAAGCCCTGAACCGCCTAGACCACCGAAGCCCGCTCGTGTTCGACACACGCGAGCTGGGGCGGCGTCCTGGGTCGATGCGGCGGCTCTCCCGCACCGTTCCGGCCCCTGGGGGCCTGGGCATCGAGGTGATAGGGGTCCCGCAGGGCGCGACGGTCGAGCTGGAGCTGCGACTCGAGGCGGTGATGGAAGGCGTGCTCGTCACGGGCACGGCCCAGGCACCTCTCGAGGGAGAGTGCGTGCGGTGCCTGGAGCCGCTCGAGCGGCAGTTCGCGGTGGACTTCCAGGAGCTGTACTCCTACCCCGGCGCCGAGGGGCCAGGCGGCGACGCCGGCGAGGGCGACGAGGAGGAGACGCTGACTCTCGAGGGCGAGATGTTCGACCTCGAGCCCGTGCTGCGGGACGCGGTGGTGCTGGCACTGCCGTTGCAGCCGGTGTGCCGGGACGACTGTCCGGGCCTGTGCCCCGAGTGCGGGGCGCGGCTCGCGGACGAACCGGACCACCACCACGAGGCCGTCGACCCCCGGTGGGCGGCCCTGCAGGACCTCGTCGCCCCGCCCGGGGCCGGCGAACAGGACGGACGCACCGACGCCGGCGACGGCGTCGACGAGAACCAGGAGAAGTAGCCGTGGCTGTTCCGAAGCGGAAGATGTCGCGCAGCAACACGCGTCACCGCCGTGCGCAGTGGAAGGCTGCGGTCCCGGCGCTCGTCGCGTGCGACCGCTGCCGCGAGCCGAAGCTGGGGCACGTCGCGTGCCCGAGCTGCGGCACCTACAACCGTCGTCAGGTCCTCGAGGTCTGATCGGCGGGTGGCAGGTTCGATGCCAGACGGCACAGCGCCGAAGAAGCGCTCTCCCCGTGCGAGCGGGGATGGAACGCCGGACCAGGCCTCGTCCCACACGCTGCTGGAAGGGCGGCTCGGGTACACGCTCGAGCCCGCCCTGGCGGTGCGTGCGCTGACGCACCGCAGCTATGCGTACGAGAACGGCGGCCTGCCGACCAACGAACGTCTGGAGTTCCTCGGGGACGCCGTGCTCAGCCTGGTGGTCACGGACACGCTGTACCGCGTGCACCCGGACCTGGCCGAGGGGCAGCTCGCCAAGCTGCGGGCCGCGGTGGTCAACGCCCGGGCGCTCGCCGGCGTGGCCCGGGGCCTGGACCTCGGCCGGTTCGTCCGGCTGGGACGCGGTGAGGAGGGCACCGGTGGCCGGGACAAGAACTCGATCCTCGCCGACACCCTGGAAGCCGTCCTCGGCGCGGTCTACATCGACCGTGGGCTGGACGCGGCGTCGGAGCTGATCCACCGGCTCTTCGACCCGTTGATCGAGGCGTCGTCCAACCTCGGCGCGGGCCTGGACTGGAAGACCAGCCTCCAGGAGCTGACCGCCACGGCCGGGATCGGTGTGCCCGAGTACGGCGTCACCGAAGAGGGGCCGGACCACGAGAAGACGTTCACCGCCACCGCGCGGGTGGGCGGCGAGGCCTACGGCACCGGGACCGGTCGCAGCAAGAAGGAGGCCGAGCAGAAGGCGGCGGAGACCGCCTGGCACGCCATCCGCGAGCAGTACGGCAGCAAGGACGAGGACGCGTCCACCGGGTCCGCACCAGGGGCCAGGGGCGGCGCAGCCAAGGGCAGCGAGACCAAGTCCACGGGAGCTGCGGTCAGGCACCAGCAGCTCGCCGGGGCCCAGGACACCGGGACCCCGAACGCCGGGAGCACCTCCGGGGACGAGCCCGACGCATCCGGCACCGCGGAGCCCGCACCGCTCTGAACCCTCGCCCCGCCCCCACCGGGGGGGCGGCTGGGTATCCGCGCCATCCCACCGCTCGCCCGGGCGGTGGGTTTCTGCGTTGTCGCCCCGGCCACCGCGGCGCCGTCGCACGCCCGGACCCACCCCGCCACCGCGGTGGCGGGGCGTCACCACCGTTCGCCCCGCCTGGAGGAACCATGCCCGAGTTGCCCGAGGTCGAAGTGGTCAGACGCGGCCTGGAGCGCTGGGTCCGTGGGCGCACCGTGGGCAGCGTCGAGGTGCTGCACCCGCGGGCGGTGCGCCGCCACGCGGCCGGGGCCGCGGACTTCGCCGGTTGGCTGACCGGCCGTCGGATCGTGGCGGCCCACCGGCGCGGCAAGTACCTGTGGCTGCCGCTGGAGGGCACCGGCAGATCGGTCCTCGCCCATCTGGGCATGAGCGGGCAGCTCCTGGTGCGCCCGGCACAGGCGCCCGCGGAGACGCACCTGCGGATCAGGGTGGTGTTCGAGGACCAGGGCACCGAACTGCGGTTCGTGGACCAACGGACCTTCGGCGGCATGTCGGTGCACGAGGCGGCTCCCGGTGACCCGGAGGGCACCCCGCTGGCGATCGCGCACATCGCCCGGGACCCGATCGACCCGGCTTTCGACGAGGAGGCCTTCCACCGGGCGCTGCGTCGCCGCCGCACCGGGCTCAAGCGGGCGTTGCTCGACCAGTCGCTGATCAGCGGGGTGGGGAACATCTACGCCGACGAGGCGCTGTGGCGCGCCAGGCTGCACTATGACCGCGCGACCTCGACGATGACCCGTCCCCGCACCGCCGCCCTGGTCACCGCGATCCGGGAGGTGATGACGGACGCGCTGGCGGCCGGTGGAACGAGCTTCGACAGCCTGTACGTCAATGTCAACGGGGAGAGCGGGTACTTCGGGCGCTCGCTCGACGCCTACGGCCGCGCCGACGAGCCGTGCCGCCGCTGTGGCACGCCGATCCGCCGACGGGCCTTCATGAACCGTTCCAGCTACTTCTGTCCCCGGTGCCAGCGGGAGCCGAGGGCGAGCTGACCCTTCCGCGTGCCGGTGACGCCGGCGTGAACCGCCCCTGGCCCACCGATAGCGTGCGGGTATGAGTGACAACGTCCGGCTCACCGCCTGGGTGCGGGGCCAGGTGCAAGGGGTGGGGTTCCGGTGGTGGACGCGGTCCCGCGCGTTGGAGATCGGCCTCCTCGGTTACGCGAGCAACCTCGCCGACGGCCGGGTGGAGGTGGTGGCGGAGGGGCCACGTCAGGACTGCGAACGTCTGCTCGAACATCTGCGTGCCGGTGACCCGCCCGGTCGCGTCGAGGGCGTCACCGACCTGTGGGGCGAGGCCAGGGACAGCTACGAGGGCTTCGTCGTGCGGTGACGGTGAGGTGGGGCGAAAGGGGGGCCGGGTTCGGTGATACCGGGGCTTCTCGTTCCGGGTCGCCGTGGGAGTGTTGCCTTTGCCCGACCTTCGTGCTTAACTCCGGCCCTGAGGATGATCTCTGTGCACCCCTGGGCACTCCTCCACTCGGGGGATGAAAGGTGCTGGTCCACGGCACGCCCGAATGACGGGCTGTGATCGTGTTGACCCTCAAAACATTTGGTGAGACTCTGAAAGCCCCGCGCATGCCGCTGTCTGCTGCTTCAGAGCTCCGGTGATGCCGCACCACAGCGGATGCGACCCCTTCTCGAACCAACCGCTACCCCGGTCGGTCACTCAGCGTGGAGGACCATCCATCATGGCAAAGGCGCTTCTCGGTTACGTCGGCGGCCCCGACCCGCGACTCCTCTCCGAGATGCGAAGGCTCCAGCAGCGTGTTCAGGACCTGGAATCCGAGCTCGTCCGGATGCGGGCCGAGAACGACGCGCTGGCCGCGGCATCCCGTGAAGACGAGCTGCTGCGCAGCATCGACGTATCCCAGGCGGAGCCGGCGCTCACCTGAACCGTCCCCTGACGGGGCCGGATCGGACTGGGTCGCTGCTCACTCGCCCTGTGCGAGGAAGACCTGTACAAGGGACGCTTCGGCGTCCCTTCGTCGTGCGGCCTGCAGGTCGTGCGGTCTACAGGTCGTGCCCCGAACGCGACCACGTCCCGGTGTGCTCCGGTGCCCTTGCTCTCCCACCCCCTGACGCTCTCCCCTTTGACTTCTGATGTGCCCCCCGGTCACCGCGGTGAAACCGCGATGTTGACGGTGCCGAGCGGTAGAGTCCGACACCTGCGCACATGCCGGGAACGCGCCGGTACGGAGCGAACCGGCTGGTAAGGAAAGGCCAGCTCTGCGGGGTCGGCAGGAGGAGAGCTCGACGTGCACCTGAAGAGCCTCACCCTTCGGGGCTTCAAGTCGTTCGCCTCCGCCACCACCCTGCGGTTCGAGCCGGGCATCACCTGTGTGGTCGGTCCCAACGGTTCGGGCAAGTCCAACGTGGTGGACGCCCTCTCCTGGGTGATGGGTGAACAGGGGGCCAAGTCGCTGCGTGGCGGGAAGATGGAGGACGTCATCTTCGCCGGCACCACGGGGCGGCCCCCGCTCGGCCGGGCCGAGGTGAGCCTGACCATCGACAACGCCGACGGCGCGCTGCCGATCGAGTACAGCGAGGTCACCATCACCCGGACGATGTTCCGCAACGGCGGCAGCGAGTACCAGATCAACGGGGACACCTGCCGGCTGCTGGACATTCAGGAACTGCTGTCCGACTCCGGGATCGGCCGGGAGATGCACGTCATCGTCGGTCAGGGCCAGCTCGACTCCGTGCTGCACGCCGATCCCGCGGGGCGGCGGGCCTTCATCGAGGAGGCGGCCGGGGTGCTCAAGCACCGCAAGCGCAAGGAGAAGGCGCTGCGGAAGCTGGACGCGATGCAGGCCAACCTCGCCCGCGTGCAGGACCTCACCAACGAGCTGCGCCGCCAGCTCAAACCGCTCGGTCGGCAGGCCGCGGTGGCCCGCCGGGCCGCGGTCATCCAGGCCGACCTGCGCGACGCACGGCTGCGGCTCCTCGCCGACGACCTGGTCCGCCTGCGGGAAGCGGTGCGGGCCGAGGTCGCTGACGAGGCCGCGCTGAAGGCCCGCAAGGAGGCCGTGGAGCAGGACCTTGCCGCGGCCGTCGAGCGGGAGGCCGCCCTGGAGGCCCAGGTGCGGGAGTTGAGCCCACGGGTGGCAGGGGCCCAGGAGACCTGGTACCGGCTCTCCCAGCTCGCCGAGCGGGTGCGGGGGACCGTCCAACTGGCCGGGGAACGGGTCAGGCACGCCACTGCGCCCCTCCCGGAGGAGCGGCGGGGCCGGGACCCGGAGGACCTGGAACGGGAGGCGGCCCGGGCCAGGGCACAGGAGTCCGAGCTGGTGGAGGCGCTGGAGGCCGCCAGGGCCGGGCTTGAGGACGCGGTGGAGCGGCGCGGCAGGCTGGAGCGCGAGCTGGCCCAGGAGGAACAGCGGCTGCGGGCGGCGGCACGGGCGCTGGCCGACCGGCGCGAGGGCATCGCCCGGTTGAACGGCCAGGTCAACGCGGCGCGCAGCCGTTCGAGCGCGGCCGAGGCAGAGATCGGTCGGCTCCGCTCGGCGCAGCAGCAGGCCGGGGAGCGGGCGGACGCCGCACAGGAGGAGTACGTCCGGCTCCAGACCGAGGTGGACGGCCTGGACGCCGAGGCAGACCTGGGGGACGCCCACCGGGAGGCGGGCGCGGAGCTGGCCCTGGCCGAGGAGGCGCTGGCCAGGGCCCGGGACGAGCGGGTGGCGGCGGAACAGCAGCGGGCCGCGGTGTCGGCGCGTCGCGACGCCCTGGCCCTGGGACTTCGGCGCAGGGACGGCACGGGGGCGCTGTTGGCCCAGGACGAGCTCGAGGGGTTGCTCGGGCCGGCCGCGGAGCTGCTGACGGTGGCCGACGGCTACCAGGTGGCGGTGGCCGCCGCGCTCGGGGCGGCTGCCGACGCGGTGGCGGTGACCGGGCCCGGTGCCGCGGTACGGGCGCTGCGGCTGCTGCGCAAGCAGGACGCGGGGCGGGCGGCGCTGCTCCTCGCCGGAGCCCCGGAGTCGTCGCCCGACATGGGCACCGCACGGCCCGAGCTGCCCTCCGGCGGCCGGTGGGCGGACGGTCTGGTGGACGCGCCGGAGGCGTTGCGCCAGGCAGTGCGGCGTCTCCTCGACGGGGTGGCGGTGGTGGCCAGTCTGGAGGACGCCGAAGCGCTGGTCCGTGCCCATCCCCGGGTGACGGCGGTGACCACCGAGGGCGACCTGCTGGGCGCGCACCTGGCACACGGCGGTTCGGCCGGGGCGCCGAGCCTGCTGGAGACCCGGGCGGCGGTGGACGAGGCGGAGGAGCAACTGGAACAGCTCCGGGTGCGGTGCGCGGAGGCGGAGGGGGAGCAGGAGGCGGCCTCCCTCGCGGTGGCGGCCGCCCGGGAGCGGGTGGAGGAGCTGGCCGGTCGGCGCACGGCGGCGGAACGGCAGCGGGCCGCCTTCGCCGAGGCGCTGGGGCGGCTCTCCGGCCAGGCGAGGGCCGCGGCGGGGGAGGCCGAGCGGCTGGCCGCGGCGGCGCAGCGGGCCGAGGAGGCGCTGGGGCGGGCGGTGACCGAGGCGGAGGAGCTCGCCGCCCGGATGGAGTACCTGGAGGAGACGTCGGTCGAGGAGGAGCCGGACACCGCGGACCGTGACCGGCTGGCCGAACAGGCGGCGGAGGCCCGGCAGGGCGAGATGGACGCCCGTCTGGCGGTGCGCACCCACGAAGAACGCGTCCGGGGGTTGGCCGGGCGGGCGGACAACCTGGACCGGGCGGCCCGGGCCGAGCGCGAGGCCCGGGCGCGGGCCGCGGCGCGCAGGGACCGGATGGCCCGGGAGGCGGCTGTGGCCGGCGCGGTGCTCTCCGGGGCCGGGACGCTGTTGGCCCACGTGGAGGACGCGCTGGCCGGCGCCGAGCGGGAACGGGAGCTGGCGCAGCGGCTGCGGGCTGAGCGGGAGCAGGAGCTCGGCGCCGAACGCTCCAGGGCGCGGGACCTGAAGACCGAGCTGGACAAGCTGACCGACTCGGTGCACCGGGGGGAGGTGCTGGGGGCGGAGAAGCGGCTGCGGATCGAGCAGCTCGAGGAGAAGGCGCTGCAGGAGCACGGGATCGAGCCGGAGGGGCTGGTGGCCGAGTACGGTCCTGGCGAGCTGGTTCCGCCGTCGCCCCCCGCGGACGGTGAGCAACTGCCCGAGGACCCGCTGCATCCGCGGAACCAGCCGCGCCCCTTCGTCCGGGCGGAGCAGGAGAAGCGCCTGCGGGCGGCCGAACGGGCCCACGCGCAGCTCGGCAAGGTGAACCCGTTGGCGCTCGAGGAGTTCGCGGCCCTGGAGGAGCGGCACAACTTCCTCACCGAGCAGCTCGCGGACCTGAAGAAGACCCGGGCCGGCCTGCTGGACGTCGTCCGGGACGTGGACGACCGGGTCAGGGAGGTCTTCGCCGCGGCCTACCGGGACACGGCGCGCGAGTTCGAAGGCGTCTTCTCCCGCTTGTTCCCCGGCGGTGAGGGACGCCTGGTGCTCACCGACCCGGAGGACATGCTGGCCACCGGGGTGGAGGTGGAGGCACGTCCGCCCGGCAAGAAGGTCAAGCGGCTGTCGCTGCTCTCCGGTGGCGAGCGCTCACTCACCGCGGTGGCGCTGCTG
The DNA here is from genome assembly GCF_000380165.1 of Wenjunlia vitaminophila DSM 41686. Taxonomy (GTDB): domain Bacteria; phylum Actinomycetota; class Actinomycetes; order Streptomycetales; family Streptomycetaceae; genus Wenjunlia; species Wenjunlia vitaminophila. The sequence continues at coordinate 33,414 of NZ_KB904683.1, forward strand.
GTGGCCATCTTCAAGGCCCGGCCCAGCCCGTTCTACGTGATGGACGAGGTCGAGGCCGCGTTGGACGACACCAACCTCCAGCGGTTGATCGGCATCATGCGGGAGCTCCAGGAGAGCTCGCAGCTCATCGTGATCACCCACCAGAAACGCACCATGGAGGTGGCCGACGCGTTGTACGGCGTGTCGATGCAGGGTGACGGGGTATCCAAAGTCATCAGTCAGAAACTGGCAGCAGAGAGGCCACAACGATCAACCTGAGTTGAAAGGCCAACCAACCCGCTCGGCGCGGCCGGGCTGCGAGGAGCCCACGTTGACTGCCACCGCGAAGGCGCGGACGGGGGACCACGCCGCTCATCTCGACCATTTGGGTCACGTCGTCTTCATCACCGCCGCCGCGGCCATGGGCGGGTTCCTGTTCGGCTACGACAGCGCCGTGATCAACGGCGCGGTCACCGGCATCCAGGAGCACTTCCAGGTGGGCAGCGGCGCCACCGGCCTGGTGGTCTCCTCCGCCCTGCTGGGCTGCGCCGGAGGCGCGGCGACCGCGGGGCGGCTGGCCGACCGCATCGGCCGGGTCCAGTCCATGCGGGTCGCCTCGGTGCTGTTCACCGCGAGCGCGATCGGCTCCATGTTCCCGTTCGGCATCTGGGACCTCGGCTGCTGGCGGGTGATCGGCGGTCTGGGCATCGGCATGGCCTCGGTGATCGCCCCGGCCTACATCGCCGAGGTCGCCCCCACCGCCTACCGCGGCCGGCTCGGCTCGTTCCAGCAGCTCGGCATCGTCGTCGGCATCGTCATCTCCCAGCTCGCCAACTACACCATCGCCCAGACGGCCGGCGGGAAGACCACCAACCACGTGCTGGGCATCCAGGCGTGGCAGTGGATGCTCGGGGTGATGGCCGTGCCCGCGGTGCTCTACGGGGTCCTCTCCGTCGCGATCCCGGAGTCGCCCCGCCACCTGGTCGCCGTCGGCCGGGAGGAGCAGGCCCGCAAGGTCCTCGCGGAGGTCGAGGGCTCGCGGGTGGACCTCACCGCCCGGATCAGGGAGATCCGCGAGTCGCTGCGCCGTGAGCACAAGCCGGCCTTCTCCGACCTGCTCGGGGGCGGCCGGTTCCGACTGCTCCCGGTGGTCTGGATCGGGATCGGCCTGTCGGTCTTCCAGCAGTTCGTCGGCATCAACGTGATCTTCTACTACTCCTCCGCGCTGTGGCAGTCGGTGGGCATCAACGTGGAGAAGTCGCTGTTGATCAGCCTGTCCACGTCGATCATCAACCTGCTGGGCACCTTCATCGCCATCGCCCTGGTGGACCGGGTCGGCCGCCGGCCGCTGGCCATGGTCGGCTCCGTGGGGATGACGGCGGCGCTGGCGACGGCGGCCTGGGCGTTCTCGTTCAAGTCGGGGACCGGCAACAACATCACCATCCCGAACACGCAGGGCGCGGTGGCCCTGGTGGCCGCGCACGCGTTCGTGTTCTTCTTCGCGCTGTCCTGGGGCGTGGTGGTGTGGGTGTTCCTGGGGGAGATGTTCCCCAACCGCATCCGTGGCGCGGCCCTGGGAGTGGCCGCCTCGGCGCAGTGGATCGCCAACTGGGCCATCACGGTGAGCTTCCCGGCGCTGTCCGACTGGAACCTGTCCACCACCTATGCCGCCTACTCGGTCTTCGCCCTGGTGTCCCTGGTGTTCGTGTGGAAACTGGTGCCCGAGACCAAGGGCAAGAAGCTGGAGGAGATGGACGAGGTCCCGGAGACCAAGGGGATCGCGGCGCCGGGGATCGACACGGCACCCCAGCCCGGGGGCGCCACCTCGAAGGGGATCGACGAGGCCCCTGGCACCTGAGACCGGCTCGGTCCGTGATACTGGTCGGGTTGTGACCCGGACCCCCGGGACGGGGGACACCTGGCCGACGTGGTGGTCCACGACGGCCCGAGTGATCGACACCGCGCGGGTGCGAGCACAGTACGTGGCGAAGGTGACGTCGATGCGTCATCGGGACCGGGGTTTGCGCGCCGCCGGCCCCGGCCGGCGGTTCCCTGCGAAGGAGTAACGATGGATCTGGTGATCCTCGCCGTAGTGATCGCGGCGGTGATCGTCGTCGTGGCCGGCACCAGCCTGGTGGTCAGCCGGCGGCGCCGCAAGGAGGTGACCGCACCTCCGCCCACCCGGCAGGCCCCCCCGCCGCAGGCCCCCGAACCGCAGGTCGGAGAGGAAGCCGCGCCGACCAAGGACGAGCCGAGACGCACCATCGACTCGATCGACCTGCCCGACACCGACGTGGACACCGGGCTGGCCCCGGGGCCGACGGCCGAGGCTCCCCCCGAGGTGTCCATCCCGCCCGCTCCTCCGGTCCCCGAGCCGACCATCCCCGAGGTCGAGGTTCCGGAGCCCACCGCCGGCCGGCTGGTGCGACTGCGCTCCAGGCTGGCGCGGTCGCAGAGCTCGCTGGGTCAGGGACTGCTGTCCCTGCTCTCCCGGGAGCACCTGGACGAGGACACCTGGGAGGAGATCGAGGACACCCTGCTCACCGCGGACGTCGGCGTCGCCCCCACCCAGGAGCTGGTGGAACGACTGCGTACCCGGGTGAAGGTGCTCGGCACCCGGACCCCCACCGAGCTGCGCGAACTGCTCCGGGACGAGCTGGTCCAGCTCATCGGCCCGGACATGGACCGCTCGCTGAGCACCACGCGGTCGGCCGAGGGGCGGCCCGCGGTGGTGCTGGTCGTCGGGGTCAACGGCACCGGCAAGACCACCACCACGGGCAAGCTGGCCCGGGTGCTGGTCGCCGACGGGCGTCAGGTGGTACTCGGGGCCGCCGACACCTTCCGGGCGGCCGCCGCGGACCAGCTCCAGACCTGGGGCGAGCGGGTGGGGGCGCAGATCGTGCGCGGCCCGGAGGGCGGCGACCCCGCATCGGTGGCTTTCGACGCGGTCAAGGAGGGCATCGCGCTCGAGGCCGACACGGTGCTGGTGGACACCGCCGGTCGGCTGCACACCAAGACCGGCCTGATGGACGAGCTGGGCAAGGTCAAGCGGGTGGTGGAGAAGCACGGCCCGGTCAGCGAGGTGCTGCTGGTGCTCGACGCCACCACAGGGCAGAACGGACTGGTCCAGGCGCGGGTCTTCGCCGAGGTGGTCGACATCACCGGGATCGTGCTGACCAAGTTGGACGGCACCGCTAAGGGCGGCATCGTGGTGGCCGTCCAGCGTGAGCTCGGGGTGCCGGTGAAGCTCGTCGGCCTGGGCGAGGGCGCGGACGACCTGGCGCCGTTCGAGCCGGAGGCGTTCGTGGACGCGCTGGTCGGAGAGTGAACCGGCATCCGTCCCGTCCGACGGTATGACCGTCCGACGATCATAAGAAATAACAGGCCTGGTCGAGCGCCCCGGCCGGGCCCGTTGCTGTCCCTCGCTGTCGGCCCGCCGAGGCCCGGTCGACCCGACAGCAACCCGGGGGACGGTCCTACTCGGCCCCGCGGGGTCCCGCGAGCCTCAGGACGGCACCAGCCAGCGGTCGCGCTCTACCGGTCGCCGGTCACGGTGGCAGACGTAGGCCAGGGCGCCGAGGACCAGTCGCGCCTCCGGCGGGTGCGGGGCCGTGTCCGGGGTGGGCGGGCGCAGCCAGCGGGCACTCAGGGCGCTCGACGCCGACGGGGGAGCCGTCACGTGGTCGCCGAGCCCCAACGGGCGAAGGTCCAGCTCGGGGTCGTCCCAGCCCATGGTGTACAGCAGGTCCGGGAGTTCGGCGGCGGCCCCGGGGGCGACGAAGAACAGCGCCCTTCCGCGCGGGGCGGCCAGCACGGGCCCGAGGCGGGTGCCCATCCGCTCCAGGCGGACCATCGCCCGCACGGCGACACGCTCGGACACCTCCACCGCGTCGAACGAGTGCCCTGCCGGCAGGAGCGCGGACGCACCGGGGAACCGGGCCCACACCGCGTGGACGTCCTCGGCGGTGGCCCCGGGGCCGACCTGGTCGGCCCCGGCCAGCGGGTGGCGCCCGGGAGCCGGGCACCCGTGGTCGCCGCACGAGCACCGACCGCCCCGGGTCAGACGGGCCCCGGGCGTGACCACCCAGCCCCACCGCCTGGCGTACTCGGCCGCAGCCGCGCCCACCGTGGCCCGGGCGCGGTGGCGCGCACCGGACATGAGGTCGGCCAACGAGATGCGCATGTCACCCCCAACTGGTCATGGTAGCCCATGGTTACGGGTCGGTGACGCTGTGTCCATAGGGTCCCGGCGGGTGATGGGTGGCCGCGGGGTGCGAGGGCGTCGCGTCCGGTCGCCCGTGCGCGGCGCGGTTCGCGTTCCCGCCGGGCGCGCTGCCCCGTTCGCCCGCCGTCCAGGGGCGCCGAGAGCGGCGCCGGAGCGCCGGGGTGGCGAATGGTGGCGTTTCCCCTGGCCCCATTCGCCGTTGGGTGATCGTGAGGTTACTTTCAGTTCGCGAACCGGAATGCCGCGGACCGCTGGGGCGTCGCGCAGGGCACCGGGCCGGTTCGCCGACCGACCCGGAGGACACGCCACCGGGCGGCCAGAGCCGGGATGGGGGTGCTTCTGGTGGGCGACAAGCGGCCCAACGTCCAGTTGAACTCGTGGTTCGTGCGCAGCGGCTGGTCCAAGGGCGAGCTCGCACGCCAGGTGAACCGCAGGGCGCGTCAGACGGGGGCGCACCACGTCAGCACCGACACCTCCCGGGTGCGCCGGTGGCTCGACGGCGAACAGCCCCGCGAACCGATCCCCCGCATCCTTTCCGACCTGTTCTCCGAGCGGTTCGGCTGCGTGGTGTCCGTGGAGGACCTCGGGTTGCCCCCGCAACCCGGCCCCCCGCAGGGTTCCGGGGTCGACCTGCCCTGGGCCGGGCCGCAGACACTGCGACTGATCGGTGAGTTGTCCCGCAGCGACCTGATGCTCAACCGCCGGGGGTACCTGAGTGGCTCACTGGTGATGTCCGCGGGCCCGGCCCTGCTCGAGCCGATGCAGCGGTGGCTGGCCACGCCGGCGTGCGCCTCCGCGCGGGTGTCGTCCCAGGAGCACCGGGCGCGCGGCGGCCGGCTGTCCGAGCCGGAACTGGAGCTGCTGGAGGCCACCACGCAGATGTTCCGCAGGTGGGACGCCCAGTGCGGCGGTGGGCTCCGGCGCAAGGCGGTGGTGGGACAGCTCCACGAGGTCACCGAACTGCTCCAGGAACCACACCCGCCCCGGGTGTCCAGGCGGCTGTTCCGCATCGCGGCCGAGCTCTCCCACCTCGCCGGCTGGATGACCTACGACATGGGCCTGCACCCCAGTGCCCAGAGGTACTTCGTGCTTGCCCTGCACGCCGCGAAGGAGGCACGGGACCGGCCGCTCGGCGCCATGGTGCTCTCCGACATGGCCCGGCAGATGACCCACCTCGGCCGCCCGGAGGACGCGCTCGAGCTGGTCCACCTGGCCCAGTACGGCAGCCGGGACACCGCGGGCGCCAGGACCCGGTCGATGCTCTACGCGCTGGAGGCCCGCGCCCACGCCAACGCCGGCGAGGTCAACAGGTGCCGCCGCGCGGTGGGCATGGCCGAGGACGTCTTCACCGAGGCGGGCTCGTCCGAGGACCCCGACTGGATCCAGTTCTTCACCGAGGGCGAGCTGTACGGGGAGATCGCCCACTCCTACCGTGACCTCGCCAGGACCTCCGGGCGGGGCCCGGCCCACGCGTCCCTCGCCGAGCCGGTGATGCAGCGGGCGGTGCGGTACTTCAGGGACGACGTGACACAGCAACGCACCTACGCGCTGAACCTGGTCGGCATGGCCACCGTCCACCTGCTCCAGGGAGACGGTTCCCAGGCGGCCTCCTGCCTCGGCGAGGCGGCGGGCACGGCCGGACGCATTCGTTCCGAACGGGTCAACAGCCGGCTCCGCCAGGTGACCGAGGAGGCGTTGCGCCGGCACGGGACGTTGCCCGAGGTGAGGGAGCTGCCGGAACGGCTGGCCGGTGCGCTCCCCGAGGCTCCCGGGCTCTCCGAGCCGGCGCGGAGGCGGCACGCCGGCTGAGGCCCCGCGCCGTCGGCCGGGCCCGTCCCCGCGGCGGTCCGCCGGTGCTCCGGCGCGGTGAGGCGGGCGTCACCACGGCCCGCCGGGCCCCACAAGAGCCGGTCGGCGGAGTTCACCTCGCCTTAACACCCCGGTGGCCTTCGTCACGGGCGCGAAACACCGTGTCCGGTTGACCGAAACGCAGGTGGACCACTCTCGAGAGGACAACCGGTCCGCGCGGACGTCCCCCCGACGTCCCACACCCCGCGCGGGCCGGATCGAGAGATCGGAGCCATCGATGCCGTCTGGCGCGAGCGCCATGCATTCCGTATCCCTGGCCGCGGACTCGCTGGATACCGGCAACACCGCGTTCATGCTGGTCAGCACTGCGTTGGTCATGCTGATGACGCCGGGCCTCGCCTTCTTCTACGGAGGAATGGTCCGGGTCAAGAGCACCCTGAACATGCTGATGATGTGCTTCATCAACCTGGGCCTGGTCACCCTGCTGTGGGTGCTGTACGGCTTCGGGATGGCGTTCGGCACAGACCGGGGCGGGTTCGTCGGCGCCCAGGGCGACTACCTCGGACTCAACGGTGTCGGGGTCGCCGAGGTCTGGCCGGGTTACGACATCCCCGTCTTCGTCTTCGCCGCCTTCCAGCTCATGTTCGCGGTCCTGACCCCCGCACTGATCAGTGGGGCGTTGGCCGAGCGGGTGAAGTTCACCGCCTGGTCGGTCTTCGTCGTCGCCTGGGTGACCCTGGTCTACTTCCCGGTGGCGCACTGGGTGTGGGGGGCCGGTGGCTGGTTGTTCGACCTGGGCGTCATCGACTTCGCCGGGGGCACCGCGGTCCACATCAACGCCGGTGCCGCGGCCCTGGGCGCCATCCTGGTGGTCGGCAAGCGGATCGGGTTCAACCGCGAACCGATGCGACCGCACAACCTGCCGCTGGTGATGCTGGGCGCGGGACTGCTCTGGTTCGGGTGGTTCGGCTTCAACGCCGGGTCCTGGCTGGGCACCGGTGACGGCGTCGCCGGAGTCGCCTTCGTCAACACCCAGGTCGCCACCGCCGCGGCGGTGCTGGGCTGGCTGGGGTACGAGAAGGTGCGCCACGGCACCTTCACCACCCTGGGTGCGGCCTCCGGCGCCGTGGCCGGCCTGGTTGCCATCACCCCGGCGTGCGGAGCGGTGAGCCCGCTCGGTGCCATCGCCGTGGGGGTCATCGCAGGCGTCCTGTGCGCCTGGGCGGTCGGCTGGAAGTACAAGCTGGGCTACGACGACTCGCTCGACGTCATCGGCGTCCACCTGGTGGGCGGGCTGACCGGCTCCCTGCTGATCGGTCTGTTCGCCACGGGCGGGGTGCAGAACGACGTCGAGGGCCTCTTCTACGGCGGCGGCCTGGACCAGCTCGGCCGGCAGGCCGCCGGGTCGTTCGCCGTCCTCGGCTACTCCTTCGTCGTCTCGTTCCTGCTGGCGAAGGCCATCGACCGGGTGATGGGCTTCCGGGCCCCGGAGGACGCCGAGATCGGCGGCGTGGACCAGGCGTTCCACGCGGAGAGCGCCTACGACCACGCCGCGGGCGGCTCCGGTCTTGCCGGCGGCACCAGGGCCGACGGGAACCCGACCGGTGGCCACGACGGCACCACGCGCGGGGAGACCGAACGCCCCGGCACCTCGCTGAAGAAGGTGGACGCATGAAACTGATCACCGCCGTGGTGAAGAACCACCGGCTGGACGACGTCAAGGACGCCCTGCGGGCCTTCGGGGTGAAGGGCCTGACGGTCACCGAGGCCAGCGGCTACGGCCGGCAGCGCGGCCACACCGAGGTGTACCGGGGCGCCGAGTACACCATCGACCTGGTGCCCAAGATCCGGATCGAGGTGCTGGCGGAGGACGAGGACGTGGAGGACCTGCTGGACGTCATCGTCACCGCGGCCCGCACCGGCAAGATCGGCGACGGCAAGGTCTGGGTGGTCCCGGTGGAGACCGCGGTGCGGGTCCGCACCGGCGAGCGGGGGCCCGACGCGCTGTGAGCACGACCCGGGGCAGGGGGACGTGGCCGGAGCAGCCGGAGGAAGGCTCGGAGGCGACCGGACACCTCCAAGCGGGCCGGGCGGCCCCCATCCGCCGCCCGGCCGCCCCCCGCGCCACGGCCCCCGACACCGACGGCTACGCCGCGGTTCGGCTCCGGCTGCTCCAGGACCGCCAGGAGCCGGCGGCCCGGCGGCGGGCCCTGCTGGCCGACCTGACCGACCGGTGGTTGCGGCGGCTGCTGGCCGGCGCCGGGCGGACCGGGGACCCCGTCCGCTCCGCCGCTGGGGCCGCCCCGCCGGGCGTGGCCCTGGTCGCCGTCGGCGGCTACGGCCGCCGGGAACTGTCCCCGCGCAGCGACCTGGACCTGCTGCTGTTGCACGACGGGTCCTGGCGGGGCGACCGGCTGGCGGCGCTCGCCGACCACGTCTGGTACCCCGTCTGGGACCAGGGGCTCGACCTGGACCACTCGGTGCGCAGCCCGGCCGAAGCCCGCCGGGCCGCGGCCGAGGACCTGCGGGTCCAGCTCGGTCTGCTCGACGCCAGGCACGTCGCCGGGGACGCCGAGCTGACGGCGGCGCTGCGCACGGCCGTCCTCGCCGACTGGCGGGCCACCGCCCCACGCCGCCTCACCGAACTGCGGCGGATGTGCCTCGAACGGGTCGATCGCCACGGGGAACTGCCCTACCTGCTCGAACCGGACCTCAAGGAGGCCCACGGCGGACTGCGTGACCTCACCGTGCTGCGGGCCGTGGCCGCGTCCTGGATCGCCGACGCACCCCGCGAGGGGCTGGCGGAGGCTGCCGCGGTCCTGCTGGACGTCCGTGACGCCCTGCACCTGACCACCGGCCGGGCCACCGACCGACTCTCCGCCGAGGACCAGCGGCAGGTCGCCGAGGCGCAGGGGCTGGCGGACGCCGACGCGTTGCTCCGCCAGGTCTACGAGGCCGGCCGCACGGTCCACTACGCCAGCGAGGTGACCTGGCGCGAGGTGCGCCGGGTGCTGCGTTCCCGCGAGCAGCAGGGCCGTCGGGGAGCCCGGCGCCTGCTGATGGGGCTCGGCAGGCCCGCGACCGCGTCCGCGGACCGGGGACGCGTGCCGCTCGCCGAGGGCGTGGTGGAACAGGACGGCGAGGCCGTCCTGGCCCGCACCGCCCGGCCGGACCAGGACCCGGTGCTGGTGCTGCGGGCCGCCGCTGCCGCCGCGCGGGCCGGCCTCCCGCTGGCCCGGCCCGCGGTGCGCCGACTGGCCTCCGTGGCCTGCCCGCTCCCGGTTCCCTGGCCGGCGGAGGCGAGGGACCGGCTGGTCGCCCTGCTGGGTGCGGGGGAGAGTGCCGTCCGCGTCTGGGAGGCGCTGGAAGCCGAGGGCCTGGTCACGCGGATGCTGCCCGACTGGGAACGGGTCCGCTGCCGACCGCAGCGCAACCCGGTGCACCGGTGGACCGTGGACCGGCACCTGGTGGAGACGGCGGTGCACGCCTCCCGGCTCACCCGCCGGGTGTCCCGTCCCGACCTGCTGCTGGTCGCCGCCCTGCTGCACGACCTGGGGAAGGGCTGGCCGGGGGACCACAGCGTGACGGGGGAGGTGATCGCCAAGGACGTGGCGGCCCGGCTGGGGTTCGGGCCGGCCGACGTCGAGACCCTGGCCCGGCTGGTCCGCCACCACCTGCTGCTGGTGGACACGGCGACCCGGCGGGACCTGGACGACCCGGTGACCGTGCGGTCGGTGGCCGAGGCGGTCGGCGGGGTCGGGACGTTGGAGCTGCTGCACGCGCTGACCGAGGCTGACGCCCGCGCCACCGGGCCCGCGGCGTGGAGCCCCTGGCGGGCCTCGCTCGTCACCGACCTGGTCCACCGGGTGAACGCGGTGCTGGCGGGGGAGCCGGTGACCGAGCCGGTGACCGGGACCACCGCGGAACAGGAGCGGCTCGCCGTGGAGGCGCTGCGCACCGGCGGCCCCGTGCTGACGATGCGCACCCGCGCCCCGCGGGACGCCTCGGAGCCCCGGGACGGCGCCGGCGGGGACCACGAGGACGGGCTGGTCCGGGCCGATCCGCCGGAGCCGGAGCCGGTGGGCGTGGAACTGGTGCTCGCCGTGCCCGACCGTCCCGGCCTGCTGGCGGCCACCGCCGGGGTGCTGGCGCTGAACCGGCTCACCGTCCGCGCCGCCGACCTGTGCCGGGTCGATCCGGTGGGGTGCGGGCCGGTCACCCTGCTGCGCTGGAGGGTGGACGCCGAGTTCGGGCCGCCGCCGGAGCCCGCCCGGCTCCGCCAGGACCTGGCCAGGGTGCTGGACGGCTCGCTGGACGTCGCCCGGCGGCTCGCGGAACGGGAGGCGGCCTACCCGCGGCGGCGCGGTGCCCCGGCGGCCCCGCCCCGGGTCACGGTGGCCGGGGGTGGGGCGGCCACCGCCACGGTGCTCGAGGTGCGGGCCGGGGACGCCCCGGGGCTGCTGCACCGGATCGGGAGGGCCCTGGAGGAGACCGGGGTGCGGGTGCGGTCGGCCAGGGTCAGCACCCTGGGGGCGGACGCCGTGGACGCGTTCTACGTGGTCGGCGCCGACGGGCTGCCGTTGCCCGGGTCGCGGGCGGCCGAGGTCGCCGCGGCGGTCGAGCGGGCCCTGGCGGCCGGCTAGGCCGTGTCCGTAAAGTCGGTTGCTCGTTGGTTGGTTCGTGGTGCGTCGTCATGAGTTGACTGATGAGTCGTGGGCGGTGATCGGGCCGTTGCTGGCCCCTCCCCGGATGGGCCGGCCGGTGCGGGACCGCCGCCAGGTGGTGAACGGGATTCTGTGGAAGCTGTCCACGGGTGCGGCCTGGCGGGACCTGCCCGAGCGCTACGGGCCGTGGAAGACGGTCTACGAGCGCTTTCGGCGCTGGTCGGCCGACG
>NZ_KB904684.1 GCF_000380165.1 Wenjunlia vitaminophila DSM 41686
CGCTGGAACCACACCGAGTGCCCGGAGCGGGACTTGAACCCGCACGGCCTCTGGGCCAAGGAGGTTTAAGCTCCTCGTGTCTGCATTCCACCATCCGGGCAGCAAGGTGCATGCGGCCTGTTCAGAAGTGGTTCCGGCGACACAACGAGACTAGCTGTTCCTGACCAGGTGACAGCACACTGCTAGCGCCATGTTGTCTTATTTCATTGACATCTGACGACACATCAGCAGAGTCGGCGGCGCACGGATAAGCCCACTTACTGGCCGCTCTTGGTGACGCCCCTCCTGCGTTCTTCCCCGTCGATTGCGCACGAATGACGCAAACTCGCCGTCACCGGACGCTCACTGTCACGAACCGGTACATGAGCCCCGCGCCGCGCCCCGCCCACTCGGGGTTCGGTCATACCTGGGGAGGATCGGGCGGATATCGAGTACGCCCCGAGAGTGGGACGAGAACAGCAGCACGGTCTGACTCCAGTGCCGGGACGGCCACCCACCATGGGAACGTCCACCGAACACATCCCCGTCAGGAGTTCCCGTGACCACCATCAGCACCACCGAGTACGCCGCGCCCCAAGGCAGCGGGGACGCCGTGGCTGCCCGCGCCACGGAGCTGTCCAAGGTCTACGGCGCCGGCGAGACCCGGGTGGTCGCCCTGGACGCGGTCTCCGTGGACTTCCGGCGGGCGGAGTTCACCGCCATCATGGGCCCGTCCGGCTCCGGGAAGTCCACCCTCATGCACTGCATGGCGGGTCTGGACTCGGTCTCGTCCGGGTCGGCGCGCATCGGTGACGTCGAACTGACCGCACTGAAGGACAAGAAGCTCACCCAGCTTCGCCGCGACAAGATCGGCTTCGTCTTCCAGGCGTTCAACCTGCTGCCCACCCTGACCGCGGCGGAGAACATCACGCTGCCCATGGACATCGCCGGACGCAAGCCGGACCAGGCGTGGCTCTCCCAGGTGATCGACACGGTCGGCCTGTCCGAGCGGCTGTCCCACCGGCCCGGCCAGCTCTCCGGCGGGCAGCAGCAGCGGGTGGCCTGTGCCCGCGCGCTCGCCTCCCGGCCGGAGATCATCTTCGCTGACGAGCCCACCGGGAACCTGGACTCGCGTTCCGGCGCGGAGATCCTGGGGTTCCTGCGGAACTCGGTACGTGAGCTGGGACAGACCATCGTGATGGTCACCCATGACCCGGTGGCCGCCTCCTACGCGGACCGGGTGGTCTTCCTCGCCGACGGCCGGATCGTGGACGAACTGGCCAACCCGACCGCCGAGGACGTGCTGAACCGCATGAAGCGGTTCGACGGCAGGGGTCGCACGAGCTGACCACCCGCCGGCCCGACCGCTCCCACCTCTCCCTGGACTGCCCATGTTCCGCACTGCCCTGCGCAACGTCCTCGCGCACAAAGCCCGGCTGATGATGACCGTGATAGCGGTCCTCCTCGGCGTGTCCTTCGTCTCCGGCACCCTGGTGTTCACCGACACCGTGGGGGACGCGTACACCAACAGCTCCGCCCAGAGCTTCGCCAACACCTCGGTCGCCGTCCGCGCGGAGAACGCCACCGCGGTAGGCGACAGCGACCCGGGCGAGGCACCGGAGGAACTCACCTACCTCGACCAGTCCCTGCTGGACCAGCTCGGCGAGCTGCCCGGCGCCGCGTCCGTCACCGGTTCGCTCAGCGGGTTCACCGCGATCGCCGAGAAGGACGGCGACCTGGTGGGCGACGGCTGGACCACCCGGGGTGGCAACTACTCCGGCACCCGCGACAGCCGTTACCCGCTCGTGGAGGGCCGGGCACCGGCCGCGCCCAACGAGATCGCCCTGGACTCCGAGACGGTGGACCGCACCGGGTACGCCCTCGGTGACACCATCCGGCTCTCGGTGGACGGCCCGGTCCTCAAGCAGAAGCTCGTCGGCGTGTTCACCACCGATGACGGTCAGGTGGCGGCCGGTGGCAGCCTCGCCCTGTTCGACACCCCCACCGCCCAGAAGCTCTTCGCCGAACCCGGCAAGTACAACGAGATCATCCTCAAGGCGGCCCCCGGCACCTCCGAGGAGAAGCTGAAGCAGCAGGTGGAGGAGCTCCTCCCGAAGGGCACCGAGGCGCAGACCGGTACCTACCTCGCCGACGAGCAGGCCGACAACATCGCCGAGGCGACCAAGACGCTCAGCACCGTGCTGCTGGCCTTCGCCGCGGTCGCCCTGTTCGTCGGGATCTTCGTCATCGCCAACACCTTCTCGATGCTGGTCGCCCAGCGCACCCGGGAACTCGCGCTGCTGCGGGCCGTCGGCGCCACCCGTCGCCAGGTCACCCGTTCGGTGCTCGCCGAGTCGTTCGTGGTGGGATCGGTCGCCGCGAGCGCCGGGTTCGGGCTCGGAATACTGATCGCGATGGGCATGCGCTCGCTGATGGGCAGCAACGTGCCCGAGGGCCCCTTGGTGGTGGCGCCCCGCACGGTGCTGGCCGCGGTGCTGGTCGGCGTTCTCGTCACCATGCTCGCCGCCTGGCTGCCCGCCCGCAGGGCCTCGAAGATCCCGCCGGTGGCGGCGATGAGCAGCGTGGACCAGGCTCCGACGACCCGCGGCCTGCTGGTGCGCAACGCCATCGGTGCCGCCCTCACCACGCTGGGCGTGGCACTGGTCCTGCTCGGCGCGGCCGACGCCAGTGCCCCGTGGGTGGGTGTCGGTGCCGTGGTGACGCTGACCGGCTTCATCGTGCTCACCCCGCTGCTGTCCCGTCCGGCGATGGCGCTCGCGGAACCCGTCCTGCGGCTGTTCGGGGTCTCCGGGAAGCTGGCCCGGCAGAACACGGTCCGCAACCCGCGCCGCACGGCCGCCACCGCCGCGGCGTTGATGATCGGCCTGACACTGATCACCACGTTGACCGTGGTCGCGTCCTCGCTGCAGGACAGCATCGACAAGATGGCCGCCGACTCGATCAAGGCCGACTACACCATCAGCATGGCCAACTTCGCACCGTTGTCCGGGGACGTGGCCGAGATGCTGGCCGACACCCCGGGGGTGACCGAGGTCAGCCCGATGCGCCTGGCCGACACCGAGGTGCAGGGACACCACGAGACCATCACCGGGGTCAACCCCCGGACGGTCTCCAGCCTGCTCAACCTGGAGTTCACCAGCGGTTCCCTCGACCGGATCGACGACGGCGGGCTGATCGTGGACGACGACACCGCCGAGGACCGGGGCTGGCAGGTCGGCGACACCGTCCCCCTGACCTACCGCAGTGACCAGGCCACCGAACGGCTGACGGTCCGCGGCATCTACCGGGGCAGCGAGATGATGGACGGGATCATGCTGCCCACGGCCACGCTCGACCCGCACCTGCGGGACATCCGGGACCCCCGGATCATGGTCAACACCGAGGCCGGTGTCAGCCAGGAGTCCAGGGACCTGATCGAGAAGGCGCTGGGCGACAACCCGGCCGTCAAGGTGCAGACCGACGCCGAGGTCACCGACGACATCAACAAGATGATCAGCATGACGCTGAGCATCATGTACGGCCTGCTCGGGATGGCGGTGGTCATCGCGGTGCTGGGCGTGGTCAACACCCTGGCCATGTCCGTCTTCGAACGGTCCCGGGAGATCGGGATGCTGCGCGCCGTCGGACTCGACCGGCGCCGGGTGCGGCAGATGGTCCGGCTGGAGTCGGTGGCCATCTCGCTGTTCGGCGCGGCGCTCGGCATCGGCCTCGGGGTGTTCCTCGCCTGGGGCGCCGGCGAGCTGATCACCGACAAGATGGCCAGCTACGGAATGGTCATGCCGTGGACCACGCTGGGGATCTTCACCGTGCTCGCCGCCACCATCGGGGTGCTGGCCGCGCTGTGGCCGGCCCGGCGGGCGTCCCGACTGAACGTGCTGGCCGCCATCAAGAGCGACTGACGGAACGGCGACGGGTTCCTCACCGCGAGGAACCCGTCGCACCGCCCGGCCAACGCGCGACGGGCGCCCGCCCCACGGATGGCGGGCGCCCGTCGTCGGCGCGTCGGCGTTGCCTGGCGTGGCCCCGGTCCCCCGGGGCCACGCGGGATCATCCCACTCGCTCCCGTTGACTGACCCTGCCGAGCTCGGCGATCCGCTCCGCGGACCCGTGCGACGGCTGCTGCTGCGGCTGCTGCACCAGCGGCTGCGGCGGGGCCGCTGCCAGGGAGAACTCCTCGCGGGGGTGCTCCATGGCGCCCAGGGACACCACGTCGCGCTTGAGGAAGGCGGCGAGCAGCCACTCGGCGAAGACCCTGATCTTGCGGTTGAAGGTGGGCATCGCCAGCCCGTGGTACCCGCGGTGGCAGTACCAGGCGAGTCGGCCCTTCAGCCTGATCTTCCCGAAGAGCAGGGCCACGCCCTTGTGCAGGCCGAGGCCGGCGACCGCGCCCTTGTTCTTGTGCTTGTACTCGACCTGCGGGAAACCGCGCATCGCCGCGATCACGTTGTCCGCCAGGACCTTGCTCTGCCGCAGCGCGTGCTGGGCGTTCGGCGGGCACCAGGCGCCCTCTCCCACGGCCAGGTCCGGCACCTGGGCGTTGTCTCCCGCGGCCCAGACGTAGTCGGTGCCGCGGACCTGGAGGTTGGGCGCGGTGTCCACATGGCCACGGGGTCCGAGCGGCAGCCCGAAGTTGGCCAGCGCCGGGTTGGGTTTGACCCCGGCCGTCCACACGATGGTGGAGGCGTCCACCTCGAGGCCGTTCTTGAGCACCACGTGCTTGTCCACGCAGGACACCAGGCTGGTCTCGAGGTACACCTCGATCCCACGCTCCTTGAGGTGCTTCAGCCCCCAGGCACCGAGCTTGGGGCCGACCTCGGGCAGCACCCGGTTCGCCGCGTCGACCAGGATGAAGCGCATGTCCTCGCGCTTGACGTTGCGGTAGTACTTCGTGGCGTAGCGGGCCATGTCCTCGACCTCGCCGATGGTCTCCGCCCCGGCGAAGCCGCCGCCGACGAAAACGAACGTCAGCGCCTTGCGCCGGACCTCCTCATCGGTGGTGGAGTCCGCCTTGTCGAGCTGCTCGAGGATGTGGTTGCGCAGGGAGATGGCCTCCTCGACGCCCTTCATCCCGATGCCGTTCTCGGCGAGGCCCGGGATGGGGAAGGTGCGGGAGACCGCACCCAGGGCTATGACCAGGTAGTCGAACCGCAGCTCGTACGGGTCGCCCACCAGCGGGGCCACGGTGGCGACCCGGCGCTCCTGGTCGATGGAGGTGACGTGACCGGTCAGGACCTCCGCCTTGGGGAGCATCCGCCGCAGTGGGACCACGACGTGGCGCGGGGAGATGCTGCCGGCGGCAGTTTCGGGGAGGAAGGGCTGGTACGTCATGTACGACCGGGGGTCGACGACCGTGAGGGTCGCCTCGTCGTAGCGCAACTTCTTCATGATGCGCCGCGCCGCGTACAAGCCGACGTACCCGCCTCCGACTACGAGGATCCGGGGACGCTCCGTGGTGCTCATAACAAGAAGTATCCCGGACGAAGGGGGCACAACCTCGTGAGGCCAGTCACAAGCTCCCCCACCCATCGTGCTACACTCCCCGCCCCCGCTGTCCACCCCTCGGACGTTTCCCTGTGAACCCTCGCTGAGCAGCGGCGTTCTTCATGGAACGAGAGCTTCCGTCGGCGTCGCTCCGCCCCCTGGGGGACGCGGAGACCCCTGGAACGGCGGCCCACAAGCCCCAGGCGCCCCTCATGTAGCCCTCTCGGGGATATTTCCGGGGTTCTTCATGTGAAGAAATTCACGAAGTTCCCCCGACGGCCCCAACTCCGCCCGCGGACGGGGAGTTCGACCCCGCCGGCAGCCCAAGGGCGGGGACCACGGGGCGCCCGTGGCGTCGCTCGTCCCTCACACTCAAACCCTCATATGTAACGCTCGGCGACGACCCGTACCGCCAGGACGCCGACGTCAAGAAGCTCACTGGCCCGTCCGGGCTCTACCGGCTCCGGGTCGGAAACCACCGGGTCGCGTACCAGATCAACGATGGTGAACTGGTCATCCTCGTCGTCAAGGTGGGCGACCGGCGGGACGTGAACCGCAACCTGTAGGCGGTCGGGCCGAAGACCGGGCGGTCCCGTCGGCGTGGCCTACGACGGCGACTCGGCCGTGTAATAGGCGATGCCGTCGAGGATCGCGCACGAGCGCACTTCCCTCACGGATGCGCCGTGTACACGCTGATGCGTACACTGTCCGCATGACTGAGAACACCGTGACCGTACGGGAAGCCCGCGCGCACCTCGCCGACCACATCAACCGGGCCGAGGAAGGCGTTCCGACCGTCATTACGCGCAACGGCGCTCCGGTGGCGGCCGTGGTTCCGATCGCGGACTTCGAGGCGCTGGAGGAGGCGGCCGACGTGATGTTGGCGCGCGAAGCCGAAGCGGTCCTGGCCGAGGGCGGTCCCACCGTGACGATGGCGGAACTGCTGGCGGATCTGTTCACCGAGCACGACGGCGAAGCGGCGTGAAGTACGCCTTCCGGTTCACCACGGCAGCGCAGCGGCAACTCCGGGCCATCAGCCGGCCCGACGCCATGCGCGTCCTGACCGCACTGACCGCGCTCGGCGACGACCCGTACCGCGAGGACGCCGACGTCAAGAAGCTCACCGGCCCGTCGGGGCTCTACCGGCTCCGGGTCGGAAGCTACCGGGTCGCCTACCAGATCAACGATGGTGAACTCGTCATCCTCGTCGTCAAGGTGGGCGACCGGCGGGACGTCTACCGCAACCTGTAGGCGGTCGGACCGAAGACCGGGCGATCCCGTCGAGGTGGCCTACGACGGCGACTCGGCCGTGTAATAGGCGATGCCGTCCAGGATGTCGTGCTCGCTGGCCACCACCTCGGCGGCGCCGACACGTTCCATGATGGTCAGCAACACCAGGGCGCCGGCACCGATCACGTCCGTCCGGCCCGGGTGCATCACCGGGATCGCCGCGCGCTGGTCGTGGGTCATCGACAGCATCCGCTCGGTCACCTCGCGGACCTGCTCCAGGGAGATCCGGGCGTGGTGGATCACCGTCGGATCGTACTCCGGAAGCCCCAACGCCACAGCGGCCACCGTGGTCACCGAGCCGGCCAGGCCCACCAGGGTGCGCGCCTCCCCCAGCGGTACGGACCGAGCCGCCAGGTCGAGCGCGGCCTCGACGTCCGCCCTTATCGCCGCCACCCGCTCCGGCGGGGCCGGATCGAGGGCCCGCCCGTCCCGGACCAGGTGCCGCTCGGTCAGCCGCACACAGCCCACGTCCACCGAGCGGGCCGCCCGTGCCCGGTCCTCGCCCACCACGAACTCGGTGGACCCGCCGCCGATGTCCACCACCAGGAACGGCTTGGCCAGGTCGGCCCGCCCGGCCAGCTCCCGGGTCGCCCCGGTGAACGACAGCTCCGCCTCGAGCGCCCCCGTGATCACCTCCGGCTCGACCCCGAGGATCTCCCGCACGCCGTCCACGAACTCCTGACGGTTCTCCGCGTCCCGGGACGCACTGGTCGCGATGAACCTCACCCGCTCCGCACCCAGCTCCCGGATCACCCCCGCGTACTCCCGGCAGGCGTCGAACGTCCGCGCGAGGGCGTCCGGTGCCAACCGCCCGGTACGGTCCACCCCCTGGCCGAGCCGGACGATGGTCATCCGGCGGTCGAGGTCCCTCAGCCCACCGGTGACCGGATCGACGTCGGCGACCAGCAGACGGATCGAGTTGGTCCCGCAGTCGATGGCGGCGATTCGCCTTTTGTGTTCGCTCGCCTCCGGCCGCCTTCGGTGCCCCTGCCGGCATTCCTCAGCCGGCTCCCTCGTTCCTCGGTCGCTGGCATCGTCTCTTGGCAGGGGCGCGGCCTTTGGCTCGCTCACGTTTTGTTTTATGGGTTCGCTCGCCGCCGGCCGCTTTGCGGGGCCCCCGCCGGCGTTCCTCAGCGCGCTCCCTCGTTCCTCGGTCGCGGGCTTCGTCTCTTCGGCCGGGGCAGCGGCCTTTGGCTCGCTCACGTCGCGCCGGGGTTCGCTCGCCTCCGGCGGGTTGGGACGCGGGGCGGCGTCCCCCGGCGCTGGGGCGGCACCGTGCTGCTGGTCGGCGGGCTGGGGCGGGGTGACGCAGGGGCCCTTGCGCCACCATTCGGGGAGCATGGCCAGGGTCTCGTCGCCCAGCGGGTTGACCCCGGGGCCCGCGGCGAGGGCGTGACCGACCAGGACGTGGAGGCACTTGACCCGGTCCGGCATGCCACCGGCGCTGGGGAAGCCGGCCAGGACCTCGATGGCGTCCCGGCGGGTGAGGTAGTCCTCGTGGGCCCGGCGGTAGGCGGCGGCCAGGTCCTCGTCCGTGGCCAGGCGCTCGGTCATCTCCCGCATCACCCCGTCGGCCTCCAGGGTGCCGATGGCCGAGGCCGCCCGCGGGCAGGTGAGGTAGTAGAGGGTGGGGAACGGCGTCCCGTCCTCAAGGCGGGGGGCCGTCTCCACCACGTCGGGCAGCCCGCACGGGCAACGGTGGGCGACGGCTCGCAGCCCGCGGGGGGTCCGTCCCAGCTGGGCGGCCACGGCGGCGCGGTCGGTCTCGGCCACGCGGGGGACGTCGGTGACGCCTCGGGCTTGGTCCGCCGGGTCAGCGGGGCCGGGAGCGGTGCCCCGGGACGGGGGCACGGAGGAGGAATCCATCAGGGCGTTCTCGCGTCCATCATCTCTGCTCGTCCAGTCGGCTGCCCGCGGCGCACGCGGGCCTGGCCGGCTGCTCGTCGGGCCGACTGCTGGTCGTCCGGACCACTATCTTGCCGCAGCCGCCCGGGGGGAGTCCGCCCGGTCCACGTCCCGCCAGAGCTTGTCGTACCAGGTGCGGCCGGCGTCGGTCCGGCTCGCGGAGCGTTCGGCGTCGCCCTGCTGCTCCGGGGCGACCACGGTGAACCCGGTCTCACCGGGTTGCACGTAGTGCAGCCGCTCCCTGGCCTGGGCCTTCACATACGCCGGGTCCTGCCAGCGGGCCTTGGTGCGGCGCAGCTCCGCCACCCGTTCCCGCGCCTGTTCCGTCTGCTTCCGCTGCTCGGCGATCTCCGCGCGCTGGGCGACGTACTGGCGGGTCGGGTAGGCCAGGGCCACCACCAGGGTGCACACCACGAACGCGAGCACCGCGGCACGCCCCGTGAACCGACTGCGCCGGGGCGGACCCGGGTGCCGACCTGACGCCCGGTACACACGCGCCTGTGCCTGCCTGCCCAACGCCCGCAGCCGGGCGCTGGTCGCCGGAAAGCGGTCGGCCCGGTCACGGTCCCGGTCCGCACCCACGTTGCCCTCCTGCCGCCCGTCCGCCGCGACGCCCCCGCCGGGGGGTGTCGCGGCGGACGAACTCGTCCGTCCATCGCCCGGGAACGACGTGCCTCCGGTCCGGCGCGGTCGCGCCGGACGGGTGGACACGTGTTCAGCCGAGCTTAAAACGCGGGAACGCCGAACGTCCGGCGTACACCGCCGCGTCGTCGAGGATCTCCTCGATCCGCAGGAGCTGGTTGTACTTGGCCACCCGCTCCGACCTGGCGGGGGCACCGGTCTTGATCTGCCCGCAGTTGGTGGCGACCGCGAGGTCGGCGATGGTCACGTCCTCGGTCTCACCGGAGCGGTGCGACATCATGCAGGTGTAGCCGCTGCGCTGGGCCAGCTCGACGGCGTCCAGGGTCTCGGTGAGCGATCCGATCTGGTTCACCTTGACCAGCAGGGCGTTGGCGGTACCGGAGGCGATGCCCTTGGCCAGCCGCTCCGGGTTGGTGACGAACAGGTCGTCACCGACGATCTGGACCCTGTCGCCCAGCCGTTCGGTGAGCGCCTTCCAGCCGTCCCAGTCCTCCTCGTTCAGCGGGTCCTCGATGGACACCAACGGGTAGGACTCGACCAGGTCGGCGTAGTAGTCCGTCATCTCCTGTGCGGTGCGGGAGGAGCCCTCGAAGGTGTAGGTGCCGTCGTCGTGGAACTCGCTGGCGGCGACGTCCAGGGCGAGCGCGATGTCCTGCCCCGGGGTGTAACCGGCCCGCTGGATCGCCTCGATGATCAGGTCCAGGGCCTCGCGGTTGCTGTCCAGGTTCGGGGCGAATCCGCCCTCGTCGCCGAGGCCGGTGGACAGACCGCGCTCCTTCAGCACCGCCTTCAGGGTGTGGTAGACCTCGGCACCCCAGCGCACGGCCTCGGAGAAGGACTCCGCGCCGATGGGAGCGATCATGAACTCCTGGATGTCCACGTTGGAGTCGGCGTGGGAACCGCCGTTGAGGATGTTCATCATCGGGACCGGCAGCAGGTGCGCGTTGGGGCCACCGAGGTAACGGAAGAGCGGGAGGTCCGACGCCTCGGACGCGGCGTGCGCCACGGCCAGGGACACGCCGAGGATGGCGTTGGCCCCGAGGCTGGACTTGTCCGGGGTGGCGTCCAGGTCGAACATCGCCTGGTCGATCAGCCGCTGCTCGGTGGCGTCGTAGCCGACGAGCTCGGGACCGATCTGCTCGATCACGGCGAGGACCGCCTTCTCGACGCCCTTGCCGCCGTAACGGGACTTGTCGCCGTCCCGGAGTTCCAGCGCCTCGAACGCACCGGTGGACGCCCCCGAGGGGACCGCGGCCCGCCCGGTGCTCCCGTCGTCGAGGCCTACCTCGACCTCGACGGTGGGGTTGCCTCGTGAGTCGAGGATCTCCCGGGCTACGACGACGTCGATGGAGGGCACGAGCATCTCCTTATGGCTGTGTGTGGAGCCTTGCAGCCTGAGCCTAACCTCACCTGCTCATCGGTCCCGCGCTCACTCGCCTCCGGGCAGCAGCAGCCGCTGCCCCGGGATGATCAGGTCGGGGTCGTCCCCGATGGTGTCCCGGTTCGCGTCGTACAGGTCGCGCCAGCCGCCCGGGGAGTCGTGGTCGGCGGCGATGGCGGAGAGGCTGTCGCCCGGGGCCACCGTGTAGTCGGCGGGGCGCTGGCCCCGGTCCTGGTCCTGGTCCTGGACGCGGTCGGGGGCGCGGTGCTTGCCTCCGCCGCGGGAGGGGCGTTCCGCGGCGGGTTCCCCCTCGGGGCTCCGGGGAGCGGCGTGCCGCGGGGCCCCGCCGGTGGTGCCGGGGGTGGTCAGCGACTGGTCGCCGGTGGGGCGCTCGACCCGGTCGGTGGCGGACGGGTCCGCCGTGGGGGAGGTGGTGGCGGACGGCGGGGTCTGCGACCGCTCGGTGTCCCGGGTGGTGTCGGCGGTGGGCTCCCCGGTGGGGGAGGCGTCCGGGGACGGAGTGGTGGTCGCGGTGGGTGACACCTCGGCGGAGGGCTCGTCGGTGCCCTGGCCGTCCGGCGACGGAGCGACGGGGTCCTCGGTGGCCGCGGTGTCGGTGTCCGACGGGGCGGGGGTGTCGTCCTGCCCGATGCCGGCGTCGACCGCGCAGGACGCCCACACCAGGGGGCCCTGGGCGGCGAGGAGCCGCTCGGCCACGCTGATCTGCTCCATGCGACTGGCCAGGTCGGGTCGGGGCGCGTACTTCTTCCCGCCGTAGGCGTCCCAGTTGTTCTGGGTGATCTGGAGGCCGCCGAAGTAGCCGTTGCCGCTGTTGGCGCTCCAGCTCCCGCCGCTCTCACAGGTGGCGATCTTGTCCCAGGCGGCGTTCGAGGTGGCCGAGGCGCTGGTGGCACCGATGAACGGGATGGCGACGCTGGCGCCGGTGACCCCGGCGGCGACGACGATCCTGGGCGTCTGGCGTGGGCGACGGTGGCGTCCGTTGCCGGACCGCAGCATGAACGTGTCCCTCTCCGACGCCTACGAGGTGAGCTGTCGGGTTCGGGCCGTGAGGTGGCCCGGCCGCTCGTCGCTGAGGCGGCTTCACCCCGAGCCGAGCCGGTGGTGGCTCGGCGCCTAACGTGGTTCCCCCGCTCCCGCCTTCGGTCAGGTCGTGGCAAACGTCCCGTCAACCGGCGGCGGGATTCGGCGGTCCGGCGACGGGGCCCGCGAGCGGCGGGCCGTCCCCGACCGTAGGGCGACAAACGATCAGATCACAAGCTGGTGTAGCGATTATCACGTGCCGATTACCGGACAACTACCCTGGGTGTGGGGCGATCCCGGACGATTCCGGGGTGAACGTCACCGGGAGCGCCCGCAGCCCTCGCATGATCAGCCCACCGCGCCAGCGCAGTTCCTCCGGGGGCACCGCGAGCGCGAGGTCAGGCAGCCGGCCCAGCAGGGCGGCCAGCGCCGTCCGCCCCTCGAGCCGGGCCAGCGGGGCCCCGATGCAGTAGTGGATGCCGTGCCCGAACCCCAGGTGCGGGTTACTGGTGCGGCCCAGGTCCAGCACGTCGGGGCGGTCGAATCGCTCGGGGTCGCGGTCGGCGGCGGCGAGCACCACGAGCACCGCGTCGCCCGGCGCCACCTCCGTCCCGCCCAGGCGCAGCGGTTCCGTGGCGAAGCGCCAGGTGGCGAGCTCGACCGGGCCGTCGTAACGCAGCAGCTCCTCCACCGCGGTGGCCAGCAGCTCCGTTTCCCCGCGGTCCAGGGAACGCTGGAGCCTCGTCCGTTCCGCGTCGTCGCGCAGCAGGGCGAGCGTGCCGTTGCCCACCAGGTTCACCGTGGTCTCGAAGCCGGCGAACAGCAGGATGAAGGCCATGGCCGCGGCCTCCTTCTCGGACAGGTGCTCGCCGTGGTCGCTGGCCTGGATCAGACCGGAGATCAGGTCGTCGCCGGGGTCCGCGCGCTTGCGGTGGATCAGCTCGGCCAGGTAGGCGCGCATCCGCTTCACCGAGCGGGCCACCCCGCCCCTGGACCCGGTGCCCCCGGCTCCCGGGGTGTGCAGCATCATCCCGGCCCAGTCCCGGAAGTCGTCCTGGTCCGTGCGGGGGACCCCGAGCATGTCGCAGATGGCGTAGATGGGCAGGGGGAACGCGAACTCGGCGATCAGGTCGGCGCTCCCCCGGGACGCGAAGCCGTCGATGAGCCGGTCGGTCAGCTCCCGCACCCGCGGGGCGAACTCGGCGACCCGACGCGGGGTGAACGCCGCGGACACCAGGCGGCGCAGCCGGGTGTGGTCCGGTGGGTCGATGTTGAGCAGGTGCGACACCAGGTCCGCGGTGCGTTCCCCCGGGATGCCGATCCTGCCCCTGCTGTGGGCCCGGGCGCTGTGCCGGGCGGGGTCCTTGGACAGCCTGGGGTCGGCGAGCGCCTGCCGGGCGTCGGCGTACCGGGTGACCAGCCAGGCGTCCACCCCGCTCGGCAGGGTGGTGCGGTGCACCGGGGCGTGCTCGCGCAGCCAGCCGTACGCCGGGTAGGGGTCCGCGGCGAACTCCTGGGTGAACAGCGGGTGGGGGTTCTTCTCCGGCACCCCACGACCCTAACCACTGGCCCGACGCCCCAGCCGCCTCCCCCGTACCCGGGGCTCAGCCGCGCAGCACCTGACGGCAGAGGCGGTCGGCGAGGCGGGTGGTCTCCGGCAGGCGGTAGCCGGGGGCGAGGGCCAGGACGTGACGGGAGGCGGTGGCGAGGTCGATGGCGTGTCCCACGGAGACGAAGACCGGTTTCACCCCGGAGCGGGTGCGCAGGGCGCGGCCCACGACCTCGGTGCCGTCCAGCAGCGGGGCCCACTCGCCGCGCTCGGTGCCGAGTCCGGAGAAGGTGCCGACGAAAGCGTTCTTCGCCACTCCGGCGGTCGGCAGCCCGGTGAGGACACCGAGGTGGCAGGCGAGCCCGAACCTGCGGGGGTGGGCCAGGCCCTGTCCGTCGCAGAGCAGCAGGTCGGGGGTGTGGTGCAGGGAGCGCAGCGCCGTGATGACGGTGGGGAGCTCGCGGAAGGCGAACAGTCCTGGGCGGTAGGGGAACGTGGTCGATCCCACGGCCGTCGCGGTGGCGACCGGCCGCAGGGTCACGGTGTCCAGGACCACGACCGCGGCGGCCACCGGGGTGCTGCCGTCGGGGCGGTCCGCGCCGTAGGCGACATCGACGCCGGCGACGGTGCGGGGGGCGCGTGGGCCCGGGCCCACGGTGTCCACCAGCGGGCGCAGGGCGTCCTGGATCCGCAGTGCCTCGGCCTCGTCGTCAGGCCAGGCGTGCGGCACCTCGATCTCCACGGTCCCATCCCCCCCGCGGGGCGCCGGCCCCGCCGGGGAGGACCCTACCGGGGTACCCGGCGGGGCCTACTTGGGTGGGCTGGTGCGGTAGTCGTTGCCCAGCTCACCGGGGTAGCGCCGCTTGTCGTGGTCCACCTCCTCCGGAGGCGCCTCGCTGTAGTCGTACTCCTTGGGCGGCGGGCCGTCCTGGTGCCCCGGTCCGTGGTCAGGCGGGGGCTCGTGGTCCAGTTCGTCCCTGGTCTGCCAGGCCCCGGCGCGCGGCTGGCGGCCGGGCACCGGAGGCTCCTCACGCTTGCGGCGGAGCCACAGGACGCGCGCCACCATGAGCCCGACCACGAACAGGACGCCGGCGATCAGCGGGCCGAGCCCGGCCAGCGCGTTCACCAGCGACGCTGTCAGTTCCATGCTCAGTGATCGCATACCTCGCGGCTACCCGCGTTCGGCGTCCAGAATCCGATTCCGGTACTCCCGCGCGGCCGACCGCGCCGCGTCCTCGGCGTCGATCCCGTGGGCACAGGCCAGGGCGGTGACGGCGAGCAGTAGCTGACCCACGGAGTGTGCGTCCGGGTGCTCCGGACGGGTGACGGGGGTGGTGACGGAGACGTCGAGCCCGGCCTTCTCCGCCCGGGTGATCAGCTTCGCGGCCAGGGCCAGCGCCGGCTGCCCCAGCGGCACCCCCTCGGTCACCGACGTGCGGCGCTTCTCGGCGGCCTTGAGCTGCTCCCAGTTCGCCTGGACCTGCTCGGCGGTGTCCGCCTCACCGGTGCCGAAGACATGCGGGTGCCGGTAGACGAGCTTGTCCACGATGCCGCCGGCCACGTCGTCGATGGAGAACGGGTCCTTCTCGTCCTCCTCGGCGATCCGGGCGTGGAACACCACCTGGAGCAGGACGTCGCCGAGTTCCTCGCGCAACGCCTTCCGGTCCCCCTCCTCGATGGTCTCGACGAGTTCGTACGCCTCTTCGATCAGGTACTTCACCAATGAGGTGTGGGTCTGCTCGGCGTCCCACGGGCAGCCTCCCGGCCCCCGGAGCCGGTCCATGACGGTGACCAGGTCGAGCAGGCGGGCTCCCGGCAGGTCGTAGGAGGCCGGCAGCAGCTCCAGCTCGGGCGGGGTGACCTGCCCGGACCCGGCCAGGGCGGCGAGCTCCTCGGCGAGCGCCGCGGAGCCGGGGTCGGCACCGGTGACCACCACCACGGTCCGACCGGCGCACCGGGCCAGCAGTTCCCGGGCCACCGGCACCGCGCCGGTCTCCACCGGAACCCCGGCGTCCCGCAGGTAGGGCAACTGGGGGTGCTCCGGGTCCGGGCACAGCACCAGGTCCGCGGCGTGCAGGGCCCGCCAGGCGGGCCAGGACAGCAGGCCGGGGGCGACCCGGTGGCTGGTACTGAGCAGGACGAGGCGGCCTGGGTCATCAGCGTGCGCGTTCACCCGTCGAAACTACCTCGGGTGAACCTCCCGTCCCGCGGGGTGGGCTCAGACGGCGCCCGGCCCGGTGGGCTTGGGCAGCCAGGGCTCGGCGGTCGGGTCGATGGTGAGGTCGGTGGAGTTCCACTTGCCGTACCGGGGGTTGACGCTGATGTCCATGGACTTGGCGGTCTTGGTCAGCAACTCCCCGAGCCGGAGTTGCCCCTCCGGGCTGTCCCGGCGTGCACCGATGTGCTCGGCGAGCTTGTTCAGCGCGAGATCGGTACGGAGGTACGCATCGATCTGGTCCGGTGCGACGCCGCGCTGTTGCAGCATCACCGTCTCCAGCACCTTGCGCCCGCCGATGTACTGCTCGTTGTCCTTGAGGTAGTCCTGGAGTTCGCGGCGGCTGATGGTGAGGCCCGCGTCCTCCAGCGCCCGGTCGGTGACCCGGGCGAGCACCAGGTTGAACAGCGTCGAGCTGGACAGGTTGCCGGACTGCTCGCGGAGCTGGTCCCCGTTCGGCAGCTTGGCCTGTGCCGCCCGCACGTCGTTCACCTGGGACTGGAGCGAGGAGACGCTGATCTGGTCCTCCTCGACCACGGCTGCCGCGCCCTGGTGGGGGGTGCCGCACGCGGTGAGCAGCGGAATCCCGGCGAATAGGACGCCCGCAGCCAGGACCGCCGTGCGACGCACGGCCAAGCGGGATGCGGACGCGGGGCGGCGGATCACTAGACCTCCTGGCGGGACAGGACCGATGCGGGGTGCTGCCGGCTCTCGCTCGAGAGTATGCGCGAGATCGAGAATATGGACAGGATGGGCCCCAGATCCAGCGTGAGGGGGGATTCGTCCCACGATGCCCCGCCCGGCGTCGTCCGCCGGCACCGCGGCGACGTCCCTGAGTCTCCCATCACAGGGCGCAGCCTACGCCGCCGCCGTCCGGCCCTCGACGGGGGGCGCCCCCTCGCGCCGCCGGGTCAACGCGGTTTCCTCAGACTGAACTTGCCGACCTTCTTGCTGAACAGCGCCCCACCCGTGCTCATGGAGACCCACACGGTGTACCTGCCGGCCGGAACGTCGGTGGTGTCCACGCCCTTGTCCCCCGGCGTGCTGAAGTACCCGCAGTCGTAGTTGCCGATGTCCCCGGCGGGAATGCACGGGCGCACCACGTTGGGGTTCTTCCTCGCCTCCAACGGGAACGAGTAGCACTGGGACCTGCCTTGCAGGGCGAGGTAGTACATGGAGTGGGTTTCCCCGCCGGCGCTCCTTCCCGGCAGGAAGAACACCCCTTCCGCGTGGAGCCTCTGGTCACGCTCCCATTTGTTCTCGACGGTGAAGACCACGCCGGGGGAGTCGTTGCCGACGATGTCCCTCTTGATGACCTTGACCCCGCCCCTGGATCCCCTGACGAGGAGCTCCGAGTCACCACATGCCTGCCGCCTGTCCACGACCTTGGGGGAGATCAGGCGGGTCCTGCGCTCGATGCCCTCGTTCTCGCTGGTGATGCAGACGGAGACGTCGTAGGTCCCCCGGGGGAGCGATTCGAAGGACAGGTCCTCCTGGGTGGCGAAGCCGCCCATCTCGTACTCGCAGAAGTACTCGTCGAAGTACTCCCGGTAGAGCCTCATCTCCTTGGTGGTCTCCAGCGGGTAGACCCAGGTCCTGCCGTCCCGCTCGAGGACGAGCCGCTTGGTCTCTTCGGCCACGCCCTCGGGGGAGACTCCGGGAATGAAGGCGTGACCGTTCATCTGCACCTTCCCTCCGACACCGAGGATCCTGGTGAGGACGGCCAGCGCGGTGTTGCTGTTCCGGAGCTTCTCCAGGTACTCCGCCGCCTCGTCGGGGTCCTCGGGGGCGGCGGGGCCGATCCGGACGTCGCCCCAGCGCGGTGCGGCGCCTTCGGTCAGGGAGTGGATGATGCTCCAGATCGACGGGAGACCCTGCCTGACCACCTCTTCGTGCCGCCGCACGGTGGGCGAGTCCACGAAGAGGAAGTTGAAATTCCGGTACTCCCGGAGAGCGGGGAGGTAGTACTTCACTTCCTGTTCGTACTGGTAGTCGCCGGGCGAGGAGATGACGTATATGTTCCGGTCGAAGTCCACCTCCTTCGCCAGGACGTCCTTCATGACGGCGTCCATGACGGCCACGTTCTCGTCCGGCTGCCCCTCTCCGAGGACCGCGTCCCCGAGCTGACCGTGCCCCTTGGAGTAGCTTCCCAACCAGTACTGCGGCGTCGAGGCGATGATGTTCTTGTAGTCGTACTTCACGCCGTAGTAGAGAGCCGCGCTCGCGCCTTTCGAGGCGCCCAGCAGGGTGACTTCGTTCCGGGTGACCCGAAGCCGGTCCATGTAGCTTCTTATGAGGGACTGGATCGAGTCCGAGACACTGAAGTCCATGTTCCTGGCCACATAGTACGAGGCCGCCCCGTCGAAGTGGTCACGAATCCGCAGGATGTTGCACTGGACCATTTCCAGCATGTTCCCGAACCCGTACTTGCTGCCCACCGACGAGAACACCACGAGCAGATGCCGGTGGTCCCCTCGGGCCGGGCGGAACTGGAATTCCACCGGCCACTTTCCGTGCATTTCCACGCTTTCCGTGAAGGAACGATTCTTCAGCGTGGCGTAGTTAGGTGACAGCGGGGGGAGGGAGTCGCTCATGCTCAACCTTCGGGCTCGCTCGGAATTCTCGTTCGGGACCATCGTTCTCACTCTGCCGACGCAGGTGCGATAAGCAATTCATGAGAACCCCCAAGTTTTCCGACGACGAACCTTTCCCCTGTACGCCCGTGGCCGATCGGGCGGCGCGGACGGCTGGCCCGGTCGGTGGCGTGAACATGCCCCGAGGAGTATACGGAGCGGCTTCTGGCACCTGCAGGCTCGCTCGCCCGATCAGCCTGGCCCCCAGCGGGTTCGCCGCATCGTGGCCGGTCTCCGCCGCGCGATGCGGGCCGTCCCGGCCCCGTAGCCCGGCGTCAGAGCCGTGAGCCCCAGCGAGAGCGACACCGAGGTCGGCGAGCCTGCGGTCAGCCGCCTTCCACACGTCGGTGACACTCTTCGAGCCTGGCAACCTCGTCACGATCTTCTGTATGTGGTCAGCCACGGTTGGGAGCGTACGTGTCCCACAGCCCGAAGCCGATGGCGTTTTCCCAGGTCGCTGCGGCTCGATCAGCCTTCGCACTGCTTCAGCATCATCGCCTTGTCCGCCGTCGTCACCGGAAGCTCGTACTTGTCGGCGACCTGTGCGAACCGCACCGCGTACGAGCAGCGGATCTTCTTGTTCGGCGGCAGCCAGGACGCGGGCCCCGAGTCCCGCTTCGCCGAATTGGCGCGCCCTTCGACAGGAAGCAGATTGAGCACGTCGTTCGCCAGTTGCTTGCGCTTGCTCTCCGTCCATCGGGCGGCGCCCATCTGCCAGCTATAGGAGAGCGGGACCACGTGGTCGATCTGCACCTCGGCCGCCTTCGCCTTCTTCCAGGCGATGTCCTTGCCGGTGTACGGGTCGTACAGGTCCATCGAAACGACCACGCAGTCGGAACCAGCTCGGAACCGGACGTTCCGGCCATGGAGCTTCAGCAGGTCGTTCCGCGTGTCACAACCATTGCGTGCCAGCGGCACCCCGTCGGCCGTGTCCATCCAGGCGTAGCCGAACGCGTCCCGGTCGTAGCCCGTCTTCGGGCCCCGTCCCCTCGTGGACAGGTCCGCTATGAGCGCGCGGGCCTCGGCCCTGTCCGCGTCCGTGCTCACGGGCCCGAGCCCGGGCTTCGTGCCGTCCGGGTTCTGGAGCGGGCTGCCCCCCCGGCCGTCCGGCGCGGCGGGCCCGCGTCCGTCCGGGGGGCCGGCCGAGGTGCCGCCCCGGTGCCCGTCGGGGGCGCCGTCCTGGAGGGGACCGCATCCGGCGAGGAGCATCCCGGCGGCTGCCAGCACCGCCGTCACCGAGCGGGGGAAGGGCATGTATGTGGCCATGACCCGTCAGAATGGCGCATCCTTGCGGCGCACCGCACTTTCTGGTGAAACGGGACCGTCTCTGACCGGGCCGTGGCGGGCCGCGGTTCAGTCCCCGGTGGCGGCCCCGGAGTGCGGGACCACCAGGCGGGACTCGTAGGCAACCACCACCGCCTGCGCCCTGCTGGTGAGCCCCAACTTGGCCATCATGCGGTTGACGTGGGTCTTCACGGTCGCCTCGCTGATCACCAGCTCGGTGGCGATCTCCGCGTTGGACATCCCGGTGGCGATCAGCCGGAGCACCTCCAGCTCCCGGGCGGTCAGCGCCCCGAGTTCGGTGACGGACCGGGAGACCGGGACGGCCCGCTGGGTGTAGGCCGCCACCAGGCGGCGGGTGACGCTGGGCGCGAAGAGGGTGTCGCCCGCGGCGATGGCACCGATCGCGGCGAGCAGCCGCTCGGGCCCGGTGTCCTTCAGCAGGAAGCCACTGGCCCCGGCGCGCAGGGCGGCGTACACGTACTCGTCGAGGTCGAACGTGGTCAGGACCAGGACGCGGGGCGGGGGGACGCCGTCGTGCCCGGCGGCTTCGGCGAGGATGCGTTCGGTCGCGGTCACCCCGCTCATCCCGGGCATCCGGATGTCCATCAGGATCACGTCCGGTCGGGTCTCGGCGGCGACGGCCACCGCCTCCGCTCCGTCCGCGGCCTCGCCGACCACCTCGATTCCGGGGGCGGCGCGCAGCAGCGCCGCAAGGCCGGCCCGGACCAGGATCTGGTCGTCCACCACGAGGACCCTGGTCACATCCGCACGCCCCTTAGCCCGGTCAGTCGGCGCGCGCCGACGTCGGCAGGGTGAGCCGGACCTCGAACCCTCCCTCGGGCCGCGGACCGACGGTCACCGTTCCCCCGTAAAGCCTGGCGCGCTCCCTCATGCCTATCAAGCCATGGCCAGAGGACGACAGGCCATCGGCGGCACGCGGGGGCATCGCCGGTGCACCGTCGTCGGTGACAACCACCACCAACTGGTGCGGATGGTACTGAACTCGGACGACCGCCCGCGCGGGAGCGGCGTGCTTGAGCACGTTGGTCAACGCTTCCTGGATGACCCGGTAGGCGCACAGCTCGACCCCCGGGGCGAGAGCACGCGGCTCACCGCTGGTCCGCACCTCCACCTGGACCCCGGCTGCGCCGACCCGCTCCGCGAGTTCGCCGATCCGGGCCATCCCCGGCACCGCGTCGTAGGGGACGCCCCCCTCCCCGCGCTGGTCCACCCGCAGCACCGACAGCAGGCGGCGCATCTCCTCCAGCGCCTCCTGGCTGGTGGTGGCGATCGTGCCCAGGGCCTGTCTCGCGGTCCCCGGGTCCGAGCCGAACACGTACCCGGCGAGACCCGCCTGCACCGATATGACCGACATGTGGTGAGCCACCACGTCGTGGAGTTCACGGGCGATCCTGACCCGTTCCTCGGCGACCGCGCGCCGTGCCCGTTCCTCCTGTTCGCGCCGCAACTGCTCGGTCAGCGTGGCCAGTCGTTCGTTGCGCCGCGCCAACTCCCGGTGGGTCAGTCCGAGCGCGCACAGCACAGCGGTCACCACCACCTTGCCGACGAGCGCCGGAACAGCGTTGATCTCGTCCACCACCGCGGAGTACCCCCACCCCGCGCAGGTGAGGACGGTGCACACCGCGATGGTGCGGGGCGGCCGGGCGGCGGCCACCGTGTAGAGGCAGAGCAACGGGCCGAAGCTCGCCGCGACCGGCCAGTAGCCGCTGGCCATCTCCACCGTCCACACCGCGCAGGCCAGTGCCCAGGTCACCACCGGCGCGCGCCTCCGGGCGACCAGCGGCGCACTGCTGAGCACGATCAGGATCTGGCCCGTGGTGTCGGTCGGCGCCCAAAGACCGTTCTCCGGGGTCCGCTCATGCGTCAGCAACAGACTGACGACGGACGCCGCCGCCGCCAACGCCACGTCCCCCACCAGCGGGTTCGTGGTCGTCAGCCGTCTGATCAGCGATGCTCCGGTCCGCATCGCCGCAGCGTAGCCCGCGGCCCCGGGCCAAACCGTCAACAGCAGGTGGGGCAGTTGTCCTACCACGTTGGTTGTAGACGCCCGTCCCCGTAGGTCCTCGGTTGGGGGTAAAACCCCACACCACCACCTGACGCCCGGTGCCCGGGAACCTCCTACTGTCAGTGGTGTTCCGATCGCCGGAGCCTCACGGGGGTGGGCTCCGGCGCCACCGTCGCCCTCGGCTCGCGGCTCCCCGCAGCTCCAACCCGCTGCGGGCCGAGGGGCGAATGCCCTGTGGGGGGGGAGCCGGCGCCGGCGGACGTGTGAGCCCTGTCCACGTCCGCCGGCCAGTCGGTGCCGTTGACGCCACCGACCTTTCCCGCGTGTTCCGGTCCAACGGCCCTCAGCCCCCGCATGCCGTCGAAGACCCCCGTTGGCCGCCCGGCGTTCGCGTCGAACGCTCCGGGCCGCACTTCCCCGATCGCCCCCGTCCTGGGTGAACAGCCAACAAGCCGCCAGCGTCCCCCTGTGCCGTTGGCGGCCCCCCAATCGGATGGGGTCCAGCTCGAGACGATGACCGGTTCGCTCGAGCAACCGGAACAGTTCGACTGTGGAGCGGCTGGAGATTGTCCGGAAGCACTGGTCCACCAGGACAAACAATCGAACAATCGATGCGGAGCGCAGGGAGTGCTCCCTTTGTGGGCCGGAAATGGCGTGACGCTGTGGTGAGAAGGGGCGCGGGGCGGCCAGAGCGACCGGTGGACCCGGATGCGGGACCGGTACAGCGACTGGCCTGGGAGCTACGGGGGTTGCGGGAGGAGGCGGGGTCCCCCAGCTACCGGTTACTCGCCCGCAAGGCCCACTACGCCGCCAGCACCCTGGCGGACGCCGCCAAGGGCGACCGACTGCCCACGCTCGAGGTCACCCTCGCCTACGTGCGGGCCTGCGGCGGCCCGGAAGCCGAGTGGAAGACCAGGTGGCAGGCGACGGCCGCACTGGTGGCCCCGTCGGCCGGCGGGCCCGGGGTGGCCGACCCGCGCGAGCCGGCGGGGCCGCACGGCAGTTCGGGCTCACCCGACCCGGGACCGCCCTGCCCCTACCCGGGCCTCGCGGCGTTCCAGGAACAGGACGCCGAGTTGTTCTTCGGCCGGCAGAACCTGATCGGGCAGGTCGCAGACCACCTGGAACGCGACGGCAACGCCCGGCTCGTCGCCGTGTTCGGCGCCTCCGGGAGCGGGAAGTCCTCCCTGCTGCGGGCCGGGGTGCTGCCCTCCCTCCCCGGGCACTGGCGCTCCCTGGTGTTCACCCCCGGCGCCACACCGCTCACCGCGCTGGCCGCCGCGGTGGCCAGCGCCACCGGTCCCGAGGGTGCCGCCACCGACACCGACACCGGTGGCGGGGCCGGGGACCTGCGGCGCGAACTGGCCGGGGACCCGTCGGCGGCCGACGTCGCGTTGACCACCTGGCTCCTCACCCAGCCGGACGCCACGCGGCTGGCGCTGGTCGTGGACCAGTTCGAGGAGATCTTCACGGTCTGTGCCGACGAGGCCGAACGCCACGCGTTCCTGGACGCGATCGCGCTGCTGGCCAACTCCGGGGAGAACCGCGTGCGGGTGCTGATCACGGTCCGCGCGGACTTCTACCCGCACTGCTCCGCCCACCCCGGTCTGGTGGGCGCGCTCAGGGACGGCGTGCAACTGCCGATCGGCCCCCCCGCCCCCGACGAGCTACGCGAGTTGATCGTGGAACCCGCCAGGCGCCGCGGGGTGGCGGTGGACGCCGACCTGCTGGCGACCCTGATCGCCGACGCCTCCGACCAACCCGGCAGCCTGCCCCTGGTGGCGCACCTGCTGCGGCAGCTCTGGCACCGCCGGCAGGGCGCCGCCCTGCACCTGACGGACTACCACGCCAGCGGCGGCGTCCAGGGTGCCGTGGCCCAGACCGCCGAGGAGGTCTACACCCGCTGCACCCCGCGGCAGCAGCAGGCGCTGCGCAACGTCTTCGTCCGGCTGACCGCCCTGGGCGACGGCACCGACGACACCCGACGCAGGATCAGCCGGGCCGAGATCGCCGGCCTGCCCCTCGCCGACGAGATCGAGTCCCTGCTCGAGGAGCTGGCCAGCGCCCGGCTCATCGTCCTGGACCGGAACACCGTGGAGGTCACCCACGAGGCCGTCATCTCCGCCTGGCCGCGGCTCCGCCGCTGGCTCACCGAGGACCGGGAGGGGCTGCGGCTGCACCGTCAGCTCACCCAGTCAGCGGAGTCCTGGGAACTGCTCGGCCACGACCCGGGGGCGCTGTACCGGGGGACCCGGCTCGAGCTGACCCGGGACTGGCTGGCCCGTGCGGACGAGCGGACGCTGACCGCGCGGGAGCTGGAGTTCCTCAACGCCAGCCTGGCCGCGCAGGACCGGGAGCAGCTCACCGAGCGGCGCCGCACCCGCCGGCTGCGCCAACTGGCGGCGCTGCTGACGGCGTTGCTGTTGCTGGTCTCCGTGGTGTCGCTGTACGCCGTCCGCGCCAGGAACACCGCGACCAAGCAGCGGAACTCCGCGCTCTCCCAGACGGTCGCCGGGCAGGCGGCGGGGCTGCGCGCCACCGATCCCTCCCTGGCCGGCCAACTCAGCCTCGCGGCCTACCGGCTCTCCCCCACCGACGAGGCCAGGGGCAGCCTGCTGAGCACGTTCGCGGCCACCTACGCCGCGGTCCTCACCGGCCACACCAAGGCGGTCAACGCCGTGGACTTCAGCCCCGACGGCAGGGTCCTGGCCACCGTCAGCGACGACCGCACGCTGCGCCTGTGGGACGTCGCGGACCCCCACCAGCCGCTCGGGCTGGCCACCAGGAGCGACCCCGGCGGTCCGGTCACCGTGGTGCAGTTCAGCCCGGACGGCACGCTGCTCGCTACCGCGGGCGCCGGCGACCGGGTGCGGCTGTGGGACGTCTCGGACCCCCACGACCCGCGGGAGCTGGCCGCCATCGCGCACCCCCAGGAGGTCGACGCCGTCGCCTTCGACAGCCGGAGCCGGCTCCTGGCCACCGGTGCCCGGGACGGCGGGCTGCGGCTGTGGGACATCTCCGACCCCCGGGACCCCACCGCGCTGACGTCCCCGCTGGAGCACGCCGGGCCGGTCCTCGGAGTGGCCTTCTCGCCCCGGGACGACCTGCTGGCCAGCGGCGACGCGAAAGGCGTCGTCCGGCTGTGGACCATCCGGAGGGAGGTCAGGGGCCACGCCCGGGCAGTGGAGGGCACGCGGGTGCGCCTGGCGAAGCGGCTCGACGCGCACCGCGGGGCCGTCACCTGGGTGGGCTTCGCGCCGCGACGAAGATCCGTCCTGGCCACGGCGAGCGAGGACCGCACCGCCATGCTGTGGGACACCGCCCACCCGGCCCGGCCGGTGCGCCTGTCCACCATGCGCGGGCACACCGACGGCCTGAGCGCGGCCACGTTCAGCTCGCACGGCGACGTGCTGGTCACCGCGAGCCGTGACCAGACCTCCCGGGCCTGGGACCTCGCCAACCCGCGCCTGCCCCGGCTGGCCGTCACCCACAGCGGCCACACCGACGCGCTGACCGGTCTGGCCCTGAGCCCGGACGAGAAGGTCCTCGCCACCACCAGCCGCGACCACGACATCCGGCTGTGGGACATCCCCAACCCCACGGTCAGCGGCCACTCCGACGCGGTGTGCGCGGTGGCGTTCAGCCCGGACCAGCGGGTCCTCGCCACCGGTGGGTGGGACAGGACCGCGCGGCTGTGGACGGCGGCGACCCCCCGGCAACCCCGGCGCCTGGCCACCCTCCCGGGTCACCGGGCAGCCGTGTGCGGGGTCGCGTTCAACCCTGACGGCTCCGTCCTGGCGACGGCCAGCCTGGACCACTCGGTGCAGCTCTGGGACCTCGCCGATCCCCAGCACCCCCGGCTGTTGAGGCGCCTCGACGCGGGCGTGGGGGCGATCCACGAGATCGTGTTCAGTCCGGACGGTCGCGTCCTGGCCGCCGGCGGCAGCGGTGGCGTCCGCCTGTGGGACGTGGGCAACCCCGAGATGTCCCGTGCCCTGCACTCCCGGGCCCTCCAGCCCGGCAACGTCACCACCGTCGCCTTCAGCCCGGACGGCGACCTGCTCGCGGCTGCCGGGGACGACCGGCCCCTGCAGCTCTGGTCCGTCCGGCACCCGCGTGAGCCGAGGGTCCTGACCAGCGTGTCGAGCCGCGACGAGCGCGTCACCTCGGTGGCGTTCAGCTCCGACGGCCGGACCCTGGCCAGCGCCGGGTTCAGCGGCACCGTTCGGCTGTGGCACGTGACCAACGGACGCCGGCTCACCACCGCGGCCACGCTCAACAACCACGTCGGCGCCGTCTACTCGGTGGCGTTCAGCTCGGACGGCCAGACCCTGGCGACCGGGGGCGCGGACAGCACCGTCCGGCTGTGGGACGCCTCCGACCCGGACGAACCCGAGGAACTGGCGGCGCTCACCGGCCACACGGCCCACGTCTACGCGTTGTCGTTCCACCCGAACGGGCACGTCCTGGCCACCGCGAGCCAGGACCACACGGCCCGGCTGTGGGAGACCAACCCGGAGGAGATCGTCTCGAACATCTGCCGACTCGCCCGCCCCAAGATCACCCGTGAGCAGTGGGCGAAGTACTTCCCGCACGTGAGGTACCAGCCTCCGTGCCCCTGACGTCCCCGGGCTCGGCCTCGGGCTCCTCCTGGGAGACCGGGAACCTGCGGGGGATCATGGCCAGCAACAACAGCACGGCGGCCACACAGACCACCGTCACCCCGACGTACACCCGGTGGGTCGCCAGGTCCAGGGCCCGCCGCAGGTAGTCGGCGGCCTCCGGGCTGAGCGCGCCGTCGGACCCGAGGACCTCACCGATGTCGTCCACGTCGTCCGGGACCTCACCCCGCAGGCCGGCCGGGGCCCCGTCCAGGCTCGCCCGGAGCGCGGCGTTGGACACCGCGCCCAGGATCGCCGCGCCCAGGCTCTGGCCGAGGTAGCGGGAGAACACCACCGCCGCGGTGACCGTGCCGCGCTGCCGGTGCCCGACCGTGCTCTGCGCCCCGACCACCAACGTCGGCGAGAACAGGCCGAGTCCGGCGCCGAGCAGCAGGGTCGCCCCGACCACGTGCCACAGCGGCGGGTCGAAGGGGAGGGCCAGCATCCACCCCGCGGCCAGGGTCGCCACCGCCGCGCCGATCAGGGCCGTGTCCCGGAAGCCGATCCGCAGGTACAACTGGCTGCACACCGCGGAGGCCACCGGCCAGCTCATGGTCATGGTGGCCATCACCAGACCCGCCTGGATCGCCCCGAGGCCCAGCACCTCCTGCGCGTACACCGGCAGGAAGACGCCTGGTCCGATCATGATCACGCCGATGGAGAGCTGGGAGATGTTGATCCCGGCGAGCACCTTGCGGGTCCACACCCACGGCGGCATCACCGGCTCCTCGGCACGCCGCTCCACCACCACCGTCAGGGCCACCAGCACCGCGGCCGTCCCCAGCAGCGCCAGGCTCGGCGGCGATCCCCAGGACCAGGCCACCCCGCCCTGGAGCAGGGCGAGGATCAGGCTCACCCCGGCGCCCAGCATCACGGTGGCGCCGAGCCAGTCGACGGTGGCGCTGCCCCGGCGCCGCCGCTCGTGGAGGTGCCGCACGATCAGGGCGAGCGCGGCCACCCCCACGGGCAGGTTGACCAGGAAGACCCACCGCCAGGACACGTACTCGGCGAACGCCCCGCCGAGCGCGGGGCCCCCCACCGCGGCCACCCCCCAGACCGTGGACAGCGCGGCCTGGATGCGACCGCGCTCCTTGAGCGGGTAGAGGTCACCGGCGAGGGTCAGGACGGTGGCCTGGATGGGACCGGCGCCGAGCCCCTGCACGGCCCGGAAGACGATCAGCGACGGCATGTTCCACGCCACGGCGCACAGCAGCGAGCCGAGCAGGAAGGTCAGGGTTCCGGCGACGAGCACCGGCTTGCGGCCGTAGAGGTCCGCGAGCTTGCCGTACACCGGGATGGTCACCGTCTGGGCGAGCAGGTACGCGCTGAACACCCAACTGAAGATGGAGAAGCCACCGATGTCGCCCACGATGTTGGGCACCGAGGTGGACACGATGGTGCTGTCCATGGCGGCGAGCGCCATGGTGAGCATCAGGGCGAGCACCAGCAGACGGCGGTGTCCCGGCTGCTGCGCCTCCCCACCGGGTTCCGAGCCCGGTCCTCCCGGGGCACCGACCGGAGGGTGCCCGGAGGACCCACCGTTCCGCCCGGTGCCCCCCTGCCGTGACGCACCAGCCGACTCCTTCATGACGCTCCCTCCGCCGTTCTTCCTCCCGCCGTCCGTGCACCGGCCCCGCCCCTCGGCCACCGGCGGGTGTGCGGGCCGGCGTCCGCACCGGCACGCGGCCGACCCGGCGTCAACTCCCGCTGTGGGAACTCTGGGAGCCCCCCGAGCAGGGCCGACCGTCGTGTCCTCCTCCCGACGGAGGCACTCCACCCAGCCAACCCGCCCCTTTTCGCGCCTTTTCCCCCGTGTGTTCCAGGCAGGGGGGCGCCCTGGCCGGGCACACCGGGCAACGGGGGCGGGAACCAGCGCCACGGTGGGCGCACACTGGCCGGTCGCTGGTATGAGCCCCTAGGGGCACCGCGTACGACTTTCGGTGGCAGGGTTCGTCCCCCGGCATGAGGGCCCCGTCGCGCGGCCGACCATATCGTGGGTCACGCAGGTCGGCTCAGGGCTTTCACGGGCTCTGTGGGGGGAAGCGACTCGGCGGGCACCCGGGTGCCCGCGGGACCAGGAGGGTGGGGTTTACCCCCGGTCCAAGACGGCGCCACGCCCCATCGCAGCCACGACGGCCGGACGGCAGGCTGTGTACGCAACCAACCAGTCGCCGACGACACATGATCAACGAGAACCGCAGGAGACAACAGTGACGACGGTAGTGGCCACAGCGCAGACCGAGGGCAGCGGAGGACACACCGCCGTGGCGGCCCGCACCCGCCAGGTGACCAAGGCCTACGGTTCCGGCGAGACCCGTGTCGTGGCGCTGGACAACGTGGACGTCGACATCGCCCGCGGTCGCTTCACCGCGATCATGGGCCCGTCCGGCTCGGGCAAGTCCACCCTGATGCACTGCCTGGCCGGACTCGACAGCGTCACCGAGGGGCGCATCTGGATCGGCGAGTCCGAGATCACCAAGCTGAACGACCGCAAGCTCACCCGGCTGCGCCGGGACAAGATCGGCTTCATATTCCAGGCCTTCAACCTGCTTCCCACCCTGAGCGCCGCGGAGAACATCACCCTCCCCATGGACATCGCCGGTCGCAAGCCCGACCGGGAGTGGCTGGACCGGGTGGTGGAGACCGTGGGCCTCGGCGGCCGGCTGAAGCACCGCCCCAACCAGCTCTCCGGTGGCCAACAGCAGCGCGTCGCGGTCGCCCGCGCCCTGGCCGCCCGCCCGGAGATCATCTTCGGTGACGAGCCGACCGGGAACCTCGACTCCCGCGCCGGCGCGGAGATCCTGGGCTTCCTCCGCCGCTCGGTGGACGAACTGGGCCAGACCATCGTGATGGTCACCCACGACCCGGTGGCCGCGTCCTACGCGGACCGCGTGCTCTTCCTGGCCGACGGCCGCATCGTGGACGAGATGCACAACCCCACCGCCGAGGCGGTCCTGGAGCGGATGCTGCGCTTCACCGCCAGCGAGACGGCACAGCCCGGTCACCCCTCCACGTCCCAGTTCGGCTCGGGGAGGACCGCATGACGGTCCTGAAGACCTCCCTGCGCAACTTCTTCGCGCACAAGGGACGGATGATCCTTTCCGGGATAGCCGTCCTGCTCTCGGTCGCGTTCGTCTGCGGCACGCTGGTGTTCACCGACACCATGGACCACACCTTCGACAAGCTGTTCAACGACAGCGCGGCCGACGTCACCATCTCCGCCAAGGAGATCGACGACGCGCAGGACAACGGCAAGGTCGCGACCGTGCCGGTCACCCTGCTGGAGAAGGCGAAGCGGATCGAGGGCGTCAAGGCCGCCTACCTGGACGTCTCCTCCGACAAGATCACTGTTGTTGACTCCGACAACGACAACATCGGCCCCACCAGTGGCGCCCCCACCGTCGGCGTCAACTGGCAGGAGTCCGACCGCAACCCGCTGGAGCTCAGCTCCGGCCGGCTCGCCAAGGGCCCGGGCGAGGCCGTGCTCGACAAGGACACCGCGGACAAGAAGGACGTGGAGATCGGCGACACCCTCAAGGTCATCGCCATCCCCGGCACCTTCGAGGTCAAGGTCACCGGCATCGCCTCGTTCACGGCCACCAACCCCGGCGCCACGCTGGTCATCTTCGACACCCCGACCGCGCAGGCGAAGCTGCTGGGCAGCACCAAGGAGACCGTCGAGGTGGACCTCGACGCCGCCGCCGGGGTGAGCAACGACGAGCTGAAGAAGAACGTCCTGGCCGCCCTCGGCTCCGACTACGACGTGAAGACCCAGTCCGAGACCGCGGACGACGCGGCCGACGACCTCGGCAGCTTCTTCGACTTCATGAAGTACGCGATGCTGGCCTTCGCCCTCGTCTCGGTCATCGTCGGCATCTTCCTCATCGTCAACACCTTCTCCATGCTGGTCACCCAGCGCACCCGGGAGATCGGCCTGCTGCGCGCCGTCGGTGCCAGCCGGAAGCAGGTCAACCGTTCGGTGCTGGTCGAGGCGGTGCTGCTGGGCGTGGTCGGGTCCCTGCTCGGCATCGCCTCCGGGATCGGCCTGGCCGTCGGCCTGATGAAGCTGATGGGCAAGGCCGGCATGCACCTCAGCACCTCCGACCTCACCATCAAGGTCTCCACCCCGCTCATCGGCCTGGTCCTCGGCGTGGTCGTCACCGTCCTCGCCGCCTACCTGCCCGCCCGCCGCGCCGGCAAGGTGTCCCCGATGGCCGCGCTGCGCGACGCCGGAACCCCGGCCGACGGCAAGTCAGGAAAGGTGCGGGCCGCGCTCGGGCTGCTGATCACCGGTGTCGGCGGAGCCGGCCTGGTGCTGGCCACCACCGAGGACGACGGGGGCGTCGCCGGCCAGTACCTCGGCCTCGGCATCCTGCTCACGCTGATCGGGTTCATCGTCATCGGGCCGCTGCTGGCCTCCGTGGTGGTCCGCGTGCTGGGCTTCCTCGGCCTGCGGGTGTTCGGTGCGGTCGGCCGGATGGCCGAGCGGAACGCGCTGCGCAACCCGCGGCGCACCGGCGCCACCGCCGCCGCCCTGATGATCGGTCTGGCGCTGGTCTCCGGTCTGGCCGTGGTCAGCTCCTCCATGGTGGCGTCGGCCACCGACGAGTTGGACAAGTCGGTGGGCGCGGACTTCATCGTGGGTTCCGACATGGGGCAGCCGCTGGCACCACAGGTGACCCAGGCGGTCGTGGCGGCCAAGGGGAAGCTGGACCACATCACCAACTTCCGGTCCGTCAACGCCAAGGTGACCACCCCGGGCGGCAAGGACGAGAAGGGAACCCTGGAGGCCACCGACCCGACGTACATGCAGGACGTGCGGACCAAGGCCGTGGCCGGTGACCTCGCCACCGTCTACAACACCGTCAACACCGTCTCGGTCCCCGAGGGATTCGCCGAGGACAACGAGCTGAAGGTCGGTGACAAGCTGACCGTCGCCTTCGTCGAGGGCAAGACCGCCACGCTGCGGATCGCCGCGATCACCGCCGACGACACCATGCTCAGCCACGGTGCCCGCTTCATCAGCACGGCCACGATGGAGCGCAACCTCCCCGAGGACAAGCGCCCCCTGGCCGAGATCATGCTGGCCAGCGCCAAGGACGGCCAGGAGGACCAGGCGTACACGGTGCTCAAGCAGAACCTGGAGGAGTACCCGCAGGTCAAGGTCCGTGACCAGGCCGACTACAAGAAGGTGCTCGAGGACCAGGTCGGCCAGCTCCTCAACTTGGTCTACGGCCTGCTGGGCCTGGCCATCGTGGTGGCCATCCTGGGTGTGGTGAACACCCTGGCCCTGTCGGTGGTCGAGCGCACCAGGGAGATCGGCCTGATCCGGGCGATCGGGATGTCCCGCCTCCAGACCCGGCGGATGATCCGGCTGGAGTCGGTGGTGATCTCCCTCTTCGGGGCGATCCTCGGTCTCGGGCTCGGCCTCGCCTGGGGCATCGCCGCCCAGAAGCTGATGGAGCTCGGGGGCCTGAAGGTCCTGGAGATCCCCTGGGCCACCATCGCCTACGTCTTCGTCGGGTCGGCCGTGGTGGGTCTGCTGGCGGCGGTCATCCCCGCCTACCGCGCGGGCCGGATGA
Organism: Wenjunlia vitaminophila DSM 41686; assembly: GCF_000380165.1. Taxonomy (GTDB): domain Bacteria; phylum Actinomycetota; class Actinomycetes; order Streptomycetales; family Streptomycetaceae; genus Wenjunlia; species Wenjunlia vitaminophila. Next base: position 31,691 of record NZ_KB904684.1, read on the forward strand.
ACGTCCTCAACGCCATCGCGACGGACTAGCCGCCACGGCGGTGACAGCGGACGGGCCCGGCTTCCCCTCGGAAGCCGGGCCCGTCGGTCGTGGTGCCGCGGTCCGCGGTCAGCCGGAGGTGGTCGCCGGGACGGGCTCGGCACCGGCCGGGGTCCCCGGCACCGGCAGTCCGCCCCCGTTCTTCGCGGCCACGCCCTTCAGCAGCGCGGCGAGGTCCACCCCGGTGGTGGAGCGGAGGAGTTCGACGCCCTGCGCCACGTTGTCGGCGACCGCGCGCGGCAGCCGCCCGGCACCGTCCGTGGAGATCACCGTCATCGTGTCCACGGCGCTCAGCGGCTCCGACGCCTTGGCCACGACCTGCGGCAGCACCTCGACGAGCATCTGGAGCATCGCCGCGTCCCCGTACTGGGCGAACGCGTCAGCCTTCCTCCGCATCGCCTCGGCCTCCGCGGAACCCCTGGCGCAGATCGCCGCCCCCTCGGCCTCGCCCTCGATGCGCACCGCGTCGGCCAGCGCCGCGCGCCGCGCCTTCTCGCCCTCACCGGTCAGCCGTGACCGCTCCGCGGCGGCCTCCGCCTCCTTGACCGCGGCGACCCGGCGGGCCTCGGCCTCCTGCTCGGCCTGGTACCTGGCGGCGTCGGCGGGCTTGCGGACCTGGGTGTCCAGCTCCCGGTCGGTGAGCGCGGCCTGCCGGGCCGCGACCTTCTCCTGCTCGCTGAGGACCTCCTGCCGGCGCGCGGCCTCGGCCAACGGGCCCGCGGCGTTGGCCCGGGCGGCGGCCTCGTCGGTCTGGGCCTTGATCTCGGCCTGCTTCAGGTACAGGGTCCGCTGGGCGACGGCGATCTCCTCCTCCGCCTTCAGCCTGGCCTGCTCGGCGGCGCGCCGTGCCTCGGCCTCGGCGATGTCCGCTTCCTGCCTGGCCCGGGCCGCCTCCGGGCGACCGAGGTCCTCCAGGTACGAGCCCTCCGTGGTGATGTCCTGGATCTGGAAGGCGTCCAGGACCAGGCCCTGCCCGGACAGGCTCGCCTCGGCCTCCTCGGCGACCTGCCCGGCGAACGCCGCCCGATCCCGGATGATGTCCTCGACGGACATCCGGCCCACGATGGACCGCAGCGCCCCGGAGAGCACTTCCTGGGTGAAGCCGACGATCCCGCTCTGCTGCTGGAGGAAGCGCTGCGCGGCGGCGCGGATCGAGTCCTCGGTGCCGCCGACCTTGACGATGGCCACGCCCTCGAGGTTGGCCTTCACCCCGCGCAGGGTGACCGCGCCCCGCACGGCAACCGGGATGTGGCGGCTGGACAGGTCGAGGGAGAACCTCTGCTGCACGAACGGCACCACGAAGACGCCGCCGCCAACCACGACCTTCTGGCCGCTGTTGTCGGTGAACACCCGTCCGGTCTGCGGATCGGTGGACCTCTGGCCGCGCCGTCCGGTGACGATGAACGCCTCACTGGGACCCGCCACCTTGTACCGGCTGATCACGGCGAGCGCCAGGAGCACCAGGAGCACCACGATTCCCAGCGTGGCGATGACAACAGGACTCAAGGCAGTGCCCTTCGAACGGGCCCCACGCGGGGGCAGGACGTACAGGACTCGGCCCGGCCGGAACGGACGTCAGCGTTCCACCGGGCGCACCGCGACCGAGGTGGGCGACGGAACCGCCTCCACCCAGACCTCCGTGCCACGGGCCAGGGCCACGGCACACCTGGCGGCGAGCTTCACCGGTTGGCCCGACAGGTGCAGCAGCACCTCTCCGTAGCCGCCGGCCGGGATCGCGGTCACCACGGAACCCGACGTGCCCACGAGGTCCTCGTTGCGCGGGGCGCCGCCGCGGTCACGCATCAGGGCCCTGCCCAGCCACCACACCAGCGCCGCGGTGCCCACCCCTGCCCCCGCGCCCACCAGGGCAGCGGCCCCGGCGCCGAGTTCGGTGGTGCCCAGCACGATGGCGCCGACGAACCCGAGCATGGACAGGAACGCGGTCACCACCGGGAGCGAGAACAGGCCCCCGAAGGCGTCAACGCCGTCGAAGACCCCTTCCAGGACGCCGTCGAGGACGAGGGAGAGCGCCAGCAGGACGACCCCGACGATGCCGGCAACGAGCAGGAACGTCACGGCCTCCCCCTCCCCGTCCGCGCCGGGCACCTCGGTTCCGACAACGAAACTGCCAGAGTCGGACCCGGCGCACACTGCCGTGTTCCGGCAATGTTCGCCGTCCCTTCGCGTCGGCCACGCCGAACGTCGGCGGGGAACACCGCCGCGGCCAGCTCACCGGCGGGGCCAGCTCACCGGCGGGGCCACGGCGCCCCGTCTGCCTCCCGCGGCGCCGCGGTCCCGTCCCGCCCGACCCTCGCGAGCCCGTCCGGGTTGGTCACCGGGTGGGTTGCCGTCCACCGGGTCAACGGGCCAGCCGGCGGACCTTCAGCACGTTGTCGGTGCGGACGGCCGGCCGCCCTTCGGGGTCGGTGACGTCGCGCTCGTACTCCTCGCTCACCAGCACCTCCCACGCGTCGGCCGGCAGGCCGAGGTCGTGGAAGACCTCCTGCGGGGTGGGGAAGCGCATGGTGGGGTGGGGGTGCTCCCACCACGTGGGGTGGCCGGCGTGCCCACCGACCAGCAGTACCCCGCCGGGGGCGACGGCCGCCGCGGCGGTGCGCAGGATGCGTTCCCTGGGCAGCTCGAACTGCGAGTGCAGGAACTGGGCGGAGACGAGGTCGAACGTCCCGGTGGGGAAGGACACCGCCAGGTCGTGCTGCTGCCAGTCGATCCGGTCCGCGACGCCGGCCTGGCGTGCGTGGTCCCGGGCACGGTCGAGGGCGACCGAGGAGACGTCGACGGCGGTGACGTGCCAGCCCTGCCGGGCGAGCCAGACCGCGTCGGCTCCCTCGCCGCACCCCAGGTCGAGGGCCCGGCCCGGGGTCAGTCCGGTCACCTCGCGGACCAGCACGGCATTGGGCTTCCCGCTCCAGATCCGTTCGCTTGAGCCGTAGCGGGCGTTCCAGTACTCCTCGGCCGAGAGGTGCGTCTCGTCGTCGGTCATCGGCCTGTCCTCCGTCGTCGAATGGTCGAGCGGCGGTGCGCCCGCGTCACGGGAGAGCCTCGACCACCGACCCGTTTGTCGGCAAGCTTCGTTGCCACAACGGCAAACAGCTCAGCCTGGGGAAGGGCCCGCGGCGGCTCCGGCCGGGTGACCGGTGCCGGCCGGATCACCACGCGGGACGGATCGGTCCCGAGGGTCGCAGCCGGGTCAGGTCGGCGACGAGCGCACCGAACCGCGCGTCGCCGAGCGCTTCCCGCCACGGGGCCACGGCGGCCCGCGCCGCTCGATCCGCGGCCCGGGTGGCGGCCCATCCCCGTTCGGTCAGCTCCAGGAGCCTGGCCCGGGCGTCCCCGGGGTGCGGGCGGCGCACCACGTAGCCCTTGCGGACGAGTTCCTCGACGAGCTGGGCAGCCGCCTGCTTGCTCACCCCCAGGTGATCGGCGAGGTGCGCGGTCGTGGTGGCGCCTGCCGTGATCCGGGCGAAGGCGAAGCCGTGGGCCGGGCGCAGGTCCGCGAACCCCTGCTGCGACACCCGGGAGTGGATCTCCTGCACCAACTGTCCCGAGAGCGCGAGCACCAGAGCGGAGAAAGCCAGGGCGTCATCCATGACTTGACTATAACCAGACAAGGGGTTTGTCTATATGGACAAGGAGCTTGTCCATCAAGGAGGTCGTCATGCCCTTCGTCCGCGGCGCCGAGGCCGTCACCCATGAGGTCCACGGCGCGCGCTTCACCGCCTACGCCAACCCCGGCACCGGCAGCCGGGACCTCGCCGCCTGGCGCACCGAGGTCCCGGCGGGATCGGCACCCGTCCCCCACGTCGTCTCCCACGAGGAGGTCTTCTACCTGCTGTCCGGCGAGGTCCGGCTCACCATCGACGGCGACACCGCCGACCTGCTGCCCGGCGACGCGGCCGTCGCCCCTGCCGGCTCCCGGATAGCGGTCGCCAACCGGACCGACGAGCCGGCACGGATGTGGGTCACCACCCGCGTCGGCCTCACCGCCACCCTCGGTGACGGCAGCACCCTCACCCCGCCGTGGGCGAACCACCGCCCCGGGACCGGCCACGCCGTCCCGGGGTGACCCCGCGCGGCCGCCGGCAGGGGTGAGCGCGCTGCGCGGGGACCTCGGGCAGGGGCTCCGCACGGCTGGAGGCGGGCGAACACGCGCAGGGACAACAAACAGTCGTAGGCTGGGAACCCCCCGGTCGCGACAGCGCCGGGCGGTTTCGCGTTGTCCGTCATCCGGAAGTCACGGGACGTTACCACCCATGAGCCTGACTGGCCTGCTCGATGTCGTCGTTGAGGACCCTGCCCTCGCCGAAGCGGTGGCAGCCGCTCGGGATGGCCACCGCCCGTACCTGGACCTGGTGGGGCCACCCGCGGCGCGGCCGTTCGCGCTGGCCGCGCTGGCCCGGGCGGGACGGCCGATCCTGGCCGTGACCGCCACCGGGCGGGAGGCCGAGGACCTGGTGGCGGCGCTGGGGTCGCTGCTGCCCCAGGAGGCGGTGGTGGAGTACCCGGCGTGGGAGACCCTCCCCCACGAGCGGCTCTCGCCGCGTTCAGACACCGTGGGCCGCCGGCTGGCCGTGCTCCGGCGGCTGGCCCACCCCCGCCGGGACGACCCGGCCGCCGGGCCGGTGCAGGTCGTGGTGGCGCCGGTCCGCTCGGTGCTGCAACCGCAGGTGGCGGGGCTCGGCGACCTGGAACCGGTGGCCCTGCGGACCGGTGAGCGGGCCGACCTCCAGCAGGTCGTGGAACGGCTGGCCGCCGCCGCCTACGCCCGGGTGGAGCTGGTCGAGAAGCGCGGGGAGTTCGCGGTGCGCGGCGGAATCCTCGACGTGTTCCCGCCCACCGAGGAACACCCGCTGCGACTCGAGTTCTGGGGCGACGACATCGAGGAGATCCGCTACTTCAAGGTGGCGGACCAGCGCTCCCTGGAGGTGGCCGAGCACGGCCTGTGGGCGCCCCCGTGCCGCGAGCTGCTGCTGACCGCCGAGGTCAGGGAGCGGGCCGCCCGGCTGGCCGAGCAGCATCCGGAGCTGGCCGACCTGCTGGGGAAGATCGCGGAGGGGATCGCGGTCGAGGGCATGGAGTCCCTGGCACCGGTGCTGGTGGACGACATGGAGTTGCTGATCGACGTGCTGCCGCAGGGCAGCCTGGCCGTGGTCTGCGACCCGGAGCGGGTGCGCACCAGGGCCACGGGCCTGGTCGCCACCTCCCAGGAGTTCCTCACCGCCTCCTGGGCGGCGTCGGCCGGCGGCGGCGAGGCCCCGATAGACCTCGGCTCCGCCTCCCTGCGGTCCATCGCCGAGGTCCGCGAGCGGGCCAGGGAGATCGGGATGCCGTGGTGGTCGGTGAGCCAGTTCGCCGCCGAGGCCGGCGTCACCGAAGAGGACGACTCGCTGCGGCTGGGGATGCGCTCCCCGGAGAACTACCGGGGGGACACGGCACGGGCCCTGGCCGACGCCAAGGGCTGGCTCGCCGACGGCTGGCGCACCGTGTTCCTCACCGAGGGCCAGGGCCCGGCCGCCCGCATGGTCGAGGTGCTGGGCGGGGAGGGCATCGCGGCGCGACTCGACACCGACCTGGCGGCTCCCCCGGGGCCGGCGCTGGTGCACGTGGCGTGCGGACGGCTGGAGCACGGCTTCGTCGATCCCGGACTGCGGTTGGTGGTGCTGACCGAGACCGACCTCACCGGACAGCGGTCGTCCACCCGGGACATGGGTCGGATGCCGTCCAGGCGCCGCAAGACCATCGACCCGCTGACCCTGGTCTCCGGTGACTACGTGGTGCACGAGCAGCACGGGGTGGGCCGCTACGTGGAGATGGTGCAGCGCACCGTGCAGGGCGCGACCCGCGAGTACCTGGTGCTGGAGTACGCGCCGGCCAAACGGGGCCAGCCCGGTGACCGGCTGTTCGTCCCCACCGACCAGCTCGAGCAGATCACCAAGTACGTGGGCGGCGAGGCCCCCTCGCTGCACCGGCTCGGCGGCGCCGACTGGACGAAGACCAAGGCACGGGCGAAGCGGGCGGTCAAGGAGATCGCCGCGGACCTGATCAGGCTGTACTCCGCGCGGATGGCCGCCCCGGGGCACGCCTTCGGCCCGGACACCCCGTGGCAGCGGGAGCTGGAGGACGCGTTCCCCTACGCGGAGACCCCGGACCAGCTCTCCACGATCGCCGAGGTCAAGGAGGACATGTGCAAGCCGGTGCCGATGGACCGGCTGATCTGCGGCGACGTCGGTTACGGCAAGACCGAGATCGCGGTCCGGGCCGCGTTCAAGGCCGTCCAGGACGGCAAGCAGGTCGCCGTGCTGGTCCCCACCACCCTCCTGGTCCAGCAGCACTTCGCCACCTTCTCCGAGCGGTACGCGCAGTTCCCCGTGGTGGTCAGGGCGCTGTCCAGGTTCCAGAGCGACACCGAGGCCAAGGCCGTGCTTGACGGCCTGTTCGACGGCACGGTGGACGTGGTCATCGGAACACACCGGCTGTTCTCCTCGCAGACCAAGTTCAAGGACCTCGGCCTGGTGATCGTTGACGAGGAGCAGCGTTTCGGGGTGGAGCACAAGGAGCAGTTGAAGAAGCTCCGGGCCAACGTGGACGTGCTCACCATGTCCGCCACCCCGATCCCCCGCACCCTGGAGATGGCGGTCACCGGTATCCGGGAGATGTCCACGATCACGACGCCACCGGAGGAGCGGCACCCGGTGCTGACCTTCGTCGGCCCCTACGAGGAACGGCAGATCGCCGCGGCCGTCCGCCGGGAGCTGCTCCGCGAGGGCCAGGTCTTCTACATCCACAACCGCGTCGAGTCGATCGACCGGGCCGCGGCCCGGCTGCGCGACCTCGTTCCCGAGGCCCGGATCGCCACCGCGCACGGCCAGATGTCCGAGACCGCACTGGAACAGGTCGTGGTGGACTTCTGGGAGAAGAAGTTCGACGTCCTGGTCTCCACCACGATCGTGGAGTCCGGCATCGACATCTCCAACGCCAACACCCTGATCGTGGAACGCGGCGACGTCTTCGGCCTCTCCCAGCTCCACCAGCTCCGCGGGCGGGTCGGGCGCGGCCGGGAGCGCGGCTACGCCTACTTCCTGTACCCGCCGGAGAAACCCCTCACCGAGACCGCCCACGAGCGGCTGGCCACCATCGCCCAGCACACCGAGATGGGCGCCGGCATGTACGTGGCGATGAAGGACCTGGAGATCCGCGGGGCGGGGAACCTGCTCGGCGGCGAGCAGTCGGGGCACATCGCCGGCGTCGGCTTCGACCTGTACGTGCGGATGGTCGGCGAGGCCGTCGCGGACTACCGGGCGACCCTGGAGGCGGGTGGCGCCGAGGTCGAGGAACTCCCGCTCGAGGTCAAGATCGAACTTCCGGTGGACGCCCACGTACCGCACGAGTACGCCCCGGGGGAGCGGCTGCGGCTCCAGGTCTACCGCTCCATCGCCTCGGTGAACTCGGAGGAGGACATCGCGGCGGTGCGTGAGGAGGTCGTGGACCGCTACGGCCAGCTCCCGGAACCGGTGGAGAACCTGCTGCTCGTGGCCGGCCTGCGGTTGCTGGCCCGGCGGGTCGGCGTCTCGGACATCACCCTGCAGGGCGGCAACGTCCGGTTCTCCCCCGTGGAGCTGCGGGAGTCCCAGGAACTGCGACTCGGCCGGCTCTACCCGCGTTCCGTGGTCAAGCCGGCCACCCGGCAGCTCCTGGTGCCACGACCGGCCACCGCCCGCATCGGTGGCAAGCCGGTGGTGGGGCGGGAACTGCTGGCCTGGGCACGGGAGTTCCTCACCGCCGTCCTGGAGAGCTGACCGGGGCCCTGCTGCCCGGCCCACCGGGCTCCACCGGCACCTGACCGGGTCGAGGACCCCGGCGCGCCCCAGAGGTGATCACCGTCCGCCGACGCCCGACCCGTGGGCCGAACACCTAACGCCCGGTGTCACCGTCGCCGGGCTCGAGGTCCTCCGGCTCGTCCGGATAGTCGTTGACGATCGAGGACGCGGTCAGTGCCGCCAGGCTGAGCCGGACGTGCCGCAGGTACGCCCGGAGGTCGTCACGGCGCTTGTCGTGGTCGCGCTGGAACCGCTCGCCTTCCCTGCGTATCCGTTCGGCCTGGGCGGTGGCCCTGGTGAGCAGCGCCTTGGCGCGGGCGGCGGCGTCCTCAGTGTCGTGCCGCGCGGTCTTCTCCGCCTCGGCGTGTTCCCGTTCCGCCGCGACGAGCCGGCGCCGGACCTCCTGGTCGAGCCGGCGCAGCCGCACCGTCATCGCCGCCTCCCGCCCCGCCAACTCCTGCTCGGCACGGCGCTGCTGGAGCTCCCGCATCTTCTCGAAGTCGGCGAGGATGCCGGCGGCCCTCTCCCGGACCCCGGCCGCCTCGCGCTCCGCCTCCTCGCGCACCCGGGCCGCGTCGTCCTCCGCGGCCTGGCGCAGCACCGCGGCCCGCTTCCCCGCGTCGTCGAGCACCCGCTCGACGTACCGCTCGGCCTCAGCCCGCAGGCGCTCGGCGGCCTCCGCGGCCCGGTCCAGCTCCTGCCGGCCCAGCCGGCGGGCACGGTCCCGTTCGGCGTCCGCCGCCGACTCTCCGCCGGCCGCCACCTCCCGGGCCTCCTCCTCCACCAGGTCCAGCAGCGTCCTGGCCCGTTTGCCCAGGTGCTCGAAGGCGGGCGGCGGCAGCGCCGCCACCTGTCGGCGCAGCGTGGCCAACGAGCTCTGCAACTCGTCGGCCACCGCTGCCAGGTGTGCCTCCCGCTCGGCCGCGGCCTCCCGTTCCGCGGTCAGCGTCGCCAGCACGGCCCGCACCTGATCGGGTCGGTAACCGCGGCCGAACCCGGAGCGGAACTCCGAGTCGTGCGGACCGCCCGACGACGCGGTCGGCTCCATTCCGTTCTCCCCTGCGCCTGACCGTCCTCGGTGAGCACGGCCGCACTACAACAACCCGTCCCACATCTGTTCCAGCAGCACCGACCACCAGTTGTCCGGGGACGCCAGCGCCGCCGGATCGAGGCCGGCCAGGTGCGCCTGGAAGTCCACCGTCCACCGGCCCGCCTGGTCGGGTGTCAGCCCGAGCCGCAGCCGCCACATCCGACCGAGCAGGGCGAGGCAGCGCACGAACTCGGGGAGCCCGGTGTTGACGAACTGCGGAACGGCCGGCTGACCGCTCGGGTCCGCCTCCAGGGGCACCGCAACGATGGCCGCCGAGCCGTACTGCACGCACAACTGCCGCCCGTAGTCGTTGCCCATCACCAGGTAGGACGCGGCGTCCGGGCCGGGCTGCCGGCCCCGTTCCACGGCCAGCTCCGCCAGCGTCGGCACCGGCCGGCCCGGCAGGGCCTGGGCCCAGAAGAACGGCCCGAAGTCCCTCGGCAGACCCGCCCACACCAGGGTCTGGGCCACCGCGTCCGGCACCCCGCCCCGGGACACCGCACGCTGGTCGAAACGGAACACGCCCTGCGGTCCGAAGGCCTGGGCGAGCTCCTGCCCGATGCCGTCCGGCGGGATCAGCGGAATCCGCTGGACCTGGCTGGGGTGCGGCAGCGGAACCCGCTGCGGACGGGGCCGCGCGGGACCACCGGCGACCTGGTGCAACTCCCCCTGGTGCTCGATCAGGTGGTTCACGCCCTGCTGACGGGAGGCGTGGTCCCGGCCGTACGGGGCGGTGTGGCTGATCCGCACCGAGGGCCACGACTCCCGGATCATGCGGGAGCAGTAGCCGCCGGGCAGGTCACAGGACTCCAGCTCGGTGTGGAGCTCGAGGACCTGCTGCGGCGGGACGTTGAGGTTGCGCAGCTCGTACAGGATCTGCCACTCGGGGTGCGGCGTGCCCGGTGCGCTGCGCCGGATGATCTGCTGCTCCGAGCCGTCCGGCGCGCGGTAGCGCAGCACCGCCATGTAGCCGGGGCCGACGGTGGGCACCCCGGGCTGGACGGGGAACGGGGCCGGCGGCACCGGGGGCGGCGGCGTGTGCGGGCCGGGGGGCGGCGGGCCGGCCACGCCCGGGGGCTGGGCCATGCCCGGCGGTGGGCCGGCCGGGCCGGGTGGCTGGGCCAGGACCGTCGGCGCGGCGTGCGCACCGGCACCGGGGGGCTGGGCCCCGGCCGGTGGCTGCGGCGCCCCCGGGGGCTGGGGGGTGCGCTGGCCCGGGACCTGGCCGGAACCGGCAGCGGCCGGCTCGCCGGGACCGCGGGGCGGCACACCCTGGTTGGGCACGTGACCGCTGGCCGCGGGGCCGCCCGCCGAAGGGCCGCCCGGGGGCTGGGGCGGGGTGGCCGAACCGGGCCTGGGCTCGGCCCGCTGGGTGCTCGCCGAGGCGATGTCCGGCCCGACGCGCCCCGGTGGGGGCGGCGGCGGGGGTGGGCCCGCGCTCACCGGCGGGGCGCCAGCGCCGGGTTGGGGACCCGCCGGGGCCGCCGCGGGCGGCGGGAGCGGGGCCCCGGGGCCGGCGGGCGGCTGGGCGAGCACCGTCGGCGCGGCGTGTCCGCCCATCCCCGGTGGGGACCCGGCGCCCGGCGCGGGTGGTGGTGTGCCGGCGCCCGGTTCGGGCCCGCTGGTCGGCTGGGGCTGTCCGACTCCGGGCCCCACGGGGGGCACGCCCGGCCCTCCGCCGGGGTGACCGTAGCCGAACCCCTGGTGCGGCTGCGGCTCCCCACCCGGGCCGGCGTGGGCGGCGGGTTGGTCCTCCGCGGCGTTCTTCTTCCGTCCGAACCGCAGTCCGCGCCTGCGCCGCGGCTCCGGCTGCGACTGTGGCTCGGGCGCGCCGGGCTGCGGGGGGCCAGGCTGCGGGGCGCCGGGCTGGTACGGCCCGGGGGCCTGCGGGTCCGGGGGCTGCGGGGCGGCGGGGTGCTGCCCCCCGCCCAACGAGCCGTCCACCGGCGGGACGAGCAGGGTCCTGGCCAGGCTGTCGCTGCCCGGCTCCGGTGGGCTCGGCGGGCCCTCCCCGGGAGGGCCGGGCTCTGGTTGCGGGGCCTGCCGCGGCGTGGGGTCGCCCGCCCCGGGCGCCGCCTGGTCCTCCGGCGAGGGCAGGCCGAGGGCGGCCCGCCCGGCCTTGGCGAACGCACTGTTGGGGTCCATGCTGCCGGCGGGCAGCAACTCCGTCCTGGCCTCGGACGACGTGGTGGGCCCCGTGGGCGCGTCATCGTCGGAGTCGGCGGTCAGCGGCGGGGCGAACACCGTGGGCGGCGGCGCCACGGAGTCGCCGTGCCCGGTGTCGGTGGTGTCGGTGCCGGCCCAGGGCGTCGGGGCGGTCCCGGCCCCCGGAGGCCCGGCGGCACCCCCGTCGGTGTTCGACGGCCCGTCGGGCGCGGCCATGTTCCAGGCCGGGCCGGTGGGCGGGGGGTAGGCGGCGGCCTGGGGGTCGGCCGGCGGCGTGGCGTGCCCCGCGGGTGGAACCGCGGCACCGGCGCCGGGGGACGCCGCCGGTGCGGCGCCCAACGGCTGCCCGGTCGGCGGTGGCTCGGGGGACGCGGCGGCGGGCGGCGTCGTGCCGGGGCCGGGGGCCGGTGACGCGGCGGGCTCCTGGTCGCTGCTGGACTTGCGCCGGTCCGGGATGCCCGCGGCGTCGGCCGCGTCCTGGAGCCACTGCGGCGGGCTCAACAGGAACGAGGTCGCCTCGAGGTCGGTGCGGCGGGG
>NZ_KB904685.1:0-22133 GCF_000380165.1 Wenjunlia vitaminophila DSM 41686
GGTCCACGCCGCCCACGCCGGTACCGTCGTGGAGGCCGGTTGGGGTGGGGCCTACGGCAACAACATCGTGATCAAGCACGACACCGGCCGCTACACCCAGTACGCCCACCTGTCCGCCTTCAAGGCCCAGGTCGGCCAGAAGGTCAACGTCGGCCAGCAGATCGCCCTGTCCGGTAACACCGGCAACTCCAGCGGCCCCCACCTGCACTTCGAGGTCCGCAACACCCCGATCTACGGCTCCGCCATCGAACCCGTCCACTACCTCCAGACCAAGGGCATCAACCTCTGACCCACCGGGTCACCAACGAAACAGATGACACCACGGCTGCCGCTCCCACCACCAACGGGAGCGGCAGCCGCGCTCCCGTGGCCGGACACGGTGGACGGAACGCGGGGAACGCTCGCAGCGTCCGCGCCGGCAGCGCCGGGCGGGGCCTCTGAGGCGTTAGGCGATTCCGACACAAGGTGGCAATATCACCCAGGTGACCAGCAGACCCGCCGAAGCGCAGCACCTGCGCGACCTCGCACGGCTGCGCCGCGTCCGTGACCGGATCGACCGGGAGTACGCCCAGCCGCTGGACGTCGAGGCACTCGCTCGCGGCGTGAACATGTCGGCAGGTCACCTCAGCCGCCAGTTCCGACTCGCCTACGGTGAGCCGCCGTACGCCTACCTCATGACACGGCGCATCGAGCGCGCCATGGCGCTGCTGCGGCGTGGCGACCTCAGCGTCACCGAGGTCTGTTTCGCGGTCGGCTCCTCGTCGCTCGGCACCTTCAGCACCCGCTTCACCGAACTGGTCGGCATGTCGCCCAGCGCCTACCGGGACCACGCGGCGCGCGCACCGCAGGACCTGCCGCCGTGCGTGGCGAAACAGGTGACCAGACCGGTCAGGAATCGAGAAGCACGGTCGTCGGGCCGTGGCTAGCGTGAATGTCATGGATATCACCATTCACACAAGCGTCCTTCCGGCCGACGACCCCGAGGCCTCCCTGGCCTTCTACCGCGACACCCTCGGCTTCGAGGTCCGCAAGGACGTCGGACAGGGCACGATGCGCTGGATCACCGTCGGTCCCCCCAACCAGCCCGACACGTCCATCCTCCTGGCGCCGCCGGCCATCGACCCCGGAATCACCGACGACGAGCGCCGCACCATCACCGAGATGATGGCCAAGGGCACCTACGGCTGGATTCTGCTGGCCACCAAGGACCTCACCGGCACGTTCGAGAAGGTGCAGGCCAGCGACGCCGAGGTCATCCAGGAGCCGACCGAGCAGCCGTACGGCATCCGCGACTGTGCCTTCCGCGACCCGGCCGGCAACCAGATCCGCATCCAGGAACTGCGCTGAGGCCCGTCAGCGGTCCCAGCCGTGGGCCTGGCGGTGCAGCCGGGCGAGCGCCCGCAACTGCCGCCGTTCCCACGCGGTGGCGGCGCGCAACCGGCGGTAGTTGACCCGCCACACCATGCCGGTGGGCCGCACCAGCTCCACCATGAGCCCGTCCAGGTACCTGACGGTGCCGGGCATCTCGACGTCCCGGTCGAAGACCACCATGCCGACGCGGACCTCCCCCGGCGATTCGAACACCACGGTGGGAGGGACGGCACGTGACGGCGGGCCGGCCCCCTCCCCCAGGTGCCGGCGGACCGCCTCGGCGAGCACGTCGGCCCGTCGCGCCAACTCCGCGAGGGACGGACAGTCCTCGCCCAGCCCCTGGCCCTCCGGCGCGGGCTGGGGCTGACGGGGCTGCTGCGGCGCGGTGGATGTCTCGGGGCACGTCGCGGTGGACGGCGGCGTCGGGCGTTCCACTCAGGCCACCGCCCGCATCCGGTGCGCCCCGCGGGGCCGCAGCCCCCCGCCGGCCCGGTGTCGGCCCGTCGCCGGCCACAGCAGGGCCAGCAGTGGCGTGAGGAGCCACCCCAGACCGTTACCCATCGTCGTCAACCTCCCTGGTACCGGCGGCCACGTCCTGTACCGCCGCGGCGTCGCGGGTTGTCCGCGCGGCCCGCCCAGCCGTGCTCCTGGTGTCGGTGACCCACCCCGCGCCGGGGCCGAGCCGGGCACGGGGGGACCCTGGCTCCTGCCTCGTCCGGCACGGGGCGGGCGTCTGCGGCGAACCACGTACAGCCTGACGCAGACACACATAGGGTGACCAGTAGGTGACTGTCGGTTTTGGGGCGGCTGGTGTTGGTTCTCCAACAGGCCGCCCATGGCCAACAAAGAGGTGTTCGATGCCCTCACGGAAGCCCGTCTCAGGTCTTGGCATGCGCTCGCCCCGCGTGATGTTCGCCGCGGAGCTGGCGCGCCTGCGCACCGACTCCGGCCGGTCGTTACGGGAACTCGCCGACGAGGTGGGTTGGGACCACACCCACCTGCACAACGTCGAACGGGGCAAGAGCCTGGGCGGCCCCGAGCTCGTCGAGGCCCTGGACACGGTCTACGGCACGTCCCCGCTGCTGGTGCGCCTGTGGGAACTGGCGCAGCAGGGAGCGACGTTCCGGGACAAGTACAAGCGGTACATGCAGCTCGAGGCGGAGGCGACCGGCATCGAGCAGTACGCGGGCAGCTACTTTCCTGGTCTCCTCCAGACCGAGGCCTACGCCCGTGCTCTCCTGTGGTCCACACCGCACCGGGCCGAGCACGAGCCTGAGCTGGAGGAGCAGCTCACGGCACGGTTGGGGCGGCAGGCGCTGCTCACCGGAGGGAGTCCCCCGTTCCTGCGGACGATCCTCGACGAGGCGGTACTGCGGCGCTCCCTTCCGCACGCCGAGGCGTGGCGGGAACAGCTCACGCACCTCACCGAGATGTCCGCTCTGCCGCACGTGACCGTTCAGGTCCTGCCATTCGCCGCAGGACCGCACGATCTTCTCGGGGGTTCTCTGACCCTGGTCCGGCGCCGTGACGGCCGGACGGCGGCGTGGCTGGAGAGCAGCAAGAGTGGTGAGCTCGTAGCGGACGCCGAGGAGGCCGAGCAACGATTCAGGTTGTCCTACGATGCACTTCGCGACATGGCGCTTTCGCCGCGAGAATCCGTGGCGTTCATCGAGCACCTCGTGAAGGAGGGCTGATCGTGCAATTCCCTGACGCCGGTCTGAGCACCGCCACCTGGTACAAGTCCAGCTACAGCGACGGCGGAGAGGGCAACTGCCTCGAGGTGGCCCGGGGCCTTCCCGGTGTGGTCCCGGTCCGGGACTCCAAGGACCCGCACGGCCCCGCCCTCCTTTTCTCCCCCGAGGCCTGGGCGTCGTTCGTCGCGGGCGTCCAGCGGGACGAGTTCGCCACCTGAGCCGTTCCCCGCTGGTTCTACGGTCACTGCGCACCGGCGAGAAGTGTCGCTCCCTCAGGAATGTCCGTGTCGAAGGCAGAAGCGGGAGGCTGACCGTGTGCCAGCCACTGCCCGCATTATCGAACAAATAAGCGAACTCTCGCCCTCATGCTTCGTCGCCGATCCCACTCGTCTCGATATCCCCAGGGAACGCACCGGGCACCCGTGAGCGTGTCTGTCGTTGTCGGTGGCCGGCACTAACGTGCCGAGCATTGCCGTACCGGAACCGGGACTTCGGCCGGTACGCGTTTCCCTTTTCTGAGAGGCCGGGATCGAGTGGGTTGGCTGGCGGCGGGTGACGGCTATGAAGTCGCCCTGGTGGAAGGCCGAGTGGCGGCGAGGGCGACCTCGGGGCGCGCCGCGGGGCGGCAGTTGAAGTCGCTCCCGAAGGCGCTGAAGGATCACCCGGAGGTGGAGCGGCTGCGTCGGTTCGCCGAGTGGCTCGACCGGCACGCGCAGGCGTGCGTGGCGCGGGTGGACACCTGGATGGTGTCGTCCCTGCCCGTTCCCACCCGGCTCCTCGCCAGCGTGTGGCCGGACGAGGCGTGGCGGGCGGCGCTGCGCGACCTGGTGGTGCTGGGCGAGGACCCGGACGAGCCGGGGTTCCTGCGGGACGTCACCGACGCCGGGGAGCTGCGCGTGGTGAACCTCGACGGCGAGACGGTACGGCTGTCGCCGGAGGCGGTCACCCTGCCGCACCCCGTGGCGTTGCCCGACCTCGACGAGCTCCGGGAGTTCGCGGCCGAACTCGAAGTCGTCCAGGGCGTGGAGCAGATCCACCGGGCGACCTGGGTCAAACCCGACTCCCTGAAGGAGCAGGAGACGCAGCGCAAGGCGTTCCGCGGCGGCACGTACGCCTCCAGGTTCGGACTGGCCGCGCGGGCCACCTCGTTGGGCTACCAGGTGTCCGGGGGCTACGCCACGTGCCGGGTGTGGGACGGCGAGCGCGTGGTGGACGCGCTGATGTGGATCGGGGAGCCGTACTGGGACGGCCAGGCCGAGACGGGCGATCTGTCCTGGCAGGACGTCAACGGTCACCCGGTCCAACTGTCTCAGGTCGGCCCGGTGGCGTGGTCGGAGGGGATACGGATGGCCGCGGCGCTGTACGCCGGGCGCACCATCGTGGAGGGGCGGAGCGCATGAGCGGGACGGACACGGCTGACGGGGCTCACGGGGCTGAAGTGACTGACGGGGGCGCCGGGACGGCCCGGCACGAGGAGCTGTTGCGGGCGGGGGCGGTGCTTCCGGCCGACACCGAGGGCGCCGGTGAACGGGCGGTGCCGATGACGGCGCGGACGTACCGGCACCCGGGGCTGGACGACCGGTTGGTGGTGCGGCTGGTCGCCGGGGAGCTCGGCGCGGCGGAGGACCAGGCCGCCGGTTTCCTGGGGTTGGAGCCCGACGGCGAGCCGGTCACCGTGGGTCTGGGGCTGCGGCAGTCACTGGGCTTCCCCGAGTGGGTGCTGGTGCACCACCCCGAGGACGGCCACCAGGCACTGGCCCTGGTACCCGAGATGGAACGGACGGCCAGCAGGGTCCGGTCCAAGCCGAAGGCGTCCCTCGACGCCTACCACGAGCTCGCCGGTCGCCTGGCCACGGCGGTGCCGCACTTCCTGCCGACATTCTACGAGCAGGCCGCACGGGTGTTCCTCGACGCGGAGAACCCCACCTACGCCGCGCAGCTCTTCGCCAAGGCCCGTGCGGCGGAGGCCGAGCACGGGCTCGAGGTGGACGAGGACCGGCTCGACGCCGTGTTCCTGGAGTTCGCCCTGGCCGGGGCGCTGCCGGCGAAGGTGGTCTCCGGCTACGCCAAGGGGCTCGCCGCGAGACTGCCCGCCGAGGAGGCGCTGCGCCGGTTCCAGCGGCTCTGCATGCGCCGCACCGCGGGAGGACTGGCACCGTCCGCCCAGATGGCGAACGACCTGCGCCGACTGGCCAGGGCAACGGACGGCGACCCGGCGGCGATCGAGCGGGAGTACGTGGCCGAGCTGCTGTCCATGCCGGCGACCCGTCAGGCCACGGGCGGGTGGTGGCGGAACCACCGCGCGGCCCTGGCCGCGCTCGGCCAGCAGGACCCCGCGGTCCGCGGCATCCTGCTGGGCCTGACGCCCAACGACACCAACGACGCCATGCCCGGGATGTGGCTGGACCTGCTGGAGGAGTCCGGCGCCATGGCCGGCCTGCTGGATGCCACGCTCCCGCAGGAGGAGCAGCCGCAGGACGGGGCCGTGGGGTGGCTCCAGCGGTTCATGTCGTTCCACCGCCGGACCCGCTCCTGGAGCGACCCGTTCCGGCTGCCCCGGCTGCACGCGCTGGTGGAGCGGATGGCGGACCGGCTGCGGGCCGAGATCCAGGACGGCACGGAGCTGTGGGCGCCGAACGACCCGGACCTGCTTGACCTGCTGCTGTCGCTGCGGGTGCCCGTCAGCGTTCCGCGGAGCGGCTGGCTCGCCCTGGACAACTGGGCGTACGGCGATGGCCAGCGGGACCTGCTCGCCCTCGCCGCCGACGAGAGTTTCCAGCCGATGTTCGACCGCGGCGCCGAACGGATCAGGGGGCTCCGGAACGGTCAGCGGACGTTCTGGAAGCTCGCTGAGGCCCCCGGTGGCCGTGTGCTGCTGGCCAACTGGTTGCGTGCCCTCGCCCGTCGGCCCGCGCAGGTCGGCCTCCCGGACCTGCCCGCCGCCCTCCAGCAGTTGGCGCAGGTGCCCGGCCACGTCCTGCGGTTGGCCGAGGACGAGGTGCGGCAGGCCGCCGCGACCAATGTGGCGGAGGCGCTGGCGCGAACGCTGCGGGCCGGCCTCTTCGACGAACTGAGCTGGCCGGAGTGGGAGGAGGCGGCGACGTCACTGGTGCGCAAGGAGGACGTCAGGCGCCTCTTCGTGGCGGACGCGTGGCCCCACCTGATCGTCGCGGGCCAGGCCCAGGTGCGGGTGATCGGCGCGGAGGGTCTCGTGCTCACCCATGACCTGCGCCGCCCGGCCAACGCCTACGGCGATCCCGGCTTCCACTTCGTCGATGGTGAACTGCTCGTCCACTGGGGCGGCAACAGGGGCACGGGCTACTGGCACTCCCGGGCCGACCAGCAGATCCAGGTGGACGCGCCGTCCGGTGCACGCGCCACCCTGATGGACTGGTACCACCGCGACAACCTGATCGCCAGCATCCCCCTGCCCGGCGGTGGGCGCACCACCGGGGGGCGGCCCCTGCACCGCGGCGACACCGTGCTGCCCATCGACCACCACATGGTCACCGACGGCGTGTCGTTCTGGCGGTGGGACCGGGACCAGGGAGACACCAACACCTGGAGCTGGTACGCGTTCGACCCCGCGACCGGCGAGCGCGGCCCCCGAAGCCTCCCGGGGTTCTTCGCCGACGTACTGGGCGGGGCCCCGGCGGACAGCACCCTCCTGGAAGGGAGTTGGCTGCTGCCGGCGCCACTGGACGAGGCGACCGCGGCCGGGTCCCCGGTGAACGGCCTCCTCGGCTGGTGCGTGGTCACGCTGCCCGACGGCACCCGCCGCGCCCAGGACCTGGCCGGGCGCTCCGTCACCACGCCCGGGAACGAGCCCCCACCCGCCCTCGCCGTGGTGTTCCCCGGTGACGACCGGCCCAGGGCCGTCCTGCAGAACAGCTACCACATCCGTCTCATCGATCCGGACGGGGTGGTCACCTCACGGGCCAGGACCGACAACGCCCCCGGGGACTTCGGGCAGGGCACGCCGATCCTCCCACCGTTGCAGTGGTGGCACCTGCTGCGACCGCGGGACCCGCAGGGGTCGCTGGCGCTGCGCCGGATCGACGCCCACACGGCCGGGGAACTGTTGAAGGCCGCCGCCACGCACGACGAGCACCTGCCCGCCGCGATCCGCGCCGTGCTGCCGCAGGTCACCCACGACGGCCTGGTGGCGGGCATCGCCGGGGTGGTGCGGTACGCCAGCGGTGTGCAGACCACGTTCGACGAGGTGGCCGACAAACTCGCCGCCGCCCTGACCCCGGGGGCCGTGGACGCCGGGCCTGCCGGCCCCGCTGACCGGCTGATCCACGAGGCCACCAACGGGTTCGGTGGTTCCCAGCACCGCTGGTTCGCTTCCTCGGACGACTCCGACGCCGTGTTCCGCCAACTCCGGACGATGGCCCGGGCGGCTGGCGCGACCGACGCGCCGGCCCCCGAGGGGTCCGCGACGCAACGCCACCTCAGCGGGCCGGAGCTGATGATGGGCACCATGGACGTGGCCGACCTTGCGGGCCAGTTCGCGGCGATGGCGTTCCGGGCCGCCGCGGCCACCACCGCGCAGGACCACCGGGAGCTCCTCGACCGGCTGCTCGCCGAGTGCGACGCGTTGGGGCTCACCACGCCGGCCGTCGCCTCGGGCCGGTGGCGCCGGCTCACCCTGGAGGCCCCGGAGGAAGCGCTGTGCGAGGCCGGCCGCTCCGTGTGGAGGGATGGCTGGTCGCGGCTGCTGCCGCTCGGCTCGGGTGCCTTCATCGCCTTCCTCGGCGGCGCCTGGCAGCACACGACCCTCACGTTCACCGGGCTGTTCCACGACCCGTCGGGCCGGTTCGAGGTGCCCGCGCCCTACACCGTGCGGTCCTCGTCCGAGGTCACCGTGGGCGCGGACCGTGACGCGGGCTGGGTGGCGGCGTTCCGCACCGCCCTGGCCGAACGGGGGCCCGCCCCCTGGGTTCCCGCGGCCGCGGAGGAGTTCGCCCGGCTCGCCGGGGTCAGCGAGGCCACCGCCCGGCTGGTGGTGGCCGGCATGCCCCAGGTGGAGAGCACGCAGCGGAGCTTCCTGCCCTCCGAGGTCCGCACCGCACTCGGGCTGAAGGTGATCGACGCCGCCGGAGCGCGGGACGAGTTGAACGCGCTGAGCCGTACCGTGCGGCAGGCGGTGGTCGGGGCGCTGCTCCCGGCGGACCCGGCCCGGCTGTGGACGGAAGGTCCCGACGTGGCCGCCGCCGCGGCGGTGTGGAAGGAGAAGGTGGGCGAACGGGCCCCCGTCCCGCCCGCGCTGCTGGTGGAGGCCGCCCGCGTCGCGCAGTCGTGGCACTGGCCGGTGCGCGAGGCCCTGCCCGCGTTGCTCGACCCGGCCTCGGAACCACGGCTCAGCCATGACCTGACCTGGAAGGTCATCGGCGACCGGGTGCGTCCCACCGAGGAGCACGGCACGGGGTTCACCGCCCACACACTGATCGCGTTCGTTCCCCTGGTCACCTGGCTCGCCCACCGGCTGCCCGCCGGCGACCCGGTGCGGGCCGCCCTGCCCGCCGCGCTCGCCGCGGTCCGGGAACGGCTGGCCGCCCCGGGGCTCGTCCTGGACCTCGACCGTTACGTGAGCCTGTCGTCGTTCCGGAAGATCGCCGGCCCGCCCACCGAGGTCGGTGAGGGCTTCGAACGGTACGGCGCCGTCATCATGGCCACGCACGACGACCAGCCGGCACCGGGAATCCGAGTCTCCCTCCTGGACTCCTCGGGGGACGACCCGTACCTCCCCGCCCTGCGCATCCAGAACGGCAACCGGCCCTACCCGGCCGAACAGGCACTGCGCCTGGCCCTCGACCCCCGGTTCGCCGAACTCCTCGCCGACCCCGGCGAGCCCGCCGCCGGCACCCGCGACCAGGACGGCACCTGGTGGCCCCAGGACCCCACTCGCTCCGTCCCCGAACTGGTCACCGAGGTCGCCAAGGAACGCGGCCTGAGCGAGGACGCCGCCGCCGTCTACCTGATGCTCCTGGCCATGCCCGACCCCACCGACCGCAACACCGCCCGCTGGACCGGGTGGAAACCCGCCAGGCTCAGGGCGGCCCGCTCCGAGCTCGCCGGGACCGACCTGGTCGTGGAGGCCACTCGCACCGGCGCCAAGCGCTCGCTGTTCCTGCCCGGGGGATGGGCGCAGCCCACCCGCCAGGTCGCACTCGAACAGTGGAAGCTGCCCCTGTTCGGCGTCGCGGACAAGGACAGCGCCGCGCACCAGCCGACGGCCGGGCTCATGCCGACGGAGCCCGCCGCCGTGCTGTACGCCAGGGCCTGGCAGCGGGTCAGGGACGGCGACGCCCCCCGCTACCAGAAGCTGAAGACCCCCAGGGCAGCACGCGGCCGACGCCGCTGAACACCGCCCGCCCCGGCCAGGCGCGCCCGCGCCCGGCCGGGGCGGGACCGGCCGGCCCCAGGAGGGTCCGGCCCGTACCACCCGTGACCCCGACCAACCGGCACGGCGGACAGCGGTCCGTCGGTGCCCGGAGGAAAACTCGATGACCACGACCAGCCCGGCGACGGCCCTCCCGGCCCGGCAGTCCCTGCCCGCCGAAGAGCGCCACGCCACCGAACTCGCCTTCCTCGCCGCCCACGACGACGGCCCCCGGCCCCCCGGGTGGGCACTGACCCCGCGGGCCGTGGTCACCTTCGTCTGCGGCAGCGACGGCGACGAACTGCGGCTGCCCAAGCCCCACGAGACGCTGCCCGACCGGCTGGTGATCGCCCCCAAGTTCGTCGGGGACCGCTCCCTGGTGGAACGCTGCGTCGTCACCCTCGTCGGGGAACGCGGGCTGCTGCTCGTCGGTGAGCCGGGCACCGCCAAGTCCATGCTCTCCGAGCTGCTGGCCGCCGCGGTCTGCGGCACCAGCGCGCTGACCGTGCAGGGCACCGCCGGCACCACCGAGGACGCCTTCCGCTACGGCTGGAACTACGCCCTGCTGTTGGCGCAGGGCCCCAGCCGGGAGGCCCTGGTGGACTCCCCGGTGCTCACCGCGATGCGCACCGGCCGGGTCGCCCGGGTCGAGGAGATCACCCGCTGCCTTCCGGAAGTGCAGGACGCCCTGGTGTCGATCCTGTCCGACCGGCGGGTGAGCGTGCCCGAGCTGGCCGGCACCGACCACGCCCAGGTGGCCGCCGCCCCCGGCTTCACCGTGATCGCCACCGCGAACCTCCGCGACCGTGGCGTGTCGGAGATGTCCGCGGCGCTCAAGCGCCGGTTCAACTTCGAGACCATCCACCCGATCGCGGACGCCGACGCCGAGACGGCGCTGGTCCGCGGCCAGGCCACCGCGGCCGTGCAGCGGGCCGGCGCGCACTTCGGTGTGGACGACGCCGTGCTCGAGGTGCTGGTCACGGTCTTCCGGGACCTGCGCACCGGGCGCAGCGCGGAGGGCTGGGACGTGGAGCGGCCCGGCACGGTGATGTCCACCGCGGAGGCCGTGCACGTCGCCGCCTCCCTGGGCGCCGCCACCGCCTACCTCCCCGGCGGGGAGGCCCTGGACCTGGTGCCCGGTCACCTGCTCGGCGTGGTCCGCAAGGACGACCCGTCCGACCACGCGCGGCTGCTGGGCTACTGGGACGGCCCGGTCCGCCGCCGCGCCCAGGACGGTTCGGCGATGTGGCGCCGCCTGTGGGACCTCCGGGACACCCTGCGGTGACGGCGACCGTCTCGTCCCGGCCGGGTGCCTCCCGGCCGGGGAACGACCCACAGGCAGCGGACGAACGCCGAGCGGACCAGCACGAACCGCGGGCGGCCGTCACCCGGCTCGCCGACTCGACCGAGCCCTACCTGCTCGGGGTCCGTCACCACAGCCCGGCGCTGGCCGCCGTCGTGCCCGCCCTGCTCGACGACTTCGACCCCGAAGTTGTCCTCGTCGAGTTGCCCACCGACTTCCAGCCGTGGCTCACCCACCTCGCCGCCCCCGACACGGTGGCCCCGGTCGCGCTGGCCGGGGTGAACGCGGACGGGCGGCTCGGCTTCTACCCGTTCGCCGACTTCTCCCCGGAGCTCGCGGCCGTCCGCTGGGCCGCGGAACACGGCGTCGAGGTGCTCTGCTGCGACCTGCCGATGTCCGACCCGGGCCCGGCCGAGTCCCCACCCTCCGCGGTGGACGGCGCGGGCACCCGGTTCGCCGACGCCCTCGCCGACGCCGGCACCGGCCGGGACGGCGACGACCTGTGGGACCGCGCCGTGGAGGTCCTCGCCCCGGGGTGCACCCCCGAGGCGGTGCGCCGGGCCGCCCTGGGCGTCGGCTGGGCGCTGCGTCGCGACGCCGAGTCCTCCGGCGGGGTCCCGCCCAGGGACCTGGCCCGCGAGGCGCACATGCGCCACGTCATCGCCCGCGCCACGGCTCCGGGGCGGCGCGTCGCGGCACTGGTCGGCGCCTTCCACGCCCCGGCCCTGCTGGAGGGCGCGCCCGCCGGTGCCAGCCGGGCCGAGGACGGCTCGTCCGTGGTCACCTCCTTCGTCCCGTACTCCTTCGACCTGCTGGACTCCCGGTCCGGCTACCCCGCCGGCATCCGCGACCCCCGCTGGCAGCAGGCGGTCCTCGCGGCCGCGGGGGACCCGGCCGCGATCGTGGACGCCGCCGCCCGGGCCGTCACCGACCTGTGCCGGCACCTGCGCGCGGCCGGGCACACCGCGGGCACCGGCGAGGCCACCGAGACCCTGCGGCTCGCCTGCGACCTGGCCAGGCTGCGGGGGTTGCCGGCACCCGGCCGGGGCGAGCTGATCGAGGCGGTGACCACCGTGCTCGGCCAGGGCGAACCCCTGGGGCGGGGCCGGGCCCTGGCCCGCTCCCTGGAGGCGGTGCTGGTCGGCACCGAACGGGGCAGGGTCGCGCCGGGCGCCCCCCGTTCCGGTCTCGGCCCCTCGGTCGAGGCCGAGTTGGCCGCGTTGCGCCTGCCCCACCCCGAGGACCCCGGGTCCCGGGAGGTCCGCCTCGACCCGCTCCGCTCCGAGCTCGACGGCCGCCGGGAGGTCCTGCTGCGGCGCCTCGCCGTGTGCGGCGCGGAGTACGGCCAGCCCGTCGAGGTCAGCGGCACCGGGGACGGCACCGCCCTGACCACCCGCTGGCGACTGTCCTGGACACCGGCCGTGCCGGTGCGCCTCGACCTCGCCGGGATACGCGGCGTCACCGCGGCGCTCGCCGCCGCGGGAACGCTGCGGGAGGGCTTCCGCCGGGAGACCGCCGAGGGCGGCGCCACCTGCGCGCAGGTCCTGGCCGGTCTGCGCGCCGCCGCCCAGTGCGACCTGCCGGACCTGGTCGCCGAACGGCTCGGGGACGCCGCCGAGGTCCTCCCTGCCGCCGCCACCCTCCCCGAACTCCTCGAGGGTCTCGACCTGCTGGAGGCGCTGCGCCGGGGACACCTGCCGGGAGCCACCGACGACGGCCGGCGGCGGGCCGCCGACCTCGCGGCCACCCTGCTGGACACCGCGGTCCGGTCGCTGCCCGGTCTCGCCGGCAGCGACGAGGTCCAGGACGCCGCCGCGCTGGTCGCCCTGTCGGTGCGGGCCGGCGAACACCGCCTCGGGCTGCGGATGGACGACGCCCTGGGCACCCTCACCCGCACCGGCTCCCCGCTTGTCCAGGGAGCCGCGTTGGCGGCCAGGGTCCTGCTCGACCTGGACGGCGCCGACGAGCTCGGCGCCCGCGCCGCCGGCTGGATCGACACCGCCACCGGGCCCGAGGGGCGCCGCCGGCTGGCCCGGCTGCTGACCGGTCTGCTCACCGCGGCGGCGCCCCTGCTCCAGTCGGCGCCGGCCGCCCTCGACCCGCTGCTCGACCGGATCGACACCCTCACCGACCAGGGGTTCCTGGACCGGTTGCCGGCGCTGCGAGGCGGGTTCGACAGTGTCTCCCCGGCCGGTCGCGGCCGGTTGCTCGACACCGTCACCGAACGTCTCGGTGACCGCCTCGACCTGACGCTGTCCGCGCCGCCCGAACTGCTCGCGCTGTGGACGGTGGCGGACACCGCGGGGCTCGCCACGGTGCGCGCCCTGGGGCTGCCCGTCCCCGCGGACGACGGGCCGCCGGCCCGAGCCGACGCGGCGTCACCGTCCCGCGTCCCCCCGGCGGGCACCGACACCGCACCGGCACCCGGACCCCCGGGGCCCGACGCCACGGCGGCGCCCCGGCTCGCACCGGCCGACCGGTGGCGGCTGCTGCTGGGCCGGCAGAGCGAACGGCTCCCGTCGCACGCCCGCCGCTACGCGCACGCCCTGGACGAGCTGTACGGGGCGGGCAGGGGCGAGGGCGCCGCCGACGTCGGCCCCGACGGGGGACCGGGCGGCGGCGGCCAGGAGGTTTCGTTCCCCACCGCCCGGGAGTGGGCGCAGGAGCTCGACGCCCTGTTCGGCACCGACGTCCGCGAGGAGGTCCTGGCCACCGCCGCGGACCTGGGCCGCACCGACGTCCTCGGCGAACTGGACCCCGCCGCGGTCCGGCCCTCGGTGGAACTGCTGACCTCCGTGCTCTCCCTCGCGGGGGGCCTGCCGGAACAGCAACTCACCAGGCTCCGCCCGCTGGTGCGGCGCCTGGTGGACGAGCTGTCCAAGGAACTGGCCACCCGGATGCGGCCGGCGCTGACCGGCCTCGCCACGCCCCGCCCCACCCGACGGCCCGGGGGGCGCCTCGACCTGCCGCGCACCCTGCGCGCCAACCTGGTGCACACCCGGCGGCTGGACGACGGCAGGACCCTGGTCGTCCCGGAACGGCCGGTGTTCAGCACCCGGTCCAGCCGGGAGTCGGACTGGCGGCTGGTCCTGGTGGTGGACGTCTCCGGGTCTATGGAGGCGTCGGTCATCTGGTCGGCGCTCACCGCCGCGGTGCTCGGCGGGGTCCCCACCCTGTCCACGCACTTCCTCGCCTTCTCCACCTCGGTGATCGACCTGACCGACCGGGTGTCCGACCCGCTGTCCCTGCTGCTGGAGGTGCGGGTCGGTGGGGGCACCCACATCGCGGCCGGGCTCGCCCACGCCAGGTCCCTGATGACGGTGCCCAGCCGGACCCTCGTCGTGGTCGTCAGCGACTTCGAGGAGGGCTACCCGCTCGGCGGGCTGCTGGGCGAGGTGCGGGCCCTCGCCGGTTCCGGAGCCCACCTGTTGGGCTGCGCGGCGCTGGACGACACCGGGAACCCGCGTTACTCGGTGCCGATCGCCCAGCAGCTCGTGGCCGCCGGGATGCCCGTCGCCGCCCTCAGTCCCCTCGCCCTGGCCCGCTGGGTCGGCGAGCGCCTCCGCGGAGAACCCTGATGCCTCCTTCTGACACCGACACCACCACCCTGCCCCCCGTGGCCCCCGAGGTGCTCGCCGCCGCGGTGGAGGGCCTGACCTCCCGGCTCCGCAAGAAGCTGGACGCCACCATCGAGCGCTACGCCGAGCTGCCGGTCACCGTCGAGGGCGAGGTGTTCCGGGTCCGTTGCGGCGAGGACGCCGAGGTCGCCCTCGCCCCGGGCGCCGGCGGTGTGGTCAGCGACGCCGGCCAGGCCACCTGTGGCTGCCTGTTGGCGCCGCGCTGCCTGCACCGCGCCGCCGTCCTCGGCGCCTGCCCTGTCGCCGACCCGGCGGACCTGCCCGACGCCCCGGCGGACCCCCCGGCCGGCGAACCACCCGCCCCCGGTGCGTCAGGCGGCCCGCCCGGGACGGGGACCGCTCCCGCCGCGGCCCGGCCCAGCGGGTCGCCCGGCAGTGGGACGGCGGTCACCGCCCACACCCTCACTGCCGCCCAGACCAGGGCCGCGGCCGGGCTGTGGTCCGCCGCCACGGCGGTGCTCGCGGCCGGGCTGCCCGGGGCCGGCGCCGTCGTCCAGGCCGAGCTGCTGCGCGCCGCCCACACCGCCCGGCTCGCCGGTCTGCTGCGGGGCGAGGCCGCGGCCCTGCGGGTGGTGCGCGGTCTGCGCGGCGCCAGGGCCCGCCACGACACCCACCGCCTGGCCGGCCTGGTCACCGCGCTGCACGAGCTGCTGCTCACCACCGCGCGGTTGGCCGCGGCCGACGGCGACCCGACGCTGGTGGGCACCGCCCGGCAGAAGTACCGGCCCGGCGGCAGCCTGAGGGTGCTCGGTGTCTTCCGGGAGCCGGTGATCAGCGCCACCGGGTACGGCGGGGTGGTGACCCACCTCCTCGGCGACGACGGGCGCTGGTTCTCCGTCGCCGACGTCAGGCCCGGCGGCCCGGCGCGTGCCCGCGCCGCCGGCAACGCCACCGTGGCCATCGGCGCGGCCACCCTGGACCACGCCCGCCTGGCCCGCGGCGGGCTGCTGGTCACCGGGGCGACCGTCTCCCCGGACGGCCGCCTGGGCTCGGGGCGGGGGGTGCGGGCCACCCCCCTGCCTGGCGCCACCTGGACATCGGAGCCGTTGGCCCACCTGTTCGCGCGTCCCCTCGCCGACGTCGTCGCCGAGCGGCTCGCCGGCGCCGCCCCGGCGTCCGCGGAGTCCGGCGACGCGCTGGACCCGGCCGGCGACCCGGTCGGCTGCGACCTGGTGGTGGTCGGCGCGGCGGGTGACCACCTGCTCGCCAGGGAGCTGCCTCGCCCCGCGACCGGCCCCGGTGGCGACGCCGCCGCCCGGCCGGACGCCGGGGACGACCCGGCGGCGGAACCCACCGGCCCCCTCATCCGGCTGGTCCCGGCCAACAGCCACCCGGACCTGGCGCACACCGACAACCTCCGCCGCCTCGCCTCCCGTCCGGGCCTGCGGCTGCGGGTGATCGGCCGGCTCGCCACGGACCGGGCGGCCACCCTGCGCCCCCTGGCGGTGGGTCCGGTGCCGGGGGACGAGACGTGCACCCTGCGGCTCCCCGACGCCTGGCTGGGGCGGGCCGACCTCGGTTACGACCGCCTCCAGGGCACCCACCTGCCCCCGGAGGACGCCTGCCCGCGCCCGCCGGACGCCCACGTCGGCCCCGACCCGCTGGCCGACTCCCCGCTGTGGCGGACACGCCGCCTGGTGGAGCTGGCCGTCGCCGGGGGACGCCGGGCGGTCGCCGAGTCCGGTCGCGGCGGGGACCGCACCGGGGCGGCCCTGCGCGGCGCCGGCATGCCCGGGGCCGCCGAGTTGTGCGCCGCGCTCACCGCGGAGGCCGACCGCAGGGGCCGCGACGCGTTCGGCCGGCTCGCCGACCCCGACCCGGACTCCTACGCCCGGGCCTGGCTCGCCACCGCCGTCCACCTCGCGGCCACCGAACGGGTCCTGGTCGAGTCGTCCTGGCGGCAGCGCGAGGCCCCGGGCGCGATGCTGTCCTGAGCACCGCGCGCACACCGTCCGACGTTCGAGGATCAGCCCATGCCCCGCACCACCGCACCCCCCGAAGGACGCACCCACACCGTGGTGCCGAGCCCGTACGGGCCACTCACCCTGGTCGCCGAGGGCGACCACCTGGTCGGCGTCTACATGGAGGCGCAACGCCACCGGCCGGACCAGTCGGTCTTCGGCCCCCGCCTGCCGGAGCCCACCGAGCCGCCGTTCGCCGAGACCAGGCGGCAGCTCGAGGAGTACTTCGACGGCCGGCGCGACACCTTCGACCTGCCGCTGAAGCTGTGCGGCACGCCGTTCCAGCAACGGGTGTGGGCGGCGCTCGTCGAGATCCCCTACGGCCGGATCTGGACGTACGGGGAGCTCGCCGACCACATCGGCCGGCCGACGGCCGCCCGCGCCGTCGGGCTCGCCAACGGCAAGAACCCCATCAGCGTCATCGTGCCCTGCCACCGGGTCGTCGGCGCCGACGGCAGCCTCACCGGGTACGGCGGTGGACTCGCCCGCAAACGCGCCCTGCTGGAGCACGAGGGGGCACTGCCGGCCGCCGGTGGACAGCAGACCCTGGCGTTCTGACCCGCCGGGGCCCGTTCCTCACTCCCCGTCCGCCGCGGTGAGGCGGGCCAGGCGGTCACGTGCGTAGGAGGGTTCCAGGGACCAGCCGTTGGCGGCCTCCCAGGCGTCGAGCGCGGCGCGGGTGGTGGTCAGGTACGGCTCGGCCAGCACCGGGACCGGGAAGTCGGCCAGGTCCAGGGTGATGTGGTCCACGCGGGACTCGTCCCAGTCCAGGAAGCCGACGCCGTGCCCGGTCACCCGGATGTTGGCCGGGCACGGGTCGCCGTGAACCACCGCGCGGGGGACGTCGGCGAGCCGGCGCCAGGCGCGGCGGCAGGCCGCGACCGCGGTGGGCGGCATCGCGGTCAGGTCCACGTCGCCGCCCCGGACCCGGTGGAGCAGTTCGGCGGTGGAACGGAAACCGGGGCGCTGCGGCCAGTCCCGGGTCAGGGCGTGCAGCCTGGCCAGTTCCCCGGCGACCCGCGACCAGTCGTCGTCGCCCGGCGGCCGACCCGGCAACCAGCGTTGGACGACGACGCCGCGGACGTGACGGCGGCCGTCGGGCGCGGGGACCACGGCGGGGACGGTGAACCCGTGGCCGGCCAGGAAGTCCAGCAGGTCGAGTTCCCAGTCGAGCGCGGCGGCGCTGCGCCGGCTGCGCCGGGCCACCAGGCGCTCCCCGTCCCGCCTGACCTCGAGCACCTCGTTGCGGTGGCCGCCGCCGAGGCGGCCGACGACCTCGATGTCGCCCCAGAGGCGGAGCAGTTCGCGCACGGGCCCTCCCGGGGCGGCTCGGGCGGGGGTCGCCACCTGGTCCGGCGACGACGTGGCCACGGCCCGGCCGTCCGGCCCGCCACCGACCGCCACCGCCCGTCGGACCGTCGGACCGTCGCGGACCGTTCACGACCGGAAGGCCTCGCGCGTCGCACACCTCACCCCCGCGTCGCTGTCCCCACGGTACGCCCCGGCGTCCCGCGCGAGGCGCGGCCCCGCTCAGTGCTCGTGGCCGCCGCCGGTGGACGGGGAGGGTGCGTCGGAGGGCTCCGGAGCCTGCTCCGCGGAGTGGTCGGCCGCGGCCGGGACCCGCACGGTGAACGCCGCGGTGCGCACGGTGCCCCGGTGCTGGAAGTCGAGGAAGAGCCGGTAGGAGCCGGCGCTGGGTGCGGTGGTGGTGAACGAGATGTCGGGGCCGGGCGCGGTGTCGCCGTCGCCGGGTTCGCCGTTGGGGTGGACGTGGAGGTAGGCGAGGTCGCCGGAGCGCAGGGCGACGAGGTGGCCGTAGGCACCGAGGTAGGGCTGGAGGTCGGTGACCGGTTCGCCGTTCTTGGTGACGGTCAGGGTGAGGTCGGTGTCCCGCCCGGGGCGCAGGTCACCGGCGAGGGCCACCCGGTAGCCGTCCACCTCGGCGGTGGCGTTGGGGGTGGGCAGGGGCCGCGGCCGGTAGGCGCCGGAGACCGCGAGGTCGGCGCCGAGGGTGAGGTTGGTGGCGTCCGGGGCGTCGGGGGTGAAGTCGGCGAAGACGCGGTAGGTGCCGGCGTCCGGCAGGGTGACGGGGGTGGACCAGGTCCCGTCGGCGGCCCGGGTGGGGTGCAGGTGGTGGAAGGTGGCCAGGTCGCGGGAGGCGAGGATGAGGTGCAGTTCCTTCTCGTGCTCCCGCTGGAACGCGGTGACGGCGCGGCCCTCGGCGTCCCTGATGGCGAACCGCAGCACGGCCTTCTGGTCGGCCCGGAGCTGTGGGGTCCGCAGGTCGAGGGTGTAACCGCCCTCGGAGATCTGCAGGCCACCGGCGGGCGGCGCCTTCTGCGCCCCGTGCCCGGCCGGGTGACTGGTGCGGGGGGTGGCCTTGTCCTTGCTGGTCTTGTCGTGGCTGGTCTTGTCGTGGCCGGCGCTGGCGTGGTCCCCGTGCGAGGCGGGCCGGTCGTCCGCGACCACCGGGTCGGTGGCCTTGCCCACTCCGTAGGCGGTGCCGAAGGTCGCGGCGAGCGCTGCGGCAAAGGCAGTGATCTTCAGTCCTGTGTTCATGGCGTTCTCCGGGGTGTGCGGGTGCCGCGCCCAGGGACTGGGGCGAGCTCATGCAGCTCACCATACCCCCTGGGGGTATGAAGTCCAAGCCTGGAAGGACTTGCTTCTCATACCCTCGGGGGGTATACATGGAGTCGTCGGGAGATACCCCGCCCCCGTATCAAGGCTCACCGGCCAGGTCCTACGTGGAGGAAACACCATGTCGTCGTCATGCTGCAGCCCCGACGGGCACTGCTCGAGCACCAGCGGTACGAAGGAGAACCCGCAGCCGACACACGAGGAGCGCACCATGGTCACCACCAGCTACGCAGTCGCCGGAATGAGCTGCGACCACTGCAAGTCCACCCTCACCAAGGTGATCGGTGAACTCGACGGCGTCAGCGAGGTCGATGTGGACGTCACCGCCGGCCGGGTCACCGTCTCCAGCGACCGGGAACTGGCCGACGCCACCCTCGCCGAGGTCATCGACGACGCCGGATACGAACTCACCGGCCGGATCTGAGCCCACCGCCGGGGGCCACACCGGCGGCCCCCGGCCCCGGCGCGGCCCCCGGCCCGCCGTCCCCACCGTCCCCCGTGATCCCCTCCGAGGAGCGCATCATGACCACCACGACGACCGGCACCGCCGAGGTCGAGCTCGCCATCGGCGGTATGACCTGCGCCTCCTGCGCGGCCCGCATCGAGAAGAAGCTCAACCGCATGGAGGGCGTCACCGCCACCGTCAACTACGCCACCGAGAAGGCCAAGGTCACCTTCGACCAGGGCGTCGAGGTCTCCGACCTCATCGCCACGGTGGAGGCCACCGGCTACACCGCACAGGAGCCACCACCGGTCAGGGGCCCGTCCCAGGAGGGCGCCGGGCCCGGCGACGGAGCGGACGACGCTCCCGACGAGCTGCGCCCGCTGCGGCAGCGGCTGGTCACCGCGGTCGTGCTGGCCCTGCCCGTGATCGCCATGGCGATGGTCCCCGCCCTCCAGTTCGAGTACTGGCAGTGGCTGTCCCTGACCCTGGCCGCCCCGGTGGTCACCTACGCGGCGTGGCCGTTCCACCGCGCGGCCTGGACCAACGCCAAGCACGGCGCCGCCACCATGGACACCCTGATCTCGGTCGGCACCTCGGCCGCGTTCCTGTGGTCCCTGTGGGCGCTGTTCTTCGGCACCGCGGGAACCCCCGGCATGACCCACGGCTTCGACCTGACCATCTCCCGCACCGACGGCGCCGGGAACATCTACCTCGAGGCCGCGGCCGGCGTCACCGCGTTCATCCTCGCCGGGCGCTACTTCGAGGCCCGTTCCAAGCGCAAGGCGGGCGCCGCCCTGCGGGCCCTGCTGGAACTCGGCGCCAAGGACGTCACCCTGCTCGCGGCGGACGGCAGCGAACGCACCGTTCCCACCGCTGACCTCAAGGTCGGGGACCGCTTCCTGGTCCGTCCCGGGGAGAAGATCGCCACCGACGGCACCGTGGAGGAAGGGTCCTCCGCGGTGGACGCCTCGATGCTCACCGGCGAGTCGGTGCCGGTGGAGGTCTCCGCGGGCGACGCGGTCACCGGCGCCACCCTCAACGTCGGCGGCCGGCTGGTCGTCCGGGCCACCCGGGTCGGCGCGGACACCCAGCTCTCCCGGATGGCCAAGCTGGTCGAGGACGCCCAGAACGGCAAGGCCGCGGCGCAGCGCCTCGCCGACCGGATCTCCGCCGTCTTCGTGCCCGTGGTGATCACCCTGGCGCTGGGCACCCTGGGCTTCTGGCTGGGCAACGGCTCCGGGCTGACCGCCGCGTTCACCGCGGCCGTGGCCGTGCTGATCATCGCCTGCCCGTGCGCCCTGGGCCTGGCCACCCCCACCGCGCTGATGGTGGGCACCGGCCGCGGCGCCCAGCTCGGCATCCTGATCAAGGGTCCCGAGGTGCTGGAGACCACCCGCCGGGTGGACACCATCGTGCTGGACAAGACCGGCACCGTCACCACCGGCCGGATGACCCTGCTGGCCGTGCACACCGTGGACGGCGTCACCGAGTCCGAGGTGCTGCGTCTCGCCGGTGCCCTCGAGCACGCCTCCGAGCACCCCATCGCCCGGGCCGTCGCCGACGGCGCCCTGGAACGGCTGGGCTCACTGCCCACCCCGGAGGACTTCACCAACGTCCCCGGGCTCGGCGTCCAGGGCGTGGTGGACGCACACGCGGTGCTGGTGGGCCGGGAGAAGCTGCTCACCGAGTGGGGCCTGACGCTGCCGACCGCCCTGGCCGACGCCAAGGCCCAGGCGGAGACCGCGGGCCGCACCGCCATCACCGTCGGCTGGGACGGCAAGGCCGTCGCGGTCCTGGAGGTGGCCGACGCCGTGAAGGACACCAGCGCGGAGGCGATCACCCGGCTGCGCGCCCTGGGCCTCACCCCGATCCTGCTCACCGGCGACAACCAGGCCGTGGCCCAGTCCGTCGCCAACGAGGTCGGCATCGACGAGGTCATCGCCGAGGTGCTGCCCCAGGACAAGGTGGACGTGGTCAAGCGGCTCCAGGCCGAGGGCCGCAGCGTCGCCATGGTCGGCGACGGCGTCAACGACGCCGCGGCGCTCGCCCAGGCCGACCTGGGCCTGGCCATGGGCACCGGCACCGACGCCGCCATCGAGGCCGGCGACCTCACCCTGGTCCGCGGCGACCTGCGGGCGGCGGCCGACGCCATCCGGCTCTCCCGCAGGACCCTGGGCACCATCAGGTCCAACCTGTTCTGGGCCTTCGCCTACAACGTCGCGGCCCTGCCACTGGCCGCGGCCGGGCTCCTCAACCCGATGATCGCAGGAGCGGCGATGGCCTTCTCCTCCGTGTTCGTGGTGAGCAACAGCCTCCGGCTACGCGGCTTCAAGCCCAGCCACTGAGCCACCCCCGACGGGGCCGGTCCGGGTACCCGGACCGGCCCCGTCGCGTTTCCACGCCACCCCGTCCGCCGGGGAACGGGGAGCAACCCGGCGATGCGCGGGGACCACGTCCCTCTTTCAGGCCCTCCACCCTCGACAGGGGGACCACCCCCGCATGCGCGGGGAACACACGCTGGTTCCTCTCCAGGACCACCACCTACCGGGACCACCCCCGCATGCGCGGGGAACACTGCATGTTGCTGCGCTGACTCCACGGCGGGGTGGGACCACCCCCGCATGCGCGGGGAACACTTCGGTACGCCCGCCTGTGTGGTTTACGCCCCGGGACCACCCCCGCATGCGCGGGGAACACAC
>NZ_KB904685.1:22168-42229 GCF_000380165.1 Wenjunlia vitaminophila DSM 41686
GCCCCGGGACCACCCCCGCATGCGCGGGGAACACACCGTACGAGCCATCATGATCCCCCTCGAGGTGGGACCACCCCCGCATGCGCGGGGAACACGTGTAGTGATAACTGCCCCGTGGGGCCAATGGGGACCACCCCCGCATGCGCGGGGAACACGGAGGTTGAACAGCCGGTTGAGGTGGCCAACGCGGGACCACCCCCGCATGCGCGGGGAACACGCCACGCGTCCGTCGTTGTCCACAACGTTGCCGGGACCACCCCCGCATGCGCGGGGAACACCTACGTCCTGATCCCTGCCGAGGCCCGGCCGCGGGACCACCCCCGCATGCGCGGGGAACACCCTCCTGTCATCTCGTTCGATTCCTTATTCATGGGACCACCCCCGCATGCGCGGGGAACACTGGGTGCCGCTGCAGCGGCCGGCCGCGTTGCTGGGACCACCCCCGCATGCGCGGGGAACACCTCGATCTTTTCGTCGGGTGTCAGGATGAGGAGGGACCACCCCCGCATGCGCGGGGAACACCGCCAGTGGCAGGCAGTGTGATCTCGGTGGGAGGGACCACCCCCGCATGCGCGGGGAACACCGATACCGGGGCTGACGCCACGACGCCATGGCGGGACCACCCCCGCATGCGCGGGGAACACCTGCCCACATCCCCTCTCTGACTCCTGATAATGGGACCACCCCCGCATGCGCGGGGAACACGTATTCAGATGGATTATTCGCGTACGGATTAGGGGACCACCCCCGCATGCGCGGGGAACACCGACGAGCCACCTCGGTCGGATCAACCCCGGAGGGACCACCCCCGCATGCGCGGGGAACACATTGGCTTTCCTTGAGGCGCTGATTGCCGGGCGGGACCACCCCCGCATGCGCGGGGAACACGAATGGGAGGGGTTCACGCTCTTGCCTTTGACGGGACCACCCCCGCATGCGCGGGGAACACGCTAGCTGACCTGCGGGTTTTCCGGCGAGGAGCGTCGTTCTTACCCACTTCCCGAGAGACGGACATTTCGCCTTTCTCCCAGAACGCGACACCTGGAAGCGGTCCCGTAACCATCAAGCAGGACGGTATCGCAGCCAGTTGCCGACCGGCTGCGGAGTCAGTCAAGACCAGTCGCCCATGCCGTCAACGCCGCAAAGTCGTCGATGGCAAGGCCACATCGCGGGTCGACCCAGTGCAGTAGGGCGGGACCATCGTGGTATTCGCGCACCCAGGTACGGTCCGCCTCGGTGATCTCATCATCGATCCAGGCGAACGGACGGCCTTTCGCCCACGCGACGATCTCAGGTGTCTTCCAGAACACACCGCCCCCGGGCTCGGGCCGCGGCGAGGGCCAGGGAATGAAAGGCAACTCGGGTAATCCCAGGACTGGCGCGACGAAGATGTTTGCTTCTTCCTCCCACGTTGTCGCCCACACCAGGTCGAAGGGAAGTGCGTCCAGCGCTGGGCCGTGATCGGGGTTAAGCCACACACGCAGCGGCTTCACGGCCTTGTTCGGCAGCCCCCACTCAGTCAGCCGGCGTTGCTCAGCGGCCTTCCAGCGAGGTGTCAGCAGACGGTGTGTCTGGTAACCCTCAGGTCGGCGGTACGGCTTCGCGGCATAAGGATTCAGGGGTCCGTCCACGTCCACCAGCAGCACTGGGCGCACCAGCTCACCCCCCTTGGTTCTGTGTCGCAGAGTACCGGCCGGCGAGGACGCCATCGACATGCTGGTGGCACAGGTCCAACGCTCGGTCGCCCACTGGTCGACCGAATCAAAGGCGCCGAGAACCATCACCTGAAGGAACTGAGACCGGGGTCGTCTGGGAGCAGCGAGATCCGGATTCTCTTCGCGTTCGATCCGGTACGGCGAGCGGTGCTGCTGGTGGCCGGTGACAAGGCCGGAAACTCACAGGGTTGGTACAACACCCACATCCCGATCGCGGAGAAGCGTTACCAGGCGCATTTAGCCGATCTTGGAATTAGGGAGCACGAATGAGCGCGGTGAGCTGGGAGGAGACCAAGCGCAAGGCTCGCGAGCGCCGCGAGGCCGCTGGGCTGCCGGTGCGATCTGCACGGGAAAAGCAGGCGGCGATGGACCGGCTGACCGCGGAGGTGCGCGCTCACAAGCTTGCAGAGGTCCGGCGTGAGCAGGCGCTCACCCAGCGCCAAGTTGCCGCGTCAATGGGGGTCTCCACCCCTCGGGTTTCAGCGATCGAGCACGGCGAACTGGACCGCGCCGAGCTGGCTACGATCCGCTCCTACGTCGAAGCGCTGGGTGGTCGGCTGCGCGTGGTCGCGGACTTCGGGGACGCCGAGTACACCGTCGCTTGAGAACACCTCCACGCTAGGTGTCCGTGCGTGCGGGGAGCGCAGACGACCTACAGAAATCTGTAGGTCGGCGGGACCACCCCCGCGTGCGCGGGGAGAGCTCCTTCGGACCTGTGGTTCTGTAGGGGCTTTGCCGGTTCTTCGTCGTGGTGCGGGGACGCCCACCTGGCTCGCTTTGGCATCGGCCAGCAGGCCATTCGCATGCGCGGGCTGATGGCGTAGGCGCTGATCAGCCGAGCCATGTGACACGGGTGATCACTACCAGTTCGAGCCGCTCCAGCGCCAGAAACATGAAAGCCCCGCCCCCCCGAAAATGTCCTGTGTCCGCTGCCCTCCGCCGTGCGGATTCCCGCGACCGACGCCGACCGCGTCGCGGCCCAGGACCGTCAGTTGCTCAGCCAAGCGCTCTACCTCGGCCACCACTTCGCGGGGCAGGCCGCCTACGACGTGATCGGCGTCGGGGTCGTAGTCCCAGGTCCAGTTACCGGTCACGCGGAGATCTCGCGCCGCGCCAGGTCGGTGATCTTTCGCATCTCGGCAAGTACCGCACGTAGGGCCTCGCGGTCCGTTGCTTCTTCCGCTGCGGCTTCCAGTTCACGCAGGCGGGCCGCTCGCGCTGGGTGGCGCTGGATGGCAACGAACTCTCCCCACCACTGCAGGAAGGTGTGCAGCGGAGCGATGGTGCTCTGAGTGGCGGCTTGTTCGACCGCGCGGTCGAGGTGCTCGACGAAGGAAGGCAACTGGGCAGGGGCGATCTGGGCGACCGCCGCGCGGAGCGCTGCCGGAGTGAGCGCCGGCATGGGGATCAGGGGCCCGTCAGGGACAGAGGGCTGCTCGGTCATCGGAACGTCTCCTGGGCGGCGGTCTGCCTGACCATCGTGGCCCGCGTTGATGCGGACGCTGGGCCGAGCCTACGCCCGTGCCTCGTCCGCACCACGGCACCCGACACATCTCGATCACTTCGGATCAAGTGCGAACGCATCCTGCTGGATCTTGGCACCTCGTCGAGGGTGAACGGAGACACCAGCACCCCGAGCAACACGGACACCCCGAGGCCGCTGGCTTGGGTTTCCCCGGCGGAGCGGGTGGCAGGACTCGGACCCGCGCTCCGAGCGTGGGAAACACTGTGCGTAAACGGCCGGCGTATGCCCTCTGACCGGGACGAACGCCAGGTTGCCCGGGGAGGGGAGCCCGAGTGCTTCAGGGTGTCCGTCGCGACCGTGGTTGCCTCGCTGTTTGGCCGCATCCGGCACAGGGACCAGGCCGCTCTACAGGTCGTCGGGCAGAAGCCGAAAGGCGTGATCGCCGGTGAGTGGGGTGACCGCTCTGAAGTCCCGGCGGTCGAGGGTCAGGATGATCTCGGTGTCGAATGCCTCGGCCAGGACGATGTTCACCGCGTCGGTCAGGTCGAGCCGCAAGGCCGCGTAGCGGTCCTGGAGCGTGCGGGCCTTGCGTAGCGTGCCAGCGGTCAACTCGGGGATGGCCACGCGCCCGGTGCGTTCCTGGCCGAGCAGCCAGTCGTTCACCGCGTGTGCAGCCCTGCGGTCGACGTTGCGCGTGGTGATGTGCTCGATCTCCAGGATCACCAACGGTGACACCACGGTAAGTGCCGCTTGGCGCATGGCGGTGCGGGCGGCTTCGTGCTCGGGGTCCGAGGCGTTGAGGGCAGCGACCAGGCCGGAGGTGTCACCGACAACGATCACTCGGCGTCCGCCACGCCATCCGAGACCGCGCGGTCGATCTCCTCGGGGGTGACCGGGCCGCCGAAGTCCAGGCGCGGGATGTCCCACTCCTCGTGCCAACGCCGGGTGCGCAGGGCCGCGAGGTGGAACGCCTCCCGGAAGTACTCCGCCTCAGGCCGTCCCTCCCGCGCCGCCGCCTCCTTGATCAGCGCAAGGTCCTCCTCGTCGACCAGGACAGTCGTCTTCTTCAGAGCCATAAGGTTATGGTACCTCCACCATAAGCGGTGACACGAGGGCGGGCCGGGGCTCGACCTTCCTGGGTCGGGCCCGGCGGCCCAGTGACATCAGTCAGGCTGCTGCGCGTGATGGGAAATGCCCGGAAAACGGTGGAAGTGATCTCCGCGGACAGTGAAAGCCACTGGTCAGCGCCCGGGCCCAACCGTCCCGGTCCGTCAGGTCCACCGTTCTCCGGCCAGCCTCGCCCGTGGAAACCGGGCACGGATCGCCACGACGGTGAAGGCCCCGCCCTCAACCGACGCAGACGACGGGCGAACCGCCGGACCGATCAGCGACCGCCCCCCGCTGAGCAATCGAGGATGACGTCCACCCCATCGGTCGGCGGTGCCCGTTCATGTCATGGAAGCTCCGCGTAGGCGGCGAAGCCGGTGAACACGTCGATGTTTCCGCCGGCAACCCACAGCCGTCCGGCGTCGGCGTCGGCACTCGTCAACACGACTGCGTCCGTGGTCGGAGCCGCGACCTGGACCAGGCCTGGATCTTCCGTGCCGGCCTTGGTCGTGAGCACCAGGGGGGTCGAGGTCCAGTCGGGAGCGAACTTCTCGCCGACGACGACGGGTTGCCCATCGACGATCGTCACGTCGTAGGCCTGTCCCGAGACGTTCGGCGTCTGTACCTTGCTCCACTTCGAGCCGTCGTAGTGCCAGGCGACTGGCTGGACCCCGGCCCTGGTGTTCGCAACACCCGCTGCCCAGATGTTGGTGGCGTCGACAGCAGTGAGGCCGGTCAGGATCTGCGATCCGTCAGCGGGAAACTCCTTGACCATGGTCCAGGAAGTGCCGTCGAAGTGCGCCAGGCCGGGGTTGAGCGCCAGCCACGCGTCGTCGGGAGCCAGCACCGTCAGGCTGTTGCCATTGATCGCGCCTCCGAGACCGTCGGCGTACTCGGTCCACCGGCCGTCGGCGTACTGGTACACGACAGCGGTTTCGGCGGTGCCGATCCGGGCCCAGCCGGTCACCCAGACAGTGCCTTCCGCGTCCACGGCGACGTCGTCGAACGCACCGATCTCAGCCGGACTCGGGATCTCCGCCCACGTCGTGCCGTCCCAGTGCGTCACCAGAGGACTGGTCGTTCCGTCGTCGGGTGAAGAGTCCCAGCCGACCGCCCAGACGTCGTCGGCGGCGGCGACGGCCACCTCCACGAGGTTGGCTCCCGAGACGTCCGGCGTCGCGTCGGTCCAGGTGTCGCCGTCACGCCGCAGCGCCACCAGCCGCTCGCCGTGCTCGGACCCGACGGCCCAGGCGGTACCGTCGGCGGCGTCGACGTCCTCGATCATGAGGCCAGGCTTACCGATCGGGGTCTCGGTCCAGTTGTACGGATCGGCGTTCGGCGCTGCCGCGCTCGAGGCTGGTACCGCCAGCATCGCAGTCCAGACGAGCATCAGGGCCGAGGCTCCGACCGCCCACCGCAGGCGTCTGGCCGGCGGAACTCGATCTTCAGTCCGCTTTACCGTTAAGTTCGACATCCACACTCCACGATCACGGGCACGTCCGGCGACGGAGCCTCCTGAAGCTATTGATGCGACTACGGGGCTGTCGGTTGTGCGCAGTGAGAGCCAATGTGATGGGTCTCTGTTCGTTCTCGCGCGCCACGTGCGCGTGGAAGTCGTCGTGGGCCTGGCGCTCGCCCTTGGCGGGGCCGTTGACGGTACGACTGCCGCTGACCGGCGTCCCCTGAGGCATGCCGCGGGGCGGAGGCCGGTTCCTCCGCCCCCGCTGGGACGCCCCCCGAGCACGCCGTGGACGGCGAGGTGGCCTCCGGACTCAGCCCTTGTTCTGCTTCTTGACGTGTGTGGCGCCGTCCACCACCACGCACACCAGCAGGCCGGCCGCCAGTGCCAGGACCATCCAGTCCCGGCTGGGGCCGGGCTCCGCCAGGTTCGCTACGAGGACCAGGACGACACCGAAGACCAGCACCAGGACTCGGGAGACGGGGAACATCGCACGACCTCGTTCGTCTGCTCGGGAACGCGGCACCGCACTTCGGCGCGGAGCCGCTCCCCCGGACCGGGTGACCGGGGGGCACCCAGCCTGCCGCCGGTGCGCCGGGACCGGTCCCGGACGGTGGCCGGCCCACCCGAACGGGCGATGGCGTCAGCCGGCGAGCGGCCCGGCAAGCAGGTCGAGCACGGGGCCGCCGAGCAGCCCCAGCAGCACCGAGGCCGCGGCGGCCGGGTAGGCGACCAGGACGGCGCCACCGGCGAAGGTCGCGTCCCCGGTCGCGTGGCCGCCCGCCAAAGGGTCAGCGCCGGCCCGTCCAGCGTTCCCGTTCCCAACCCGTCCACCGTCCCCGTCCCGGTCCTCGTCGCCGGGCGGCGCGGTGCCCAGCACGGTGGGGGCGATCCAGCGCAGGTAGTAGAAGAGCGACGCCACCGTGTTGGCCGCGGCGACCACCGCCAGCCACGTGTAGCCGGCGTCGAACGCGGCGCTGAACACCGCGAGCTTGCCCAGGAAGACCGCCGTCGGAGGAGTCCCGACGAGGCCGAGCAGGCAGACCACGAGCGCCACGGCCAGTGCTGGCCGTTCCCGGGCGAGCCCCCGGTAGTCCGCCAGGTGCCGGGCCCGGGGCAGGGCGCAGACCACGGCGAACGCCCCCAGGTTGGTCACCGCGTACCCGGCCAGGTAGAACAGCAGCGCCCGTTGGTCGAGGGCGGTCCGCCCGGCCACCGCCACCGGGAGCAGCAGGTAACCGACCTGACTGATCGTGGAGTAGGCCAGGAGTCGCCTGACGTCCCGCTGGGAGAACGCCGCCAGGTTGCCCAGGGTCATGGAGGCGACGGCGACCACCGCGACCAGGTCGGGCCACCAGCGGCCGGTGTCGGCCAGGGGGCCTGCGGCGAGCCGGTACCCGGCGGCCAGGGCGCCGATCTTGGGCACGGTGGTGAGGAACGCCCCCACCGGCGCGAGGCTGCCCTGGACGGCGTCGGGCAGCCAGTAGTGCGCGGGTACGCCCCCGGACTTGAACAGCACCCCGGCCAGCACACCGAGGCCGCCGGTGATCACGAGCCCGACCGG
The DNA here is from genome assembly GCF_000380165.1 of Wenjunlia vitaminophila DSM 41686. Taxonomy (GTDB): domain Bacteria; phylum Actinomycetota; class Actinomycetes; order Streptomycetales; family Streptomycetaceae; genus Wenjunlia; species Wenjunlia vitaminophila. The sequence continues at coordinate 29,479 of NZ_KB904685.1, forward strand.
CGCGTCGGGCAGTTCACGGCGGAGCGCGGGGTACCCGGTGCCGTGGCCGGCGGCGAGGAGCACGGTGACCCCGGTGAGCAGGAGCACCCCGAGCAGGGCGCCGAGCACGTAGTACTTCAGCGCCGCCTCCGTTCCCCGGCCGTCCCTGGCGAATCCCGCCAGCGCGTAGGCGGGGACGCTGGCCAGCAGGTAGCCGGCGGCGAGGAGCAGCAGGTCCTGGGCTCCGGCGAGCAGCACCGCTCCGACGGCGGCGAGCAGCACGAGCACGTAGAACTCGGTCTCCCTGGGGGCGGCGCGCAGCCAGGGCGACGTCAGGGAGAGGAGCAGCACCAGCAGGGTGCCGCCGAGGATGACGATCCGTCCGGTGCTGGTGACCGGGTCCACCGCGTAGGAGGCGTCGAAGGCGGTGCCGGTCGGGCCGGCGGCGGCGACCGCTGCGGCCACGAGACCGGCCGCGCAGCCGGTGACGGCCAGGGCCCCGGCCAGCCACTGCCGGTGCCGGGGCAGCCAGCAGCCGAGGAGCAGCGCGAGGACGGCGCAGCCGGCGAGGAGCACCTCGGGGAGCAGGTCGAGCGGGTTCTCGTCGGTCCCGTTCACCGGTTGGTCCCGTCCGTCACGGGCGTCACCTGGCGAGGAGGCGCAGCACGCCGAGGGAGGCCGGTTCGATCACGTCGAGCACGAAGCGCGGCAGCAGCCCGAGGACGACGGCGAGGGCGAGCAGCGGGGTGAGGGAGGCGGTCTCGTGCCAGGCGAGGTCGGGGAACGAGCGGGTGGTCGTCGCTTGCCCTGGCCCGGTCGGTGGCAGCCGCAGCGGTCCGGTGAACACCTGCCGCACCGCTCGCAGCAGCAGTGCCGCGGTGAGCAGGACGCCGAGCAGGGCGAGCCCGGTGGCCACCGGTTGCGGCCCCAGGCTCCCGGTGAGGATCTGGAACTCGGCGATGAACCCGGAGAAGCCGGGCAGGCCCAGTGAGGCGAAGGCGGCGACCCCGGTGAGGGCGGCGAAGACGGGGGCGCGGTGGGCGACGCCGGAGTAGGCGGCCGTCCGGTGGGTTCCCCCGCGCTCGTACAGCACTCCGCACAGCAGGAACAACGCCCCGGTCAGCAGGCCGTGGCTGACCATCTGGAACACCGAGCCGGTCACCGCCAGGTGCCGTGCCCGGTCTCCCGCGGGGCCGTCCCCGCCGAGGGTTCCGGCGGCGCCGACGGCCAGGACGATGTAGCCCATGTGGTTGACCGAGGTGTAGGCGACCATGCGTTTGAAGTCGGTCTGGGCGAACGCCACCAGGGCGCCGTAGACCACCGAGACCACGCCGACGACCACGAACACCACGGCGGCGCCCCGCCAGGCCCCGGGCATCACCGGCATGGCGATCCGCAGGAAGCCGTAGGTGCCCATCTTCAGCAGCACCCCGGCCAGGACCGCCGACCCGGCTGCGGGTGCGTCGGTGTGTGCCGGCGGCAGCCAGGTGTGGAACGGGACGGTGGGGGTCTTGATGGCGAGGCCCACGCCGACCGCGAGCAGCACCAGGGCCCCGTGGGTGGTGCGCCCGGCCAGCGGGTCGTCCCTGGTCAGCTCCACGATGTCGAAGGTGTGCGGGTCCGCGGCGAGGTAGAGCCCGATGAAGCCGAGCAGCAGGGCGAGCGAACCGGTGAACGTGTAGAGGAAGAAGAGCAGCGCCGAGCGTGCCGCGTCCCGGTGGCCCCATCCGGCGATGACGAAGTACATCGCCACCAGGGACAGGTCGAAGAAGAGGAAGAACAGGATCAGGTCGAGGGCGACGAACAGGCCGAGGGAGGTGGACTGGAGGAACAGGAAGAGCACGGCGAACTCCCTGACCCGGTCGGTCTGCCGCCACGTGTACAGCGCGCACGCCAGGAACAGCACGCAGCTCATCGCGACCAGCGGCAGGGAGAGGCCGTCCACCCCGACGTGGTAGCCGGCCCCGACGCTGGGGAGCCAGCGGGCCCGTTCCTGGTGGCTCAGCCCTCCGCCGGCCGGGTGCCGGAGCCAGATCGTCGCGGTCAGCGCCAGTTCCACCACGGCCGTCGCCGTCCACGCCACGTGCACCGACCGCGGGGTGCCCCGGGGCAGGCACAGCAGCGACACGGCAACGGCGGTGGGCAGCAGCACGAGGACGGTGAGCACGGCGGTCACCTCGCGAGGGCGACGAAGAGGACGGCGAGGACGGTGAACCCGGCGGCGGCCTGCGCCAGGTACTGGTGGAGTTGCCCGGTCTGCGGGGCCCTGGCCCGGCGGCCCGCCGCCCGGGCGGCGGCGGCCACGCCCTCGACGGCGGCCTCCACCCGGCGTTCCGCCTCGGCGGCGGTCCAGGTGGCGAGGCGGGAGGTGCCGCGGGCCAGCCCGTTGACGGAGCGGGCGAGCACCCGGTCGTCGAGGGCGGCGAGGGTGGGCGCGGGAAGGTTGCGGGCCAGCCCGTTGACGCCCCGGGCGAGCACCTGGTCGTCGAAGGCGGCGAGCGCCCGGGCGACGCGGTGCACCCCGGCGGAGAGGGCACGGGCGACGTCGGGCAGTGCCAGCCAGGCCCGGCACCACCGTGCGGCGCGGTGCCGGGGGCCGGCGCCGGGCCGTGCGCCGGCGGAGGTGACCGCCCGGGTGACGGCGGGGAGCCTCGCCGCGGCGGCGGCGCCGGCGAGGACCGCGACGGCGAGGCCGCCGGAGAGCGCGAGTTCCCAGGGCTCGGGTCCTGGCTGGCCGCCGGACCCCGGTGTCACGTCGCCCAGTTGCCGGTCGACGGCGGCGCGCACCGGTGGCAGGGACAGCGCGCTCAGACCGGCGCACACCGCCGTGAGCAGCAGCAGGGACCCGAGGGTGGCGTGGGTGAGCCGGGGCGGAGGGGCGGGGGCGAGGCGGGGCGGGGGTTGGCCGGCGGGGGTGGGCGCGGGTCGCCAGACGAACCACAGGGCCTTCGCGGCGTACCCGGCGGACAGGGTGGCGGCGGCCAGGCCCACCGCGTACAGGCCGACGTTCTGGGCCAGGGCCCCGGCGAGCAGCAGGTCCTTGGCCGACCACAGGGCCAGCGGGGGGAGACCGGCGAGGGTGAGCGCCGCGACGGTGAAGGGGACGCCGGTGGCGGGGTGCCGTCTGGCCGCGGAGCGCAACGCGGGGAGGGCCTGGGTCCCCCACGCGGTCATCCAGGTGCCCGCGGCGAGGAACGCCAGGCTCTTGGCCGCCGCGTGGGCCACGAGCTGGAGGGTTCCCCCGGTGGCCGCGGACACGCCGGCGGCGAGCGTCATGAAGCCGATCTGGGCGCAGGTGGAGGCGGCGAGGAGCTGCTTGAGGTCGGACTGGGCCAGCGCCACCAGACCGAGGGCCAGCGCGGTCAGGGCGCCGGTCCAGGCCACCGCGGGGCCGCCCCAGGTGGTGGCGGACAGCAGCGGTCCGAGGCGGAGCAGCAGGTAGGCGCCGGCCACCACCATGGTCGCCGAGTGCAGCAACGCGGACACCGGGCTGGGTCCCCACATCGCGGAGGAGAGCCAGAAGCTGAACGGGAGCTGCGCGGACTTGCCGAGTGCGGCGACGACGATCCCGGCGGTGGCCGCGGTGAGCCAGGGGCCGGTGAGGTGGGGCAGGTCCGCCAGGGCGAGCGAGCCGGCCAGCCCGCCGCCGGCGAGTGCGGCCCCCGCGGCCAGGTAGAGCCCCAGGTCGGTGAGGCGGGTGGTGACGAAGACGGTGTTCGCCGCCCTGGTCGGCTCCGGGTCGCGCCACCGGTGGCCGACCAGCGCCCAGGAGGCGGCCCCCATCACCTCCCACCCCATCAGCAGCACCGGCAGGGTGGCCGCCACCACCGTGACCAGCATCGCCCCGGCGAACAGCAGCATCAGTCCGAAGAACCGGGCCCGTGCCGCCCCCGGGCCGAGGTCCTGGACGCTGAACAGCAGGACCGCGACGGTGACCGCGGTCACGGTCACCACCATCAGCGCGGACAGGCCGTCCACGGCCAGCCGGGCCGGGAGTCCGGCGAGCAGCGGCGCCTCGGTGCGGGGACGGGTTCGGGCGACGACGAGAGCGAGCCCGAGGGTGGCCGTGGCGGTGCCCACGGCCACCGCGGGGGCGCACCGGTCGGCCCGGCGGCCGGCGGCGGCCAGCGCCGTCCCCACCGCCAACGGGAGTGCGACCAGGGCCCACAGCGGGCCGTTCACGGTGGGCACCCGGACGGTGGTCGGTGGGCGACGTTCACCGTCGCAGCTCCGCCGCCAGGTCCGTGGTGTCCACGTCGCGTGCCCGGAACAGCGCGGTGACCACCGCGAACCCCACGGCCATCTCGACGGCCATGGCGGTGACCACGAGGAGGACCAGGACCTGCCCCTCGGCGACGTCGGGGGTGAGGTAGTGCCGGACCGCGGCGGCCCCGACGACGACCCCGCCCAGCATCAGCTCGAGTCCCATCATCAGCATCACCACGGACCGCTGGCCGAGCGCCCCGTGGAGGCCGACCCCGAACAGGGCGGCGGCCAGCACGGCGAACGCCTCGAGGCTCACCGCCGGGTCCCCGCGGGCAGCGGGTCGTCGGCGGGACGTGACCGCAGGTCGTCGCCGAACCGCTGGTAGCGCCCGCGTGGGGTGGCCAGGACGACGCTGACGACGATGGTGGCGAACAGCGCCATGCCCAGCGTCATCATGGTGAGCATCTGCGGGCCCATCAGTGCCCGGCCCAGTTCCCGGGTGGGGTCGACGGGCTGCCGGGCCCGTCCCACGGGCCACGGGGCGAGGACGGCTCCCACCGTGAGCGCGGCGAACACCGTCCCGGCCACGGCCAGCGCCAGCCGGGGGTTGTGCACCATCGACATGGGCACCAGACCCGCCGGGTTCATCATGTACATCACCATGAAGACGGCCATCAGGGCCATCTCGATGGTCATCATCAGGACGATCACGACCCCGAGGTAGTCGAGGCCGAGCAGCAGCACTTCCCCGCCGACGCAGAGCAGCGCGGTGAGCAGCGCGTAGGTGGCCCTGGCCATCGAGTCGAACCGGAACACCATCACCGCGCCGCCGACCGCGAGCAGGGCCAGCACCACGAAGAGCACCTCGTCGAGCACGGGCACCTCACCTCCAGGGTTTCCTCCGGGGGCGTCCCCGGCTCCGGCCTACCGGTGTCATCGGCTCGCGGTCGGTCTCAGTTGAGCACCACGACGGCCACCACCAGCGCTTGGAGCAGGGCCAGCGGCACCAGCACCGTCCACGCCGGCTCCAGGTACCGGTCCATCCGCAGGGTGGGCAGGGCCCGGCGGGCCACCAGCAGCAGCGCCAGCACCGCGGCGGTCTTCAGCGACGTCCAGAGCCCGTCGGGCAGCAGCGGTCCGTGGCCCCCGCCGAGGAACAGCGGCACCGCGAAGCCGGCGGTGACCACGAGCAGCAGCCACCGGCCGCCGAGGAACACCAGCCGGTCCACACCGGCGAGTTCGACGGCCGCACCGCCCGCCAGGTCCTGACCCAGCGGGTGGTCGAACGGTCCCCAGAACGCCATGGCCAGGGCGCTGAGCAGGTACACCGCGAACGCGGCCGGCATCCACACCGCGAACCACAGGCCCCGTTGGGCGTCCACCACCTCCGAGACCCGCAGCGACCCGGCGCCGAGACCGGCCGTGGTGACCGCCAGCATGTGCGGCAGTTCGTAGGCGAGTCCCTGGGCCAGGAAGCGGTAGCCGCCGATCAGCGAGAGCGCGGAGTTGGGGGCCCAGCCGGCCAGCCACACCGCGGCCCAGGCCAGCGCCTCCATGGCGTTGAACCAGACGATCCCCACGCCGGGGTCGGCCAGCGGCCGTGTCCCCCACGGCAGGACCGCCGCGGCCAGCACCGCGGCCACCGGGACCAGCGCCACGCCGAGCCGGCCCAGCAGCCGGTCCGCCGCGGTGGTGCGGCGGGGCGGCCGGCCGAGCAGTCGCAGCCCCTCCCGCAGCGGGGCCAGGGCCCGGCCGCCCACCGCCCGGGCGCCCCCGCCGGGGCCTTGTTCCGCAGCCCCGGTCAGCACCGCGCCGAACCCGGCGGCGGCCACGGCGGCCAGCAGCAGCGCCGCCGGCAGGACGAGGGCCCCCCACCAGGGCGCGGGGTCATCCACCGACGGCCCCGGGGAGCGGCGAGGCCACCAGTTCGTCCAGGTCGGGGTCGAGGCTGGCCAGGACGGTGCGGACGGCGGCGAACTCCGCGCCGGTCACCAGCGCGGGCAGGACGTCGAGCAACGCCAGGGAGGGTGGCAGGTCACGTCCCAGGTCGCCGCGGGGGCCGGCCAGGTCGCCCGGCGCCAGTGGGGTGCCGTCGCCGAACGCGGTGAGGCCGCCGACGGCGGTGCGCAGCCAGACCCGCAGCCGGTCGTGGGCGTCTCCCGCGGCCTGGAACGCGGGGCCGGTGACCCCGAACTCCCGGGCGCGGGCGGCGGGCAGGGGCCCGAGGCCCGCGGTGAGCCAGCGCAGGGTCCTGGACCGCAGGACCCGGCCGGCCGTGGCCCGCAGCTCCGGGCCGACCCGTTCGGCCGGGGCACCGGCCAGAATCCCGTCCCGCAGCCGCCGGAACCTGGCCGCGGGATCGGCCCACCCGGCGGTGGCCAGCAGCCGGCCGGCGCTGTCCAGGTGTGCCGCGCACCGGCGGCGTTCCGCGTCGCCCACGGTGACCGGGGTGCCCCGGGCGGCCAGCAGCCAGGGTTCGTCCCAGAACGGCGGCACGGGGGCCACCGGGTCGGCGCCGGCTGTTCCGGTCCCCGCGACCCCGACGGTCGCCACCTCCACCTGCTGCACCACGTCGCCCTGCAGGGTGAGGTGGAGCACGAGGCCGGCGGGCCAGTCGGCGAGTCCGGGGCCGAGGGGCAGGCGCAACCGGTCGAGCCGCAGCCCGTCCCGGTCGTCCCCACGGCCCGCCATGGGGGTGCCCGCGGCCTCGTCCCCGGCCCGGCCCGCGGGGCCGGCACCGGTGGCGAGCAGGCGCTGCCCGGCGTCGAGGGCGTCCGCCGCCTGTCCCTCCCGGGACACCGTGACCCGTGCGACGGGCGGGGGCACGGCCCGTTCCACACCGTCGATCCAGCCGGTGGCCGCGCCGTCGGGGGCCGTCCCGCAGACCACCAGGAGATCGGCGGCGGCCGGGCTCTGGGGCGTGGACCAGCCGCGGCGCCGGACCTCCGCCTCGACCTCGAGCCGTTGCCGGGTGGCCCCCGGCCAGCCCACGGTGAACACCGCCGGGCGGCGGGCCGCGCGGCGCCGCACCGCGCCGGTCAGGTCCACCGCAGGGCGCCTTCCCGCCAGGCGTAGACCACGCCGGCGAAGAGGACTCCCAGGAACACGAACATCTCGACGACGGCGGTCGCCCCCACGTCCGGCACCACCGTGGCCCAGGGGTACATGAACAGCATTTCCATGTCGAAGGCCAGAAAGACCATCGTCACCGGGTACCAGCGGACGTGGAACCGGCAGAACGCGTGCTCGGGCGGTGGCAGTCCGCCGGAGAAGGCCGCCGCGGGGGGCGCGGTGCGGCCGGCGAGCCGCGCGGCGAGGCCGTGGACGGCGACGAGTCCGCCCACCAGCACACCGAACAGGACCAGCACCGGCCGCCAGGTGTCCACGTGCCCGACCTCCGCTCCCACCGGCCGTTCCGCCCGCACGTTCCGTCGCCGTCCTGGCGGGCCCGTTGCCGTGCGCGGTCACCGGACGACGCGCGCCCGACGCCCATCATGGGTGGTCCGGGGGGCGGGGGGACGGCGACGCGGCGGGACGGCGCCGAGCACCACCCGGAGTGGGGGTACCACCTCCCGCGGGAGGGCGCCGAACCGCTCCCGACGGCCCACCGGGGCCGGTGCTCGCACTCCGGTCGTCCCCCGCTCGTCCCCAACTCATCAAATGAGCAGCGATTCCATCACAAAACAGGGTCGGAACATCACACTTAGCATCCTGGGCGTCACGCGCCCGGCGTCCGACGTTACAGTGCGGAACCAGGGGGTTACATTCGAAAGACTTTCTGTCCTCCCCGTCGTTAATTTTATGCAATAATCACGAAGTTCATGGGGTCAGCGACGAAGCCGAACATCACAAAGGGACCGGGGTCGAGAAGTCGGGTGCCGGCGCCCCAGCGATCCGTTCGTCTTAGTCACTCACCCCCGCTCGACGCCGCATCTGCGACCCGTCCCCGTTGTCGGGGGCGGAAACGACGTGATCGCGGCCCGCGTGCGGATCACCGGGAGCGCCAAGTGTTGGCGTCTCGCTGGGACGATGGGGAGGACAGAGAGTGACCGTGCGTTCGTTCGTACGGCGGATGCGCCCGCGCGTTGAGCGGAAGGCAGCCGAGGAGATCTGGCAGCTCCGCTCGATGCGCCGACGCCGCAGGGCCGTGGCCACCAACGGTGAGCTGCGCCTCACCACGGTGACCGGTGAGCAGGTCTACGGCCGGGTGGTCAACGACTTCTCCGCAGCGGACGCCGCGGCTGACAACCTGGAACTGGTGATCTCGGCGCTGGAACGCGCCGGCGCCACCTACTTCCTGGTGCCGTCGTCCAAACTCCGTTACACCGTCGGGGTCAACGAGGCCGACCGGGACCGCGTCATGGCCGCGCTCGAGGAGGAGCACGGCGGCAGCGCCGTCTACATCGGCCAGCCCATGCTCGGCGGCAAGCTCAACAACGCCGCCCTGTACCTCGACGGCAAGCTGCCGGCCGGGCTGAACAAGTCCCGGGTGCTCCGGGTGGGGCAGAACTACCTCGGGCCCTCCGGCCAGCTCCTCGGCGGCAGCAACCTCGGCTGCGACATCGAGTTCTGGCAGGACGGCGGCATCCTGCTCGCCGGCCCCAACGGCGAGCGGGAGCTGGCCAAGGTCCAGCCGCAGGCGTCGGAGGACGTCTTCGCGCAGTCCCTGGTCGCCCCGCGCCGCAACCGGATCTCCGAGGTGCTCCCGGCCGCCGAGCAGAAGGTGGCCACGGTGCACGTCAGGGACCGCGAGGTGCCCACCTTCGCCCCGTTCGTCGCGCCCACGGTCAACGACGTCACCTTCCCCATCGACGTCGTCTACACCTGGGTGGACGGCGAGGAGCCGGAGATGCGGGCCAAGCGCGCCCGCTACAAGGGCGAGGGCACCGCGGACATCCTGGACAAGGAAGTCAACGAGTCCAGGTACACCAGCCACGACGAGCTGAAGTACTCCCTGCGCTCCCTGCGGATGTACGCGGATTTCATCCGGCACATCTACATCGTGACCGACGGCCAGAAGCCCCACTGGCTGGACGACAGCGCCGAGGGCATCACCGTCGTGGACCACCGGGACATCTTCCCCGAGGGCGTGCTCCCGGTGTTCAACTCGCACGCGATCGAGACCCGGCTCCACCACATCCCGGGCCTGTCCGACCACTACCTGTACTTCAACGACGACGTGTTCGTGGGCCGCCGCATCACCCCCGAGCACTTCTTCCACGGCAGCGGGGCCATGCGCATTCCGGTGTCCCCGTTGAAGATCGGCCTCGGCAAGCCGCACGCCGAGGAGACGGCGACCAACTCCGCCAGCAAGAACGTGCGCCAACTGCTCTTCGAGAAGTACGGGCGCATCACCATCAACAACTTCATGCACACCCCGCTGCCGCAGCAGCGCGCCACCCTGCGCGAGCTCGAGGTGATGTTCCCCGAGGACATCGCACGGACCACGGCCAGCCGGTTCCGGTCCCCCCAGGACATCGCCATGACGGCGCCGCTGCTCTACCAGTACGCGCTGATCACCGGGCGGGGCTTCGCCGCGAAGTTCAAGTTCCGGTACGTGAACATCAGCCGCCCTGACGCGGACAAGCGGCTCGACAACCTGCTGCGGACCCGCCGCTTCGACTTCTTCTGCCTGAACGACGTCAACGTGCCGCCGGAAGAGCGGGAAGCGGTCTCCCTCCGCATGCACTCCTTCCTCGAGGAGTACTTCCCCATTCCCAGCCAATTCGAGAAGAAGAGCTGACCGGTAGGGCAGATGGGTTTCCGTGAACGTACCCGGTCGATGCCCTCCGCCCAGCGGGCCAGGCACGCCGTGCTGCACGTGCGCGGCTGGGCGGCGGGCCGGATGTGGGAGCTGCGGGCGGGTCGGCGCCGGCGCCGGCTGGCCCGTGACCCCGCGGTGCGCCGGGTCACGATCGGCCACCTCCGGCTCAGTGGCCGCCTGGTGGACGGCTACACCGCCGCGGACGCGGCGGCCGACGACCTGGAGCTCGTCACCGACCTGCTCCAGGCCGCCGACGTCCCGTACTTCCTGGTCCCGCGGGGACCGGAGCCGCGGCATGTGATCGGGATCGAGGAACGGTACCGGAGCACACTGCTGGCCGCGGCGCGCCGGCACCTGGCGGACACCGTCTGCTACGTGGGCGCGGCCAACCCGGACGGCACCGTGGGCCCGGCCGCGCTCTGGGCCGACCGCAGGCTCCCCAAGGCCGTCCGCCGGGCCCGCGTGATCCGGATGGGCACCATCAAGCTGGGGCCGATCGGCCAGGCCATGGGCGGTGTCCAGTCCGGCTGCGAGATCGAGTTCTGGCAGCGGGTGCACACCGTTCCGTCGTCGGACGTCAAGGTGTTCCCCTGGCTGACGGTGCCCGGCGCCCAGCTCGGTGAGAGCTTCGTGGACTCCCTGGTCGCGCCCCGCCGCAACCAGGTCGCCGAGGTGGTCCCGCTCCCCGCGCAGCAGCCGGCCACCGTGCGGGTCCGGCAGCGTGACGTCCCCACGCTCGCACCGTTCGCCCAGCCCGGCATCGACGAGGTGCGCTTCCCTATCGACGCCGTGTACACCTGGGTGGACGGCGACGACCCGGCCATGGCGGCCAAGCGTGCCGCCTACCGCGGGGACGCCGACATCGACATCGCCAGCCGCGAGGTGGGGGCCTCCCGGTACACCAGCCACGACGAGCTGAAGTACTCGCTGCGCTCGCTGGAGATGTACGCGGGCTTCGTCCGCCACGTCTACCTGGTCACCGACGGCCAGATGCCGCACTGGCTGGACCCGGAGGCCGAGGGGATCACCGTCGTGGACCACCGCGACATCTTCCCCGAGGAAGCCCTCCCGGTGTTCAACTCGCACGCGATCGAGACCCGGCTGCACCACATCCCGGGCCTCTCGGACCACTACCTGTACTTCAACGACGACGTCTTCATCAACCACTTCGCCCACCCGGGACAGTTCTTCCACGGGAACGGAATAGCCCGCATACCGTTCTCGCCGATGAAATTCGGAGTGGGTGCCCCGCACCCGTTGGAACCCGCACCGAATTCGGCCGGGAAGAACGTGCGCGAACTGCTGCTGCGCTCCCACGGCGTCAACATCACCAACAAGTTCCTGCACACGCCGCACCCGCAGCTCAAATCCGTCATGGAGGAGATCGAGGCCGCCGGGTTCCCGGAGTTCCGGGCGACCTCGTTCTCCAGGTTCCGGTCCACCAAGGACGTGTCACCGACCTCGGCGCTCCACCACCACTGGGCGCTGGCGTCGGGGCAGGCCGTCCCGGCCGACTACCGCTACCTCTACGTCGAGGTGGGGAAGCCGGACATGCGCAAGCGGCTCGACCGCATCACCAACGACTCGGACATCGACTTCTTCTGCGTGAACGACGTGGACGCCGACCACGCCGCGTGGGAGTCGGCCAACGCCGCGCTCCGGGCGTTCCTCAACCGCAAGTACCCCTTCCCCAGCCGTTTCGAGCGCAAGCCGGACCAGTCAGCGGAGTCCCCCGCCGTCCCCTCCCCGGTGGTCGGACGACCCGCGACCGGGACGGGGAGCGACGGCGGGTCGGCACGGGACACGGCACCGGGGACGTCCACCAGCGGCTCCGCGGGGCACCCCGCACCCCTGGCCTGAACGGGTTCTGCCTCGGTGCTCACCGGGGCGGAACCCCAGGGCCAGGGACGCGGTTCGGCGACATCCGGGCCGGGCCCCGGGCTTCTGGGTTCTGGGCGTCTGTGCGTCTGGGCGTCTGTGGGGCGTGCCCCCGTCGAGCGGTCCCCCAACACGATGGGGGCGTTGGCCCGGTGACGGCGATGAGTTCACCCGTGACGGTCGGTCTACACGGGGAAACACTCTTCCGTGAGGAGGTCGTCGATGGGGCAGCAGGGCCAACCACCGGTGGCACCGCCGGGCAGCGTGCTGCTCGTCCTGCCCGATCCGCTCACCCGGGCCGACATACCCGGGCTCTGCGACCGACTACAGGCGCTCCTACGCAACGCTGACGCCGCGCCCCACGCCGACGGTACCCCGGGGCGAGGGCCGGCCCGGGCCCCGGTGATCTGCGACGTGGGCGAGGTGACCCAGGTGGACACCGTCACCCTGGACGCCCTCGCCAGGCTGCAACTGACGGCCCGCAGGCTCGGACACCGGGCCTGGTTGAGCCGGGCCAGCCCCAGGCTGCGCCTCCTGATCACCCTGGCCGGCCTCGGCGAGGCGCTGCCGTTCGCCGACACCGGCCCGCCCGGTCCGCCGGCACCGGGATCTTCCTCCGCGCCCCGGCCGGGGTTAGGGCAGCCCTAGGGCTTGTCTGATGAGTAGCGCCGTCCGCCCGGAGGGCGGGGGTCGCGGCGTCTGGTGCGTGCGATCGCAAGGCGGAGGGTCGTCCTCGTACTGGGCGTACATGGACGATCCCGACAAGCAGCGAGCGTGCGTGCCAGGCGTCACGACCCAGGCGGGATTCATCAGACAGGCCCTAGGCCTCCAACCGGGACGGGAGGCCGAACAGTGGGAACAGCCGCGCGGTGTCCAGGAAGGAGTTCAGCCCGACGATCTGCCCGTCGGATATCTCGATCACCT
>NZ_KB904686.1 GCF_000380165.1 Wenjunlia vitaminophila DSM 41686
CCGCAGCCGCATGCTCAGGCGCCGGGTGGTTACGGTTATCCGCCTGCGGCTCCTCCGCAGCAGCCGCAGGCCCCCGGTGGTTACGGTTACCCGCCCCCGGCTCCGCCGCCGCAGCAGCCGCAGGCCCCGGGTGGGTACGGTTACCCGCCTGCGGCTCCGCCGCCGCAGCCGCATGCCCAGGCGCCGGGTGGTTACGGCTATCCGCCCCCCGCTCCTCCGCAGCAGCCGCAGGCGCCGCCTCCCGTGGCCCAGCCGCCCGTGCAGCCTCCGGTGTCCCCGCCCGCGGAGCCCTGGCGGGCGCCCGAGCCGCAGGCGCAGCCGGTTCCCGAGGGACCGTCGGTGGCACCACAACAGGGACAGCCGTGGGGTGCCCCGCAACAGCCGCAGGGCGGTCCTCCTGTCGACGCCGAGACCCAGGTCATGTTCCCGGTGGGGCTGAACCCCCAGGCGTCCGGCGGCACGCAGGAGCCACAGGAACCCGGAGGCCAGGAGGAGACCAGGCAGCTCCCGCAGATCCAGGTTCCCCCGCAGCAGGACCCGGCGCCGCAACAGCCGCCGCCACCGGGACAACCGCCGCACCAGGGTCAGCCGCAGGCACCGGACGCGCCCGGTTCGCCGTTCACCATCCGTCCCGGGGCACCGTCAGGGGCGTACGGCGACCAGCAGCAGTCGCCCTTCCCGTCCGAGGAGCCACCGGGGGCGGAGGCCACCCGGGTGCTTCCGCCCGTGGTGGTGGACGACCCGCCGCCCCACCCGTCGACGCCCGCTCACGGGGCCCAGCCGGCGGGACCTCCCGGCCCGGCCGCCTGGTCGCCCCCGCCGTCCCACCAGCCCCCGACCCACCAGCCCCCGACCCACCAGCCGCAGTCCTACGCGCAGCCGGCGCCGCACCAGCCCGGTGGACACCACCACCCGGGGCACCAGGCGGCGGCGCGGCAACCGGGGGGGCCCGAGCCGGCCGCGGCGACGGGCTGGTCTCCGCCTGAGCCGTCGCCCCGGATGGCCACGATGGGCGACCCGGGCCCCGAGCGCCGCGGACTGTCCCGTCCCGCCGTGGTTGGGATCGTGGTCGCCTGCTGTGCGGTGGCCGGCCTGATCGGCGGCGCCGTGCTCAGCGGCGGGGACGACAAGAAGGAGGACCCGGTCACGCCGGGGAGCAGCGAGAGCGCCACTTCCGCCTCCAAGGCCCCGACCTCGCAGGCCCCGCAGGTCGATCCGGCGGAGCAGCAGGCCAAGGACCTGGACGCGTTGCTCGCGGAGAGCAACAACAGCCGCTCCGCGGTGATCACCGCGGTGAACGAGATCAGCTCCTGCAAGAACCTCGACGGTGCGGCCAAGTCACTGCGCGACGCGGCCAACCAGCGCAACGACCTGGTGACCAGGCTCGGTGAGCTGTCGGTGGACAAGCTGCCGGACCACGCCAAGCTCACGTCGGCGCTGAACGAGGCGTGGAAGTCGTCGGCGTCCGCTGACAACCACTACGCCGCCTGGGCCGACCAGGTCGCCGGCAAGGGCGGCTGCAAGAAGGGGCGGGCGAAGGTGACCAACGAGCGGCAGGCCGGCGACCGGGAGAGTGGGAAGGCCACCGACGCCAAGAAGCGGGCCGCCGAGTTGTGGAACGCCATCGCCAGGGAATACGACCTGACGGAGCGTCAGAACAACGAGTTGTGAGCGGCGCCGTCCCGCTGCCCCACGGCGTGTGACCCCCCCGAGCCCTTGGGGGTGGTCACATGCCGGACTCGTTGAGCTGGACGAGTCGGATGTGGTTGCCCGAGGGGTCGCGGAACGACGCGTCGATCCCGTAGGGGCGCACCTCGGGCTTCTCGACGAACTCGACGCCCCGGTCGCTGAGCTCCCGGTAGGTGGCCTGGCAGTCGTCGGTGGTGAGGAACACCGCCCCCGCAACGCCCTTGCCCATCAGGTCCTTGACCTGCTCGGCCGTGGCCGGGTCCAGCATCGGCGGGCCGGGGATGGCCATCAGCACGATGGACACGTCGGGCTGCCCGGGAGGGGAGACGGTGAGCCAACGGAAGTTGCCCAGCTCAGGGGCGGTGACGTCGGCGCGGACCTCCATCCCCACCTTCTGGGTGTAGAAGCTGAGTGCCTCGTCCTGGTCGTGCACCCACAACTGGACATTCGCGATCTTGTACATCGGAGAGCCTCCCAGCTCAGTGGCCCCGGCCGACGTCCGAACCGTCGACCGGTGATCAGTCCAGCACGACGCTAGTCCCCCGGTCTGACAGTGTCTTCTCGAAACGTCCGGTGTTGTGGGCGTCCGTACGCACGGAGTACACAGGAGGGGACCAGGGCGAGGCCGGCGGCGGGCGGGAACGTGGCGCGGTAGTGCGTCGGTGACATGCCGTAGGTCCGGGTGAAGCTGGCGGTGAACGACCCGATGCTCTGCCATCCGACGGACAGGGCGACGTCGGCGACGGACCGGTCCGTGGTCCGCAGCAGTGCCGCGGCGCGCTCCAGTCGCCGGGTGATCAGATAAGCGTGGGGGGACTCGCCGAAGGCCTGGCGGAACGCCTGGTGGAAGTGCCCGCGGGAGAGCCCGGCGGCTCGGGCGAGGTCAGCCACGGTCAGCCTCTCGTGGTAACGGGCGTCGATCAGGTCCCTGGCCCGCAGCAGGTGCCGGACCGGTGGAACGGAGGGCATGTCCGCCAGTGTGCCGCTGGCCACTGACAGTCAGGGCCGGGCGCGGGCCGGGGTCGGCGGTGAGATCGTCGCGCGTACCGGGACGGGCATGACGCCTGGTGCGGGGCCCGGAACGTTGAGTACCCGGGAGCGGGAACGTACGATCGACACCTGTGCGAGCTTCCGAGAACCCTTCCCGCCGAGCCAGCCGCTCGTTCACCATGGCCGGTATGCCGCTCAATGACATGCCGTGGTGGCGCTGGCGCGCCCAGGTGCGATCCGCGCTGCACATGCTGGGTGACACCGCGTTCCAGCGCGAGTGCTGGCTGCGGGGGCGCCCCGGTTACGGTGACGTGACCGACGCCGTCTACCGGTTGGTCGAGGACACCTGGCTGGACAACTGGTCGGCGGAGAAGTACGTCGGGACGGTCTTCCGGGATGCCGAGGAGGCCGCGCTGGTGGACGCCGCGGTGCTGCGGGTGCTGCGCATCCTGCACCAGGTGGGGGCGGACGCCCCGGCCCAGGCGTACGCGGACCACCCGGACTGGCCGGACGCGGTGGCCGCGGCCCGGCAGGCGCACCTCCGGCTGGCCGCGGGGGACGGTGACGACCCCGACGAGCCCCCGCGCTCCCTCGACGCGCTGAAGATCCTCACCCGGTCCGGCTGAGCCCGTCGCACTCCCGGTGTCCGGTCCGGCGGGGCCGCGCGGGCTGCCCGGCGCCCACCGACCCGGGGCCGTTCCGGTCTGTGGACGGCACGTCCGTGCTCCCGTCGATGTGCGAGGCTTGAGGGTCCACAGGGAGCGAGAGGGAACAGGCGTGAGCGAGTCGCCCGAGGGATCGGACCAGGCAGTCAGGCAGGACGAGGCGGCCCAGGCGGAGCGGCCCGGCCAGGCGGGACGGTCAGGACCGGTGGAGCGGCAGGGTCAGGCGGGCCACCAGGGCCAACCGGAGGAGAGCGAGCAGCAGTTCGTCCTCACCCTGTCCTGCCCCGACCGGCAGGGGATCGTGCACGGAGTGTCCAGCTTCCTGTTCATGACCGGGTGCAACATCGAGGACAGCCAGCAGTTCAAGGACCGGGACACGGGCCTGTTCTTCATGCGGGTGCACTTCTCGTGCCCGGTGCGCGGCCTCCCACCGGGTGCCGAACCGTCCCGCCCGGTCGCCCTGGACCGGCTGCGTGCCAGCTTCGCCGCGGTCGCCGACTCGTTCCGGATGGACTGGCAGCTCCAGCCCGCGGAACGACGCATGCGAGTGCTGATCATGGTGAGCAGGTTCGGGCACTGCCTGAACGACCTGCTCTTCCGCGCCAGCATCGGAGCGCTTCCCATCGAGGTCGTCGCCGTGGTCTCCAACCACACCGACTTCCGGGAACTGGCCGGCTCCTACGGCGTCCCGTTCCACCACCTCCCGGTCACCGGCGGGAACAAGGCGGCGGCCGAGGCCGAGCTGCTGAAGATCGTGGAGAACGAGGACGTGGACCTGCTGGTCCTCGCCCGTTACATGCAGGTGCTCTCCGACGACCTGTGTCGGCGACTGCCCGGGCGGATCATCAACATCCACCACTCGTTCCTGCCCAGCTTCAAGGGCGCCAGGCCCTACCACCAGGCGCACGCCCGCGGGGTGAAGCTGATCGGCGCCACCGCCCACTACGTCACCGCCGAACTCGACGAGGGCCCGATCATCGAGCAGGAGGTGAAGCGGGTCGGGCACGAGTCCACCCCCGAACAGTTGGTGGCCGTGGGCCGGGACGTGGAGTGCCAGGCGCTGGCCCGCGCGGTGAAGTGGCACAGCGAGCACCGGGTGCTGCTCAACGGCACCAGGACGGTGGTCTTCGCCTGAGCGGCGAGCCGCCGCAGGGCGGGTCCGGCGGCCCCCGGTCGTGGCGCGCCGTTGGGGCCACTCGTCGGGGAGTGGTGGCACCTCTTTGTTCGGGAATCCCCACCGGCCTGTGGAGGTTCAACGGGAGCCGGACCGTCATCCCGCGTTCTTTCCCTGAGCGTTCGCCCAGGCGCGCGACGTAGCACCCGGGGGGCGCGCCCTGTCGTGGACAGCGCGCGCAGCGTAAGGTCGCATTCGGTTGGGGAGAGATCGGTGAATGCGCGTCGGACCGGGTGGCCGCGGCCTGACGGCGGCCGGGAGGAAAGGGAAGCACCGCGTGGCGCTGACAGTGACCGATGGTGAGCGGCGCGGGTGGACGGTGCTCAGGATCGAGGGCGACATGGACCTGGTCTCCTCCCCCGCCGTTCGACAACGGGTACACGCGGCCGTGGCCAAGGGGGAGCGCCGCGTGGTGCTGGACCTGACCGGTGTCACCTTCTGCGACTCCAGTGGCATCGGGGTGTTGATCGCCTCCCGCCGGCTGATGCGGTCCTGCAACGGTGGCCTACGCCTCGTCATGTCCACGGAGGGGACCCACGTCAACCGGGTCTTCACCGCCCTGGGGGTGCGCAGCCTCTTCGACGTCTACCCCGAGCTGGACAGCGCGGCCAGTTGACCGCCGTCGGGCGAACGACGGTCAGGGCCCTCCCCACCGAGGGGGCGGCGGGGAGCTCCGCGGGGGGACCCGGTCAACGCCGTTGGACCGGACCAACGGTGTCCCCACGACAGGGACCACTCCACGGGCATGACCGTACTCGGTCACCTTCTGTCCCCGCCGTCGCCCGCGCGACGGCAGCGTTGTGTCCGTAGCGTGATAACGGTCCGGGTGGAGTCGGGGGTCTACTCGGGTACGCTCCCTCGCGTGCGAGGGGTTCTGTTGCGTAGAAACGCCGCTGGTGTGACACCTGTGACCGGCCGGCGGAACGTGGCGACCCCGGCAAGTGGCGAAGTATGCCGCATGCTTCGACCTTTGCGCTGGAATATCACTGAAGTGCTTGTCGACGTGACTCTGTGTCGATCATTCTGGTCGACACGTAAGTCACTCTCGGTAGCGCTGCGAGGGCGTTGGGCTGTGTGTGCGCCGGTTCGGATGGTGTTGTAGCAGTGCAGGTTCTTCAGGTGCAGTTGACGGTCGAACCAGACCCGGCCGAAGTGGGCCGGGCCAGACGCTGGGCGCGTTCCCGGCTGGCCAAGAGCGGGGTCGCCCCGGAGGAGCCGCTGGTCGAAACGCTGGTTCTGATCATCTCTGAACTGGTCACCAACGCCGTGGTGCACACCGGCTGCCCCGCCGTGCTGCGGATGCTCTTCAGCGTGGGCTCCTCGGGCCCCAGCCGGGGGACCGTGCGGGTGGAGGTCGCCGACGCGAGCACCCGGCCCCCGCTGCCGCGTTGCGCCGCCAGCGACGAGATGGGCGGGCGTGGCCTGGAGCTGGTCGACGGGCTCGCCGACCGCTGGGGTTGGCAACCGGAGGGGGCCGGCAAGCGGATCTGGTGTGAGGTGGACCGGGCCGCACCCGCGCTCGGCGGCCGGGGCACGGACGGTCGGGTCGTTCGTGTGACCGGCTGACGACACGCCCGACGGCCGGTTGAAGACGCGTTGCCGTGGGTCTCGCCGCCCGCCGCGGACACCGGACTCGGGTTCGGTTCGCGCGTGCGGGCGGCGACTCCAACCGCATCGTGGCTCTCTCCTCGAACGGGCCTCCGGTGTCGTCCGCCGTCTACAGGACGAGACCGGTGCCACCATCCGTCGGTGCCACCAACTGGTGTCACCACGATGCGGGTGCCTACCGCTGGTGGACAGGTTCCGCCGGTGCGCACGGGAGGCGGTGGAGGCCCACTTGACGCTTCCGGCCGTGGGTAGCCGTCCCGGGGCCTGTCTGAGACCCGCGCCCTCCGGGCGGACGGCGCCACTCATCAGGAAGGCCCCGGGGCACACGTTCGATCGGCTGCCTCTCACACCGGAGAAGGCACGCGCCGGCCGCGCCCTTCCCGGCACGGTCGAACACCATGTGCGTCCAGCATGCCCGCACCCACGGTTTCGGGCAGTGTCCGGGCCACCGCTGCGGCGGGGGGAACGTCAACGTCGCCGGTAACCGGCGTGGGACGGGGGCACACGGACGGCGGCCTCGGGAAGCCGTCGGTGTGGGCGGGCTGGGGAGGGTCTGCTCGTCGGTTCGTCGGTCGCAGTGGGGCCGGACGACGGGCGTGCGCTGGGGGAGGCGGCCAGGAGCTGCTGCGCTCCCTGGTCGGTGCCCGGGGACGGAGGGACGGGCCCGGCGTCGCGAGCGGAGGGCAGTCAGGATCGGCTGGGCCCGGGAAGGGGCTGAGGGGGAGGGGTTGCGGGCCGGCGGTGGCCCGGCGAGGGGTGCGGCCCCCGGTGGCCCGGCCGGTGTGCGGGGGCGTGGGGGACGGTACGGACAGGGGGACGGCTGACAGCCGCGCCGGTCAGCGAGTCGGCTTGCGACCGGTCACCCCGAGGTGGACCAGCACCGCGAGGTTGGGTTTGATCTCCGCCTGCTTGACGCCCCAGCCGCTGAACGCCTTCTGGTGGCTGGCGACCGCGGCGAGCATGGAGACCAGGGAGCCGGCGACCGCTCCCGGGCTGATGGACTTGTCCACCCTGCCCTTGGCCTGGAGGTCCTTGATCGTGTCCTGGAGCGCGGTGGTGACCGGGGCGAGGACCTTGGTGCGGACCCGGGCGAACCGCTTGTCGCCCTCCGCCGCCGCGAGGTCCATGACCCGCAGGATCGCGTCGTGCTTGCGCCAGAAGGCGAGGAAGCCGTCCACCAACTGTTCCGCGGAGGTCCAGCCGGCCCTGCCCGCCCACGACCGGTCGGTGACGAACCCGCTGAGCGCGGCGCTGTCCTTGGCCGTGTCGTCGGCGATCTCCAGAACGGCGCCTTCGACGTCGGGGAAGTACTGGTAGAACGTTGCTGGGGACGTGCCCGCCATCCGGGCGACATCGATGACCTTGACATCCCGGTAGGGAGAGCTGCTGAGCATGTCCCGCAGGCAGTCGAGCAGCTTCTGCCGCGTCGCCTGCCCGCGTCGCCCGGCTACTCTGCCGTCGACGGTTCTTACTTGTCCTGTCATGCCGTCAGTTTACCGGCGCGTGATCAGCGCGCGATTCGGCAGCGGCAAATGGGGAGGGTGGCGTTCCGCAACGGAGATGACCGGCGCGGCAGCCGTCACCACAGGTCACCCTCGCGCCAGTCGCAGGTGAGCTCGCCGGTCAGCTCCAGCGGAACACCCAGCGGCAGCACGAACACGGAGTCGTCGTCCTCGCTGGTCCTGACCGTTCCGGTGGGGGTGAGCGCGGACGTCGTCCCCCGCCAGCGCTGCCAGCCCCGACCCGCGTACATCCCGGCGCCGTCGTCACTGGCACTCAGCGCGCCCACCTGGTAGCCGCCCCGGATGACCCGTTCGAGTTGCTCCAGCATCCTCCCGGCGTGCCCCCGGCCCCGGTGGTCCGCGTGGACCGCGACGCCCTCCACATAACCCGTACGCAGTACCCGGCCCTGGTGCAGCAGCCGCCGCTGCACCACCGCGGCGTGGCCGATCACCTCGCCGTCGTGCCGGACCAGGGTGTGGATGCCACCCAACGTGTGGTCCCAGTCCGCGTCCGAGAAGTCACCCTCGAACACCTCGTCCAACAGGGTGCGGACCACGGCCAGCTCCGCGGCGTCCAACTCGGCGGTGTGCCCCGTCCACAACTCAGCCATGCGCCCATCCTCGCACGGCGCGGGACGAGGCCTGTCGTTCCCCTCCGGCCCCTCCGGCGGGCGGGCCCCGGGCGGGGACGGAACGGCACCGTCAGGCACGGCTCGCCGCGCGGGTCGGGGCCCCCTTGCCGGCGTCGAGGGCGTAGACGCACCGGTCCTTGCTGCACGCGTACACCACCCCGTTGGCCACCACCGGCGAACCGGTGATCTCCCCGCCGGTCTCCAGCTTCCAGCGGAGCTGGCCGCCGTCGGCGTCCACCGTGTAGAGGCAGTGGTCCTTGGAACCGAAGTGCACCCGGCCCCCGGCGATCACCGGGGAGCCCACCAGGTCGTCCTGGGCGGCGAAGCGCCAGCGGGGGGCGCCGCTGACCGCGTCCATGGTGTAGAGGGCCTTCCCGCTGCCCAGGTGGACGGTGCCGTTGACGACCACGACCGGCTCGGCGCCCTGCCGGCTCTCGGTGGCCACGCGCCACCGGTCGCGCCCGCTGGCGGGGTCGAGCGCGTACACCGTGCCGAGGTAGTCGACCACGTAGACCCCGCCGCCGGTCACTCCGGAACCGGGCACGTGGGTGGGGCGGGTGAAGAGCCCGGCGGGCGCGTCGAAGCGCCAGCGTTCCCGGCCGTCGGCGGCACTGAGCGCCAGGACGCGGGTGCCGGCGGTGAGGTACACCGAGCCGTCGGCCTCGATCGGCTGGGCCGGGCAGTCCTCGCCGACCGGGTAGGACCACTTCTGCCGCCCCGAACGGGCCTCCACGGCGTGCAGCAGCCCCCCTCCGAAGTAGTAGACCGTGTCCCCGACCACCAGTGGCCCGGACTCGGGGGACTCGAAGGTGGTCTGGCCGCCCGTCTTCTTCCAGCGCAGCTCCCCGGTCGCGGCGTCCCGCACCTGCACCTCACCGCCCCGGATACCGGTGCACACCGATCCGGCCTCCACCTGGAGGGAGTACACCCAGCCGTCGGGGGCGGCCCGCCAGCGGTCACTGCCGTCCGACGCGCCGAGGGCGTACAGGCTCGCCCCGTCCGAGGCGAGGAGCTGTCCCTGGGCCACGGCCATGGTCCAGGCGACGTCGCGGGTGCGGAACTCCCGACGCCCGGTCGCCACGTCCAGCGCGTGCACCTCGAAGGAGGTGACGTACAGCAGGCCCTCGGAGACGATCGGGGTCCCCCACACGTCGTTCGACATGCGGAACCGCCAGGGGCGCCAGCGGGCCGGGGCAGCGGGCCCGCGGTGCTCGCCGGGGCCCGGCAGGTTCGCCGGTACCGCCCCCGCGGGCCGGGGCGTGTGGCTGGCGGGGCCGGCGCTGTGCCGACCGCGCTGGGCCGGGCCGTGCGGGGCGGCGCCGCGGCGGACCCAGTCGGTGCTCGCGGTCGGCGGGGCCCCGTGGCCGACGCTGTCGGCGACCCGGGGCCCGGGGCCTATCGCCACGTCGGAGCCGGGCAGCCGGACCGGGGCGTGCTCACGGGTCAGCTCGCCGCCCCGGTCCCGGTGGCCGGGGGACCGCTGCGCGGGCGGGCCCGGCTCCGCGGGGAGCCGGTCGGGGGGCATCGGCTCGGGCGGGGAGTCCGGGGGCGGCGGCGGGCCGACCGCGTCCGCCCTGGGCTGGGCGGCGACCCTGCGACCCCGCCGCGACTCGATGAGCGCCACCACCGGCTCGGGCAGCCACGCCGACGCCTCGCTCCCGTCGTGGTCGGCGGCGAACAGGTGCGGGGCGAGCTGGGCCTGGAGGTCCACCGGGCTCGGCCGGTTCTCCGGCTGGGTCTTCAGACAGGAGTCGATCAGGGGCCGCAGCTCGTCCGGCAGCCCGGACAGGTCCGGGCCCTCGCGCAGCAGCATGAACACCGTCTCCACCGGGTTGGCGCCGTGGTACGGGGCGTGGCCGGTGGCGGCGTAGACGAGGGTGGAACCGAGGGAGAACACGTCGCTCGCGCCGGTGACGCTCCGGCTGTCCCTGGCCTGTTCCGGGGACATGTAGGCGGGGGTGCCGACGGCGACGTTGGTCATGGTCAGTCGGGTGTTGGAGACGCCGCTCGCGATCCCGAAGTCGATCACCCGCGGCCCGTCCTCGACGACCAGCACGTTGGACGGCTTCATGTCCCGGTGGACCAGCCCGGCGCTGTGGATGGACTGGAGCGCCTCGGCGATGCCGGCGGCGAGCCAACGCACCGCCTGCACCGGCAGCGGCCCGCACCGCTCGATGATCTCCTCCAGGGAGGGCGCCGGTACGTAGGCGGTGGCCAGCCACGGCACCGCGGCGCGCGGATCGGCGTCCACCACCGCCGCGGTGTAGAAGCCACCGACCGCCCGGGCCGCCTCGACCTCCCGGGTGAACCGGACCCGGAAGAGCTGGTCCTCGGCGAGTTCCGCGCGCACGGTCTTGATGGCCACGCGCCGGCCGGAGGCCGAGCGGGCGAGATAGACCAGCCCCATGCCGCCGGCACCGAGACGGCCGAGCACCTCGAAAGGGCCGATGCGTCTCGGGTCGTGCTGCGAAAGCTGCTCCACGTTGCGTGCCACCTCCCCGTCGGGTCCCCCGTGCAGCGTCTCACTGCGGACCGGCCCGGGGGTACGGCAATGATTCTTCCTGTCCGGGGCACTCGTTGCGAAGCGGGGGGCGTTTCGCCGTGTCTGTGGCTTTACGGACGAAACGATCCGGGGGCCGCTGCGCGCTGTCGCCCCCGCGGTCGCGGCCCTGGCGACCGGGCCGTGGGCGGGGTGGTTCACCACCGCGGCGGGACCGGGCGGTCGGGCGGGCGTGGACGGGCGCCCGCAAGCCGTTCGTCAACTGACGCTCCGTCATTTCCATGAGTCGGGTGCACACTGGGAGCCGACACCTACTCATCGGTAATGAGGGGCACACACATGGGCGAGGCGTACATCGTCGAAGCGGTCCGTACCCCCGTCGGCCGGCGCCGGGGCGCGCTGTCGGGCATCCACCCGGCTGACCTCGGGGCGCATGTGCTGACCGCGCTGGTGGAGCGCAGCGGCATCGACCCCGGTGCGGTCGAGGACGTGATCTTCGGCTGCATCGACCAGCTCGGCGGCCAGGCCGGGGACGTGGCGCGCACCTGCTGGCTGGCCGCCGGCTACCCGGAGCACGTCCCGGGCGTGACCATCGACCGGCAGTGCGGTTCGTCACAGCAGGCGGTGCACTTCGCCGCACAGGCGGTGATGAGCGGCACCGCCGACCTGGTCGTCGCCGGCGGGGTGCAGAACATGTCCCAGCTCCCCATCGGCTCGGCGATGCTGGCCGGGAAGCACTTCGGCTTCGAGGACCCGTTCTCCGGCTCCGCCGGGTGGCGCAAGCGCTACGGGGAACAGGAGATCAGCCAGTTCCGGGGCGCCGAACTGATCGCCCGCAAGTGGGACCTCAGCCGGGCGGAGATGGAGGAGTACGCGCTCCGCAGCCACCAGCGGGCGGTCCACGCCATGGACAACGGGTGGTTCGACAAGGAGATCGCCCCACTGGCCGAGCTCGCGGTGGACGAGGGACCGCGCCGGGACACCAACCTCGAACAGATGGCGTCGCTGAAGACGCTCGCCCCCGACGGAGTGCTCACCGCCGCGCTGTCCTCGCAGATCTCCGACGGCGCCTCCGCGGTGCTGGTGGCCTCCGAGGAAGCGGTGCGGCAGCACGGTCTCACCCCCCGCGCCCGCATCCACCACCTCAGCGTCCGCGGCGACGACCCGGTGCTGATGCTCACCGCGCCCATCCCCGGCACCGCCCACGCCCTGGCCAGGACCGGGATGTCGATCGACGACTTCGATGCGATCGAGCTCAACGAGGCGTTCGCCTCGATCGTGCTGGCCTGGCTGCGGGAGACGGGCGCCGACCCGGCGAAGGTCAACCCGTGCGGCGGGGCGCTCGCCCTGGGGCACCCGATCGGCGCGAGCGGCACCAAGCTGCTGACCACCCTGCTGCACCACCTGGAGCGCACCGGCGGTCGGTGGGGCCTGCAGACCATGTGCGAGGGCGGCGGCCAGGCCAACACCACGATCATCGAACGACTGTGACGAGCCCGCTCCCTCGCTGAGCACCGCTCACGCCGCCGGCCCGACGGGGAGTGCCCCGGTCGGGCCGGCGTCCGTGCGGGGCCGGTCGGACGGCACCCCGGGCGGGGCACCCCTTGGCCCCGGGGCGTGCTCAGGCCGCGTCGCCGGGGTGCCGCCACTGATCACCGGGACCCTCGTGCGGTGGCTGGTCCGGGCCCATGGGGGGCGCCACATCCAGTCGCCGGTCCCCGTACCTGTGCCGCCCGCCCCTGCGCCGACGGGTGGTGCCGGCGGCCAGGAGCAGGGCGAAGCCCCCACCCACGACCAGGGCGAGCCCGTCACCGAGGAGGTCGGACCGCAGGGCCTGAGGGGTGAGCGACTGGCGGGTGGCCCACAGCGCGGCGGTGGCCAGCGCCACCAGAGCGGCCAGCAACAGCACCGTGCGGGAGCGCAGCAGCGCTCCGAGGACCGCCAGCACCGCGCCGACGAGCAGCGGCAGGAAGAGCGACACCATCAGGTTGTCGGGCCGGGCCGTGGTCATCGTGTCGAACAGGTCCCCGACCCGGATGTCCGACCCGTCACGGCCGGCGTACCACGGGCGGAAAGCGCTGACGATCACTGCCGCCGCCGCTACGAGCGCCAGCAGCATGCCGGGAAGGTTACGCATCGTAAGTACCTCACGTTCCGCGTATCCCTCTGTCTGACGCTACGCTTCCCCGTCCGAACCCGCCACGCGAGCGGAGGACGGCCCCGTGGACGGCCGCCCCGGGGCCCCACCGGTGAACGTTCCCGGCGGGACGGGCGCGGTGCGTGGCCCCCGTCCGACCCGCCCGTGGACCGTCGGGAACCAGCCGTGCGGCCGTCCGCGTCGTAGGGGCCAGACTGCTAGCCTGTCGTGCACCCATCACCCAGGAATAGCCCCTTACTTCAGGTATTTCCGTTGGGTGAATGATTGACCACAATTCGCAACGTTTCAGCGGGGGACTCATGACCCGTCGCCATGTCCGAGCTGTCGCAGTCTTCCTGATAGTGCTCGTCACCCTCACGGGTGCGCGCCGGTCAGGCGGCGGCGGCTGCGACGACGACAACGACAACTCGCACAGCTCCAGCACCTCGGGCGGCTTCCCTGGCGGCTCCACCGACGGCGGCAGCGGCGACGACTTCGACATCGACATGCCCACCATCGAGCCGCCCACGTTCGAGCCGCCCACCTACGACCCGGCCACCGAGCCGGCCATCGCCCCCTCAGAGACCATCGACGACCCCGACGCGCTGGACGAGGTGGACATCACCTCGTGCGACTACGACGAGAACACCCAGGAGCTGTACTCCGACCTGACGGTCACCAACTCCGCCTCCTCCGGCTCCTACAACTACACGATCACCGTGAAGGTCGAGCAGACCGAAGGCGGTGTCACCAACGGCAACGTGCTGGCCACCGACATGGTCACGCTGAACAGCCTCACCGCCGGCTCGAGCCAGAACGTGACGTCCAAGTCCTACTACCCGCTGCAGGAGTACACCACCTTCGAGTGCAGCGTGACGGCGGCGACGAAGTACCCGTCGAGCTGAGCCGGAGACGCACCGGCCCCGCCGGACGGCCCTAACGGTCGAACCAGGCGGCGATGACGTCCCTCTCGCGTTGCGGCTCCATGCCGTTGTCGGGCAGGCCCCCGCGGTAACGCGGCAGCACCTCGGGGACGTCGTCGCCGCTCAGCCACGCCCACGTGTCGCGGAGCGACTCCACCACCGGACGGCAGGACATCCCGGCGGCCAGCGCCCGGCTGGAGTCCGGTGCCCACACGGCGGCGAACTCCGGCCGGTCGGGCATCCACAGGGGCAGCCCGCTCCACACGGCGACCTCGTGCCCGAGCAGGAAGTCGTCGTCCACCCACACGGGCCGCGCCAGGGAACCGGTCAACTCCACACAGGTGTCAACGAGCTCGCCCCACGTGCAGTTCCCGCGGACACCGCTGGTGATGTACCGCCCGGTGCGCTCCCGCTCCAGGGAGTCCAGGGTGAACGCGGCGATGTCCCGGGCGTCCACCAACTGCAACGGCCGGTCGCGGGGGCCGGGCGCGAGCATGTCCCCGCCGCGGGCGGCGCGGCGCAGCCAGTACGGCACCCGGCCCACGTTCTCGTGCGGACCGATGATCAGGCCGGGATTGATGATCAGCACCCGGCCGGGGAAGTCGCGCTCCACCGCCCGTTCGCACCCCGACTTCAGCGTCCCGTAGTCGCCGTCCTCGGGCCCGGCGTCGGGGGAGCACGCGAACCGCGGGGAGTCCTCGTCCACCGCCTCCGCGGGCCAGCCGGGGAAGGCGGAGACACTGGAGATGAACACGTAGCTGCCCGCCTGTGCCGACAGCGCCCGTACCGCCGCCCCGACGTACCGCGGGACGAACCCGCAGACGTCCACCACGGCGTCCCAGGGCCCCTGCTCGGCGAGCCGGGCGAGGTCCCGCGGCTCGGTCCTGTCACCGCGGACCACCCGCACCCCGGGCACGTCGGCGCTGGTCACCCCGCGGTTGAAGGTGGTCACCTCCCAACCGCGGGCGAGAGCAGCCGCAACCGTGTGCCGCCCGAGGAACACCGAACCACCGAGTACCAGAAGTTTCATGGCACGAGCCTCTCCCGGCGTGGGCCCGAACCGTAAGGAATTCTTCCCTGGGCAGATTCGGTGCGCGTCGGGCGGAAGCCCCCGTCGGCCCGGCGCCCCCGTCGGGCCGGCGCCGGCGCCGGGCCCGGCCGCCGTGGAGGACCCGGCCCGGGCCGTGGCACGCGAGAGCCAGCCGGCGGACGTTCACGGAAGGGTCCGCCGGCTGGCGTGTGTGGAGGGGACAGCCCTGCCACCGGACTGTCCCCTGACGGCGAACTCTCGCCGTCGGGTGTCGTGGCCCCTCCCCACGACACCGCGGAGGCCGGCCGCGGCGCTCCCCCTCCGACCGCCACAGCCGGCCCCACTTCCCCTACGGGGATTCCCCCCGCTGTTCCCCCGTGTGCCCCCCCGAGCACACTCGACCAGCGGTTACCGGTTCTTCGTCAGACCTGCTGGCTCGGCTCGTCGGTGGGCTGCCAGTTCCCCTGTGCGGGCTCGCTGGTGGGCTGCCAGTTGGTGGGCTTGACGGGCTCACCAGTCGGCTGCCAGTTCGCGGTCCTGACCGGTTCGCTGGTCGGCTGCCAGTTGTCCGGCCGCGGGGTCTCGGTAGCCTCCGGCTTGTCCGCGCCGCTCTCCGGAGTCGGTGTGCTCATTGGTTTCTCCCAGTCGGTCATGTCGCTGCGCTCCCGGAAGGACCCGGGCGCGCCGGGTCCGTCGGCCTCGCGCGGTGGCTACCCCCGTGAGTCACCTGTGCGGGCCACCGGCGGTCGCGCCACTGTAATCACGCGACGCCGAACCGAGAGCTGCTGATCCCCGAGGTGTTGCGGTCTCGGAGCGATGCAGCGGCGGATCTGTGACAACGACAGTGCCCCCGGGGCATCAGCAGCCGATAGACATCGGATAGACGTGGTCCTCAGGACTGCTGACTAGAGCGTCACCGCGCCACGCTCATCGTCGTCGAGCAGCGCCCGTAGCTGGGCGACCTCCGGGGCGGCGACCCTGTCGTAGAGCGCGTACGCCTCCTGCCAGCAGCCACGGGCGCGGTCCGCCTGCCCGATCCTGGTCAGGGCGTGGCCCAGCGAGGTGAGGACCTGCGCGCGACGCCATTCTCCACCGATGTCCCGCAGCAGGGACAGGGCCTGTTCGGCGTGGGCCGCCGCGTCCGCCGGACGCCCCGCGGTGAGCAGCACCTCGGCGATCCGGAAGACGGTCATCCCTTCCCACAGGCGCTGCCGGGCCCCCCGGTGGATCTCCAGCGCCTCGGTGAGCCTGGCCAGCGCCTCCTGGTGCCGGCCGGCCCGGGTCAGCGCCATGCCCAGGGCGTACAGCCCGTTGCCCAGGCGCAGGGTGGCGCCGCCGATGTCCCGGTGCAGCCCCAGCGCCTGCTCCGCCGCGGCCACCGCGCTGGTGGCCTGGCCCAGACTGAGCCGCACCCGCGACAGGTTGCTCAGCACGCTGGCCTCGCCGAGCCGGTTCCCGTCGGTGCGGAAGGCGTTGAGGGCCAGGGTGAAGCACTCGTGGGCGTCCTCGAAGCGGTTCTGGTACAGCGCGGTGATGCCCAGGAGGTTCGGCGCGTAACAGGCCATCAGCTGGTCGCGGGCGGTGATGCCGAGCATGTGCGCGCGCCGGGCCTCCTCGTTGGCCTCGTCGAAGCGGCCGGACATGCAGTGGGACTGGCCCAGCAGGGCCCGCGCCCGCGCCTCGCAGCGGGCGTCCCCCACCTGGTGCGCGGCCTCGATCACGGCCCTGGTCGCCAACTCGTAGGAACGGGCGAAGGCGCCGGACTCCATCAGGTCCTGGACGACGAGCAGCAGATCGACCGCGGGACGCAGCAACCGGCTGTCGGTCGCGGTGTGCGAGACGGTGGCCAGCAGGCACGGCGCCTCGGTGAACAGCCAGTCCAGGGCGGCCTCGTCGTGGTCGAAGGCGATCCCGGGGTGGTGGGTCGGGGTGAGGTGGTCGAGCAGGCGGTCGCCCGGGTTCTCCCGGTGGTAGGTGTGGGCCGCGGTGGCGAGGTAGAAGTCCAGCAGCCGGGCCAGCGCGTCCTGCCGCTCCACCGGGGACTGGTCCTGTTCCGCGCGGGAACGGGCGTACAACCGCAGCAGGTCGTGGTAGCGGTAGCGGCCAGGAGCCGCGGACTCCAGCAGGCTGGTGTCGACCAGGGACTCCAGGATCTCCTCGACGGTGTAGGGGTCCAGGTCGAGCAGGGCCGCCGCGGCGGCCAACGAGATGTCCGGGCCCTCGGAGAGCGCCAACAGCCGGAAGGCCCGTGCCTGGTCCGCCTCGAGCTGGCCGTAGCCGAGTTCGAAGGTGGCGGTGACGGCGAGCTCCCCGGCGCGCAGCTCGTCGAGCCGGCGACGCTCGTCCGCCAGCTTGGAGGCCAGCAGCGCGACCGTCCAGGTGCGGCGGTTGGCCAGGCGGGAAGCGGCGATCCGGATGGCCAGCGGCAGGAAGCCACAGGCGGCGACGACGTCGAGGGCGGCCCGTTGCTCCCCGCCGACCCGGTCGGCTCCGACGATCCGCGTGAACAGGGCCAGCGCCTCGTCGGGACTCATCACGTCCAGGTCGACCAGGTGCGCGCCGGCGAGGTCGATCATCCTGCTGCGCGAGGTGATCAGGACGGCGCACCCGGGAGAACCGGGAAGCAGCCGACGGACCTGGGCGCTGTCCCGGGCGTCGTCCAGCAGGGCCAGGACCCGCCGCCCGGCGAGCAGCGACCGGTAGAGCCCCGCGCGCTCCTCCAGGCCCTCCGGGATCGCCGAGTCGGGCGTGCCGAGCGCGCGCAGGAACGCGCCGAGCACCACCTCCGGCTCGGCCGGGCTGGGCCCGGCGCCCATCAGGTCCACGTACAACTGGCCGTCCGGGAAGTGCTCGCGGGCCGCGTGCGCCACGTGCACCGCCAGCGTCGTCTTGCCCACGCCGCCGATCCCGGCCACCGCGGACACCGCCATCACCCTGCCGCCCTCGGCGCTGGCGAGCTGATCGCTCAGCTCCTTGACGAACGCCGTCCGACCGGTGAAGTCGGACACCGGCGCGGGGAGCTGCGCCGGCCTCGGGGCGGGACGCTCCCGGTCGTCGGCCGCGGACGTGACGGCCACCAGGGGAGGCGGGGAGGGGATCAGGGCCGGGTCGGCCTCGAGCACCCGCTGGTGCAGTTCGGTCAGTTCGGGGCCCGGATCCACCCCGAGCTCGTCGCCGAGCAACCGGCGGGTGTCCGCGAACACGCCCAGCGCCTCGGCCTGACGCCCGCCCCGGTACAGCGCGAGCATCAGCAGCGCCCGCAGGCGCTCCCGCACCGGGTACTCCGCGGACAGCGCGGTCAGCTCGGACACCGCCTCGGCGTGGCCGCCGAGCTCCAGGTCCAGCTCCAGCCGCCACTCGAGCAGGGTGAGGCGCCACTCGCTCAGCCGGTTGCGCTGGCTCTCGGCGTACGGCCCGGGGACACCCGCCAGGGGCTCCCCGGCGAACGCGTCCAGGGCCTCGCGCAGCAACTCCCTGGCGCGGGCCGGCTCCCCGGAGGCCCGGAGCTTCTCCGCCTCGGCCGCGAGCCGTTCGCACACCGCCAGGTCCAGGGCTCCGGAGTCCATCTGCATCGCGTAGCCACCGGCGACCGATGCCAGGGCGTTGGCGCCGAGCACCTTGCGCAGCCGGAAGGCGTACGTCCGCAACGTGGCGAGGGCGGAGTTGGGCGGTTCGTCGCCCCAGACCGCGTCCACCAGCTCGCCCGAGGTGATCGTCCGGCCGCCCCGCAACAGCAGTGCCCCAAGGACCGCGAGTTGTTGCGGCGCCCCGAGATTCAACGGGACCTCGCCGCGCCACGCCCGTACCGGCCCCAGCACCGCGAAACGCAGGTTCAGTGATCCTTCGCGTCCCATCGCAGTCCTCGGAATGCGTCGTCCATCAATCGTCCATCGAGAGCTGGGACCGTGTCATCCCAGCGGGGCTCCCGCACCGTCCACGCTCCCCGCACCCACGCTCCCCGCACCCACGCTCTCCGCGCCCACGCTCCGCACGCCTGCCTCCCACGACCGTCCGCCCACCACCGCGCCCGGCACCGCCGCCGGAACCCGCCTGACTGACACACGCGCTCACGGCGCCCCGCCCGGTACCTCGGGGGCAGGGCCCCCGCCGACCAGTGCACGTGTCACAAACCCACCCTGTCAACGCGATTGAGCTGGATCTGAGCGTACGCCTGTGAACCGCCCGGCGCCTCACCCCGCAGGCAATCCCACCGCCCTCATGACCAGCCTGATTACGGAAGAGTTGTCTGAAAAGTCATGCAGCCGATCACTGCGTTTCCTCCGCCTGCCTTTCACCCGAGCGGCACCCTCGGCGTCATGCTCCGCCGCCAGGTGGCCGCACAGCCGGACGCCCGGCCCTACCCGAACAGCGCCATGACCTACGCGGGGTTGCTGGTGCGGGCCCAGGCCGTGGCCACCCGACTCGGCGCGGCCACGCCACCGGGCAGCCGCGTCATGCTGGCCCACCCCCCGGGCGACGACCAGGCCGCGGCCTTCTACGGGGCCGCCCTGGCCGGAATGGTGGCGGTCCCGGTGCCGGGACTCGGCGGAACGGAACCGCTGCCCCTCGTGGAACGGGCCGTGGCGGTCTGCGCGCCCCAGGTGCTGCTGACCACGCCGTCCTGGTCGTACCAGATCGGTGACCTGGGACGGGTCAGGGTGATGGTGACCGACGGGACCCACGTGGACGGCGAACCGGTGGGGCGCCTCACCGAGGAGTGGCGGCCCGTCGGGGTGCTGCCGACCTCGGGGGCCTACCTGCGCTACGTGGAACAGGAGGCTCGGGAGGCGGAGTTCACCCACACCGACGTGCTGACGACCCTGCTCCTGCTGTCCAGGACGGCCCGACTCGGTCTGGACGAGCGGCACCTGGGATGGCTGGCCTCGGTCCACGGCCTCGAGCTTGGCTGGCGGGTCCTGCTTCCGGTGTTCCGGGGGCTCCACCACCCCGTCGGTTGACGCGGGCGCCGTGCCGGGCGGCCCCGGGGCTGGGCCGGGTGATGTGACAGGGGCGGGGCGGTGGCTGGGTGGGCCACCGCCCCGGCGACGTCCGGCGTCACTGACCGCCCAGGAAGATCGGGTTGGTCATGGCGACCATGGCGCCCGGAAGCCCGGACGCGCCACCGTCCCCGGCCGGTCGGCGGACCTCGGCGCGGACGTAGGCGGCCCTGGAGGACGAGGTGCGCCAGAGCACCGTCGCCGGCTGTGCGGCGGGCAGCGGGGTGAGCAGTGCCTGGCCCTCGTCGGTCACCAGCCGGGCCAGTGCCCCGGGGGCGCCGCTGACCTCCAGGCGGACGGCGACCTCGTCGTCGGCGCGGGTCGGCAGGCGTTCGCCGATGCCGGCGTGCAGGCCCCGTCCCCCGGTCGCGGAGAAGGACAGCTCCACCTCCGCGGACTCGGCGATCCAGCACCGTCCGGCCCTGATACCGGCCAGCAGCGCGTGCCGCTCGAGGTCGTCGGCGAGGACCACGGTCTGCGGCAGGCCCACCACGTCGGGTTCGCGGTGGGCGTCGCTGTTGCCCACCGCGGGGGTCCAACGGCGGCCGGGCCCGGGGTCCCGGGTCAGCAGCGCGTCCCACTCGGCGACCGCCATCTCGTCGTCCGCGCCCCACGGCCCGTTCCACACCTCGATCGCGTCGGCCTCCTGGTGGCCGAACTTCCACGCGCAACCGAGGTACGGGCAGTACGGGTGCGCGGGCACCACCAGTCCGCCGGCGCGGTGGATCCGCCGGGTCACGCCGCGGAACGCGTCGTCGCGGGCGCGGTACCGCCAGTCCACCCAGGTCCCGGGGGCGGTGCCGTACGCCAGGCAGTGGCCGTTGCGGGTGGTGATCTCCTCGCCGGCGAGGACCAGCAGGTCGGGCCCGGCGTGGTCACCGAGGAACGGGTGCGCGGTGTGGGTGTTGTGCTCGGTGGAGACGACGAAGTCGAGCCGCGCGGCGCGGGCCGCGGCGGCGAGCTCACCGAGGGTGCGGGCCCCGTCGGAGTGCACGGAGTGCAGGTGACCGTCGCCCCGGTACCAGGAGCGACCCCGGCCGACGGCCCGTTCCGGGGGGTAGCGGGGTGCGGGGGGCCGTCCCGGCGGGCCGAACCCCAGGGTGATCGCCACGTGGAAGCGCAGGCCCTGCGGTGCCACCGAGTACGGGCCGAGCACCACGTGCCAGGTTCCCGCCCCGATCGGGCCCGGCAGGTAGCCCGGGGTCGCCTGGGTACCGCCGATGCCGAACGTGCTGCGGGCCCCTCCGGACCAGCCGCGGAACCCGTCGCCGCCGAGCGTGGTGCCGCGCTGGTCGAAGATCCCGATGTCGCAGGCGTTGCCCGGGACGCCGGGGGGGACCTCGGGACGGTCGTAGGAGTACGAGACGCGGAGCTGCCGCACCCCGGGTGGCACCCGGACCGGCAGGTGGACCCAGTCGGCCACGCCGTGGGGCAGGTGCCCGGTGGTCTCGCGGGTCTCCTGCCCGCCGCCGGAGCCGTCGGCCCCGGCGAAGTCGACGGGGGACAGGGTGAGCACCGCTGCCACACCACCCACCACGGACGAACGCAGCAGGTCACGGCGGCCCACCGGCGTGGCCGGGTCGGTGCCGGGTGCGGGGTCCGCCGTGCTCATCGGGCCTCCCGAAGTCGGCTGGGCGGAATCTCGTTGTACCCGCTGCCCCGACCTCAGGCAATGAGCCCGGCCCCTCGGGTGCGGCCGAGTGGCCGAGCTCGTCAGCGCTCCGACGGCCGAACCCTCGACGGCGCCGGTTTCGCATTGAAGAAGTGGACACGCCTGGAGAGGCTTGTGTCCAGTGTCTTCAAGAAATTGATGAAGGGTCGGTTCGCGGACCAAAGCCGACACACATGTCCCACATCCGGTGGGAAACCGGTATGAAGGAGGAACACCCGGTAGGGGACCGACGAGGAGGCCGAGGTGCGGATCGGAGCGTCCATCTTCCTGACCGACGAGAGCATCAGACCCACCCGGCTCGCCCGGGAGCTGGAACAGCGCGGCTTCCACGCGCTGTACGTCCCGGAACACACCCACATCCCGGTCAGCCGCGAGACTCCCTGGCCCGGAGGGGCGGAGCTGCCCCGCGAGTACGGCCGCACCCTCGACCCGTTCGCCGCGCTGGCCGCTGCCGCCGCGGTCACCGAACGACTCCACCTGGGCACCGGGATCACCCTGGTGGCGCAGCACGACCCGATCACGCTCGCCAAGCAGGTCGCCACCCTCGACCTGCTCAGCGGGGGCCGGTTCACCCTGGGCGTGGGCTTCGGGTGGAACCGGGAGGAGGCGGACGACCACGGGGTGGACTGGGCCGCGCGGCGGGACGTGGTGCGGGAGAAGGTGGCCCTGATGCGCGCCCTGTGGGCACCGGAGCCGACCGGTTACCAGGGCGTCCACGTGAGTGTCGCGCCCAGCGTGGCCCACCCCAAGCCCAGTCCGCCGCCGCGGGTCCTGCTGGGCGGTGGCGCGGGACCGGTCCTGTTCGCACACGTCGCCGAGTACGCCGACGGGTGGATGCCGGTGGGTGGCGGCGGGCTCGCCGAGGCCCTGCCGCGCCTGCGCCGGGTCTGGCAGGAGGCCGGCAGGGACCCGGAGGCGCTCCAGGTGCTCCCCGTGTCGGTGCAGCCGAGCGCAGGCAAGCTGGCCCGCCTGCGCGACCTCGGGGTGGCCGAGATCACGGCCCAGTTGCCCAGCGCGGGCACCGACGAGGTCCTGCGCACCCTAGACGCCTACGCCCAGTTCCTCTGACGGGTGGTCGGCGGTGCGCCGGGGCGGGCCGGGCTCGGGCGCTCAGACCGCCCCGTCCGAGGGCGGCACCGGGCCGGCGGCGCCCGGCGGGCTGCCGCCGTGTCAGCGACGGAGCGGACGATCGTGAACGAACCCGCGCACTTATTCTCGAACGGCACCATCTGTCGAACAGTCGTCCAGCCGAGGGGTCTCATCCATGACGAGTAGCAGCCCGCCGGCGCCCGACCGGCCCGCCGGTCCGACCGCGAACGCGATGCGCCGGGCGCTGCGCCGGGCCAGGGACGGGGTGGCCCTCGACATCACCGAGGCCACCGTTCTGCTCCAGGCGCGGGGCGACGACCTCGCCGAACTGTGCGCCGCCGCCGCCCGGGTCCGGGACGCCGGGCTGCGGGCGGCGGGGCGCCCGGGAGTGATCACCTACTCCCGCAAGGTGTTCATCCCGCTGACCCGGCTCTGCCGGGACCGGTGCCACTACTGCACCTTCGCCACCGTTCCCGGGAAACTCCGCAGGGACGGCCACGACAGCCCGTACCTGTCCCCCGACCAGGTGCTCCAGATCGCCCGGCAGGGAGCGGCCCTGGGCTGCAAGGAGGCGCTGTTCACGCTCGGCGACCGGCCCGAGGACCGCTGGCCGCAGGCCCGCGCCTGGCTGGACGAGCAGGGCTACGACGACACCCTGGCGTACGTGCGGGCGATGGCCGTGCGGGTGCTGGAGGAGACCGGGCTGCTGCCGCACCTGAACCCGGGGGTGCTGAGCTGGTCCGACCTCCAGCGACTGAAGCCGGTCGCGCCGTCGATGGGCATGATGCTGGAAACCACCGCGACCCGGCTGTGGTCGGAGCCCGGCGGCCCGCACCACGGTTCGCCGGACAAGGAGCCGGCGGTGCGGCTGCGGGTGCTCCAGGACGCCGGTCGGTGCAACGTGCCGTTCACCACCGGGGTGCTGCTGGGCATCGGGGAGACCCCCACCGAGCGGGCCGAGTCGTTGTTCGCCATCCGCCGGGTGGCCCGCGAGTACCACGGCATCCAGGAGGTCATCGTCCAGAACTTCCGGGCCAAGCCGGACACGGCGATGCGCGCCGCCCCGGACGCCGACCTGACGGAGCTGGCCGCGGCCGTCGCCGTGGCCCGCCTGCTGCTGGGCCCCGGCGCCCACGTGCAGGCCCCGCCCAACCTCGTCGGCGACCAGCACGCGCTGATGATCCGGGCCGGGATCGACGACTGGGGTGGTGTGTCCCCGCTGACCCCGGACCACGTCAACCCCGAACGCCCCTGGCCGCACCTGGACGACCTGGCCCGGATCACCGCGGACTCCGGGTTCGTCCTCGCCGAACGGCTCACGGTCTACCCCGAGTACGTCCGGCGCGGCGAGCCGTGGCTCGACCCCCGGATCGTGCCGCACGTGACCGCGCTCGCCGACCCGGACACCGGGCTGGCCGTGCCCGGCCGCGTCCCGACCCCACTGCCCTGGCAGGAACCCGACGAGTACGGTTCGTCCGGCCGCACCGACCTGCACGTCGCCATCGACACCGAGGGCCGCACGAAAGACCGCCGGGACGACTTCGACGAGGTCTACGGCGACTGGGACGCCCTGCGCGAACAGGTCGCGGCCGGGTCCCGGGCCCCGCTCGGGGCCGGCGTGGTGCCGCAGCGCCTGCCGGCCGACGTCCGCGCGGCGCTGGACACCGCCTCCACCGACCCGGCCGGGCTCGACGACGACGAGGCCCTCACCCTGCTGCACCTCGACGGGCCCGCGCTCGACGCCCTGTGCCGGATCGCCGACGAGGTCCGCCGGGACGCCGTCGGGGACACCGTCACCTACTGCGTCACCAGGAACATCAACTTCACCAACGTCTGCTACACCGGCTGCCGGTTCTGCGCGTTCGCCCAGCGCCGCACCGACGCGGACGCCTACACCCTGTCCGTGAACCAGGTCGCCGAGCGAGCCGCCCAGGCCTGGGAACTGGGCGCCACCGAGGTCTGCGTGCAGGGCGGAATCCACCCCGACCTGCCCGGCACCGCCTACTTCGACCTGGCCAGGGCGATCAAGGAGCGGGTCCCCGGCCTGCACCTGCACGCGTTCTCCCCGATGGAGGTGGCCAACGGGGCGGCCAGGACCGGGCTTTCCGTCCGCCAGTGGCTGAGCGAGGCCCGACAGGCCGGGGTGGACTCCATCCCCGGGACCGCGGCCGAGATCCTGGACGACGAGGTCAGGTGGGTGCTCACCAAGGGAAAGTTGCCCGCCGCCACCTGGATCGAAGTGATCAGCCAGGCGCACCGGCTGGGCATCAGGTCCTCGTCCACCATGATGTACGGGCACGTGGACCAGCCCCGGCACTGGCTGGCCCACCTGCGGGTGCTGGCCCGGGTCCAGGACGCCGCCGTCGAGGCGGGGGCCGCCGGGTTCACCGAGTTCGTCACCCTGCCGTTCGTCCACACCAACGCCCCCGTCTACCTCGCCGGACTGGCCAGGCCCGGCCCGACCCGGCGGGAGAACCGCGTGGTGACCGCCATGGCCCGGCTGCTGCTGCACGGCAGGATCCCCAACATCCAGACGAGCTGGGTCAAGCTCGGCACCGAGGGGGCAGCCGAGATGCTCCGCTGCGGCGCCAACGACCTGGGCGGGACGCTCATGGAGGAGACCATCTCCCGGATGGCGGGCTCGGGTTACGGCTCCCACCGCTCGGTCAGCGAGCTCGAGGAGATCGCGGCGGCGGCGGGACGCCCGGCCCGGCAGCGCACCACGACCTACGGCGAGGTTCCGGCTGAGCGCAGGGCGGCCGCGCTGGCCTCGGACGGCAGGCTCCCCCCGCTGCTTCCGGTTCTGGAGAGCTAGTGCACATCGCGGTGGGCAGCCCCGGCGAGGCCCTGGTGTTCGATTACCCTGCTACGGGTCGCCGGACCGCCGAGGCGAGCCACCGCGAAGGGGGAACGAGGGAACGCCGTGACGGCACTGTGGGGACGCGTCCAGCAGCAGGACTTCCGCAGCAGGGTGCGGGGATGCCTGCTCGGCGGCGCGATCGGGGACGCGTTGGGCGCGGGCGTCGAGTTCGAATCGCTCGCCGGCATCCGCTCCACGTACGGCGAACGGGGCGTCACCGACCTGGTGCCCGCCTACGGGCGCCGCGGGGCGGTCACGGACGACACCCAGATGACCCTGTTCACGGTGGAGGGCCTGATCCGCGCCCAGGTGCGCAAGGACACCGGTGCCTGGCACCCGCCGACGGACGTGCACCGCGCGCACCTGCGCTGGGCGGCGACCCAGCGCGACTGGGGCCCCGACGAACGACGGGCCGACGCCGGTTGGCTGGCCAGGGAGGAGTGGCTGTACTCCCGGCGCGCGCCCGGCAACGCCTGCCTGTCCGGACTCGCCGACGACCGGATGGGCACGCTCCAGGACCCGAAGAACCCCGACTCCAAGGGGTGCGGCGCGGTGATGCGCTCGGCCCCGTTCGGACTGCTCGTCGGCTGGGACCCGGGCCTGGTCTTCCAACTCGCCGTGGAGTGCGCGGTGCACACCCACGGGCACCCCACGGGGTACCTGGCGGCGGGCGCCTTCGCCGTGGTCGTCCACGCGCTGGCCCAGGGCTCGGCGCTGGAGCCGGCGGTGCAGCGGGCACTGGCCCTGCTCGCCGAGCGCGACGGGCACCAGGAGACCACCGGCGCGCTGCAGGGCGCGGTGAACGCGGTCCGCCAGGGCCCCCCGTCCGCCGAGCTGGTGGAGTCCCTGGGCCAGGGCTGGACGGCGGAGGAGGCGTTGGCCATCGGCGTGTACTGCGCCCTGGTCGCCGAGGACGTGGCCCACGGGCTGCTGCTCGCCGTGAACCACTCGGGGGACAGCGACTCGACCGGCTCGGTCTGCGGCAACCTCCTCGGCGTCCAGCACGGGGAGACCGCGCTCCCGCCGGGGTGGGTCGCCGAGTTGGAGGGCCGCGGCACCATCCTCACCCTCGCCGACGACTTCGCCATGGAGATGACCCAGTCCGCCGCGCTGCACGGGCCCGGGCTCACCGGCACCGGGGTGGACGGCGCCGGCTGGCTGGACCGCTACCCAGGGACCTGACCGTCCCCGGGCCCGTCCTGACCCCGGTCGCACCCTCACCGTGACGCCCCCGCTGTGCCCGCGGTCGCGCATACCGACCCCGGGGCGCTCGGCGCCGCCGCGCGCTGACGTGCCGGAGGAACGTGCCCCCCGCGGACATGCGTCGAGCCCCCTCGACCGGGGGGAACGCGCTGCCGATCGAGAGGGCTCCACGGTGGTGCTGTGCGTCGTGCTGAACCACGTCGTGGGAACCGGTGTGCAACGGCCACCACGCCGCGGCGGAACCGCTACGCCGGGTCGAACCTGCCCTGGCCCACCTCGGTGACGAACGCGGTCCAGGCATCACTGGAGAACAGAAGGCTTGGTCCCTGTGGGTCCTTCGAGTCGCGTACCGCGACAGTGGAGGTGCCGGGGACGGCGAACTCGACGCACTCACCCCCGTTCATGCTGTGGCTGCTCTTCCGCCACCGCAACGGGCCCGCGGCCTTGTCGATCATCGTGAGTACTCCTTAGCCACTTGGGCGATCAGCGCCCGCGACTGCTCGGGGCTCAGTGCCTCCGCGCGCAGGTGCTCGTACATCACGGTATAGAGGTGAACATCCGCTTCTCGCTCCAAATAGAGATCACTTGTCACTCCTTCGAGGTACACAACATCCGAATCATTAGCTTCTTGGAACTCCAGGATAGAAAATGCCCCCGTCATTCCCGGGTGCGCACCGACGGAGAACGGGATCACCTGCACCGTGAGATGCGGAAGCATGCTGAGGTCCACCAGGTGCTCGAGCTGCTCCCGCATCGTCTGCGGATCTCCGACCACCCGGCGCAACGCCGCCTCGTCCAACACGGCCCAGAACCGGACCGGTTCCGCCTCGCGGATCCGATCCTGTCGTTTCATCCGGACCTCGACCTGCTTGAGGACCTGCTGGGGGGTGTTCTCCGGCCCGGTTCCGCTCACCACTGCCTCCGCGTACGCCCGAGTCTGCAACAGCCCGGGTACGACCAGGGAGTGGTATGTACGAATCGATGCCGCCTCCGCCTCGAGTCCGATGTACACGCTGTACGGAATGTCCCCGAACGCGTGCCACCAGCCGCGTTGCCGGGACTCCCGGGCCATGGTCATCAACGACTCGACGATCCGCCTGTCCTCGACGCCGTAGACCTGACAGAGATCGCGCACATCGCGCTGGCTGATGCTGCGCCGGCCGTTCTCCAGCCGGCTGATCTTGGACTGCGAGACCAGGAGTCTGGTCGCGACCTCCTCCGCGGTCATGCCCCTGGCCTCGCGCAGCTTGCGCAGCTCCGCGCCCAGCCGGCGTCGCCGAACGGTGGGATTGACACTGGTCGCCATCGATGAACCCACCTCCGGGTTGAAGGTTTTTCCGGATGTCTTCGCCGACCCCGGGGTTCGGCCCGGGTCCTCGACTGGCGCATCTCGGTACCGCCTTGGTTCAGCAGCGTGCCACTCACGATCACTGTTCGCCGGGGAAACCGGCGGTGCGTGGTCGGCACCGGGCTCCGGGGACACGCAAGGGACGGTGGGCCGGAAGCAGCGGCTTCCAGCCCACCGTCCCTCGTGCCGGTGGGTCCCGTTGTGGATCGATTCGGCGCAATGGGGACAGCGGGGGCCTGAGTCAGCGTGCCCCGGCTCGGGCCATGCCACGTCGGGCGCCCTGTTCTGAGCCGGCCTGCTGGCTCGCTGTCCGTCCGGTCGAGCCGCGTGCGGCGGGCTGGCGGCGAGGCGCCGCGGCGACCCCGTTCTGCACGTCCATCACGGCGTGCGCCACCAGGCCGCCCATGGGGTCGTACCTGATCAGGTCCCGCAACCGGGAACGCGACGAGCGGCCCTCGTTGCCCGGGTAGAGGTGCTTGCCGAGGCCGACGGCGTGGGCCAGCGCGGCCAGGGCCGCGGTCCGTGGGTCCGGCGGTACACCGGTGCGGATCGCGGTGTCCACGCGGTGCCTGATCTCGCGGCTCGCCACGTCGTCCGACGCCTGGTAGCGGGTCGTCGGCAGCACTCCGCACACCTGGCCCGGCACGGCGTGCACCATGCCGCAGCGTTCCAGGTGCGCCAGGTAGGTCTGGCGCAGCCCCAGCCGAGGCCCGCCTATCCAGTGCACCGCCCGCACCGGGCTGCCCCGGCGGCGCAGTAGTTCCAAAGCGGTGTCCAGAGTCGGATCACCTGTCGGCCGTGGCAGTACCACGGCGATACGATCCCCGTCAGGGGCTATCCGTCCGGCCAGCGCCAGCTCCACAAGCTGCGCTCCAGCCAGGCCAAGGTCGAGCGACTGCGGCTGTGCCGTGGTACCCGTGGCCGGGTCCAGTGCCAGCAGCAGAAGCTCTTCCGGAAGTGTTCTGCGGCTCCTGCCCATCCATGCCTCCCCGCGTGGATGAGTCACAGGGTGACGCCTCTCACACTCCGCTGTCGAGAGTGCCTAGGGGAGATGGGTGGGAACCGGTAGGTATGTCTTTGTCGTCTACCCAGGGGGCGGTCGTGTCTCGGAAGGTCCGCTGGGTGATCGGCAGCCCGCCAACGATAAGTGGATTTCTGGGGATACCGGTCGGTACGGGGCGTCGTCGCAGTCATGGCGCCCCGTACCGCTGCGGTGGAGGAGGTATTGGTGTTGAACGAGTCCCCCGGCAGGTCCAGGCGCGACGAGCCCTCGGGGGAGACAACCGCAGCAGAACCGGTGGATCCTCGCCTGGTGTTCGGGGCGGGGAGCGGGTCGGACGAGGCCGCGGCCTCCACGGCGACAGTCCAGTTGACCACCCTCGACCGGAACGCGGGCGAGGCCGAGGAGACCTCTGACGGGAGTCCCCGAGGGAAGGCGGAACTCATAGACGACAGGCGTAGTACCGCTACGTCAGATGCGGCTTCTGACGGGGGCCAGGAGTCGCCGGATTCCCGGAAGTCCACTGGTGCTGATGCGGCAGTCGCGCGCCCTGCTGACGTGGCAGGGAAGGCTGGTACTGACGAGCCGGGCAGTGACGAGGGCGCCGACACCGCAGGCGTCGACCCGCGCAAGGTGTTCGCCACCGGCGCGTCGCAGGACCACGGCGCATCAGGGGGCGCGAGTGCCTCCGACGGTGACGCGGAAGGGCCGTCCACGGCCGGGCCCGCCTCCGTCGGCTCCTCCACCGGGTCCTCGACGACCGATTCCCCAACCGAACCCACGGCCGGCTCCCCGGGTGGGTCCACCGCCGACGACCAGCCGCCCGCCGGCGGGTCGGCCACCTCGGACCTGCGGGTCCCGGCCCGCCGGAAGAAGGCCGCCACATCCAAGACCTCCTCCAAGACCTCCTCCAAGACCGCAGCCACCTCCAAGACCGCAGCCACGCGTAAGACCGCAGCCAGGCCCAAGACTGCCGCTGGCAGTAAGACCACCGCGTCCCGCCCGGCCGAGGTCGAAGGCGAGACCGGGGACACCGGGTCGACGGGCCGCACCCAGACGCCCGGGGAGGACACCGCCCCGCGAGCCGTCAAGGGGACGAGCCGGAAGGACGAGGGGGCGAAGGGCGCGGGCACACGGGCCGCCCGGGCCACCGCCAAGTCCGAGGCCGTCAGCACCGGGGCGACCGACTCCCCGACCACAACCGGGACGAGCGCCACCGACGCGGAAGCAGCCGAGGGCCCCGGGACGACCGGCTCCGGCAACCCCGACGGCCCGAACTCCACCGCGTCGAAGCCGCCCGCCGCCAAGGCCACCGCGGCCAAGTCCGCCGCCGCCAAGTCCGCCGCTTCGAAGCCGGCCCGGACCGGGTCCACCCCGTCCGATGCGGGATCCACGGCTTCGCCCGAGGACCCGGCCCCCGCCGAGCCCCCGTCCGATTCCCCCGACCGCCCCACCGCGGTGCCCGCCGCCAGCAGCGGGCAGACCCCGCCCGACCCCAACCCGACCAGCTCCGAGGACCCGCCCGAGGAGGGCGCCACCGGGGAGAGCGCCACCGGGGAGAGCGCCACCGAGGACAGTGGCACCTCCCCGGCCGCCGAGCCGCGCTCCGCCGTGGACACCGGGGCCCCGTCAGCCACGGCTGCCGAGCCCGACGCACCACAGGCGGCCGACCAGGACGCCGACCAGGACCGCGAGTCGGACCCTGGGCAGGACGCCGACCGGGACCGCGAGCAGGCGCCCCAGGACCCGGAGCAGGACCCCGAGCAGGACGCCGGCGCCCCGGCACCCTCCGGGCCCCGGGCAGCAGGCGTTCCCGGGGGCCCCACCCGAGAACTGCGGGTGCCCAGGCCTTCCCGACCCGAAGGGGCCAGTGAGCCGGCCGGGACCAGTGAGCCGGCCGGGACCGGTGAACCCGGGACGCCCCCGTCCCGTGCGCGCGGCCCCCAGCTCTCCAAGGGCCCGGCGCC
Organism: Wenjunlia vitaminophila DSM 41686; assembly: GCF_000380165.1. Lineage (GTDB taxonomy): Bacteria > Actinomycetota > Actinomycetes > Streptomycetales > Streptomycetaceae > Wenjunlia > Wenjunlia vitaminophila. The sequence goes on from NZ_KB904686.1 coordinate 30,987, forward strand.
TTCCCCCGCCCCCGGCGGGACCGATTCCGGCAGCTCCACCCGCACCCACCAACTGAGGAGGCCCAAGCCGCCCGCCGGATCGGCGGCCACCGCCCCGCCCCCGGCCCGCTCGCTCCCGCTGCCACCCCCGCCCGGGGACACCGACGGCAGCCCCAGGCCCCCTGCCTCCGACGTCACCACCCAGCAACCGGTCCTGTCCGGTCCAGCCGACCCGCTCAAGCTCCTGGCGGACCTCACCAACACCCCGCCACCACCGAACACGCCGCTGCGCAGCGCCCTGCGTCGCGTCAAGATCTGGACGCCGCTGGTGCTCCTGCTGGCGATCGTGTTCTGCGTGGCCCAGGCGGTGCGCCCGCTGCCGGACCCGACGCTGGAGCTCACGGCCGCCCCGTCGTACGTGTTCGAGGGCGGCAAGCCGGAGATGCCGTGGCCGGACCAGGGCCAGGCGGCGGTGAGCGCCAAGGGGCTGGGCAGCTTCGGCAGCTCCGGGGGTGACGAGCCGCGGCCGATCGCGAGCGTCACCAAGGTGATGACGGCGTACGTCCTGCTGAAGGAACACCGGCTGAAGCTGGGGCAGCAGGGACCGAAGGTCACCATGGACCAGAAGGCGGTCAGTGACTACGAGACGGGACTGGCCGAGAACGAGTCCGTGGTCAAGGTGGAGCTGGGCCAGCAGATCCCCCTGTACGAGGCGTTGCAGGACGTGTTGATCGCCTCGGCCAACAACGTCGCCCGCCGGCTGGCCGTCTGGGACGCCGGTTCCGAGGCGGCGTTCGTCGCGAAGATGAACGCGACGGCCAAGGAACTGGGGATGGACGACACCAGGTACACCGACCCCAGTGGGCTGGACGCCAGCACCGTCAGCACCGCCGAGGACCAGGTGAAGCTCGGGCAGGTGGCGATGGAGGACCCGGTGCTGCGGCAGATCGTCGGCCTGGGCCAGTACCAGCCCGCGCTGTACGACACCCCGATCTACAGCCACAACCTGCTGCTGCTGAAGAACAACGTGATCGGCCTGAAGAGCGGCAACAGCACCGCGGCCGGGGCGAACCTGCTCTGGGCGGCGGAGAAGGAGGTCGGCGGCACCAAGCAGCTCGTGGTCGGCGCCGTCCTCGGCCAGCGCGGCCCCATCCCCGCCCAGGAGGCGGCCAATGCCAGCCAGGCCCTGGTGATCAAGGCCCAGGAGGTGCTGACCTCGCATAAGTTGATCAAGAAGGGGCAGGTCGTCGGCGAGGTGGACGACGGCCTCGGTGGCACCACGCCGGTGGTGGCGACCAAGGACCTGGTGCTGGTCGGGTGGCCGGGGCTCAGGGTGAGCATCGACCTGAGGGCCACCGACGGGGAGGCCCCGAGCACGGGGGAGCAGGGCGACCGGGTCGGCACCCTGGTGGTGGGCAACGGCCTCGGCAAGCGCTCGGTCCCGGTGGCCCTCGGTGACGCGCTGGCCGAGCCGTCGTTCGGCACCCGGTTGACCCGACTGGCCTAGCACGTACCGCTGTCCGGGGCGTCGCCCCCTCCGGGTCGCCGGCGGGAGGGCGGTGCCCCGGACGCATCAGGCAGACGCGCACACGGGATCGGGCGGGGCCACCGGGGGATCGGCCCCGCCCGACGCATCGCCCCCGAAGTCACCGCGTCCTGTCCGCGTCCGGGGCGCGACGGGCAGGCGCCGCCGTCACCGCCGCGGCTCCGTTGACCGCTGCCGCTGACCGCTGACCGCTGACCGCTGCCCGGTCCCGTCCCTCGGTACGAGCCTGACGCCGGCGGATGAGAACAGGGTGAACCCCGCGTGAGAACCTCGCTGGAAACCGCCCGTCGCCCGCCACGGCGGTCCTGGAGCCCCACGGGCTCAGACCCCGGCGGCCAGGACGGCGAGGGCGGCGTCCAGGCGTGCGGTGGCCTCGTCGGCGACCGGCTGGAGGGCGGACAGGCCGGTGAGGGTGACCATGGTGGTCGGGTCGAGGACCTGGACGAGGGTGCTGTCGCCGTCCCGCCGCACGATGACGTTGCAGGGCAGCAGGAGGCCGATGGTGCGGTCGGCTTCGATGGCCCGTTGGGCGAGCAGCGGGTTGCAGGCGCCGAGGATCAGGTACTCCTCCATGTCGTGACCGAGTTTGGCGCGCAGCACGGCCCGTACGTCGATCTCCGTCAGGACGCCGAACCCCTGGTCGGCCAGGGCCCGCCGTGCGGCGGCGACGGCGGTGTCGAAGTCGGCGTCGAGGCGGACGGTGCGGTGGTAGGACACGCTGGGCTCCCGGGTCAGTCGCAGGGGCTGGGTACCCGCATAGGGGGAGACGATGCCGGGTTGGCACCACTCCCTGAGACACCCCCCGCGGTACCTGCTGTTAGGGTGCCGAATGAATACCCCAGGGGGTAACCTGCCTAAGGAGTCGCAGTCGTGTTCTTCATCGACACCCTGGAGTTGGAAGGGCTGGGGAACCGCAGCTACCTGGCCGGGGGACCGCGCCTCGCGGTGGCGGTCGACCCACCACGGGACATCGACCAGGTCCTGACGGCCGCCGCCCGCCGGGGAGTGCGGATCAGCCACGTCGTCGAGACCCACGTGCACAACGACTACATCACCGGGGGTCCGGAACTGGCCCGCGTCGTCGGTGCTCACTACCTCGTGCCGGCCGGTGCGTCGGTGACCTTCCCGTGCGTTCGGGTCGCGGACGGCGACACCGTCTCCGTTGACCAGCGCCTCGCGCTGCGGGCGATCGCCACCCCCGGGCACACTCCGCACCACACCTCCTACGTCCTCGAGGAGGACGACAGGGGAGTGGCGGCCTTCACCGGTGGCTCGCTGCTGATCGGCGCGGTGGGGCGTCCCGACCTGGTCGAACCGCGGCTCACCGAGCAGCTCGCCCGCGCCCAGCACGCCTCGGCCCACCGGCTGGCCGAGGAACTGGACGACGAGGTCCCGGTGCTGCCCACCCACGGCTTCGGCAGTTTCTGCTCCAGCTCGCAGGCGGAGGGCGACGCCACCACGATCGGCGCGGAACGGCGGAACAACGACGCGCTGACCAAGGACGCGGACACCTTCGTCGCCGAACTGCTCGCCGGACTGGACGACGTCCCCGCCTACTACGCGTACATGGCACCGGCCAACGCGGCCGGCCCCACCCCGGTGGACCTCACCCCGCCCCGGCGGGCGGACGCGGAGGAGATCGCCTCCCGGCTCGCGGCCGGCGAGTGGGTGGTGGACCTGCGCAACCGGCTCGCGTTCGCCGACGGGCACGTCGCCGGGACGTTCAACGTCGAGGGCGAGGGGAAACTGGCCACCTACCTCGCGTGGCTGATCCCCTGGGGCAAGCCCGTCACCCTGCTCGCCGACACCCCCGAGCAGGTCGCGGGCGCCCAGCGGGAGCTGGCCCGGGTGGGCATCGACCGCCCGGCCGCGGCCGCCACCGGCGACCCCGCCACCTGGGTACGGGAGGGCGAACCACTCGCCTCCTTCCGCCGCGCCACCTTCGCCGACCTGGCCGCGGCCGGACGGCGCGACGGCGACATCGTCGTCCTCGACGTGCGGCGCGACTCCGAACGCGCCGGCGGCTTCGTCGAGGGCTCGGTGCACGTCCCGATCCACCAACTCCCCCGCGCCCTCGGCGAGGTGCCGCCGGGAGTGGTCTGGGTGCACTGCACCACTGGCATGCGCGCGACGATCGGCGCGTCCCTGCTGGACGCCTCCGGACGTGAGGTCGTCGCCATCGATGACGAGTTCGACGCCGCCGTCGCCGCAGGGCTCGTCCGCTCCGACCGCGACGGCGGGCCGGAGAACCCCACCCCCAAGGCTTCCCCGCGAAGGTGATCAAACCGATGCTCCTCCGTCGCGGCCGGGCGCGCCTCAGCCCGGCACAGGCTCACCAACGTGCCTCCCACGGGCAGGCCGTCCTGCTCGACGTCCGCGAGGCCACCGGGCGTGCCGGCCAACGCGCGCCCGGCGGCCTCCACCCGCCGCCGAGCCGCCGGCTGGCCGGCGCGCCCCCACCGCTGGCCGCTCGGGCCCGGGCGGCCACGCCGGTCACCGGTGGGGTCACCGGGTGACCGCGCTGGTCCTCGCCCTGGTCGCCGGTGCCGTGGTGGGCCTGGCGCTCGGCGGTCTCGGCGGAGGAGGCAGCGTCCTGGCCGTGCCCGCGCTGATCTACCTGCTCGACTTCACCCCGGCCGCGGCGACCACCGCGAGCCTCCTGATCGTCACCGTCACCTCCGCCACCGCCCTGTCCGCGTACGGCAGGGCCGGACACGTCCGCTGGAAGGCCGGCGGGCTCTTCGCCGCGGCCGGCCTGCTGCCCGCCGCGGCTGCCGGGGCCGCCGCGGCCCGGCTCCCCCAGGCGGCGCTGACCATCGCCTTCGCCGCCTTCGCCGCCCTCGCGGCGATCCGGATGCTGCGGCCCCGTGGGGCGCTCGCCGGGCGGGGAGCCGCGGAGGTCCACCCGGCCAAGGCCGCAGCCGTCGGCGCCGGCCTCGGAGTGGTGACCGGGTTGCTCGGCGTCGGCGGGGGCTTCCTGGCCGTCCCCGCCCTGGTCACCGTGCTGGCCTTCGACATGCAGGCCGCCATCGGCACCAGTCTGCTGGTGATCACGGCCAACTCACTGGCCTCCCTCAGCACCCGGGGCGCCACCTTCTCCGGACTCGACTGGTCGGTGATCGCTCCGTTCGCCGCGGCGGCGATCCTGGCCGCCTGGGACGGGAAACGCCTGGCCAGCAAGGTCTCCGGGGCCCTGCTCCAGCGGGTCTTCGGGGGCACGCTGCTGGCCGTCGCCGCCTTCATGCTCGTTGACACCCTGGTGTGACCGGCCACGGGCCCCCGCCCTCCGCCCGGTGCGGTAACAGCACCAGCAGTTCCCCCACCCTGTCACTCATACCCCGCTGGGTATCCTGGTCGGAGGGGGTACCCGAGACAGAACGGAAAATGCATGGCCGCCACCACTTCCCTCGTTCCGGAGCAGGCGCACGCCCGCCTCCACGAACTGACCATCATCGATGTCCGCACCCCCGGTGAGTACGCCTCCGGGCACCTCCCCGGTGCCCACAACGTCCCCCTGGACCACCTCGAGGCGGCGCTTCCCGCGCTGAGGGCCGCTGCCGCCCGCGGCGACCTCCTCGTCGTGTGCGCCTCAGGCGGCCGTTCCGCCCAGGCGTGCGAACGCCTCACCGGGGACGGCGTACCCGCCGCCACCCTGGTGGGCGGCACCCAGGCGTGGACCCAGCTCGGACACGACCTCCACCGCCCGGCGGGCTCCCGCGCGCCCTGGGCCATGGAACGCCAGGTCCGCTTCGCCGCCGGCTCCCTCGTCCTGACCGGGCTCGTCGCAGGACTGCGCTGGCCGAAGACCCGCCTGCTGTCCGCGGGGGTCGCCGGCGGGCTCGTCTTCTCCGCCCTCACCAACACCTGCGGCATGGCCCACCTCCTGGCCAAGCTCCCGCACAACCGGCCGCGCGCCACCGACCTCGACGCCACCCTCGCCGCTCTCGCCGGCTGACCGCTCCCACCAGCGCTCCGCACGCCCGGCGCTGGCCCGTCCCCCCGTGGACGGGCCAGCGGCGCTCGGGACCGGACCGGTCAGACCCCGGCGCCCTCACCGCCCGTGGCCGTGTCCGAGCCGACCTCGTGACCGTCGTGCTGTGCCGGCACGGCGTGGCCGTCGAGGCGGTACTGGTCGGACTGCGTCAGGTACATGCGCCGGAAGAGACCCGGGCCGTGTCCCAGGCGCATGAGGTCGTCGAAAGTCCCGTGCTCGGCGATACGGCCGTGGTCCATGACGTAGATGTGGTTGGCGTGCCGGACGCTGTGCAGGCGGTGGGTGATCAGGACGATCGTCTGGCCCTCGGCGGCGAGGTTGCGGATGCGGTCGAAGACCCGCTGTTCGGCCTCGGCGTCCAGGGCACTGGTGGGCTCGTCCACCACGAGCACCTCGGCGTCACGGTGACGGGCGCGGGCGATGCCGAGGCGCTGCCACTGGCCGCCGGAGACCTGGTGACCTCCCCGGTAGCCCCGGGCGAGCAGGGTGTCCCATCCCCGCGGCAGTGACGCGATGGTCTCCCCGGCACCCGCGTACTCGGCCGCCGAGTGCAGGAGCTCGTCGTCGTGCGGGGCGTCCGGACGGCCGATCGCGACGTTGATCCGGGCGGTGAAGGGCCAGCGGAAGAAGTCCTGGGTGACCACCGCGACCCGGTCGAAGACCTCGGCGCGGTCGGCCTTCGTGACGTCGGTGCCGTCCCAGAGGATGCGACCGGTGTCGGGGGCGTACAGGCCGCACAGGAGCTTGGCGAGGGTGGACTTGCCGCTGCCGTTGCTGCCGACGAGGGCGACGATCCGACCCGTGGGGATGGTGACGTCGACCCCGTTGAGGGCCGGCCCCGTCGACGCGCCGGGGTAGGTGAAGGTGACGTTCTCGAAACGGACGGCGCGCACCTCCCGTGGCAGAGGGAGACCGGTGGTGGGGATGAGCCGGCGGTCGGCCTCCTGACAGAGCCGGTCCAGGTCGGCGACGAACATGGACTCCTCGTAGAGGTGGTTGAGGTGGATGACCAGCGTCTCGAGGTTGGACGAGCCGGTGCGGACGGCGATCACCGCGGTCCCGGCCACGGCCAGGTCCATCGCGCCGGCCCACAGCAGCAGACCCAGCACGCCGTACATCACGGTGGCGGCGAGGCCGGTCCAGGCGGAGGCGGCGAGGCCGGTGCGGGCGGCCAGGGACGCCAGCCGGGTCTGCTCCCGCTCGCCGGTCTCCGCCATGGTGCGGAAGTGCCTCAACAGGAAGGGACCGACGTTGTGGACCCGTACCTCGGGCGCGGCCTGGGGGTCGATCAGCAACTGCTTCAGGAGCCTCGCGGCACGGGCGTGCTGGATCCAGGTGTGGAACGAGACGTAGCGGCGGCGCGCGATGGTCAGCGCGCTCCAGGCGCTCGGCAGTGTCATCACGGCGAGCAGCGGGAGCAGCACCGGGTGCAGCACGGTCAGCACGCCGGCCGCCGCTACCAGCGCGGTCACCGCGGTGATGACCGACGAGCACAGCCTGATCATCTGGCGGGAGGACTCGGCGCCCCACTGGGCCGAGTCGAGCAGTTTGTGGAACTCGTCGTCCTCCATCGCGGCCAGTTCCACACGTGCCGCCCGTTCCAGGTACTCCTCGGTGGCCACGCGGAACACCTTCGGCTCCAGTCGACCCGTGCCGGCGGTGGAGGCGGACCGCAGCAGGGCGCCGATCACGCCGGCGACGGCCACCGTCGCCAGCGCGGGAACGGCGGCCGACAGGCGCTCACCGGTCCCTCCGGGCCCCAGGAGGTGGGCGAGCACCCGGTTGACCGCGACCAGCCCGACGGCCTGCACGACCCCGCTGGTGAGTTCCGCCGCCGCGACCACGCGCAGCGCACGCGGGTCCGCGCGGTGGGCCAGCCGGATGGTGGAGCCCACCAGCCGCGGCATCTGCCCGACCACGGAACGCAGTCCCAGTTCGAGGAACGAGCCGTCGTGCTGGTTCCACCCGGCCTCGTTCCGCAGGGGTCCACCGAACAGCAGCCGTTCTGAGTCCGACACGTCCTCCTGGGGGTCGGGTGCCCCCTTCGGGTGTCCCTTGGTGCGTTTCGTGCGCGTCCACATCGGAGTTGTCCTCCTCGCTGGGCCTGACGAGTGCGTGCCTGCCCTTCGCCGGGCCCCGCCGCCGTCACGAGGGCCACCTCCTCTCCGTGTGGGTGCGCTCGGCAGCGACCCGGGTCAGCGCGACGACGGTGTGGTCCACCAGCGGCTCGGACAGAGCGGCGCACGGCCACCAGCCCGACTCCGCGCAACTGTCGGGTTCGTGGATCAGCGGCGTTCCGACGTGGTCCAGGTCCCGGGACTGCAACCGCGTGCGGGGCTGCCGGTCCCCTTTCCGGGGCTGCCGGTCCCCCCGCCTCCGGTGGGCGACCGCGGGCCGAGGAACACCGTGCCGGTTCGTTCGAACACCGGGTGGACGCCGACGACGGTGGGGTGCGGGTGCATGAGGGCTCCTGGCTGGACGGCGAGTCGGACAGGCGCCTGAACAACGGTGCTGATCAGTGGCACGTAACGGGCCATCTGCCGTTCAAAAGTTCGAGCGCCTCGTGCCTCTCCCACCGGAGCTGGCCGGAAGCGCCATGGCGCACAGTTCGAACCACCCGGGCGGACATCCCCACCCGATCCGGGGATTGCGGACGACCGGCACCACCAACAGCCGTTCGCCGTGGCTCCCGCGTCAGTCGCTCCAGTACTCACGCCGCGGCAGCTCGACCCACCTGTCGGGTGGCCCGACGACGGCGCGCGCGTCGGTCAGCCGCAGCCCGGCGAAGGCGCACGCATGGGCGACCGCGTTGCCCCGGTAGAGATAGGAAACCAGGACCTCCTCGGGCGTGAAGCCCACGTCCGGCCCGCCGCCCGGGTGGAGGTCCCAGCCCTCGACCACGCCGTTGCGGACGACGCTGCCCTGGTTACCGCTCTTGGGGTTGGCGTACAGGCCGTAGCAGACGGTGCCGACGGACAGCCGGACCAGCACGCCGGGCATCTTCGGCGCGTACCCCCACGGCTGAGTGACGACGCAGCCCCCCGGCACGGTCGTCACACCGACGATGTGGGATATCTCGTCCATGTCGTACGCATAGGGATCCTCCAGCACCTCGTCCAGCTCCTCGCTGTCCGCCGGTGTCGCCTCCAGGCGACGTATCGCCTCCTCGGCGTCGATCCCCGCCACGCATGCGAGCCCCGTGCCGTCGCAGTGCAACTCCCCCAGCGCCGCGACGAGCCGGCTGCCCTCCCGCGCCGCCGCGTGCTCCTCCTCGGTCAGCCGAGGTCCCCCCTCAGGCACCGGGAACAGGTCCGGCGTCGGTCCGGCCAGGCTGAGCCGCCCCGGCGACCAGCCACCGAGCAGGGGCCTCCAGGGATCGGCACCCACCGCGGCGAGGGCCCGCGCGTTGTCCGGTCGGTCGAACAGGACGGCTTCCCACAGCGCGGTCGTGCCGTTCTCGAGCGCGTCAACGTCCGCGACGCGCCGGGCCAGCTCCGCAACGACCTGCGGGGACCCCGACATCGCTGCCAGGTGCAGGGGGCGCCCCCCTCCGAACGCCTCCGGATCGGCTCCCAGGTCGAGGCGCCGCCGAACGTCGCCGTAGTCCTGCCAGCTCTCCCAGCACATGCCCGCCCAGCCGTCGTCACTCCGCCCCGTCACCACGCCCCCCAAGCACCGAACCGGCAATTCCCCGCACCCACACCGTCCCAGGTGGGTCTGACAACGCCCGGGGGCAGGACGGGCGAGCGCGCCCCGTGTGGGCCGGGCACCCGGCCAGCCCCGCCCGCAGGGGCCGCCCCGTCCCGCCGCACCGCTGATCCGCCACCCGCTACACTGTCGCCGGTGGCACAGGCGTCAGCGCCTGCGCAACCCCCGCAACTGCCGGGAAGCCAGAGAAGGACCGCCCACCCGGGGCGGGTGACGGACCGGCTTTCCGACAGGTTCCGCCTCAGTAGCTCAGGGGATAGAGCACCGCTCTCCTAAAGCGGGTGTCGCAGGTTCGAATCCTGCCTGGGGCACGGTGAGACCAGCAGCGAAAGACGCAAAGGCCCACGTCGGAGGTACCTCCGGGGTGGGCCTTTGTCGTCGCCGTGCACAGCTCTACGTTGGCGCTACGTTGGCGCTACGTCCGGAGTACCCGATGCGGTCTCCGGAAAATCTCCTAAATGATCATGATGGAAGTGCAGGTCACGGGCGGGGTGAACGACAACCGGCCCTCCCCTGGGAGAGGGGAGGGCCGGTACCTGTGCCGGGACCTACGAGAGGGGGCACTCCGTGAGCCCCCGGCACGACTGGAGAGGCTCCACCAAGATGCCCTTCGCGAGTCGGTCACCATTCCTACACGGCATCCCCGATGACCGGGAGGGTCCACTAAGGCCCTCCTAAGTAAGGTACCGCCACACCAGCAGCCGGAATCCCCTCTCCCGCATGCTCTCCGGGACGCTGGACAGGATGACGACCCGGATAAGGCCGCCGTGCGCAGGGTGCCGGATCGGCCGTTCCGACGTGTCGGGGTGGATGACGGAGTACTGCTCCCGCGCGGCCCACGCGCGCCGCACCGCCGGATCTGGAGACTCCATCAAGCGGGCCACCTCCCGCCGCAGCACCGGGTGATGCGGATGCGCGAGGTGCGCGGCCCATATCTGCGCCATGATCGGGCCGCCCCAGGAACGTTCCCAGTCGGCGAGCGCCTGCTGGGCCTCCGGCGCGATCACGGCCGGCACCAGGTTCACCGGAACGTCGTCGAAGTTCACCCACCAGAAAAACTGTTTGAACGCCTGGTTCGCGGCGATCAGGTTCCACCCGGTTGTCACCAGGTAGCACGGTGTGGTCTGCGCGGCGATCATCGCCAGGTAATGAGGGTCCACCAGGGCCGGGTCGGCGGCCTGCACGGGCTCTGGATCCGGCAATCGGCCGACTGCGAGTTGATGGAGTCGGTCACGCTGCGTGAGAGTCATCCGCACCACCGTAGCCACGGCGTCCACCCGAGCGGGTGGCATGCGGCGCCCGCCGGTCTCCCAGCGGCGGTACGTGCGCAGGTCGACACCGAGGGCGGTTGCGACCTGCTGCTGCGACAGCCCGCGGGCTCGCCGGGCGGCCCGGAGAAGTACGCGGAGTGCGGGGAGAGGGTCGGGGTCGGGGGCGCAGTGCATCGTCTCTCCAGGCGTGGGGGAAGGCGCATCAGAGGGGTCCGGCGAGATTCAGCCAATCTGGCCAATCATCAGTCACTGTTAGGCGTGTGACCAGGGAGAAGTGCCGGCTGGCGCCCGGTGGTCGGACAGCGCGAAGCCCCCGCCGGGAACGTCCCGGCGGGGGCTTCGGTGGCTAGGGTCAGGCCGGGACGGGGACCAGTGCGGCGGCCTGCGCCATGGCGTCCGGGTCGGCCAGCTCGATCCGACCCACGGCCAGCGCCTCGTGCCCGTACGCGCTTTTCTCCAGGCGCACGGTGCGGGCCAGCTCCGCGG
>NZ_KB904687.1 GCF_000380165.1 Wenjunlia vitaminophila DSM 41686
CGGCGGGCGCCCCTCACCGTCATACCGGACCCACGCCCCCTCCGGAGCCAACGCCTGACCGTCCACGAACTCGCCCGTCTCCTCCAGCCGCGCCGCGAAGTCGTTCATGTACTGCACGTGCGCCGAGATCTCCTCCGGCGTCCACCGGTCCATCGGCACGTCGTTGACCGCCGCCGGGGCACCCCGGTAGTGCTTCAACAGCAGGTACTTCGCCATCGTGGTTCTCCTCGGTACTCGTGCGACCCCCGGTGGATGCCGCCTTCACCCCCAGGACGGAGCAGGACACGGGTTCTCGACATCGCCGTCCGACTTTTTTGGAATCTCGCGGACGGGCGTGGTCAACGGGGCGAGCGTCGCCCGGGGCGGCCCCCGGGCGGCTCGCCCGTTCCGATCCTCCCGAGGCTAGAAGGAGGTTCCGAAGCCGCCGATGTAGCCACCGGAGCCGAGGCTGCCGGTACCGCCGAAGCTGGGGCGGGTGGGAGGCGGGGCGGGGGTGGGGCCGGAGGGGGTGGTGCGCCAGGTGTGCCGGGTCACCTGGTTCCACCAGGTGCTGAACGCCATGGGCTCGCCCAGGTCGCGGCACTCGCGCTCGACCTCGGCGCACGCGTCGGGGTCCCAGGCGAACCGGGGCCGGGGGCTGGTGGAGCGCCAGAGCTCCAACAGGCTCTCCTCCAACTCGTACGCGGTCAGCCGTGGCGGCGCGGGCTCGCTGGGCGCCTCCGGGGAGATCCCGATGTTCACGGTCCTGCCGCTCCTGCTCGGGGCGTGGACCCAGTGGCGGTGGGAGGCGACCGTCCGCACCACCTGGCGCAGTCGTTCCGCCGCGCGCCGGCGCTCCTCCTGGACGGCCTGCTGCTCGGCGCGGTGGGCCGCGACCAGGGCCTCGATCTCCTCGCGCACCGGGCGGTACTCCTGGGCCGCGTGCTCCAGCCGCTCCAGGAAGACCTGTTGCGCCCTCGCCGACCGTGCCGCCGTCCTGCGTCGCCTGCCGGGCCAGGGGAACGGCTCCCCCGGCGTCGCCCAGGACCTCACCCGGTGGTACAGGTCCACGGAGGCCCGTCGCCCACCGTGTGCCCGGTGCAGCTCCTCCAACGCCCGGGACACCGCGTCGAGGTAGCGGCGCGCCGCGGCCTGCCAGCGCACGCGTTGCGCCTCGGTGCAGGAGATCCCTCCGTACCGCCCGATCTTCCACGGCCGGAAGACCACGATGTGGCCGGGCAGCGGCGCCGAGGCGACGGGGACGAAACGAGCACCGCACAGCTTCGCCGCGTCGAGGGCCACCCTGTCCTCGTCCAGCGAGACCCGGACGGTCTCACCGGAACCGGTCTCCGTCACGACGACCGACCTTCCCGCCCCGCCGGCCGCGACCACCCGTGCGGCCCGGGCGAACTCCGCGTCGCGGCCGTCGTCTCAGGACGGCCGCACGTACCCGGGCAATACCCGCCGCAGTGGCCGGATATGCGGCCACCACCGCCGGCACCCGCCCGAGGGGCGTGCGTCAGAGGGACCGGGGGTTCCTACCCGTCCCCCTCACCCGCTGAGGCCACCAGGAGGAACGTCGCTCGCACGCGGTTGCCCTCGGGCGTCCGACCGAAGTCGAGGGCGCACCCGTGGCCCAGCAACAGGCGAAGCCCACGGCCGGACTCGCACTCGTCGTCCGCGTCCGGGTCGCCGACGCGCGGGAGCTGAGGTGACCGGTCACGGACCCCGATGAGGACGTGATCCTCGTCCCTCTCGATGGTCAGGCCACATCGCGGGTCCTCAACGTGCCTGATCACGTTGGTCAGGAGCTCGCTGACCACCAGGGCCGCGAGCTGCTCGGCCCGCTCGTCGCCCCCGAGGTGCCGCACGGATCTCCGCGCGACCTCACGCCACCCGGCAAGGCCCTTCGGCTCCGCCGACAGGGACCAGTTGAACCCGGTCTCTTGATCCTGGGACACAGGCATGAGGCACCTCCAACAGGGCGAGTAACGCAGGCGCGTTCACCCAACGTGGTCGGATGTATGACACGCCGTCACCACCGATCATGCAAGTGCCCACCACTCGAGTCAAGTACTTGCTTGGCAACTTGCCACGCAAGAAGACTCGCTTGAGTGTGTACGAACGGTAACCTGCACCGCGAAGGGAGTAGCTGTGTCTGTTGTGTCCAACACCGGTCCGCTGGCGGCCCGGCGACAGCTCGGAGCCGCACTGCGTCGACTCCGGGACCAACGCGCCATGACGGCGGAGGAGGTTGGCGGGCACCTCGACTGTCACCTATCGAAGGTCACGCGGCTGGAGCAGGGCAAACGCGCCTGCACCAAACGGGACTTCGAGGCCCTGATGGATCTGTACGGGGTCGAGGCGCAGGAGCGTGAGCGACTCCACGCGCTCATGTTGCGGGGCAGACAGCGGGTCGCGCCCTGGTGGCACGCCTACCGCGATGTGATCTCAGCGAACTACGACGAGTTCCTGACGTACGAAGCGGAAGCGTCGCGCTGCCTCGAATATCAGCCGTTGCTCATCCCCGCTCAGCTTCAGACCGAAGACTACGCACGCGCGGTTACCGGCGTTGGCTTCGCCGCTCTCGGCCCTGATCAGGTGGACAGCCTGGTCGAGGTCAAGTTGAAGAGGCAAGCCCGCCTCCGCGAGGAACCTCCGCTCGAGATTCGGGCCGTGATCACGGAGGCCGCCCTACGCTTCCACGTCGGCGGCCCTGCGGTCATGCGAGATCAGCTCCGGGCACTCACCAAGGCCGCCGCAGCCCCTCACGCCAGTCTGCGGGTCATCCCTTGCTCAGCCGGCGAGAAGGGCATCGCAACGGGAGCGTTCACCCTGTTCGGCATCGGGAATGACGCAGACGTGGCGTTCGTTGAGTCGGCAGAAGTCACAACCTTCCGCGATGAACCACTCACGCTACGTCGCCTGAACCGCTTGTTCAAGAACCTCTCCGAAGCTGCGCTGCCTGAGCAAGATAGCCTTGACCTGGTCAAACGTATCGAGAGAGAGCTGATCTGAGATGAGCGAACGGGCCGTCATGTCTGCGGCTGATGTTGAAGGCGTGTCGTGGCGCAAGAGCACCTACACGGCCAACAACGGTAACTGTGTCGAGGTGGCTGACGGCCTCACAGGTGTCATCCCGGTCCGCGACTCCAAGGACCCGGCCGGCCCGGCCCTGCTTTTCACTTCCGACGCATGGTCCTCGTTCGTGGAGGCGGTGAAGCGGGGCGAGCTGCCTCTCTGACAAACGGAGAGTTGAAGCCCGCCTGTTCCTCGGGTGGGCTTCCCCATGTCCGGGGAAACTGACCGGCTGGAGCGGCGGCACCGACCGAGGCGTGTGACTCTGCCGGTGCTTACCCCGAACGTCGCGGGGACACGTAGCGCCACACGAGATCACATGCGGTTATGCGTAGTTGTGGATTGCTGAGATGCCGATGCGTGCCCGCGTTCCAGCAGCGTGATGGTGACACCGGGCGCGACCTGGCGCTCGCCGACAGGTATGAATCCGCGCCGACGATAGAGCGCTATCGCGGGCAGGTTGGCGGTTCCGGTGGACACGACCGTCAGTTCCGCGGGCTCGATCGAGTCCAGGGCGTTGAGCAGTGCTGTGGCGACGCCGCGGCGGTGTGCGACGGGGTGAACCACGAGGCGGCAGATCTCCAGAGCGCCGTTCGGCAAGCGGGTCCAGGCCACCGCTCCGACAAGTCCCGACTCGTCGCGAACTCCGAGGAACGACTCCTCACACGCGCGCAGCTGCTCGAGGGTCTCGTGCAGGGGCGGGATTCCGTCGAAGCCGATGAGCCGCGCTTCGACCGCGTATGAAGCCCGCTGGAGGTCCCACAGATGGCTCAGGATGTCGGAATCGGTCAGGTCGAGCCGGAACGGTTCACCAAGAGGCCAGTGGGATTCGGGGGCGGCGTGGGATCGGCCGGTCATACTGCGATTCTCTCAAAGCTCGCGTCTACCTCCGCACCGAGGCTCTTGGCCCAGCAGCGTCACTCCGATTCATCCGTGATGTGTTCAAGGAATTCAAGATGGCCAAACTCTCAGCACGCAGAGCCGGCCAAACCCCACTGAGAGCGACCTGGTGGCGCGCCTGGCCGCGACTGGCGTGCGTGGCGCGGTGGCTGCTGATGGTCGGCGCGGGCGGGGGGCTACCAAGTGACAGGAACCGTGGGTGCGGTTCGGCCTGGACCATCGCGGCAGAGGGCGCTGACGTGACGGCGACGATGCTGGTCATGCCCGTTGTGTAGTCGATCCTGCGCCCGTCGGGGTGCAGATGCGCGTTGCCGATCTTCGGGATTCCACGGTCCCAGTCCCGGGCAGTGCGTTCGTGGCCCCCCACCTGTGCCGCAGCGTCCCGTCGCCCGGCCCTGATGGTCAGGGTCTGCCCTCAAGGAGTCGTCGCAGCGCCGGCTCCAGGTCGGGGTGGTCGCCGCGGCTGGCGGACTGGAGCAGGTCCGCCACGACCACGAGCATCACGGCGCGGCCTGACTCACCCGTGATGAGGTCGCCGAACGTCTCCCGAACCTGGTCCGCAAGCGAGGGCTCGCGGAGGGAGTAGGCCAACAGCAGCGCCGCGTCGTATCCGGCCGGGGCCAACCCCCATCCCTCCCAGTCGAGGATGACTCCGCTGGTGGTGATGTTGGCCAGGTGCAGGTCCCCGTGGGCCGTCGTCCACTCGGTGATCCTGGGCGCGGCACATCCGGTGTACTGGGGGACCACACGGTCGATCCACTCCTGCCGTACTGCGACTCGGTCCGTGTCCACCGTGGCGATCCGGTCCAGGTCCGCGCGGAGCTGCTTCCACCAGGTGGGCGGGAGTTCCAGCGGGGAGCGTACGACCGGATCGGGTGAGCACGTGGGGGCGTCGATGTACTGGGTCAGTTCCGCCCGGTACGCCGTGTCGTCGACCACCTGGTCGTGCACGGCGTACAGGGCCGGTTTGCTCACCGTGCCGTCGAGCACGGATGCCGCGGCGGTGCCCTCCCAGATCTTGCCGCCCTGCTTCCCGGCCGGTGCGGAGACCAGCCGTAGCCAGCAGGCGCCGTGTCGGAGGTGGTCCGCGCGGCGGGACAGGGTGCGCCCGTGCCAGCCCCACACCGTGGGCCCGGTCGGGGTCACGTCGAGCGCGCCGGCCGCCGCGGTGAACGCCGCGTGCATGCTCTGTTCGGTGGCAGGGTCACGTGGGGGTGAGTACATCCAAGACCGTCCGGAGGTGATCGCTGTCGAGCGGGCCGCCGGCCAAGCCGGCGAGGGCATCGTCCCAGTGTGCCGCTGTGCTGGCCGAGACCAGCACTCGTGAGACACCCGGGCACGAGGCCACGGCCAGCAGGCACGCCCCCGCGACCGACAGGCCCGGTCGGATGAAAGCGGCCAGCTCCGGGGTGGCCGCGGCCAGCAACTCGCCTCCATGCAGCGGGGCGGACGCGTAGACGTCCAGGTTGGCGACGGCTGCCTCGGCGATGGGGCCGCGGTCGTTCAGTGCCGCGGCGAGTGGGCCGGCCATGACGAGGCTGACGGGGAGCTGCACGGCGACCAGGTGGTGGGCGCTGCCGCAAGCCGCCGCACGAGCCGCGGCAAGCAGGCCCCGCACGGTGAGCACGCCGTCGGCGAAGCCGGACCAGGTGGCGACTCCGTAGCCTCCGATGCGGCCGGCCGCGGCCTCTTCCTCGAGCACACGGAATGCCGCGGCCACCTGCTCGGGGGTTCGGGCGCCGGCACGTTCGGGGTTGTGCAGGAGCACCACCTCCAGCCGGCTCCGGCCGAGCTGCTGCCGGTTGCGGTTGAGCTGCCAGCGCACGTAGGCCGGAGCCAGGCTGTGGCCGCTGGCCGCCTCCTCCGGCGAGAGCACGCCGGCCCTTTGAGCCGCGGCCGCTTCCGCGGCCGGGACGAAGCCCACCTTCGTGGAGATGCCCAGGCGCGGGTGGGCGCGGAGCACGGGGGCGAGCAGGGTCTGGGCTCGGCCACGAAGGTAGTTCGGCGCAGTGTCCACCCAGGGGTCCGGTGCGGTGGCCGCGCGCCGTGCGGCGGCGGCCACCTCCCTGCACCGGTGCGTGCCCAGCGCCAGGGTCGCGGGCATCACCGTGGCCCGATGGCGGTCGCGACCTGGCCGCCGACCAGTTCGCCGACCACTGCGGCCACCTGGTCGAGGATGAGGCCGGAGGCGGCGGCGAGGGTGGCCAGGGTGTGCTCGCCACCTCGGCGGAGCACGGTGAGCAGCGGCCCGACCGGGGCTGTGAACTCCCACTCGCATCCAGCTGCGGAGAACACCACGCCGTCCTCGACGGTGTGGAGGACGCTGCGGGCGGTGGTCAGCCGCACCGCCAGGTCTGGGTTGGCAGGTGGCCGACCGGTCAGGTAGGGCAGGGACGGTCGGAGCCGTCCCGGGTCGGCCGCATCCCGCGCGTCCAGGTACCGGGCGACCAGGTTCGGGTCGTCGAGAGCGGCGGTCACTTCCTTTCTCAGCAGGTCCAGGTGGGCTCTGTGCTGGTCCGCGGGCCCGTGGACGGGCAGGTCCGCGCGGATCACGTCGCGGGAACGCAACGTCTCGCACAGCCAGGTCAGCAGGTCAGCGCCGGTGTGGGTGCGCATTCCGCAGGTCAGGTGCAGGCTGTTGGTGTGCTGGTCGGCGGTGACGGCGTGCCACCAGCCGCGCGGCAGGTACAACAGGTCCCCTGGGCGCAGCACCAGGTCGGCGACGGGTTCCTCTGGTGGGGGCTGGGGTGTCTCGGTATCCACTGCCAGCGGCGCGCAGCGAGTCGGGCCGAACAGGCGCCACCGCTTGGCGCCGTGGAGTTGGACCACGATCACGTCGTGGTCATCCCAGTGCGTACCGAAGCCCTCCACCGGGGTCCACGAAGCGTAGGCGTTGACCTGGACGTGTGTGCGGAGCCAACGCTCCAGTTCTTCGGCGAGGTCCCGCACTGGTGGGTGGAGTTCGTCGACCGCGTCAAGGACCAGGCTCGCGCCGTCGGCGAGGCGGGCGTGCAGCTCGGCGGGTTGGAGGCGGTGCCAGATGGTGCGGCGGCGGGTGATCTCGGTCGTGGCGTACCGGTGTTGCGGAAGGGGCTCGCCGTTGGTGGACAGCCGCAGGCGCGGCGGCTCGAGGCGGTGGACGGCCAGCAGGTCGTTGAGGTCGGCGAAGGTGAGCAGGGCGGCGGCGTCGGGCAGGGCGCCGGGCAGGTGGCGGTAGTCGCGGCCCAGCGCCTGGGCGAGGAAGTTCTCCCCGCCCAGGCGCCGCGCGATCGACAGTGTCGTCATCGCGAGTTCGGCCGTGCTCAGTCGTTGCCGTCCGAGCGGCCGGTGCCGCCGCCGTCCGACTCGGCCATCGAGGTAGCGCGGTCCCGGGCGGCGACGACCCGCCGCCGGGCCAGCACCAGGCCCTCCAAGTCGGTCGGACGGTTACCCGAGGACTGGGCGATGGTGGAGTTCACTCGCATGATCCCTCCTTCTGAAGTGCCGGACCGGGGTGGTTCGGCACTTCCAGCGTCGTGAACACGGCAGCGGCAGTCATTGCCGAAGGGCGCGCGGCGCATTGCGGGCTCGGCGCAATACGCCCTCCCGTCGCCGGCCTCCGGGTAGATACCGTGAGCCGGCTGCCACACCCGAGGGGGTACCTCGATGCCCGTGGTAACTCGCCGCAGACGCGCAGAGATCCAACACGAGGCCGCCCGCATCCGCCGCGAACAGCAGCGCCGCCAACAGCCGGCGGCCCGCATCGCCGAGGCCATCCGCCGCGCGTTACCGGAAGTGTCGGCCCTGGAGGCGTGGCGCCTGGCCCTGGGCTGGTCCCGCACAGAAGTCATCAACCAGATCGGCGCGATGTACCGCGCCGACGGCCTCCTGCCACCAGGGCTGAACCCGAGCATGCTGTGCCGGTGGGAGCACGGGACGGAACGCCCAGGCGAGGAGTACGCGCGGATGCTCGCCCGCGCCTACGGCCTGTCCCTCGACCGTCTCGGGCTGACACGCCCCACCCGCCCCAGTGACCACACGTTGCCAGTCCGGTACGGTCAGTGGGATCACACGCGCCCGTGCCCCTGGTGGGGAGAGGGAGAGCCGATGACCACCGCCGCCGGGCTACCCGCCGTCCGTGAGTCCGTCCACCTCGCGCTCCTGGCCGACCCGGGCGCCGGCGCCGGGGTCATCGAAGCCGCCGAGGCCGCCATCGAGCACTATGCCCTCAACTACTCCAAGCACCCACCGAGCGTCCTGTTCGACGAGGTGCGGCGCGTCCGCGAACTGCTCGCCGACCCACTGGCACGTGACATGCAAAGCCGGGTGGACTTGCACCGGGTCACCGGGTGGCTGTCCGCCCTGCTCGGCAATCTGGCGTACCACCTCGACGACCTCACTGGCGCCCAGGTGCACCTCGGCGTGGCCGCAGTCATGGGCCAACGAGTCGGGGACGCACGTCTCACCGCTTGGGCCTACGGCGCGCAGAGCATGACCGCCCGATCCCGCGGCGACCTCGCCGCCGCCGTGGCCCTCGCGCAACGCGGGGTGGACACAGCGGCGGGACCACTCGCCCGCGCGCAACTCCTTGGCTGGGCCCTGTTGCCCGCAGTGGCCCAACAAGGCCGCACCGAAGACGCTGATACCACCCTCGCAGCGGCCAACGACGAACTCGCGGCAGATCCCGTCGGGTGGGCGCCGGGTCGCTTCGGCTACGACGCCGCCGAACACGCCCTCCACCAGGCCGACGCCCACCTCGTCTTGGGCCGAGCTGACCAGGCAGCAGCAACGGCCGAGATCTCCGCCGCGGCCTGCATTGTCGGCACCCCGGGCTGGGCCTCCGCCACGCTGCTCCACGCCCAGGCAGAAGCCCGAGCTCACCCCGGCGACGCCGCCGCCCGGGCCCTGGACGTCCTGGAGCGGGTGCCGGCTGCCCGGCTTCGCTCCACCGCCCGCACACGACTGGCCGCCCTCGCCACCGCGGTGACAGCGACCTCCACCGCTGCGGTGGCCGAACTCCACGAGCGACTGCTCGCCCTACCGGACCCCATCGATCCCCACGGACGACCCGCCACCGACACCTGAGTCCAGACGGTGGAACCCAGGGTGCATCAGGCCACGGAGCCTCGCAGGCTCGGTCGTGGCTCGGATCATCGTGGCGCCGCCGTCCCTGTCAGGCGGTCGCCAGGTGCGTGCGGACGGGGAGATCCTCGGCGTGGGGTACGACGTTAGGGACCTGCTGGAGTTCTGCCGCCGGGCCGGCCTCAACCGGGATGACACCGACCTGTGCGACAGGGCACTGATCGAGTGGCGCGGAGAGAGTTGCAGCAGGTCAAAGCAGTAGGCGACGGACGAGACGGCCTGTACGCCGGGTTCTGTCTCCGTGGGGCCTTGCGGCCCCACGGGAGGCGGCCATCCATCTAGGGCTGCCGTTGCCGACAGCCTCGTGCGGTCTACCCGCGGACTCGGGCGGGCAGCCCTCGGTCGTCCGCGCAGAGCCGTCTTGCGGCGGCTCCTCTTGACCTTGCTCCGGGTGGGGTTTACCGAGCCGTCCGGGTCACCCCGGACGCTGGTGGTCTCTTACACCACCGTTTCACCCTTACCGGGGGCCGAGGCCCCCGGCGGTCTGCTTTCTGTGGCACTGTCCCGCGGGTCACCCCGGGTGGGTGTTACCCACCACCCTGCCCTGTGGAGCCCGGACGTTCCTCGGCGGAGCCCGTCAGGGCCCCGACGCGACCGCCCGGCCGACTCGTCCGTCGTCCCCCCATGATAGTCACCCGTGGGCGGCGGCGATCACTGCCGGACCAGCGAGGCGTGGTGGCGGTACCGGCGGAACCTGGCCGCGCGGACCCCGGCCAGCCCTCTGATCGCCGCCATCTCCTGCTGGTGGCCGACGCTGCGCAGGAACGCCTCGTGGGCCGGGAGGTCGACCCACTCGGCGCAGGAGACCAGCGTGGTGCCGTCCACGCTGCTGAGCAGGTGCATCCTGAGCAGTCCCGGGGCCCTGACGTCGGCGGTCTCGGCGTCGGCGTAGCCCAGCACCTGCTCGTACCGCAGGTCCAGCAGGTCACGCTGGCCCTGCGGGCCGGTGACGTCGGTGGTGACCACCACGAAGAGACCGGTGGCCCGGTCGGGGTGGAGCGCGGTGGTCAGGCTCAGTCGGTAGGGGACGGCGTCCTCGGCGGCGTCGGTGAACTCGTCGGTCGAACACTGGGTGAAGGTCAGCAGCGCGTCGCCGTCGGTGCCGAGCAGGCAGGTGCGGGACAGCACGCCGGCTGGCCAGTCCTCGTTCTGCCACCCGGCCTTGGTGTCCGCGGCGGCGGTCTGCTGGTCGTGCTGGGTGTCCACGGTCCACTCACGCACCCAGACGGTGCTCACCTGGGACCGTGGGACGGGTATCAGGAACGGGCCCGGCGCCTCGGCGGGGGCTGGTTCGGTGCGGTCCGGCGGGTCGGAGGGGGCCGGCATGAGCTGCTCCTGTATTCGGTGGTCGGTGGCCGGCGACCGGTCGTGGGTCGCTCGGGTCGGTGGCTGAGCTGGCTTCGGGGCAGTGCGTGCGTGACGTCGGTGGTCCGGTGGTCCCGGGGCGGGCCGCGACTCGGGACCGGCGGGGGGCGAAGGGCCGCGGCGTGTGGCGGCGCCGGAACCCTGCCTGGTGGGGTCCTATGCTGCGCTGGGCAGCCACCGCTGTCATCACCTGTGCGTCGCTGTCTGAGGAGTTCCGCCGTGCTCGTACTGCTTCCGCCGTCCGAGGGTAAGGCCACCGCCGGGTCAGGACCCGCGGTACGCGTGGGAAAGCTGGCGCTGCCGGAGTTGTCCCCGGCCCGGGAACGGGTGCTCGACGCCCTGGTGGAGCTGTGCGCCGCGGACGAGGACAAGGCGCTCGAGGTGCTGGGGCTGGGCCCGGGGCTCCGCGGTGAGGTGGCGAAGAACGCGGCGGTGCGGGACGCGCCGACGCTTCCCGCGGGGCGGCTCTACACCGGGGTGTTGTACGACGCGCTGGACCTGGGCTCGCTGGACGAGGCGGCGCGACGGCGGGCGAGGCGGTCGCTGCTGGTGTTCTCCGGGCTGTGGGGTGCCGTGCGGGTGGCGGACCGGGTCCCGCCCTACCGGTGCCCGATGGGGGTGCGGCTGCCCGGCATCGGCGCCCTGGCCTCGTTCTGGCGGGGGCCGATGGACGAGGTGATGCCGCAGGTGGCGGGGAGCGGGCTGGTGTTGGACCTGCGCTCGGCGGCCTACGCGGCGGCGTGGAAGCCCACCGGGGCGGTCGCTGGGCGGACCGCGACGGTGCGGGTGCTCCAGGTCACGGTGGTGGACGGGGTGGAGCGGAGGACGGTGGTCAGCCACTTCAACAAGGCCACCAAGGGTCGGCTCACCCGGGACCTGCTGGTCAGCGGCGCGAGTCCGAGGACGCCCGCGGGCCTGGTGACGACGCTGCGGGACCTGGGGTACCGGGTGGAGGCCCGGGAGCCCTCGAGGGCGGGGCGGCCCTGGGAGCTGGACGTGCTGGTGGAGGAGATCTAACCGTTGCGCTCTTCGCAACGACCGTTGCGAAGGCGCCGAAGCGTGGGGAGGATGAGGGGGTGTCCTCCGTACTGGACCTCGCGCCCGTGCTGCCCGTCGTCGTCCTCGACGAGGTGGCCCACGCCGTTCCCCTGGCCCGGGCCCTGGTGGCGGGTGGGCTGCCGGCCGTCGAGGTGACCCTGCGCACCCCGGCGGCGCTGGACGCGATCAGGGCGGTGGCCGCGGAGGTGCCCGGGGCGGTGGTGGGCGCCGGCACGGTGCTGGACGGCGGCCAGGTGGGCGCGGCGGTGGCGGCCGGGGCGCGGTTCCTGGTGAGCCCGGGGTGCACGGACTCGCTGTTGGGGGCGATGCGGGGGTCCGGGGTGCCGTTCCTGCCGGGGGTGTCCACCGCGTCGGAGGTGCTGGGGCTGCTCGAGCGCGGGGTCACCGAGATGAAGTTCTTCCCCGCCGAGGCCGCGGGCGGCACCGCATACCTGCGGTCCCTGGCGGGGCCGCTGCCCGGCGCCCGGTTCTGCCCCACCGGTGGCATCGACGCGCGGCGGGCGCCGGAGTACCTGGCGCTGCCCAACGTCGGCTGCGTCGGGGGCACCTGGATGGTCCCGGCCGACGCCGTGGCCGCCGGCGACTGGGACCGGGTGCGCCGGCTCGCCGCGCGGGCCGCGGCACTGCGGGCCCGTTAGCCAGCGTTGGCCGTTCCCCCGCCGACGAGGGGGCACCCGGAGTCCGCCGCGGGTTCAGCGCAGGTGGGCGGTGTCGTTGAAGAGGCGCAGCGAGGCGTTGCCGTCCGGGTAGTAGTTGAGCACGCAGAACGACGCCGCGGACAGCTCCATCCGGAACAGCGCCTCGGAGGGTGCTCCCAGGGCCAGTCGCACCAGCACCTTGATCGGGGTGACGTGGCTGACCACCAGCACCGTCCGCCCGGGGTAGCGGGCCAGCAGGCGGTCCCGGCAGACGGACACCCTGCGGGTGACGGTGGCGAAGCTCTCCCCGCCGGTAGGCGCGGCCCGCCCGGAGGCCAGCCAGGCGTCGAGGTCGGCCGGGTGGCGTTCGCGCACCTCGGCGAAGGTCAGCCCGTCCCAGGCGCCGAAGTCGGTCTCCCGCAGGCCGTCGTCCACCCGCACCGTCAGGCCGAGCCGGTCCGCGGCCACCTGCGCGGTCTGCCGGCAGCGGGACAGCGGTGAGCTGACCACGGCCTGCACGGTGCCGCGGGCCGCCAGGGCGTCGGCCACCCGTTCGGCCTGCCAGCGGCCCTTGTCCGTCAGCTCCGGGTCCGAGGTGCCGGAGAACCTCTTCTGCGGGGTCAGCGCCGTCTCGCCGTGCCTGAGCAGCACCAACGTGGTCGCGGTGCCCAGGTCGGGGGCTCCGGCCAGGTCCGCGGGGCCGGCCGGGCGGACGGGCGCGGACGGCTCGGCCGCGGTGGGGGCCTCCACGGCCACCGGCCCCGCGGCGGGCGGCCCCTGCACGGCCAGGGCCGCGGCCTCCGCGGTGGGCGCGGTCGCGGCGAGCGCGGCACGGGACATGCCCGGCTCCCAGGGCCTGCCGCTGCGGCCCGCGTCCATCGCCTCGTTGGCCAGCCGGTCCGCGTGGGAGTTCTGGTGCCGGGGGATCCAGGTGTAGCTGACCCGTCCCGGCGGGAAGACGCTCCTGGCCTCGGCGGCGAGCGGGCGCATGTCCGGGTGCTTGATCTTCCAGCGGCCGGACATCTGCTCCACCACCAGCTTGGAGTCCATCCGCACCCGGACCGCGGCGTCGGGGTCGAGGGCGTGCGCGGCACGCAGACCGGCGACCAGGCCCCGGTACTCGGCGACGTTGTTGGTGGCGACGCCGATGTACTCGGCGGTCTCCGCCAGCACCTGACCGGTGTCGGCGTCCCGCACCACCGCCCCGTAGCCGGCGGGCCCCGGGTTCCCCCGGGAACCTCCGTCGGCCTCGATGACGAAGGTGGGCATCAGATGCCGGACTCCGCGGTGCGCACCAGGATGCGCCGGCAGTTCTCGCAGCGCACCACGGTGTCCGGGGCGGCGGCCCGGACCTCGTTCAGCTCCGTCACCCCGAGCTCGAGCCGGCAGCCCTCGCAGCGCCGCTGGTAGAGCCGCGCCGCACCGACGCCGGCGGACTGGGCCCGGATCTTCTCGTAGAGCTTGAGCAGGTCCTGCGGGACGGCGCCGGCGATCACGCCGCGCTCCTTGGTGAGCGTGCCGGTCTCCGCGTCGATCTCCCCGTAGGCGTCGTCGCGGCGCCGCTCGACCTCGGTGACGCGGGCGCCCAGCGCGGCCACCCGCTCGGCGAGCTCCGCGGCGCGCTGCTGGGCCGACTCGCGGCGCTCCATCACCTCGAGGACGACGTCCTCGAGGTCCGACTGGCGCCTGGCCAGCGAGGCGATCTCCCGCTGGAGGTTCTCCAGGTCCTTGGGCGAGGTAATCGCGCCGGAGTCCAGGCGCTGTTGGTCGCGGGCGGCGCGGGTGCGCACCTGGTCCACGTCCTGCTCGGCCTTCTTCTGCTCCCTGGCGGTGTCGCTCTCCTCGGTCTGTGCCGCGACCAGCAGGTCGCGGACCTGGGTCAGTTCGCCACTGAGCCGCTCGACCTCGGCGTGCTCGGGAAGGGTCCTGCGCTTGTGCGCCAACTGCTCGAGGCGGGAGTCGACGGCTTGGAGGTCGAGGAGGCGGATCTGGTCGGCGGGCGCGGCGTTCAGCGTGGGGCTCCTGGGCTGCTGGTCGGGACGGGCGGGTGTATGTCGGCTGGCCTGGCCGGTTCGTGTGCGGTCCACGGGTCCGTGACCCGGGTGGAGACGTCGGTGCGCAGGGCCCAGCCGTGCCGGTCGGAGATCTCGTCGAGCTGGGCGGCGGCCTGGACGCACCACGGCCACTCGGTGGCCCAGTGGGCGGCGTCCAGCAGGCCGAGCGGGCTGGCCTGCTGGGCCTCGGACGCGGGGTGGTGGCGCAGGTCGGCGGTGAGGAACGCGTCCACGCCCGCCGCCCGCACCTGGTCGAAGAGGCTGTCCCCGGAACCGCCGCTGACCGCGACGGTGCGCAGCGGGGCGTCCGGGTCCCCGGCGACCCTGATGCCGGCCGCGGTCCCCGGCAGGGACCGGGCGGCGAGTTCGGCGAAGCCGGACAGGGTCATCGGTTCGCGGGGCTCGCAGATCCTGCCGAGGCCGCGGCGGCCCGCCGGGTCGGTGGGGTCGGGCACCAGGGGTCCGAGCACCCGCAGGCCGAGGACGCTGGCGAGGGCGTCGGAGACCCCGGGGTCGGCGGTGTCCGCGTTGGTGTGCGCGACGTACAGCGCCACCCCGTTCCTGATCAGCGTGTGCACGACGCGGCCCTTGAACGTGTCGGCGGCCACCGTCGTCGTCCCCCGCAGGTACAGCGGGTGGTGGGTGACCAGCAGGTCGGCGCCGGCCTCGACGGCCTCGAGGGCGACCGGCAGGACCGGGTCAACGGCGAACAGCACCCGGGACGCCGCGGCGTCGGGATCTCCGCAGACCAGGCCCACGGCATCCCACTGCTCGGCCCGCGCGGGGGGCCACAGGGCTTCGAGTTCGGCGAGGACGTCGGACAGCTTGGGCACGGTCCGAAGGCTACCCTGCGCGGCGGGAGGGACCACAGCCCCGCCGGGCGATCGACGGGCGGGGCGGCCCGCCCGCGGCGGACACCGTCGGCTGGTCATGCACATCCCCGGGGCTCCGTTCCGGGGAATCCCAGTGCGACCACTCTTATTGGTGAACCAACGCATCTCCTGCCGATCCACCGGTGTGGACGAAAACTACCTTCTGGCACGGAGGTGACCCAATTGACTATCTGTGACGCCCCAGAGGAGACGGTCGCGACGACGCCGGTCCCCGGTGCGGTCATGGCCCGGGTGGGGTTCACGTTCTCGGCGGACGGCTCCTACGCCGCCTGCCTGGCCCGGGGTCGGGACGGTGGGTGGTTCCCCGAGCGGTGGGCGCTGCGGGGACCCCGACCGCACACGGTGTCGCTGCGGGGCCGGGGCGGTCCCGAACGACCGGGCGGTGGGTTGCTGGCGCTGCCCGACGGGAGGGTGCTGATCTGTCGGCGTGACCGGGACGACGGCCGCAGGGACGGGGGGCGCGGTCGCACCCCGGGACGCGGCGCGGGTGTTCGGCGCGTCGGGCTGTTCCGGCTGGCGATGCTGTGTCCGAGCGGGGAGGGCACCTTGGAGCTGCCGCTCGGCGAGCTCGAACTCGACCAGGTCTGGCTGGTGCCGCTCCCGGCGCCCGGTCCTGGGACCGGTCCCGGCCGTTGGAGGATCGGTCCTTCCGCGGCGCTCGCGGTGGGCTGCGCACCGGTCGCCGAGGGCGCGGTGGTCACCTCGGTGTGGCTGGTCAACGCCCGGGACCCGCGGCCGCGGCGGATCGCGGAGCTGCCGGGGCGGCACGTCGGCGGGGTCTGGCTGGACCGGGCGGGCCGGATGCTCGCGCTTGACCGGGTGGCCAGGGGCCGGGTGAAGACGGTCGTCCTCGACCTGGACACGGGCCGGAGCAGCCCCCTGCTCCAGATCGCCCAGAACAGCAATGACCGGCTGGTGCTCGCCGATCCGGGCAGCGGGCTGCTGGTGGTGCGCAGTGACGCGCCCGGCAGCGACCGGCTCGGGTGGGGAGTCCTCGGCAGTGACCGCCCGGTCCGCTTCCCGGAGTGCCTCCGGCCGGTGGACGGGGCGCCGGTCACCCCGTTCGCGATGTGGCCAGGGGCGGCGCCGACGCCGCAGGAGTGCGCGGTCGCGGTGTGGGCCGGCGGGCCGGCGGGGGTGCGCTGCGCGGTGTGGCGGCCCGCGCAGCGGCGGCTGGTGGCGCTGGAGCCCCCCGACGGCTGGCTCGCGGGCGCGGGCCACTGGTCGGCGGACGGGTTGAGGTTGCCGTTCAGCACACCGCGGTGCCCCACGGGGGTGGTCACGGTCGGCGGGCCGGCGGCGGTGCGACGGCGGGCGGGCGGTCCGACGGGGGCCACCACCGGAACGCGGGGGCACGGCGGGCCGGGGGCGGTGGAACGGCAGGCCGGCGGGTACCCGGGGGCGGCGGAGCACGCAGGGGCGGAACGGGCGGCGGGACCGGCGGGCCCCGGGGGTACGGGGGCGGCGGGACCGGCAGGGGCGGAGCAGGTGGTGGCAGACGTGGGTGCGGGCGACGGGGCGGACCCGCGGCCGGCGCCTCGGGGGGTGCCGCCGTTGCGCAGACCCGTGCCGCTCCAGCAGGCGCCATTGACTGCCGGAGGTTGACGTGTCGTTCCGATTGTGACCAACCGTGATCAGCACCGTGATACGCCTGTGACTATTGGGACAGAAGTGGCCTCTGTGGCTGTTTTTCGGTCCCAGACGGATCATCATCCCGATAGACTTTCCCCCTGGGCGCCACGCAACGTGATCCCGTGCACCGACTGGTGCCTGACGGGTCGTTGCGGCTGCCGAACGGCACGGCCAGGACACCCCCATCCCCGCCCACAGCTCGAGACACAGGCGATTCCACGGAGAGACCATTCATGTCCGAAGCCCGAACCGACACCATCGACAACCGCATGGCGGAGGCGGAAGCCGGACCCGGGAACGGCAAGCACCGCGGACCGGCCGCCGACGACTCCCAGTCGCCCGCGACCGGCCTCGGACACGGTCGGCACCGCCGACCGACCCCGGTCCAGGACCCCATGACCAGGCAGTGATGCCCGGCCGGGCAGCGGGGCCGGCCGCGAGCGCACCTCGCGACGGCGCCGCCCGACCCGGCCGGTAACCGGTAGCCGAGCAGAGGCGGTGGGTCCGGGGTTTCCCGGGCCCACCGCTTGTCGTTCACGGGGCTGTACCGGTCAGGAGTGTTCGATCAGGGTGTCGGTGAGCACCGGCGCCTCGTCGCGCTCCACCGCGGTCGCCACCACCTGCACGGCGCCGTGGCGGCGCCACATCCGCAGCCGGATGGTCTCCCCGGGGAACAGGACCCCGGCGAACCGGGTGGAGTAGCCGCGCACCCGCGCGGGGTCGCCCCCGAGTTCGGTGTCCACCACGGCCTTGAGCACGATGCCGTAGGAGCACAGACCGTGCAGGATCGGACGGTCGAATCCGGCGAGGCGGGCGAACGCGGGGTCGGCGTGCAGCGGGTTCCAGTCGCCGGACAGCCGGTAGAGCAGTGCCTGGTCCGCGCGGGTGGCCCGGTCCACGGTGCGGTCCGGCGGGAGTTGCGGGGCGGGCAGCCGGACGGAGGGGCCCCGCTCGCCGCCGAACCCGCCCTCTCCCCTGACGAAGATCTGGGTGTCCGAGGCCCACAGCGGCCCGTCGTCGTCGCTGACCTCGGACCGCAGCTCGATCACCGCGGCCTTGCCCTTGTCGTGGACGGCGGCGACCCGGCTGCTCTGCACGGCCCGCCCCCGGGCTGGGATCGGCCGGTACGCGGTGAGTCGCTGTCCGCCGTGCAGGACCGCCGCCAGGTCCACGTCAAGGCCCGGGAAGGACAGCCCGCCGTCCGCGGCCATCGCCCCGCCGGCGACGGTGCCGAAACTCGGCAGCACCTGCAGTCTGCTCTCCAGGGTGTAGCGCAGCTCGTCCGGGTCGGTGGCCGCGGCGCCGGCGCCGATCCCCAGGTGGTACAGCAGGACGTCCTTGTGGTCCCAGGTCAACTCGACCACGCGGGGCTCGGCCGCGAGCGCGGCGGCGACGTCGATCGGCATCGGCTTCCTCTCCGGCCACGGATCTCCGTGTGCCCTGGCGTGCGCGCAACGTTGCCTGTATAACGCATCGTTCCGGAGCCTGGGAAGAGCTGACCTGGCGTCAGCAAGCCGGACGGCGCCGGTACCAGGACCAAGGGACCGGCCCCCGGACGCCGATGGCGTCCGGGGGCCGGTCCGTGGTCCTGCGGAGTGGTGTCGGCCTCAGCCGCGCTGTATGCCGGAGGTGTCCTGGAGGGCTCCACGACGGCCGTCCTGGGTCTGCGCGATCAGCACGGCGCCGCGCTGCTCAACGGCCAGGTACCAGACGCCGGGGGTGAGTTCGGCGATCGGCACGGACGACGAGCCGTCCTCAGGCATCAGCGGCCGGCTGACCGGCACCGCGAACCAGAACGGGGAGAAGTCGCTCGGGCCGCCGGTGGCCGCGGGGGGCTGCGGGGCCGGAGCCTGGGCACCGGGGTAGGACGGGGCGCCACCCGCGGGCCCGGGGTAGCCGTAGCCGCCCGGCTGGCCGGGCTGGGGCTGACCGGGCTGCGGCTGGCCGGGGTAGCCGTAGCCGGCAGGCGGCTGCGGGCTCGGGTACGGCGAGCGGGGCGCGCCCATCAGCGGCGCCTGGAGTGAGGGCACCCGGGCCGCCAGGACCGCGAAGATCCCCTGCGCGAGGCCACCCACCAGCGTCAGGTACGCGCCGACACCCAACTCGGTGTGGTCGTTGAGCGACCCGAACATCTCCCCGGCGCCCTCGGGCTCCACCCAGAGGTTGGCGAACATGGACCACAGGGCGCCCCAGGCGACGAAGACCGACAGGGCGATGCCCCACTGCTCCAGGGTGAGCCCCGCGGCCTTGCGCTCCACGGGCTTGGACATCCGGGAGACCGCCAACAGCCCGGCGCCGATCAGGGCGGCGAGGTGGACGGTCGGCAGCATCGGGAAGGTGGCCGCGCTCCACGCACTTGACGTGCAGCCGTCACCGTCACAGTCCTCGATGCTGAAGAACGCCAGGAACGAGGCGATGAACAGCAGCAGCGCGGCGCCGATTACCGCGGCGTCTCCTCTAGTGAGGGAACGGATGTTCACTGATAAGTCCTTTTTGGGTCTTGGTGTCGTCGCTGTCGCCGGTACATCGGGCGCGAATGAGGCCACCATCGTACGGGTGCGGCACCAGCTTCGTACCTCGGGTACAAATCCGCAGCAAGAGCGTTACGCATCAGCCGACGAGATAACCGGAGATCCCGTCGGCGATCCCCCGGGCGACGCGCTGCCGGCCCGCCGCGCTGGCGAGCAGGTCCGCATCGGCGGAATTCCGCATATTGCCGCATTCGATGAACACTTTCGGAACTTTCGAGAGATTGAGTCCGCCCAGGTCCTGACGGACGGTCATCCCGCTGCCACCGCCGAGGTAGGTGGCGGGCGGGAGGGAAGTGGCGTCGGCGTAGTGCTCCTTGAGTTCCAGGCCGAGCCGTCGCGAGGGACCCGTGATCGCCCCGGTGTCGGCGCCCCCCGCGTCCACCGCCGCCGGCACGATCACGTGGAAACCGCGGGCGGTCGGCGAGGTGGAGCCGTCCGCGTGGATGGAGACGGCGGCGTCGGCGTGCGCCTCGTTGCCGATCCGCGCCCGCTCGTCCACGCACGGCCCCCAGGCCCGCTGCCCGAGGTGGGTGTAGGTGACCTTCGCGCCCCGCTGGTCCAGCAGGGCGCCGACCCTGCGGGCGACGTCCATGGTGAACTCCGCCTCGCTGTACCCGCGGTTGGTCGCGGTCCCGGTGGTGTCGCACTCCTTGCGGTTGGTGCCTATGTCCACCAGGCGGTTGATCTCCGCGGGGTGATCGACGTTGTGCACGTTGTGACCGGGGTCGAGAACGACCACCTTCCCGGCCAGCGGGCGACCGGCGTCCGCTTCCCGGGCGTCGTTCGTGGACTGACGGGGTGACACACTCCCCGACGGGTCCCCGCGGCCGGAGTCGGGGTCCGCTCCCTCGCGTCCCGCCTCCCTGGGCGACCGCGTCGCGTCCCCCGCCCCGGACGGCGTTGCCGCTGACCGGGTCCTCCCGGCCGGCTCACCGTCGTCGTCCACCGCTCCCCACGCCAGCCAACCCGCGAAGCAGAACGGCACCGCCGCGACTGTGACGATCAACGCTGTCCTGCCACGACGTGACTCAGAGGGCATACGCGGACCTGGCCTCCAGACCGTGTTCGTCGGCGATCGGGTTCCACAGCCGGACGAAGGACTTCTTGGCCTTGGTCGCCTTGGCGCTGCTGGACCCCCCGCGATAGTAGTCGGCGTCATGCGGGGCCCCGCCCGGGGCGCATCCCCCGTCCGCCGCGGTCGCCGCCCAGGCCGCGTACGCCCGGTCCGCGTCCGCGGAGTGGCTCCAGGCGGCGCGGAGTTCCGCGGCCGCCGCCGCGCCGCCGGACACCAGGTCGAGTTCGAGACCGTCCAGGCGGCGGACCAGGTCCTCCCTGCGGCCGGCCGCCGCGGAGAGGTCGTCGGCGGCGGCCTCCACCGCACGCGGCGAGACGCAGCCGTCCACCGCCTGGACCGCGTTGACCACCGTCTCCCGGTCGTCGGCGCTCTCCTCCAGCAGTTCGTCCACGGCCCGGGCCTGGTCACCCGCGGTGGCGGGAAGCCCGGTCGAGGGGCTGGGCGCCGCAGACGAGGCCGTGGGCCGGGACCCCTGCTCCCCGGAGGGCTGCTGACCGCGTCCGGTGGACGGGGCGGCCGACACCGAGCCGGCGGCCGCCGGGTCCCGCCCGTCGTCGTCCCGGTCCATCAGCCGGACCGCTCCGAACCCCAGGCCCACCCCGACCACCACCACGGCGACGACAACCAGCCAGGTGCGCCAGGCGCCGGAGCGCCGCGGGGGCTCGGCAAGCGGCCCCGTGCCGGGCGGCGGCGGCACCAGCCGGCCCGGGGTGAACGGGGGCCGGACGGGCGGCTGGTCGGCTGGCTGGGCGGGCGGCTGGGCAGGCGACGAGGGGCCCGGGGGCCGCGGGGGCTGGGGTGGGGGCGGGGGCGGTACCGGCCAGACCGCGGCGGGTTGGGTGGTCCGGTCGTGCGGGGACGGCGGGACCGGCGGGCCCCACGGCTCGGTGGTCCGGTGCTCGCCACGGACCCAGCCGCCCGCTCCCCCGTTCGCCCCCGGGTCCCACACCGCCGGCCCCGAGAAGTCGTTGTCCCCCACCGGTTCCCCCTGACGCCGATACCCGCTCTCGGATCGATTCTCCGTCGGAACGGGCCGGCGCGCACCGCTGTACGCCGACTCAACCGCGGCGCAGCACCCGT
The DNA here is from genome assembly GCF_000380165.1 of Wenjunlia vitaminophila DSM 41686. GTDB lineage: Bacteria > Actinomycetota > Actinomycetes > Streptomycetales > Streptomycetaceae > Wenjunlia > Wenjunlia vitaminophila. Next base: position 21,406 of record NZ_KB904687.1, read on the forward strand.
AGTGAGCGGGTGACCGAGACCTCGGTGAACCCGCCCCGGTCCAGGGCCCGCCGGTAGATGGCGAACGGTGCCTGCCCGCCGTCGGCGGGGTCGGGGAACACGTCGTGGATGACCAGCAGCCCGCCGGGCGCCAGGTGCGGGGTCCAGCCCCGGTAGTCCGCGTCGGCGTGCTCCTCGGTGTGCCCCCCGTCGATGAAGACCAGCCCGAGGGGCTTCGCCCAGACCGCCGCGACCTGCGGCGACCGTCCGACCACGGCGATGACGTGCTCCTCCAGGCCCGCCCGGTACAGGGTGCGGCGGAAGGTCGGCAGGGTGTCCATCCGCCCGACCCGCGGATCGACCAGGCCGGGGTCGTGGTACTCCCAGCCGGGTTGCTGCTCCTCGGAGCCGCGGTGGTGGTCCACGGTGACCGCGACCGTGCCGGCGTCCCGGGCCGCGGCGGCCAGCAGGACGGTGGAGCGTCCGCAGTAACTGCCCACCTCCAGCAGCGGCAGGCCCGACCGGGCGGCGGTGACGGCGGCGGCGTACAGGGCGAGCCCCTCGTCCTCGGGCATGAACCCCGGTGCGGCGAGGAACGCCTCGCGCACCGCGGGGGCCGGGACCGGCCCGGTCGGCCGCTCGTTCACCGGCACCGCTCCGACTCGCAGCCGCTGTCCCGCGGGGCCAGTCCGACCGGCAGCGTCCCCCCGCCGAAGACCGTGGTGGTGGCGTGGTCCCCGCCGAGCGCGGCGACCGCGAGGAGCAGCGCGCCCGCGGTCCACGAGGTGCGTTCCTCCGGCCACACCGCGTCGTCCGGGTAGACGTACCCGGTCCAGTACATCCCGTCCTCCGCCCGCAGGTGCTGTATCCAGCGCAGGATCAGCTCCGCCCGGTCCGGCTCGCCCACCGCCCACAGGGCCAGGGCGAGTTCCGCGCTCTCCCCGCCGGTCACCCAGGGCCGGTCGGCCACGCAGCGCACCCCGAGGCCGGGGACCACGAAGCGGTCCCAGTCGGCGGCGATCCTGCGGTGCGCCTCGGCGCCGCGCAGCACCGTGCCGAGCACCGGGTAGTACCAGTCCATGGAGTAGCGGCCCTTGTCCAGGAACCGCTCGGGGTGGGCCAGTACCGCGTGGCCGAGCCGGCCGGTGGCCAGTTCCCAGTCGAGCTGCGGCTGTTCGCGGTGCTCGGCAACGGCCAGGGCGCAGCGCAGCGCCTGGTAGATGCTGGAGCAGCCGGTGAGCAGCGCCTCGTCGGGCACGGTGCCGTCCGGGGCCCTCCGCCAGGCGATCTGTCCGCCGGGGGCCTGGAGGCCGAGGACGAACTCGACGGCCGCGTACAGGTACGGCCAGACCCAGTCCAGGAAGGCCTCGTCGGAGGTGGACAGGTAGTGGTGCCAGGCACCGACGGCGAGGTAGGCGCAGAAGTTGGCCTCCCGGGCACGGTCGGTGGGTTGGCCGTCGGTGTAGGCGGCGTACCAGGAGCCGTCGGGGTTCTGGTTGTCCGCCAGCCAGCGGTAGGCGGCCTCGGCCCGGTCGTGTTCGCCCGCGACGTCCAGCGCCATGGCGGACTCCACGTGGTCCCAGGGGTCGAGGTGGCCCCCGGCGAACCAGGGGATGGCGCCGTCGGGGCGCTGGATGGCGGTGATGCCGCGGACGGTGGCGGCGATCTGTTCCGCGGTGAGTATCCCGGGGCGTTCCAACGGCGCGGACCCGTGGCCCGGCCCGCGCGGCGGTCGGGGCCGGCTCACCGGGAGACCGCCTCGGTGGGCAGGTGCGGCTTGGCGGCGTAGGCCACGAAACTCTTGCCGATCAGCGGGTTGAGGGCCTGCTCGGCGATCCGGGTGGCGACGGGGCGTTTGACGATGTCCCAGACGAGCAGTTTGTGGTAGGCCCGGACCGGCAGGGCCTGGTCGTTGTCCACGCCGAAGGCGCACTTGAGCCACCAGTACGGGGAGTGCAGTCCGTGGGCGTGGTGGGTTCCGTAGGGCTCGAGGCCCGCCCCGCGCATCCGCTCCAGCAGTTCGTCGCCGCGGTAGATGCGGATGTGGCCGCCCTCCACCTCGTGGTAGGCGTCGGAGAGCAGCCAGCAGATCTGCTCGGGGAGCCAGCGGGGCACGGTGACCGCGATCAGGCCGCCGGGGCGTAGCACCCGGACCATCTCGGCGAGCACGCCCTTGTCGTCGGGGATGTGCTCCATCACCTCGGAGATGATCACGCGGTCGAAGGTCTCGTCGGGGAACGGCAGGGCCAGCGCGTCGCCCTCGACGGCGGTGGCCCTGGCCCCGGCGGGTGCCTCGCCCTCGGCGTCCATCGCGGCGAACCAGCGGGCGACCTCGCGGACCTCGTCGCTGTTGCGGTCCAGGGCGACGACCCGGGCTCCGCGGCGGTAGCACTCGAAGGCGTGGCGGCCGGCGCCGCACCCGAGGTCGAGCACCTGGTCGCCCGGGGCGAGCGGGAAGCGGGAGAAGTCCACGGTCAGCACGGGGGCTCTGCTTTCTTCTGGACGTGCGCGGTCCTGGGCGGGGTCGGGGGGATCACGGGTCAGGGTGCGCGACGGGCTCGGGCGGCTCGACCTGCTCGGGAGGGGGCGGCGGCGATGGCCCTGCGGTAGTGCTCCACGGTGCCGCGGGCGGCCCGTTCCCAGGTGAACCGGGCCAGTACTCGTTCCCGTCCGGCCGCACCGAGCCGGCGGCGCAGCTCCGCGTCGCCGAGCAGCCGGCCGAGTGCGGCGGCCAGCGCGCCCGCGTCTCCTGGCGGGACGGCCAGGCAGGTCTCGCCGTCCGGGCCCGCCACCTCGGGGATGGCGCCGCCGGTGGTCGCCACCAGCGGGGTTCCGGTGGCCATCGCCTCGGCGGCGGGCAGCGAGAAGCCCTCGTACAGGGACGGCACGCAGGCGACCTGCGCGCCGCGGAGCAGCGCGACCAGCTCCTGGTCGCTGATGCCGGTGACGAACTCCACGGCGTCCTCGAGGCCGTAGCGCTCCAGGGCGGTGGCGACCGGGCCACCGGCGGCGTGCCTGCCGACCACCACCAGGTGCGCGTCGGGGTGTTCGGTGCGCAGTTTGGCCATCGCCTCGACGAGGTGCACCAGTCCCTTGAGCGGCACGTCGGCGCTGGCCGTGGTGACGATGCGGCCCGGTGTGGTGGGGACCGCCGGGTCCGGGGAGAACAGGGCGGTGTCGGCGCCGATGGGCACCACGTGGACCCGGCGGGCGGGCACCTGGAGGTCGTCCACGATCTCCCGGCGGGAGGAGGCGGAGACGGTGAGCACCGACGGCAGCCGGTGGGCCACCCGCCGCTGCATCCGGGTGAACCCGTACCAGCGGCGCACCGACAGCCGCTGCTGCCAGTCGGTCGCGGCCCGCAGGGCCAGCCTCCGGTCCACGGTGATCGGGTGGTGGACGGTGGTGACGAGGGGGAACCCGAGCCGTTCGAGACCCAGCAGGCCGTAGCCGAGGGTCTGGTTGTCGTGGACCACGTCGAAGGCGCCGCGCCGTGCGGCCAGGTGGCGGAGGGCGCGCAGGCTGAACGTGAGCGGTTCTGGGAAGCCCGCGCTCATCATGACGGCGACCTCGAGCAGGTCGATGGCGTCCCGGTACTCGTGCCGCGCCGGTACCCGGAACGGGTCGGGCTGGCGGTACAGGTCGAGGCTGGGCAGTTCGGTGAGACGGAGCGTCCCCGGGCCGACGTCCTGGTCGAGCACCGGGTAGGGCTGGGCGCCGATGACCTCGACGTGGTGGCCGAGCCTGGCCAGCTCCCGGGAGAGGTGGCGGACGTAGACGCCCTGTCCTCCGCAGTGGGGGTTCCCCTTGTAGGAGAGCAACGCCACGCGCAGCGGCGTGTCGTCGGAGCCGGGGCTGGTCGGTCGCACGGGCTCGGGCCCGATGGCCTGCGCGGCCTCAGCGGTCACTCGCGGGCCCCCTTCTCATGCGGTCCAGCGGGAGCGTATCCGCTCCCCCCAGGTTGGAACACGTTTCAGATTCGGGCCGCGACGGCCCCTCAGAAGATACCCGCCACAGGATTCCCCACAGCCCCGGGGATGGGTGACGCACGCCACGCCGGGCGCGCGATCGGACCGCCTGGGCGCGTGGGGCACCGGGCTCGCCGGGCCGCCGCGCTAGTCTGGAACACGTTCCAGGAACCGGTGTCGCCACTGCCGTCCTGCCACCACGCGCCGCGCGCCACGGTTCGCGGACGGAAGCCGTTGAAGTGGGACGGATGACCACGAAGACCAACTCAACACTGACGGAACGTCAGGAACAGAGACGCCGCCGCATCCTCCAGGTCAGCGCGCACCTCGCCAACCGGGGCGGCTTCGAGGCCGTCCACATGCGGGAGGTCGCCGAGCTGTCCGGCGTGGCCCTGGGCACGCTGTACCGCTACTTCCCCTCCAAGGTGCACCTGCTGGTCGCCATCATGCAGGAGCAGCTCCAGCAGATGCACGAACGGCTGCGCAGGCGCCCGCCCGACGCCGGGGACCCGGCGGCGGCCGTCGCCGAGACGCTGACCCGCGCCTTCCGGGGAATGCAGCGCGAACCCCGTCTCGCAGAAGCGATGGTGCGGGCGTTGACCTTCGCCGACCGTTCGGTCAGCGCCGAGGTGGACACGGTGAGCCGACTGACCACGGCCATCGTGCTGGACGCGATGGGCCTCACCGGACCGCCCACGGCGGAGCAGCTCTCCGTGGTCCGCGTCATCGAACACACCTGGCACTCGACGTTGATCGCCTGGCTGTCGGGACGTGCCTCGATCGCGCAGGTCACGGTGGACATCGAGACGGTCTGCCGGTTGGTCACGCCGTCCCGGCCGAACCCCTGAGCCGTTGGTCGGCCGCAGGCCCCGCACACCGGACGGTCCGGACTCGGACGCCCGGGAGCCGGACGGTCGGGAGCCGGTCGGGCCCTCGCGCGTCAGCCGGTCCACGGGGCCGGCGCCGGGCTCAGTCGTCCGGCGGGAACACCAGCTCGCCGCTGTCGGCGCGCCGCAGCGCGATGGCCTCCACCGGGCAGGTCTCGGCGGCGTTGAGCACCGCCTCCTCGGCGTCCACCTCGGCGTGCCGGGGCTCGGCCTTGTTGGACGCACCGAGCTGGAACCACTCGGGAGACGACCCGGCGCACAGGCCCGAGCCGATGCAGATCGAGTGGTCTACCTCCACCTTCCAGCGGTCACCCATCAGCCGTTCCTTTCCCTGCGTGGTCGGCGGCTCACTGGAGCCGTTTCTACTCCTGCCGCGAGGAGGATGCCTCGAGCCGGACCGCTGACGAACGGCGCGGCGCCCGCGGGGAGTCGGGGAGGCGCCACGGAGGGACCGGGCGACGGATGGCCGGCACCCGACACCTGGCACACCCCCCGGAAGCGGAACACCAGTACAGTGGCCCTGACAAGTTCACACGTTCATCCGTGCCCCAGCAGGAGAAGCCGGTGGGATTCCGGCACTGACCCGCAACCGTGTACCGGCGCCGCAGCCGCGTCAGCCGGGCAGTCGGAACGCCTGCTGGGACACGAGCGGCTTTCGGGTACGGCAGTCGCCCTGCCCACCCGGCACCGTCGAGGTATACGGAGCTGAGCCCGGTGCTTCGCCCCGACGCGTCCCACCTGTCCCCAGGTGCGGGCGCGTCGGCGCGTCGGCGGCGGTGCCCGGCATTGACCGCACTGAAAGGCATCTGCCGACATGTCCCGCCCGCCCCTGCCCCCCCAGCACCGAGACCGGCGACGCCCGTGGGGAACCGGTCCCCTGCGCGGACGCCCGCTCCGCCCGGGCCCGGCACGCCGCGCCGCGACCGTCCTCGCTCCCCTGCTGGTCGCGGGCTCCCTGGCCGCCGCGACGCCGACCGCCCACGCCGCCCCCTCCCCTAAGCCCCCGGCGACCACCGACCCCGCCCTGTACGGGTCCATGGACCCCACCTTCGACGGGGTGTGGCGGCAGTCCTACGCGTTGCTCGCCCTGGACACCGCCGGGGTGAAGCCCGCGCAGGAAACGGTGGACTGGCTGGTGGAGCAGCAGTGCGCCGACGGCGGCTTCACCGCGTTCCGCGCGGACGTCGCCCGGCCGTGCGTCGCCAAGGCCCAGGACACCAACGCCACCGCCGCCGCGGTGCAGGCCCTGGTCGCCCTCGGCGGGCACGACGCCGAGGTGGACCGGGCGACGGCCTGGCTGCGCACCGTGCAGAACAAGGACGGCGGTTGGTCCTTCAACCCGGGGAACCCCAGCGACACCAACTCCACCTCCGTGGTCATCGGCGCCTTCGCCGCCGCGGGCACCGACCCGGCGAAGGTGACCAAGGCCGGCAAGGACCCCTTCGACGCGCTGCTGGGCTGGCAGCTCGGCTGCTCCGCGCGGGCCGCGGACCGCGGGGCCTTCGCCTACCAGCCGGACGACAAGGGCACGCTCTACGCCAACGACAGCGCCACCGCGGCGGCGGCGCTCGCCGCGTACGGCAGGGGGCTCCCGGTGCGCCTCGCCGACGTCGCCGAGTACCACAAGGAGCGGAAGGTCCAGGGCGACCTCGACTGCGCGGGGGCGGACCGGGACCGTGCGCTGGCCCCGCCGGCCGCGGCGGACCTCGCCATCGAGTACCTGGCCCGGCGGATGTCAGCCAACGGCTGGCACCTGGACTCCCCGCAGAAGGGCGCGGGACCGGACTTCAGCACCACGGTGCACGCCGGTCTCGCCCTGGCGGCCAGCTACCGGACCGGCCCCGCGGACAGCGTGCTGAACTGGCTCGGCCGGGAGGCCGACGAGTGGGCCAAGGGCCAGCCGGCCGCCCTGGCCGAGCTGATCCTGCTCTCCCGGGCGACCGGCCACAACCCCCGCGAGTTCGCCGGCGGCGACCTGGTCACCCAACTCGTCAACCTGGGCCCCGAGCCGACGTCCGACCCCGCGGAGAAGACCACGAAGCCCGAGGGGAAGGACCAGGCCGCCGCGGACGAGGACGACGGCGACAGCGGCGGGCTCAGCGTCTGGCTGACCGTGGGCATCGGACTGCTCGTCGGGATCGGCGGCGGGTTCCTGATCAGCATGCGCAGGAAGCGGGGCTGATGCGTCGCCCACCCCGCGCCGCCACCGCGGTGCTCCTCGGGTTGCTGCTCACGGCGCTCGCGGTGCTCGCCGCGGGCCCCGCGCACGCCACCGGGTACCGGTACTGGTCGTTCTGGCACGCGGACGGGGACGGCTGGACCTACGCCCAGCAGGGACCCGGATCGGCGCGGCCCGACGACGGGTCCGTGGACGGCTGGCGGTTCGCGATCAGCGAGGACCGCGCCAGTGAGGCCAAGACGCCCCGGGGGGCCGCGAACTTCAACGCGATCTGCGCCGACACCCCGGCCGTGTCCGGCCGCAAGCGGGTGGCGCTGGTCATCGACTTCGGCACCGCGGGCGACGCCCCGGACGGCCGGCAGCCGCCACCCCAGCGCACCGCGTGCGCCGTGGTCGGCCGGAACGCCACGTCGGCCGACGCCCTCGCCGCGGTCGCCGGGCCGCTGCGCTACGACTCCCACCTGCTGCTGTGCGCCATCGCCGGCTACCCGAAGTCGGGCTGCGGGGAGACCGTGTCGGGCCGGGACCCGGCCGCGTCCGCCTCGTCGGAGGCGCTCGACGGGACGGACGACTCGGACGGCCTGAGCGTGGGGCTCTGGGTCGGTCTGGCGGTGGTGGTCGCCCTGGGCTCGGCCGCGGTGTGGCAGAGCCGCCGTCGCCGGTCCTGATGGCCAGGCGGCCCGCCCTGCACGCGGGGGCGTGGTGGTTGTGGGCCCTCGGGCTCGCCGCCGCCGCGTCCCGCACCACCAACCCGCTGCTGCTGCTCCTGCTGCTCGCGGTCGCCGGGTACGTCGTCGCCGTCCGCAGGACCGACGCGCCCTGGGCGTTCTCGTTCGCCGCGTACGTGCGGTTCGGGGCGCTGGTCCTGGCCATCCGGCTGGTCTTCGCGACGCTGCTGGGTTCCCCACTGCCCAGCGTCACCGTGCTGTTCACCCTCCCCGAGGTGCCGCTGCCCGAATGGGCCCAGGGGGTGCGCATCGGTGGTCCGGTGGCCGCCGAGGGCCTGCTCTTCGCCCTCTACGAGGGGCTGAAGCTGGCCGTGCTGCTGATCTGCGTCGGCTCGGCGAACTCCCTGGCGAACCCGGCGCGGCTGCTGCGCTCACTGCCGGGCGCCCTCTACGAGGCCGGGGTGGCGGTGGTGGTGGCGATGACGTTCGCGCCCCACCTGGTCGCCGACGTGCAGCGGCTGCGCACCGCCCGGCGGCTGCGCGGACGCAACGACCGGGGCGCGCGCTCGGTGCTCCAGGTCGCCCTGCCGGTGCTCGAGGGCGCCCTGGAACGCTCCCTGGCGCTGGCCGCCGCCATGGACACCCGCGGATACGGGCGGGCCGCTCCGGTGCCGGCCGCGGTGCGGCACACCACCTCCGTCCTCGTCCTGGGGGGCCTGCTCGGGGTGTGCCTCGGCACCTACGGGCTCCTCGCCGACCAGCGGGACCTGTTCGGGCTGCCGGTGCTCGCCGTGGGGCTCGCCGCGGCGACCGCCGGACTCGCGCTCGGCGGGCGGCGGGCGGTCCGCACCCGGTACCGGCCCGACCCGTGGGGCGTCAGGGAGTGGCTGGTCTCCGGGTCGGGACTGGCCGTGGCGGGGCTGCTGATCTGGGCAGGACGGCACCAGCCGGACGCCCTGCACCCGCAGACCGTCCCGGTCACCGCGCCCTCCCTGCCCCTGCTCCCGGCCGCGTTCGTGCTGCTCGGCCTGGTCCCCGCGGTGGCGGCACCCGCGCCCGCGCGGGCCCCGCGCCCCCACGGCGACCCCGACCGGGGCGCCCGCCGGGCCACCCGTCACCCCGTCCCCGGGAACGACTCCGAGAAGGGCCACCGCCCGTGATCCACTTCAACCAGGTCTCCGTCGTCTACGCCGATGCCCGGACCCCGGCCCTCGACGGGGTGGACCTGACCGTGCCCGAGGGCGAGCTGTGCCTGCTCGTCGGCCCCTCCGGGGCGGGCAAGTCCACCCTGTTGGGCGCCGTCAGCGGGCTCGTCCCCCACTTCACCGGCGGCACCCTGCACGGCACGGTCACCGTGGACGGGCGGGACACCCGCACCCACCGGCCCCGGGAACTGGCCGACCTGGTGGGCACCGTGGGGCAGGACCCGCTGGCCCACTTCGTCACCGACACGGTGGAGGACGAACTCGCCTACGGCATGGAGTCGCTGGGCATCGCCCCGGACACCATGCGCCGCCGGGTGGAGGAGACCCTGGACCTGCTGGGCCTCGCCGACCTGCGCCACCGTCCGCTGTCGACCCTCTCCGGGGGCCAGCAACAGCGCGTCGCCATCGGGTCGGTGCTCACCCCGCACCCCAAGGTCCTGGTCCTGGACGAACCCACCTCGGCGCTGGACCCGGCCGCCGCCGAGGAGGTCCTGTCGGTGCTGCAACGCCTCGTCCACGACCTGGGCACCACCGTGCTGCTGGCCGAACACCGCCTGGAACGGGTCGTGCAGTACGCCGACACCGTGGTGCTGCTGCCCGGCCGGGGCCGGCCCCCGGTCATCGGGTCCCCCGCCGAGGTCATGGCCGTCTCCCCGGTCCACCCCCCGGTGGTCGGCCTCGGCCGCGCCGCCGGCTGGTCGCCCCTGCCGCTGTCGGTGCGCGACGCCCGGCGCCGCGCCTCGGAGCTGCGCGCCCGGCTCGTCGGGGAACCCCCGGCGAGCCGGGCCGCCGAGGCGGCCGAGCCGGTCGCCGAGCCGGTGGCCACCGTGACCTCCCTCGGGGTCCTGCGGGGAACCGTGCCGGCCCTGGACGGCGTCACCCTCGGCCTGTCCCGCGGGGAGGTCGTGGCGCTGATGGGGCGCAACGGCGCCGGCAAGTCCACCCTGCTCCGGACCCTGGTCGGGCTGCACAAGCCCACGTCCGGCCGGGTCACCGTCGGTGGCGTCGTCCCGCACCGGACGCCGGCCACCGAACTGACCCGCCGGGTCGGCCTCGTTCCCCAGGACCCCCGCGACCTGCTCTACGCGACCACGGTCCGCGGCGAGTGCGCCAACGCGGACGTCGATGCGGGGGCCGCCCCCGGCACCTGCCGGGACCTGGTCCTGCGCCTGCTCCCCGGCATCGACGACGACGTCCACCCCCGGGACCTGTCCGAAGGCCAACGACTGGTCCTCGCGCTAGCGGTGGTGCTGACCGCGCGTCCCCCGCTGCTGCTGCTCGACGAGCCCACCCGCGGCCTGGACTACGCCGCCAAGGCCCGCCTAGTGACGGTGGTCCGCGAACTCGCCGAGCAGGGCCACACCACCGTGCTGGCCACCCACGACGTGGAGCTGGCGGCGGAACTCGCCGATCGGGTGGTGATCCTGGCCGACGGCGAGGTGGTCGCCGACGGCCCGACCGCGGACGTGGTCACCTCGTCCCCGGCGTTCGCCCCCCAGGTGGCCAAGGTGCTGCACCCCCAGCCGTGGCTCACCGTGCACCAGGTGGAACGCGCGCTGGGGGCGGCGTCGTGAGCCCGGCGGCGGCGCGCCCACCGGAACGGGAACCCGGCACGGGCGGCCCCGCGCCCCGCGGGGCGCGGCAGGTGCGACCGGTGCGCCTCGGGGCGCGTTCCGTCGTCGCCCTGCTGCTGGTCAGCGCCGTCGGGGTGGCCGCGTTCTGCTGGCCGCTGCTCGCCGACCCCCAGTCCAGCCTCGCCCACTCCGCCGACGCGCCCTGGCTGTTCGCGGCGCTCCTCCCGCTGCTGCTCGGGGTGGTGGTGGCGCAGATATCCGACGGCGGCATGGACGCCAAGGCGGTCGCCCTGCTCGGGGTGCTCTCGGCCGTCGGTGCCGCGCTGCGTCCCCTGGGCGCCGGCACCGCGGGCCTGGAGCCGATGTTCTTCCTGATGGTGCTCTCCGGGCGGGTCCTCGGCCCGGGCTTCGGGTTCGTCCTCGGCGCCGTGTCGATGTTCGCGTCGGCGCTGCTCACCGGCGGGGTGGGCCCGTGGATGCCGTTCCAGATGCTCAGCATGGGCTGGGTGTCGATGGGCGCCGGCCTGCTCCCCGGGCCGCACACGCTGCGCGGACGGGGGGAGTTGGCGCTGCTCGCCGGCTACGGGGTGGTCTCCTCGGTGCTGTACGGCACCGTCATGAACCTCCAGGGCTGGCCCTACCTGGCCGGGATGAGCAGTTCCCTGTCGTTCCACCCCGGCGACCCGGTCGGCGACAACCTGGTGCGCTTCGCGGCCTACTGCCTGACCACGTCGCTGGGTTGGGACCTGCCCCGGGCCGCGCTCACCGCCGTGCTCACCTTCACCCTCGGCCCGCCCCTGCTGCACGCCCTGCGCCGGGCCACCCGCCGCGCGGCCTTCGACGCACCGGTGCGGTTCCGGCCGGCCACCCCGGGCACGGGCGGGGACCAGGACCGGCCCGCGCCCGGAGGCGGAACGCCCTAGCTGGGCTTCGAGCTGTGCGCGCGGGTCCGCTCACCGGTCGCGCCCGGTGCGGACGGCTCCGCGGCGTCGTGGCGCCCCGTGCCCTGGCGGACGACCCTGGCCCGCGTCGCCGTGGCATCCGACGGTTCCCCGCCCGTCCCGGCACCGGTGCCGGGCCCGTCCGCGACTGGCCCGTCCTCGGCGTCGTCGTCCCCGTCGTCCTCCGCGGGTCCGTCACCCGCGGGGCGGTCCCGGTTCGACGCGCGCTGGTCCGACTCCCGTTCCTGCGGCTGGCCCCGGCGCGGCGTGCCCTCGGGCGCCGTGCTCGGCTGCGACCCGTTGGCCTGCGACCCGCTCGGCTGCGACCCGCCGTCCGGTCGGGGCACGCTCTCGTCCATCGCCCGCACCGGCTGCGGCAGCGGCAGCGGCAGGACCGGTGTGGTCCCCGCAGTGGCCGCCTTCTCCCTGGTCAACGGCGAGGTGCCGGTCAGCGCGTACAGCAGGCCGAGGCCGCAGAGCACCACGGCCACCCCGCCGACCGCGTCGAGCACGTAGTGGTTGGCGGTGCCGACGATGACGAACGTGGTCATCAACGGGTACATCAGGCCGAGCACCCGCAGCCACAGGTACGGGGAGAGCACCATGATGATCAGGCCGCACCACAGCGCCCAGCCGACGTGCAGCGACGGCATCGCCGCGTACTGGTTGGACAGCTTGGTGAAGGCGCCGAACTCGGGCTTGGACAGGTCCACCGTCCCGTGCACCGTGTCGATGTAGCCCAGGCCGGGCATCAGCCTCGGGGGTGCCAGCGGGTACAGCCAGAACCCGATCAGGCCGAGCAGGGTGGCGAACCCGAGGGAGGAGCGGGCCGCCCGGTACATGGTGGGCCGACGTACGTACAACAGCGCGAGCAGGACCAACGGCACCAGGAAGTGGAACGTTGAGTAGAAGAAGTTCACGCTGCTCTCGAGCCAGGGCAACTCCACCACCCGGTGGTTGAGCCAGTGCTCGACGTCGAGGAACAGCGCACCCTCGATGTCCAGCACCTGCCGGCCGTTCGCCTCCGCGACGTGGCGCTGGTCCGGGACGGAACCGCGGACGAAGGAGTACACCCAGTAGCCGACGCGGATCACCAGCAGTTCGAGCAGCAGGTTGGGCCGGTGCAACGGGCGCCGCCACGCGGGCACCAGCGGAATCCGCCGGTAACGCGTCACCACGCCGGGCGCGAACTCCGTGGGGATCGGCCGGTCCCACAGCGCGGAACGACGGCTGACGAACGGAACGACGCAGGCCCCGAGGAGTGCCGCGGTCAACGGCACGTTCTCCGAGACGACACCGAGCGCGGATATGTTCGGCACCAGCCACTCGCCGCCGGCCGTCATCACCAGGATCACGAACACCGGCCACACCAGCCGGTCCGACTTGTGCCGACCGACCCTGCCGACCGCAGCGAGCAGGATCCACAACTGCTGGTGCTGCCAGGCGACCGGGGACACCGCCACCGCGACACACCCGGTGAGCGCGGCGGCCAGGAGGACCTGTCCGTCCTTGGCGCACCAGGCAGCACGGCGCAGCCCGACCACCGCGACCAGACCGGCTGCCACGCCGAACAGCAGCAACTCGCCCGGCCCCTGCAGTCCGATCCGCAGCAGCATCCCGTGCAGGGACTGGTTGGACACACCGTCCGCCGGGGCGCCGAGCCCGGCTCCGGCCACGTGGTGCACCCAGTAGGTGGCCGAGTCACCGGGCAGCGCGGCCCAGGCCAGGGCGGTGCAGCCCAGGAAGGTCCCCCCGGCGACGAGCGCGGCCCTGCGCCGCCCCACCAGCCACAGCAGCACCGCGAACAGCAGCACCACGGGTTGCAGGGCAGCCGCGAGGCCGATCAGGGCCCCGGCCTGGCGGCGGGGTGTCGCGGGCAGGCAGCCGACCAGCACCAGCAGCACCGGAAGGATGCTCATCTGCCCGAGGGCGAAGGTGTTGCGGACCGGGAGCGACAGCACCAGCACGCTGACCACCACGGGTGCCGCCAGGGTCGCGGTGCGCGACGATATGGGCCCGGGCAGGGCCCTGGCCACAACCAGTCCCAGGGCGACCACCAGCAGCAACGTCCCCAGCGTCCAGAACACGCCGAGGCTGTCCTCGGCCGCCCCGGTCAGGGGTTTGAGCACCAGCCCGGAGAACGGGGTCCCGGTGAACTTGTCGTGGTCGTACAGGCCGCCCCGGAAGTGCAGGACGCCGTTGGGACCGATCCAGGTCTCCAGGTCGGTGAGCCGCTCGTCCGGGGGCAGCCGCAGTACCGAGGCCGCCTGGCGCGCGGCCAGCAGCAGGGCGACGAGCCACAGGCCGGCCAGCGTCATGACGGTGCGCGAACCCCGCAGGTCCCCCAGGCCGCGTCCTCCTGCGTTCGTCATGTGCCGCTGCTCTCCCTCTCTCCGCTCGTGGCGCCGCGTGCGTCCTTGCGGCACGCCTTGTGTCTCGCGTACCCACCGGCTCCGGCGCCCACGACAGCCGACTCGGACCGGCTGGGTCGTCCCGCCGGCCCACCGGCCGGGGCCCGGGGCCCGGGGCCCGGCGGGCGCCCCACGGAGGTGGACGCGGCTCGCCCGGCCGTCGCCTGACCAGCGCCGCGAAACGACCCAAGGGATGAGAATCGCACATCCATACTTAGCTGGCTGACGGCCGGGGTAGGGCAAGATGGTCCGCATGAGTGTGGTGAAGATCAACGTACTCACGGTGCCGGCCGAGCAGCGCGAGACGCTGGAACAGCGGTTCGCCGCCCGCGCGGGCGCCGTGGAGAACTCCGACGGCTTCGAGCACTTCGAGTTGCTTCGCCCGATCGAGGGAACCGACACGTACCTGGTGTATACCCGCTGGCGCAGCGAGGAGGACTTCCAGAAGTGGATGTCCCAGGCGATGGGGCCGGCCCACGGCGGGGGCCCGTCCGGCGGCGGGGGCGCCCCGGCAGGCGGTGCGCACGGCGGCGACGGCCGGCAGCGACCGGCCGCGACCGGGTCCACCCTGTGGTCGTTCGAGGTGGTCCAGCAGGCCACGGCGAAGGGCGACTGAGCCGCGCCCCAGCGCCGGGCACCCGGCCGACGCACGTGAACCGGCCGCGGCAAGGCGCACGTCCCCCTGCACGTGCACCGCTCGCCGACGGCGGTGTGGCCGCCGCGGTCAGGCGCTCCCCGGCGGTCAGCGGTCCCGCGGGTGCGGCAGGTGCTGCGGCTGCGGGCGGTCCGCGTCGTCCCCGCAGAGCTGCGGACTGAGCCGGTCCAGGAGCATGGACAGGTCCCGGTAGCGGCCGGGGTCCCAGTCGCCGAGCAGTTCCGCGAGCGCCTCCCGGCGGGCGTGCACCAGGCGGTCGGCCACCTCCCTGCCCGCGGCGGTGAGCACGAGTTGGTTGCCGTCGCGGTCCGCGAGGTGCCGCTCCTCCAACTGCCGCGTGGCGTCGCTGAGCACCTCGAGCGACACCTTGGCGTGCTCGGCGAGCAGGACCGGGTCCGTGGCGCCGTAACGGTTGATCCGCAGGACCAGCCAGGCCGCTGCCGGAAGCAGGTCGAGGCCGGCGAGGTGGGTGATCCTGACGTAGAGGTCGTGGCGCCCCTGGCGGGTGCCGAGCAGGGACAGGCCGCGGGCGACCTCGTCGAGCGAGGAGCGTTCCACCGGGTTGGTTCCGATGGTCTCCCCCGGCTCCGGCGCGCGCACCGTC
Organism: Wenjunlia vitaminophila DSM 41686; assembly: GCF_000380165.1. Classification (GTDB taxonomy): domain Bacteria; phylum Actinomycetota; class Actinomycetes; order Streptomycetales; family Streptomycetaceae; genus Wenjunlia; species Wenjunlia vitaminophila. The sequence goes on from NZ_KB904687.1 coordinate 36,477, forward strand.
TCGCGCAGGGGTTCCTGCTTCAGGAACCACGCCACCAGGAAGGCGAACGCGGCGATGGGCATCGCCCAGAAGAAGACGCTGGAAATGGAGACCGCGTAGGCGTGCAGCACCGCCGCGCGCACGTCCGCGGGGAGCTCGGCGACGGCCCTCGGGTCGCCCCTCACCCGGGACGCGAAGCCCGGCGGCAGCGTCCGGCCGGCCAGGGCCCTGCCCAGCTCGGTGCCGAGCCGGTTGGCGAAGATGGTGCCGAACACCGACACCCCGAACGACGCGCCGATGGAGCGGAAGAACGTCGCCCCCGAGGTGGCCACGCCCAGGTCCTGGTAGTCCACGGTGTTCTGCACGATCAGCACCAGGACCTGCATCACCAGGCCGAGGCCGAAGCCGAGGACGAAGAAGTACCCGCTCATCTCCGCCGTGCCGCTGTTCTCGTCCAACATGCTCAGCAACAGCAGCCCGACCGCGGTGACCGCCGTGCCGGCCAGCGGGAACTCCCGGTACCTGCCGGTCCTGCTGACGACCTGCCCGGAGCCGATGGAGGCGATGAGGATGCCGCCGACCATCGGCAGCATGCGCACCCCGGACATGGTGGGCGACACGCCGTGCACCACCTGCAGGAAGGTCGGGAGGAAGGTGAGGGCTCCGAACATGGCGAAGCCGACCACGAAGCCGATCACCGAGCACAGGCTGAACGTCCGGTTGCGGAACAGTCCCAGGGGGATCACCGGCTCCGCGGCCCGACGTTCCACCAGGACGAAGCCCACCAGCAACAGCGCGCCGAGGACGGCGAGCGCGACGATCCGCCAGGACGCCCAGGGCCAGGTCACCCCACCGAGTGAGGCCATGAGGACCAGGCTGGTGGCGACGGAGGCGATCAACACAGTGCCCAGGTAGTCGATCTGGTGTTCGGAACGGCGGACCGGAACGTGCAGCGCCGCGGCGATGACGGCCAGGGCGACCACGCCGACGGGCAGGTTGATGTAGAACACCCAACGCCAGCTCAGGTGGTCCACGAAAAGCCCGCCGAGCAGCGGGCCCAACACGCTGGTGAACCCGAAGACGGCACCGAACACGCCCTGGTAGCGGCCTCGGTCCCGCGGCGCCACCAGGTCTCCGACGATGGCCATGGACAGCACGATCAGGCCCCCGCCGCCCAGCCCCTGCAGGGCCCGGAAGGCGATCAGCTCGCCCATGTTCTGGGACTGGCCGCACAGCGCGGAACCGATCAGGAAGATGACGATCGAGCCCTGGAACAGCAGCTTCCTGCCGTACATGTCCCCGAGCTTCCCCCACAGCGGGGTGGCGGCGGTCGCCGCGAGCAGGTAGGCGGTGACCACCCAGGACAGGTGGTCAAGGCCACCGAGGTCACTGACGATGGTCGGCAGCGCCGTGGAGACGATGGTCTGGTCCAGGGCCGCGAGCAACAGGCCGAGCAGCAGCGCGGTGAGGGGAACCCAGATCCCCTTCGAACGGGACGCCCGTCCGTCGCCGAACACGTCGTCCGCGGGTTCGTCCTCCGACCCGCCGTTCCCACCGTTCCCACCTGAGCCGCCGTCTCCATCGTTCCCACCGCCACGGCCACGGCCGCCGCCGCGCGGACCGGCTCCGCGGGTCGCCCACCCCCTCCGGCCCGGAGGGCCGCCCAGGTCCGTCCCGGAGAGCCCGGTGGCACCGGACGGCCCCGCACCGGGTGGCCCGGGAACGTCCGCGGCGGCCCGCGGCGCCGTGTGCTGCGCCATGGCCTGACTCCTCGGTCTCCTGACTGGTCCTCCCCGGCGCGCGGAGGGATGCCGGCCACGGGTACCACTTACGGCAACGACGAAACCTCCATGGGATGATCTCGTGGACTCGAGGTGCCGAAACGGGGCAGAGCCCGAGGAACCACCTGCGGGACGGCGATGCGTTTCTGCATAATCGGTGGCCGATCGAGCGGAACGGACTTTCGCTCGCGGGCCGGTAGCGCCCGCGCACGCGAACTCGCCGCACCGCGGACAGACGCTCCGCGGGAACATTCCACGAGAAGGGGACCACCGGTGGCGGCAGAACAGTGCTCGGTGTGTGGGGCAGGCGTTGGTGCTGACGGTCTGATGATGTGCGACTGCGCGCCGCGCACGGCCGAGGAGGCGGTTGCGGCGGCGTTCGACGCCTTCCGCCCCACACGGGTGCGGCCCTACCTCGCCTCCCACGACCCCGCTGCCTCCCCCGACGACCCGGCGGACGCCCCGGCCGGGCACCCCCGCCCCGGCCCGCCGCCCAGGCGCGACCAGTTCCTCGACCAGCCGGGCGACGGGGCCTTCCCCTCCCCCGGCCCGGCGCCCGCGCCCGCGCCCAGCGGCCGGCACGCGCACACCGGCGGGCCCAAGGCCGAGGACGTGGAGCTGTTCGAGGACGAGCCGTCGACCGACCCGACCACACCGGTGCCCGCGGTCCGCGCCGCCGGCCGCCCGCGGGGGCGCGGCTCCGGCCGCAGGCACACGGACAAGCGCAAGGTGGCCGCGGTCGTGGTGGTGGCCGCCGCACTGAGCCTGGGGATCGTGGCGTTCGCCAGCGGCTCCGACGGGACCGGGCAGGGCGACGAGGGCGCCCTGCCCGTGCCCAGCGGAGCCGCGCCCGGCACCACGGAACCGGACACCGCTTCCGGTCCCGCGTCGCCCTCGGCCTCCTCGTCGGGCCGCTCGCCCTCGGCGTCCTCGGCCCCGTCGTCGGCCAGCGGCAGCCCCACGTCCGAACGCAGCAAGCGGGCCAAGGCCTCCAACGAACCCACCCGGGCCGAGGGCGACCTCACCGAACGCCCCGCCCCCAGCGCCAGCCCCTCCGAGAGCGGCGACCCGGACGGGGGAAGCGACGGGGGGAGCAGCGGCGGCAGCGAGGGACCGCAGAGCCCCTCGGCCGGCTCACCCGTGCTGCGGCAGGGGGACAGCGGTTCTGGCGTGCTGGAACTCCAGCAGCGCCTCAAGCAGATACCGTTCGTCTACGTGCTCGGTGACGAGGACGGCGTCTACGACGAAGCCGTCACCCGGGCCGTCCGCGACTACCAGCGCAGCCGTGACGTCAGCGGGGACCCCAGCGGCGTCTACGGCCCTAACACCCGCCGCGCCCTGGAGTCCGAGACCTCCGCCTGACGGTCGGCCAGCCCGTTCCCATCGTCCTCCGGTTCGGCGGGGGACGGCCCTCCCCCGTGCCCCCCGTGCCCGGCCGGTGAACGCCCCCACCGGCCGGGCACCGTTCTCGCGCGCCCGGGCCCCTGGTTCGTTCGGGTCCGGCGGTGCTACTTTGTATAGCGCAGGAACAAACTTGGTTCCGCGCCTCGCCCCGACCACCCCGGGAGCCTCGCCACCTGGCAGTGGGAGCCCCGGAGGGCACTGAGGCGCGGAACCAACCGCTCTTCCGCGCAAGGAGTTCCAGATGACCGAGCTGACCGCCCGCGCCGTTCTCCTGGACATGGACGGCACGCTCGTCAACTCCGACGCCGTGGTGGAGCGGTGCTGGCGCCGCTGGGCCGTCGGGGTCGGACTCGACCCGGAGGTCGTGCTCGGTGTGGTGCACGGGCGCCAGGGCCACGAGTCGATGGCCCTCCTGCTGCCCGAGCGCTCCATGGAGGAGAACCTCGCGGACAACGCCGAGATGCTGGTCCAGGAGACCAACGACACCGAAGGAGTGGTCCCGGTGCCGGGCGCGGCAGCCCTCCTCGCCGCCCTGAACGGGTTGCCCCACGCGCTGGTCACCTCGGCCAACGTGCCGCTGATGCGGACCCGGATGAGCGCCAGCGGACTCCCGCTGCCCGACGTCCTGGTCACCGCGGAGTCGGTCAGCGCGAGCAAGCCCCACCCGGAGGGCTTCCTCAAGGGCGCCGCCGAGCTCGGTTTCAGCCCGCAGGAGTGCGTGGTCTTCGAGGACGCCCCGGCCGGCATCGCGGCGGCCCACGCGGCGGGCATGCGGGTCGTAGGGGTGGGGCCGAGGGCCGCCACCGGGCCGCTGACCCCCGCCGTCACGGTGCGGGACCTGGAGCAGGTGCTGCTGACCGCCGACGCGGACACCGGGCTCCTGCGACTGGCGTTCCGTCACTGACGGCCGGTTGCCGGCGGGGCTGACCGGCGCTCCACAACGCCGCCTAGGGCCTGTCTGATAAGTAGCGTCGTCCGCCCGGAGGGCGGGGGTCGCGGCGTCTGGTGCGTGCGATCGCAAGGCGGAGGGTCGTCCTCGTACTGGGCGTAC
>NZ_KB904688.1 GCF_000380165.1 Wenjunlia vitaminophila DSM 41686
CCCACCAGCCACCCGCGTCACCAACCTGCCCGAACAACACACCTAGGGCCCGTCACCCGTCAGCGACGGCCCCACGGTGCCCCGGTGCCCCCGACCGGGGGGCGGGCCCGGGGCCCGGTCGGCCGGCGGGCGGGTGCGGTGCCGGTCACCAGCGGTACGGCTCGTAGACGTCCATGCATCCCTTCTCATCGCCCTTGAGCGGGTTGGCGCTCTTCGGGACCTTCTTGTTCTCCTTGGGGATGGTGACGCTGTAGTCGGTGCCCTCAGGCCAGTCCCCGCCCACCACCAGGGTGATCTCGGTGACCTCGGAGGACACCTTGACCTGGCCGACGGGGATCTTCAGTGCCTTCGCCACGGCCTGGGCGTTCGACCTGCCCTGGTCCCCCTCGGCCGCGGGGTACTCGATCCGGGTCTCCTCCCGTGGCAGCGGCTCGCTTCCGGCCTCCGCCTGGGTGAAGCCCGCCGCGACCAACGTCTCGGCCAGGCCGCTCGCACGCTTGCCCACTGCTGGCTTGCCGTTGACGCCGGTGCCGTTGATCACGGTGACCGGGATGGTGTCGCTCGGTGCCGCGGGCGGACCGGCCTTCTCGGGCTTCTTCTTGGTCTTCACCTTGCCCTTGCCGTCGAACGGGATGTCGTTGCGGATCATGGAGAAGACCTGCTCCGCGTCGCCCGGGGCGGGTATCAGGTGGGCGTCGGGGTCCAACGGGTCCGCCACCGTGGGCAGCGTGGTCGAGGTGATCCGGCTGGACGGAATGCTCTTGAACTCCATCCCCAGGTCGTACAGGGCGGGGACCGAGCCCAGGCCCTCGTCCACCGTCAGGGCGTCGGTCGCGGTCTCGGCCAGGCCCATCAGCCGACCGGTGTCGGTGAAGACGTTCTGTGACTTCAGCTCGCGGACCATGGAGTTCAGGTACATGCGCTGGGCCCGGGTGCGGTTGATGTCACTGCCGAACGCGTACCGGGTGCGCAGCCACTGGAGGGCCTTCTCGCCCTTGACCTTCTGTTCACCGGCCTCGAGCTTCAGGCCCGAGCCGCCCCGGCCGGTCTGCAGGTTGCGGTCCCAGATGTTCTGGTTGACGCACACCTCGACGCCACCGACCGCGTCGGCCATCGACACCACCCCGGAGAAGTCGATCATCATCCAGTGGTCGATGTAGGTGTCGGTGAGGTTCTGCCAGGTGGCCAGGGTGCACCCCGGGCCGCCCCGGGCCAGGGTGTTGTTGATGGTGGCGTTGGTGGCCTCGAAGACCTCACCGGTCTTGGGGTCCTCGCACCGGGGTATGTCCACCCGGGTGTCCCGGGGGATGCTGACCAGGGCGGCGCTCTTGCGGTCCGCGGACAGGTGCAGCAGCATCTGCACGTCCGCCAGCGGGGGGCGGTCCGCGTCCTTCTTGCTGCCGCCGAGCGCCACGTTCGCCTTGCTCTTCCTGCTGTCCGAGCCGAGCAGCAGGATGTTGAGCGGTGTCTGGCCGTGGGCGTTGGGCTTGGTCTTCTTCACCGCGCTGTCGCCGCTGCTCCGCTCGCCCTTGCGGATGTTCCCGTTGAGGTGCTCCAGGTAGAGCCAGCCCGATCCGGTGCTGATCAGGATGATCGCGCTGAGGGAGAGCACACCTGCCTTCAGCACACGGACCCCTCCGCTCCCGCTCTTCTTCCGCTTACGGTTGCTGCCCCTCCTGTGGCCGCCACCGCCACCGGAGCCACCGTCGTGGGCGGATCCGGTGTCGGCGGTCGGACGTGTGGTCCGTGCACCCTCGTGCATGCGACGGCCTCCTCCAGGCGCGTGGTACGGGTCACCGCGCGGTGACGCGGTGGGACAGCCGCGCCGCGCCCGAGCACCGCGCCGCTGCTTCTCACTTGGCGCAGACCTGCTGGTCCGCGTTGACGCGTTGCAGGTCCGAGGGGGCGGTGGTGGGGGCCGTCAGCGGGATACCCGCTCCCTCGAAGTCCTTGCCCAGGGTGAGAACCATCTCCTCCAGGGGCGCGGCGTCCTTGTTCGTCATCTTCAGTGCGGTGGGCGGCAGGCCCATCATCTCCGCAAGGGCACGGGCCTGGTCACCCCTGTTGCGGGCGTACTCCAGTGTGGTTTTGGCCACATCGGCCGGGGCGTTGAGGCCGTTGCTCGACCGGATCACCCCTTGCTCGTTCTGCAGCCAGTTGACGGTCTCCTGAGCGGCACCCATGACACCGCTGCCGTTGACCACCCGCACCCGCACGTCGGCGGGCGCCGCCTTGCTCGTCTCCTTCGGCGTCGGCTTCTTCTTGTTCTTCCCCTTCACGTCGGTCAGCGACTGGTCCGCCCTCACCATCGCGAACACCTGCTTGGCATCACGCTCCTTGAGCACCAGGCGGTTCTTGTCCAGCGGGTCGTCCGCCACCGGGACGGTCGCGAAGGTGATGTGCTTGGTGTCCACCTTGCCCAGGTCCTTGGCCAGTCCGCTGAGCTTCCTGATGCTCGCTATCCCGCTGTCCACGGTCAGGGAGTTGGTCGCCGCGTCGGCCAGGTTCCACAGCTTGGTGGGGCTGGTCAGGGTGCCGTTGCCCTTGATCTTGCGGATCATCGAGCTGAGGAACTGCTGCTGCAACGGAATCCTGGTCAGGTCCCCGCCCTGGCCGACCGAGTGCCGGGTGCGGACGAAGGCCAGTGCCTGCTCGCCCTTGACCACGTGGCGGCCCCTGCTCAGGTTCAGGTGTGAGTCGGGGTCGTTGATGTTCTTCTCCAGGCACACCTCGACGCCGCCGACCGCGTTGGACATCGTCTTCACCGCGTTGAAGTCGACCATCATGAAGTGGTCGATGCGAATCCCGGTGAGCTTCTCCACGGTCTTCCAGGTGCAGTCCGGGCCGCGCTCGTTCTGTCCCAGGCTGGTGTTGAACATCGCGCGCGGGGAGCCGGGGATGATCCGCTTCTTGTCCTCGGTCTTGCACTCCGGGATCTCCACCATCAGGTCCCGAGGAATGCTCAACGCGGTGGCGTTGGTGCGGTCCTTGGCGACGTGGAAGAGGAACGTGGTGTCGGCGTGGCCGGGGCTGCCCGTGTCGCCGTACTTACCGTCCTGGCCCTCCCGGGTGTCGGTGCCGATCAGCAGGATGTTCATGGCGCCCTCGGCGCCGGCGGACGGCCGGTCGTCGCCCAGGTCGGCGTCGTAGGAGTCGATGTTGCCGTTGAAGTGCTGGTAGATGAAGTAGCCGCCGGCGCAGCCGGCCACGAGCACGAAACCCAGCGTGCCGGCCGTCCAGTGCACCACCCGCCGTTTGACCGACTTGGGACGGCGCCTGCCGGGACCGCCCCGACCGGCAGCCCGACCACCTCCGGAACGTCCTCCTCCGGAACCGCCACCCCCCGAACGACCGCCACCCGAACGGTCACCGCCGCGCGCCGAGGCCCGTCGGGTACCGCCGGGCCGGCCGGCGTCCTGCCCGGCGGCGCGGCCCGCGGCCCTGCGGGCGGCGGCCCGCCCCCCAGTGGACGGGCTGTCGGACACCGACCGGTGCTCCGACCCGTCCCCCCCGTCGCCCCCGTCGCCCGGGGCGTCGGGGGCGTCCGCCGGGGCGGCGGACCGTCTGTGGTGACCGGGAGGGGTGCCCCCACCTCGGAGCGGCACCTCAGCGTCCGGGCGGAGCTGGTAACTACCGGTACTGGGATCGAACACCCACTGGTCGGCCGGGTCGGCGTCACCGGACCACTGCCGGTCCCCCGATCCGCTGTGCCTACGGCCTTGCGCGTCCACGGTCGCCTGTGCCCTCCGTCACTGCCACGCTGCGCCTCCCCAGGACGCTTGATCGGATCTGGTATAGGGACGTACTTCGCCCGGCCCGGACCAGGCCGGATGGCTCACCCTAGCCGCCCTGTCCGCGGGCCTGGCACGCCGGTGACACTTTCCACTCCCCTGCACGCGGGGAAAGGAGTGGCGCGGCGGCACGCCCCGGTACTCATCCTTCACCACAGATGTCACGGTCCGCCGTGGTGCCCCGGAACGCGGGTTCCTCGGTTGACGCCGGCGGTGACCCCGACGCGGACGAGGAAGCCGAGGCCGAGGGGTCCGGGGTCGCCGCGGACGAGCTCGGCGACGCGGCGTCGTCACCCTCCTCCGCGTCCGGTTGCCCGCTGGCCACACCCCCCGGTGTTCCCGGCGGCGGGGTGGACCCGGTCGTCTCCGGGGCGGCTGTTGTCTCCTTGTCCCCGCTCGTCTCGCTCATCCCTGGGGTCCCGGTCGCCTCCGCGTCCACCGTCTCGGTGCCGGTGGGGGTCCCGGTCCCGTCGTCGTCCTCGTTCACCTGGATCGGCCGGTCCTCACGCAGCGCGGTGAACAGCGCGCTGGCCTCCGGCTGCACCAACTGGTCGCGGTTGGGGTCCACCACGTAGGGCTCGCGGGGAACGGTCAGGAACACCACGTCCTGCGTGGGCGTCCGCTCCAGGCCGCGAGCCAGTTTGTACAGCTCGCCCAGCGAGTCGAGGCCCTCGTCGGCGATGAGCGAGGAGGTGGCCGCGTCGAGCACGGAGTACAGCTTGGTGGGGTTGAGCAACACCCCACCGCTCTTCACCTTCCGCACCAGGGAGGCGAGGAACTGCTGCTGGCGGTCCATGCGCTGGGTGTCGCTGCCGTTGCCGATGCTCTTGCGGGCCCGGACGTAGGCGAGTGCGTCCTCCCCCCTCACGGTCTGCCGACCAGCGGGCAGGTCCAGCTTCGCCGCGTCGTCCCGCACCGCCTCCGGAAGACAGATCTCCACACCGTCCACCGCGTCCACCATCTTCTTGAACCCGGTGAAGTCCATGATCAGGTGGTGGTCGATCCGGATCCCGGTCATGTTCTCCACGGTGCGGATCGTGCAGGCCGCCCCGCCGAACTGGAACGCCCAGTTGAACTGCGCGAACTGGGACCTGGTCTCGCCTCCGTCCGGGGTGGCGCACGCCGGGATCTGCACCATCAGGTCCCGCGGGATGGACATCGCCGTCGCCCCGCGGCGGTCCTCGGCGAGGTGCAGCAGGATGGTGGTGTCCGAGCGCTGCGAACCCTCGTCACCGCCGTACCGGGCGTTGCTCCCGCTGCGGTCGTCGGAGCCGATCAGCAGGATGTTCTGGGCGTTCTGGTGCTCCACCCGGCGCGGGCGTTCGCTTTCGTACTCGTGCAGGATCTGCGCGGTGGCCTCGTCGGTGCGGATGTTGGCGTTCAGTTTGCGGTAGAGCGCGTAGGCCGTGCCGGCCGTGGCCACCAGCAGCACCGCGGTGCCGATCGCCAGGGCCTTGAGCACCTTTCGCCTCCTGCTGCGGCGGCGCGGGGCCGGGGCCGTCTCCGGGCCGGCGTCCTGCTCGGAGTCGTCCCCGCCGTCGGGAGGCGTCCCTGCCGAGGTCTCCGGGTCGTCGGGGGCGTCGGCGGGGGTTCCTTCAGTGGCTCGGCCCGGCGCTTCCCCGTCCTCGGGCGACTCCCCGCCCCGGGGTATCTCCTCCGCCTCGGGTGCCTCCTGTCCCTCCGGCGCACCCCGGCCCCCGGGCCCCTCCCCGTTCTCGGAGCCCCCCTGCCCGGGGTGGGCCCCGGGGGTGTCCGCTGAGTTGCTCACGTCTGCGCTCATCCCCCTGGGAGGTCAGTTGCGGGCAGGTGCTACCGGATTCGGGCCGACAAGAGGGCCAGAACATCTGTGCAGACCACTGAACCCCGCTCGGGGTTGCCTCGTCTCCCGCACTTCTCTGCGAGCGGGGACGACACGTCGCCCGGTGCGGCCCGTCGAGCACGTGGGGTCACGTTCACCGGACCGCCGACGGGCGGGGCCCGGTGAACCGCGCACCCGGACCACCGCGCTCCCGGGCGGTGGTCCGGGTCCGGTTGTCCACCGCCGTCGGATCGCCCCCGGTCACGCCTCGGCGGGAACGGTCACCCGCTCCTCCTCGCGGCGGCGGCGCAGCCCGTCGGGGTCCAGCCGGTCCAGGTTACGGCAGAGCACCACGGAGGCATCGACGGCCAGTGGGGCGAGCAACCCCGCGGACAGGCCCGGCCAGGAGTCCATCGGCAGTCCGGTCAGCAGTCGTCCGCCGCGTTCCAGACCGAGTTCCTCGGCCCCGTCGAGGGCCCGGGCCACCACCTCGCCCGCGGTCAGCCGCAGACCGGGGAGCTCCAGCGCGGGCGCTTCCGGGCCCACCGGAACGTGGGGACTGAAGCGGTCGGCCTGCCCGGGGACCTCCGCGGCGTAGTCCACGAAGCCCTCGGGGACCTGGGGGAACCGCCCGCCCAGGGGCCGCAGCGACAGCGCCACCCGCTCCCCCCGGCAAGCGCGGGCGGCGGGGAGCTGGTCCGGGCCCGCGACCACCAGGTCCGCGGAGCCGGGGTCGCCTCCGGGGGCCGCCACGACGCCGACGGTCAGGCAGGCCATGATCCAGACCGCGGTCTGCCAGTGCGCCGGGAGCAGCAGGACCGCCCGGTCGCCCGGCTCGGCGCCCAGGTCGTCCTGGAGCAGGTTGGCGGTCTTGGCCACCCAGTTGTCGAACGTCGTCACGGACAACTCAACCCGTTCTCCTGTGGCGTCGTCGTAGAAGGTGACCAACGGCCGTGCGGCGTCACCCGCGAGAGCGACGCGCAGCAGGTCGGCAGGGGTTTGCGCAGTGGTGTCCATGACCAACAGAGCCTAGGGCCCGACCCGGGCGAGAAAGGGAGGCGCTCTGGAGAATGCCGTGAAAGCCCCGCTCGGACCGGGTATGTGACGAGTAGATCGTACCCTTCTGCGCCTGCCACCACGTCGCTACGGTGCGCAGCAGCTCAGTAACCGGACCAGCGCACTGAAGGGGCGATCATGGCCAGGAGAATCCGGATGATCGGCACCACCTCGGACAAAACCGGCTGCCCTGCCCTGTTCGAGGACCTCGATACCGGCGAGATTCTCGTCCAGGGGGAAGAGATCACCGATCCGAGGGACCGTGCGCAGATGCACGGTTACACCGAGGGGGAAACACTCATCGTCGTCCCACGCGAGTTGCTGACCCGCTTCGCACCGAAGGAGTGAACGTGCCCGAACTGCTCAGCTTCGACAGCGTGGAGCACCTCTTCGAGGATTTCCAGCACACCGCCTGGCGGCTCGAGACCCGACGGGGCTACGCCTCTGACCGGCAGAGCGAGGAGTACCGGCGTTTTCTTCGCGGGGAGGACGCCACCCGGGACCTGAGCGACCCCTGGTACGCGTCGAGACGGAAGCAGACCGCCCAGGGCAAGAGATTCGAACGCGTGCGACTCGTGGACACCCCACCGACCAAGGGGCAGCTCTACCTCCTACACAGCGCCCAGTTCAACATCGCCGCAGGAGAGGACATCCGCAACATGTACCGGTCCCATGCACGCAGGTTGGGACTGCCGGATTTCGACTTCTGGTTGTTCGACTCGCGCATACTCATCAAGTTCCATTTCGACGACGATGACCACATCCTCGGCGTCGAGCTGATAGAGGAGCCCAAGCAGGTCGTGCGGGCGTGCCAGGCACGGGATGCGGCCTGGCATCACGCCATTCGCAACGAGGAGTTCAAAGCGCGGGTATTTTCCCCGGGGTGAGCACCGATTTCCAGCGAGCCCGTGTGGTGCTCGGTGCGCGACTGCGAGAGCTGCGCACCGAGGCCGGGCTCAACGGCCGGGATTTCGCCGGTCGTCTCGGCTGGCCGCCTTCGAAGGTATCCAAACTGGAGAACGGCAAGCAGACCGCTACTCTCGCCGACGTCGAAGCATGGGCGCAGGCCTGCGCCCAGCCCGAAGCCGCCGCCGAACTGAAAGGCCGCCTGCGCGGCCTGGAGACCAGTTACCGCAGTTGGCGGCGGCAACTCGCCGCGGGGCACCGCTCGGTCCAGGAGGCGATCGGCCTCCAGCACGAACGGACCAGCACCTTTCGCGGCTTCACCGGTTCAGTCATACCCGGAATCTTCCAGACGGAGGATTATGCCCGACATGTCCTGACCCGCTATGCGGAGTTGCACGGAAACAGCCGCGATGTGGAACAGGGCGTGCACGCACGGCTACGCCGCCAGGACAACCTGCACACGCCAGGCAAGCAGTACCGGGTGCTGGTGTGGGAGGCGGCGCTGACCGTGCTGATCTGCCCTCCCGACGTGTTGGCCGAGCAACTGGACCAGTTGGTGACGGTGGCCGGCCTTGACACCGTGTCGCTGGGGATCATCCCGCTCGGCGTCCCGGTGCGGATCGCCACCGGCGACGACTTCTGGATACACGACGACCGGCTGGTGATCGCGGAGACCTGGCACGCCGAGGTGTGGCTCGACGCCTCGGAGGACGTCGCGCTCTACCACAGGATCTGGGAGACGCTGGACGAGGCCGCCGTGTACGGTCGGCAGGCACACCGGCTGATAGCCCGCGCGAGGAGGGCCGTCAGCAGCGGCTGACCGGCACGCGGACCGGCCCCGCCCACGAGGACCCACCGGCCCCCGAGGGAACCCCGTCGGGCCCACCCCCGACGGCCCTGCCCCGCTCCGGGAAGTCCCCGTGGTCACGGAAGAAATCTCGAGCAATCAGGAAGCACTGGCCCACGCCCTCGGCCTACCTTCCTGCCTAGGGCGGATCTCCCGGCCAGGTGTGCCTCACCGAGCACCGGGCCGGGTTTCGCGCGGTCTGATCCGCCCGGAACTGGGAGCCGCCGTGACCACCAACCCGTCCCGCCCTCAGGCGGGGACAACGCCGACCAGGACGCCGCGGACCGCTTCTCGGACGCCGCGGACCACCCGCAGGACACCGCTGAAACAGACGCCGTTGCCCTGGACGCCGCCGTTCGGCCTGGGGATACACCTCCAGCCGGCGGGCGAGTGGTGGGACGCGGTGAAGGTACCCGCGGGGACCGCCCGCGACGTCCTCGACTGGCTGGGGGCGCGCAGTGGCGCAGTGATCGACGACGACCGGCAACGCGCCTGGTACTGGCTGGTCCCGCTGGGCACCGCCGCCCAGTGGCTGGTGCCGGGCACCCGGCCCTGCGGCCCGGGCACCTTCGTCGGCGTGCCCGGGACGCTCCAGACCCTGGGCCCCGGCCCGCACTGGCGGGTGACCATGGCCCCGGACCGGTTCCTCACCGATCCGGACGCGCTGCGGGCGGCACTGGCCACGGCGCGGCTGCGCACGCCGTCCTGACCCGGCTCGGCCCCGGCCCGGGGTCCCCCGCCGGCCCCCGTGGGGATGCAGACCGATACGGACTCGCATCAAGTCTGCTACAGAACGCGAGGTCCTTGGTGTTCGAGCCGCGCGACCGTGCACACTCGGGGCCATGAATGAGTGGCCGGACGGTTTCAGCAACGACGATCGGCGCCGCGGCGAATCCGAGCCGACGCGCGTCATGGGGCACGTGCAGCGCCAGGGCGGCTACCCCCCTCAGCCGCCGCAGCAGCCGCCGGCCGAGCCCCCACTCCCGCCTTCGTTGTCACCCCGCCGGGCCGCAGCCGCCGGGGGCGTCCCGCACCAGTCGTCCGGTCCCGGTGGGCGCCCCCCGGGACCCGGCGGTGCCCCCGGCGGGCCGGTGACCAACCGGCCCGCGGGTGACGGGCGGCGCCGCTGGCCCCGTCGGGTCCTGTGGACGTCCCTCGGGCTGGTCGGCGCACTGATCATCACCACCATCGCCACCTACTTCTGGGCGGACTCCAAGCTCCACCGGGACGTGGACCTGTCCAAGGTGATCGAGCGGCCCAAGGGCGGCGACGGCACCAACTACCTCATCGTGGGATCGGACAGCCGGGAGGGGATGTCCGCGGAGGACAAGAAGCGGCTGCACACCGGCTCGGCCGACGGCAAGCGCACCGACTCGGTGATGATCCTGCACGTCGGTGACAACGGGAACACGATGATCTCGCTGCCCCGCGACTCCGAGGTGGAGATCCCCAGTTTCCGCGGTTCGGAGAGCGGCAAGCTCTACCCCGGCCAGGGCCGGAAGGTGAAACTGAACGCCGCCTACGCCGAGGACGGCCCGGAGCTGCTGGTGCGCACCATCGAGGCGGAGACGGGACTGCGCATCGACCACTACGCCGAGATCGGGTTCGACGGCTTCGCCGACGTGGTGGACGCGGTCGGTGGGGTGGAGATGGACATCCCCCGGGACATCAAGGACTCCAAGTCCGGTGCCGACTTCAAGAAGGGCAAGCAGACCCTGAACGGGGAGGAGGCCCTGGCCTTCGTCCGCACCCGGTACGCGCTGCCCGGCAGCGACCTGGACCGCACCAAGAACCAGCAGAAGTTCCTGGCCGCCCTCGCCGACCAGGCCGCCAAGCCGACCACCATCCTCAACCCGTTCAGCTTCTACCCGGTGGCCGGCGCCGGTCTCGACTCGCTGATCGTGGACAAGGACATGGGCCTGACGGACCTGGCCGAGATGTTCTGGGCGATGAAGGGCGTCACCGGCGGCGACGGGAAGTCGATGAACATCCCGCTGGCCGGCAGCAACGGCAGCAACCTGCTGTGGGACGAGGCCAAGGTCAAGAAGCTGGTGGAGCAGCTCAACAACGACGAGAAGGTCACGGTCTCGGGCAACTGACCGCCCGGCCTCCCTCGGCCCGCCATGCCTCCGCGGCCACACCTCCCGGGTACCGCCCGCCGGGCGCGACTGACCTCCCGTGTGAACGGGGCTGGTGCATCTCCGTTCACCACGGTCGCGCCCCCGGGCGATGCCACGACGGTTGACCTCCCGCGGCCGAGCACCCAGAACCTGATCCCGCCGTTCCCGCTGGACCGGAGAGGCCAACCGGCAGATCGTCGCCCCCGGCGGCTCGACCAGTTCCACGGTTGCGTGCAACGCGGTGCGTCAGCGGTGAGACGCCGACAGACCACGGGCTTCAGATCCCCGCTCAAGAAACCCTGGTCGAAATCCCGATGGAACTGATCCAGAAGGCCATTCGTGACAACCTCATCTAAAACCCTCGGCGACCTATTCGACTCGTTCAAGCGTGAGGCGTTCCGCCTGGAGACTCTGGACGACTACAGCAGGTCCGGAAATGTCGACGCCTATCACGCCTTCCTGGCCGGGGAGCCGCAGCCGGACGACTACAACGCAGGCTGGGTGGAAGAACTCCGCTCACACACTGGACAGGGGAAGCGGATCCACCGGGTGCACATTCTGTCGCGCCCACTCACGGAATATCTTCGCTTCGAGCTGGGGTGGGGCTACCGGAAGAACATGACCGGGGGCGAGGAGTTCTTCATCCTCGACACCACCGACAAGCCCAACCCACTGGAGAACGTCCCGGACTTCTGGTTCTTCGACTTCGAGTCCGTGGCCGTGATGAACTACGACGAGGCCGGGAAGTACCTCGGCTCAGAAGTACTGGGGCCGGAACGGACGGCTGAGTTCGCCAGATTCCGTACCACAGCACTCGCGCACGCGGAACCGTTCACCGAATGGTGGGCCAAGTACGGGGCGTGAACAGGGCACAGCTTGGAGCCGCGCTGCGGGCGCTGCGAGTGGCATCCGGCAAAGAAGCCGAGGCGGTGGCCCGCAGCGCCCTCATGTCTCCGTCCAAGCTGTCCAAGATCGAGAATGTGAAGCCGGCGCCCAGCGCGACGGACGCAGAGCGCGCCCTGACCGCGATCGGCGTCTCGGACCAGGTCAAGGCGAAGTGCACCCGCACGCGCGTCAGCGACAGAATCGACAGCATGGCGTCTGCTCAAGCGGATAGGGTCCACAAGGCCAGCAGGCCGCCGAGGCCCTGGAAGCCCAGATGTCGATGCTGCGGTTGTTTCAGCCCGCACTAGTTCCGGGACTTCTCCAGACCCCCGAGTACATCCGGGCCATTCTGCAACGCCATAACCTCAGCGAGGCCGTGATCACGCGAACGATCAATGGTCGACTTGAACGGCAAGCAGTTCTCTACGACAACACGGTTCGGTTCACGCTCCGCGCTGACCGGCTGCGGCTCAGCGCCACGGGAAGGGTCCTACTTCCCGTCGCTGTCCGTCCTGGCCGGCTGCGGCACAGAGTCACCGGAACCGTCACCGCGGAGTTCGGAAACGGTGGCGGGTCGGCCAGTCTTCCCAGCCTGGTCTACGGTCACGACAATTCCTTGCAGTTCCTTGACCTCCGCAGCGGTCGCTCCCACATACGGGAGTACCTGCGAGGATGTGGCCCGGCCACCGTACATCTCGATACGCGCGCACACCTTTTCGGTAGGGGGAAGTGGCTGCCGTGAAGGCGGCCGACGGTATCTCTTCCGTTATCGTCTCCGAGCATTCGGACGGTGCCAGGCACACCGCGACTCTGAGCGTCTACCGCACGACGTTGTGGCTGCGGTCAGGCCTGCTGTATGCCGGCGTCCCCGAAGGACCACGTGGCGGACTGGATGGGCCACAGCAGCACGGACGTGCTCCGGGAGCACTGCCACGACACCTGTGAGGGCGCCGAGCAGCGCGGCCGAGCGGCCGTCGCAACCATGCTGACGCCCGGCGCGGGTGCCCCCGACGATCCCGCAGAGGCGTCAGAGGTCGCCTGGTCCCCATGCGACGACAGCCCCCGGCGAGTTGCCGGGGGCTGTCGTCGCATGTGCTGGAAACCGCCTCTGACCTGCAAAAACCATGCTACGGCAGGTTCCTGGCCATCACGATCCGCTGAACCTGGTTCGTGCCTTCGTAGATCTGCGTGATCTTGGCGTCACGCATCATCCGCTCCACCGGGTAGTCCCGGGTGTACCCGTACCCGCCGAGGAGCTGCACCGCGTCGGTGGTGATCTCCATCGCGGCGTCAGAGGCGTAGCACTTGGCGGCGGCGCCGAAGAAGGTCAGGTCGCCGTCGCCCCGTTCTGACCTGGCCGCCGCGGCGTAGGTCAACTGGCGGGCGGCCTCCAGCTTCATCGCCATGTCGGCCAGCATGAACTGGACGCCCTGGAAGTCACCGATCGGCCGGCCGAACTGCTTGCGTTCGGCCACGTAGCCCTTGGCGTAGTCCAGCGCCCCCTGGGCGATCCCCAGGGCCTGGGCGGCGATGGTGATCCGGGTGTGGTCCAGGGTGCGCATCGCGATGGCGAAGCCGGTGCCCTCCTCGCCGATCATGCGGTCGGCCGGGATGCGGACGTTGTCCAGGTAGACCTCCCGGGTCGGCGACCCCTTGACGCCCAGTTTCTTCTCCGGCGCGCCGAACGACACGCCCTCGTCGGACTTCTCCACCACGAAGGCGCTGATGCCCTTTGAACGCTTGTCCGGGTCGGTCACCGCCATCACCGTGTAGTACTCGCTGTGCCCCGCGTTGGTGATCCAGCGCTTCACGCCGTTGAGGACGTAGTGGTCGCCGTCCCGCACCGCCCGGGTCTTCATCCCCGCGGCGTCCGACCCCGCGTCGGGCTCGGACAGGCAGTAGGAGAACAGCACGTCCCCCTTGGCCAGCGGCGGCAGGTAGCGGCGCTTGAGCTCTTCGGACCCGGACAGGATCAGCGGCAGGGAGCCGAGCTTGTTGACCGCGGGGATCAGCGAGGAGGACGCGCAGGCCCGGGCCACCTCCTCGATCACGATCACGGTGGCCAGGGCGTCGGCGCCGGCACCGCCGTACTCCTCGGGGACGTGGATCGCGTGCAGGTCGGCGGCGACCAGGGCGTCCAGCGCCTCCTGGGGGAAGCGGGCCTCCTCGTCGACCGCGGCGGCGAGGGGGGCGATCTTCGCTTCGGCGAGGCCGCGCACCGACTCACGGAGCAGTTCGTGCTCCTCGGTGGTCCGGAACAAGTCGAAGTCTGTGTTTCCGTAGCTCCCCACGGGGCCTCACCTCTCGCGTTCTTTCGCCGGTGCCGTTGTTGCGCACGCCCGAGCCCGGCGGTGTGGTGTCCCGGTGCGTGCGCTGGCGGGGCGAGCCCGGCGGGGGTGGGGCGCTTTGTTAACTACCGTTCAGTACAGGTATCGTAGGCCCCGCGCTCACGGCCGGACCACGTGACGTACACGACAGTGCCACCGGGCCGCTACGATCACTTGATCCAGCACCGTGTCGTGCCGGCGTTTCGATCACCACCGTCGGCGGGGCACCGGGGCAGCGGTGTTTCGGGCAGGGCACTTCGACAGGGAGCCGGTGGGACATGAGTCTCAAGGTCACGGTCATCGGCACGGGCTACCTCGGCGCCACCCACGCCGCCGGGATGGCCGAGCTGGGCTACGAGGTCCTGGGGCTCGACGTGGACGCCGAGAAGGTGGCCTCGCTGGCCGCGGGGCGGGTGCCGTTCTACGAGCCCGGCCTCGCCGAGCTCCTCACCAGGCACCTGGACACCGGCCGGCTGCGGTTCACCACCGACTACGCCGAGGTCGGGGAGTTCGGCGACGTCCACTTCGTGTGTGTGGGCACCCCCCAGAAGAAGGGCGAGTTCGCCGCCGACCTCAGGTACGTGGACGCCGCCGTGGAGGCGCTCGCGCCCCACCTGCGGCGCCCCACGCTGGTCGTCGGCAAGTCCACGGTGCCAGTGGGCACGGCCGCCCGGCTGGCGACCCGGATCGCCGAGCTCGCCCCGGCCGGCACGGACGCCGAGCTCGCCTGGAACCCGGAGTTCCTCCGCGAGGGGTTCGCCGTCCAGGACACCCTGCACCCCGACCGGCTGGTCTTCGGGGTCACGTCCGCCGCGGCCGAGGCCCGGCTGCGTGAGGTGTACGCCGCGACCATCGAGGCCGGCAGCCCCGTGGTGGTGACCGACTACGCCACGGCCGAGCTGGTGAAGGTGAGCGCCAACGCCTTCCTCTCCACCAAGATCTCGTTCATCAACGCCATGGCCGAGGTGTGCGAGGCCGCCGGCGCCGACGTGGTCAAACTGAGCGAGTCCCTGGGGTACGACGAGCGGATCGGACGGCGGTTCCTCGGGGCCGGCCTGGGTTTCGGCGGCGGCTGTCTGCCGAAGGACATCCGGGCGTTCATGGCCAGGGCCGGCGAACTCGGCGCCGACCAGGCGCTCACCTTCCTGCGGGAGGTGGACGCGATCAACATGCGGCGCCGTTCCCGGATGGTTGACCTCGCCCGCGAGCAGTGCGGCGGCGGGTTCCTCGGCCGCAGGATCACCGTTCTCGGCGCGGCGTTCAAGCCCGAGTCCGACGACATCCGGGACTCACCGGCGCTGAACGTGGCCGCGCAGATCCAGCTACAGGGCGGCCAGGTCACCGTTTACGACCCGAAGGCCCTGGACAACGCCCGCAAGATGTACCCGGGGCTGAACTACGCGGAGTCCGCCGAGGAGGCCGCCGAGGGCGCGCACGTGGTGCTGCACCTCACCGAGTGGCCGGAGTTCCGGGAGATCGACCCGGTGGCGTTCGGCAAGCTGGTCGCCGAGCAGCGGGTGGTGGACGGCCGCAACGCCCTGGACCCGGACCGCTGGCGAGCCGCCGGGTGGACGTACCGCGCCCTGGGCCGCCCCAACGCCTGAGTCCTTTTCCCGGACCCGCCGGCACGGGCGCGCCCGTGCCGGCGGGCGGGCTCACTCCTGCGGACCGGGGCCGTCGCACTCCTCCATCCGGGCGGTCTGCGGCGGCCTGCGGGTGCCGAGCTCCCGGGCCGCGTCCTGTGCGTCGCGCAGCACCCTGACCGCGTTGCCCCAGGTGAGCTTGGCCAGGTCGGCCGGGGACCAGCCGCGGTCGAGCAGTGCGGCGACGAGCCGCGGATAGCCGGCGACGTCCTCGAGCCCGATCGGTTGGCGGTCCACGCCGTCGTAGTCCCCGCCGAGCCCGATGTGGTCGATCCCGGCGGCCTCCCGTACGTGGTCACAGTGGTCGGCGACGTCCGCGATGGTGGCCACCGGCCGCGGCCGGTCACGTTCGTACCCGTCCAGGGCCTGGATCATCGCTTCGGGGTCCCGCGGGTCCACGCCCTTGTGGGCCAGGTGTTCCTGGGCCTGGAGGGTCCAGTCCGCGACCGCCTGGGAGACGAACTTCGGCACGAACGTCACCATGCACACGCCGCCGTTCCCGGGAAGCCGCTCCAGCACGTCGTCCGGGACGTTGCGCGGGTGGTCGCAGACCGCGCGGGCCGAGGAGTGCGAGAACAGCACCGGCGCCTCGGCCACCGCCAGGGCGCCGCGCATGGTGTCCGCCGCCGTGTGGGAGAGGTCCACCAGCATCCCGAGCCGGTTCATCTCCGCCACCACCCGTTCCCCGAACGGGCTCAGGCCCCCCACGGCGGGCTCGTCGGTCGCCGAGTCCGCCCAGGGCACGTTGTGGTTGTGGGTGAGCGTGAGGTAGCGCACCCCCAGTGCGTACAGGGCGCGCAGGGTGCCCAGCGAACAGTTGATGGAGTGGCCGCCCTCGGCGCCGAGCAACGACCCGACCTGCCCAGCGGCCCGCGCCGCCTGGAGGTCGTCAGCGGTCAGCGCCAGCCTCAGCCGTTCCGGGTGGCGCCGCACCAGGCGGTGCACCAGGTCGATCTGTTCCAGGGTGGCGGTCACCGCGTTGTCGCCGTCCAGCGACGGCGGGACGTACACCGACCAGAACTGTCCGCCCACCCCGCCCGCGTCGAGCCGCGCCAGGTCGGTGTGGAAGTCCGGGAGCCCCGCGACCAGGTTGGCCTGGTCCGACGTCAGGTGGTCGAGGCCGGCCTGGCGCAGCGCCCACGGCAGGTCGTTGTGGCCGTCCACGACCGGGTGGTCGGCGAGCAGCGCCCTGGCCCTGGCCAGGTGCTCCGTTGCGCCGGGCGCTGCGGCGTCCTTCCCGGTGGTTCCGGTCGTCGTCCCCGTCTGCCCGGTCGTCTCGGCCGCCTCGCCCATCGCACGCTCCTTCGTGGTCGCTCACCTGTCGGCGTCTGGTCTCTACTCCCCGAAACCGAAGGCGGCCGAACCCTCGACCTTCTTCCGCAGCCGTCGGCCCTTCTCCGTGGCCTGGGCGTTGAGGTCGTCCTGGAAGCGTCGCATCCGCTCCTGGAGCTCGGGATCGTGCGCGGCGAGGATGCGCACCGCGAGGAGCCCGGCGTTGCGGGCCCCGCCCACCGACACGGTGGCGACGGGCACTCCGGCGGGCATCTGGACGATGGACAGCAGCGAGTCCAGGCCGTCCAGGTGCCGCAGCGGGACCGGGACGCCGATGACCGGCAGGGGGGTGACCGAGGCGAGCATCCCGGGCAGGTGGGCGGCACCACCGGCCCCGGCAATGATCACTTTGAGGCCGCGTCCCGCGGCGCTCTCCCCGTAGGCGATCATCTCGTGCGGCATCCGGTGGGCGGACACCACGTCCACCTCGCACGGCACCTCGAACTCGGTGACCGCCTTGGCCGCGTCCTTCAGGACCGGCCAGTCGGAGTCCGAGCCCATGACGATGCCCACCACGGGCACGGTCCCCGCGTCGTGGTCGGTGGCCCCGGGGCCCTGGAGGTCGGTGGGCGGCTGGGTCATTCGCTGATCGTTCCTCTGAGGTAGTCGGCGGCGTGCCGGGCCCGGGCCCGTACCTCGTCCAGGTCGTCGCCGTAGGTGGTGACGTGGCCGACCTTGCGCCCGGGCTTCACGTCCTTGCCGTACATGTGGATGCGCAGCGCGGGGTCCCTGGCCATGCAGTGCAGGTAGCCCTGGTACATGTCCGGGTAGTCGCCGCCGAGCACGTTCGCCATCACGGTCCACCGTGCCCGGGGCCTGGGGTCGCCGAGCGGCAGGTCAAGCACCGCCCGCAGGTGGTTGGCGAACTGGGAGGTGATCGCACCGTCCTGGGTCCAGTGGCCGCTGTTGTGCGGCCGCATCGCCAGTTCGTTGACGAGGATCCGGCCGTCGGTGGTCTGGAACAGCTCCACGGCGAGGTGGCCGGTGACCTGGAGCTCCTTGGCTATGGTCAGGGCGGTCCGCTGGGCCTGCCCCGCCAGCTCGTCGGTCAGGCCGGGGGCGGGCGCGATCACCTCGTTGCACACGCCGTCCACCTGGATCGACTCCACCACCGGGTAGGCCACGGCCTGGCCGTGGGGGGAGCGGACCACGTTGGCGGCCAGCTCGCGGACGAAGTCCACCTTCTCCTCGGCGAGGACCGGGACGCCGGCACGGAACGGGGCCTCGGCCTCCTGCTGGTCGTGGACGACCCACACGCCCTTGCCGTCGTAGCCGCCGCGCACGGTCTTCAGCACCACCGGCCAGCCGCTGCCCGAGGGGTGCTCGGCGGCGAACGCGGCCACGTCGGCCGGGTCGGACACGATCCGGTGCCGGGGGCTGGGCACGCCGATCTCGTCCAGCTTCGCCCGCATCACCGCCTTGTCCTGGGCGTGCACCAGGGCGTCCGGGCCCGGTCGGACCACCACACCGTCGGCCTGGAGCGCACGCAGGTGCTCGGTCGGCACGTGCTCGTGGTCGAAGGTGACCACGTCACAGCCCGCGGCGAAGCGCCGCAGCGTCGCCAGGTCGCGGTAGTCACCGACCGTGACCTGCGACACCACCTGGGCCGCCGAGTCCTGGGCGGTGTCACTGAGGAGCCTGAACTGGATACCTAGCGGGATGCCCGCCTCATGGGTCATCCGGGCGAGCTGTCCGCCACCGACCACACCGACTACCGGGAAGTTCACGCCCCCCAGGGTAATGGGCCCTCCCGCGGTGGCCGGGGCCGGCCGGGCGCCCCGTTCGGCCGCCGTCCGGGGGTGGTCCCGGAACAGCCCTACTAGCATGAAGGCCCACCGGCAGCCGAAGGAGCGGGGTTCGACGCGACGATGAAGGCAATGCGCGGGCTGTACGAGCGACTGAGGCTCATCGGCAACGAGGTCATGAAGTTCGGCGCGGTCGGCGCGGTCGGCGCGGTGGTGAACTTCGTCGTGTTCAACCTCTGCCTGCACAGGTTGGACCTCCAGACGGTCCGCTCGGGAGTCATCGCCACCTCCGTCGCGATCTGCGCCAACTACCTCGGGAACCGTTACTGGACGTACCGCACCTGCGACAAGTCTCAGCAGACCCGCGAGTTCTCCCTCTTCCTGCTGTTCAGCGGCATCGGCCTGGTGATCGAGAACGGGGTGCTCGCGCTCTCCCACTACGGTTTCGACTTCACCTCGGCGCTCTCCGACAACATCGCCAAGTACGTGGTCGGTCTGGGCCTGGGGACGCTGTTCCGGTTCTGGTCGTACCGCACCTGGGTGTTCCGCCGGGTGCCGGCCGGGGACGCGCTCCAGGGTGAGGGTGGGTACTGGAACGACCCGCGGCGCCGGGAGCGGATCAGCGCCCGCGGCTGACCGCACCGCCCCCGTGGTCACCGCTCCGTTGCCGCCGACGGGGCGGCGACCACCGGCAGGGGGCGGGAGTCAGGACGGGTCCGTCTGGCGGCTGAGGAAGAGCGCGAACACCGGGGGCCGCTGTTGGAGCAGCTCGAGCCGGCCGCCGTCGGCCTCGGCCAGGTCACGGGCGACGGCGAGGCCGAGCCCGGTGGAGTTCCGGCCGCTCACGGTGCGCTCGAAGACGCGGGAGCCGAGGTCGGCGGGCACCCCCGCGCCCTGGTCCGTGACCTCGACGACCACCTGGTTGCCGGTGACCCTGGTGTGCAGGTCCACTTCGCCGTCCCCGTGGGTCAGCGAGTTCTCGATCAGCGTGGCCAGCACCTGGGCGACCGCGCCGGGGGTGCCCACCGCCCGCAGGCCGCGGGCCCCCGAGCAACTGATCGTGCGGTTCTCCCCGCGGTAGGCCGGCCGCCACTCCTCCACCTGCTGCTTGACCACCTCGTCCAGGTCGAAGGCGACCGCCGAGCCCTTCTTCGGGTCCCGGGAGTTGGTCAGCAGCCGCTGCACCACGTCGGTCAGCCGCTCCACCTGGCCCAGCGCGATGGCCGCCTCCTCCTTCACCGTCTCGGGGTCGTCGGTGGCGATGATCTCCTCGAGGCGCATGGACAGCGCCGTCAACGGGGTCCTGAGCTGGTGGGAGGCGTCGGCGGCGAGGCGTCGTTCGGCGGTGAGCATCCTGGCGATCCGTTCCGCGCTGCTGTCCAGCACGTCGGCCACCCGGTCCAGCTCCGGCACCCCGTACCTGCGGTGTCGCGGCCGGGGGTCCCCGGAGCCGAGCCGTTCCGCGGTCTCGGCGAGGTCGATCAGCGGGGAGGCCACCCGACGTGCCTGGCGTATGGCCAGCAGCACGGCGGCGAGCACGGCCAGCAGGGCGACGCCGAGGATGGCCAGCAGGGTCCGACCGATCTCGTCGCGGACCACGGCGTACGACTGCTGGACGGTGACCCTCTCACCACCGGGGCCGGAACGCTCCGCGCTGATCCTCCGGCCCTCGGGGCGGCTGCCCAACTCGATCGCCGGCTGCCCGGGGACCTCGATCTTGGCGTACCGGTCCGGGTCGATCTGCCGCCGCAGCGACTCCGGCGCCACCTCCTCGCCCGCCGCGATGCGGTTCTCCACGACGCTGATGAGTTGGACCGCCTCGGACTCCACGCCGTCCTGGGCACTGCTCTCGATCGTCTTGACCTCGACCAGGACCAGGGAGAGCCCGAAGACCGAGATCACCACGAGGACCACGGCCAGCGTGGAGTTGATCAGTCGGCGGCGCATCGGGGCCGGGTCAGCTCTTCTCGAACCGGAAGCCCACCCCGCGCACGGTGGAGATGTACCGCGGGTTGGCCGCGTCGTCGCCGAGCTTCTTCCGCAGCCAGGAGATGTGCATGTCCAGCGTCTTGGTCGAGGACCACCAGGTGGTGTCCCAGACCTCGCGCATGAGCTGGTCCCGGGTCACCACCCGCCCGGCGTCCCGCACCAGCACCCGCAGCAGGTCGAACTCCTTGGCGGTGAGCTGGAGCTCCTCGTCGCCGATCCAGGCGCGGTGCGACTCCACGTCGATCCGCACCCCGTGGGTGGACGGTGGCGGCTGGACGTCCGCGGTGCCCCGGCGCAGCAGGGCGCGGACCCGGGCGAGCAGCTCGGCGAGGCGGAACGGTTTGGTGACGTAGTCGTCGGCGCCGGCGTCCAGGCCCACCACGGTGTCCACCTCGTCGGCCCGCGCGGTGAGTACCAGCACCGGGAACGCCTGCCCCTCCGAGCGGAGCCTGCGGCACACCTCGAGGCCGTCCATGCCGGGCAGCCCCAGGTCGAGCACGAGCAGGTCCACTCCGCCCTGGAGGCCGAAGTCCAGGGCCGTGGGGCCGTCCTCGCGCACCTCGACCTCGTAGCCCTCCCGGCGCAGGGCACGGGCGAGCGGCTCCGAGATGGACGCGTCGTCCTCGGCGAGCAGTACTCGGGTCATGTGCCGAGGATAGTCCTGGTACGCGCCGGGGAAGTGGGCCGTCCCGCAGGCCCGTGCCCCGCGGGCCCTCGTCGGGAGGCACGGCACCGGTGACCGCGCGCCGCCGCGTACCGTCGGCGCCTCGGCGCGCGCCCGCGGAGGGGGGTCCGTGCGCCCCCGGGCCGGGCTCAGGCCCCGGTGATCTCCGCCCAGACCGTCTTGCCGTGTCCCTCGGGGTGGTGGACCGTGCCCCACCGGGAACAGAGGCGCTGCACGATGTACATGCCGTGACCGCCGGGCCGGCTCCCCTGGTGCGGTGTCCTCGGCGTGGGCGGGGCGGGGCTGGTGTCCGTCACCTCCAGCCGCAGCAGCCCCGGTCGGCCGCGCAGCCGGAGCTCCTGGGCGCCCCCCGCGTGCAGGCAGGCGTTGGTGACCAGTTCGGAGACGACCAGCAACGCGTCCTCGGCTCGGGCGCGGGCCTGTGGGGTCCGCGCGGGCAGCCACCCCCAGTCGTACAGCGCCTCGCGGGTGACGTCGCGGGCCCGGGCGACCACGCCGTCGCAGCCGGCGAGCAGCACCCTGCGCACCGGGGCGACCAGGGGGGCCGCCGTGTCGCCCGGACCGGACGCACCGCGGTCGTCCGGTGTGACCGGCCGGGAGCTGCCCATCAGCGATTCACCTCACCGACGTCCGACATGTCGAGAAGTCTCCTGCCCGACCCCGTCTGTTAAAACCTTCATGTCCCCGTTCCGGACCACCGGCTGTGTCGCCCGGTTGCCGGCGCGGGTGGCCGGGGCGGGTGGGAAGGGCGGGGTCCGTCGGCGGGAGCGTCGTGCTGGGGGCGACCGGCACCACCGCTCCCGCGGTCCGGTGCCCGGCCGGGCCCCGGCTCACTCCGTCAGCGCCTCGTCCAGCGCACGGTGCACGGTGAACACCGCGTCCGCGCCGGTGATCTCGAAGACCCGGGCGACCGGGGGGAGCATCCCGGCCAGGTGCACGCCGCCGCCGGCGGCCTCGGCCTTGGTCCTGGCGCCGAGGAACACGTTCAGGCCCGTGGAGTCGCAGAACTCCAGGGCGGAGCAGTCCACCACCAGCCGGGACCGCCCCTGGGCGACACAGCCCTCGAGCTGCTCGCGCAGCAGGTCCGCCGTGTGGTGGTCGAGCTCGCCCGAGGGGGTCACCACCGCGCTCGCACCGTGCATCCGCACGGCCACGCGCAGCCGGCCACGCCTGGCCGTGCCTGGGACTCCGCCGTCCATGCCTGACCTCCCACCGGGTACGTCCACACGCCGCACTGGCGCGTCCACACCGTGGAACCCTACGCCTCATCGGCGTCCCGGCGACACCGACACCAATCGAACACACGTTCCCCTCGAGCCCCGTTCGTCTTGCACTCCGCCGCGAACAAGCGGTAGGTGTGGAAGAAGGACGAAGGACGAACACCGACCCCCAGGAGGCGCCGCACCACCCGGAAGACCACCAGACGCACGGCAGCCAGGCTGCCGGTATCGAGGAGGAGCACCATGGCACCCCAGCTCGACGGCCCCCGCTCAGCGACACCACAGCGGCCCGCGTCGTCGACCGCCTCCGACGAGGAGCGGAGCCGGGTCCCGGCCCTCGACCAGGACATGATTCCCGAGCTCTCCGAAATCCCCCCGTTCGACGAGGTGGGGCCGCTGGACGCGCGAGCCCTGTCCAAAACCCTCTTCCGGCGCATGCAGACGCTGCAGGAGGGCACCCATGAGTACCAATACGTCCGTAACACGCTGGTGGAGCTGAACCTCGCCCTGGTGAAGTTCGCCGCATCCAGGTTCCGCTCCCGCAGCGAACCCATGGAGGACATCATCCAGGTCGGCACCATCGGTCTGATCAAGGCGATCGACCGGTTCGAGATCGACCGAGGCGTGGAGTTCCCCACCTTTGCGATGCCCACCATCGTGGGTGAGATCAAGCGGTTCTTCAGAGACACGAGTTGGTCGGTCCGGGTGCCGAGGAGGCTCCAGGAACTCCGTCTCGACCTGGCGAAGGCCGGCGACGACCTCGCGCAGGAACTGGACCGGGCCCCCACCGTGGCCGAGCTCTCCCAGCGGCTCGACCTCCCCGAGGAGGAGGTCCTCGAGGGCATGGCGGCCAGCAACGCCTACACCGCCAGCTCGCTGGACGCCCAGCCGGAGGACGACGACTCCGAGGGCGCCCTCGCCGACCGCATCGGCTACGAGGACCACGACATCGAAGGCGTGGAGTTCCGGGAGTCGTTGAAACCGCTGATCGCCGACCTGCCGGCTCGGGACCGCAGAATCCTGTCCCTGCGGTTCGTGGGCAACATGACCCAGTCCGAGATAGGCGAGGAACTGGGCATCTCCCAGATGCACGTGTCCCGGCTGCTGTCCCGCACCCTGACCCGGCTGCGCTCCGGGCTGCTGGTCGAGGACTGAGCCGGGGTCCGACGTGGCCGTCCACCCGGCGTGGGTCACTCCCCCGCCGGGTGGACCACCACGCCTCCCCGCCAGACTGCGGCGACCAGCGGGACACCCGGCCGGTAGGCGAGGTGGACGTGGCTCGGGGCGTCGAGCAGCACCAGGTCGGCGCGGCTCCCCGGGGCGATCCTGCCCACGTCGGGGCGGCGCAGCGCCAGGGCCCCGCCCCTGGTCGCGGCGACCACCGCCTCGTCCGGCGTCATGCCCATCTCCCGCACCGCGAGCGCCACACAGAACGGCATCGAACTGGTGAAGCTCGAACCGGGGTTGCAGTCGCTGGCCAGCGCCACGGTGACGCCCGCGTCCAGCAGCCGACGGGCGTCGGGGTACGGGGAGCGGGTGGAGAACTCCACCCCGGGCAGCAGGGTGGCGACGGTGTCACCCCCGGCCAGGGCGTCCACGTCGGCGCCGCTCAGGTGGGTGCAGTGGTCGGCGGAGGCGGCCCCGAGCTCCACCGCGAGCCGCACCCCGGGGCCGGGCCCCAGTTGGTTGGCGTGCACCCGGGGGACGAGCCCGCGGGCGGCGCCGGCGGTGAGCACCGCCCTGGCCTGGTCGGCGTCGAACGCCCCCCGCTCGCAGAACGCGTCGACCCAGCGGGCGTGCGGCGCGCAGGCGTCCAGCATGGGCCCGGTGACCAGCTCCACGTAACCGTCGGGGTCGTCGGCGTACTCCGGGGCGACGACGTGCGCCCCCAGGTAGGTGACCTCCGGGGTGTGCCGGGCCGCGATCCGCAGCGCCCGCGCCTCGTCGGGCACGGTGAGCCCGTAGCCGGACTTGGTCTCGATGGTGGTGGTGCCCTGGCGCAGCGCCTCTCCGACGAAGCGTGCGACGTTGGCCTCCAGGGCCTCGTCGGTGGCTTCCCGGGTGGCCGCCACCGTGGTGCGGATGCCCCCGGCGGAGTACCGACGACCGGACATCCGGGCCTGGAACTCCGCGGTGCGGTCCCCGGCGAACACCAGGTGTGCGTGGGAGTCCACGAAGCCGGGGAGCAGGGCGCGCCCCCGGGCGCTGTACGCGTCGTCGGCGGCGGGCACGGCGGCCGTGCTCCCCACCCAGGCGACCCGGCCGCCGTCGATGACCACGGCGGCGTCCCTCAGCACGCCGCCGGGTCCCTCGCCGAGCGACGGGTCGCAGGTGAGCAGGGTGCCGATGTCGGTGATCGCGGTGGCCACGGAACCTCTCAGGGCGGTCAGGGATGCAGGTCGGTGATGGCCTCGGCGAGCGCGCCCGGCACGTCCCCCACGTGTCGGTGCTGGCCGTCGGCGACGATCTGGCGCCCACCGACCACCACGTGCCGCACATCGGCCGCGGTGGCGGCGAACACCGCAGTCTCCACGCCCCACCGGGCGGGTGGGCCGGCGGTGCGCACGCTGTCCAGGGCGATCGTGACCAGGTCGGCGTGCGCGCCGGGGGCGATGCGTCCCGCGTCCGGCCAGCCGAGCGCGGCGTGCCCGGCCCCGGTGGCGGCCCACAGGAGCTGCGCCGCGGTGAAGTGGCCCCTGGCCCGGGTGCGCAGCCGCTCGTCCAACTCCACCGCCCTGGCCTCCTCGAACATGTCGATCACCGCGTGGCTGTCGCTGCCCAGGCTGAGCGGGCTGCCGACCGCGGCCAGCGCCGTCGCCGGGCCGATGCCGTCGGCGAGGTCCCGCTCGGTGGTCGGGCACAGGCACACCCCGGTGCCACCGCCGCCGAGCAGGGCGGTGTCCTCCTCGGTGAGGTGGGTGGCGTGCACGGCGGTGCTGCGGGGTCCGAGGACGCCGTGGTCGTGCAGGAGCCGGGTGGGGGTGCGGCCGTGCGCGGCGAGGCACGCCTCGTTCTCCGCGGTCTGTTCGGACAGGTGGACGTGGAGCGGGGCGCCGTGGGTCCGTGCCCAGTCGGCGACGGTGTCGAGCTGGTCCTCCGGGACCGCCCGGACGGAGTGCACCGCGGCGCCCACCCGCACGTGCTCCCGGCCCCGCGCCGCCCTGGCCAGGGCGTCCACCCGGCCCGCCCAGGCGTCCGCGTCCCCGTCGCTGAACCGCCGTTGGGGCTCGGTGGGCGGCTCGCCGAACCCCGACGACAGGTAGCAGGTGTCCAGCAGGGTGATCCGGATGCCGGCCTCCGCCGCGGCCTGGAGCAGCGCCTCCCCCATGGCGTTGGGGTCGGCGTACCGCGCGCCGCCCGGGGCGTGGTGCAGGTAGTGGAACTCGCCGACGGCGGTGATCCCGGCCAGCGCCATCTCCGCGTAGACCGCGCGGGCCAGCGGGAGGTACGTGTCCGGGGTGAGCCGGTCCGCCACCGCGTACATCGTCTCCCGCCAGGTCCAGAACGAGCCCGGCGCGGTGGCCCGCGGGTCGCGGCGCTGGGAGGTGCCGCGCAGCGCCCGGTGGAAGGCGTGGCTGTGCGCGTTGGCCAGGCCGGGCACGGTGAGACCGCGCAGCACCACGGCCCCCGGCGGTGGCTGGGGGACGCCGGAGCGGACGGCGGTGACGCGCCCGTCGGCGGTCTCCACCAGGACTCCGGAACGCACCGGCCCCGTCCCCCCCGCGCCGTCGCCCGGGGCGGCCTCGGGCCCCGGCGGGCTCCCGGTCCAGGCGTGTTCGGCCCAGTAGCTGGTCACCGGCATGCCAGCCCCGAAAGGACGTCGGCGAGCGCCCCCACCCCGGCCAGGCAGTCGGCGGTGGTCGCGGACTCGTCGGGCGCGTGCGACACACCCGTGGGGTTGCGGACGAACAGCATGGCGGTGGGCACCGTTCCGGAGAGCACACCGGCGTCGTGGCCGGCCCCGGTGGCCAGCGTCGGCACCCCGCCGAGCAGCTCGTTGGTCCGGTCCCGCAGGGCGTGCGGGAACACCACCTCGGGGGAGAACGACTCCCTGACCACCCGCACCGACACCCCGTCCCGCTGTCCGCGCTCGACCGCCGCCCGCTCGATCTCCCCGACCATCGCCTCCAAGTCCGCCCCGTCCGCGGCCCGCGCGTCGAGCCAGCCGCTGACCAGCGACGCGATGGCGTTGACCCCGTTGGGCCGCACCTCGACCTTGCCGAAGGTCGCCAGCGCCTCCGCGAGGCGGGCCTTCTTCCTGGCCGTGAGCACCGTGTTGGCGTAGGTCAGCATGGGGTCGCGGCGGTCCTCGAGCCGCGTGGTGCCCGCGTGGTTGGCGGTGCCGCCGAAGTCGAACCGCCACCGGCCGTGCGGCCAGATCGCCCCGGCCACCGCCACCGGGTACGGGGTCTGCTCGAGCTGCCGGCCCTGCTCGATGTGGAGTTCGACGAAAGCCCCGATCCGGGCCAGGCGCTCCGGGTCCGGGCCGATCGCGTCGGGGTCGCGGCCCGCCCGTTCCAGCACCCGGGCCAACGTGACGCCGTCACCGTCCCGCAGTTCCCGGGCGCGTTCCGGGCTCAGCACCCCCGCCGCCAGCCGGGAGCCGACGCAGGCAACCCCGAACCTGGCGCCCTCCTCGTCCACGAAGTTGACCACGCCGAGCGGGCGCCGCGGCGCCACCCCCCGCGCGCGCAGCTCGTCCAGCGCGGCGAACGCGGAGACCACCCCGAGCGGTCCGTCGAAGGCCCCGCCGTCCGGCACCGAGTCCAGGTGTGACCCGGTGACCACGGCGTCACCCGCCGCCGGGTCGCCCCACCACGCCCACTGGTTGCCGTTGCGGTCCTCCTCGTAGCGGAGCCCCCGGGCCCGCGCGGCGGCGGCGAACCACTCCCGGCACTCGGCGTCCGCGGGCGTCCAGGCGAACCTGCGGTACCCCCCGGTCGAGGCGACGCGCCCCACCGGCAGCAGTTCGCTCCACAGCCGGCGGAACCCGTCCTCCGCCGCGCCCGTCGGGGCCGCCGTCGCCGCGCTGTCCGCCGCGCCCGCCGTCACTCGCCCTCCCGCATCGGCACCCGCACGTCCCGCTCCCGCGCCACCCGTTCCGCCTGCTCGTAGCCCGCGTCCACGTGCCGGATCACGCCCATGCCCGGGTCGTTGGTCAGCACCCGGCGGATCTTCTCCCCGGCCAGCGCGGTGCCGTCCGCCACGGTGACCTGGCCGGCGTGGAGCGACCGTCCCATCCCCACGCCGCCGCCGTGGTGGATGGACACCCAGGAGGCGCCGGAGGCCACGTTCACCATGGCGTTGAGCATCGGCCAGTCGGCGATGGCGTCCGAACCGTCCAACATCGCCTCGGTCTCCCGGTAGGGGGAGGCCACCGAGCCGCAGTCCAGGTGGTCCCGCCCGATCACCACGGGGGCGGACAGCTCGCCGCTGGCCACCATGTCGTTGAACCGCTCCCCCGCCCGGTCCCGCTCGCCGTAGCCCAGCCAGCAGATCCGCGCCGGCAGTCCCTGGAACCGCACCCGTTCCCCCGCCATCCGGATCCACCGGGCGAGCGACTCGTTCTGCGGGAACAGCTCCAGGATCGCCCGGTCGGTGGCCGCGATGTCCGCGGGGTCCCCGGACAGCGCCGCCCACCGGAACGGCCCCTTGCCCTCGCAGAACAGCGGCCGGATGTAGGCGGGCACGAACCCGGGGAAGTCGAACGCCCGCTGGTAGCCGGCGAGCTGGGCCTCCCCGCGGATGGAGTTGCCGTAGTCGAACACCTCGGCCCCGGCGTCCTGGAACCCGACCATGGCCTCCACGTGCCGGGCCATGGACTCCCGGGCCCGTCGCACGAAGTCCGCGGGCTTGTCCGCGGCGTACTGGGCCATGTCCGCGAAGTCCACCCCGAGCGGCAGGTACCGCAGCGGGTCGTGGGCGCTGGTCTGGTCGGTGACCACGTCGATCGGCGCACCGGTCGCCAGCAGGTGCGGCACCAGCTCGGCCGCGTTGCCCAGCACCCCGATCGACAGCGGCCTGCGCTGGTCCCTCGCCTCGGTGGCCAGCCGCAGCGCGTCGTCCAGGGAGTCGGCGCGGACGTCGAGGTAGCGGTGCTCGATGCGCCGTTCGATGGCCCTCGGGTCGCAGTCCACGCACAGGGCCACCCCACCGTTCATGGTGACGGCCAGCGGTTGGGCGCCACCCATGCCGCCGAGCCCGGCGGTCAGCGTGATCGTCCCGGCCAGTGAGCCGCCGAACCGCTTGGCGGCGACCGCGGCGAAGGTCTCGTAGGTGCCCTGGAGGATGCCCTGGGTGCCGATGTAGATCCAGGACCCCGCGGTCATCTGCCCGTACATGGTCAGCCCCAACGCCTCCAGGCGGCGGAACTCCTCCCAGTTCGCCCAGTCCCCGACCAGGTTGGAGTTGGCGATGAGCACGCGCGGCGCCCACTCGTGGGTGGTCATCACCCCGACGGGCCGGCCGGACTGCACCAGCATGGTCTCGTCCTGGCGCAGCCCGCGCAGGGTCCGCACCATTGCGTCGAAGGAGGGCCAGTCCCTCGCTGCCTTGCCACTGCCTCCGTAGACCACCAACTGGTCGGGGTGCTCGGCGACCTCGGGATCGAGGTTGTTCTGGAGCATCCGCAACGCGGCCTCCTGCGGCCAGCCCCGCGCGCTCAGGGTGGTGCCCCGGGGGGCCGAGACGGGGCGGGGTCCAAAGATGGCGGACACGGACGGTGCCTCCGGTCGGTCGACTGCGGTGACGGGTGGACCAGGGTGACGGGTGGAGCAGGTGGCTGACCGACCAGGATCTCTGGTGGATCAATCCATTCACATACTTGCTGCCTGAATAGAAATCGTCAACGCCGCCGCGCGGGCCGGCCACTGACGGCGTCCGCCGGTCCCGGGCGCCGTGCCAGGTCCGCCGGGGGCCGGTCCGCCGGGTACCGGGTCCGGGCCACCGGGTCACTGGGCGAACAGCCCCCGGGCAGCCGCCGCCGCGTCGAACGACTCCAGGCGGGCCTGGGCGTCCGGCAGGGCGTCGCACATGGCTTCGAGCAGGACCCGCCCCAGCATCATCGGAGCGCAGGCCGTGTCGAAGGCCAGCCCGGTGCCGACCGCGGCCGGCAACAGCACGTCGCTGTGCGCCGCCACCGGCGTGAAGGTGCTGTCCGCGACGGTCACCACCCACAGGCCGGTCTCCCTGGCGTGCGCCAGGGCCCGGACCACCTCGCGCGGATGGCGCGGCAGGGCGAAGCACAGCAACGCGGTCGCCCCCGCCCGCCGGGCCTGGTCGATCCGGTCCCACAGCACCGACCCGCCCTCGTCGAGCAGCCGCACGTCGGGGTGGACCTTCGCCGCGAAGTACGCGAACCCGCGGGCCTGCGCGGAGGCCGCCCGCAGTCCGAGCACCGGCAGCGGCCGGGACGCGGCGAGCCTGCGGCCCGCACCGGTCACCGGCTCCGGGTCGGCCAGCAGCGCGGCGAGCTGGCGCAGGTTCTCCGCCTCGGCGTGCAACGCCTGCTGCAACGCGTTCCCGGCCGGCGGCTCCGCCGCCCCGGCCACCGCGCCGCCCGGCGCCGGTGCTTCGGCCAGGGCCTCGCGCAGTGCCCGGCGCAGCGCCGGGTAGCCGTCGAAGCCCATCGCGACGGCGAACCTGGTCACCGACGGCTGGCTCACCCCGGCCAGCTCGGCCACCTCGACGCTGGACAGGAACGGTGCGTCGTCGGCCCGGCGGACCAGGTTGTGCGCGATGCGGCGCTGGGTCGGGGTCAGCCGGTGCCCCTCGAACAGGGTCAGCAGCCGGGCGGCGGGCCCGGCGTCCCCGTGCACCATCGACACCTCCTCGGGGTGGTCGCTCTCGGTCACAGCGGTGGCAGCAGTTTCTTCTGCGGCTTGCCCATGGCGTTGCGCGGCAGTTCGTCCAGGAAGCGGACCACCCGGGGCCGCTTGTGCACGGACAGCGAACGGGCCACGAAGTCGATCAGTTCGTCGCCGGTGACCCCCTCGGCGACCACATAGGCCACGACCTGCTGCCCCAGGTCGTCGTGGGGCGCCCCGACCACCGCGACCTCCCGCACCGCGGGGTGGTCGAGCAGGGCGTTCTCCACCTCTCCGGCCCCGATCCGGTAGCCACCGCTCTTGATCAGGTCAGTGGAGGCCCGGCCGACGATGCGATGGGTCCCGTCCGGTTCGATCACCGCCATGTCCCCGGTGCGGAACCAGCCGTCACCGGTGAACGACGCGGCGGTCGCCTCCGGCCGGTGCAGGTAACCGGAGAAGAGGGTCGGCCCCTGCACCTGCAACTCACCGATCCCGTCCTCGTCCTGCTCCACCAGCCGGGTGCGCACTCCGGACACCGGGACCCCCACGGCTCCGGGGCGGCGTTCACCGTCCGCCCGGGCACTCACCGTGATCAACGTCTCGGTCATCCCGTAGCGCTCCACCGGGCGGTGTCCGGTGAGCCCTTCCAGGGCGGAGAAGACCGACGCGGGCAGCGGCGCGCTCCCGGACACCAGCAGCCGCGCCGACCGCAGCGCACCCGCCGCGGCCGGGTCCGCCGCCACCCGGCCCCACACGGTGGGCACCCCGAAGTACAGGCTGCCGCCCGCCGCCGCGTACCGCTGCGGCGTCGGCCGCCCGGTGTGCACCAGCCGGCTCCCCACCCGCAGCGCCCCCAGCACCCCGAGCACCAGGCCGTGCACGTGGAACAGCGGCAGCCCGTGGACCAGCGTGTCCCGCGGTGTCCAGGCCCAGGCCTCGGCGAGCGCGTCGAGGTCGGCCGCGACCGCGGAACGCGTCAGCAACACGCCCTTGGGCGACCCCGTGGTGCCGGAGGTGTAGAGGACCAGGGCGGTGGCGTCGGCCGACGGCTCGGACAGCGCGGCCTCGGCCGGTCCCGCCGCGCCCCGCGCCCACGGGTCCACCGGCACCGCCTGGAGACCGGTGTCCCCCCAGCCCTCCGGGGCCGCGCCGAGCAACAGGGCCGCCCCCGAGTCCCGCAGGACGTGCCCCCGCTCCACCGGTCCCGCGTCCGGCGGCACGGGAACCACGGGGACCCCGGCGAGCAGCCCCGCCACCACCGCGGTCACCGTCTCCAACGTGGGGGTGGCGGGCACCGCCGCGGCGGGGGCCCCGACGAGCCGGACGGCCAACGCGGTGGCGGCCAGCAGCAGGCCCTCGCGCGAGGTCCGCTGCCCGTCGACCGTCACCGCGTCCGGGGTGTCGTCGCTGCCGGGAGCGACCAGCACGTCCATCAGCGTCATCGGCTTCCTCCGGGGAAGACCCGCCCTCGGCGGGAAGGAACGGACTCCTGTCGGAGCAGGCGGGGACCGGACCACCAGCACGGCGGTCCGGTGTCCACAACCTATCGCCGGACCTCCCCCGCCCCGACGGGAACGTCGCGCCCGGAGCCGGGGCTGCCGGCCGCCGAAGGGTTTCCCGTAGGGATCGCCCCGTAGGGAACCCCCGGTGGCGGGGCCGGTGGCGGTGGGGGGCGCCGCGGTGCGGGCGGCGTCCGGGGAGGGGCATCTCCGGGGTGCGAGCCCGACCTGGGGAGGAGGCGCCGGGGCGGCGGCGTCCCTAGCCTGTGGTCCATGAGTGCGCGGGAGAACGAGTTGAAGAAGGAGCTCGGTGCGACCCTGGAGGCCCGGAAGGAACTCGGGGACGAGTACGAGTCGGCCCTGATCGAGTCGTTCCTCGACAAGCTCGACACGCGGCTGGAGAGCCAGGTCGAGCAGAAGGTGCGGCGCGGGCTGGCCGAGCGGACCACCAGCAGCCACCGGCCCCCCGAGCAGCCCAAGCGGCCGTTCCAGGACTCCCTGCCGTACGTCTCGTTGGCCTTCGCGATCCCGCTGTCCGCGATCGGCGGGGAGGCGGGCGGGCTGCCCGGGCTGCTGATCTCGTGGCTGGGGATCGTCGGCGTCAACGTGGCCGCCTTCTGGCACCGCCGCTGATCGCCCCGCGGTCCGGTGGTCCGGCGGGTCCGTGCCGGGCGGTTCCCCGGTCCGTTTCCGGACCGGGGTGCCGGTGGCGCACGACCGGCTTCCTATCCCGCACCGCTTAGGCTGCCCGCGAGGCAGCACGCATCCGGTACGGCCGCGCGACCGCGGGGCTCCGAGCGTGTGAGGCCCGGCACCACGCGTCGGACGACCCCGGAGGACCTGTGCAGTACTACGAGTCGATGATCGATCTGGTCGGCAACACCCCGCTGGTGCGGTTGAACCGCGTCACCCAGGGGCTCCGGGCCACCGTTCTGGCCAAGGTCGAGTACTTCAACCCGGGCGGCTCGGTGAAGGACCGGATCGCCGTACGGATGATCGAGGCCGCCGAGCGGTCCGGGCAACTCCGGCCAGGCGGCACCATCGTGGAGCCCACCTCGGGCAACACCGGGGTCGGTCTGGCGATCGTGGCGCAGCAACGCGGCTACCGCTGCGTCTTCGTCTGCCCCGACAAGGTCTCCACCGACAAGATCAACGTCCTGCGGGCCTACGGCGCCGAGGTGGTGGTCTGCCCCACCGCCGTGGACCCCGAGCACCCGGAGTCCTACTACAACGTCTCGGACCGACTGGTCAGGGAGATCCCCGACGCCTGGAAACCGGACCAGTACTCCAACCCCAACAACCCGCTCTCCCACTACCACTCCACCGGCCCCGAGCTGTGGGAGCAGACCGAGGGGCGGATCACCCACTTCGTCGCCGGCATCGGCACCGGGGGCACCATCTCCGGAACCGGCCGGTACCTGAAGGAGGTCTCCTCCGGCCGGGTGCGGGTCATCGGGGCGGACCCGGAGGGCTCGGTCTACTCGGGCGGCTCCGGGCGCCCCTACCTGGTCGAGGGGGTCGGCGAGGACTTCTGGCCGACCGCCTACGACCAGCAGGTGCCCGACGAGATCATCGCCGTGTCGGACAAGGACTCCTTCCAGATGACCCGCCGCCTGGCGAAGGAGGAGGGTCTGCTGGTGGGCGGCTCCTGCGGCATGGCCGTGGCCGCCGCCCTGCGCGCCGCGCGGGACCTGGGGCCGGACGACGTGGTGGTGGTGCTGCTCCCGGACTCCGGCCGCGGCTACCTGTCGAAGATCTTCAACGACGAGTGGATGGCGGACTACGGGTTCCTGGAGGAGGGCGGCCCCCTGGAACGGGTCTCCGACGTGGTGTCCCACCGCGACGGCGGCCTTCCCGAGCTGGTGCACATGCACCCGGGCGAGACCGTGGGCGAGGCCATCGACGTGCTGCGCGAGTACGGCGTCTCGCAGATGCCGGTCGTCAAGCCCGGCGCCGGGCACCCCGACGTGATGGCCGCCGAGGTGGTGGGGTCGATCGTCGAGCGGGAGCTGCTGGACGCCCTGTTCCACGGCCGGGCGATGCTGGGCGACCCGCTGGACAAGCACATGTCGCCGCCGCTCCCGCAGGTCGGCTCCGGTGAGCCGGTCGCGGACCTGATGGCCGCCCTGCAACGGGCGGACGCCGCGGTGGTCCTGGTCGAGGGCAAGCCCCGGGGCGTCCTGTCCCGGCAGGACCTGCTGGCGTACCTCGCCACCAAGGCCTGAACCGCGGGGCGCCCGGCCGGCGGACGCCCCCGCGGCGGGCGGTGGGCGGCGTCGCCGCCTGACGTGAGGTCACGGACACGGATGGGGCGGACACAGAACAGCGGGACAAATGGGGGCCTGTGTCAGCCGAAAGCAATAAAGTAGTCAGGGAAGGGGACAAGCCGGCGCACTGGGGGTGAGACGCACTCATGTCACGGGCAAGAGTGGCACGGAGGATCGCCACAGCGGCCGCGGTGGGCAGCGGCGGCCTGGGGTTGATGGGTGGGCTCGCGTTCGGCGTGCTGTTCACCGAGGCCAAGCTGGCCCGCCGGTCCGTCGGCGGGTCCGACGACGTGCCCCCGCAGGCGGACGGGCGTTACGGGACGGCGTTCGCCGATCCGCTGAAGACGCCGATCGTGTTGGCCTTCCTGGGCGACTCCACCGCCGCGGGGCAGGGGGTGCGGCACGCCGGGGAGACGCCGGGCGCGCTGCTGGCGTCCGGGCTCGCCGCGGTCGCGGAGCGTCCCGTCGATCTGGTCAACGTCGCGCTCTCGGGGGCGAGGTCCGACGACCTGGGGCGGCAGGTGGACGTGCTCCAGGAGCGGGGCACCGCCCCCGACGTCGCCATGATCATGATCGGGGCGAACGACGTCACCAGCCGGATGGCGCCCGCCGAGTCGGTGCGCCACCTGGCGGACGCGGTCCGCCGGCTGCGGGAGAGCGGTGTCGAGGTGGTCGTCGGGACCTGCCCCGACCTGGGGTCGGTGGAGCCGGTGTACCAGCCGCTGCGCTGGGTGGCCCGGCGGCTGAGCCGTCAGCTCGCGGCGGCGCAGACGATCGCCGTGGTGGAGCAGGGCGGGCGCACCGTCTCCCTGGGCACCCTGCTCGGGCCCGAGTTCGAGGCGGACCCCAAGACGATGTTCGGCCCGGACCACTACCACCCGTCGGCGCAGGGGTACGCGACCGCGGCGATGGCGCTGCTGCCGTCGCTGAGCGCGGCGCTCGGGCTGTGGCCGGAGGAGCGTTTGGACGAGCAGCGCGGCGAGGGCGTGCTCCCGGTGGCCCGGGCCGCCGTCGAGGCCGTGGACCAGGGCGGCACCGAGGTGGCCGCTGCCGACCCCGGCGCCCGCGGCGACGAGCCCGGTGGGCGTTGGGCGCTGCTGAAGCGCCGGCGCCGGCGCCGGCTCCCCGCGGACGAGCCGGTGCCCAGCGGGACGGTCGGCCCCGGGGGCGTCGCCACCTCCCCCTGACCGCCCCGCGGGCGCGACGAAGGTCACCCCGCGGCCCGGTTCCCCAGCCCTGGGCGGATGGGTACGCTCACCCGTACCGAAGTTACCTACAGGTAATGCGGTTTGCCCTCGCCACCCCGTGTGGGACGCCCCGGCCGCGGCCCACACCGATCCGGGCCGCCCGACAACCTACGGAGTCGCCATGCCTGAAGCAGTGATCGTCTCGACGGCCCGCTCACCAATCGGCCGGGCGTTCAAGGGATCGCTCAAGGAACTCCGTCCGGACGACCTGACCGCGACCATCGTGCGCGCCGCCCTGGACAAGGTCCCGCAGCTCGACCCGAGGGACATCGACGACCTGATGCTCGGCTGCGGGATGCCGGGCGGCGAACAGGGGCACAACCTCGCCCGGGTCGTCGCCGTCCTGCTCGGCATGGACCACCTGCCGGGCTGCACCATCACCCGGTACTGCTCGTCCTCGTTGCAGACCACCCGGATGGCGATGCACGCGATCAAGGCAGGCGAGGGCGACGTCTTCGTCTCCGCGGGCGTGGAGATGGTCTCGCGCAGCGTCAAGGGCAGCTCCGACGGGCTCCCGGACACCAAGAACCCGCTGTTCGACGAGGCCGTGGCCCGGACCGCGCGGTTCGCTGAGGGCGGGCAGACCTGGCACGACCCGCGGCGGGACGACGTCGTCCCGGACATCTACATCGCCATGGGGCAGACCGCGGAGAACCTCGCGCAGTTCCACGGGATCACCCGCGAGGAGCAGGACGAGTTCGGCGTCCGCTCGCAGAACCTGGCCGAGAAGGCGATCGCCGACGGCTTCTGGGCCCGGGAGATCACCCCGGTGACGTTGCCGGACGGCACCGTGGTCAGCGCGGACGACGGCCCCCGCAAGGGCGTGACCATGGAGGGCGTGGCCGGGTTGAAGCCGGCGTTCCGCCCGGACGGCACGGTCACCGCCGGCAACTGCTGCCCGCTCAACGACGGCGCCGCCGCCGTGGTGATCATGAGTGATGTCAAGGCGCGGGAGCTGGGGATCACCCCGCTGGCCCGGATCGTCTCCACCGGGATCACCGCCCTGTCCCCCGAGATCATGGGCTACGGCCCGGTCGAGGCGTCCCGGCAGGCGCTGCGGCGGGCCGGGATGACCATCGACGACATCGACCTGGTCGAGATCAACGAGGCGTTCGCCGCCCAGGTGATCCCGTCCTACCGGGACATGGGCGTGGACCTGGACAAGCTCAACGTCAACGGCGGGGCCATCGCGGTCGGCCACCCCTTCGGCATGACCGGTGCCCGGATCACCACCACCCTGGTCAACTCGCTCCAGTGGCACGACAAGCAGTTCGGTCTGGAGACGATGTGCGTGGGCGGCGGCCAGGGCATGGCCATGGTGCTCGAGCGGCTGAGCTGAGACCGGGCGGCCCGCCGGGTTTCCGTAAAGAAACGGCCGGTCCCCGTTCCTCGACGGGGACCGGATGACCGTTGTTGCCGCAGGTCAGCGTGGTCACCACGGTGGAGCGGCGGCCGAGGGGCCGAACGGGAGATGTCCCGGGGCACTGTGCGTGCGCAGCCGCGTCGGGCAGGGTGGGAGAAGACAAACGTTCTGCTTTCAACCTGGAGCCTGGTGTGAGTGCTCTGTCCCTGGTCCTGCTGCTCCTCGGCGCACCGGTCGTGGTGGCGTTGTGCGCCACCATCCTGGTCAGCCTGGCCGGGCTGCGGCGGGAACTCGCCTCGCTCCGCGCCCAGGTCCGCGTCCCGGCGGAGCCCACCCTCACCAGGGCCTGCATACGCGACGCGGTGAGCGAGGCGCTGGCCGAGGAGCGGGAACGTGAGCTGGCCGAGGCCCGGGCATTCTGGGCCGCGCAGGAGGCGGCCCAGGGTCACGCCGCGGCCCCCGTCGCCGAGGGCGCCGCCGAGCCCGACGCCGCCGAGATCCCCCTCTCCGCTGAGCTGAGGGCCGAGTTCGAGCGGCAGTTCGGCGACGCGTTGCGCGAGGCGGTCGACGAGCTGGCGCTGGACGAGCCCACGACCGTCGCCCAGGACACCCTCGGGGACGGCGGACCCGCGGCGCTGGAGCCCGCGGAGAACCCCGGCCCCGCGCCGGACGGCTCCCCTCCCCCGCGCACCTCCAACACCGGTGAGCACCGGACCGACCGGGACGAGCGGGGCCACCAGGGCGACCAGGACGGCCGTGAGGACGAACCGGCGCCCGACGTCCGACGACACCCCTCCCACCCCGACTTCCGGCCCTCGCCCGCCCTCGGCGACCGGCAACGCACCCTGGATCGGCTGGAGCACCTGGCCGAGACCGGCACCCCGCTCACCGATGTGCGCCCCGGACCGCTGGGCACCCTGGACGTCTACGTCTTCGCCGACGACACCATGCTCTGTGTGACACCTGGCGACCACGTGGCCAGCGGACGGCTCACCCGGGCACTGGACCACGGTCGGACCGCCCGGTTGCTCGGGGGGTCGGGCCTGGGCGGCGGCTACACCCTGACCTTCGGGATCGGGGACAGCAGCGTCTTCGTCGTCGCCGACCGGGTCGTCGCCTCCATGTGAGCCGGCGCCGGGACGCGGACGCACGCCCCCGCGTCAGGCGATCAGCCGCGCCGTGGCCTCCACCTCGCGCAGCGCCGCGTCCAGCGCGCGCTCGGCCCGCTCCACACCGTCCCCGCCCCCCGCGAACGTCTCCTTGATCGCCGCCGCGAGGTCGTGCCCGGTCACCGCGATCTGGTCGCCGACGGCGAACGGACCCGCCTGGGGCAGCCGGGCCGGGGGCCGTTCCGGTGCCTCGAGGCGCTGCCCCGCGTCGGCCAGGCTCGACGCGAGCGCGTAGCCCGCCTCCGCCCGGCTCGCGAACCCCGGGACACCTGCCAGCAACCGGCTCTGCGGCAGACCCCGGAAGGTGTCCGAGAGACGGTCCACGGCGTCGAGAAGGAGAGCTGGATCAGGCATGCAGGGAGCGTAACCGCACCCGTTGGGGGTAGCTGACAGGAACCGATGTCAGGCATGGCCTCAACGACTACGGAGAGTGACCGTAACGTCGCGTATGCCCCGGGAAGGACGCTTCGTACGAGAAAGGCATTCACGGGGGCGTTGCCAAGGGAGCCAGGCTCAGGCACAGTCAGGTAACGGAACGCTAACCGGAGGCGCTTATGTCCCAGATCTTCTCCGAAGAGACCCACCGGAACATGCTCTCCCGCATCCCCCGCGTCACCGGCCGTGAAGTCGGTGAATGGATTCGAACAGTCGACGACGGCCCCGCCCTCAGCCGCTTCGAAGAAAAGGTCAACTGGCTCCGCACCGAGCACGGCCTCCCCTTCGGCCACGCCAAGGCCATCATCCACGAGTACGACCTGCGGCGCGCAGCGCGCAAACTCCAGTAGCCCTCCGTAGACGCCGACGGCCCGTCCACGCGGTGGACGGGCCGTTCGGCTGTCGGCGGGCGGCGGGAGCGCCGCCCGGTCAGTCGCGCAGGATGGACAACAGGCGCAGCAGCTCCAGGTAGATCCAGACCAGCGAGAGGGTCAGCCCGAAGGCACCCAGCCAGGCCTCCTTCTGGGGAGCGCCGTACCGCACGCCCTCCTCGATGGCGTGGAAGTCCAGCGAGAGGAAGAACGCGCCGAGCAGCACCCCGATGGCGCCGATCGCCACGCCGAGGGCGCCCTGCCGGAGCCCGAGGCCGTCACCGCCACCGACCACCGCGGCCAGCAGGTTGACCAGGGTCAGCACGATGAATCCCAGGGCGATGGCCATCCCCACGCGCATGTAGCGGGGGG
>NZ_KB904689.1 GCF_000380165.1 Wenjunlia vitaminophila DSM 41686
GCCCAGCGCGACCCCCGCCAGGGTCCGCAGCCACGGCACACCGAGCCGTCCCGCGGCCTCCTCGATCAGCCGGAACACGGCGTAGTACCCGGCAGTCAGCGCTGCCGTCACCGCCGCAGTGACCGACGCGTCGTCCATGTCGAAGCCGGCCCGGGCCGCGAGGGTGAGCAGCAGGCCGGCGGCCACCGGCACCACCGTGCGCATGAAGCTGGCGAACAGGTTCATGGTCAGCTCCTCCGCTCGAGGGCGGCGACCCGCCCGGTCAGCGCCGTGACCTTCTTCTCCAGCGCGGCGAGTCGCTGCGCGGTGGTGGGTACCGGGCGCGGGGCCGGCGGCTTCGCGGGCGGGGGTGGCTTCGGCTTGGCCGTCGGGGACCAGGACGGCGCGTGCTTCAGCCTCTCGGCCACCCGGCCCCGGATGCTCGACATGCTGACCCCCCGCGGGTCCACCTTCCCGGGCTGCCACTCGGCGTGCGCGATCACGCTCGGCGCCGTCCAGCCGTGCGCCCGACAGACCGCGGCGGACGCGCGCACCATCGCCTCGACCTGCGCGGCCGGCCACGGGTCGGTGCCGTCGCCGAGGTTGATGCACTCGAACCCGTAGAACCTGGCGTTGCCGTCGGTGTTCGCCTCGTTGTCCGGCGGCAGCGCGGTCTCGGCGATCACCGCCCGCAGCACGTCGTCGTCACCCAGGCCGGCGTGGTTCGCGCGGCCGTACCCGACCAGGTGCACCGTGCCGGCCTTGTCGATCACCCCGTGGCACAGNGGGCCCGGCAGCCCGGTGTACCCGTCCCGGCAGATCCGCACCGACGCGGCCGTGCCCGACGTCACCGTGTGGTGGAGCATCACCCCGTGCACCGGGCCCCACGCGCCCTTGTGGTTGCGGTTGTGGGTCCGCCAAGACCCGACCTCGATCACGCGAAGGCCCTCGGCCTTGAGTGCGGCGAGCAGCTCGGCAGCGGACAGCGGAGCGGCCATCGACGGCCCCCTCTCTCTGGACATGACGACGCCCCGGCCGGGCGGCGCGGGGCGGTGGGTGATTTAGCAGGTCAGAGCGAGCAGAAGACGCCGTTGAAGCTGACCCACGGCGGCTTGTTCGTCGAGCTGATCCCGAACACCGCGATGGTGCCGCCCGGCGTGATTTCGACCTTCAGCGCCAGCGTGTCCGATGAGCCCGCGGAGCAGGCGACGGTCACCGGCCGGACGGCCGTCGGCCGCGCCGTGGTCGGCAACGCGGTGCTGGTCAGCGTGATGGGCGACGGCGGGCTGGCTGGGTAGGTCGTCACGCGGGTGATCCCCCCACGGAACATGATCGTCGGCTCGCCGAACAGGTTGACGACCCGGTACTGCCAGTTTCCCAACACCGCGGTGTAGTGCGCCCAGTTGGTCATGTCCAGTGGCACGTTCTGCCACGTGCTGGTGCCGGCCGCTACGACCACCCACGCGCTGCCGTCGTACACCGTCAGCAGCCGCTCGGAGGTGAGGAACACGGTCATGCCGGCCTGCGGTGCGGTGAGTGTGGCGTTGCGCGCCGAGGCGGTGGAGAACCGCATCACGCACTGGCCGACCATGGCCAGCAGTCCTTCGCCCATGACCCGCAGGTCGGGGGCGTCGCCGTAGTCCAGGGACTCGAAGCCCTGCGCGTAGGCGTCGGTGATCATAATCCTCCTAGGAGATCTTGGTGGCGCGCATCCACGACCCGGCACCCATCCGCGTCGCCGTCGCA
Source organism: Wenjunlia vitaminophila DSM 41686 (assembly GCF_000380165.1). Taxonomy (GTDB): domain Bacteria; phylum Actinomycetota; class Actinomycetes; order Streptomycetales; family Streptomycetaceae; genus Wenjunlia; species Wenjunlia vitaminophila. The sequence goes on from NZ_KB904689.1 coordinate 1,726, forward strand.
GACGCCGTCGCCTGCCCCCACCGGATCGCGCACGTCCCGGACGAGGCCGTGGTGAGGATGCTGTACTCGGTCGCCAACAGCAGCCCGGTCGGCGACGTCCGGCGCCCGTACGTCACCGGCCCCGTGTAGCCGTGCGCGCCCGAACGCATCAGGATGTTGTCGCCGATGCCGTCGCTGGCGCCGGAGCCCGGGCCCTGGACGGCCTTGACGCCGGTCGCGCCCGGCGGCACCGCCCAGGCCGTCGTCATCAGTCCATCCGCCGGAGCGCCGACGAGCAAACAGAACTCCACGAGCCACGTGCCGGGATCAAGGAGCATGGTCAGGTGGGGGTCGTCCGTCAGTGTCGTGGCGTTCGCCCGGTCCGTGGCGATCGGCTTGTAGATGGGGACTCCCGGTAGCCCCAGGGCCGGCCCGGCGTCCGCACACCGGCCCACGGCAACCCAGTTTCCGCCCCCCGACCGGGTCAGCATGATCCGGTCCCCGACCTGCGGCGCCGTGTACGACTCGAGCCGGCGCGCCCGGACGGTCCCGACGTCCACGGTGCCGTCGCCGCTCACCGCGGTGACGGTGGCCGTCTGCCAGTCGGATCCGCGCACCGCCGGCGTGGCCGTGCCGGTGCGCGTGGAGAGAGCGGCCACGGCGTCGGCGAAGTCCTGCTCGATGCCCGGCATCAGGCGTCCTCCTTCGCGCTGATCGTGGTCAGGGTGAAGCTTCCGCCGGCCAGGTCGATCGTGTAGCTCTGCACCTGGTGGAGTTCGCGGTCGCCGGAGCCGTATGTCACCCGGATCACGTCGCCGGGCTCCAGGCAGGGGTTCGGCACCGCGGTGATGTCTGCGGTCGAGGCCAGTTTCACCGAATCCCGCAGCAGCTTGTTCGCGGCACCCTGCGCGAGCGACACCGTGGTGAGCGTCGGGCTGGAGTAGAACCGCGGCACCCGTCCGAACGGCCCGAGGTAGTAGGTCGGGCTGCCGGGGTCGTCGTCCATGGCGGTCGCCGAGACGGGCGCGGAGCCGGTCTCGGTGTTCTCGCCCGAGGCGACGACCACGTTGTGCATGCCCTCGCGGGAGTAGCCGCGCTCCGCGGAGATCAGCACGCCGCCCGGGCCCGCGTCCACGGACCAGACGATCGGCGCCGTCAGCAGGTCCGGCAGTTCGGCGACCACGACCTGGCCGTCCGCGTCGACGTACACGTCCGCGCCCACGGCGGTGGCGAGCTCGCGGACGGCGTCCCACCGGTTCGCCTCGCGGTCCCAGGTGCGCGGCCCCAGCGGCTCGTCGGACACCGAGGCGACGACGACGATCCCGGGGATCGACTCCCGCACCAGCGCAGCGATCGCGGTCACCGCCGCAGTGTTCGCCCGGGTCGAGTACGGGGCCATGAACCGGTCGTCTCCGATGATCGCCTCGAGGCCGGATCCGGTGATGGCGACCGGGCCAAAGTCCGGATCCCCGGATACCGAGTCGACGCGGAACACCCCCAGCGGCACCGTCTCCACGGTGCCGTCCGCGTACTGGATGCCGCGGAGGATCCGCAGTCGGGCCCCGCAGATAGCCATCTCCGCTGAGGGTGTCATGGGGATCAGGCTCGTGTCCGAGACGGTCACGGTGCATGTGCGGCGCACCGCCGCCCCGCGGTCCACGGTCACCGACCCGCCGGTGTGCGGGAGCCGTACCACGGCGCCGTCGGTGCGGTGCAGCTCGACCACGGACACGAGGCGGTGGGACTGGGCATGCGCCGGCAGGAACTGAGCGCTCGGAGGCGGGTACACCTGGCCACCCCCTCACGTGGTGCGCTGGTGGAGCAGGAGGTCCATCACCGTCGCGTACCGGTCCAGGACCGTCTGAACGGTGTCGTTCTCCACCAAGACGTCCTGGACGGTCCAGACGGCGGACCCGGACTGGCCACCGGTCGGCTGGTCCTGCTCGACCAGGGGGAGCGTCCACTCCCGCCACGGCTCGGGCGCGTACGTGGTGACTCGGGCCGCGGTCGTCTGCCCGACCGACACGTACACGTCCGGCTCGCCCATCCGCGGGTGGGACTGCCACAGCAGCACGTCGCTCGAGGCGAGCAGGTAGCGGAGAGCATCCCGTTCGCTGTCGGACTGGGTCCACAGGACGAGGTCGCCCTCCCGGCCCCCGCGCACGTCGGAGACGATGACCGCGTTGGGTCGGCCGCGGACCCGCAACACCGACTGCTCGACCGGCTGCTGCCAGTCCGGCGCCTGCCGGATCAGCAGCCGCATGTTGAGCTGTGGCCTCGACGGATCCTTCAGCCATGTTGTGTTGGCGTCGCCCGGCTCGAGGGTGACGGGTGGGACCGACGTTCTCGAGCCGCCCGCAGACCCGTCGACGTTCCACAGCTCGGTCACGTACGTCAGGGGGACGCCGAGGGGCGCCTCGTAGTCCTCAATGACGATCGTGTCCGACGGGATGAGCATGTGGTCGGTCAGGCCGTCCGGGCCGCGGACCAGCGTGCGCTGGCCGCCAGCGACGCGCCACAGCGTGAGGGTCTCGCCGACGGTCAGCTCGCGAAGGATGACCTGCACGGATGCAGAGTCCGGCCGGGCGGTGACGGAGGTGAGCGGCAACATCGGCCACAGCGCCGCCCGGTCCAAGTTGATGGCGCTCGCTGCCGACGTGGCGGTCAGGGTGATCTCGACGCGGGCCTCCGCGGCCCCCTCGGGCGCCGTGAGGTCTTCGGAGACCGACCACCAGCCGGGGGTGGGCATCGTGCCGGGCGTGCCCGCCGTCACGCCGAGATCCGCGCCCGAGCCGTCCCACCAGTGCACGTTGAGGAGGATCTGCCAGCCGCCCGCCCCCACTTGGGCGACGACCGCGATCCGCCACGACTGGCCGCCGGCGTTCGCCGGCACCGCGTAGGTTCCGGAGTGTAGGACGCTGGCGCCGATCGTCGGCGAGGAGACCGCGAGGGAGTACGAGTCGTACCGGGCGACCGCGCCCCACGGGGTGGACCTGGCGATCGCTGCCGGGCCCGACACCACCGCCCACTGGCCGACGCCCTGCTCGAAGTTCCAGTCCTCGTGGGTCAGCACGTTCCCGGTGCGCCCCAGATTGGCCGTGGCCACGGCGACGGTGCCGACGTATGCGCCCTCCGTGCGCACGACCTGCCCCGCGGTGCCGCCGGTGATGCCGACGGCGAGGCCGGCCGTGGCCGCGCCTGGGGGAGCCACCCCCGACGCGATCTGCCGGTACGTACCCGTCCCCGGCGCCGCGAGCACCGATCGTTTGGCCAGCAGTAGGACGCCGGCCCCATCGAAGAATCGCAGCTCCACCCACGTCGAGGAGCCGGCGCCGGGCGGGGAAAGGTAGGCGAACCCCGCATAGTCGACACCAGCCGTGACCGCGGGCCGCTCGACGCACTCGGCGTCCGCGTTCCCGGCGGCCGTGACCGTGAGCGCCACCTGCTCGCCGCCGGCGTAGTACCAGGTCGCCGGCCACACCGACGCCGGCGCAACTCTGCTGAGCGTGCAGTTCGTGCCGGCCGCCCAGGCGCTGAGGTCGAGTTCGCCGCCGGACTCGGCGTTGAACGAGAGCAGGTTGCCCGTCGACCGCAGCGGCCAGCCGAGGTACACGTTCTCGAAGGCGTGGACGACCCCCGGCGCCGCGGGGGTCATCGACGACAGCACCACCTGCGCCGACGCCGTATCCGCCGGGGCGATGCCCGCCACCGAGACGCGGTGCCACGATGCTGACGCCGAGGCGGTGGTCAGCGACCACGTGATGCCGATCTCCACGCCGACCGCGTTGAGCCACCGGATCCCGATGCGCTCTGGCAAGGTCGCGCTCGAGGCGTCGGCGAACGTCCAATACAACTCGCCGACGACCACCGGGTAGCTGGCGACGGTGCGGGCCCGCATCTCCCCGGCCGCCACCGACGTCAGCCGCAGCGTCCCGTCGCCACTCCGCCCCCCGGTGCCGCGGCTGATCGTGCAGTTCAGCAGCGACGTCCACCCGGAGGTGTTCGGGTCGATCGTCTCTGTCGTCGGCGACAGGAAGTTCCCCGGGATCGCCACACCTACCTCCTCACCGTGCTCGGATGGTGGAGACGAGGCGCCCGGTCGCGGCGCGCACCTCGGCCCTGGCGATGTCGGTGATCTCGCGGTCGCCGACGTAGACGTGAACGGATAGGTCGCCCAGGTCCGGGGCGGCGGCGGCCCGGTTGGCGGCGATCGACAGCAACGCCCGTTCCTGCTGGTGCGTGATGACCGCCTCGGGGCGCCCGGTGCCGTTGTAGGCCAGGGACAGGCCCTCCGGCAGGTAGCCGCCCGAGTCGTACCAGTGCGGCGACCGGGACTGCCACATCGCCCAGGCGCCCGCCGGCGACCGGTAGTCCGGGCGCGCCCGGATGTACCCCAAGCCCCACTTGATCTGGGTGGCCGGGTTGGTGCGCCAGTCCTTCCCCTGCGCGGCCATCTTCCAGTCCGGCAGGGACTGCGGGATGCCGTAGGCCCCCGAGGAGGGGTTGCGGGCGTTCCACCGCCACCCCGACTCGGCCTCCCACAGCCTCCGCAGCGGGGGCCACTGGTCGCGGCCCCAGCCGTAGTTGGACAGGATGCTGCGGGCGTACCGCTGCGCCGCCTCCGGGCTGCGCGACCCGAGACCGGTGACCTTGCCCTGGAGGTAGGGCAGCGGGTCCACGGCGCGCGGCCCCCGGCGCGCCTCCAGGTGGAGGTGCGGCCCGGTGACGTTGCCGGTCGCCCCGACCCGGCCGATCGTCTGGCCGGCCTTCACCGGGAACCCGAAGTCGGCGTCGATCGCGGACAGGTGGGCGTAGAGGCTGGAGAGGTTCCCCCCATGCGAGATCTCGATGTGCTTGCCGTACGAGCCGCCGGAGGTTGCTCGGGTGATCGAGCCGTCGGCGACCGCCCGCACCGGGGTGCCGGTCGGCGCCACGATGTCCAGGCCGGTGTGCTGGCCGCTGGCCCACATCGAGCCGCGCGCGCCGAAGCGCGTCCCGAAGCGGCCACCGATCACCGGGTTGAGCCACTCTCCGACCCAGCCGTCGACACTGGACCCGAGCAAGCTCGTCACGGCGTCGACGAGCCGCGACTTCAGGCCGCTGATCATCATGGTCGGGATGCGGCCGATCATCCGCGCCCACTGCGACGACCCGATGTCCCGGATCCGGTCGCGGACCGGCCCGATCAGCCGATCCCACACCTTGCCGGGGTCCGTCATCAAGTCGACGCCGCTCTTCGCCCACCCCGTCACGGTCCCGGCGACGCCCTTCGTCCAGTCCCAGGCGCCGCCGATGATGCCTCCGTCGGCGAGGAGCTGGGTGCCGGCGGCCTCCCACAGGGCGCGCGCCCTGGGCCGGTACCGCGGGTCGGTCGGGATGACGTACTCCGGGTGCCGCGGGTTCCCCTCGCCGACGATTGCCGTCGGCCGGGAGGTGACCATCGGCGCGGCCGGCCCCCACCCGGGGCCCACTGTGCCGCCGGCGGCGAGCAGCTTCGGTGCCTTTGGCAACTTCGAAAGACCCACGAAGGAAGCGACTTTGTCCCAGACGGCCTTGATGCCCCGCGTGTACACAGCGCCAATGACAAAATTTACGGGCCCCTTGGTGACGTCCTTGATCTTGCCCCAGGCTTTCTTGATCGCCTCCTTTGCGGAATTGAATGCGTCGCCCACCAGGCGGACCGCCGTCTTGATTTGCGTAAAGACTGGACTCAGCCCCTTGGACCATGCGGTACTGAGGGTGTCCCGGATTCCCTGGAAAACAGGAACGATTGCCTTATCGAGCAGCCAGCCGAATGCATCGCCTAGGGCATCAAGGGCGCCTTCAGCGAGGCCGAAGTAGAACTTGACGACGTAGGTGTACCACCACGAGAAGACTTGGCCGATGCCTTCGAATGCCGGCTTTATGACCATCTTCCACAATGTGCCGGCGGCATCTCCGATGGCGGTGAACACGGGACCGATTGACTCTTCCCACAGCCACGTGGCGGCTGCGCCGATCGCCGTGAAAACTGGTTCGATTACTGTGTCCCAGAGAGTGGACACGGCGCTCCCCAGGGCCTGTACCGCAACGACCATCGGGGCGAGCGCCAGCGTCACCACCACGGTGAACAGCGTCTTTGCGATGATGCCGATGGCGTCGAACGCAGGCATCAGGATGGTCTTCCACAGCCACGTAGCGGCATTCCCCACCGCCTGAAGCGCAATCCAGATGCCCTCCAGTGCCGGCTTGAGGATACGAGTCCACGCGAATTCCGCAGCGACCTGGATACCGTGCCAGGCAGCCTGAACGCCCTTCCTGAACCAGCCCCACCGCTTGTAGGCGTAGATGACAGCGGCGACCACGGCGACGATCGCCGTGACCAACAGCATCAGCGGATTCGCTCGGGTAACCACGTTGAACACGACCATGGCCAGCGTCCACACACGCGTGGCCACGAACGCAAGGTACATGCCCTGAATCACCCACGGCAGCGTTTCCGCGATGGACGCTATCCCGCGCGCTATCGCCCCCAGAACCTCCATCACCGGCCCGGACAACGGCTCCAGAGCGTGCGCCACCTCGAACAGAGAATGGCCGATGTCGCCGAGGAATTCGGCGACGATGGGGGCCTGCTCAGCGCTGTACTCCAGGAACCGCTCGAATCCCGGGCTACCCCGCAACCCGACGCCCCAATTGGCGAAACGCCCGGTGATCCGCTGCATGGTCTCGGATATCGAGTCCATGTGCGGCAGGAACGCGCCGACCACGCCCATCATGCCCTTGAAGACGTTCCCGAACGCCGTCCCGACGCCGACGATCGCCGGTCGGACCGAGTCGGTCAGGTCGCGGCGGAAGGTCTGCCACCACGGCTTGTCGAAGCCGCGGGACGCCCGGTCCTGCACCTCGCCGACCCCTTCCGCCGCCTCGTGCACCAGCGGGGTCAGAGCCGGCAGCGAGTCCCGCAGGCCGTCCAGGGCTCGGGTGAACAGGGGCATGACGTCCGGCTGGAGGCTCTTCGACCAGTCGCCGAATCCCGCCTTGAGGTCCATGAGCGCGTCGAACGTCGTCCGCGCCGACGGAGACAACGCCGCGAGCGCCGCGTCGTACTTCGCCTGGGCCACGGCGGCCTGGTCCGCCGCGCCCACCGTCTCCATCTCCGCGGAGGCCACCTGCCGCTGCGCCGACGCCACCGAGTCCGCCGCGGTCACCCGTGCCTCGCCCAGCGCCTCCTCAGCCCGGCGGATCGCCTCCGCGCCGTCAGCCTGGGCGCGCCGAGCCTCAGCCTGCGCCTCCACCACGGCGCGCTGCGCCTCAGCGACCGCCTGGGCGCTTTCGGCGGCCGTCCGAGCCTGCTCCCGCTGCGCCTCAGCGACTGCGGCAGCTTGGTCCCGGACTCCCTGCTGGGCGTCCGCGAGCCGATCCTGCGCCCCCCGGACCGCGTCCGAGCCCTCCACGCCCGCACGGTCAGCGTCCCGCTTCTCCGCGGCGAGGCGCTCGGTCTCGCGCCGCTGCTCGGCGAGGCGCTGCACCGCCTGGTCGTAGGCGAGCTGCGCCTCCTCCCGGTCCAGGCGCGACGCGCCGGAGCCCTGCCGCTGCGCCTCGGTGAGGCGCTCGTGGGCCCGCTGCACCCCCAGCACGGCGTCCCGCTCTGCGAGCTGTGCTCCGGCGAGCCGCAGTTCCATGTCTTGGAGTTGCTGGGCGGCGTCCCGGCGCGCCTGCGTCAGGTTCTGTTGGGCCTGCCGGGCGTCGACCTGCGCGTCTCGCAGCCCGCGTTCGGCCTGGGCGACGCGGGCCGCGGCATCCCGCTGCCGGTCGGCGGCCTGCCGGACCGCGTCGGCGACCGCCTGCTGAGCGCGCTCGGCTTGGGCCGTCGCGCGCTCGTGGGCGTCTGCGGCCTGCTGGACCGCGTCGGCGACGGCGCGCTGGGCGTTACGGACCTGGCGGGCTGCCGTGCGGTGCGCCGTGGCCAACGCCGCCTGGGCGCCGGACATCTGAAGGGCCCGCCGCTGGTCGCGGGCGGCGGCCTGCGCTGCGGTGTGCTCGCCCTTCGCATCGGCCGTGGTCGCCGCATCGCGCGCCGCTTTCTGGGCCTGGAGGGCCTTGGCGATGTCCATGATTGCCGGGACCGCGACGGCGGCGAGCGCGCCCACGCCGATGGCTGCCGCGGTGGCCGCGGCCGTGACCGACCCGAGGCCGGCCGCGATCACCGGGATCGCGGGGATCGCCGGAACCGCCAGGAGCGCCACCGACAGTTGCAGCAGGGCTCGAAGCGCCCCGGAGGTGTCGATGCGGACGTCGGCCTTCTTGCCGTCCAGCGCGGCCACCATCGCCCGGACCTGGGCGAGCTGGGCCGTTGCCGCCGCGGCGTCCACCCGGACCGCCACGTCGACATCGGACGCGGAGAGCCGCTGGAGGCGGGCCTGGATGTCCTCGACCTTGGCGAGGGCGGTCGCGGCGTCGATGTCGATGCCGATCCGCTGGTCGCGCAGGGCGGTGAGCTGCGCCCGCAGGTTCGCGATCCGCGCCGCCGCCTCGGAAGTGTCGGCGTCGATGTTGATGTTCGGCAGGGATGCCTCGGCCTGTTGCACCGCCGCGCGCAGCCGCTGCCCGAAGGTCCCGTCGGTCTCGACGCGCACTCGGGTGGGGTCGGCGGAGATCCGGTCGATCTCCGCCTTCAGCGCCGCGAGCTCGGCCCGCGCCCTGGCGGTATCCGCCCGCACCGTGACATTCGGGTGGGCTGCCCCTAGGCGGTGGAGCTCGGCGTCGATCTCCTCGATCTGGGCGCGGGCGTCGGCCGCGTCGATGTCGACGCCGATGCGCTGCCCGGAGAGCGCCTCCAGCCGGGTCCGCAGCGCCTGAATGTCGGCGTCGGCCTCGGCCGTGTTGGCTCCGATGGTGACGTCGGGCAGGGACCGGAACGCCGCCTCGATGCGAGCCCGGGCGGCGCGGGCGAACGCGCCGCCGGCCTGCTCGCCACCGCGGACGGCCGCCGGGCGCGCTGTCCGGGCCCCCTGGGTGACCCCCTGCCGCAGCGCATTGCGCACCGCGGCCGTGATCTGGACGGCGATCTGCTGCCCGATCTGCTGCCCGATCGACAGGCCGAGGCCGGCGATCTGCTGCCGCATCGCCGGGCCGAACGCGCGGCCGGCCGCGTCGCCAGCGTCGCGGCCGGCCTTGGTCGCTGCCGGCACCAGCGCGCTGCGGAGGTGGCCATAGATGCCCCGGGTGTTCGGGACGATGTCGACCTCGACCGAGCCCACGGAGATCGCCACTAGGACTCACCTCCGCTCACCCATTGATCAGTGCGAACAGCCGCTCGGCGTCAGCGCCCGACAGCGGCTCCCTCTTCGGCTGCTCCTTGCGGGAGACCCCTGGGCGCCGAATCGGGTCCGGCGCCTGAGGTTTCGGCCCCTTGCCGTGGTTGGCCAGCAGGAACGCGTGCAGCGCCTGCCGCTGAATGTCGACCCCGAGAGCCACAAGGTCCTCGAGACGGGACCAACGTCCTCGCTCCGGCTCGGCCGTGCGGCCCAGTCGCTCGAGTTCCTCAGTCGGGGTCGAGTTCCGGAGCGCGGTCATGGTGGCGGACTCGGCCGGCAGGTGCTCGATCAGCACCCGCAGCCGCCGCCACGACATCCGACCGCGGTGCACGTCCAGGACGTCGATGCCGCGCTCCAGCAGGTCGGCTTCTACCGCTTCCGCGTGCTCCTCGAGGACCTGCGCCGTCCACCGGATTTCCCCAGGGCCTCGCCTTGGAGCCGACCGGCGACCTCGGCGAGCTGCCCGATCTCCTCGGCGGTGGGGTCGAGTTCCACGTACGTGTCGTAGTCGTCCTCGTGCAGCACCAGGCTCATGAACACGTCGAACTGGCCCTGGTTGAGAGCGCGGATCGCCGACGCCCGCCACCGGGTCGGCGGGTGGCAGCGCACTTCCTGGGTGTCGCCGTTGTAGCCGGCGAGCGGCACGGTCACCCACGTCTCGGCCGCGGCCTCGATCTCCTGGGCCTCGGCGGCCGACGGCTCCGGCTCGGTGTCGGTGGTGCTGGTCATGGCGCGGGCCTTTCTCTCGTGGCAGGAGCACGAGCAGTAGAGAGGGAAGGAAGGGGCAGTCGGCCATTCGCACTGGTCGTGCAGGTCGTCGAAGCACAGGCCGCTGATCGGTTCCCCGTGGGAATCGACCCGGGTGGCGTCGTCCACTGCGCGGGCTCTTCAGGTCGCGGCGCGGGGAAGGGGGGTGGTGGGTGGGCTGGGCCCGCGCCACGATCCGCAGCCCACCCACCAGCTCACGAGGACGGCTCGGCAGGCGTTACCGGCACCTTGTCCTGGTGGTACACCGTGTTGCCGGCGTCGTCCGGGTACGCGGTGACCGTGATCTGGTACCCGCTCATCTCGTCCTGTTTGAACGTGACGTCCGAGCGGTCGGTGATCTCTCCCTGCGGGACGTAGAAGCCCCTCGTGGTCGCCCCGTCGAGGACGACGAACCAGAACGCGCGGCGGTCCGGCTCCGGCGACGCGGTCTCCGCGAACTTGGTCAGCCCGGTGCCATCGGGCTGGAGGTCGGCCTCGGGCAGCCGGAACATGAGGCTCTGCACGGCCACCCTGGCGGTCTCCCACAGCGTCACCTGGAACGTGCGGATCGACTGGGTGATCGTCGTCCTGAACGGCGAGGTGAGGCCCCACGGGGTGAACTGCTGCGACTCCTCGTCGAACCCGTAGACCAGGCCGTCGTCGCTGATCGCGCCGAGGGCCAGCCACGGGGTGGCCGGCTGCGTCTCCGGCGTCGCCGGCGCAGCGGTGCCCGCTGTGGCCGTCCAGCCGCCGCCGTTGGCGCCGATGACCGTCAGATCAGCGGCGCGGGCGATCGTCACCATGATGTGTCTCCAGACATACTCAGCCCGCGCACGGGCTCCGAATGGGTCCCGGCGCGGGCCCACCCCGGGCCTCAGTGGACCGGGTGCAGATAGATCTCGTAGGTGGCCCCGCGGCGCCGCAGGGCCGTGTTCTCGTACGGCCGCGGCGCCGGTGTGGTCACTGCGGCCACGCGGCCCACGACCGCCGCATCCGTCGCCGAACCACGCAGGGCACCCAGCAGCAGCCTGTGCACCTGCGCGGCCAGATCACGCGCTTGCTGGCGCGACGCGGCGTAGACGTTGATGTCGACCATGGCGCGGGACAGCCGTAGCCCGTCGTCCGTCCCAGGGAGCTCCTCGACCTGCACGGTCGGCAGCTCCTCGAGGAGGCGGTTGTCCAGCTCGTCGCGGACGACCACGCCGGCCCCGAGGCGCCCCTGAAGCCAGTCGATCAGCAGCACCTCGACGTCCACCGACCCCACCGGGGCAGCCATCACCGGACCCCGGCCAGCGCCGCGCGCAGCAGGACGTGGTGCGCGGGCACCCGCTCGGTGCCGTACTCCACCCACCGCGCGTACGGCGTGCCGTTCCACACCACGGCCACCGCGCGGTCCCGACGCCGGTGCGTGCTGACGTGCCACGACGCCTTGTACAGCCCCGGGTGCAGGTCCCACGCCGCAGTACCGACCGGCGAGATCGCCACCGCCGCGTCCCGGATGACCTCGCCGCGGCGCCGCATCTCCGCCTCGATCATCGGCGACCGCAGCAACTCCCCGACGCCCTTCCTCTTCATACGGAACCGCGTCGCCATGGCACCTCCTCAGCCCGTCACCCGGTCCGCGGCGAACTGCACCGGCCCCCGCGTCCCGGTGAACACGTTCTGCCGCCAGTCGCCGGGCTCGCCCGTGACCTCGCACACCACGCCCCGGATCCGCACCTGGTCCGTGGTGCGCACCTCCGACCCGGGAGGCGCGTACACCGTCCAGCCGACGATCACCATGTCCCTCGCCTGCTGCTCCGCGCCGCCCACCTGCGGCAGCTCCTGCCGCGGGGTGACCACGCACCCGTGCATCGGAATCTCCTGCGGTGACCCGAGGACCGGCTGCCCGCGGTCGTCCCGCATCGGCCGCCCGTCCGGACCGAGGACCGGCTCCCGCCGCACCACCGTCACGGTCTCCCCGTACGGGTACGGCGCCGGCATCAGCCCCACCCCCAACCCGGACCCCACCGGGGGGCGCACGGGTCGAGGCTGGGCGGCCACGTCGGCGACGAATCCGCGCCAGCCGGCGTCGGGTCGACGGTGAACGCGCCGCCGCGGCCCGCCAGGCTCTTCAACGCCGCTTTGTCGTTCTTCGTCAGGTACAGGCCGCCCGATCCGGACGGCCGCTGAACCGACATGGGGCCGATCGTCTCGTAGGTGATCTGCTGGGGGTTGACGTAGGCGCGGCCGGCGACCGATAGGACCACTGCGGTGGCCTGGTCCGGCAGCGGCCGGACTACCGTCTCGCACAGGGCCACAGCCTGTGAGATCAGCAAGTCCGCCCGCGCACCGTCGATCTCGGTCAGGCCCAGGTACAGAGCCAGGTCCTCGGCCGTTGGCGCGGTGAACGCCATCGCGGAACCTCCCGTCAAGTCAGGGACTCCACCGCCGCGCACCAGGCAGCCAGGTCGCCGGTGGGGTCGAGTTCGCGGGAGCGGGCGCGGGCCCGCTTTGCGGCGAGCCGGTACTCAGCGGGGTCCGCCAGACGCCGGAGCACCGCCTCGTAGCCGTCGAGGTCGTTGCGGTCCACGAACACGGCGGCCTCCCCGAGGCTCTCGGCGAGCCCGGGCGTGGGATGCGCGACGACGGGAATACCGCTGGCCAGCGCCTCGACGCCCGCCCGGCCCCACGACTCGTAGCTGGAGGGCATCAGCAGCACCCGCGTGCGGCCGTAGACGCGCCCCCGCATCTCGTCCCCCGGCACGTGCTCGACGATCTCGACGTTCGGCAGGTCCGGCAGGATCTGCTCGCCGTAGGCGCCGCGCACCGCGAGGAACTGCGTGTCCGGCATCCGCCGGGCCAGGGCCTCCAGGACCCTTCCGCCCTTCTCCGGGTTGCAGTTGACCAGCGTAACCGCGTCGCCGGGCCGCGTGCGGTACTCCTCGGCGAACACCGGCGGGCGCACGATCAGGCTGGAGTCCGGGCGCACGGCACGCGGGTACTCGGCGAAGAACAACTCCGCCTCCCGGGCCATCCACTGGCTGTTGTACACGGCGAGCGCCGTCTGCCCGGCCGCCGCATTCCGGAAGGTCGCTGCATGCGTGTTGTGGCACACCACCACCATCGGCCGCCCGTAGCCCCTCGCCAGCGCGGCGACCGACGGCACACACTCCAGGTGCGACACCAGCAGGTCGGCGCGGCGAGCAGCCGCCCCGAAGTCCAGCCGCGCGGCCAGCGGCACCACCTGGATGCCCTGGTAGGCATATGGCTCCCGGTCCTCGGTGTACCGGCTGAGCCACACCTGCACGTCGTGCCCCCGCTCGACCAACGGGCGCAACATCGACACCAGCATGTGCTCGGCGCCCGCGTTGTGCCGCGGAGGCATGGCGTGGACGCGGGCCACGATCCGCAGCGGGGTGGCCGTCCCGCCCGGCGCGGACGCCGGGACAGCCACCGCCATCAGGAAGCCGACCCGGAGGGCGTGCCGAGGAACTTGACGAAAGCCTCCGCGTCGCCGAGGACGAAGCCGTAGTACGCCTCCGCGAGCAGCAGCACGAGGTTCTCCTGGAACGCCGAGTGCACGCCGCCGTCCTCGTCGATGTACGTCGCCTCGCGGGACAGTTTGATGGAGATGTCCATGCCGACGCCGTAGGCGGCCTGCGACCAGTCCCCGCCGATCGCGCGCAGCCCCGAGTCGGTGCTCGTGGACTGGCGGCGGAGCTTCCCCGACACGCTGCGAGAGTAGGCGATCGGCTCGCCGATCAGCTCGCCCTGGAGCGCGGCACCCGTCCCGGCACCGGGCTGGCGCGTCGCCACGAACAGCGGCTCACCCGTGGTCGACGTGGCCGCGAGGAGCTTGGGCTTCAGCCGGTTGTCGGCGACGGTCCCGGTGTAGTCCCAGTCGTCGTCGATGATCTCCTCCATGCCGGCCACGAAGTCACCCCAGATGCCACCCTGGTTCTGCGCGGTCGTGCCCAGCGTGACCGTCTTCGTCGTCGCGGCGAGGTAGTCGACGAAGGGCCCGGTCCCGCCCTTCATGTTCTTGCCGTGGATCGTCGCCATGTCGAAGGCGCGGGCGAACGCGGTCGGCAGATCACGCTGGAGCTGCGTCCACAGGCCGGCCGCGTTGCTGTTCGCAACCTCCATGCTCACCGGAACCAGCACGGCGATCTTCTTCCCGGACATCTGCTTGACCTCGACGCCGCCGCTGGACAGCGGCTTGCGGCCACCCTCGGACACCCAGTCCGCGGTGGGCACGTCGAGCGGCACCGGCACGGCCGTGTTCGCGGTCATGCTCAGCGGCACCGGCCGCGCGAGGCTCATCACTGCGGAGCCTTCGACGGACTTCTCGAAGATCGGGCCGACCAGCGTCTCCGGCAGGAAGACGGGATCGACCGCGCTCAGCTTGATCGGGTTGGTGGCTGCCATCAGGGGCTACCTCTCTCAGCGGCCCCGTTCGAGGCCCTGCTTCAGGAAGGCGGCGAACGTCGTCGCCGGGTCAGATGGGGATCGGTTGCCGTTGCCCGAGGAGCCCTGGGTGCGGTCCGGCGCCGGACGACGCGGCCCTTCCGGGGTCTTGGCGAGGTGCGGCTTGCGCTTCAGCAGCTCGGCGAGGTCCTCCCGGATGCGGTCGGCGTCGATCTCGCCGCCGGAGTCGGCGTAGGAGTCCAGGTCGAGGAACGCGTGCGCGTCCTCCGGGTCCGCGAAGTCGGTCGCCGCCAGGGCCTTCACCTCGGCCCGTACGGCCCGCTGCTGGATCGCCGCTGTGCGCTTCTGCGCCTCGGCGAGCTGCCCGGACAGACGCTCGGCCTCCGTCTTCTGCGCCTCCTCGGCCTCCCGGGCCTTGGCGGCGAGCGGCTCCAGCTCTTTCGCGGCCGTGCGGTACTTCGCGGCCTCCCGGCGCAGCTTCTCGATCTCCCGACGGGCCGCCGCCGGGTTATCCCACGGGTCCGCCGTCGCGGGCGGATCGGGGGGCGTCTCTGGGGCGGGCGCGGGGATTTCAGGCTGCGGGGCAGGCTCGATCGGCTCGTCAGGCATGGCTGTGTCGCCCTCCTGGGGCTGTGATGAGACCGCCTCCTGGGCGGCCGTGATGGGTCAGCGAGCGACGGGCAGCAGCCCGTGCTCGTCCAGCGCGCGCCGGAAGCGGGCGAGCTGGTCTCCGGAGTGGCCTGCGGCGTACTCCCGGTACAGCCGCTCCCATTCCTTGGCCTTCGCGGACAGCTCGAACCGCTGTCCGCGGAAGATCGGGAGGACACCGCAGTGGCAGCCGTCGTGCGCCCGGAAGTCGGCGGTGTCCTGCTTGTAGACCGCGCCGCGGGTGGCGAGGAGCTTGCAGAACGCGCACGCCCCGAGCGCCGCCGTGCGCGCCCAGCCGACCGCCTGCCGGTCCCTCCGGACCGCCTCCTGGACGGTGCCGCGGCCCTGGCCCGCGACCAACTTCTGCGCCACGACCTCGGCCTTCTTCTCTGCCTGGTGGAGCCGCACGTCCATCGGCTGCCGCTGCGCCTCGGTGGTCGCCGGGTCGTCCGGGTCCCGCGACCACAGGTCCTTCGTCGCCCACCGCAGACTGCTGTCCACCTGCCCGTCGGGGGGCGCGGTCACCAGCGGCACCGTGAAGGTCCCGGTCACCCGGGCCGCCACCCGCTCCGCGTCGTAGAAGTCCGCGGCCAGCGCAGCGGACGCCTGCCCATACTGGTCCACCAGCGCCCGCACCGCGTCGATCCACGGAGGCACCGACGCCTCAAGCCGGGACGGGATGATCAGGCGGCGCAGCCGGCGCATGTCACGCACCAGCAGCCGCGTCAGCCCCCGCTGCGCGGCCCGCTGCCGCCGAGCCGCGTCACCGCCGTCAGAGACCACTGTCGACACCGGCCACCTCCGGCCCCCCGCCGTCGAGGCCGTCGGCGACCTGGAGCAGCCGGTCCAGGGTCTGCGCCCCGCGGGCCCGTCGCCGCTCGACGGCGACCCGGCGCCGCTGGTCCTCCGTCAGCCCGGCCATCTCCAGCGCCACCTCGGAGTCGGGCGGCAGCAGCCCGGCCTGGACCATCTTCACCGCGGCGTCCGTCTGGGCGGCGATCGTCGGCGTCGCTGGGTTGCGCCACACGCACTCGATGCGCCTCGCCGGGTCCGGCGCCTCTCCGTCGCGCATCCACAGCGCGAGGCGCATCGAGGCACGGTGCCCCACGGAGAACCGCCTGATGCGACGCTCCGCCTTCTTCACCAGCATGTCCTGGCTGGACCGGATCGCGTCCGCGCTCGCCGGATTGTCGCTGGTGTAGCCGAGGAAGTGCGGTGGGACTCCGAGCTGCGCGGCCATGATCCGCGCGTACAGGTCGATGATCGCGGTCTGCCCGGACGGGTCATGGGCGACGAACTGGCCGACCGTCGGGACGTTTCCGTCCTCGTCCCGCTCCAGCGCCAGCACCCGGCCGATGTACGTCTCCCAGGCGCTCTTGGTGTTGCCCTCGGCATCCTGGAACGCGGACTCGCTGGCGCCGAGGATGTAGCGGGCAGGAGCGCCGAAGAACTCGGCCGCGACTTCGATGCCCATCAGCCGGCGGCACGCCGCGTCCGTGATCGACATGACCTCGGTCGTGATCTCCGAGCGGCCCCGGCGGTCCCCGGTGCGTTGCCGGTTCGCCAGCCGCACGACCGGCACCATGTTCAGGCCGTGCTCGTCGCGGTCCAGTACCTCCCAGCCGCCGCCTGCCTGGACAGCAGTGATCGTCTGGTCCGGCAGGTACAGAGTGGTGATCCGCTCGTCCGGGCCCAGACCCCAGGCGTCGCAGTCGGTGGACTCCCGCAGCGCCGACCGGACCACACGGCGGCGAGCGTCCCAGTCCAGGGTCATGTCTAGCGGCGACTCGTACGTGATGATCGGCTGCTCGGTGTCCTCGTCCGGCGACCCGACCGTCACGTACTCGCGGCCGTAGGTCAGCGCATCGGTGTGCGCCAGCGACGCCTCGTCGAACAAGTCGTTGGCCTCCGCGATCGCCTCGAGCTCGGAGGCGTCCGCGCTGTCAGCCCACCGGAACGCTTCCAGATCCAGGCGGGACTCCAGCGCGTCGACGGCGATGGCCGGCCAGCCGATCACCGTGTGCAGGCCCTTGAGCTGCGGCGGGATGCTGATGCCGAGGTCGCGGATGAGCTGGTTGCCGTTGTGGTAGGCGTCCAGCAGCTCCAGGTGCGGGCGGCACGCCAGCAGCTCGCTGCGCAGCCGCGCCGCGACCCGCTGCTCGTCGTCCGACAGGCTCAGCCGGGGCAGAGTCGGAGTCGTCACCGCAGCACCACCACCCTCCCCTTGCCTCGGGCCCGGGATCGCTTCGCCCACGTCGGGCTGTTCAGGACCATCCGGCGCAGCATCCGCGCCCCGATCGCACACACCGCCAGGTCGATCTTCCGGGCTGACTCGCGATGCTCCTTGCCGATGGTGTAGCCCCACCGGTTCGTACGCCGCCGAGCGTTCGCGATGTGCTGCCGCAGCACCCGATGCCCGTCGTGCGGCACCTGCCGCTCCAGCGCGTCCCGGTAGAACCGGTCCACCGCCTCCGTGAAGATCGGCTGATGCTTCGGGTCACGCATGTCCCACAGCACCGCGTGCTGCCGCGGCCCGGACGCCACCGCCTTCAGCTTCAACCGCTGCCCGTACCGCTGCGCCCAGTCGTCGATGTAGCCATCCCAGTACCGCTCCCCGTCCGCGTCGTCGTGCCCGGACCCTGGGTCGGCGAAGAACGCCACCGGCCGGTACCGCGCGAACGTGCTCTCCACGACCCCGTCGACCTCCTCGCGCGGCACCCGCCACGGTCGGCCCTCCGGCCATCCCGCTGGCCGCTGCCACACGCCCAGCGTGCTCACCAGGCCGTCCGACATGCGGCAGGCCACCAGGCCGGTCGCGTCGTCGCTCTTGGAGCCATCGAAGAAGAGCACCAGCTCGTCGCCCTCGTCGAGCGCCAGGCCGTCGTGCGGGTTGGCGTCCCACTCGTACCGGGCGAGGAAGGCGTCTTCCGCCGCGACGATCTGGTTGAACCAGAACCGGCGGCTGCGGCTCGGCGGGTTGCGGACATCGAGGATCGACGCCGTCAACCGGTCGATGTCCAACCACACCGAGTCCCCGCGCACCGCGCGCAGCGTCGGCCCGATCCACTCCGGCGTCAACTTCGCCTCGGCCGGGGCCTCCAACGAGTCATAGAACAGGCCCGTGTCGGCCGCCCGGCCGGCCTCCGCCGACTCGAACGCCTCCCGCGTCCGCTCGGCGACACTGTCCTCGCCTGGCTCGTACGCGTTGGTGTTCGCCAGCGTCCTCGCCTGGCCGTCCGCCGACTTGGTGGCGTTGCGCTCGATCACGGCCGCCATCTCGTGGCCACCGTTCGACTCCACCCAGTGGTGGGTCTCGCCCATGTTGACGGCCGTCGGTCGCCCACCTTCGAGAGCCCGCGGTGAGCTGGTGACAGCCTCGATCCGAGCCCGGCCCCTGTCGGCGTAGATGATCTCCTTACCGAGGTCGATCCGGTACTCCTCGATCGCCCGCGTCGTCAAGATCGACGGGAACAAGGTCATCGTGTTCCGCGTCTGGTCCTGCGACACCGCGGCGATCTGCACCCACGCTGCCGGATGCTGCACGCCCATCGGCTGCCCGGCCGGGACGCCCCACTCGTTGCCCTCGTCGGCGACCTCGCCGAACCGGCATGGTCCGACGAACTCGAACGCGCTCCAGGTGGCGATCAGCGGGTCCTTGCCCCAGCCCTTCAGCCGCTGGATCACTCCGTCCCGCCACAGGAACCGGTTCGTCACCGGATCCATCGCGTACCACCACAGCGTCAGCCGGGCCTGCTCGGAGGTGTACAGCCACGGCCTCCCGGCGTAGTGCTGGAGATACATCGAGGCCCAGGCCAGGCACTGCCAGCCCAGTGTGTACTCCGGCAGCAGGAACCGACCGTCCGGGCCGCGCCGCCACGTCGGCCCGAGCGTGAACGGCTCGACGAGCTCCGGGACCTTCTCCTCAGCCTCCGGCGAGATCACGGTAGGCGTCCAGCGGCTTCACCGCGGCCAGCCTCGAGCCGGGCGGCTTTCGCTCCAACTCGATCCGGGCACGCCGGCGGTCGCCCTCGGTCGTCAACAGCCGCGCCATCACCGAGTCGAGCGCGGAGATGAGCTGCCCGTTCGTCACCGGCGACAGCAGCACCCGCGACATCAGCTCGGCCGCGTACCGGGCCATCGCCCAGTCTGACGGCTCGTAGAACGCGGCCTGCCCCGACCGCCGCAAGGACAGGTACCAGTCGGCGGCGATCGCGTGCCACAGCGGATCAGGGTCCGGCAGCTCGGGCAGATCCAGGGGCGCCCCCGCAGGGGCCTGAACAGGAGCGACGTCGTCGCGGTTGCGTCGGCGGCGCTCCTCTGAGCGCTTGGGGATAGGTCCGTGTGCGCCCATGGCGACCTCCAGGGTCAGGCGCGCCACCAGGGCACGCAGCGGGCGAAGAGGCAGCGACGGCACCGCACGCCTCCAGGGCACGCGCGAGAGCTGACGGCGGGGACGGGCGCCCTAGGGAACCCGTACAGACAGTCAGGTGCTATACGGCCCCGATGGCTGTGATCACGAGGGGAGGGGTATCCCCCCAGGTGATCACGAGGGCTGCTCGGGGTCCTGGTCGATGCGTGTGATGGTGGCTCCGGCGTGGGCGGGGACCGCAACGCAGGGCCCGTGCTGGTCGGCGAGGACGGCCCAGCTCCCGTCGGCCGTGAGGGTCAACTGGTCGTCGCTGACGACGAGGTCCTCCCCGTTGCCCTTGGGGTAGTGGACGAGGTAGATGGGCACTGGCTACCCCCGCAGTCCTGGGTGGGGCTCAGGCGGCCGGCGGCGACCGGGCCGCAGGTTGGCCTTCTGCGCGGCGTTGCCTTCGCGACTGGACTTGGCGTCGTGGCACGGCCCGCACACGCCCTGGAGGCCGGCGTCCGTGTGGTCGTCGGCCTTGGCGATGATGTGGTCGCAGTGGGTGGAGGGTCGCACCCCGCACAGCTTGCAGATCGGGTCGCGTTCGAGGATGCGCTTGCGGATCTTCCGCCACCCACGCGGAAGCCGCGTCACCCGGTCCGAGCCCTTCCAGCCTCCGCTCATGAGCCGATG
Source organism: Wenjunlia vitaminophila DSM 41686 (assembly GCF_000380165.1). Classification (GTDB taxonomy): domain Bacteria; phylum Actinomycetota; class Actinomycetes; order Streptomycetales; family Streptomycetaceae; genus Wenjunlia; species Wenjunlia vitaminophila. The sequence continues at coordinate 21,853 of NZ_KB904689.1, forward strand.
CGGGCTCGTGCGATCTGCTCCTGCGCCTTGCTGATCTCCGCTTGCACCTGCTCGTGGAACTGCTCGAAGTCGCCTTCGACTTCGACGCGGATCTTCAGCGGGTAGCCGTCGGGGTCGACGGGCACCTCGTTGGCGGGGATCTCGATGGTCTCCTCGAAGGCGACGACGGCTCGGGCGCCAACCTGCTCGGCAATGCGCTCGAGCGGGTCGGTGGACACCACGTGGTCGGGACCGAGGACGTGGCGCTGCCGCACGTGCTGGTCGATGACGAGCACGAACGGGGTGACCATGTCGTCGCCGTGGTGCTCGGTGGGCAGCTCGAGGATCTGGATGCGGGCCATGGCGCGGGCCTCCGGGAGTTAGTGGTGGTGAATGCGTAGCAGTACGCCGGAGAAGGTGCGGAACTCCAGGACCTCGCAGTCCTTGCACAGGCAGACGGCGAGGCGAACGCGGGGGTGGGCGGTTCGGGTGGGACGATCCCGAGTTCGCGTTCAAGCTGGGCGATCCGCCGGTAGTCCGGGGTCGGCGTGGCGCGGGCCTCCGGTGGGGGTGGCGGTCAGGGCTTCCAGCGGGGTCGGCGTAGTGCGGCAGGCACATCGCTGACCATGAGGGCGACGTTGTACTCAGCCACGGCGGGACCACCACCAGACGCCGAGGGTGTTGCCACGCATCGTCTCGACGTGACCGCCGAGCCCGGTGAGGACCTGGCCCATGTCGTCGGGGTCCCACTGGTGAACGTGCGCCTCGTGCGGGTTGCCGTCGACAGGCCCCTGCTCGGAGCGCACGATCGGCACGGACACGAGGATGTGCCACGCCCCCGCAGCCTCGATCCGGCTGAGCAGGTCGACGGCGTCCGTCCGGGGCATGTGCTCGAGGACGTCGCCGGCGATGACGAGGTCGCGGTGGTAGAGGTGGTCGGGCGCGTCTCGGGCGTCGAGGACGTGCAGCTCGTCGTACATGACCCGCGTCTTCGTGGATCGCAGCCTGTACTTCCGCAGGTAGGGCTTGTGGATCTCGACGCCGGTCCACCACACGCCTTCGTGCTCGGAGCGGAACAGGCGCGCGTAGGTGCCTTCGCCGGGCCCGATGTCGGTGACGGTGTCGGGGAGGTGCCGGCGGTAGTGCTCGAGGGACCAGTCCTTGCCTTCGGCGTCGCTGGTGGGCATCGACCGGCCTCCTTCCGTGCGAAAGCCCCGGCGCGGGGCCGGGGCTCTGTCTGCGGGCGGGTTCTACTTGATGATCCACTGTCCGGTCTGCTCCCCGAACCCGGAGTCGAGAGCGAACTGAAGTCGGTTGATCTTCGAGGCGGCCGGCACTTCGAACGTCACCCACCCGAGCGCTTTGTCCCCGGGCGGGAGTGTCAGTGAGGAGACCATCTCGGGTCCCTCTGTGGTGTCGGACCCGAGGATGGTGACGTCGAACCGCTGGCCCTTCGTGTCGGCAACCTGGGCGCCGTTCGACGGGCTGTCGCTGTAGACCTTGCTGCCGGTGTTGACCAGCTCGAGCTGGGCGCCCACGAACTTCTTGCCGTCGTCCGCGACGGTGAACCCGTCCGCGGCCTTGGTCGGGTCGGCCCAGTCCTTGAGGGTGACGGCGATCTCCGCGCCCTCCATGGACTTGAGGGTGATGGTGTCGCCCAGGGCGGCCTCCGTCGGCGAGGAGCTGGGTGCCGGCGCCGGGTCGCTGGGTGAGGAGGTTGGGCTCCCGGAGCTACTCGGCGTGGGCGACGACGGGGAGCTGCTGGTGGGGTCCGGGTCGGTGGTGACCTCATCGTCGCTGCACGCGGTTCCAGCGGCGAGGACGGCGGCCACGACGAGGGCAATCCCTGCGGGGCGTATACGCATAGGCGTCACTCTGTCGCGGGTGACGGGTGGGTGGGGGCAGTGTGACGGTTCCGTGACGTCCAGGAGCGAGGCCGCCTGGGTGCCCTCAGTCCGGGGGTCCCGCTGCCCGTCGGGGGGAACAGCTCGGGCAGCGGGGGTTCATGCGGCGCGGTGTGCGCGTGCGTTGGCGGCTGGGTCCGGCGGCGTGTGTCGGCGGCCGGCTTGTGCTGCGGTCAGCACGGTGGGGAGGTGGAACAGTTCGGGGCCATCGTCGCCGAGGTCTACGGGGCTGATCTTGCGGCGGTGTATCCAGACGCGGATGGTGCCGGGGCGGACGCCGGCCGCGCGTGCGGCGTCCCAGATGCTGCCGAGGTCATCGCGTGTGCGGATGAGGTGGGCCGGGGGGTTGGGGTAGCGGACGTCCACGGGCCACCTCCAGGAATGCGAAAACCCCCGGGAGCGGGGCTCGGCGGGGGCTCAGGGGCTCTTGGGACAGGCGTCCCAGCTCAAGAGTTGAGGGTTACAGTTCGCGTCGATCTTGTCAAGCGGCGCGTTCGGCGTGATCGTGCGGGTGATCCGTCCCCCGACGGTGTGCCGGGGGACGGTATGGCCGCTAGTCGCTTCCGCTGATCCACCGGTTGAGGTCAACCAGGTGTTCGGTGCAGTCCATCATGTGGAGGAGGATGGCCACGCGCCGGTCCCAGGGGCGTTGCCCTTCGATTTCGGCGCGGATCAGGTCTGCGGCGGTGAGCCAGTTGATGCAGGTAACGGCGAGGCTGGCGCGCTGCGCGGGGGGCATGGGCGCCTCTTCCGCAATGACCACCACGCGTTCGAGGGCGGCCATGCAGTCCTCGATGGGCAGGGTGCCGGTGGGCAGGTGGATCGGGATGGGGAGGGTGATGAACACTCCGCACATCCGCTGGTAGAGGCGGGCGTGGCGCTCGATGAGCGTGCTGAGGGTGGGTTCTTCGTCTGCCACGGTTCTTCCCTTCTGTTGGGTTCGACTGGTGTCGTTTGGGCTGTTACCCCCTCCCGACGTGCACCATAATACAGCATTAATGCACCCTCTTGCAACGGTGAGAAGTTCGAGACTTCACCCTTCTTTGGCGCCACTTCGCACGCCGCCGTAGACTGAAGGCGATCCCCTGTAGGGGTTCGACTGGTAGGGGCCGGCGCTCTGTTACCCCCGGGTTCGCCTGGGGTTCGCGCCGGCCCCTGTTCGCTGCCCACAGGGAAGCGAACACCCGCCCCCGCTTGCTCCGGGGGCGGGTGTCACTGACTCACTCCAGCAGTTCGCCTCCCTCAATCATGGTCACGATGACCGCGATGCGGTGCAGCGTGAAGGTGAGGATGTCGAGGCGCCACGACACTGGGCCGGCCTGCTGCACAAGAGTCACGATCTCGTAGGCGTTCAGCCACTCGAGAATCAGGTTGCGGTAGGCGCTGCAGAGTTCGAGCGGCAGTGGTTCGTCGCTGATGAGCGCGCGGGCGCGGTCCAGCGCCGTGAGGGCCGGGAGAATGTCGTCGGCGTCGGCGTCCGGTTCGGGAAACTCGGGAACGCGTACCGGGATCGGAAGTTCGGCGAGCATCATTCGGACGATCACGTGCGCCTTGGCGGTGTAGCGGACTAGTTCCGCGAACCGCTCTTCTTCGTCTGCCACGGTTTTCCCCTTTCTGTTGGGTGTTCGACTGGTGTCGTTTGGGCTGTTACCCCCTCCCGACGTGCACCATAATACAGCACTCGCGCACCCTCTTACAACTCAAGGGAGCCGCCGAATTCCCAGTTTGCACCCTTACTCGCGTTGCAAAACGGTGCGTGAGTGCTGTATTGTGGTGCACATCGGGAGGGCGACAGGGTCCAAGCCCGAGAAGGAAGGGAGATCACATGGAGGTTCTGGGGTCCTTCCCCGCCACCCCGGAGGGCCGAGAGCAGGCCGAGGCCCTTCAGGCCAAGCTCGCGCGGGACCTGGTCCGGCGCGGCCTAGGCAAGAAGTTCGGCGTCGGGGTGACGCAGCGGGGGACCTCTTACTGGGTCACTCTCCACCGGAGGTGATCACACATCACAAGGCCCGCCCCCGGAGCAAGCGGGGGCGGGCCTCCTTTCATGCTACGGCCCGGGCTCAGGCGCCGGGCGTCCACTGCTCCCACCGGACGACACGCTGCTCCAACTCCGCTTCCGGGCACAGCAACAGGTCCTTTGCGGCCTGGAGTTGCACGCTGTCGGGCAGCGTCTCCATCAGAGCTCCAATGCGGTCGGCGAACGGACTGCGGGGAGATGCGGGGGGCACGGGTGTGTCCTTCCGTTGAGGCTTGGTCGGCGTCGTCTTCGCGCGGCGGCCGGCCAGGTGCTTGATGACGGTTGCTCCGCGCCACCGGTTACCGCCGGTGGTGTGGTCGGGCTTGGGCCACCGGCCCCGGGCGAGGTCGGCGCGGATGGTGCCGGCCGTGATGCCGACGCCGGCAACCTCCAGGTCCTGGGCGGTGTAAAGCCGGGCCGGCTCGAGGTCCGGGGCCGGGCGGCCCTTCTCGGCCTGCACCCACCGGTCCACGGCCTGCGTGTCGTATTCGAGGGAGCGTCCGCGCTTCCCGACGGGGGCGGGAAAGTCCGGGTGCCGGCTCCACTTGTTCCGCACGGTGTCGTAGCTGCGGCCGTGCCGGGCAGCGATCTCGCGAAGGGTCTCGCGCCGCTGTGCGGCGTGGTCTCCGTGGACCATGGCGTTGTCCGTTCATCTCGAAGGTTGGGGAGTGGCAGGTGACCGCCCCGCCGGAGTGGACAGGGCGGCCGTCATGAGCCCTACATCTGGTCAGCCAGCCAGTCGCCGAGCCTCTTTACCGCGTCCACCCCTTCCATGATCAGCGCGCGGACGGCGACCACCCGGTGCCACACGGACGGCTCGCGATCCTCCGCCTCGAACCGGAGGAGGTCCGCCGCGATCATCCAGTTGAGGCAGGCGTTGCCCAGCTCGCCGTACTGCTCCTCGGGCATGGGCTGCTGATCGACGATGGAGGCCACCCGGCTGAGCGCCTTCATGCGCTCAGCCTGCTCAACTCCGGCCGACGGCAGGTTGATCGGGACGGGCAGGAGGTAGCACGCGGCCTTGATCATGAGGTAGAGAGCCTCGTGTTCCTGGACTGCCGTCTCGTACTGGTCGTGGTCCATGATCCTTCCCTTTCTGTTGGGTGTTCGACTGGTGTCGGTGGGCTGTTACCCCCTCCCGACGTGCCTCATAATACAACGGGCATGCACCTTTATGCAACAATCTGGGTTGAGAAGAAGGCCGGCGAAACAGCCGGCCCTCCCTCTGTGTCAAGCCCCGCTCACGGCCGCTGAAAGCGCACCACCTCCCCGTCTTCACCGATCACCGCGACCAACTCCTTACCCGGCAGATCGGCCACGGCGTACCCGGTGTCGGCAGACACCTGCTCAGCCGGCCACCGCTCCGGGTCGGTGTGGTCCCGCTCGGGGGTGGTCAGCTCGGCTTGATCGCCGACGACCAAGAGCACCTTCACGGGCATGCGCATCTCGGACATGATCATTTTCCTTCGGTCGGTGAGGTTGTGGCGGTGGTCGGGGAATCCGGATCACCCTGGCGGTCATCCTCTCGTGGTGCCGGCCGGTGCCAGGGGTTCGGCCACGAGCGCACGGCTCAGTGGCCGCCGCAGTTGGTCCACCAGCCGCAGACGGGGCAGTAGTGCATAAGGAATCTCCTGTCTCGACTCAGCGGCCGGTGGTAGGCGGCAAGGTGCTGGGGCCTTCCCACACCACGTGGGTGAGGTGCGGGTGGAACCGGTCGGGGGCGAGGTAGTACTCGGCGACGTTGTTGTTGTCGTTGTTGGCGCGCTCACCTGCGGCAACAACGCCGTCAGGGGGCCTCTCCTCGGCGGCGGGGAGGGGCGGGAAGTCGGCGGCGCGCACGCCGGTGCTGGAGCCGCGCCCTCGCATCCGTACCGGACCGGTGGGGACCCCTGCGGCGGCGAGGGCCTCCCGGGCACGGTCCTGGCTGATGCCGAGAGCAGCCGCGAGGACCGCGGTGTGGCAGTGCGGAGCACCGAGCCGGTGGAGGGCGACGGCGAGCTGCCTGCGCGTGGGCATCGGGGCCGCGGCGGGGGCCGCCTCACGGGCGGCCGTCCCGTCGTCGTCCTGGACCCCATCCGGCGCAGCCTCGGCGTCCGGTTCCTCGGCGTCCGCCGGGCTGTCCGGTGCAGGGCTGGCCTTGGGTCGCCAGTCCGGCCGGCCGACGCGGTAGGCGGCGGTGAGCCATACGGCGGTGGTCGGCCACATCAGCCATCGCGCGGCCTCGATTCGCCGGCCGGAGCCGGCCAGGACCGCGGTGCCGATGCGGGCGGCGACGAGCGCTCCCCCGGCGAGGACAGCAGCGCGCACCATCCAACTCAGACCCGTCGCATCGTCGAGCCAGACACTCCCCCGGGCCCAGCAGGTGCGGCACGTCTGCACGGCGCGGCGGCCGATGAGGACAACGAGCCGGCCGGAGCCGCGACCGAGGCGGTCAACGGCGTCGCGCAGCCACTCGACGGTCGTCGGCGCATCGTCGGCGCGGGGGTTCACGCGACGCTCCCGTGGACGACGGCGCCAACGAGCTGCGCGCCGAGGCTGTTGACGCCCGGGACAACCAGGTCGCCGATGTAGGCGAACATGCCGGTGCCGATCGTGACCAGCGTGCCGGCCCAGACACCGCGCCAGAACCGGCCCTTGATGGCCTTGGCGAACGTCTTCCTGAGCAGGACCAGGCCGATGACGCCGGCGGTTACCACGAGGGCTCCGTTCCCGTCGAGGGCGGGCGCGGACGCCTCGGCGACGACGGTGGAGGACTGCCCGGTCAGCTTGGACATGGCAAGGTCGCCGAGGCCGTTCCCGCCCCAGCGCAGGATGCCGGCGCCGGTGCCGAGCAGGCCGGCGGGGCAGGCGACCATCAGGGTGCCGAACGCGACACCGGACCAGCAGGGGATCAAGACCTTGGGGTCGCGGGCCTTGCCGCCGCCGGCCTCGGCGGGCGCGGGTGCGCCCTTCGGGCTCTTGCCACCGCCTCCCCCGCCGCGGTACCAGCGGACGTGCTCAACGGCAAGCAGGGCGATGCCGACGGCGAGGCCGGCGGAGGTGAGGGTGGTGCTGGTCATGCCGCTCGCGGCGGCGGCCAGGGGGGTCATGCGGAGACTCCGGTCAGCAGGTAGACAACGGTGGTGACGGGCAGGGCGAGGGCGGTGGCGATGACGGCGGCCCACAGCGCAACGCGGGCGACGGCGGCGCGAATCCTCGGGGGCCACAGGTCGGGGTCGGCGCCGGCCGCGGCGGCTCGGCAGATGTTGTCGGCGAGCGCCGTGGCGGTCAGGGGGCCGAGGGCGAGGACCCAGGCGCCGGCGAGCCCGGCCTCGGTGCGGCAGGCGTCCAGGACGGCGGCCCAGGCGCCGGTGATGGGGAGTCCGGCGAGGATGCATGCGGCCTGGTAGCCGGGCCGGTGGCGCTCCCACCAGCCGGGGCCCGGCTCGGGTTCGGTGGCGGCCGGGCTCCGGGGCGGGGTGATGTGCACGTCCAGGTGCAGGTGGACGTGCGGCGGGCCGGCAGGTGGTGGCGAGGGCTCGGAGGCACGCCACCACGGCGGTCCAGCGGCCGGGCCTGCGGCCGATCCGGGCAGAGGCCAGCCGGCCGGGATGATCCGGCTGGGTTCGATGGGCTCGGGCATGGCAGGGCTCCTCAGCGGGTGAGAGTGAGCAGGACAAGGAGGTAGGCGCACGCGATCAGTCCGGCGGCGGTGGCGCGGCACATGGCCAGCCGGCTGGGCGCGGTGTGCGGGGCGGCGGCCACGAGGCCGAGGACCGCCATGCCGGCGGCGAGCAGGAGGACGAGGGGGACGGGGGTGCGCACGATTCACTCCTCGAGTGCGGGTGCGGTGGGCGAGGTGGGTGCATCCGGCGCGTCCGGTGCGTCGAGTGCGCGGCGGATGCGCTGTGCCCGGGCCTGGCCGATGCGCAGCTCGGTCTGAAGGCGGCGCAGGGATGCGGTTCGGCCGGTGGTGGCGCGGGATGCGTCGTCGATGGCTCGGGCGTCGGGCAGCAGTGGGTCGTCGTGCTGGGGTGCGGGTACGCATTCGGTTGCGTCCGGGCCCGTGCCGGCCAGGTGCGGTTCGGTGGTGTCGCCGGTGTGGGGTGTCCAGGTGGCGCGGACGGCGGATCGGTGTTGACCCGGGTCGGATTCGCATCCGAGTGCACGAGGTGCGGATGCGGCGATCTTGGGGGCGGGTTCAGGTGCGTGGTGGGCGGCTGCCCTCAGGGCAATGGCGACCTGCGTTGGGGACACCACCACTCCGTGTTCGGTGAGCAGGGAGGCAAGTTCTGCGGGGGATGCATCCGGGTGCGCATCCGCGACCAGATGCACCGCATCCATCGGGTCGAGTGCGGTCAGCTCGGTGTGCACCAGGCCAGCCAGAGTGCGGCCGGCAGCGTGGTCGGGTGCGGGTGCATCCCATGGGGAGGGAAGGGTGATGGTGGCGAGTGCGGTGGCGTGGCGGCGGGCGGCGAGCAGTTCGAGGAGGGCCTGGCGCTGTGCGGGGTGGGCGCCGACTGCTGCGCGGCCGACGGCGACGGATAGGCGGTGCTCGAGGCGTCGGGCTCGTCGTGGCCGGGTGCCGGGCTGGGCGAGCCGGGCGGCGAGATCGACGGCGCGCACGGTCCAGCGGTCCCGGGTGATCTGTTCGGCGTCGCGGCCACGGCGGGCAACACCGAGGCGGGAGAGCAGCCGCTCGCGAGCCTCGCGGGCGAGGATCGCGGCCAGCGCCTGGGAGGTGGCTCCGGGGCGGTGGTGACGCAGCTCGATGCCCATCGCGAGGTGCCAGAGCAGGCCGGCGGCAATCGGGCCGAAGAACGCCCGCACGAAGCCGCCGACGAGGCCGGACTCGGCGAACGCAGGCACGATCTGGACGCCGACGATGACCCACACCAGCAGCCCGGGTGCGCCGGGCGCGCCGGTGGTGCGCAGGTTCTGGCGGGCCATGAGCGCGCAGGCGAACAGGGCGAGCTCGCCGGCGGCGAACATCGCGGCCCGCTCGGTGACCGAGGCCATGTCGAGGCGGTGGGCGGCGAACCGCCAGCTCGTGTCCCCGCTGTAGGCGGTGCACGCGGCTGCGGCGATGGCCGCGGCCACCACCGCGTCGGGGGGTCGGCGACGGGCCGCGCGCGCCGGCGGGCGGGGCGCCCTGGTGGCGGCGAGGGCCACGACCAGGGCCAGGAGCACGACTCCGGCCAGGCAGGCGGCGGCCGGCCAGGGGTTCGCCGCGGCCCAGTTGATCAGGTACACGAGGGCTCCGGGGCAGGGTGGGGTGGCCGGCCCGCGCTCAGGGAGAAGGGGGCGCGGGCCGGCCGGTCGGTGGGGTGGGTCAGGCGTCCGGCGAGGGGACGATGACGGTGAGGTAGGCGCGGGTGCCGGTGCCGTCCCGGGTGGGCCGGTAGGTGGCCGGGCCGCAGGTGGCCGCGTTCTGGAGGGCGGCGACGGTCGCGCGGACCGCGGCGTCCGGGCCGATCAGCCGGACCTCCACCGGTTGCGGGCCTGCGGCGGGCCGGAGCGCGGGGCGGCGGTTCACCGTGATTCCCCGGCGAGGAGCTGGGCCACGATGTGGCCGGCCTCGGTGTTGACGCGGTCGGCGATCACCTCGATGGCTTGCTTGGCCTCGGCCAGCAGCGTGGGGCCGCTGGTGGCGGTCGGGGTGGGCAGGGGCCAGTCTCGGCCGTTCAGCCGCACCGTGGCGGTGGTGAGGATCGCGCAGCGGGGGCCGGGTGGGGGTGTGCGGGGCCAGTGGCCGGCGGGGTCGCCGGTGACGGGCCGCGATGTGCGCCAGTCCTGCCAGGGGTAGCCGGGTCGGCGGGCGAGGGCGCGGTGGGTCAGCGGCACGGCGATGTCCACGACTAGGTCGCCGGCCTCGTCGTCGATGTGGGCGGTGATGGCCGTCAGGTCGGGGCGGGTGACGGCGTAGGCGGGGTCCATGATCGGGCTGGTGGCGATCCGCCAGGCCGTGACGGCGAAGTAGGCGGGGTCGGTGTGCGGGGCGTCCGCGTCCGGCCAGATCTGGAAGTCCTGGGCGGCGGCGGCGAGGTAGACGCCGTACCGGCTGACGCCATCGGAGGCCCGCTCCTGGTCGGTCACCTCGTCGAGCAGCACGAGGGTGGTCGGGTTCCAGTTCACGCGGCGGCCCCGAGTCCGAGGGCGGCCTGGAGCCGGTTCAGGGCAGCGAGCCCGCGGGTGGTGAGCCCGGCGGGGGTGGGGTCGCGGTCCTCGGCCGCGGCGGTCGCGGCCTCGGCCTGCCCGACCGTGGTGGTCTCCCGCAGCCGGCGGGAGATCGGGTTCCTCACGGCGCGATCGGCGTCGGCGAGCGCGACGGCCAGCCGGGGCAAGCGACTGTCGGGGAGCTGCGGGTCCTGGGTACGCTGCGGGTCCATGGCTGTCCTCCTGTTGCGAGCAGGTGGGTGGCTGGCCCCGGCCGGTGTGTGAGAGCCCGGCCGGGGCCGTTCTTGTTGGTGCAGTGCCAGACTGGCAGGAACCTCTTTACAACGTCAAGAGGTTCGGGAAGGATGTTGCCGTGCCCAAGAGCCCTGAACCAGAGGGGAGCCCGCGCTTGATGACCACCGCCGAGATCGCGGCCGAGCACGGAGTCAGTCGGCAGTCGATCCACGCCTACCGGCGAACCGGCACCTTCCCTCAGCCTGTCGAGGACGAGGGCAGCACCCGGCCAAGGTTCCGTGCGGACGAGGTCGCCGCGTTCTTCGAAGCGAACCCCAAGCAGCCAGGCAAGAAACGCAGTTCACTCAGCCAGCAAGGAGACGCCCCGGTGATCGACGGACAGGTGGGGTCACAGCCGCTCAACGGCAACGATGCACGCGCCATCCTGCGGATCGTGTGGCAGTGGATCGAGGACGCCAACGACGGACTCGGCTCGGACGTCGGCGACCTACAGCACGGCCTGGAGTCGGCCGGCTACGGGCCACCCCCAGAGGTAACGGGTTGATGACCAGCGCAGCGAACGGCCCCCCACCATCAGGTGAGGGGCCGTCGTCGTGCCGTTCAGCGTGCTGCGGGTTCCCGCTGCTGCGCCCAGGCCGGGGCCGTGTCCGGGGTCCGGCACCACACGGTCTGGCTGGCCGCGGTGACGGTCAGCCCCCAGTCGTACAGGGACGGTCGGTCCAGGGCCGCCCACTCGTCCCACGCGGTCGCCAGCTCGGCGGCGAGGCGCCGCGGACCGCCTTGGTAGGCCACGGTGGTGCCGTCCCCGACCGCGTTCACCGCGGCCCAGGACCCGGTGTCGTCGTGCAGCCAGGCGTTCGCGCCGTCGTCGTCCACCGCGGTGCGCAGGTGGACGTCGGGTAGCGCCACGCGGACAGCGAACCGCAAGTGCCAGTCCGTGTGCAGCTCGGTGAGGTCCCGGAACGGCTGCTCGTCTTCCGCCGGGGTGTCGCCGCGCACGTCGGCGTAGCTGCGGGCCGGCGGCACCTCGCGGGCGGCCATGAACTGCGCGAGGCCGGCCACCCGACCGGTGGCGAGCCGGCCGTCGGGGGCCACGGTCAACACGACGTGCCCGAGCCGGCCCCACGGGACGACGAGCCGGCCGCTGGGGCGGCACTGGGCGACCCACGGCCACGGGACGGTGTCCACCGCGTAGGTGGCGATCACCCGGTCGTACGGTCCCCCGTCGGCCCACCCGTCGGCGCCGTCGCCACACCGGACACCGACGCGGGCGCCGGCCGCGTCGAGCCGGGCCTGCGCGGCGGCGGCGAGGTCCTGGTCCACCTCCACCGTCACCACCCGCCCGGCCCCGACCCGGTGGGCGATGAGCGCCGCGTTCCACCCGGTACCCGCGCCCAGCTCCAGTACCCGTTGGCCGGGGTGCAGGTCGGCTGCGGCGAGCATGTCGGCGACGACCGACGGGCACGACAGGCTGGATGCCGGCCGGCCGTCGGCGACCTGGGTGACCGCGGCGTCGTACGGTCCGGCGTAGACGAGGTCGGCCCAGCGGCCCGGCTCGGTGGTGGAGTCCACCGGGGCGTACGCGTGTCCGTTCCACTGCCACAGCCGGTCCGGGGCCCACTGGTGCCGGGGCAGCGCAGCCATCGCGGGTCGCACCCAGGGCGCCGAGGTCGGCCAGGCGCCGGCTGTGGCCATGGCCTCGTCCAGCCGGCGCTGACGGTAGGTGAAGTCGGTCACGACCCCGACCCGGACGAGTCGTCCCTGCGGTGCTCGCCGGTCGGCGGAGGCGGCTCGGGTACCTGCCCATCGGCGTTGTTGGGGGGTGGCGTGCCCTGGCCCGGGTCTGCCGGCGGCTTCTCGTGTTCGCCCATTCGCTCTCCCCTTCTCCCACGGCGTGACGGGCCCATGGTGGCGCGGCTGAGGGCGTGTCGGTAGAGCGCACCAGGGGAGCACTGATGTGCGGGCGCTTCCAGGTGTTGCCCGCTAAGCTGCACGGCCGTGGGAGTGACCTGGGTTGACGGCCTGAACGCGGCGGCAGCTACCGGAAGCGCGGTCGCCGCGGGGATCGCCCTGCATGCGACTCGTCGGGCGAACCGCGCGGCCGAGGAGGCCGCCGCAGCGGCGCAAGCTGCCAACCGCATTGCGGAGAGCGTTGCGCAGATCGAACGCGACCGCTGGCACCACGAACTCACCCCCCAGTTCACGTTCACCGCCACGGCGCTCGGCGGTGGCTCAGACCGGGTGAACCTGCGTGTCACCCTCGACGGGCCGGCAGCCCACGACTACCTCGACGTGGACTTCACGATCCGGGACGATGGCTTCGATCACCGGCCCAGAGTTGCTCGGGGGCCCACGCGTGAGGAACTTGAGGCAACCATCTGGGGGCCGTATCGGCTCGTCCCGGGTGTGGATGGTGTGGGCAACGACGGTCGCTTCGCGCCAGCAGTGCGCATGGAAGTCGACGGCTTCCGCATCTTGTCGCTGACGCCGAGTGCGATACCGCATTGGATACCAGATGGGACATCCTGGCGGCGTCAGTACGCGGGAAGGCCAGTCCGCCTGCTGGCCACCGCGTCGCGGGAAGGCTTCCGTCCATGGCGTCTCGCGCACGAGGTGACGGTTGAGGACGCGTCGGATGGCGGCCAGCCCTCGCAGTGACGCCGCGTCCCCCGAGTGGGCTACCGGGCTCGCACTCGGGGCCGAACCGGCGCAGGCTCGGTGTCGTGGCCAGGATCATCGTGGCGCCGCCGTCCCGGTCGGGTGGTCGCCGTGTGCGCGCGGACGGGGAGATCCTCGGCGTCGCGTATGGCGTGCCGGACTTGCTGGAGTTCTGCCGCCGGGCCGGCCTCGACCCGGACGACATCGACCTGTACGACAGGGCGCTGATCGAGTGGCGCGGCGGTGGCCCGGAAGTGTGGATATGACCCGTCCGGGTGATCCCTGCGGCCCTCCATCGGCCCTACGGTGACCGTCAGTAGCCATTGAGGGGGATCGATGCGCGGACTCGTGGTGGAGGACTTGGCGGTCGAGGTGTTCTCCGAGCTGCCGCCGGCCGGCCGCGCCGAGGTGCTGGCGCTGCTCGAGCAGGTGCGCCGAGCGCCGCGGGCATGGCCCGACGTGCGGGATCGGGGGTCCGTGGAGGAGATCAGAGAGGCTCACGGCGGGCGCTGCTGGGTGCAGTACTCGCCGCGGGCCGGTGCGCTGGAGGTGCGGGACATCGGCTGGGCGGGCTAAGGCGTCAGCGGGGCATCGTCGGCTCGGTCTGCGGCCACCGGCCCGGCTCCGGATCAGGCCGCGACGGCCCGCGTCGCCGGCCGCAGCGCCCGCAGAGCCTCCCAGCCGTACGAGGTGCCGCACCGGCCGCACTGCTGCCCGGGCGTAGACAGGGTGATCCGCAGGACCCCGGTGCAGTCAGGGGTGGCGCAGGCGAGGGTGATCCGGCGTTCGGCCGGCTCCTCGCCGAGGACCGCCCGGCAGTGGGCAACAAGCTGGTGGATCTCGTCGGCGAGTTCGTACGCCGCGGGGTGCTGCTCCGCGATCCACGGGATCTGGTTGAGGAGGAACCAAGCGCTGCTTACGACGGTCTCCTCGACGCTGCCGCAGGCCGGCGGCGGGTCCCAGCCGAGCAGCTCCCGGACGTCGCGCTCCCACGTCGTGAGCACGCCCTCGATGCCGCCCCGGGCCCGGAGGTCCAGGGTGTCCAGCCTGCACGGCAGGGGCGCGGTGCGGGAGCCGGTGACCGGGCCCCCGCTGCTGCCCCGGGTGGGAACGAGTGCGACCTCGAGGACGCGGTACAACCGCGGGAGCACGCGGAGGTGTTCCTCGAGCCGGGCGCGGCACCCGGGGTGGTAGATCCCGGCGCCGGGCCGGTGACACAGGGTGCAGGGGGCGGTGTCGATGTCGTCGTACATGGTGGGCTCCGTGCGGTGTGGGTCGGTCAGGAGGTGAGAGCGGCGACTACGGTGGCGGCGCGGGGAGGTGCCGTTAGCTCCCGTTCGCCCGGAGGAGGTGGTCCTCCCACAGGCCGCGTGCGGCCCTGTGCCAGCGGTACCAGCCGGACGCCCATCCGCAGGTGCAGCGGGCGGCGACGGCGGGTGGGTCCGCCTGGGTGATTGCCTGTGGGCGGTGTGCATCCACCAGCGCGGCGTGTTCGGGGCAGACGTAGCCGCCGCCGGGGATGACGCTGCCAGCCTTGAAGAGCTTCCATCCGTCGGAGTCCCATTCCGGCCGGGCTGGCACACGCCCCTCCAGGGCGGCGACGATGTCCATTTGAGCCCGGCACTCCGGGACGAGGCAGGTGCGCATGCAGCCCTGCTGTTCGGCGGCGGCAAGCCGGGCGTAGAGGTCGTCCAGAGCGGCATCGGTGATGTTGCTCGCGGTCATGCGGAGAACCATCAGGGGGTCTCCTCACCGAGGGTGGGTGGCTGTCGGCTCCGGTCGAAGGGAAGTAGTCAGGCATCTGGATCTCCTCGGGGTGGGCCCGGCCGCCGGGATGGCCGGGTGCGACGTTCAGGTGATGCGGATGTCCACCAGCGGGGTGCCGGCCTCGAGTGCGACGTGTAGCGCACGGAGTCGGGCGTAGGCGCGGCCGTCGCGGCGAGTCAGGGCGCGGCGGGTGGGCGCGGGGAGGCTCCCCCAGCAGGGGCCGCACAGGTACTGGCCTGGCCGGCGGGGCCGGGTGTGGCAGGCAGGGCATGGGGGTGGGGGCATCACGCGGTCTCCTCAAGGTGGTAGGTGGCGATGTCGGGCAGGTCGGTGATGGGCATGTGGCGCCGCTGTCGGCGGCTGTAGCCCTCGGGCCGGTCGGCGGGCGGGCTCGGGGCGGGCTCGGCGTTCCCGCAGGGCTCGGGCGCCCACAGGGCGAGCTGTCCGGCGGTCGGCCGCCCACCCTCCGTCGCGCCGCTCGGGCCCGCGCGGGCCGGGGTTGGCTGGTGGGTGCGGCGGCAGACGGGCCCGGCGCCGGCCGCCCGGGACGCTGGGTCCCGGAGCGGTCGGCGGCACCAGCGGCAACGTGGGGTCACAGCGGCTCGCCCGCCGCGAGGCGGAGAAGCACCGCGCCGTGGCAGTGGTCGGGCCAGCCGGGCTCCGGGGCCGGGCACCAGCACATG
>NZ_KB904690.1 GCF_000380165.1 Wenjunlia vitaminophila DSM 41686
GCCGCGCGGCCCGGGCCGGGCGTCACCGTTCGGGCACCACCTGCACCGTCCCCGAACGCCGGGCACGCTCCGCGGCGAACGCCGCCAGGTGACTCCCCAACGACACCGCCGTACCAGAACGCACCACCGACGCATCACCCGTGGCCACCGCCCGCACGAACGCCTCCACCAACCCGGCGTCACCACCACCGTGCCCATCGGCGGTGGTGGACCCGCTGTGCTCCACCGTGTGCACGGTGGTCTTCCCGGTGCGGAAGTCCTGCACGGTGACCCGTTCGCCGTCACCGCGCAGCCACCCGTGGGAGCCGTGTATCCGGGTCTGCCGGTGCGTCTGCTCGGTGAACGCGGTCATGGTGAAGGTGGCGGTGATCCCGCCGGAGAGCCGCATCGCGAGCACCTGGTGGTCGACCACGTCGTTGTTGCCGAGGTAGACGCACTCCCCGTACCGCCCCTGCCGTAGCGCCACGGCCAGTTCCGCCTCGTCGGCCGTGTCCACCACGTGCCCCACGGGCCACACCGTGCCGTGCTCGCGGAGCAGCGGGGGGTACAGCTTCAGCGCCGAGTAGGGGCACCCGGCCTCCACCGGGCACTCAGGGCAGTGGTCGGTGGCCCCGGCTGGCGCGTTGCCGGGCCGGAAGTGCTTCAGTCCGCCGAAGCTGGCCACCTGTTCGATGCGCCCCCCGGTGACGTAGGCGAGCCAGTCCAGGTCGTGGCAGGACTTGGCGAGCAGCATCGGTGAGGACTCCCGCTCGCTGCGCCACGGNCCCCGGACGTAGGAGTGCGCGTAGTGCCACCAGCCCACCGGCTCCAGGAGGTCGATGGTGACGAGCTCGCCGAGCACCCCGGAGTCCACCACCTGTTTCACCAGGTCGGTGTAGGGGGTGTACCGCATGACGTGGCAGACGGCGAAGAGCACACCGGTCTTCTCCACGCCCTCCACGATCTGGCGGACCTCGTCCTCGGTGGGAGCGAGCGGCTTCTCGGCGAGGACGGCGTAGCCGGCCTCGGCCAGCGCCAGGACCGGCTCCACGTGCTGACGGTCCTGGGTGGCAACGATCACCGCGTCGGCGACCCGCTCCCGCACCAACGGCCGCCAGTCGTCGAAGGCCAGCGGAGCGCCGACCGCCGCACGAGCCGCCGGCCGCGGGTCGGCGACCGCGACGAGCCGGGCCCGCTCGGGGTTGGCCTTGATCCAGTCGGTGTACACCAGGCCGCGGTTGCCGGCGCCGACGAGCGCGACGGTGACGGGTCGGTGGGGCGGCGTCGCGGACGCGCGCGCAGGGCTCATGGCCGTTCCACGCCTTTCGAGGGGAGGGGTCGGTGGGGGCGCTCACGTGGTTGCCGGTGGCGCCCCGGTGACGGGGGTGGTCAACGGTCGGTGTCGGGGCGTTCGTTGCGGGCGAGGTAGGTCGTCTCCACGTGGTCGATGGCCCACCGGATGGCGCCGAGGGCGACCCGGTCGTCTCCGAGCGGGGAGGCCCGGAGGTCGGGGGTACGGACGCACAGGGGTCCCAGGCGGTCGCGGAGGCGGGGCAGCAGCACGTCCGCCGAGTGGGCGAGACCACCGCCGAGCACGACCAGTTCGGGGTCGATGGTGGCCACCATGGTGGCCAGCCCGAGCGCCAGGTCACTGGCGTAGCGGTCGACGGCGCTGAGGGCGGCGGCGTCGCCTGCCCGGGCCGCGCCCAGCACGTGCGCCGCGGCTTCCCGGTACGGCACCCCCGCCGGCACGGCGCCGCACCGCGCCAGGCGGTCGGCGGCCGTGGCCCACGGGGTGATGGGGAGGACTCCGATCTCGCCCGCCGCTCCACCGTGGCCCCGGTGTACCTGGCCGCCGATGATGAGGGCGGCGCTGGTGTGCAGACCGGCGTGGACGTACACCGAGTGCTGTGCCTCGCGGGCGGCACCGAGGCGCCGTTCGGCCAGCGCCGCCAGCCGGGTGTCGTTGTCCACGAGCACCGCTCCGGCGCACCGGTCCCCGAGGTGGTCGGCGAGCGGCACACCCGTCCAGTCGGTGGCGGCCCCGGACAGGGTGACCTCGCCGTGCGCCCCGACGACGCCCGTGGTGCCCGCGGCGGTGGTCCACACCTGCGGGGCCTCCACCCCGGCGTCGGTCAGGCAGTCGGTGACGACCTCGTCAACGGCCTCCAGGCGTCGGTCCCGGGTGGTCTCGGGCAGCACCGGCCGGCGTGCGGTGGCGACCACGTTGCCACCGAGGTCGGCGAGTGCGGCCAGCACCCGGTAGGCCCCGATGTCGAGCCCCAGGACGTAGCCGCACTCGGCCCGGAAGCGGTACCTGCGTGCGGGCCGGCCGACCGACCCGGGGGCCGGGGGCACCTCGACGGCCCAGCCCTGTTCGGTGAGTTCGGCCGCCAGGTCCTCCGCGGAGGCCCGGGACAGGCCGGCGCGGGAGGCGAGCTCGGTCAGGGTCACCGGCTCGGCCGAGGCCCGCAGCGCCTGGAGCACCCCGAAGGCGTTCTGTCGGCGCAGCATGGCCAGATCGCCGCCCGTCGCCTGCCGTTCCTGCATGCACGACCCCCTTGACACGGTGTTCCTCGTCAGCAGTAATTGGATGCTCTAGGAGAATACGTCGCGAGTCAAGAGCTCAGCGACGGACAACCCTGTCATATAGCGCGTAACAAGCGCTCGCCTGGGACCTAGTTAACAGGTACTTCCCCATAAGTAAGAACGGTGTGATGGCAGTGCCCAGACACTCCCCCCCGAAGCTCCTCGTCCTGCTGCTCGCCGTGTTGGCGCTGGTGCTTCCGTCCGCGGCAGGAGCCGCTGCCGACGGCGCTGGCCGCGGCGGCGCGTCACCCAATCCGGCCTGGTTCGGCCCCGAAACCGACTTGGGGGTGCAGCAGTACACCCGCAACGTGACCGACGCCGTGGTCGGCGACGAGGACGGCCGCCCGACGATCTACACCACCGCCGCGGGCGACACCGCGGTCTTCAACGTCGTGGACATCCTCGACAACCGACTGCTGCGCGCCCTGCCCCTCCCCGGCGTGGAACAGGTGTGGCGGCACGCCATCGCCCCCGACGGCACCGTCTACATCGCCGCCATGACGGACGGGACCGGCGCGGAGCTGTGGAGCTACAGCCCGGTGGACAAGCAGGTCCACGAGTTGGGCACGGTGCCCGGCGAGTCCTCGCCCTGGGCCATGACCACAGACCCGCAGGGCCGCGTATACCTCGGCACCTTCCCCAACGGCAAGGTCTTCCGCTACGACCCGGACAGCCGGGCCTTCCACGACTACGGCCCCATGGTCCCCGGGCAGAGCTATGTGCGCTCCATGGCCTACCACGAGGGCTTCCTCTACGCCGGCACGGGTTCCGTCGGCGACGTGATCCGGCTGGACGTCGCCACCGGCGCCAAGACGAAGATCTCCGACCAGGTGCCGGAGCTGCTGGGCGTGTCCGCGCAGGACGTGCCGTTCGCCTACGACATGGCCGTCGTCGACGGCTGGCTGTTCGTCAAGTTCGCGGGTACGCAGTACACGTTGCTCTTCTACGACCTCGCGGAGGGCCGCTGGAGCGAGAAGTCCGTGGGCAAGACCGCCCCGACGGACGCCGGCGTGTTCTCGTTCAACCAACTCGAGTCGCGCGACGGCAAGGTCTACGTCACCAACAACCGCATGCTGCACGAGATCGACACCGCCACCCTGGACTCCCGGTCCACCGGAATCCCCTACGGCACGTCCCTGCGGGGCGCCGCCTGGGTGGACCTCAACGACCCCGACCTGACCGGCACCTCGCTGGTCACCATGCAGAGCAACGGCACCATCACCGCGTTCGACGTCTCCTCGGGACGCCAGAAGTCGTTCCCCTCGGTCGTGCAGGGCTCGCCGAACCCGCTCCACCAACTGGAGCGGGCGCCCGACGGCACCCTGTACATGAGCGGCTACCCCGGGGGGACCGGCTCCCGCTTCGACCCCCGCACCGGCCGCACCACGACCTTCCCCATGGGACAGGCCGAGGGCATGGTGGGTCTCGGTGACACGATGTACGCCGGCATCTACCCGGGTGGGATCATCTCCGCCATCCGGCCCAGGGCCGACGGCACCCCGACGGTCCAGACGCTCTTCCGCGTCGGCGAGGAGCAGGACCGCCCGTACGTCATGACGGCCCACGAGGGCAGGCTGCTCATCGGCACCATCCCCGACTACGGCCGGCTCGGCGGCGCCATGACCATCTACGACCCCGCCACCGACACCAGGCGGACCTACCGCGACATCGTCCACAACCAGAGCGTGGTCGGGCTCGCCCAGCGCGGCCGGTACATCTACGGGTCCACCACCATCCACGGGGGGTTGGGCACCGCCCCCACCGAGAAGGAAGCCAAGATCTTCGTCTGGGACGACCAGGAGCAGCGCAAGGTCACCGAGTTCACCCTCGACCTCCCCGGCCTGGACACCCCCCCGATGATCAGTGGCCTCACCTTCGGTCGTGACGGACTGCTGTGGGGCGCGGCCGACGGCTTCGTCTTCGCCCTCAACCCGCACAACCACAAGGTCGTCAAGTACCGCAACATCTACCCCGAGGTCCGCAACTACGGCTTCTGGCGCCCCATCTACCTGCGTTGGGGCTCCGACGGCCTGCTCTACACCAACGTCGCCAACAAGCTCACCGTCGTCGACCCGCACACCATGGGACACCTGACGCTCGGCGACCCCGAGGAGGAGATCACCTTCATGACCCTGGCTCGTGACGCCGAGGGGCGGGAGAACGTCTACTTCCTCGGCGGGGACCAGGAAGCACGGCTGCGGATGATCCCGGTGCGGCACGACCTGGAGGGCACCTCCGACGTCGAGGCCGCCGCCCCCCGGGCCGACACCCGCACCCGGGCGTACCAGCCCGTGAGCTGAACCCTCCCGCGCCGGTGTCCCCGGCGCGGGAGCCCCCGCCCGGCCCGGACCGGCCGCCGTCCTCCCCACGGTGGGTTCGGGACCGGTCCGGGCGGGGCTCGGCCCGTCCCCGGAACGCCCCCGGCGCCGCGCGGACCCGCCGTCCTCCTCCGCCGGTGGCCCGTGACGCTCCTCAGCGCCCGAGCAGGTGCCGGCCACGGCTGGTCAGCCGGTGCACCACGTGCGCGCCTACCCGCTCACTGTGCACCAGCCCGGCACCACGCAGCACCTTCATGTGACCGCTGACGGTGGACGCCGGCATGCCGAGGCGGGCGGCGACGGAGCCGGTGGTGAAGGTGGCGGTCAACGCCCCGAGCACACGGGCGCGACCCGTGCCGAGCAGGGCGGCGAGCGCGGCCGAGTGGCGGGCGGCGTCCCGTGGCTCCTGCGGCTGCCTGCGGACCGGGTAGACCACCACCGGCGGCAGGTTGGGGTCGGCTATCGCGATCGGCGTGGTGTGGCAGAAGAAGGAGGGGACCAGCCGAACGCCACGGCCCCGCAGGTGGAGGTCGGAGTCCACCGGGTACGGCGCGGTGAGCACCGGGTCCCGCCACACGAACGGCGCCAGCGTCTCCAGCATCGCCACCATGCCGCCCTCCAGCGCGTCCATCCGCCACGCGCGGTCCGCGGCGATGGTGGCCTCGACCTCGCTCCAGTCCGGGGCGACCAGCCGCGTGTGGAAGTGCTGCACGGCGTCGGCGACCTGGCCGAGCAGGGCCCGGTCCCCCGAGGCGAGCCGTCGGGTCCACGCGGGCATGGCCCGGTACCGGGCCGCCTCCCGCAGTTCGCGGGCCAGCCGGGCGCCCGGTGTGGCGCGCAACGTCCGCAGTGCCGCCGACATCCCCTCCTCCGACTCGGCCGGCGTGAGGAAGTCGGGGAAGTAGGCGGCGTCCGCCGGCGCCAGGTCACGCAGCAGGCCGCAGGCCGCGCGCAGGTCGTCACCGTGCAGCCGCCCCACCGCCCGCCGCCGCCAGGACCGCAGCCGGTCGGGGAGCCGGGCCGGAGGCGTGGTGAGCACGTGCAGCCCGAGTATCGCTTCCCACACCGCGTCCGCAGTCTTCGTCACCTGCACGTGCCGGAAGTCGCGGTCGCTGAAGTGGATGCGCAGCACACCGGCCATGGCCCAAGGGTAACGGCCGCCCCCACCTGGGATTTTCGACTGAGCCGGAAGAACCCGGTCACCTTCGTCGCGTCGCGTCCCTACCATCCGGTGCTCGCGGCACAGGGACGAACGAGAGGGGTTCTGCAGATGCCAGGAACACGTTCACGTTCACGTCGCCGCTGGACAGTGCTGCTGCTCTCCGGGGTCGCCGTCCTCGACGTGGCGCTGGTACCCGCGGCGGCCGCGGCGGCCGACCCGGGTCGCCCGGTGGCCCCGGCGCCCGCGGTGCACTGGAAGGCGGACCTGTCCGACGTGGACGCCGACGACGTCAACGTCCGCCATGCCCACGGGAGCCTGCGCCTGCGCGCGCCCGACCAGCGGACGGCCTCCCTGGGCGGCGCCGGCCACGGCAGCCAGGTGCTCACCCCCCGCACCCTGACGCGGCCGGTCAACCGGGTCACGGCCGCACTCGACGCGGACGTCCCGGACGGCGCCGCGGTGGTGGTCGACGTGCGGGGCAGGGACCGTGACGCCCGGTGGACCGAGTGGCACCGGGCGAGCTCCGGCGACCGCGCGGTCGCCCGCCTCCCGCACGCCGTCACCACCGTCCAGGTCCGCCTCACCCTGCGGGACCCGTCCGGGCTCGTCCGCGTGCACGGCCTGGCACTGACGGCCGACACC
Organism: Wenjunlia vitaminophila DSM 41686; assembly: GCF_000380165.1. Taxonomy (GTDB): domain Bacteria; phylum Actinomycetota; class Actinomycetes; order Streptomycetales; family Streptomycetaceae; genus Wenjunlia; species Wenjunlia vitaminophila. The sequence continues at coordinate 6,691 of NZ_KB904690.1, forward strand.
GACGGCTCCCCCGGCACCCGGGCGGTCACCGCGCCGGTGACGTACCGGCTGTTCGCCACCCGTGAGGGCCTGGTGGGTGGGACCACCGCCAACGGGCACGTCATCCAGCCGGACGACCACTTCGTGGCGCTCCCCTCCCGGCGCGGGCTGTCACCGAAGGACGGCTGGGACTACGCGGTCGAGGTGTGCGGCCCGGCCCGGTGCGAGACCGCGCCGGTGTGGGACGTCGGACCGTGGAACACCCGCGACGACTACTGGAACCCCGCGGACCAGCGCGAGATGTGGTGGGACCTGCCGCAGGGCAGGCCCGAGGCGCAGGCGGCCTACCTGGAGGGCTACAACGGTGGCCTGGACGAGTTCGGCCGTCGCGTCGCGAACCCCGCGGGCATCGACCTCGCCGACGGCACCTTCTACAACGTCGGCCTCAACGACAACGGCTGGGTGGACGTCACCTTCCTGTGGACCGGCGAGCAGGCCGGCACCTGGTTCCCCACCTGGGGCAGCGACGTGCGGGTCCGCCAGCAGCCCACCACCGCGTCGGCCACGCTGACCACGCTGCCGCCGGCGGCCCGGGTGCGGGTGGAGTGCCAGGCGCACGGTGAACGGATCACCTACGACGGCATCACCAACGACGCCTGGTCCTACCTGCCCGACTACGGCGGCTACGTCTCGAACATCTTCATCGACGTCGAGGACGCCTGGCTCCCCGGCGTCCCCGAGTGCTGAGCACTTCACCCGGAAGAACCCCTTCCCAGCAGGAGGTCATGGTGAGCGAGCACCGTCCCACCCGCCGAGGTGTGCTGAAGGCAGCCGGCGGACTCTCCGCGGCGATGGCCCTCGGTGCCGGGGGCGTGGTCACGTCGGCGTCGGCGGCCCACGCGGCCGGCGACGGCTTCGGGCTGCGCATCGTGGACCGCAACGAGAACGACGCCCGCATGTGGTACTACCGGTTCGCGACGGACGCGATCGGTTGGGACCCGGGTGTGAACGTCCTGCTGCCGGACGGCTACCACGGGAGCGGACGCAGGTACCCGGTGCTGTACCTGTTCCACGGGGGCGGCCTCGACCAGGACTTCATCACCTTCGACCGCTGGGGCGTCCGCGCCTGGACCGCCGGCAAGCCGATCATCGTCGTGATGCCTGACGGAGGGCACGCGGGCTGGTACTCCAACCCGGTCAGCTCCAACACCGGCCCCCGGAACTGGGAGACCTTCCACATCACCCAGCTACTCCCCTGGATCGACGCCAACTTCCGTACCTACGCGGAGTACGACGGCCGCGCCGTTGCCGGGTTCTCCATGGGCGGCTTCGGAGCGCTGAAGTACGCCGCCAAGTACTACGGCCACTTCGCCTCGGTGAGCTCCCACTCCGGCCCGGCCAGCCTGCGTCGCGACGCGGGTCTCGTCGTCCACTGGGCCAACGTCACCTCCGCTGCCGCGGACCTCGCGGGCGGGACGGTCTACGGCGCGCCGCTGTGGGACGAGGCCCGGGTCAGTGCCGACAACCCGGTCGAGCGGCTCGGAAGTTACCGCAACAAGCGGGTCTTCCTCGTCGCCGGCACGAGTCCTGACCCGGTCAACTGGGCCGACTGGGTCAACGAGACCCAGGTTCTCGCCGGTCAGCGGGAGTTCCGCGGGCTGCTCGGCGGCGCGGGAATCCCGCACGAGTGGTACGAGGAGCCCGGCGGCCACGTCTTCCGCGACTACATGTTCCGCCGCGACCTCGACGGCATCATCGCCCGGCTCCGCAAGGCGTAGGGCCCGTCGTCCCCCGCCCACGTCCGCCGCTCCCGTCCCCCTGCCAGGGGGACCGCCGAGGTGGGCCCAGAAGGGGCGCCACGGGATGATCTCGAAGTTCCGACGGCTCGCCACGGGGTCCCGGTCCCGAGGGTGCTGACGCGGTTCTCGTACTCGCGGCGCACCCCGCGCCGGGCCGGGATCACCGAGGGGGCGTCGAGCGGCTGGCAGCGGCCAGGGTGACCGTGGTCTCCGTGCTGGGGTGTCCTGGCGGTCGTCGGTGTGCTCGGGCATGAGGTCGGCGACGGCGGTGCGGATGGCCCGCGGCCCCTCCCGAGCGCGGCAGGGCATCGCCGGCATCGGGGCGGGTTCGCCCATGAGGCAGGCGGGCATCGGGAGCGCGATCAGCGACATACGGAAGGGAGGAAGGCACGCTACGCCGTACGGTCAGCCGTCATGGACTCAGTCGTGGAGATATGGCTTCACCAGGTAAGTCAAGACTTACCTTTGGAGAACTTTGACCGTACGGTGTGGCTCGAATTGAAGGAGCCCCCTGTTGTCGAAAACGAATGATCCCGCTGCGCGCGCCGTTGCATCGGAGCAGGATTATGTGTCCTCCTTGTACGAGTTGCTCACCGAGCGGCTTTCCGAGGCGCGAGCACACCGAGCGAAATTGCTGAAGGCCCCGGCGGACAGCGCCGATGAGGCATACGAGAGAGAAATCGCCGCCGAGCGACTGGCCAAGGAAATCGGCCGGCTGGAGGGCGCCGAAAAGGGGCTGGTCTTCGGGCGCATCGACTGGACGGATGGCACGGCCCTGCGCATCGGGCGGATCGGGCTGCACACGGAGGAGGATGACCTGCCTCTGCTCGTGGACTGGCGCGCGAACGCGGCGCGGCCCTTCTACGAGGCGACACCGGTCCACCCGATGGGCCTGCGGCGGCGCCGGCACCTGCGCCTCGAGGAGCGCACGGTCGTCTCGGTGAGCGACGAACTGCTGGACGGGACCGCCCCGACCGACGAGGACGCCGTGGGGGACGGCCCGTTGACCGAGGCTCTGTCGGCACGGCGCACGGGCAGGATGTACGCGGCCGTCTCGACGCTCCAGGCCGAGCAGGACGAGATCATCCGCTCCCCCCACCGCGGCGTGACCGTGGTGCAGGGCGGGCCCGGCACCGGCAAGACGGTGGTCGCCCTGCACCGGGCGGCCTATGTCCTGTACGCGTTCCCGCGCGCCGCGGAGGAGGGTGTCCTGGTGGTGGGCCCGAACGCCCGGTTCCTCGACTACATCTCCCAGGTCCTTCCCTCGCTCGGAGAGAACGACGTCGTTCTGGCGACCTGCCGGGAGCTGGCCGGAGTGCCCACGGACACGGTGGACCCGTTCGCCACGTCGCGTCTCAAGGGCAGCTCCGACCTCGCCGACGCCTTGGCCGGCCTGCTGCGCGCGCACCAAGCCCCCGCCGGTGACTTCACCGTGCGCGTCGGACGGGAACTGGTTCACCTCTCCGGCGAGGAGGTCGCCGCGGCACGCGACGCCGCCGTGACGGCCGCACAGGGGCACAACCCGGCGCGCCAGGTGTTCAAAGAGCTGTTGGTCGACGCCGTCACCGACGCGATGCAACGAGACATGGGCGACATCCTGGAGCAGATCGACGCCGACTCCGAGAAGATGACGGGCATCAACCTCGACCGGTTCACGGGAGCCGCCCAGCGCCGTGTCGAGGGTGCGGCTGACTCGGGTCCGGTCCACGAACTGGACGTGGACGCCATCCGAGCCGATCTCCTCGACGACGCCGGCGTCGACCGAGCGGTCGAGGTGTTGTGGCCGCGGCTGGTACCCGGTGACCTCGTGAAGGCGCTCCTGACGGACGCCGGCGCTCTCGCCGAGCACCTGCCCCGCCTGACCGCGCACGAGCGGTCCCTTCTGCTGCGCGGTCCGGACGCCCCGTGGACCGATGCCGACGTGCCGTTGCTGGACGAGGCGGCGAGCCTGGTCGACGGCCCTCCCGAGCGGACGTACGGGCACGTCGTCGTCGACGAGGCGCAGGAACTGACCGCCATGCAGTGGCGGATGATCGTCCGCCGCTGCCCGGCAAGGGCGATGACGCTGGTGGGTGACTTCGCCCAGGCAGGCCCGGTCGCGACGGCACGCGACTGGAAGGAAGCACTGAGCCCCCACGTCGGACCGCGGTTCAAACTGCACAACCTGACCGTCAGCTACCGCACCACGCAGGAGATCCTGGAGAGCGTCCGGGACCTGCTCACGCGGATCGCTCCGGACCAGAAGCCCACGCGGTCACTGCGCAACGGTGAGCGCCCCCGCACCGTGACCACACCTCCGGACGGGCTGGTCACCGCCGTCGCCCAGGAACTCCACGCCCAGAGCACCGCGCACCCGGGCGAGCTTCTGGGAGTGATCTGCGCGGACACCAGGGTGAGCGAGCTGACGGCACAGGGCATCGCTCACCACGCACGGGTCGTGCCGGCGTCCGAAACCCGCGGCCTGGAATTCGACGGAGTCATCGTCATGAACCCCGAGGAAATCATCACGGCCCGCCCCGGTGGGGAGAAGGACTTGTACGTAGCCCTGACCCGGGCCACCAAGCGCCTCTGCACCATCACCGTCCAGCCCGCCTGACGGCTCGGCGCCCGCGCCGTCGTCGTCCGTGGCCTCGCGAGCCCACCCGCCCGCAATCCCGTGGCCCTTGGGGGCTCGCCTCGGCGATTACCCCGCCACGCCGCAGGGAGATGGACCGGACCGTCTCGAACCTGGGGATTTCGGCCCACGTCGAAAGGGCGGGGGGCACGGCAGGCGACCCCCGGGCCATTGTTGACACGTCCCGGGTTGTTGACGTGTACCGGCCATTAGCCGGGAGCCGCCCGGCGCACCGCCCGGACGCCAGCTTGAGAAGCCCCGATGCGCAGGAGAACCGTCCCGACGGCGTTCGCCGCCGCCCTCACCACGACCGCCGCCCTCACCGCGCTCACCGCGCCGGCCGCCGCACGGGACCTCACAGGACCCGGCGCCGCCCCGGTGTCCGTGCTGGCCCGGGGGTCGGCCGCCGGAACCGCCGTGGTCAGCGGGCAGGACGTGCCCGGCACCCGGCTGCGCACCGAGGCCGTGCACACCGCCACGGCCCGCATCCTCGAGATCGACTACCAGGTCCAGGAGACGGGCTACTGGTGCGGTCCCGCGGCCACCCGCATCGCCCTGTCCGCCCGCGTCGCCCCGCCCAGTCAGGCGGTCCTCGCGGCGCAGCTCGGCACCACCGAGGCCGGCACCGACGACATCAGCCAGGTGACCGGCGTGCTCAACGCCAACCTCGGCACCGGCTGGTACGAGACCAAGCGGATGCCCGACGACCCGCCGACGCAGGCCCAGAGAGACCTGCTCTGGCGCGATGTCGTGCTGGACATCGACAACAACTACCCGATCGTGGCGAACATCGTCGCCCCGCCCGGCAACCAGCCGCCCGGTTACCCGCCCAACGAAACGATCTACCACTACTTCACCGTGATCGGCTACGACGACGCCCAGCGCACCGTCCTCATCGCCGACCCCGCCTCGTTCGGCGGCTACCAGATCTACTGGCTCACCTTCGACCAGCTCGCCACGCTGATCCCGCCGAAGGGCTACTCGGCCTGAACCCCCGGCCGCGGAACCAGCCCCCGAGGCTGGGTGCCGCCGCCGTCGTACCGTGCCAGGCCCCGGTAGTCCCCGGCGGGACATGCCGTGGGCGACGCGGAAAGCTGCCTCCGCAAGAGACGGTGCGGGGTCGGTAGGACGGCTCGACCGTTGGGCGCGGCGCCCAGGAACTGTCCGGTCGAACCCCTCTTCTCCGCCCACGGGAGCCCGGGGGCAACGGAGGGAACCCGCCGAACTCCCCCGTGGCGCCCACGGCGCCGCCGAAGCGGTCCCTCGGATCGGCGAGGTGGGTCCGAGGGGAGCCGCGGGGACTCCCCTCGGACCGTGGGCAGGACGAGCACCGACCGCGGAGGTACGACGACCACGGAACGGGACCGGTGCCCCGTCACCTCGGGGCCGTCAGTTGACGGTCAGCTCGGCGGTGTTGTTCGTGAAGTCCGGGTCGAAGTCGAACGGGAACTCGTCGTACTCCGAGTTGACGCTGACCGCACCGGTCGTGCCGGGTGTCGCGGTGTCGATCCGGAGGGAGAGGTCGAAGGAACGCTCGGCGTCCTCCAACACCCAGTACGGCAGGGCGCAGTCGTAGCGCGGCGCGCCCGTCCGCTGCGGGTAGTAGCCGCCGGAGAGGGTGCGCGGACGGCACTCGGTCGGGGCAGCGGTCACCGTGGTGCCGCTGGGCACGATCAGCCGGACGTAGGCGGCCGGGGCGCCGGAGCCCAGGTTGCCGAACCAGGCGGGGCCGTTGTTCTTGAAGGTGAGCCGGGCCGTGACCGTCTGGCCCGCCGCGCCGGAGACCTCGTCGCCGATCACCGAGAAGTCCGCGGTGTTGTCGGCGCCGATCTGCGCCGCAGCGAAGTTGTCCCGGGACACGAGGTCGGCGGCGCCGTCGCCCGGCTCGACGGTGATGTCGAGCCGCTCGTTCAGCGCGTGCTGGGCCAGGGTCACGCCCAAGGGCGCGGGCAGTTCGAAGGAGTCGCCGGGGGCGAGGACCTGGTCGAAGGAGCAGGTGGCACGGGTGGACGGTGCGTACTGGCCACCGGGGGAGCTGGTGTACGTGCAGGCGTCGTACTGGGTCAGCTCGGTCAGGCCGTACGAGGCCAGCAGCTTCACCGTGATGCCGTGCGCGCTCTCGTTCCCGTTGTTGGTCAGCCGGACGGGGAACGCCACGCGGTCGCCGGGCGCGCCCTCCGTCCTCCAGGGGACGGCGTCGAGGACCAGGTCGGGGCCGGAGACGACCGTGAGCGTGGTTTCCTCCGGGTACGCGGTGAGCGTGCCGTCGGGGCCGCCGGTGGCCGTCGCCTCGTAGGTGATCGTGCCCTGCGCCCCGGCCGCCGCGCCGTCGGCCGCCCGGACGGTGAGGTGAATCTGTTCCGTGCCGCCTGACACGGGCACCTCGGGGACGGCGCACACCGCGGTCGTTCCGCTCGGCACGCAGTTCGCCGGCCAGGTCACCTCGGCGACCCCCGCGAGCCCCGAGATGTCCACGGTGACCTGACCGTCGGTCACCGTGTAGTAGTCGTTGGAGTGGGTGATGCCGACGTCCACCGAACGGGACTGCGGTGTCCCGCCGTCCGTGCCGAGGGGCAACGTCTGCTCGTACGGTGCCGCGATCCACAGCGAGTCGTACTCCGGCTCGTCCGCGAACGAAGGTGCGGCCAGGCCGACCGTGAGCAGGCCGGCGACCGCGGTGACACAGACGCCCAGGCGCAGCGTGCGTCCTAACGGGACGGGTCTCATGGTTCCCTCCACGGGTGTGACGGATGGGGCGCGCCGGGTGTCCGGCGCGCCAGGTGTCGATCAGGATGGGCGCCCGCGCGTTGGGGTGTCCACCGAATTGCGGCGGCCCGCGTCAGTGGTCGATCGGCTCCCGCACGTGGGCGGTCACGGTGCGCTGGAGGGCGCGGACGAAGGGGTGTGCGGCATGCGGCACCGGGCGGGAACGCGTCGCGGCATAGACATTGCGGTGCGGCGGGTCGGCCAGGGGGCGGGCCACCACGTCACCGCGCAGGGTCGGTGCCAGCAGGCGGGGTGTCAGGGCGACGCCGTGGCCCGCCGCCACGAAAGCCTGCTTGCCGAGCCAGCTTCCACAGTGGATGTCGATGCGAGGGGTGAACCCGGCCTTCGCGCACGCCAGGGTCAGGACGGATGCGGCGCCTTCGTGGTCCTCCACCCAGGTCTCCCCGGCCAGGTCGGCGAGGTCGATCGTGTCGCGGCCGGCGAGCGGGTGCCGCCGTGGCAGTACGCAGGCCAGGGGTTCCTCGAGCAGGTGGGTCAGGGTGATGCCGGGACGGGCCGAGATGCCGGGCGGGTAGTCGGTGACGACGACGACGTCCAGGTCCCCGTCGTGGAGCCGGGCCAACAGCAGCGGGGTGAAGTCCTCCGAGAAGGTGACGTGGGCCTCGGGCACCTCGGCGGCCAGCGCGGTCAGCGCCTGCGGCAGCAGGGTGGCGGAGACGCTGGCGACGGCACCGACCCGCAGGCGGACGGCCGGCCGCTCGTGCAGGGCGGCCACTTCCCGTTCCGCGTGCTCGACGCGTTGCAGGATCACGGCGGCGTGGGTGAGCAGCAACTCCCCGGCGGGGGTGAGCCGGACGCCGCGGGCATGCCGTTCCAGCAGGGTCGCGCCCAGGCTGGACTCCAGGCCGGCGATCTGCCGGGAGACCGCGGACTGCGTGTAGTCCAGGGCGCGCGCGGCGAGGCTGATCGAGCCCTGGCGGTGGATCTCGCGGAACGAGCGCAGCGCGGTGATGTCCATGGGGCCACCCTATGCGCAGCCATTCCCAACAGGCATGGCACCCTTGCTCGATATGCGCTGGCGGCAGGGCTCGGCAGCCCGCAGAATGCCGCTCGTGACAGAAACACCACTCATGCACGTGTCAGCGCCCGAGGGAGTCCTGCCGGGCACGGGATACACCCACGTCGTGACCGGGACCGGCCGCCTCGTCGTCCTGTCCGGCCAGGTGGCGCTGGACGAACGGGGAAACACGGTCGGGGCGGGTGATCCCGAGGCGCAGGCACGCCAGGTCTTCGAGAACGTGCGCCGCTGCCTCGCCGCGGCCGGCGCGACGTTCGACGACGTCGTCAAGCTCACCTACTTCGTGACCGACATCGGCCACCTGCCGGCTGTCCGCGCGGCGCGGGACCAGTACGTGGACACCCGGCGTCCCCCGGCCAGCACCGCGGTCCAGGTGGCTGCCCTCTTCCGCCCGGACCTGCTGCTCGAGGTGGAGGCGCTCGCCCTGGTCCCCGAGGTCGCGCGGTGAGGGTCGCGGTCTGTGGTCTGGGCCGCATGGGGTCGGCGTTCGCCGCCGCCCTGGTCGGTGACGGGCACGAGGTCGCCGTGTGGAACCGTACTCCCGCACGGGTGGACGGTGCGCGCACCGCAGCGACGCCGGGCGATGCGGCGCGGGAGGCCCAGGCCGTGGTCATCGTGGTCTTCGACGGCCGAGCAGCGGAGGAGGTGCTCTTCGGCGGGGCCGGCGTGGCCCCGGGGGCAGCCCCGGGCACGCTGGTCGTCAATGCGACCACGCTCTCGCCTGACGAGTCCCGCGCTCTGGCTCGGCGTGCCGCCAGCGCCGGCCTGCGGTACCTGGAGGCGCCGGTCCTCGGGTCGGTGCCCGCGGTGCGCCGCGGGGCGCTGCACGTCCTCACCGGCGGGGCGCAGGAGGACGCGGCCGACGCCGAACCGGTGTTGAGGGCCTGGTCACACGCCGGCCGCCGGCAGCACGTGGGGCCGGTGGGCAGCGCCTCGGCACTCAAGCTCGTCGCCAACCTGGCCCTGGGCACCACGGTAGCGGCACTCCACGACGCGGTCCGGCTCGGCCGCGCCCTCGACCTGGACCGGGAGGACGTCCTGGACGTCCTCCAGAACGGGGTGTGCGGCCCCCTGGTGGCCAGGAAACGCGAACGACTCTCCCAGGGCGACTACGGCGATGCGGACTTCACCCTGGCGGCGCTGGCCAAGGACCTGGCGTTGGCCGCGTCCGCCGCCGACGCGCCGCTGGTCATGGCGGAGGCCGCCGGGGCCCTGATCGCCCGCGCCGCGGAACACGACGGCCACCTGGACGTCGCCGCGATGGGTCAGGCCTGAGGCGGCCACGGTCGCCAGCCGGGGCCCCGGCCCTTGCCGGTGCGGTCGCCCGGTGGACTGCCAGGGGCTCAGTCCAACGATCGTTGACCGGCCCCAACGGCGCTGACGGCGCGGAGGCAGCGGGTCCGTGTCGCGTTCACCGGGTCGACATCCGGAGTGTCAGGCGCGACCCTCACGTCATGGTTCTCCGTTGGCTCCGCTCTCGCCGCAGATCGCCACTCCCTCCCACCCCGCCGCCCCCTCCGGAACAGGACGGGCACGGTGGCGGGGAGGCCGCGTGCACCGGGTGCCACAGGACCGCTGGCGAGGCGGACCCCGTGCCGACGTGCCCGGCGTGCGGGAGCGAGGACCGCGAGTTCGTCGCGATAGCCGTGGTCGTGGAGGTGCTGCGGAGCGGGTCCCTGACCGCGCCGTGCACCGACTGCCGGCAGGTGACGTTCGTCTTCGAACCGGACATGGTCTGCGCGCCCTGCCAACGCCTGCTGCCCGACCTCAACGAACGGCTGCGGGAGAGGTTCGCCCTGCACGGTCCGGGGAGTTCCGAGGGACTGGCGTGCGCCGGCTGTGAGTTGGAGGGGCAGACCCGGGGCATGGTGCAGGTCGTTGCGTGCCCGCACTGCGACGGAGACCTGGCCTTCGCGCAGGACGACTTCCCGCCGCACGGGATGTTCCTGTCGTGCCCGTCGTGCCAAAAGGCCGTGCGCATCCCACGCACGGTCTGGTGTCCCAAGTGTGGCCTCAACTTCCGGCGGACGGGCATCGCCGACCTGGTCAGGCAGGCCAACACCTGACCTCCCGCGCGGGGGTCCCCTCCCCCGCCGGGGTCGGCCCGCCTGCTGGAGGGACCGCGCGTCCATCCGGCGTCGGACGGCAGCACCCACTCCCACCAGAGCGATGGGTGCGGGCACCGGACCGTCCAGGCCAGACCGGGCACCCCGGGGCGTACCCAAACCCGCTCCCGTGACCCGCGACCCGGGACCGCTGGCCGCGGACACGATCCCCGCGCGCCGGACGCCCCCACTGGGGGTTACTGCCAAGGCACCAACTTTGCGAACCGAGACACGACCCACCGCCGGGCCTCGAAAGCTGCCTCTGCGGTTTCACCGGGGCTCGACGGGCCCTCGCCGACGAGCAGTGACGACAGGCTTCAGCCTCAGTGACCCCTGGGACGCCGGCGGCATCCTTCTCGTCAACCGCCTGGCGGCCCGTCGCTGTCCTCGACCCGCACCCCAGGTGGGTCTGTGACGGCACCTTCCTTCTCTTGGCCGGTCCCCCTGCTCGTCTTCCCCACCGGAGCGCCACACCCAGTCCGGCCACCGGTGGTCGGCAGAGGCGTGACGGCGGCAGGTCCCCGCCCCCGGGCAGGGACCTGCCGCCTGTCTTCGCCCTTGCGGTTCAGTTCTCTTCTGGTTCGGGTTCTGATGACCGGCCGGGGGCGCCGTGGTGGATGTTCAGTTCTCCCCTCATAACGGTGTAGGAGGTGCCGTGGTCCCGGACGGTGGTCTTCTGGGTCGCTCCGGCGTCAGCGTCGGATTCGCCGGGCTGGTGGACTTCTACCTGGTTGTCGTGGCCAGCCACGACGGGGCCTGAGGCGTCTCCCCCGATGCGGATCGTGTACTGGTCACCTGTGGAAGGCGGCATGGGTGTGTGTCCTTCGTCCTGTTCGGCCGGTTCGCCCGGCGCACTGCTGTGACGTCGTGGTTCAGGAGATGCGGGTCCACGTCTCGAATCCGCAGGTGACGCACTCCGACTGGGCGATCGAAGGCGCAGTCACCGTGACGTCGGCGCTGGAGCCGTCGGCGGCGACGTCGATCGACCACTGCTCTTCGTAGGCCACTTCGCAGGTCTGGTACCACCTCGTTACCGTGCCGCTGTAGCTGCCGGAGCTACCGGTGATCACGTTGTCGGTTTCACCGCAGCCCCCTTCGGTCCGAAACTGGTACGACCCGTCATCCGACTTCGAGATGTCGAAAACATCGCCCCCCTCGTCCCGCCAGCGCCCTGCGAGTTCGTCGGGGGATGCCTCAGTCACGTCCGAGTCCGAGCCAGAATCGGGGACAGAGCCAGAATCAGGGTCAGAGCCAGAATCGGAGACAGAGGCCGAGGAGGTTCGATCACTTGACGTCAGTGCCTGGTAGACACCCGCCCCGATGACGATCGCGACGATCGCACCGACGGCGACGGCGATCACGCTCGCCCAGAGTGCGGTGGTCGTGGTGGCGGCGACACCGCCCCCCGTCGCAGCTCCCCCCGTGGCAGCCGCGCTGGAGGAGTGGGTGACGAGGTGGGTCGTGGGGTCAGCCGCCGGATTCGGCGCGGTCCAGGGATTTGTTCCCTGCCCTGCCCCGAAGTCCGCCCCGGGCGGTGCACCCGCGTGCCCGGCCGCTGCCCTGCTGGGGTCGGCCGCAGGTGCCGCACCAGGGTGGTGCCACGCCCAGTTGCCGGGGTCGGCCCCTGACGCCCCACCCGGATCGGACCCGAACCCCGCACTGGGATCGGCTCCGGCATCCGCGCCGGAGCCTGGCCCTGCCGTCGTGCCCGGGTCAGGGTTCGCCGTCGTACCAGGGTCGTTCCCGGGCATCGCCCCAGGGCCGTCATCCGGCAGCCCGGTGTCCGGTACTGCCGAGGACGGCGGCGGGGTGTACTGCTGGGCATTGAGCGCGGCGTTGACGCCCTCACGGTCGCCCAGCTGCCGCCACAGCACCAACGCCTCGGCCAGGAGCACCGCGGCCACCGCCCGCTGGCCGATCAACAGACACCTGATGGCCTTCTCGTGGGTGAAGTAGGCATTGGCCGTCGCGTCACCGGCCCGCCGCGCGGCGTTCTGGCCCTGATCGAGCAGCCGACCCCACACTCCGAACCGCAGAGACTGTGCGAGGAAGGGCGAGACGGCCCGTGCCAACTGCACGGCGAGGTCGGCCCGGCCCTTCCACAAAGCCAGCTCGGCTACCACTTCCAACGCGCGCCCGTGATCGGCCACCTGGGCCGGCGTGGTGGTCGGGAGTACAGCCCAGCGGGCGAAGTGGTCGCACAGCCGGTCCGCGGGAACCGGCTCCTGGAACCGGCGACGCACCTCCGGCATCACGTCGGCGATGCTCCGGTAGCCGCGCTCCGTGACCGACGCCAAACCGAGTTCGACCAACCGGCCGCATACCGTCTGCGGTTCGGGAGTTCCACACAGGACACCGACGTGTTCGGGGTCCACCTCCGCGTCGCCCAGCGTCGCCAGCAGGTGCAAGGCGCGTGTGGCCGCCGGGTCGAGGCGGTCGAGCAGCAGCGACACCAGGCCGTCGATCGCAGCCGGCCGGGGCAGCCTGATCGCGCCCGATGCATCAAGCCGGGCCAGTCTGGCCGCACGCAGCAGCAGCAGAGGCCGGCCCAGCGACACCGTGCACAGCTCCTCGGCCGCGGCACGTTCGGCCGCGGGCAAGGGGTGCCGCAGCTCCCTCTCCAGCAGACCGAGTCCCGCTGCGCGGCCCAGCCCTCGAAGCTCCAGGTCCGCGCTCTCCCCGAGCATGGAGCGCTCCCGGCTCGCGAAGACGAACGTCGCATCGGATGCGGCGTCCGCGAGCAGCCGCATCCTCTCGGGCGTCAGGTCCACGTCGTCGATGTACACCGTGACCTCAATCCCGGCCATCAACCGGCGCAGCTCCGGTCCCGTCGGCGCGTAGCCCGAAGCCTCGTAGCAGGCTTCGAAGATCTCCTGGGCGAGATCCTCGGCCTCACGATGTGCCCCGTTGAGAAACAGCACCCCGTCTCGTCCGGGTTCGAGACAGCGGGCCGCATGCCGCAGCAGGGTGCTCTTGCCCACGCCTGGCGGCCCCCACAGCTGCACCACTCCGTGCCCGCGCAGGGCTTCCTCCAGCTCCTCCAGATCCCCCTCGCGGCCAACCGGTTCTCGCTGCCTCCGGGGCACGAGCGCGACCCGTTCCCGGCGCACTGGCCTGGGGCGTTCCTGAGGGCGGATCAGGTTCACGGTCGAGCCGTGAGCGCCGATCACCACGTTGTGGTTGCCCGCAATCACGGTTCCCGACGCGTCCCCGGCGATGTCAATGCGGTGGGCGCCGCGCGTCGGCGCGTCGTCCGTATCAGGGGCGGGCCCGTGCGGTACCCGCACGAAGCCGTCCGTCTCTGCCATGGCTCTCCACTCTTCCCGTTCGTGGAGTGCGGCTGCGCCTGAGGGGTTCGTCACGATGCCGCGGTCTCCGAAATACCGTGGAAACAGCCAGCAGCTGGTCACTTGCTTGGGACCAACTGACTCTGTTTCAGGTAGGCGAGGTTAATGAGCGTCCCGACACACGAATCCGTCGTATGACTGTTTCTGCCAACTTGCTCCGCACTCGGCCGAGCAGGCTCAGGCGCTGGGCGAGCTCAGGGCTGTTCGCGGAAGGCCAGGTCGCTGAGCCGGTCGAGATCCTCCACCCGTACGGTGCGGTAACCGGTGGAGATCACTCCTGCCTGGCGAAACCTGCGCAGTACCTTCTGCACGGTGGGTTCCGCCGTACCGGACAGGGTTGCGAGCTCCGGCTGGGTGATCGGCCAGCGGATCACCGCTCCCGAGCCAGACCTCTCGCCGTGGGTCATCACGATCTGATGCAGCACACGTGCGAGCCGGGTGGCGGCGTCGCAGCCAGCGAAGTCGACGCGATGGGTGTTGGCGACCCGGACCTTCGCGACCACGGCCGCGTTAACCGCACGGGCGATGCCGGGGTCGTCGCGAGTGCAGGCGAGAAAGTCCTCCCGGCTGACGGCCCGCGCGACCACGACCCCGCAGGTCGTGACCGTAGCCGACCGGGGGCCTCCGTCTGCAGCGGCGAACTCGCCGACAAGGTCCCCGCCCATGCGGACCGCCAGGAGCACGTCCCGACCGTCGGGGGCGAGTCCGGTCGCCTTGACCACGCCATGCAGGAGGACGAGGACGAACGCCGTCTGCTCCCCCTCACGCATCAGTACGTGATCGGCTTTGTACCTCCTGGCCGCGCCCAGCTGGAGGAGACGTCCGCGGGCCGGCGCCGCGAGGGAGCCGAGCAGGCTCGACGGGGGCCAGGTCTCTTCGACAGCGGGCGTACGGCCGGGCGCCCTCCGATGCGGTGCTGTGCCGTCCACGTGTCCTCGCCTCCCACGCCCCCGGGGCTACCATCGCGGCGCAGAACACCCGGTTTCCGGTGTTTCAGCCGCATTCGACGGCTGCTCATCCACCGGGCCGAGCCGAACCAGTATTACGACGGGGTCCGCCGGGTTCAATCGGGCACAGTGGAACCACGGGCACGGCAGGGCGCGGCTTGGAGGGCTGCATGGAAGAAACGTGGGAGTACCGAGCCTTGTTCGCGGCGGACATTGCGGGCTCGTCGGGACGCGGTGACGTGGCACTCCGGCAGATCCGACAGGCTCTGTCGATCGCTCTCCGTGAGTCGTTCACGCAGAGCGGCATCGACTGGGAGGCGTGCCTGCGCCACGATCTCGGCGACGGGATGCGGATCGTGGCCCCGGCCGGGACGCCCGAGACGAGCCTGGTCCATCCGCTTGTCCACGAGCTGACTGCACGCCTGCGGGCCCACAACCTGCTGGCCGGGGCGCCTACGCGAATCCGCCTCCGGATGGCCCTGCATGTTGGGTCGGTGCAGGTCGGTTCGGATGGCACGGTCGTCGGCCGCCCGCTCGAAGTCCTCGCCCGGTTGCTCGACGCCGAGCCGGTCCGCACCACCCTGGCGCGGGCCCCGGAGGCAACCACCGCGCTCCTCGTGTCGGAGCACTTCCACGAGGCGGCGGTGTGTCAGGGGCAGCCTGGTGCCGATCCGGCCGCGTTCCGTCACGTCGAGGTGAGGGAGATGGAGTTCGCCGGGTCCGCCTGGCTGCACGTGCCCTTGTACGGCGTACCGCAGGCCACCGAGCCCGCCCAGACGACGATGCCCGGCAATACCGGTGGGGCCGACAGGGCCGGGGAGGACAGTGGGCCGCCCGCCCGGGACCGTACCGCCGACGACATGCCAGCCGGGAACACGAAGATGATCAGCAAGGCCTCGGGGCACGGCGTCATCTACGCGGTGGGTAACGGCACGATCCGCATCAGCGGGCGGAAGTGAAGGAGCCCACGTGACCGACGAACTGTTGCTGCTCGCCGAGGCGGGAGCCGTGGCCGTGGTGGCGGCGATGGCCACGGACCTGTGGCAGGGCACCAGGGATGCCGTCCTCGGCCTCTTCCGCCGGGGCGACCCGGCCAGTACCGCCCTGGTCGGCGCCCAACTTGAGGAGGGGGCGACCCTGGTACGGACGACATCAGCCCCCGACGACGTCCGGCGGGCCCTCTGCGGGATCTGGGCCCGGGAACTGCACGAACTGCTGCTCCGTGATCCGGCCTGCCGTGGGCCCTTGGCCCGGCTGGCGGCCGAGGTCAACGGAGCACTCGCGAGCGGCCGCGGCGTCGTCGTCCTGGAGCAGAACAACACCGCCCGCGATTCAGGCACGATCTTCGCCGTTCAGCACGGAGACATCCACACGACGCGAGAGGCGACCGGCACCACGTCCGATCCGGACCAGAGGCCCTGACGAGCTCGTGCGTGGTTGGCGTTGGTGCGTCGAGATTCGCGAGTCCGCCGGCGGGTGCACGGCGAGAAGACGAACGTGACCGTCCATGCTGCGATTCATCGGCCGTGGCCTGCTGGTCAATCTGAGCGTGAACCCGGACGGGACGCTGCACCACCCCGACCAAGTCACGGAGGTCACGCGAGGACCTGGCGGACCTCGTTGTTCTTCCTCGTCGACGACCTGGTGGGCGGGGACGTCGCGCCGCGGCGAGGATGCGGCGCCTCCGCTCTCGTGGCTCGGCGTCACGCACCTGTCCGGAGGCGGCTCAGGGACTGAGGTCCAGGACGCGGACGAGTTCGCCGACCCACCGTGTGGGAACGGTGGTGGCGATGATGGCGCCGTCGGGTCGCTCGGCTGTGGGTTGGGCGGCGTGGTGTGCGTGGGCCTGGGCCCAGGTTGCGTGTTGGGCGACGGCGAGGGCTGCCGGGAGGTCGAGGCTGAGGAAGGTGATTCCGGGCAGGGAGGCCAGGTGCTCGGCGGTGCCGGGCCGCGCGCGGTCTGCTTCGACGAGGGCACAGGCCGGGGCGTAGAGGTACCAGCCGACCTCGGCGTGGGCGCGGTGGATGAGGCGTGATGCGAGGACGTTACCGGTGCCGGCCGCGGTCATGGCGGTCTCGTCCAGGACGATGTGCGTGGCGTCGGTCACGAGCGCTGAACCTGTGCGAGGCGGCGGTCGAGTTCGTCGTCCAGGTCCGCTTCCTCCGCGGAGCTGGGCGCGTAGCCGGTCCACGCTCGCAGGGCGGCCCTGGCTTTCTCTGCTCGTTCGGCGCGTTCGGTGGGGGTCAGCACGGTCTCGGGGGGCGGGCCAGGTAGGCGCGTAGGGACAGGCCTTCGGCGGCGGCGGCGACGGCGGCCAGCCGATCGCGGGCTTCCTCGGGGATTCTGACGTTGGCGTCGGCCATGACGGTGCCCCTTCCCACCAGATCAGAGTACGGGTACGTACCCGTACCCGCCGCTTTCTGGGCAGTGAACGACGGAGCCGCGTCTGGCCTGGCGGGGCAGAGCCCCGGCAGGTCCCCACCTACGGCGCAGCCGGCTGGACGGCCGTCGCCAACGAGCACGGCCTGACCCTGCCGCGGCCGACCGACCGCAACCTCACCCCGCGGCCCGGCGAACCACCTGCTCGAACCCGTCCGCCAGCTCGTCGAGTCGGTCAACGGCACCCCCTGGGTCGACTCGACCTCGAACGCCACGAAGCGAGGACCCCGGTCGGGGTCCTCGCTCGCGTCGGACGACGCGTCCTGGTCGTGACGGTCGCCATCGGGCACAACCGCACCACCGGCACACCCCTCACTCGATCAGTGACCGCCCACGGCCACCGACCAAGCCTTCGGACTCACTTCGCCTAGGAGGGGTTGCGCACCTCGAACTCGGTCAGTTGGAGGCGGTGGTAGTTGGCCCCTCCCTCGTCGCGGGCGGGCGGGCCGAGCCGGGTCACCTGGAGCCGGACGTACCGGGCGCGGACCCGGTCGAACGTGTAGCTGCGTCCGGCCCCGGCCGGGTTGGGCTCCCCGGTGACCGTGCGCGCGACGGTGGCGGAGGAGGCGCCGGACGCCCTGACCTGGATGGTGAAGTCCACGGGGAACCCGCAGGTCAGCCCGTCAGCGGTGGTGGTGTCCGTACGCGGGTGGAGCACCACCTCGCTGAGGTCCTTGTCCGCGCCGAGGTCGATCTCCACCCACAACGGTGCGGCCGAGACGTCGGCGGAGGTGTGGAAGTTGCTGGTGTAGCCCAGGTCGCCCGGCGTCCCCGTGGTGCTGCCGTTGGTGAGGCGGAAGGCGGACCACTCACCGATCTCCAGGGAGTCGTTGCTGGTCACCGGGCGGTACAGGGCCAGGTTGTCACCGTCCCCCGGGGCCTGGTCGACGCCGGCTCCGACGCAACCGAACTCCCAGCGGCCGGGCTGGTCGATCTCGACGTAGACGTAGTCCTCGTCACGTCCGGTGCACCGCAGACCGGGAACGCCGCCACGGGCCTCGCCGCCGCTGAAGACGGTGCGTCCGCGCACGGTGACGGACGGGTCGGCCCCGCCGAACACCGGCACGCCGATCCTCGCCGGCGCTCCGGGCGGCGCGAGGACCGACAGCTCCACCCGGTCCTCCGCCCGGGTGAACTCGACGGCGATCCGGCCGCGCACGGAGGGCACCACGGCGCGGAACGAGCCGAAGCCGCCGGGCTGCGGCAGCACCTCGAAGGAGCGGTAGCCGGGCTCGGTGGGGCGCACGCCGGCGGCGTACGCGGACAGCGCGTACAGCGGCCCGCCGTTCCAGGCGTGGTTGTCCGTGCCCCCGCGCTTGTCCCACACCTCCCAGAGCGTGTAGCCCGGGTCGGCCACCTGCTGCGCGTACCTCCTGCGCATCCGGCTCTCGGCCACGTCCGGCCGCCGCATCAGGTAGAGCGCTTCCAGGACGTAGAACTCCAGGTAGGGGCTGGCGTTGATGTGGTTGAGGAGCACCGTGGTGATGGCGTCGTGGTTCACGGGGTCGGCGAGCCCGGCCACCACCGCCAGTGCGTTGCCCCGGTCGTCGGTGTCGCCCCGGTAACCCGGCGAGCGGTACGCCTTGGCACCCGCGTCCCACAGCACCCGGTCGAAGTTCCGCTCGATGCTGACCTGCAGGGCCCGCCAGGTGGGGATGTCGGAGTCGTTCCCGGACAGCCGCGCCAGGGTGATGGCGCTGTCGAGCGCCAGGTGGAACCAGGCGTTGTCCAGCACGCGGGCGTCGATCTGGGAACCCCAGTCCTCCCAGTCCCAGTCGCCGGAACGGTGCCTGACCAGGCCGTCGGCGTCCATGGACCACAGCTTGAGGTAGGCCTTGACCTGGGGGTAGACCGACGCGACGGTCTGTTCGTCGCCGGTGTACAGGTGGAAGGTCTGGAAGCTCCAGACGGAGGCGAGCATCTGGGTCGGCAGTTCGCTCTTCCAGTTGCCGGCCGGCACCGGCGAGTAGAGCGCCCCGTCGGGCTTCTGCCACGCGGCCAGTTCCCGGATCGCCTTGCGTCCCAGGGCGTGGCTGCGATGGTCGAACGTGTAGAAGCCCTCCTTGAGCTGGTTGACCACGTCCCCCCACCACTGTGCGCGTTCCCGTGTGGGGCAGTCGAAGTAGGTGTCCCGCATGTTCAGGTACATGGTGCGCGCGGCCTTGCCCCACAGGACGTCGAAGAAGGCGTCACTGGAGGAGAACGACCCGGTGAAGTCGGTGTCGTAGCCGCTCTCGCGGTACTTCAGGGCCAGCACCCGCACGCCCTCGGGGATGGTGTACCGGACGTCGGTGCCGCTCATCCACCCCAGCGACTCGAACTCCTGGACACCGCCGGTGGTGACGTACGTGGAGCGGACGTTGGCCTCACCGCCGTCCCGGTAGTGGTCCGTCTGGATGCCGATGACCGCACCGGCGGGCGCGTCCACCTTCAGGTAGGGGGTCACCTGGAGGTTGGACGGCAGGGTCGCGACGATCGGGGTGCCGCCGGTGCCCGTGGCGGGCAGGTCGGCCTGG
Organism: Wenjunlia vitaminophila DSM 41686; assembly: GCF_000380165.1. Taxonomy (GTDB): domain Bacteria; phylum Actinomycetota; class Actinomycetes; order Streptomycetales; family Streptomycetaceae; genus Wenjunlia; species Wenjunlia vitaminophila. The sequence continues at coordinate 26,242 of NZ_KB904690.1, forward strand.
TTGGTGTAGTCGAGCAGGCCGCTGTGCCGGAAGAACGGGATCGGGCGGGCCACCAGGGCGTTCCACGGGGCCGCGCCGGCGGGACCGAGGTCGGTGGCGGCCGGCCAGGAGGCGTCGTCGAACCCGGGGCCCGTCCAGTCGTCGAACGGCGCGCCCTGCCGGGCGTCGTAGTGCACGTTGGACTCGGGGAGCCGGTAGTTGGGCTGCCCGCCGCCGCTGCTCGCCCGGTAACCGGGGTGTACGGACGCCTTCCAGTCCGTTCCGCTGGGAACCACCACGCGCCCGTCCGGGGTGTCGGCGACGCACTCGAAGAGCAGGCCGGCCCGGCCGCTGTCCTGGTGGGAGAAGCCGTTCTTCCCGAAGTACCAGACCAGCACGGCCAGCGTGTTCGTGCCCTGCCGCAGGTACGGCGCGAGGTCGATCTCGTCACAGTAGGTGTCGTTCGGGTTCGGTCCGCGCTTCAGGCCGCCTTCGAAGACCACCATCTGGTCGTTGATCCACAGCCAGTACTTGGTGTCGGCGGCGATCCGTGCCGGGGCCGACACCGGGGCGCCGGGCAGGTCGAGGGAACGCCGGTAGGCGGTCCACTGGTTGGCGGCGCTGGAGGCCGTGCCCATCCACCGGGTGCGGGGGTCGAACGGGCGGCCGCTCCCCGCGGTCCCGGGGGTGGCCGCGAACGCGGGGGCCGCCGACGCGAAGGGGACGGCGGCGACCGCCGTGGCCGCGGCGGCGATGCCCAGGACGCGACGACGCGAGTACGGGTGGGTCGGCTCAGCACATCTGTCGGAGTGGGGTGTCACGAGGGTCAGCCTCCGTGCGTCATTGCGCCGACGCCCACGTGCTGCGCATCAACGCAATTGAATCGTTTAATTCATTGAGGGCAGACGCTAGAGGCTTCCGGGGCGTTGGACAAGACTCCTGACACGACCAATGGGCGTGCACTTCAGCAGGTGGGCGCGAGCCGCGCGACCACGGACCCGGGAGGTCGAGCCCGCACCCCAGCAACCGCACCGCTTGTAATTGAACGATTCAACACCTCGGTGCCGCACCGGGGACGGAAGCGGGCCACCCGGGCGACGGTGTCAACCGCGCGGCGGCGCACCACATCCAGGGTCCCTCGAGCTGTCGCGGGGGACGCTTGCCCTTCTCCGGCGAGTCGTTGCTCGTCGTCACCGACGACGTGCGGCTGGTCGCCCCCACGGCCTTCCCGGCGCTGCCGGAACGCACTGCGTGGCTGGTGGCCACGCGCACCGTCCGCCCGCCCCCGCCGCTCGAGGCCGCCGACCGGCTGCGGCTCGCCCCGCTGTCGCGCGCCGCCGTCGAGGAGTTGGGCACCGACCTCATCGGTACCCGGCCGGCTCAGGACCTGCTGGCCCTGGTCGTCGGTGCCGGCGGGCCCACGCGCTGGCCACCGCGGCCGCGCACCGGGAGCTGACCGCGTGCGAGGACGAGGCGCGCGATCCTGGGCCTGTTCGTGGACGACCAGCGAGGACTGGGCGTGGGTGCGCACGTCCCGGATCACGTGCGCGCTCCAGGCCAGACGGAGGCGCTAGCCGGGCGCCGTGGCCCGAACGTCGCGCTCGCGCACGTTCTTCGGCAGCCTCTCCCTGATCTCCGCCACGGTCACCCCTCGCAGCGACGCCCGCCACGCCTCGTGCGCCGCCGCCATCACCGAACTGACCGTGCAGGGCAGACGGCACTCCTCGGGAGGCACCCCGCCCGTGCCCCGCTGGCGGATCTCCTGGCAGACGAACGGGGAGGCAGAGCCCTCGATGGCCTCGAGCACGTCCAGCGCGGTGATCTCCTCCGGCGGTCGGGCCAACCGGAAACCGCCCTTGGGGCCGGAGGTCGCCTGGAGGACGCCGGACCGCACCAGGGCCTGGAGGTGTTTCGCAAGATAGGTCTCCGGCAGTGCGAACTGCTGGGCGAGCGTGCGTCGGGAAACCGGCGCTCCGTCAGGGTCCTGCGCCAGCAGGACCACACAGTGCAACCCCCACTCCACCCCTTGCGAGAGCTTCATGACATGAGTCTATACTTCCGTATCGAGGACATCCAATGTCCACGATACCGACCAAGCTCGTCGTGTTCCGTCCTGCGATGTCCCCGCACCGGCTGAGGAGTTCGATGACCGACGCGCTGTCTCCCCCCGAGACGAAGGAAGAGCCGTTATCCGCGGCACGCGTCGGACCGGTCCTCGCCGTGCTGCTCTCGGCGACGTTCATCACGCAGTTCGACTTCTTCGTCGTCAACGTGGCCGCGCCGTCCCTGGAGACCGACCTCGGCGCCAGCTCCTCCGCGCTCGAACTCATCGTCGGCGGTTACGCCTTCGCCTACGCCGGCGGCATGATCACCGGCGGTCGGCTGGGCGACATGTACGGCCACCGGCGGCTGTTCGTCATCGGCGTCCTCGGCTTCGCCTTCGCCTCGCTGCTGTGCGGCGTCACCGCCAACCCCGAACAACTCGTCGCCGCCCGCCTCGCCCAGGGCCTCACCGGCGCCCTGATGGCCCCCCAGGTCCTGGCCGTCGTCACGGCCGACTTCCCCGACGCGCTCAAACCGAAGGCGATGGCCGGCTACGGCGTCGCGGCCGGGCTCGGGTCCATCGCGGGCCAGGTCCTCGGCGGCGCCATGATCGAGGCCGACCTCGCCGGGCTCGGCTGGCGGCTGATCTTCCTGGTCAACGTCCCCTACTGCCTGCTGGTCGCCCTCCTCGCGCCCGGCATCCTGCCGTCGCCCAGGTCCCGCCACCGCACCACCCTCGACCCGGTCGGCGCGGTCGGCGTCGCCACGGCGCTCGCCCTGCTGCTGGTGCCGCTCACCATGGGCCACAGCCAGGGCTGGCCCGCCTGGACCTGGATCAGCATGGCCTGCGCCGTCCCCGTCGGTGCCGCGGTGATGTACGGGGAGCTGCTGCTCAACCGCCGCGACGCCAGCCCCGTGCTGGACCTGGGCCTCTTCCGCAGCCCGTCGTTCCGCGCCGGGATCATCGCCAGCGTCGCGTTCATGCTCTACTTCGGCAGCTTCATGTTCACCCTCACGCTCCTGCTCCAGTCCGGCCTCGGCCTGGACGCGTTCGAGGCGGGCCTGGTCTTCTCCCCCATGGGCGTGACGTTCATGCTGACGTCCGTGATCGGCGGACGGCTGACCGACCGGTTCGGGGTGATCGCGCTCGTGGTCAGCAGCGCCGTCACCGCGGCCGGCCTGCTGATGCTCGCCGCGCCGCTGTACTCGATCGGCGACGACACCAGCGTGGCCTGGGTGGTGATCTGCCTGTGCCTGATCGGGGCGGGCAACGGGGTCGTGCTGCCCGCGCTGTTCGGGGCCGCCCTGATGCGGGTCCAGCCCAGGAAGGCCGGGATCGCGTCGGGCATCCTCACCACCACGCAGCAGTTCGCCAGCTCCGCCGGCGTCGCGGTCATCGGCGCGGTGTTCTTCGCCGTGGCCGGGGACGCGCCGAACGGCGACGACTACTCCGACGCCATGGCCCGGGCCACCGCCATCAGCGTGCTGCTGGTCATCGCCGTGATGTGGATGACCTGGACGTTCAAACGGCTCGCCGACGAGCCCAAGGGGTAGCCCCACCACCCCACCCAGACACCGGGTCGCCCCTCCCTCCCCCGGCGGGGGGCGGCCCGGCTTCCTCTTGCGCACCCGCCCGGGCGCCGGCGCCCGGGCGGGGCAGGCCAGGGCACCGCCCGCACCGCCGTTCACCACCCGCTGCCACCACGGGCGTCACCACCAGGGCGGCCCTCCTCCGGCGTGTGGCTCGACGAGCACGCCGCCATCGGGCACCGGCGGCTGACCGTCATCGACCTCGACGGCGGCGTCCAGCCCATGCCCGTCGGGCACGACGGCCACACGGTAGCCGCCCTCACCTCCAGCGGCGAGGTCCTCAACCACCGCGAGCTGCGCGCCGAACTCGCCGCCCTCGGCCACACGTTCCGCACCAAGAGCGACACCGAGGTGGTCCTGCGGGCGTTCCTGGAGTGGGGCGAGGACCTCGCGGGGCGGCTGTACGGCATGCATGCGTTCGCCGTGTGGGAACCGGCCGCCCGCCAACTGCCCCTGGTCCGCGGGCTGCTGGGCTCCCCCGCCGTCCAGACCGCGACGACGCCCGGGGCGGGACCCGGGCCAGCACCGAGCTGCTCCTCCAACTCGACACCTTGCTGCGGACATAGGACGTGTCCCTGGAGCTGTAGGCCCCGCCCTGGTGGCCACCGCCGGCCCCGAACCCGCCATTGGGGTTGGTCCAGGGCCGGCTGACGCCGTCGTGCGGCTGGGTCGGGCCAGCGCTCAGCCGCACATGGCGGCGAACCGCACGAACCGCTCCCACGCGTCGCGGCCAACGGTGAGGTGCGGCCCGCCCTTGTCCTTGGAGTCACGCACATGCACTGCCTGGTCGGTCACAGCGACCTCCACACAGTCGTCACCCGACGAGCCGCTGTAGCTGGACTTGAACCAGGCGAGTTCCGACATGCTCACAGCTCTCCTCGCAGTCGCTCCAGCAGAACCCGGGATTCTTTGGGGCTCAGGGCCTGCGAGCGCAGTGTGTCATAGCGCTGGTGGAGAAGGCTCACCTCTTTCACGTCAGCAATCAGCCGTCCGTTCTCCTGTCCCTCGGAGTACGCGAGCCGCCGCCCCTCGGGGGTCTCCAGCAGCCGTACGGGGCCGTCCATGCAGGCGTGGAACTCCGCCTCCGTCGGCATGATCTGAAGCGTGACATTGCGTGGGGCGGTGTGTTCAAGCACATGGTCAAGCTGATCGCGCAGCACTTCCGTTCCCCCCAGCCGCCGCCGGAAGACCGCTTCCTCGACGATGAAGCTGAACGGGATGTTGGGCCGTTCACGCAGCATCCTCTGCCGCTCTAACCTGGCCCTGACCTGCGCCTCCAACTGCTCGTCCATGAGCAGCGGGATGCGGTTCTCGAACAGCGCCCGCGCGTACGCCTCCGTCTGCAACAGCCCCGGCACCAGCCGGCACTCGTACGTGTACAGGCTCAACGCCACCTTCTCCAGCCTGGCCCACTGCCGGAACCACGCCGCCAACCCGGGCTCACCCCGCGACAGGTGTCTGGCGGCCCTGCGCAGTGCGCCGGTGTTCCCCAGGGCCAGCTCCGCGCGTTCCACAAAGGACTGGTCCGGCATGCGGCGTCCCAGCTCCACGGATTCCACGGTGTGCTTGGAGAAGCAGACCTTCTCGCCGAAGGCGACCCTGGTGTAGCCGGCGTGTTCCCGCAGGGCCTGGACAACGGCTCCGAACGTCCGCAGGCTGTCCGAGGGTTTGGGTTCCCGCTCGAAGGCGACGGTCTCCGCCGCTTCGGTGTCGTCGGTGGTCATAGGCGCGGCCCCTTTTCTGGTGCTGTACGTGTGATGTCCCCGCGATCCGACCGGCTCAGGGTGCCGGACCAGCCAACGGACTGTCCACCGAACGTGCCCGTACGCTCGCGCTGCGTACGGGGCGCGCCGCTGGCCGATGTCGGTGCGGGGCCGCCACCGTTGCCCCATGAGTCCACCCACGCCCCACGTTCCCACCGCCACGCGCACGTTCGCCCTGCTGCTGTCGTCCACCCGGCGCGGGGCCCGGCTCGCCCGGTTGCTCGCGGTCGAACAGTTGCGGACCTGGCAGGTGCCGCCCGGGGTGACCTGGCGCGTCGAGCAGATCGTCGCCGAACTGTCCGCCAACGCCGCGCTGCACGGACGGGTCGCGGGCCGGGACTTCGGACTGTCCCTCACCCTCGACACCGCCGCGGGAACCCTCCGCGTCGAGGTCGAAGACACCCGAGGCGAGGAACCACCCACGCTGCGGCCTGACTTCCGACCGAACGCCGAGTCAGGCCGCGGCCTGCTCCTGGTCACGGCGCTCGCCAACCGCTGGGGCACGGAACCCCGTCCGCCCACGGGCAAGGTCGTGTGGGCCGAAGTGGACCTGAACGAACGCCCCGACGCCGGCCGCCGGAGCTGAGGAGCGGGCCTGTCAGGGAACCCCCTGGCGGAAGCCCCCCAGAGGTTGTCCCGTAACTGCTGGTCACGGGTGAGATGATCTCGCTGTGACTGGTGTAATCACGGCATCGGAACCCTCCTGGATAGCCCCGTTCGCCGGGCTGAGCGCGCGGCAGTTCGGCAAGCTGATCATCGCGCTGCGGCGCGATGGAGCCGATCCGGTCCACCGGGGCCGGTCGTGGTCGCTGCTGCTGGAGGACCGGGGCCTGCTGGTGGCCGCGTACTGGCGCACCAACCTCACCCTGCGCCAACTCGCTCCTCTGTTCGGGATTCCAAGTCGGCCGCCGACGACATCGTCGCCCACCTCCGGCCAGCTCTCGCGCTCCGGCCACGGCGGCGCTTTCGCAGGGACACGGTGCTGATCGTGGACGGCACGCTGGTTCCCACCCGCGACCGGGCCGTGTCCGCATCCAGCAAGAACTACCGCTACAGCACCAACCACCAGGTAGTCATCGATGCCGACACCGGGCTGGTCGTCGCCGTCGGGAAACCGCTGCCGGACTACCGCAATGACTGCCGGACCTGGGAGGACTGCGCGCGAAGACCGCCGTCGGTACCGCAGGACGCAACTATCGAAGGCTGTCCCAGTCGATTTCCGGATCCTCGACGACCTCAACCATGGCTGGCCGGTCGAGACGCTGCCCGTTCATGTGACCGGCAACCCAGTTGATACACTCAGGGCGATTCCCTGTACGCAGACAGCAGAATTCCGCCACTGCGGCCTGAATTCGAGAAAGGGGCAGGGTGCTGGCCGGGTCATGGAAGAGGGGGTACCCAGGGTCCGATACAACGCGTGGATCAAAATCTAGAGGTTCGGGATTATCGGAAATCCAGACGGAATTATGAACCTCTCCTTCTTCAGGAAATCCCTCATCAACGAACCACACTAGAGCCCCATATTCATAACGTCGATTGATCGCCACACGTAGGTTACTCCCCCCACCGGGGTCGGTCTCAGTATGCCGTCGATTTGCAATGCAGAACCACGCATCTTCGCCGGGATACCAGGATCCCGCGTCCTCCTTTTCTCCCTGCAAGCCCTCCACGACCTCGGCGACAAGCCGAGATGTCTCGTCGGAAGTCTCAGCGTGGCGCCACTCGCCTTTGAAAAATACGCTCAGAAACACGGCCTTCGCCTTCCTGGTCATCTAAACAGCGTGCCCGACCCTGGAGCGCGATGCTCTGCATGCTACCTGCTGCGCCTCTGAACCAGACCGTCATACTTGAGCCTTGGGAAGCATCGCCGGAACCGCTGATGAGCACGAGAACTTTCCTGCACACGGCCCGCCAGAGTGGTTGATTACAACATTTAGCGACGTGACGCCGGCCTGCCGCATACGCCAAGCAAGCTTCGTCTCCACGTGTGTGATTGACGCGTGGGGTCCACTCGCCGGATTGGCTATGCTTGGTAAATCCATGAGGAACTGGTTGATTTCACCCGAAGAGGATGAGTGGCCGCTCTTGAACGGTGCCCAAATCTGGACGCACCGTGTCGTTGATATTCACAACCTGGCCGACCATGGGATCACCACTCGCGCGCGCCGGAAGCTCGTCAGCAATGCCACCGATGTTCCAGTTGGGAACCAGTACGGGGGTCTCGTCTGCGAGCACATAGTACGTGTGCAGGTCGGCGACCGTTCGTAAATGGACTATCGGTGTTACCAAGATGATGCATCTCCGATGTAGCGTTTCCGCCACGAGGAACCGCCACGCCATCGACCTCGTCGTGATCAAGGACCTGCTCGGCCACGCCCACCTCGGCGTCACCGCCACCGTCCACACCTACGTCCGACTTCGCCTCCAGCGCCGAGCCATCGATACCCTCAGCAACGTCCTCCGCGCTCCCACTCCGAGCGCCACCGAGCTCGGCGACGGCGACGAACTGCCGCTTTGCGCGGAAGTCATTCGCCAAAGTTGCCGTCAAGGCGCCCAGAAGCCCCGTCAGAGCGATTCCGGCGGAACTTGCTGATTTTACTACCGTGAGGCTTGCAGAATCCAATCCTCCAGCCCCAGCACGACCGCTTCTAGCTGGGCCTCAAAATCTGCAACAGAGAGCCTTCCACTGTCGAAAGATCGCCACACTTCGGTCAGGGAATCAACCAAATCACTCTGCCCCATTAGGAGATCAGATAGCTCTTCTCCACTCAGCAAATGCTTCCCTTTGGAAATCACCCAGACGACACCCGCTGCGTCCGCCGAGATTCCTCGCCCCGCGAGCTCGATAGTGCGCCACGAAACCCTAGGGTCAGCAGCCACCTTGAGGAACACATCGAGCGCCTCGGAGTTTCTTGCAGTCATCCACGCTCCTTGCGATCGGGACACAGTGCTTGAAAGAACTGGTCAAGACGTCATTAGTGATAGGCCTACTGGCCGCGGAGAGGAATTTCCTCGCCCACGGAATGGCTGCCTTTCCTTCCGGAACCTCAGCCCCTCCTGCCCGCAAAACATATGCCCAGTATGTCAGGCAACTATTCCCCAGCGGGTGATACGGACTCCAGCTTCCCTGCGTGTCCTTCGGGAATTCCAGGGCCGCCTCAGCGTTCGGAAGTTCGACGTCTCTGCTCATAATGCTCGGTGGGCCGGAATACGGTGATACTACAGCTTCCCCATCGTGAGGCATTGTCGTCCTCGGTGGTGATGGTGCCCGCGACAGGGCGGGTGGTGGTGCCTGTGGTGGGGTCGGTGACGGTGACCTTGTCACCGGGTTCGACGTCCTCGATGTTCTTGCTGGAGCCATCGGCGAGGAGAACGTCAGTGGCGGGCAGGAAGCTGTGGAAACAGGTGTTGGCGACACCGGATTGGATACGAGCGGGTATGTTCGCCGGTGCTTTGGGGACGGACTTACCCGGGGTCTTCGAGGAGGCCTTACCGAGCGCCTTCAGCAGAAGCTTCCACACCTTCGGCGCTTTGGTGGAGCGTCCTCACACCCGCGCCTGCACCAGACTCCACCGCAAAGCGGGCCTCGACCGCCACCCTACTCATGGAACAGGGCGTCGAGCTCGTCGTGATCAAGGAACTCCTCGGCCACGCCCACATCAGCGTCACCCCCGGCGTCTACACCCACGTCCGACTCCGGCTCCAACTCCAGGCCATCGACACCCTCAACGACGCCCTCGGCGGTCAGCACGACGACCCTGACGACCGCCCACTGTGGTCGCCGTCCGCTGACGTTGCCGTCAGCGTTGCCGTCAAACGGCACGGAGCCCTCATCGACATCACTGTCGATGAGGGCTCCGTCGCACTGCTACCAGGTTCCGATAACCCCGCCAGGAATCACGGGGAAATTGTCGGAGTATTCCACTCGGCGCACTCCGCTACGACTCGCGCAATCTGCCGACGCTTCGGATAACTGGAGTGAACCTTAGAGAGGCGTTCCGCGTACAATTCCGCGACATCAGCCCCCTCTTCGGACAACAAGCGAAAGTCACCCTCGCGCCATATTTCTTCAACTCCCCGCAGAGTCGTCTTGATTCCCTGAAACTCAGCCCTCGAGTATCCGCCGCCGGCCTGCAACAGATCATCGCAGGAATCCCAGAAGTTCCCCACACTGGATCTGATCCTCCATTCACGATCGTCTGAAGGCAGCTCTTGCGACGCCACCAGAATCGCTACGCCAGCAGCTGTCGATTGAAAATATGACGGGTCAGACGATTCCTCCAGGGCGCCGATCTCGCTTCGCCAGTTCCTCAGCGAGGCGATCCTCTCTGCACCTCCAGGAACTGCTGGACCGCTGCACCCAGCGACGATGCCATCGATCTCTGCCAGGTGCGAGGCCCCCGCGACCTCAAGGATGGGTCGCATCCTGGCGAGAGACAGCCCTCCGGTCAGGCTCCACAAATCCATCAGCCGCCACCCCCTAGAACCACTCGCCATGGCGTGTTTCCAGTACCCGACACTCCGGTGCCCTTGCCGATCGGGCTTGGTGTGAGGCCCACGCCTGGACCTGTCGCTTGCGCGAAGCATGCAGGGCACATCCTAGTCGACGAAGCCATCCCTGTGATCTCCCAGTCGCTTCCCAAGCGACTCATGATCGTAGCCTCGGCATGGCCTTGCCCGGGGATGTAGCGCTCGCCGCGCAGCGGCGCATTGCCCCCCTCCATTCATTGGGAAGACCCGTGCGTTCAGTTGCAACCCACGTTTCAGATCGACCCGTATTCACGTTCCGAACTCGGGCAACCGCAACTGTCGATGCCTCGTCGGCCCGCGTTGCATAAAGCTCGCGGGCACCGCCGCAATTGTGAACCAGGACCGGCGTGGCCCCCGCGAGCACATAGTACGTGTGGATGTCGCGGATGGTGAGGTCGTGGGTGCGTTGTTGTTTGTGGTGGG
>NZ_KB904691.1 GCF_000380165.1 Wenjunlia vitaminophila DSM 41686
GTGAATGCTTCACCCCTACACACCCAACCCACCACACATCGGCGGCAGGCCAGGCCTCGGAGGTCACATACGCGGCAGAGCGGCGGTCCGTCACCGGGAAAAATCGGCGACCACCACCAGCGTCCCTGCATATGTTGTTTCAAAGAAACCACCCGACAGGCAGCCCCAGCCCACACCACGCGGGCCAGAACCCACCCATCCGGGGGTATCAACTAATCTGGCGTTGATTTTTGGTACGCTGTTGAGTTCTCAAGGAACGAACGCTTGATGCTTTTTCTTTCTCCGCCTTCCGGCTTGGCCACTACCTTAGCGCATTCTCCGGACCGGTCCGAATCGCTCTTCCGCTTGTTGACGCGGTGTTGAACCGAGCGATCCGATTCGGCGTGTGAAGGACACACCTGTCCGCAGCGACCTGCCTCAGCGGAGGTTGAACCGTACATCGGTCGGTCCGCGAGTGGCAAATCGATCCTGCGGAGGGCCAGTTGGCGTCCGAGTCACTGTTCGGACCGCCTTTGTGATCACCGCAGGTGAGGACCGGCGGAGGCAGCCGGAATCCTATGTTCTGATGATTTAGGCTGCTGGGCAGTACCGCCGCCCAGTGACACCGTTGGACCGGCGCCTCTGTACTGCACCTTGGGAGGCTTCCCCATGACGACTGTGACGTCGCCGATGGCCGGTCGGGCGATCGGACTGTCCGCGGTACCTGATCCCGTGTTCGCCGGAGCGATGGTCGGCCCGGGGACGGCCGTCGATCCGGTCAGGGGGCCCGCCGAGGCAGTGGCACCGGTGGACGGTGTCGTGGTCTCCCTGCACCCGCACGCGTTCGTGGTGGTGGACCCGGACGGGCACGGCGTGCTGGTCCATCTGGGGATAGACACCGTGCAGCTCAATGGTGTGGGCTTCGAGACCCTGGTGAACAAGGGCGACACCGTCACCCGCGGCCGACCTGTGGTGCGGTGGAACCCTGCGGCCGTGGAGGCGGCCGGCAAGTCGCCGATCTGCCCGGTGGTGGCCCTGGAGGCGACCCGCGAGTCGCTGTCCGAGGTCGCGGAGGACGGCGCCGTCACCGTGGGGACCCTGCTGTTCTCCTGGCGCTGACCACAGCTCCGCGGCTGGTCGGGGCGCCCACCGGTCGGTGCTCCGACGTGGCTTGACCGAACAACGACGAACCCGCGGCGGCACCGCCGCCGCATCGACGGGAGACGAGTGAGCATGGAGACCACGCTGCGCGGCGTAGGCGTCAGTCACGGGGTCGCCATCGGGCAGGTGCGGCACATGGGAACCGCGGTCCTGGAACCGCCGGCCCGGCAGATCCCCGAGCGTGACGCGCCCCGCGAACAGAACCGCGCCCAGCAGGCGGTGGAGGCGGTGGCGGCCGACCTGGTGGCCCGGGGCAACCTCGCCGGTGGCGAGGCCCAGGCGGTGCTCGAGGCACAGGCCATGATGGCCCAGGACCCGGAGCTGATGGCGGACGTGGAGCGCAGGATCGCCGTCGGCAGCTCCGCGGAGCGGGCCATCTACGACGCGTTCGCCGCCTACCGCGCGCTGCTGGCCGCAGCCGGTGACTACCTGGCCGGTCGGGTGGCCGACCTGGACGACGTCCGCAACCGCATCGTTGCCAGGTTGTTGGGCGTGCCGCTGCCCGGTGTGCCGGACAGCGACGAGCCGTACGTGCTGATCGCGCGGGATCTGGCTCCGGCGGACACGGCGCTGCTCGACCCCGGGTTGGTGCTCGGGTTCGTCACGGAGGAGGGCGGTCCCACCAGCCACAGCGCCATCCTGGCGCGGGCGATGGGCGTGCCCGCGGTGGTGGCGCTGCCCGGGGCCGCCGACCTGCCCACGGGTGTGGTGGTGGCCGTGGACGGCAGCACCGGCGAGGTCGTCGTGGAGCCCAGCGAGGAGAAGCGGGCCGCCCTGGAACGGGCGGCGCGCGAACGGAGCGCCGTGCTGGCCGCCGCCTCGGGGCCCGGGGCCACCTCGGACGGTTATCTGGTGCCGCTGCTGGCCAACATCGGCGGGCCCGCCGACGTCTCCGCCGCGGTGGAGGCCGGCGCCGAAGGGGTCGGCCTGTTCCGCACGGAGTTCCTCTACCTGGACGATTCCAAGCGGGCCCCCTCCGAGGAGCGGCAGGTGGAGGCGTACCGGCAGGTGCTCGAGGCGTTCCCCCAGGGCCGGGTGGTGGTGCGGGTCCTGGACGCGGGCGCGGACAAGCCCCTGGAGTTCCTCAACCACGGCGACGAGCCCAACCCGGCGCTCGGGGTGCGGGGCCTCCGCCTGCTGCTGGACCACCCGGAGGTGCTGAGGACCCAGCTCCGGGCCCTGGCCAGGGCCGTTGAGGGGCTTCCGGTGCACCTCGAGGTGATGGCGCCGATGGTCGCCGACCGAGCGGACGCCAGGGCGTTCGCCGTGGCCTGCCGGGAAGCCGGGCTCCAGGCGAAGTTCGGGGCGATGGTCGAGGTCCCCTCGGCGGCGCTGCGCGCGCGGGCGCTGCTGAAGGAGGTCGAGTTCCTGTCCTTGGGCACCAATGACCTGGCGCAGTACACGTTCGCCGCGGACCGGCAGGNGGGGTCTCTGTCCCGGCTCCAGGACCCGTGGCAGCCGGCGCTGCTCGACCTGGTCGCGGCGTCGGCGGAGGCGGCGCGGGAACTGGGCAGGGCCTGCGGGGTGTGCGGTGAGGCGGCGGCGGACCCGGCACTGGCCTGTGTGCTGACCGGGCTCGGGGTGACCAGTCTCTCCATGGCGGCCCAGGCGATCCCGTTCGTACGGGCGACGCTGGCCACGCACACCCTGGCCCAGTGCCAACGCGCGGCGGCCGCGGCCCGGGCGCAGGACAGCGCGGCACAGGCGCGGACCGCTGCCATGGCGGTGCTGTCCGGGGAGTAGACGCAGGGGCGGTGCCGGGCACCGGCACCGCGGAAGCGGTCGCGGAGGGGCCCGGGGACGTCATGGCGCGTCCCCGCTGCCGTCCGGCCCGTGCCCGGACGGGGGGAGGTCGAGGGGGAACCCCGCCTCGTAGTCGACGCCGTGCTCCGGGGCGATGGGCTCGCCGGTGCGGTGGTCGGTGCAGTAGGCGTCGAACACCTCGCCCGCGGTGAGGGGGCGCAGCGCGCCGTCGCGCACGGCCCAGCCGCGGACGGTGTCCCGGCCTTCGGGCTCGGGGCGGGTGCGCAGGACCACTCCGCCTCCGCCCCCGCTGAGGAGGCCGGCGGCGAGGACGGCGCAGAACAGCGCGGCGTCGTCCTCGGGCAGCTCCCGGGGGCCGGGGGTGGAGCGGACGTGGACCGCGGCGAGCAACGGCGTGCCGTGCACGGTGGCGCTGCACACCAGGTGGTGCTCCCCCGGGCCGGCACGCTCCACCAGGGCGGTCAGCTTCCCGTGCATCTGCTGGTAGGCGACCGCGCCGGAACCGTGGGCGTCAACGACGGCGCGGGCGGCGGCGTGGACCCTTCTGCGTTCGGCGCCGTGGAGCGCGGAGTGGACCAGGTCGTCCAGCGGCTCCCCGCCGTAGGGCACCGCGGCGCCGGGCCCGGCGGCGTCCGCCGCGTAGCGGGCGCGGGTGACCGGGGTGTCGGGGTCCAGGCCGTGCCGGGCGCAGAAGGCAGTGAACTCGGCGGGGTCGAAGACGGCGACCCGCACGTGGAGGCCCCGGGAGCGCAGGGCGCGCAGCAGCTCCTCGACGTGGCGGAGGTAGGTGCGGTAGTCGGAGAAGCCGAAGCTGGCGTACTGGCGCATGGCGCAGAAGTCCTCGGGCCCGACGAGCACGGCCACGGTGCACGGGACGTCCCGGCGGAGCGCTGCCCGGGCGGAGCGGCCCCGGCCGCCGGCGGCTCGGGAGCGCCGGGGCCCCGGCGGCCGGGGTGACGGGCTCGGCTGCTCGGGCTGGTACCTGGTGGCCATGGCTTTCCCCCTTGGCTCGGCGTGTGACACGACAGGAGTCGATGCTCACTCACCGTAACCGGGGAGTCTGACAACCGGCACCGGGGCGTTCGCCGCCCCGGGCGGCTCAGCGGTCGGGGTTCGTCGCGGCGCGTTCCCGAGCGAGCCGGGCGAAGAACTCCAGGAGCGTCACGTCGTCCACCGAGCCGGGGTTGACGGCCTTGTCCAGGGCGGCGCCCTGGAGCAGCTTCTTCACCGGGACCTCGATGCGCTTGCCGGTGAGGGTGTGGGGCACCCCGGGCACCTCGATGATCTCGTCGGGGACGTGTCGGGGGGAGACCTGGTCGCGGATGGTCCGCTTGATCTCGTCGCGCAGGGCGTCGTCGAGGCGGCTGCCGTCGGCGAGGTGGACGAACAGCGGCATCCAGTAGCCGCCGTCGGGTTGTTCGACGCCGATCACCAGTGACTCGCGCACCTGGGGCAGGCGCTCCACGGCCTCGTAGATGTCGGCGGAGCCCATCCGCACGCCCGCCCGGTTCAGGGTGGAGTCGGACCGGCCGTGCACGATGACGGTTCCGCGGGAGGTGAGGGTGATCCAGTCGCCGTGCCGCCACACCCCTGGGTACGTGGCGAAGTAGCTCTCCCGGTAGCGCTGGTCGTCGGGGTCGTTCCAGAACCGGACGGGCATCGACGGCATGGGGCCGGTGACGACGAGTTCGCCGACCTCGTCGACGACGGGTGCCCCGGTGGCGTCCCAGGACTGCACGTCGCTGCCCAGGCAGGGGGCCTGGAGTTCGCCGAGGTACACCGGCAGGGTGGGCACTCCCCCGGCGAAGCAGCTACACACGTCGGTGCCGCCGCTGACCGAGGCGAGCCAGATGTCGGACCCCACTTCCTGGTACACCCAGGAGAAGCCGTCGGGCGGCAGCGGCGATCCGGTGGTGGCGACGCACCTGACCCGGCGCAGGTCCAGGTCGCGGCCGGGGTGCAGATCGGCCTTGCGGCAGGCCACGACGTAGGCCGCGGAGGTGCCGAAGACGGTGACACCGGTCTGTTCCGCGATCCGCCACTGGGCGTCCCGCTCCGGGTATCCGGGGCTGCCGTCGTATAGGACGACGGTGGCGCCGGCGAGGAGGCCGCCGACGAGGAAGTTCCACATCATCCAGCCGGTGGAGGTGTACCAGAAGAACCGGTCGTCGGGGCCGAGGTCGAAGTGGAGCGCGGTCTGCTTGAGGTGCTCGAGGAGGATGCCGCCCTGGGACTGGACGATGGCCTTGGGCAGACCGGTGGTGCCCGAGGAGTACAGCACCCACAGGGGGTGGTCGAACGGGACCTGTTCGACGTGCAGTTCGTGGTCCCCGGAGATGGCCTGGTCCCAGTCCACGGCGCCGTCCGGGGTGGGGGTGCCGAGCAGGGGCACGTGTACCACGGCGCGCAGGGTGGGGAGTTCGCGGCGGAGTTCGGCGACGGTGTCGGTGCGGTCGTGGGTCTTGCCGCCGTAGGTGTAGCCGTCCACGGTGAACAGGACCACGGGTTCGACCTGCTGGAACCGGTCGAGCACGCTGCGGGCGCCGAAGTCGGGGGCGCAGGAGGTCCACACTCCGCCCACCGCGGCGGTGGCGAGCAGGGCGACGACGGCGTGCGGGATGTTCGGCAGGTAGCCGCTGACCCGGTCGCCGGGGCGGACCCCGAGGTCGCGGAGCAGGGCGGCGACGGCCGCGACCTGGCGGCGCAGCTCGGCCCAGCTCGTCTGCTGCGGCTGGCGCCGCTCGTCCAGGTGGATCAGGGCGGTTTCCGCGGGGTGTTCGGTGGCCCGGCGCAGGGCGTGCTCGGCGTAGTTGAGGGTGGCGCCGGGGAACCAGCGGGCGCCTGGCATGGCAGCGTCGGCCAGGACCGACTGGTGGGGGCTGGTGAAGCGGACGTCGAACCACTCGGCGACGGCCTGCCAGAACTGGTCGGGTTCACGCACGGACCAGGCGTGCAGGGCGCGGTAGGACGCCAGGGGGTCGCCTTCGGTGGCGGTGGGGGCTCCGTGCCGCTGCGCCGCCCAGGACTGGAACCGGGTGATGTTGGCGGCTTCCACGCGTTCCGGCCGCGGCTGCCACAGCGGCTCGGTCTCGTCCTGTTCGGTGCTGCTCATCTGCGGCTCCCGGGTGTTCCCTCGACGTCGGGTGGCGGCGCCGGGTGGCGGCGCGTTGTTTGCCCTGCCCCCGCCCGGTGCGCGGGTGTGCGCCGGGCGGCTGGCAGGGACGATGCCATGTGATCCTCCCTGGTGCCAAGGGGACCTCTGACCGGGGGCCGCGATCCCGGTGGGTGAGCAGGTGGGAGGGTATGGGCATGGTGGTGCGTGGCCGGATGCGGTCCCTGGAGTCTCCCGGTGCCGGGCATCGGCTGCGTTCGCTGCGGGACGCCTTCGTGCGCCGCCGGTTGGACGCCCGCTACCTGCCGGCAGGAGGCAGGGAACGGGCGAGGGCGCCGGGTCAGGTGCGGAGCGCGGAGCCGTTGCCGGGCGGCGGGGTGTTCCGGTTCGCACGGGCCGTGTTGCGGGTGCGGGTCGCGGTCGGCGGCGCGGTGTTCTGCGGTTGGGACGGGGCGGCGGCTGAGCCGTCCCACGCCCTGGTGGACGGCTGCCCGGCGGCGGACACCCGGGCGTCGCTCGAGCCGGACACCGACGGTGGTTGGCGGGTGGTGTCCGAGCGGGCGCTCGTGGTGGTCAGCACGCGGGGAACGGTGGAGTTCCGCACCCCGGGCGGGGCGCTGTTGCGGCGGGACCTGCCGCCACGGTGGTGGGACGCGCCGGAGGCCGTCGGGGGCGGGCGGTGGACGCAGCGTTCCGAGTTGGCCGCGGACGCCGACGTGTTCGGCCTGGGGTGCCGGGCGGCGGGGCCGCGGCTCCCGGAGGGCGAGTACCGGCTGTGGAACACCGCGCCGGGTGTGGTCGGCCCGGGGGACGATCCGCTGTCGCTGACCATGCCGGTGCAGGTGGTCGCGGCCGGGGCGGGGTGTCACCTGGTGTTCCACGACAACACCTGGGACGGGTGGGTCCGGTTGCGGGACGGGGCGGAGGGCGCCGGTTCCGGGCACGACCGGCCCGCGGGGTGCGAGCTGCGGATGGACGGGGGGCCGCTGCGGTACTGGGTGCTCCTCGGGCCGCCGGCCCGGTTGTTGCAGGGGTGGACGACGTTGACCGGGCGGCCGGCCCTGCCGCCGCGCTGGGCGCTCGGGCACCAGCACGCGCGGTGGGGTCCGCCGGCCGCCGGCGGGGTGCGGGAGGTGGTGGCCGGTCATCTGGGGCGCGGACTGCCGCTGTCCGCGGTGCACCTGGACACCGACCACCCGGGGGGACGCCGGGGGCGGTCGTTCCCCGACCTGCCGGGGTTGGTCGAGGAGTTGCGGGCCGCGGGCGTGCGGCTGGTGTCGGTGACGCGTCCCGCGGTGCGGGCCGAGCCGGGGGACGCGGAGTACGACAGCGGCACGGCCGCGGACGTGTTCTGCCGGGACCCGCGGGGTCGGGTGCTGCGGACCACGACACGGGCGGGCACGTCGGTGTTCCCCGACTTCACCTCCGCGGCGGCCCGGCAGTGGTGGGGCGAGCTCCTGGAGCTCCACGGGTGCGCCGGGGTGTGGCACGTCGGGGACGAGCCGGCGGTGTCCGCGGCGTTCGGGGAGCGGACCCTGCCGCGGTCCACGCGGCACTGCGGGGACGGCGCGGGGGGCGACCACCGGTCGGCGCACAACGTGTACGGGCTGCTGATGGCGCGGGCGGCGCACGAGGCCCTGGAGCGGTCGTGCCCGGACCGGCGCCCGTGGGTGGTGGCGCGGTCGGGCTGGGCCGGGATGCAGCGGTACGCGGGCTGTGGGGTCGGGGAGGTGACGGCGCAGTGGGCCGGACTCCGGGTCGCGTTGGCGCTCGTCCTGGGCCTGGGGCTGTGCGGCGTCCCCTACTCGGGCGCCGATGTGGGGGCGGGTGCCTCCGGTCGGCCGTCGCCGGAGCTGTACCTGCGGTGGCTCCAGCTCGGGTCGTTCCTGCCGTTGTTCCGGACCCGCGGGTCGGCCGTGGGGTGGCCGGAGCCCTGGGAGTTCGGGCCCGAGGTGCTGGAGCGGGCGCGGGCGGTGTTCGCCGAACGTGAGCGGCTGCTGCCGTACCTGTACACGCTGGCCCACGAGGCGCGGCGCACCGGGGCGCCGTACGTGCGTCCGGTGTGGTGGCACGAGCCGGGTCTTGCCCCGCTGCGCGGTGTCGGTGACGCGTTCTTATTGGGGGACGCGCTGCTGGTGGCGCCGGTGATGGAGCCGGGGGTGGAACACCGCCGGGTTCGGCTGCCCAGTGGGCGCTGGTACGACCGGGCCACCGGGCGGGCGTACACCGGGCCGGGTGTGGTCGAGCTTCCGGCGCCACTGGAGCGGGTGCCGGTGTTGGTGCGCGCGGGCGCCGTGGTGCCGGTCGCCACGGCGGACGGGATGGAGTTGGAGGTGTGGGCGCCGGAGTCGGGCGACCTGGGCGGCGGCTCGCTGGTGGTGGATGCCGGGGACGGGTGGTCCGGGTCCGTGGTGGAGGAGTACCTGGTGCGTCGGGTCGACGGGCGGGTCGTGGTGGAGCGGGCCGGTTCAGCCGTCGTCGGCCGCCGGGTGCGCGTGCGCGGGGACGACGGGTGAGGGCCCGTCCCAGGTGAACCGGGGGGCGCGGCGTTCCGCGAACGCCGCGATGGCCTCGGGGACATCGGCGCAGGAACGAGACTCCCGTTCCCAGGCCAGGGACCGCGCCGGGTCCGGGCCTGGGGCGTCGATGAGGTCCTTGGCCGCGCGGACGGTGAGCTGGGAACGGCCCGCGACGGTCCTGGCGAACGCGTAGGCACGGCGCGGCGCCTGGTCCTGGTCCCAGACCTGGTCGACGAGGCCGATCCGCAGCGCGTGGGCGGCGTCGACGAGCTCGGCCGAGTACAGCAGGTACTTGGCCGCGGCGGGTCCGACCCGACGGACCAGGCGGTGGGTGGACTCGGCGTCGTAGACGATGCCGAAGCGGGCCGGGGTGATCCCGAACCGGGCTGTGGGGTCGGCGAAGCACAGGTCGCAGGCGACGGCGAGCTGGCACCCACCGCCCACGCAGACGCCGCTGACCAGGGCGATGGTGGGTTTGGGGAACGTGGCCAGGGCCCGTTCCGCGGCGGCGTTGGCGGCGTGGAAGGCGTCGGCGGAGCCCGGGGTGGCGTAGTGCCGCCTCAGGTCGTGCAGGTCCGCGCCGGCGGAGAACACGCCGCCGGTGCCGGTGAGCACCAGCACCGCGGTGTTCGGGTCCCGGGCCAGGCGGTCGAGGATGCCGGGCAGCGCGGCCCACATCCGGGCGGTGAGGGCACCCAGGGCCTGCGGCCGGTCGATGCGCAGGGTGGCCACCTGGTCGGCGACGTCGACCCGCAGGCCCTCGGGGAGTTGGTCCTCGTCGGGGCCCGTGGCGGGACGGCTCCGCGGAGGCTCGTCGGTCGGGTGCGGGGGCGCGGTGTCGGTCATCGTGGGCGGCTCACCGGTACAGCCCGTCGAACCAGCACCTGGCGGCCCTGGTGTGCAGGGGGAACGCCAGCTCGTCGGGGGCGGGCAGGAACTCCCAGCCGCCGGTCTCCTCGGTGGGGCTGGACGGCGGCAGGTCGGCGAGGTCCCGTTGTTCGAGCACCCCGAAGACCAGGAGTTCGCCGTGGCCGGTGCTGATCACGTCGGCCAGGCGGACCTCGGTGGCGTCGGCTTCGATGCCGGTCTCCTCGGTGAGTTCCCGCGCCACGGCCTGCTGCCAGGTCTCGCCGACCTCCATGTACCCGCCGGGCAGGGCGAGTCGGCCGCGGCGGGGCTCGATCCTCCGGCGGATGACGACCAGGCCGGGCGGGTCGTCGCGCAGGCGCGCCGGCAACAGGGCGACGGCGACCGGCAGCGGGTTGCGGTAGGTGGTGGCGCCGCACTCGGCGCAGTCACGGGGCCAGCCCAGGTCAGGCGGGAACGCGGTGCCGCAGGAGGAACAGTGGGAGTTCCTGGTGCGCACGGCAGGGTCAGTCGCGGACACGCTCGGACTGTATCCGCTGCGGGTGACGGCCCGGGGGGCGGCCCCGCCGGGGCCGGCGGTCCCCCGTCGGGAGGGGCCCGCGGGGGTCGCCGGCCCGGTGACCGGGTGACCGGCGCGGCGGGGCCACCCCCGTGGGTCCCGCCGCACCGGACAACTGTGGGGAGGCGTGCCGGGCCGTGGGCCGTTCCACCGGTCGGCGACGACCGGGGCGAAGTGGCGCTCCACGACCTGGCCTTGGGGCCTCACCTCGAACTACCGTGTGGGCATGGTGACGCCGAGCACACAGACGCACACAACGTTCGAGGAGTTCTGGCCGTACTACGTCGCGATGCACTCCAAGGCGGCCACCCGGTGGGTGCACCTCCTGGGGACGCTGACCGGGCTCGCGGTGACCGGGTACGGTCTGGCGCGCCGCCGCCGCAGGTTGCTCGCGGGGCTTCCGGTGATCGGTTACGGGACGGCCTGGCCCGCGCACTTCCTGATCGAGAAGAACAACCCGGCGACGTTCGGGCACCCCCTGTGGTCGCTGCGCGGCGACGTCAAGATGATCAGGACGATGCTCGCCGGGCGTGATCGCGAGCTCGCCGAGACCGCCGAGAAGTGGCTGGCCGAACACCGGGACGCGGCCTGATCGCAGCGCGGGACGCGGGGGCCTCGGTCCCCGTCCCGTCGTCTGTGGCAGCCTGCCGCGCATAGCGTCCCCGTGTGGTCTCGCGTCTCGCCACACGACTATGCCGAAGGGCGCTGACCGAAACCTGGACGAAACCTGGACGCGGCCGGTGGCCGTGGTGGCCGCTGACGGGTCAGCGGGGGTGCTCCACGGGGAGTCGGCCGGCGGCGCGCAGGCGCGCCCCGACCTCGTCGGCCTCGGGCATGCCCAGGTCGCGGTAGAGGTCCAGGGCTCGTTCCCAGTGCCGCAGGGCCACCTCCCGCCGGCCCCGGGAGTCCTCGATCTCGGCGATGGCGGCGTGTGCCCGGGCCTGGTGGGCGGAGCGGTGGATCTGGGTGGCCCGGGCCAGCGCGGTCCTGTGGTGGACCAGTGCCTGTTCGAGTTCGCCGCAGGCGCGCAGGGCCCGGCCGACGCCGTCCAGCGCCGGGATCTCCAGGTCGTGGTCCCCCGCCTCGCGGGTGAACGACAGCACCTGGCGGTGGGTCCGCAGCGCCGCCTCCGGTTGGCCCTGCATCCGTGTCACGTGGGCGAGTTCGTTCAGGGCGCGGTGGGTCCCCCAGGGGTTGTCCAGTTCCCTGAAGACCGTCAGGGCTTGTTCCAGGTGCTGCCTGGCTTCGTCGAGGTGACCGAGGCCGGCCTCGATCCGGGCCAGGTCCTTGAGCACCGCGGCCCGGTCAGGCGCGTTGTCGTACTGGCGCACGAGGTCCAGTGCCGTACGCAGGTGCGCCAGCGCCTCCCTGCGCTGCCCCAGCCAGTGCCCGGCGATGCCCACGGCACACAGCGTGGCCACCTCCTGGCTGCGGTCCCCGGTCCTGCGGACCAGGACCAGGGACCGGCTCAACGAGGCCAACGCCTCACCGAAGCGGGCCAACCGGACCTGCACGAGACCGAGTTCGAACAGGGCGCGGCTCTCCCCCGCCAGGTCCTCGTTGCACCGGGCCGCCAGCAGGGCCTGCCGGTGCAGGGTCAGCGCCTCGGAGTTCAGCGAGCGGGCCTGGAGGTAACGCCCGAGAATGGTGGACAGGTGGCTGACGTGGTGCTGGTGGCCGAGGCGGACGCCGAGGTCGGCGGCGGCCAGGAGGTTGCAGCGTTCGGCGTCCAGCACGGCCAGGGCCTCGGAGAGCCCGGCCATCGGGGGGCAGCCGGACCGCGGGGGCGCGATGCGTGGCCTGCGGTGACGACCGTGCGGGGCCATCACGTCCATCGCCACGGAGGCGGTGTGCACGTAGTGGTCGAGGAGCCGCCCCAGGGCCGCGTGCCGCTCGGCCGGTGACTCCTCCCGCTGGGCGGTCTCGGCCGCGTGCCGGCGCAGCAGGTCGTGGAAGTGGAAACGGCCGGGCTGGGAGGAGCGCAGCAGGTGGGCGTCGACCAGGGCCTCGAGTAGCCGACCTGTCTCCGCGCGGCCCGTCTCGAGCAGGGCCGCGGCGGCCCAGACATCGATGTCCGGCCCCGGGTGCAGGCCGAGCAGCCGGAACAGCCGGCGCTGCGGTCCGGTGAGCTGGCGGTAGGAGAGCTGGAAGGCCGCGGCCACCCCGCGGTCGCCCGCCTCGAGTTCGGCCAGGCGCTGCTCCTGGTCCCCGAGTCGCTCACACAGGTGAGCGAGGGTCCAGGCGGGCCGTGACCGCATCCGGTTGGCCACGATCCGCAGGGCCAGGGGCAGCCGGCCGCAGAGCCGGGCGACCTCCTCCAGCAGCTCCGGGCTCTCCCCCACCAGCCGTTCCTGGCCCAACACGGTGGTGAGCAGCGCGACGGCGTCGGACATCGGCAACACG
The DNA here is from genome assembly GCF_000380165.1 of Wenjunlia vitaminophila DSM 41686. Taxonomy (GTDB): domain Bacteria; phylum Actinomycetota; class Actinomycetes; order Streptomycetales; family Streptomycetaceae; genus Wenjunlia; species Wenjunlia vitaminophila. Next base: position 12,365 of record NZ_KB904691.1, read on the forward strand.
TCCATGGACAGCGGCCTGGCGTCGTCCAGGCCGGTCAGCCGGTTGCGGCTGGTGATCAGCACCAGGCAGCCGGGGGCGCCGGGCAGGAGCGGGCGGACCTGGTCCTCGGTGGCGGCGTTGTCCAGCACCAGGAGCGCCCGTCGGTTCGCCAGGAGGCTGCGGAACAGCGCGGACCGCTCGGCCACGCCGTGCGGGACGTGCTCGCCCGGCACCCCCAGGCCGCGCAGCAGCGTGTTGAGGGCGTCGGCGGGATCGACCGGCGCCATGCCCTCGGCGAAGCCGTGCAGGTCGATGAAGAGCTGCCCGTCCGGGAAGTGCGGGGCGAGCCGGTGCCCGGCTCGCAGCGCCAGGGAGGACTTGCCGACGCCGGCCATGCCGTCGATGGCGTGGATGACCACCGCGGTGGGGCCCTCGATGTCCCGGTACCGCAGCAACTGGGCGAGCTCGGGGCCGCGGCCGGTGAAGGAGGCCAGGTCCGCGGGGAGTTGGGCTGGCGGGGGGAGGACCGTGGCCGCCTCGGGGTCGGGTGTGGCCTGTTCGGGGCCCCGCGTCGTGGCCCCGTCGCGCTCCGGACCCACCGGCCCTGCCCCGGCGGGAGCGGAACGGGTGGGAGCGGAACGGGTGGGGCCCGAGGCCGTCCCCCGCGCGTCGGCGGGTGCGGAACGGAGAGCGGGGCCACGCCCGTCGGCACGCGACGGCCGTACGGGGTCGGTGGGGCTCGTGGGAGCCGTGGCGACCGGAGTCGTCCGTGGCCGTCCGGCACCGGTGGTCGTCGCCGTCGCTCCGGCGCCCCGGGGTGGTGTGGGGCCGGGCGGGAGGGAGGCCGGGGCGTCCACCTGGCCGCGCAGGATGGCCAGTTCCAGCTCCCGGAGGTCCGGGCCGGGGTCGATGCCCAGGTCGTCCGCGAGCCGCTGGCGCAGGCGCTGGTAGGCATGGAGGGCGTGCGCGGTGCGGCCGGCCCGGTGCAGGGCCAGCATCAACTGGCCCACCAGCCGTTCCCGCAGCGGGTGGGCGGCGACCAGCTCGGTCAGCTCCGCGACCAGCCCGGCGTGCTCCCCGATCGCCAGGGCGGTGTCGAACCTGTCCTCGAGCGCGGCGAGCCGGAGTTCTTGGAGCCTGGCCGTGGTGGCGGTCACCGTGGGCGTGGGGGGAACGTCGGCCAGCGGCTGTCCGCGCCAGAGCCGTTCGGCCCGGCCGAGCAGGGTGACGCAGTGCTCCGGGTGGCCGGCCTGCTGCGCCAACCTGGCCTGGGCGAGCAGCCGCTGGTACCGGTGCAGGTCGAGTTCCTCGTCGGAGACGTCGAGCAGGTAGCCGGGGCGGCGGGTGACGAGCCGTCGGGCGGTGTCGGGACCCGCGGGCCGCAGCGCCCGGCGCAGCCGCGAGACGTAGCCGTACACCAGGGCCCGGGCGTCCGGCGGGGGTTGTTGGGGCCAGAGCTCGTCCACGAACTGGTCCACGGCGACCAGGCGCCCGGGGGTGGCCAACAGGATGGCCAGCACCGCCCGGGTCCGGGGAGCGCCGAGGGGCAGCGGGCAGCCCTCGTGCCGCACCTCGAGCGGTCCGAGTACGCAGAACTCCACTGCCGCCAGCCCCTCTTGCCGTTTCCCCCCGCGGATGTCGGGCCCAGCGGGAACACGGGTGGATGCCGTGCGTCTCGGGTCCTGCGGACCCCGGGTCCCTGGCACGCATGATAGGGACCGGGAACAGACGGTCGAAGCACGCCGGCGCGGTTCCCACGGGATCGCGCCGATCGGGGCAACGTCCCCACGCGGTGGGCCCGGTGGTCAGGGGACGAGGTCGGCGTCGCTCGCCGGGCACCCGGGCAGGCTGGAGGACCTCCCGGAACTGGACATGGTCATGATGTCCGGTCAAGTCCTGGTCAAGCCGGATCTCGGCCTGGTGACGAACTGGGAAACGCACCGAACCGACGGGTAACTGGACCTGTTGATCTCCTTGACGCCCCCTGCCCGCACGGGAAAACTTCCGTTGTCAGTCGGCGTGATCGCGTATCGATCCCGGGCAGAGGCCTGTCCGCGTCCGGGCACGGCCGACCTTTGCCGGATACCCGAGCGGTGCCGGACGGGGGGCATCGGTCTGTGCCCGCGGTCGGCTTCGTGACCCTATGAGGGGGTGGGTCCTCGGCTTTCGGCCCTGACACGAGGAGCTGCCAGTGTTTTCCAACGGCGACGTATTCATAGGCGAACTGATCGGCACCGCGGTGCTGATCCTCATGGGCTCGGGCGTGTGCGCCGCGGTCACCCTCAAGCACTCCAAGGCGAGGGCGAGCGGCTGGATCGTCATCACCTTCGGTTGGGGTTTCGCGGTGCTGGCCGGCGCCTACATAGCGGGTCCGCTGTCCGGTGGACACCTCAACCCCGCCGTCACCTTCGCCCTCGCCATCGACTCGGGCGACTGGGACCAGGTCCACCTCTACGTCCTGGGCCAGATGCTGGGTGCGATGACCGGCGCCACCCTGGCGTGGCTCACCTACTACGGGCAGTTCGAGAAGAACGAGGAGCCCACGCTGGGCATCTTCTCCACCGGCCCGGAGATCCGGAACACCTGGCAGAACCTGGTGACGGAGACCATCGCCACCATGGTGCTGATCCTGGGCGTGCTGTCGTTCGGCATGACCAAGGGGCTCGGTGAGAGCGGCAGCCTGACCCTGATCGTGGCGCTGCTCGTCGTCGGTATCGGCCTGTCCCTCGGCGGGCCGACGGGCTACGCCATCAACCCGGCGCGTGACCTCGGGCCGCGGATCATGCACGCGGTGCTGCCGATCCCGAACAAGGGCACGTCGGACTGGGGCTACTCCTGGATTCCCGTCGCGGGACCGCTCGCCGGTGCGGCGCTCGCCGCGCTACTGTTCCGGGCGGCCTTCTGACCCTCGGGCGCGCCCGACCCGCCTCCCACTCGTGACCCAGCTTCCGCACATCGACCCGGCGTCCTCCCACCACACCCGCGAGGCACCTCCATGACCGAATCGTTCATCGCCGCCATCGACCAGGGAACGACCTCAAGCCGCTGCATCATCTTCGCCGCGGACAGCCGCATCGTCGCGGTGGACCAGCGCGAGCACGAGCAGATCTTCCCCAAGCCCGGCTGGGTGGAGCACGACGCCACCGAGATATGGAACAAGACCCAGGAAGTGGTCGCCGGGGCGCTGGCCAAGGCCGGGATCAGCCGGGACCAGCTCAAGGCGATCGGCATCACCAACCAGCGCGAGACCACGGTGCTGTGGGAGCGGGCCACGGGCAGGCCCGTGCACAACGCCATCGTCTGGCAGGACACCCGCACCGACCGGCTCTGCACCGAGCTGGGCGGGGACATCGGCCAGGACAGGTTCCGCGCCACCACCGGTCTGCCCCTGGCCAGCTACTTCTCCGGCCCCAAGGCCGCCTGGCTGCTGGACAACGTCCCGGGGCTGCGCCGCCGGGCGGAGAACGGGGAGATCGCGTTCGGCACCATCGACTCCTGGCTGATCTGGAACCTCACCGGCGGCGTCGACGGCGGCGTCCACGTCACCGACGTGACCAACGCGGGCCGGACGATGCTGATGGACCTGTCCACCCTCCAGTGGGACCCGGCCATCCTCGAGGCCATGAACATCCCCGAGGCCGTGCTGCCGGAGATCCGTTCCTCGGCCGAGGTCTACGGCACCGCCACCGGTCAGCTCGCCGGGGTGCCGGTGGCCTCCGCCCTCGGCGACCAGCAGGCGGCCGTCTTCGGGCAGACCTGCTTCGACGTGGGCGAGGCGAAGAACACCTACGGCACCGGCAGCTTCCTGCTGCTGAACACCGGTCACCGGCCGGTGCAGTCCAAGAGCGGACTGCTGACCACCATGGGGTACCGCATCGGCCAGGAGAAGCCGGTGTACTGCCTGGAGGGGTCGATCGCGATCACCGGTGCCCTGGTGCAGTGGTTCCGCGACCAACTGGGCATCATCAACACCGCCGCCGAGATCGAGACGCTGGCGGCCAGCGTGGACGACAACGGGGGCGCGTACATCGTCCCGGCGTTCTCCGGGCTCTTCGCCCCGTACTGGCGCGGGGACGCCCGCGGCGTGGTGACCGGTCTGACCCGGTACGTCACCAAGGGCCACCTGGCGCGGGCGGTGCTGGAGGCCACCTCCTGGCAGACCCGGGAGGTGGTGGACGCCATGTACCAGGACTCCGGGGTGCGCATCACCTCACTGAAGGTGGACGGCGGGATGACCTCCAACAACCTGCTGATGCAGCACCAGGCGGACGTCCTGGACGTGCCGGTGATCCGGCCGATCGTCGCCGAGACGACCTGCCTGGGGGCGGCCTACGCGGCCGGCCTCGCCGTCGGGTTCTGGCCGGACCTGGACGCGCTGCGGGCGAACTGGAAGCGCGCGGCCGAGTGGACCCCGCGGATGGCTCCGGAGGTCCGTGACCGGGAGTACCGCAACTGGCGCAAGGCGGTGGAGCGGAGCTTCGACTGGGTCGAGAGCGAGTGATCCCACCCGACTCGGCCCGCGCCCCCCGCCGGGCTCGCCGCTGACTGTCCGTCGGGAACCGTTGTGCACGCCGAACGGCCCGTTCCCCTCACTGACGAGGGGAACGGGCCGTTCGGCGTGGCGTGTGCGCCCCGGCGACGGAACCGGCCGGGCGCGCCCGGCTAGGGGGCGCTGGGCTCCGGGGTCCTGCGGCGCACCGAGGCCTCCAGGGCGTGCTCGACCACGGAGATCAGCACCTCCTTGGTCGACTCCCGGTCACGGGCGTCGCAGAGCACCACCGGCACGCTGTCACTCAGGTCGAGCGCGTCCCGTACCGCCTGCGGCGGGAACGTGCGGGCGCCCTCGAAGCAGTTGACACCGACGGCGAACGGGATGCCGCGCCGCTCGAAGTAGTCCACCGCGGCGAAGCAGTCCTCGAGCCGCCGGGTGTCGGCGAGCACCACGGCACCGAGCGCGCCGGTGGCCAGCTCGTCCCACAGGAACCAGAAGCGGTCCTGGCCCGGCGTGCCGAAGAGGTAGAGCACCAGGCCCTCGCGGAGGGTGATCCGGCCGAAGTCCATGGCCACCGTGGTGGTCTTCTTCTGTTCCACGCCGGTGGTGTCGTCGACGGGCCTGCCGGCGGCGCTCAGCGCCTCCTCGGTCCGCAGCGGCCTGATCTCGCTGACCGCGCCGACCAACGTGGTCTTGCCCACTCCGAACCCGCCAGCGATCAGGATCTTGAGTGCTACCAGATCCTGTTCCGAGTTGGCGGGCCCTGTCTCAGAGCGCCCGAAGTCCATTGATCACCTCGCGCAGGATCCTTTCGTCCGGAAGTTGGGCCGGTGGCACCGGCCGGCGGACGCGGACCAGTTCCGCGTCCAGCAGGTCGCCGAGCAGCACTCGGACCACACCGACCGGCAGATTGGTGTCCGCCGCGAGCTCCGCGACCGACATCGGCTCCACCATGCACAACTCGATGATGTGCTGATGCTCGGGGGCGAGCGCCAGTTCGCTGCTCCCCTCCAGGTCGCCGTTGACCGCTCGGGGCTCAATGACGACCAGGGCGATCAGGTCGAGCTTGTCCTCGGCCGCGCTTCGGGTGCGACCACGAGTCATCGCGTAGGGCCGGACGACCGGCCCCGCCTCGTCGTCGTACCACTGGCCCCCGTTGGCTCCTCGATCCCCGTGTGCAGGCATCAGCCTGGCTCACCCACCCATCGGAATGCCGTCGCGCGGTGCCGTTGACAGATGGATGCCAACCCGCTTGACGAGCAGTGTCATTTCGTATGCGATTTGCCCGACGTCGGCCTCCGCGTCGGCGAGCACGGCCAGGCAGCTACCGTCGCCGGCCGCGGTGACGAAGAGGAAGGCGCCGTCGAGTTCGACCAGGGTCTGTCGTACGGCCCCGGCCCGGAAGTGCCGGCCGACGCCCTTCGCAAGGCTGTGGAAACCTGAGGCGACGGCCGCCAGGTGCTCGGAGTCCTCCCGGGTCAGGCCCCGCGAGGCTCCGGTGGCCAGACCGTCGCTGGAGAGCACCAGCGCCTTGCGGATGTACGCCACGCGCGAGACGAGGTCGTCGAGGAGCCAGTTCAGCTCTCCCGCCTGGTTCGTCGGTGCGGTCATCGACCGTCCCTTTCTGTGCTGGTTCCTGGTGCTTGCCGGGCCTGACGCCCGGCACCGCCATCGCCAGAACCGCCGTCGAGGTCGCCGTCGAGGGTGCGGCCGCGCTGGAAGCCGCGCTGGAACGACGCCATCCTGGACCGTACTTCATCGGCCGAACGCTCACGCACCGGAGCGTCGTCCGTGGTCTCGGCGTCGGGCTGCTGGACCCTGAGCTGCGGGGCGATGCTGGCCTGGCGGACCCGCTTGGGCAGACTGTAACCGCTCTCCTCCTGACCTGCTCCCGCGGTGCCACGGCTGCCGGCCCGACGCTTCCCGGTCCCCGGCGTGCCGCCGGACTCACCGCTCGGCGCGGCGTGGCGCCCGGCGGACCGACCGGCGTCGTGCTCTCCCGCGGGCACCGGACGGGGCAGCCGCTCCACGGGACGACCGCGGTCGGCGACCAGGACGGGAGAACGGCGGCGTGGGAGGCGCGGAACGTTGCCGTCCCCCGCGCCGACCGAGTCGGGGGCCTGGTCGTGCTGGTCCGCCTCGTGGTCGGCGGGCAGGTCGTCGCCCGGCAGGTCGCTCACGGGGCTCACGCCCCACTCGCGGAAGGCCTCCTCGCTCTTGGCACGCTCCCCCACGGGCCTCTCCTCGTTGTCATCCTCGCCCCGCTCGGAGTCCGCGGTGTCCATGGCCGGCTGTTCCGCCGTTGCGCTGTTCTGGTCGTCGGTGAGCAGGGTGCTGGGAACGAGGACCACGGCGGAGGTGCCGCCGTAGGGCGAGGGACGCAACGAGACGCGCACGCCCAACCGCCGGGCGAGCCGGCTGACCACGAACAGGCCGAGCCGGTCGGTGTCGGACAGCTCGAACTCCGGGGTCTCGGCGAGACGCTGGTTGGCCTCGAGCAGCGCGTCCGGGGTCATGCCGAGTCCACGGTCGTCGATCTCCAGCACGAAACCGTTGGCGACGCGCTCTCCGTGCACCTGGACCTGGGTGTGCGGTGGGGAGAACACGGTGGCGTTCTCGACCAGTTCCGCGATGAGGTGGGTGATGTCGGCCACGGCGGAGCCGACGACCGCCACCCGTGGGATGCGGCGCACCTCGACCCGCTCGTAGTCCTCCACCTCGGAGACCGCGGCGCGGATGACGTTGATGAGTTGGACCGGGTTGCGCCAGGCCCGGGAGGGGGCGGAACCGGAGAGGATGACCAGACCCTCGGCGTGACGACGCATACGGGTGGTCAGGTGGTCCAGGCGGAACAGGTCGGCGAGCTCCTCGGCGTCCTCGGTCCGCCGTTCCATGGCGTCCAGCAGGGTGAGCTGCCGGTGCACCAGGACCTGGCTGCGGCGGGCCAGGTTGACGAAGATCTCGGAGACGCCCTGGCGCAGCTCGGCCTGCTTGACCGCGGCCTCGACCGCGGCGCGCTGCACGTCGTTGAACGCCTGGCCGACCTGGTTGATCTCGTCGTCGCTGTCCCGGAACTCCATGTCGGGCGCCTCACTGCGCACGTCCACCGACTCGCCGGAGGCGAGGCGGCGCATCACGCGTGGCAGGCGGGTGCCGGACAGCTCGAGCGCGGCCTTGCGCAGTCGCGTCAGGTCGCGGACGAGGGCACGGGCGATGCGGACGGAGATGATGATGGAGGCGATCACCGCGAGCAGGCCGAGGATGCCGACGACCGCGGCGTAGACGTTGACCCGGGTCTCGTACGGCTCGGCGCGGTCGGCGTAACTCGAGGCCCGTTCGTGGGCCATCTGGGCGAGCACCTTGTTGCTGGCGATGATGTTGGCGCGCCACTCATCGGGCTTCACGACAGTCGCGGCGCCCTCGGCCCCCGCGTTGAGGATCTTCTCCTCCATGCGGAAGCGCTCCATGGGGATCTTCCCCTTGGCGAGCCTGAGGTGCTCCTCGCGGCTCTCCGCGGGCAGGTCCTTGACCCCGAGGGTGAACAGCACGCGCTGTTCGGAGATGGCGGCGGACAGGGCCCGGTACTCGCCCTGCGACATGTCACCTGACGCCAGTGCGGCGGAGACCAGGGAGTCCTCTCGGGTGACGGCTTCCCAGGCGCGCACCAGGGTGACCATCGAGCCGAAGTGCTTGGACAGGTCGTTGTTGTTGATGGCTCCGAGGTCGGCGAAGAGCGAGTAGCCGGGGTCAACCAGGGCGGTGTAGCCCTTGAACGCCCCGAAGCGGTCGACCGAACCGGAGTTGATCTTCTCGCGCAGCTCCTCGACCTTGTTGAGCTCCTTCAGCAGAACGTCCAGACCCCTGTTCTGCCGGTCATTGAGAATGTCCCGCTTGTCACCGTCCCTGGCGGAGTTCCGCAGCTTCTCGATCTCACCGTCGGTGCGAGCCTGGCTGGCCTGGAGCTCCTTCAGGGAACGGGCGTCCTCGCGCTGGGAGAGGTAGAGCATGGCCTGCCGCCGTTCGTCCTGGATGGCCAACATGGTGGCTTCCATGGGACGGCCGAATGCGGCCTGGACATCGTCGATGTCCCTCAGGTCCATCACGTCCTGAACAGCGTCCACCGCGGTGAACGCCCACAGGCTGACCAGGGACACCAGTGGCACAAGAAGCAGTACCACGATTTTTCGGCGGATCGATCTCCCGCGAGAGCGCATCTTATGCGTACACCTTTGAGGCTGGGAGGCAGTCACTAAACGGCGCGAGCTTACTACCGGCAGGTGACTGCTCCGAAGTCGTGAACGATGCGTTCTCGCACGTCAACTAGGGCGCAACATAACTACTTGTCCTAGGGTTTCCGGACATCCCGCCCAGTCGCGACCCAGTGTCAACCTAGATTGTGGCTTGACTCCAGCGACACTGCCGCCACTTCTCCAGCCATGACGCCAAAAACCAGGAGGAATCTGATAGAAAGGGATATAGCACTCCCACCATCCGTCACATCGCCCTCCCTATCAGCCCCCTTCCTGCTTCACCAGGGGTTTTCTGGTCGGCAGCGGGGGTTCCGGGCACTCGAGCACGACCCGGGAACGTTCCGGACGTTCCGCGCGCGCTCTCCAGGCCCCTCCCGGAGTCGGTCCGGAGAGGGTGTGGCCAGCGGCTCGGTGTCCGGATCAGCACGCCCGCGTGGGAGCTCCCGACGAGAACGGGGCAGGATGAGCTACGTGGCTGCGGATGGTGGGGGATTCATGGCTGCACAACGTCACCATGAGCTCATTGAACACGCCTTCGCCGCACACGAGCGCAGGAGCCGTTCGCTGTGGGTGGAGGAGCCGGTCGGCCGGCGGCGGATGCCCGACCCGGTGCGACGGTCGGCGGTGCGGGCGGTGATCATCATCGCCCTGACGATCATCCAGGTGAACATCGCGGTGCTGGGCGCCCTGGCCGCCGCCTGGATCGCCGCCCCGATGACCCTGTCGGCGGTGGTCAGCACGATCATCGCCACATGGGCGGTGCTCGACGTCTGGGTCACCCGTCAGGTCCACGTCCAGCGACACGGGGTGATCTCGGAACCGAGCAGCGTGGCCCGCGCACCCCGGGGACAGCGCGCGCAGGCTCGGCCGGGTCGCCCCGCCGACCCGCAGTCCCCCGGCTCGCCCTCCCCGCCCCGGCTGCGCGGCGCCTAGGCACCGGTCGGCTCCTGGGACCTCCGGAAGACCCGGGTGGCGGTGACCTCCCCGTGGACCGCGCCGCCGTCCGGGGTCGGCAGCCCGGGGCGCAGGTGCTCCTCCACGGAGATGTACTTCAGCCCGGCCCGCAGGTCGGCGTCGTTGCGCAGCCTGATGACCAGGGGGAATTCGGCCAACGCGGTGGTGTCGAACAGGCCCGTGGTGTACAGCAACTGGACACCGAGGGCGTCCGCGAAGGACCGTTGGAGTTCCAGCAGGTAGGCGGCGTTCGCCCGGCCGATGGGATTGTCCAGGAACAGGGTGCCGGCGTGCCGGTGCCGGTCCCGTCCCCGGTCGTTGCTGCGCAGCGCCGCCATGGTGCAGTACAGGGCGATGGCGGCGGTGAGCAACTGGCCACCGGAGAAGACGTCGCCCATCTGGCCCACCGGCACCCGCTCGGCCCGCAGCACCGCGTCCGGCTTGAGGATCTCCACGGTGACGCCCTCGGGCTGCAGCGCCGCGTGCACGCCCTGCTGGAGCAGGGTGAGACCGTCCCGCCGGCCCCACTCGGCCTGGCGGGAGGCGCCGTTCTTCCGCACGGACGCCCGGGTGGCCTCGTCGATCACCTCGCCGAGGCGCTCGGTGAGCGTGGCCGGGTCGGGCTCGGCGAAGCGGATCCGCAGGAACTCCTGCCCTGACCACTCCCCCAGGCCCTCCGGCAGACGGGACAGCCGCTGCGCCGAGTGCAACGTGTCCAGGGCCGCCTCGACCAGCCCGCGCAACCGGTCCACGATGCTGTCCCGGTTGCGCAGCAGTTGCTCCAGTTCGTCGCTGAGCACCCGCAGCCGGGGGGCGAACGCGGCGGCCCAGGCCGGGGCGTGCTCGGGCAGCGAGGCGGCGGGCAGCTCCCGGATCTGCTGGCGGGCGGGCGTGCGCACCATCTCGAACCGGGCCGCGTTGGCGTGCCGGACCAGGACGTCGCACGACTCCCGGACGGCGTCCTGGGCAGCGGCCAGGTCGGCGGCGCAGCCCCGCAGGGAGCGGCGCGACTCGGCGGCCGCGGTGCGGGCCCGCTCCAGGTCGTCGGGGTACGCCGTGGGTTCCTCCGCTCCCTCCTCGCCCTGTGTGGTCGCGGCCGGCAGCAGGTCCCGCAGCAGCGCGGCGACGTCGTCGAAGCCGGAGGCCCGTTCCTGGGCGGTGCGGTGGGCGCGCACCAGGGCGGCGTGGTCGGCGTGTGCCGACTCCCACGCCTCGGTGTCGGCCGCCAACCGCCCGTTCGCGGTGCGCAGCAGGGCCTGGGCGTGCTCGGCGTCCCGGGGCCGCAGGTCCTCGGGCAGCTCGGTGTGCGCGTCACCGTCGGCCGGGGCGTGGCGCTCCGCCTCCCCGCGCAGCCGGCCGAGGTGTTCGCTGGCCGCGGCCGCCCGCCCCTCCAGGGTGTGCACCAGCGCCTCCACCCGGGCCGCCGCGGCCTGTCGGGACGGGGCCTCGGCGCCGTCCGGGCCCTGGAGCAACGCGGCGGCGCGGGTGCGCACCTTGTTGGTGAGCCGGTCCAGGTCGGCCCGGGCCGCGCTCTCCTCGCCCTCCGCCCTGGCCTGTTCCGCGCGCAGGTCGGCCCCGACCCCCACCTTCTCGTACACCTGGGACGCGGAACGGTACGCCTCGCGGAGCGCGGCCAGGGGGGCGCTCGGTGGTTCCGTGGTGGGTTCCTCCGGCGCCCCGGCGATCTCGGCGCGCTCGGCACGCAGGGTGCGCGCGGTGCGCCGGGAGTCGTCGGCGGCGCGCTGGGCGGCCCGGCGGTCCTCGTCCGCGGCGCGCGCGAGGGCCAGGCACTCCAGGGCCCGGGCGTCGGCCGCCGCCCCGTCCTCGGCCAGCTCCGCCAACCGCCTGGTCGCCGCGGGGCGCTCCCGCAGTCGGCGGGCGAGCCCGGCCAGGGCGTCGGCGGCGCGGGAAGCCTGCTGCGCCTCCTGCTGGCGCTGGTCGCGCAGCAGTACCGCACGCGCGGCCTGCCGTTCCGCGTCGTCCGCGGTGGCCCGGGCCTCGGCGAGCCGGGCGCGCGCCTCGTCGTTCCTCGCGCGGGCGGCGGTCACCGCGTCGGCGAGGGCGGCCAGGTGGCCCGGCGGGCAGGCGGCGCGCCACGAGGCGAGCCGCCCGGCCAACGCCCGGTCGGCGGCGAGTCGGGCGGTCAGCGCCCGGATCTGTTCGTCGTGGTCCGTCACCCGGGCGCGCAGGACCCGCCGCTCGTCGTCCGCAGCGTGCTCGTCGTGCATCGCGGGGTTCGGCGGCACCAGGAAGACCTGCGGGTCGGTGGCGCCACCGGGCGGCGGCGGGGCGAGCAGGGCCGCGGGCGTGCCCACCGCCACGGCCGACCGCGGCAGCAGCGCGGCCGAGGCGAGCAGCTCGCGGGCCCGCTGGTAGGCGGTGGGGTCGGTGACCACGACACCGTCCACCAGCTCGGGCCTGGCCCCGAGCACCGTGGCGTGGTCCGCCGGGTCCACGGTCTGGGCCAGGAAACGCCAGCCAGGCAGGGCCGGGATGCCGTGCTCACCGAGGAGTTCCACGGTGGCCAGCACGTCGGGCCCGGGCGGCAGCAACCCGCCGTCGCCCAGCGCGGCCAGGATTCGGTTGTCGTCCGCCGCCGCCGTGCGCAGGTCGAACAACCGGCGCTCGGCCCCGGCGACGACCCCGTCGAGGAGTTCCTGGAGCCCGTCGGCGTTGGCGTCGAGCAGCGCGGGGGTCAGACCACCGAGCCGGCCTCCGCCCGTGTCCCGGCCGGACGCCGGCGGTCCCGCGGCGGGCGCCGCGGTGGTGGCCGGTCCCGGGGAACCGTCGGGGTCCGGCGCCGGTGCGCCGAGGAGTTCGGCGAGCCGCTGGTCCTCGGCGAGGCCCTGGGCAGCCCGCGCCGCGGTGGTGTGTGCGGTCTCCGCCGCGGCCAGCGCGTCGGCCGCGCGCGCCGCGGCCAGGTCGGCGCGGGCCACCTCGGCGAGGGCCTCGGCCCTCGCGGCGAGCGCCGCGTCGGCTTCCTGACGGGTCCGGGCCCAGGCCTCCTCCGAGGCACGGCCGGTCTCCGCGGCGGCCAACGCGGCGCGCACCCGGTCCTCGTCGGAAGCGGACTCCTCCAGCCAGCCGGCGCGCACCGCCTCCGCGGTCTCCCGCTCCACCTCGGCGAGGCGCTGGCGCAGGTGGTCGGCCTCGCTGCGGGCCCGTTGGGACTCGGTGGCCGCGGTGGTGGCGTCCCGGTGCGCGGTCTCCGACTCGCCCTGCAGCGCCTCGGCCCGCGCCTCCTGCTCGTCCGCCGCGGCGTCGGCGGCGTCGGCCGCCGTGTCCAGGGCGCGCACCAGCTCCCCGGCCGCCTGCGCCCGGGCGGCGAGGGCCGGCGCCGCGTCCCGCTCCGCCTCCCGGATGGCCGCGGCGACCCGGGCGGAGCGGTCAGCGGCGGCCCGGTGCCGCAGCACCAGCTCGGCCGCCTGCCAGGCGGCCTGCGCGGTGCGGGCGTCGGCCAGTTCACGGCGCACCGCGGCGGCCCGCTTCTCCCCCGCGGCCAGCCCGAGGGTGGCGTGTCGGTGGGCGAGTTCAGCGGCGATCAGGGCGCTGCGTTCGCGCGCCGCCTCGGCCGTCGTCACCGCGTCGGCGGCGTGTGCCACCTGCTCGGCGAGGTCCGCGGCGTACCGGCGTTCCTGTCGGGCGCGCGCGGCGAGCTGCTGGGAGAGCCGGCGGGTGCGGCGCTCGGCCTCGGCGTGGATGCCGCGTGCCCGTCCCCTGGCTTCGGTGGCCTCCACCACGAGGTTGAGCAACCGCACCGAGCCGGCGGTGAAGTCCCGCTCCGCGGTCAGTTCGGCACGCCGGCCCAGCTTGTTGGCGAAGCCGTGCACCAGGTCGGCGAGTCCGTCGGTGTCGCGGGTGTCGGTGACCGCGCGGAGCAGCAGGTCCACGAAGTCCATGTCGTGGCGGACCGCGAACAGGCCGGCGGCCTCGCCCTCGTCGGCGTTCATCTCCCGTTGGTAGCGGAAGAGTTCGGGGTCGAGTCCGAGGGTGCCGAGGTGCTCGTTCCAGCGCTCGTGGATCTCCTCCCAGACGACCTCCAGGTGCGGGTACGTCCTGCCGGCCTCGGTGAGGACGTCCCGGAACCCCTTCATGGTGCGGCGGCGGCCCCGTGCCCCGGCCACACCGGGCTCGGCCACGGGCAGCGCGTCCAGGGACATGCCGGGGCCGGGCCGGAAGGAGTACCAGCTCTCGGCGAACCTGCGGGGGTCGGAGGAGACCTGCCGCCCGCGCCACTCGCTGACCTTGCCGACGACGACGAGTTCACCGGTGCGGGTGTGCTGCCACTCCAGGGCGACGTGCCCGCAGTCGTCGGCGAGCAGGAACTTGCGCAGCACCCCGGAGCTGGCCCCGCCGAGGGTGTTCCGGTGGCCGGGCAGCATCACCGAGAAGATCAGTTTGAGCAGCACCGACTTGCCGCCGCCGTTCTCCAGGAAGATCACACCGGCCGGCGCGGGCCGACGGGGCGGGCCCTGCGGCTCGTCGTCCTCGAAGATGTCGGTCTGCCGCGGGGCCGGGTTCGGCACGGGTCCACCGACCCCGCGGAGGTCCAGGACGGTGTCCGCGTAGCGGGCCCCGGCGGGACCGATGGAGTACAGACGGACCCGGGACAGCTCGTACATGGCGCTTTCTCGTGCTCGGGCCGGCCCTCCGCGGGGGCGGGCTGGCTGTGGACTGCGGACGGGGGCCGGTGCCGGCCCCGACGGGTGGAGGTCGAATCAGGTCAGGTCAGGGAGTGGTACGGCAGGACGGCGCCGTCCGCCAGGTCCTCGTCCTGGTCGCCCGGCAGCAGCACCGGGGTGCCGTCGCTGATCGGAACCACCCCCAGGTCGAGGAGCTCGGCCATGGCCGCGCTCGACGCCAGGTCGCGGACCTGGAGCTGGTACCGGGCGGTGGTGCGGTACGTGCCGCCCGCCTCGTCCCCGGTCCGGTGCAGGAACCCGGAGTCGGCCAGGAAGGCCACGGCCTTGCCCACGATTCCCGTGGTGGAGCCGGAGAGCCTGCGGGCGTCCTTCGTCGCCCCGGTGGCGCTGCGCCGGGTGTACACCCGCCAGGCGGCTTCGAGGCCGGGGCTCTCCGACGCGGGATCGGTGTTCTCCCCGGCCTGTTCCGCCCTTTCCTGGAGGCGGCGGCACGCCTGCCGGACGAACGCGTCCACCCCGTGCACGCTGATCCGCCCGACGTAGCCGTCGTCGGCCAGGTCCTGGGGGCGGGGGAACGCGAGCGCGGCCACGGCCAGGTGGGCGAGCCCGTGCAGGAAGCGGTCCGTGGAGTCGGCGGCGGCACGGCGGGAGTAGTCCCCCAGGCGCACTCCGAACACCGAGTCCTCGGCGGCGGCCACCGCCATCCCCGCCCTAGTGGACACCTCGAGCACCACCAGTCCCAGGCCGGCGGCGACCGCGTCGACGAGCCGGGCGAAGGAGGGGTCCTCGCCGTGCCTGCGGATCAGCTCGGCGTACTGCGGGTCGCGGGCCGGCAGGAGCCGGGTGCGCAGGCCGAACGCCACCAGCCGGGCGGCGTCCGTCACGTCGGCGGGGGTGACCGGGGCCGGACCGCGGTCCTCGCGCCGCCGGTCGCCGCCGGGAACGTCGTCGTACCCCCCGCCCGGCGCGGGGGCGTAGGGCTCCGCTGGGGTGTCGGTCACGGTCGGGGTCCCTTCCTGCCGCCCGTCCGGGCGCGTGTCCAGCCGCTGACGCCGGGGCGTGCACGGCGCCCCGGGGTCCGTCCTTCCGGCCCGGGCGCGGTCATGACGCGCGCTCCGCGGCCATCCCGGTGACGTCGAGCAGCGCGGTTCCGACGATCAGGTCCGCCCCGCCGAACTCGGGGTCGTCCAGGGGCGTCCCGTCGTCCCTGGCGAACAACAGCCGCCGCTCGCCCTGCCGGTACGCGACCCCCACCGGAGGACTCGCCGCGTGCACGGCGAGCAGCGTCACCAGGTAGGGCAGCTCGGGGTCGAGGGTGCGGGCCTCGGTGAGCAGGCCGGAGAGCCGGCGCGGGGCGTCGGCCGGCAGGTCGAGCAGCCGCAGCGCGGTGTCCATCTGACGGGACGTGAACCGGCTGTCGTCCGGGGTGGCCACCAGCTCGGGCTCGGGCAGCTCGGCGCCCAGGTGGTCGCGCTCGAGCGGCGGGGAGAGCAGCAGCTCCACCAGGTCCGCGACGCGCACCGCGGCGGGGTTGCGCAACCCGGCGCCCCGGGCGAAGAAGGCGTCGGTGACCCGGGTCGCGTCGGCCACGGGCATCGGCAGCAACGGGGCCAGGAGCTGCCCGTACAGGTCGGTGCCGGCCCGGCCGGGCGGCGCGGCGAACGCCTGGCGGTCCTGCTCGGCCCGGAACAGGGGTCCGGCCTCCAGCAGCCGGGACTGGAGCTGGGTGTGCCGACGGATGCAGTCCTTGACGATGTCCACCAGCTCCGCGGCCCGCCGCTTGTGCTCGGCCTTCCTGGGGTCGTCGGCGTCCGCCTCGTCCCTGACCCGGCGGATGTTGGTCAGGATGGCGTTCTCGTGGCGGTACCGGTCGGCGACGTGCTCAAGCGCCTCGGCGATCAGGTCCGGCACGCGGTTCAGCCAGTCCACGGCGCGCACGTCTCGTCGCGTGGCCTCCAGGGCGCGGCGGAGCGACTCGGCGTACTGCACCGTGCGGTACCGCGCCTGTTCCGCGGCGAGCTGCGCGTCGGCGAGCCGTCCGCGCCCGATGAGCACCTCGAGCTTGACCTCGGCGGCGATCTGGGCGCTGGTGACGTCCGTGTCCAGCGCACCCACCAGCACGTTGACCGCCTCGTCGGTGGTGCGCAGGTAGACGCCGCCGTCGGGCCCGGGGACCTCCTCGATCAGCTTGAAGTCGTAGTCCCGGCGGACGTAGGCGCCGTCCGGTCCGAACGTCCCGTACACCGCGCGGAACCCGCGGTCCACGCTGCCGACGTTGATCAGATTCTCCAGCACCCAACGGGCGACCCGCTCGTGCTCCTCCGCGGGGCGCTCCGGCGCCTGGGCAGCGACCCGGGGCAGCAGCCGGCCGATCACCTGCTCGTGCTCCGCCCCCGTGTCGAAGTCCATGCTCAACGTCACCAGGTCGATCGCCGCCAACGCCACCTCCGCCATGGAGTACACCGCGTACTCCCCGGCCAGGTTCGCCTTGCGGGCGTCCAGGTCGTGCAACGGCGCGGTGCAGGCGAGCGCGCGCAGGCGGCGGGCGAGCCCCTCGTCCGCGGCGGGCCCGGGCGCTGGCCGGGAAACGGTGGCGGTCACCCGCACAGACTAGGGGCTGCCACGGACGCCTCCGTCCCGGTGGGGCGGTTCCCGGCCTGCCGGTACACGCGCCGCGGACCCTCCCGGAGGGGGTGACGCGCCGTCACGGGGCGTCGTCCTGAGGGGTCCCGAAGCCGCCGCCACCGGGGGTGTGCACGACCAGCACGTCGCCGGGGGCGACGTCCGTCACGTCGTTCCCGGCGAGTTCGGTGACCGTGCCGTCGGCGCGTTCGACGAGGTTCCTGCCCGGCGCGCCGGGCTCCCCGCCGGCCAGCCCGAACGGGGCCGTGCGGCGGTTGCCGGAGAGCAGCGCCACGGTCATCGGCTCCAGGAAGCGCAGCCGGCGCACCGCGCCGCGGCCCCCGTGCCACCGTCCGCGGCCCCCGCTGCCCTCCCGGACGGCGAAGCCGTCCACCCGGACCGGATAGCGCCACTCCAACACCTCGGGGTCGGTGAGCCGGGAGTTGGTCATGTGGGTCTGCACCACGTCGGCACCGTGGAACCCGTCACCCGCCCCCGAGCCGCTGGCGATGGTCTCGTAGTACTGGACCCGGTCGTTGCCGAAGGTGAGGTTGTTCATGGTCCCCGCCCCCTCGGCCTGCACACCGAGCGCCCCGTACAGGGCGCTGGTCACCGCCTGGGACGTCTCCACGTTCCCCGCCACGGTCGCCGCGGGGTACCGGGGCGCCAGCATGGAGCCCTCGGGGATGCTCACCTCCAGCGGTTTCAGGCAGCCGCTGTTGAGCGGGATGTCGTCGGCGACCAGGGTGCGGAAGACGTAGAGCACGGCGGCCATCACCACGGACGTCGGCGCGTTGACGTTGCCGGGCTGCTGGGGCGAGGTGCCGGTGAAGTCCAGCACCGCGCTGCGGCTGTCCCGGTCCACCCGCAGCACGACCTGGATCAGCGCGCCGCTGTCGGTGCGGTAGCGGTAGGCGCCGTCGGAGAGGTCGGCGACGATCCGGCGGACCGACTCCTCGGCGTTGTCCTGGACGTGCCGCATGTACGCCTGCACCGCGTCGAGGCCGAACTGGGCGATCATCCGTCGCAGTTCGCTGATCCCCTTCTCGTTGGCGGCGATCTGCGCCCGCAGGTCGGCGAGGTTGGCGTCCGGGTCCCGGGAGGGGTACGGGGCCGAGGTGAGCAGCTCCAGGGTCTCGGCCTCCCGCAGCCTGCCGTCCCTGACCAGCAGCCAGTTGTCGAACAGCACCCCTTCCTCGTGCACGGTGCGGCTGAACGCGGGCATGGAGCCCGGGGTGAGGCCGCCGATCTCGGCATGGTGGCCGCGGGACGCGACGAGGAACAGCAGCCGTGGCCGGGCGCCGTCCCCGCCGACCGGCCCTCCGCCGCCCGGCGGTGCGTCGGTGGGCCCGGGCTCCGCGGGGGACTCCTCGTCGAAGACCGGGGTGACCACGGTGACGTCCGGCAGGTGGGTGCCGCCGTGGTACGGGTCGTTGATGGCGTACACGTCGCCGGGCCGCATCGTCCCCGCGTTGCGGCGCAGCACCTCCTTGATGGACTCCCCCATGGACCCGAGGTGGACCGGGATGTGCGGGGCGTTGGCGATCAGGTTGCCCTCGGGGTCGAACAGCGCGCAGGAGAAGTCGAGCCGCTCCTTGATGTTGACCGAGTGCGCGGTGTTCTCCAGGCGCACCCCCATCTGCTCGGCGATGGCCATGAAGAGGTTGTTGAAGACCTCGAGGAGCACCGGGTCCACCTCGGTGCCCACCGCGACGCGGCGCGGCCGGGGCCTGACCCGGGTCAGCAGCAGGTGCCCGTGGTCCCCCACGGCGGCCTGCCAGTCCGGTTCCACCACGGTGGTGGCGTCGTCCTCGGTGACGATCGCCGGCCCCGCGACGGCGTCCCCGGGCCTCAGGTCGTCCCGCCGGTACAGCAGCGTCTCCTGCCACCGGCCCCCGGCGAACATCCGCGCGGTCGCCACCGGTTCCAGCATCCCGGTCCTGGCGGAGGGCGTCGCGGCCGGCCGGTGGGCCGAGCCGGAGGAGCCGACGGCCTCCACCGAGACGGCCTCGACCACCAGCGGCTTGTCCATGGCGAACGCGTACCGGGTGCGGTGCGCCCGTTCGAAGGCCGCGGTCAGCGCGGCGACGACGTCCGGGTCCGACGCGGCGGCCCCGGGCGGGGCGGCGTCCTGGTCGGCACGGGACGGCTCGTTCGGGAACGGGACGGCGAGGCTGGAGTCGGTGCCGGCGTAGCGCAGGTGCACCCGGGTGGTGGTGGTCACCGTCCCGTCGGGTACGCCGTCCGCGCGCAGCTCGGCCCTGGTCCGCTCGGCGAGCCGGGCGCGGGTCCCCCGCACCCGGGGCATGCTCTCCGCGCTGAGCTCGGCCTCCACGGACTGTTCGCGGATGGCCGTGGCGTCGGCCACCCCGATGCCGTACGCGGACAGCACACCGGCCAGCGGCGGGACGATCACGGTCTCGACACCGAGCGCGTCCGCGACCGCGCAGGCGTGCTGGCCCCCGGCACCGCCGAAGCTGGTGAGCGCGTAGCGGGTGACGTCGTGGCCGCGCTGGACGGAGATCTTCTTGACCGCGTTCGCCATGTTGAGCACGGCGATGTCCAGGAAGCCGGCGGCGACCTCCTCGGGGGTGCGCCGGTCACCGGTGGCCGCGGCGATCTCCTCGGCGAGCCGTTGGAACCTCACCCGCACGGTGTCCGCGTCCAGTGGCTGGTTCGCCTCCGGGCCGAACACCGCCGGGAAGTGGTCGGGCTGCACCCTGCCGAGCATCACGTTGGCGTCGGTGACGGTGAGCGGGCCGCCCCTGCGGTAGCAGGCGGGCCCCGGCACCGCCCCCGCGGAGTCCGGGCCCACCCGGTAGCGCTGGCCGTCGAAGTGCAGGACGGACCCGCCGCCCGCGGCCACCGTGTCGATGTTCATCATCGGTGCCCGCATGCGGACCCCGGCCACCTGGGTGCCGAAGACCCGCTCGAACTCCCCGGCGTAGTGCGAGACGTCGGTGGAGGTGCCCCCCATGTCGAACCCGATCACCCGGTCGAACCCGGCCAGGGCGGAGGTGCGGGCCATGCCGACCACGCCACCGGCCGGTCCGGAGAGCACCGCGTCCTTGCCCCGGAAGTGCGCGGCCTCCCGCAGCCCCCCGTTGGACTGCATGAACATCAGCCGGACGCCCCGCAGCTCCTTCGCCACCTGCTCGACGTAGCGGCGCAGGATCGGCGAGAGGTAGGCGTCCACCACCGTGGTGTCCCCGCGGGAGACCAGTTTCATCAGCGGGCTGACCTCGTGGGAGCAGCTCACCTGGGTGAACCCCAGCTCGCGGGCGACGGCCGCGACAGCGAGTTCGTGTTCGGGGTGGCGGTAGCCGTGCATGAAGACCACGGCGGCGCTGCGCAGCCCGTCGGCGTGCGCGGAGCGCAGGGCCTCGGTGGCGGCGGCCAGGTCGAGGGGCCGGACGACCCCGGAGTGCGCGTCCATCCGCTCGGGCACCTCGATGACCCGGTCGTACAGGACGTGTGGCAGGACGATGTGCCGGTCGAACAGCCGGGGGCGGTTCTGGTAGGCGATCCGCAGGGCGTCCCGGAACCCCTCGGTGGTCACCAGGACGGTGGGGTCGCCCCTGCGCTCGAGCAGCGCGTTGGTGGCGACCGTGGTCCCCATCTTGACGATGTCGATCCGCTCGGTGGGGATCAGCTCGTCGGGGGCGAGACCGAGCATCCGGCGGATTCCGGTGACGGCGGCGTCCTGGTACTGGTCGGGGTTGTGCGAGAGCAGCTTGCCGGTGATCAGCCGGCCGTCGGGTCGGCGGCCCACCACGTCGGTGAAGGTGCCGCCGCGGTCGATCCAGAACTCCCAGCGCCCAGTCATGCGGGCATTGTCCCAAAGCCGACCCGGCCCCGGCCCCGAAGAGTGCACACGCGGGGTCAGTTCGCCCTGAGCCGGCCCCGGACGGCGGTCTGCACCTCTGCCTCCTCCGCCGGGTCGGCGGCGAGCCTGCGCAGTCGGGCCAGCACCCGGACGTCACCGATGGCGGCGTGTCTCGCGGCCAGTTCCCGGGTGTTCTCCTCACAGTCCCAGAGGCACTCCACCGCGAACCCCTCGGGGAACGACGGGTCACACGCAGAGAGCGCGTGGGCGACGGTGCCCCGCAGGTGGGAGGAGGAGGTCTCGCGGTAGACGTGGCGCAGCAGCGGGGCGGCGCAGGGCACGGGGAACCTGGCGACGCCCTCCACCAGGGCGGCCAGGCCCGGGCCGTCGGGGCCCTCGCACCGGACCTGGCGGCGCAGGGCGGCCAGCACCGCCGGGGCGTCGCGCTCGCTCCCGGCGCAGGCGAGCATCCGGGCGGCTGCCAGGCCGAGGGAGTCGTCGCGGACGCACCACGCCCTGGCCCGTTGCAGGGCCTCGTCGGTGCGCATCCGCTGGAAGACCTCGAGGGCGACGTGGGACACCCGGGGCAGCGGGTCGGCGGCGGCGCACTCGACGAGGGCGAGCGCCGCGGGGTCGTGGCGGTCGACGAGGTGGCGCAGGGCCGCGGCGCGGGCGGCCTCCGGGCCCCGGCGGGCGGCGAGCAGGAGTTCCGGGCGGTCCTGCGGGGTGGCGACCACGGCCAGGCAGCGCGCGGCGGGCGCGTCGCGGTGTTCGGCCGGGTGGGCGTCGAGGCCGGCCTGGGCCCAGGCGAGCACCTCCGTCACGCTCCAGCCCGGGGTGGGGCCGCTGGGCCGTAGCTGGCGTTGCCAGCGGCTGAAACTGGCCTGTTCCTGGGCGGCGCGGACCCGGGGGTGGTCCAGGGCCCACAGCCGCCAGGGCCTCGGCTCGTACGCCTCGGTGACCGCACGGCACAGCGCGGCGTCGCCGTCGCGGTCGCCGGGGAACCTGGCCAGTACGGCGGGACCGAGTGCCCGCAACCCCTCGTCGTCGTCCCGCAGGGCGAGCTCGTCCAGGGCCCAGGCCCAGTTGGCGCCCACGGCGGCGTACCCGCGCAGCAGGTCCCGGGCGTCCCGCCGGCCGTAGCCTGTGAGGTGGCCGAGGACGGACAGCGCGAGGCCGGTGCGCTGCTCGTCGTCGTCCAGGGAGTCGTCGGGGTGGAAGAGGTGGTGCTCGATCCCGTCCAGTTCGCCCTCGAGCTCGCTGTACAACCGGGCGTAGTACAGGGAGCGCGACTCCACGCGCCAGTCCCGGCGGGGGTCGCGCAGGACGCAACTCTCCAACGCGGCGAGCGCGTCGGCCCGCCGCGCCGCGAGGGCGTGCAGGGTCCCGTCCCCTCGGCCTCTTTGCAGAAGACCGAGAAGGGACCCGCTGGGCGCTATGTCTGGGTCGAACATGAGGTCAGCATCCGGTGTCAGGTTGCGCGGTGGCAACGGGATTTTCCCTGCCCTTGACCGGCATCCTTAACCCTGGCAGGGGAAACATCGCTTGATCCACGCCAGACGGGACCCCGTTGCGGGCCGTCCGGACACAGTCAGGTGCCGTCGAGAGACGCAGCGTACCGGGTGGACCCCCACCTTTCAGCCTTACGCCCGAAACACACGATAAGTCCATGAACGTCCCGCAAGGGCCACCCCCACGGTGGACGGTGGAGCCTCACGGACCGTCCACCGGATCCGCGGCAGGCCCGGGTGACGACTACACCCGCGCCCCGCGGCCGGGCCCGCTCGGCATCACCTCTTTGATCTCCGCACGGAGCTGCCGGATGTCCGCCTGGTCGGCGTACGCGGCGCTGAGCCGGTACATCTCACGGAGCCGGTCCCAGGTGCGGTGGGAGGAGGTCTCCCCGATGCTGAGCAGTGCCAGCCGGGCGTAGCGGTCGGCCTGGTCGGGGTCGTCACCGAGGAAGCAGGCCGACGCCATGGAGATGTAGTCGAAGATCATCGACCGTTGCCGGCCCTCGGTGCGCAGGTGGATGGCCTTCTTCGCGTGGGCCTTGGCGGGCTCCGCGGCGGCCGGTTCGTGCTCGGCCAGCGACCGGTACGCCAGGGCCTGCATGCCGTGGAGGTCGGCCTCGTCGAAGAGCTGCATCCAGCCCGGTTGCGGCCCGTCGTCCCGGTCGGAGACGAACAGCTCCTCTGCCTCGCCGAGGGTGCGCCGCACGTCCTGACCCCGCCCCATGCAGGCCAGCGCCCAGGCCTCGACGGTCCGCAGCATGGCGCGGGTGCGGGGCAACGCCTCCTCACCC
This sequence comes from Wenjunlia vitaminophila DSM 41686, assembly GCF_000380165.1. Lineage (GTDB taxonomy): Bacteria > Actinomycetota > Actinomycetes > Streptomycetales > Streptomycetaceae > Wenjunlia > Wenjunlia vitaminophila. The sequence goes on from NZ_KB904691.1 coordinate 35,436, forward strand.
GACCCCACGGCGGCGAGCCGCATCAGGTCCAGGGCGTCGCCCGGCCGTCCGAGGTGCACCATCTGCCGGGCCGCCCGGGACATCGCCTCACCGGCGCGCGGACGGTCCCCGCCCTCCCGGGCGGCGTGCACCGCGATCACGAAGTACTTCTGCGCGGTGGACTCCAGGCCCACGTCGTGCGACATCCAGCCGGCGAGCGCGGAGAGGTTGGCGGCGACGCCCCAGAGCCTGCGGTTGAGGTGCTCCGGGTGCCGGTAGGAGAGCATCCCGCCCACCTCATTGAGCTGGCCGACGACCGCCTTCCGCTGGAGTCCGCCACCGCGGTGGGCGTCCCAGGCCCGGAAGACCTCGACGGATCTCTCCAGCGCCGCGACCTCCTCCACGCCCACCGGCGCGGCCTCGTAGCGGTCCGCGGAGGCCGGGTCCACGGAGGGCGGGGAGCCGAAGGGGGCCGCGGAACGGCTCGCGGCCACCGCCGGATCGCCGAGCAGCCAGTCGTGCATGGCACCGGTGAGTGCTGATCCTGCGGCGAGCGCCGCACCCGCGCCCACCACACCGCGTCGGTTGAGCATGAGGTCCATTCCCGTGAATTCGGTGAGGACCGTCGCGGTTCGCTCGGGCGGCCAGAGCAGGGAGTCACCGAGCAGGTGTCCTCCCGTGCGCCGCCGCCCCTCGAAACCGAGGTCCTCAGTGGTCACGACACGACCGAGGCGCTCGGTGAACAAGGTGGCCAACACCTTCGGCACGGGATCGCGCGGGGTCTCGCCCGTGGTGATCCAACGGCGCACCCGCGAGGTGTCGGTCGCCAACTGGGGATGACCCATCAGGGCCGCCCTCCGGTTGACGAGCCGGGCCAGTTCGCCCTTGGACCATCCGGTGAGCCCGAACAGGTCCGCGAGTCGGGTGTTGGGTTCCTTGCCCACGTTCCAGCCCCCAGGTTTCCTCGGCGTCTCGAGGCTAGTGGCGCGGATCGACCCGCTGCGAGCATTCGCCAGCCTTCGCCAGGGCCCGCCAGATGGTGTGCCACGCGCTGGGGGCGGTGCAGTAGGAACGCGCCACCCCGTTCCCCCGGCCGGGGGTGCGGGGCGCGGACGGTGGGGTGTCGCGCCGGACGACCGCATTCCCCAGGGTGCGGTCCCGCCGGGCGGACGGCCGTCCGTGCCGCCCCGCCCCCGGCCGCCCACGTGCGGGGCGGCACGCCAGTGGTCCGCCGGCCCCCCGCCGGCCGCTCCGTCAGGCCAGGAAGGGAAGCACCTCCCCCATCATGTATCCAAGCCCGTCCTCAGTGTCCGTCCAGTCCCGGCCCCGCCAGAACCGGGCCGGCGTCGCCCCGCCCCCGGCGGGCCCCGGTCGCCGTTCCCCCGACCCCGGGGCCCTGCAGGTCGAGGGGGTGACCGGATCACGCCCGGCACCGGGCCGACCACGACCTGCCCCGGGCACCGGCAGCAGGATCGACCTGACCGGTGCGCACGGCGTGCGGCTGCGAGCCGCGATCGGCTCGGTGCAGCGGATATCGCCGGGGTTCGTCCCGACGCACCTGGTGCGACGCAACAGTCACACCGTCCTGCTCGCTGGCACGGTCGGCCGGTTGCCGGTGGTCGCGAAGTGCCTGCTCGACCACTCCCCCGCCTGGACCGAGAGGTTCCGGCGGGAGATCGTCGCCTACCGGGGGTTCGTCCGGCACCGCCCCCCGGCCCGGTTACCCCGGCTGGTGGCGGCCGATCCACAGAGCTGCGCGCTGGTGCTGGAACGGGTGCCCGGGCGGCCGGCGGCGGCCCTGCGCCACCCGGCGTCCCCCCCGCCGCGCGCCGACATCCGGGCCGCCATCGGCGCCTTCTGCCGGCTCAACCTGTGGCGCCCGCCGACCGGCGTCTTCGACTCGCCGCTGGACTACGTCGGGGAGATCACACGCTTCCACGACCTCGGGCTGTTCACCGACCGGGACGTGAGCGACCTGAAGCAACTGCTGCGCGGCCTCACCCACGCCCCCGGGCAGTTCTGTCACGGCAACGCCTCGCTGTCGCACGTGCTGCTGTCGCCCTCCGGGCCCACCCTGCTGGACTGGCAGCGCGCCGGCTGGTACCTGCCCGGGTACGACCTGGCGGTCCTGTGGTCGGTGCTGGGTGACGAGCCGCTGGCGCGGCGCCAACTCAGCCAACTCGCCCAGTCCCAGGGGACGACGTGGCGGGACGCCTTCCTGGTGAACCTGATGCTGGTGCTCACCCGGGAGATCCGCACCCACGAGACCGCGGTCCAGCGCTCCGCGTACGGCGCGGACTGCTCCCCCTCGACCCTCGCGGCCAACGAGGCCCGTCGGTTGGTGCTGCGCCGCCTGCACGACGACTGCCACGTGGCACGTCGGGCGGTGCGTGCGGCCGTCAGCACCCGCTGAGGCACGCCCCGACCGCCACGTCCGGCGCCGTGGCGGTCGGGGGTCAGCCCTGCTGGAACATCTCCGCGGGCAGTGGCTTGAGTAGTTGGTACAGGTCGTCGGTGATCGGCCGGTCCCAGGTGGCGATGGTGACCTGGACGCCGTCGTCGCGGTCGAACTGGACGCAGGCGACCCGACTCTCCGAGACCTTGATCCGGCGCACGATCAGCAGGTTGTCGCCGTGCATCACCGGGGTGTCCTCGCGCTCCACCTCGTGCACCGGCTCCTCGTTCTCCAGGGCCGCGAGGAGCTGCGTCACCTCGAACGGCGCCGCACCGGGGCCCACTTCCCGTGCCGGGGACCCCTGGGGGAGGTTGCCGATGAGCATTGCCGGGCCCCGCCCGCCGTACAGGTCGTAGCGCAGGAAGATGCCCTGGCAGCTTCCGTCGGGGCCGGCGAGCAGCGCCGCCCCCAGGCTGCCGGGCCAGTCCCCGGGGTCCATGGCGAGCACGTCGAAGTCAGGGCCCGTGGGGGTGTTCGGGGAGCGGCGGCGCAGGAACGACATGGCGCCATCGTACGTGGCCGAACCGCCTGCCCCGGCCCGGCGTCCCCCGTGGTCCGGCACCGTGGACGGCCGGTCCTGGCCGGGTGTCACGGTGCCCGTGCTCGGGCCCACCCGGGGCGCTCAGGTCAGATCAGGTCAGGTCGAACTCGCCGTCGCGGGCGCCGAGGACGAAGGCGCGCCACTCGGCCGGGGTGAAGATCAGCGCCGGGCCGTCGGGGTTCCTGCCGTCCCGCATCGCGATGTAGCCCTCGACGAACGCGATCTGCACGTCGCCGACCCCCTGGGTGCTGGACAGCCATTCGGCACCGGACAGGTCCAGCTTGGGCTTCTTGCCCTGACCCTCGCCGGCGGCCGGCTGCTCGGTCATGCTCTCCGCCACGTGTGTCTCCTCCCGAGGTGGTGGGGTCACCAGACTAGCGATCTCCCAGCACCCGGACAGCCGCTCTTCCCGGTCAATCACCCCTGGAACAAAGGGGCGTGGGGGTGGAGCGGGGACGTGCGGACGGCGGGCCGCCGCCGGGCGCCGGGCCGGGTGGGAGCCGGGGACCCCACTCGGGGCGCGGCAACGGAACCGGCTTGACCTCAAGCAACCTTGAGGTTCTATCGTCCTGGCATCGGACGTCGTTGTTGGTCGCCCTGGGAGGCCGCTGATGGACATGGAAATGACCGCCTGGTCGTCGTTGCACCGCACCGCGACCGCGCAGGCGGACCGCCGGCCGTTCTCCCGGCAGACGTTGCGCAGGATCGGCGGCTTCGCCCGCCCGCACCGGCGCAGACTCACCTGGTTCCTGTTGCTGAGCGTGGTGACGGCGGCCCTGGCCGTGGCGACGCCCGTGCTCGCCGGGCAGGTGGTGGACACCATCGTCGAGGGCGGGTCCTCCGACACGGTGATCCGGCTGGCGACGGTGATCGCGGTGATCGCGGTGGCCGAGGCCGGGCTGAACCTGGTGGCCCGCTGGTTGTCCGCGACCATCGGGGAAGGACTGATCCTGCACCTGCGCACTGCCGTCTTCGACCACGTGCAGCGCATGCCGGTGGCGTTCTTCACCCGCACCCGCACCGGCGCGCTGGTGAGCCGGTTGAACAACGACGTGATCGGTGCCCAGCGCGCGTTCAGTGACACCCTCTCCGGAGTGGTCGGCAACCTGGTGACCCTGGTGCTCACGCTCGCCGTGATGGTCCGCCTCTCCTGGCAGATCACCCTGCTGGCCCTGGTGCTGCTCCCGGTGTTCGTGCTCCCCGCACGGCGGATGGGTGGCCGGCTGGCCCGGCTGCGGCGGGAGGCGGCGAACCACAACGCGGCCATGACCACGCAGATGACCGAACGGTTCTCCGCCCCGGGCGCCACCCTGGTCAAGCTGTTCGGTCGGCCGGCGAACGAGTCCGCGGAGTTCGCCGCCCGGGCACGGCGGGTGCGGGACATCGGGGTGCGCACCGCGATGGTCCAGTTCGTCTTCGTCACCGCGCTGACCCTGGTCTCCGCCCTGGCGCTGGCCCTGGTCTACGGGCTCGGCGGGTACCACGCGCTGCGCGGCAGCCTGGACCCGGGCGCGGTGGTCGCCCTGGCGCTGCTGCTCACCCGGCTCTACGCCCCGCTGACCGCGCTGGCCTCGGCGCGGGTCGAGGTGATGAGCGCGCTGGTGAGCTTCGAGCGGGTCTTCGAGGTGTTGGACCTCGAACCGCTGATCAGCGAGCGGCCGGACGCCCGTCCGGTTCCCGAGGGCCCGGCCTCGGTGGAGTTCGACGACGTCCACTTCGCCTACCCGTCGGCGGACAAGGTGTCCCTGGCCTCCCTGGAGGAGGTGGCGAACCTCGACACCCGCGGCGGCGAGGAGGTGCTGCACGGGGTGTCGTTCCGGGCCGAGCCGGGCCAGATGGTGGCGCTGGTGGGCTCCTCCGGCGCCGGCAAGTCCACCACGGCGCAGTTGCTGCCGCGGCTGTACGACGTGGACGCCGGCGCGGTGCGGATCTCCGGGGTGGACGTGCGGGACCTGACCACCGACTCGCTCCGGGAGACCATCGGCATGGTCACCCAGGACGGGCACCTGTTCCACGAGTCCGTCCGGGCCAACCTCACCCTGGCCCGCCCCGGTGCCACCGAGGAGGAGCTCTGGGACGCGTTGCGCCGGGCCCGCCTCGACGAGCTGGTCGCCTCGCTGCCCGACGGGCTCGACACGGTGGTCGGCGAGCGCGGCTACCGCCTCTCCGGTGGGGAACGGCAGCGGCTCACCATCGCCCGGTTGCTGCTCGCCCGGCCCCAGGTGGTGATCCTCGACGAGGCCACCGCCCACCTGGACTCCACCTCGGAGGCCGCGGTGCAGGAGGCGCTGGGCGAGGCGCTCGCCGGGCGCACCGCGGTGGTGATCGCGCACCGGCTGTCCACGGTGCGCTCGGCGGACCTCATCCTGGTGATCGAGGACGGCCGGGTGGTGGAACGTGGCACCCATGCCGAACTGCTCGCCTCCGGGGCGCGGTACCAGGAGCTCTACCGGACCCAGTTCGACCAGTCCGCCGACGCCCCGCAGCGGTCCGACGGCCCCGAAGGGACGCCCCGGAAGGAGCCGGCCGGCTTCGGCGGACACGGTCCCTCGGCATAGCGGGCACGGGCGGGGGGAGGGTGTCACTGACTCGACGTCAGTTGTCCTGCACCTGTCCTCCTCATCGTCGGCGCGGCGCCACGACACCCGCATTGACCTGCGATGACCCCGGGTATGACGGGAGGTGCTAGGCTCGCCCGGAGGTAGCGATGAAGATGCTGATCAACGTCCCCGAGACCGTCGTCTCCGACGCGCTGCGCGGGTTGGCCGCTGCCCATCCCGAGCTGACGGTGGACGTGCAGAACCGGTTGGTGGTGCGTCGGGACGCACCGGTGGCGGACAAGGTGGGCGTGGTCTCCGGCGGCGGGTCCGGGCACGAGCCGCTGCACGGCGGGTACGTGGGCATGGGCATGTTGGACGCGGCCTGCCCCGGGGAGGTCTTCACCTCGCCGGTTCCCGACCAGATGGCCAGGGCGACCGCCGCGGTGCACAGCGGGGCCGGGGTGCTGCACATCGTGAAGAACTACACCGGCGACGTCCTGAACTTCAAGCTCGCCGCCGAGCTCGCCGAGGACGAGGGGATCGACGTCCGGCAGGTGCTGGTGGACGACGACGTGGCGGTGACGGACAGCACCCACACCGCGGGGCGGCGCGGCACCGGCGCCACCCTGTTCGTGGAGAAGGTCGCGGGGGCCCTGGCCGAGGCCGGGGCCCCGCTGGACCGGGTGGCGGCGACGGCCAGGAAGGTCAACGAGTGCTCGCGCAGCTTCGGTGTGGCGCTGAGCGCATGCACCACGCCGGCCAAGGGCAGCCCCACCTTCGACCTGCCGCCCGGGGAGCTGGAACTCGGGGTCGGCATCCACGGCGAACCCGGCCGGGAGCGGCGCGGGATGATGACCGCCCAGGAGATCGCCGACGTGGCGCTGGACGCCATCCTGGAGGACCTGCCACCGGGCGGACCGGTGCTGTTGTTGGTCAACGGGATGGGCGGCACCCCGTTGCTCGAACTGTACGGGTTCAGCTCGCACGTGCAGCGCATCCTGGGCCAGCGGCACGTCGGTGTGGCCCGCACCCTGGTGGGCAACTATGTGACGTCCCTCGACATGGCCGGCGCCTCGGTGACTCTGTGCCGCGCCGACGAGGAACTGCTCCGGCTGTGGGACGCCCCGGTGCGGACCCCCGGCCTGCGATGGGGCTGCTGACCCGGTGACCGGGACGGCGCACGGCGGACGACGACCGGTTGCCCCGGCCGTCGGGTGACAAGGAGTGCGATGGAAGCGGTGCTCGATGCCGCGTTCTTCCGGCGGTGGCTGACCAGGGTCACCGCGGTGGTGGAGCGTGAGGCGACGGCCCTGACCGAACTGGACTCGGCGATCGGCGACGCCGACCACGGCAGCAACATGCGCCGTGGTTTCGACGCCGCCTCGGCGGCGGTGGACAGCGAACCGCCGGACACGCCGGGCGGGGTGCTGACAGCGGTGGGTCGTCAGCTCATAAGCAAGGTCGGTGGTGCCTCGGGGCCGCTGTACGGGACGGCACTGCGCCGGGCGGGCCGGGCCCTGGGCGGGGAACCACGGGTCAGTGCGGAGCAGTTGCGGGACGCGCTCGGCGCCGCGGTGGACGGCGTCCGCGACCTCGGCGGCGCGGCGGTGGGCGACAAGACCATGCTGGACGCGCTGGTCCCGGCGGTCGAGGCGTACGGCGCGGCGTTGGAGCGCGGCGCCGACCTGGCAGGGGCGCTGGACGCGGCAGCCGCCGCGGCCCGGGACGGGGCGGAGGCCACCATCGGGCTCCGGGCCCGCAAGGGCAGGGCCAGCTACCTCGGAGAACGCAGTGTCGGGCATCAGGATCCGGGAGCGACCTCGACCTCACTGCTGGTCGCCGCGCTCGCCGATACAGCCAGGGAGGCTTCATGAGGGACCGGTTGACCAGCGAGCGGCCCCTGGTCGGGGTGGTGCTGGTGTCACACAGCCGGGAGGTGGCGGCGAGTACCGCGGCCATGGCCACGGGGCTCGTCGGGAAGGACCCCGTGGCCCCGATCGCGGCGGCGGGCGGCACCGAGGACGGTGGTCTCGGCACCAGCGCGCTCGCCGTGCTCGAGGCGGCGCGCCAGGTGGACCGGGGTGCCGGGGTGGTGGTCCTCGCCGACCTCGGCAGCGCGGTGCTCACGATCAAGGCGCTGCTCGCTGAGGAGGACGACCTGCCGGAACGCACGGTGCTCGCGGACGCCCCGTTCGTCGAGGGGGCGGTGGGGGCGCTGGTCACCGCGTCGGCGGGGGCGCCGCTACAGGCCGTGGTCACCGCGGCCGAGGAGGCGCACCAGTACCGGAAGGTGTGACCGGGACGACGGCCACCACGGCGGCCGGTGACGGCGGGACGGCTACGACAGGGGGGCCCGGAACCACGCCGGGCCGTCGCCGGCGGCACACGCGATCACGGCCAGGCTGCGTTCGCTCAGTTTCGGGAGCGCGTCCAGGGCGAACCAGCCGACCTCGAGCGACTCGTCGTCGGCCACCCGGGCCTCGCCGGAGACCGCCCGGCAGCGGAACACCACGCTGAGGAACTGCGCCAGGTCCCCGTTGGGGTAGTTGACCTCCTCACTGGTCAGCACCGCGACCAGACGTTCCACCGCCACCCGTACGCCGGTCTCCTCGAGCACCTCCCGCGCCGCGGCGTCGGCCGGCTGCTCACCCGGTTCCACGATGCCGCCGAGCACGGCCCAGTTGCCGGTGTCACTGCGGCGGTTCAGCAGCAGCCGGCCCCGGTCGTCGAAGACCAGGGCCGTCACGCCGGGCAGGAAGAGGAGCTGGGAACCCACCTGGGTCCGCAGCTCACGCACGAAGTCAGGTGTCGCCATGGTGGCACCCTACCCACCCGCCCGGCCCTCCCCCGGTCAGGACGTCGCGGGGCAGGACGTCCCCTGGCGGGGACCCGTGCAGGGCGCCGTGCAGGGTGCGGGCCCACTGCCGCACCACCCGCGCACGGCGCCCGCTGTCGTCGGTGAGGAGCCCGGCCAGCCCCAGGCCCCGGGCGAGGTCCAACGTGGCCTGCACCGACTCCCGCACGCCCGGCCGGGACTCGTCCGCTCCCAGGAACTCCACCGCGGCCCGGTGCGCCTCCCGTCCGACCCTGGCCTCGAGGTCCGTCACCCGGGGACGGGGACGCTCGTCGTTGGTGGCCGCGACCCACAGTTGGAGGGCGGCCCGGAACAACGGCCCGGTGTAGAGCTGGACCAGCATCTCCACCACGGCCTCGGTGCGCCGCGGACCCGCCGGGGGCAGGGACGCGGCGTGCGCCCGCACCGTGGCCAGGCGCCGCGCGGCGACGTCCTCGACCGCGGCGGCGAAGAGTTCCTCACGGGTCCTGAAGTGGTGCTGCGCCGCGCCGCGCGAGACCCCGGCGCGCTTGGCGACCACGGACACGGTGCTGCCGTTCCACCCAAGTTCGGCGAGGCACTCCACGGCGGCCTCGAGCAGCCGGCGCCGGGTGGCCCGGCTCCGGTCCTGTTTGGGTGCCCTGGCCGGTGGGGGGTCACTCTCGGGGACGGCGCGGACCGCGTCGGCGGTCACCTGGGGCCGGTCCGGTCGGTGAGCCCGTCCGGTCCGGCGGCGGGGTCGGCGCGCCGCGCGGCGTCGGGAGGGGAGGCGGGGGCCGCACGGTGGGCTCCGGAGACCTGGCCCCGGTCCGCGTCGTCGCCCTCGTCCCCCCGCTGGTGCCCCTCCCGAGCAGGGCGCGACCAGTCCGGCTGCCGTCGTTCCAGGAACGCGGTCATCCCCTCGATGGCCTCGGCGGTGGCGAACAGCCGGGTGGAACGGCGCAGGAAGTCCTCGACGTCCCGGTCGAAGGCGCGCAGCACCTCCTCGGCGACCATCGCCTTGGACTCGGCAAGGCCCTGCGGCGAGGCCCTGCGCAGGCCGTCGAGCACGGGGGCCAGGGACTGGTCCACATCGGTGGCGGCCTCGGTGACCAGGCCGATCCTGGCGGCCTCCGCGGCGTCGAACCGTTCCCCCGTCAGGTAGTAGCGGGCCGCGGCGCGCGGCGCCACCCGGGGCAGCAGGGGCAGCGAGATCACCCCGGGGGCGAGGCCCAGCCGCGCCTCGGTGAAGGCGAACGTGGAACGGGGCCCCGCGATGGCGATGTCACAGGCCCCGACGAGGCCGAGTCCCCCGGCCCGCACGTGCCCGTTGATCCGGGCGATCACCGGCTTGCGCATGGCGACCATGGAACGCAGCAGCCACGCCAACCGGCGCAGCGCGTCGGCCGTACCCGACTCCGCGGCGCCGCGGCGCCGGCCCCCGTTGCGGCCGGTGGCCTCGCTGAGGTCGGCCCCGGCACAGAAGACGTCGCCGGCGTGGGTGAGCAGCACCGCCCGCACCTGCGGGTCCCACGCCGCGGCGGAGAGGTTCTGGTCCAGCGCGGTCATCATCCGGAAGGACAGGGCGTTGCGGTTGGTCGGCGAGTCCAGGGTGAGGACGGCGATGCCGTCCTCGTCGGTGCGCCGGACCAGCGGATCGGCCGTCATCGCTGCCCCAGGGTGGAACGGGTGCCGGACGCCTGCTGGGCCCGGGGCCGCTCGGGCGTGGTGTCGTTCCCGGGGTGCCGTTGCCGGCCCGGCGGCCGGGTCCTGGCCCGGGCGCGCAGCTCCCTGCGCAGGATCTTGCCGGAGGCGGCCTTGGGCACCGCGTCGATGAACTCGACCGCGCGGACCTTCTTGTACGGCGCGACCCGGTGGGACACGTAGTCGATCAGTTCCTCCTCGGTCAGGTGGACCCCGTCCCTGGTGACCACGTACGCCTTGGGGACCTCGTTCCCGTCGTCGTCCAGGACGCCGATGACGGCGGCGTCCGTCACCCCCTCGTGGGTGAGCAGAACCGCTTCGAGCTCGGCGGGGGGAACCTGGTACCCCTTGTGTTTGATCAGTTCCTTCACCCGGTCCACCACGTAGAGGTAGCCGGCGGCGTCCACCCGGCCGACGTCGCCGGTGTGCAGCCAGCCGTCGGCGTCCACCATGGCGTCGGTCTCCTCGGGCTGTCCGAGGTAGCCCTTCATCACCTGGGGTCCGCGCACCAGGAGTTCACCGGTCTGGTCCACCCCGAGGTCCAGGGCGGGATCGTCCACGGAGACGATGCGCATCTGGGTGCCGGGCAGGAGCTTGCCCACGGCCCCGGGGGGCGGGCAGGGGTCGTCGAAGGCGATCAGGTGGCTGCCGGGGGACAGCTCGGTCATGCCGTACGCCTGTCGGACGCACGGCACTCCGAGCCGGCGGGCGCAGGTCACGGACAGCTCCGCGTCGAGCGGCGCCGCGGCACAGACGATGGACTTCAGGCTGGACAGGTCGTAGTCGTCCACCACGGGGTGCTTGGCCAGCGCCAGCACGATCGGGGGGGCCACGGACAGCCGGTTGATCCGGAACCTCTCGATCGCGGAGAGGAACGTGCGCAGTTCGAACCTGGGCAGCAGCACCACCGTGCCGCCCTGGCTCAGCGGGGTGTTGAGCAGCGCGGTCAGGCCGTAGATGTGGAAGAAGGGAATCACGGCCAGGTGCCGGTCGCCGGGGTCCGGGTGGTGCGCCGCGTCCACCTGGACGAGGTTGGTGGAGATGCTGCGGTGGGTGAGCATCACCCCCTTGGGCGCCGCGGTGGTGCCGGAGGAGTACGGCAGGACCGCGACGTCCTCGGCCGGGTCGAACGTCAGCTCGGGTTCGGCGGCGGTGCAGGACAGCAGGTCGGCGAGGCTCCGGTACCCCGGCGCCCCGTCGCAGACCAGGACCTCGGGTAACGGGTCGGCCCGCTCGCCGAGGAGTTCCACGGCTGCCAGCGCGGTGGGCAGCAGCCCGGAGACGGTGGCCAGCCAGCGGGCCGAGCTGTCCCGCAACTGTTTCGCCAGGTCCTCCGCGGTGGCCAGGGCGCTGGCCAGGGTGACGGTGGCGCCGGCCCTGGTCGCGCCGTAGAACACCGTGGGGAACGCGAGGGTGTTGGGGCTGAACAGCGCGAGCACGTCACCCTTGCGCAGTCCTGACGCGGCGAGCGCGGCGGCGACCCGCCGGTGGTCATGGTCGAGTCGGGCGTAGCTGACGGTGGTGCCGTCGGTGCCGTCCACCAGGGCCGGCTGGTCCCCGAGGGCCGACGCGCCGTTCAACACGAAGTCGTGGATGGTCTGGTCGACCACGGACACATCGCCGTACTCGCTGCGGAACACCATGACCGCTCCTTGTCGCCTGTGGCGGCTCACCGCGGTGGCTCGCCTGTGCTGACGTGCCTGTGCGACGTGCGTGTACTGACGGGTACCGCAGGGTCGGCGATACCGGCCGGAAGTGCAGCGTGCCATCCCTCAGTAGGACTTGGGGAGTCCCAGGGTGTGCTGGGCGACATAGTTGAGGATCATTTCCCGACTCACCGGGGCAACTCGGGCGGCCCGTGATCCCACCAGGAGGGCCCCGACGCCGTACTCGGCGGACAGACCGTTCCCGCCGAGGGTGTGCACCGCCTGGTCCACGGTCCTGACGGCGGCCTCGGCCGCGGCGTACTTGGCCATGTTGGCGGCCTCCCCGGCCCCGGCGTCGTCACCGGCGTCGTAGAGGTAGGCCGCCTTGCGGGTCATCAGCCGGGCCAGCTCCAGCTCGATGCCGCACTGGGCCAGCGGGTGGGCCACCGCCTGGTGGGCGCCGATCGGGGTGTCCCAGACCTGGCGGGTACGGGCGTACTCCACGGCGCGCCGCAGCGCGTAGCGGCCCATCCCCACGGAGAACGCCGCGGCCATGATCCGTTCCGGGTTGAGCCCCGCGAAGAGCGGGCCCAGACCCGCGCCGGCGTCGCCGACCAGCGCGTCGGCCGGCAGTCGCACCTCGTCGAGGAAGAGCTGGAACTGCCGTTCAGGGGCGGTCAGCTCCATGGGAATGGGCCGGTACTCGAAGCCGGGGGCGTCGCGCGGGACGACGAACAGCGCAGGCCGGAGCCGCGCTCCGCGCCCGGCCTGAGGGGACTCCCCCCCGGTGTCCGCCACCCGGCCCACGATCAGCACGGCGTCGGCGGCGTCCACCCCGGAGACGAACACCTTCCGGCCGGTGAGCACCCAGTCGTCGCCGTCCCTGCGGGCCACGGTGGTGAGGCGGTGCGCGTTGGACCCGGCGTCCGGCTCGGTGATGCCGAACGCCATCAGGCGGGTGCCGTCGGCGAGGCCGGGCAGCCAGCGGCGGCGCTGCGCCTCGGTGCCGAAGCGGGTGATGACGCTCCCGCAGATCGCCGGGGAGACCACCAGCATCAGCAGCGGGCACCCCACAGAACCCAGTTCCTCGAGGACGATGGTCAGCTCGGTGATGCCGCTGCCCCCGCCGCCGTACTCCCGGGGGATGTTGACCCCGAGGTAGCCCAGCTTGCCGGCCTCCCGCCACAGTTCCTCGGTGCGGCCACCGGTCCTGGCGGCGGTGAGGTAGTAGTCGGGCCCGAAGCGGCGGCCGAGGTCGCCGACGGCTCGGCGCAGCGCCCGGTGCTCCTCGCTCTCGACGAACACGGTGTCCATGGGGTGGGTGCTCATGTGTCTGCCTCCTGATGGGCCGCCCGGGAGTGCTCGGCTGGGGGTGCGGGCCGGTCGTGGCCCGGGGACGGGACGCGGGGCGCCGTGGTCGCCGGGTCCTGCGCCGCGCCCCGGGGCGGGGGCGTGGCGGCGGTGTCCCGCGGGGTGACCACGGCGAGCGGAGCACCGAGGTCCACCTGTTGTCCCGTGCGCACCAGGACCTCGGTGACGGTGCCGGTGGCCGGTGCGTTGATCTGGTGCTGCATCTTCATCGCCTCGAGCCACAGCAGGGGTTGCCCCGCGGTGACCCGGTCGCCGGGCGCCGCGGCGACCCGGGCCACCGTGCCGGGCATCGGTGCCAGCAGGGACCCGGGGGTGGTGGGCGGTTCCGGGTCGGGGAACCGGGGCAGGGCGGTGAGGGCCACCGCGCCCAACGACGATTCCACGTACACCTGTTCGCCGTGGACGGTCACCTCGAAGGCCCGGCGGACCCCCGCGGACTCCAGCACGACCCGGTGCGGCGCCAGGTCCAGCAGGCGCACCGACGGGTGGTCCTCGGCGGCGAGGCCGGCCCGGGTGAGCCGGTAGCGGACCTCGTGCTCGGTGGCCGCGGAGCGGTAGCGCTTGTGCGCGGGAGCCGAGGGGACGTTCCGCCACCCACCGGGCAGGGTTCCGAGCACGGGGGCGGCGGCGCGGTTGGCGGCGGCGTCGGCCAGGGCCGCGGCGAGCGCCGAGAGTCGTTCCGCCTCCTGCTCGGCGGCCGGACGGGAGGTCAGCGTCCCGTGGTGGCGGTCGAGGAACCCGGTGTCCACCCGACCGGCCAGGAACTCGGGGTGGCGCAGGGCCCGCACCAGCAGTTCGCGGTTGGTGGTGGGGCCGTGCACCCGGGCGCGGGCCAGCGCGTGGGCGAGCCGGCGGGCGGCGGCGTCGCGGGTCGGTGCCCAGGCGATGACCTTGGCGAGCAACGGGTCGTAGGACACCCCGACGGTCTCGCCGTCGGTGACCCCGGCGTCCAGGCGCAGCCCGTCGGGGCCGGCCGCGGCCGTGCCCCCGGGCGCGCAGGCGAACCGGGCGGTCACTCCTGGGACGTCCAGCCGGTGCAGCACCCCGGGGCTGGGCCGCCAGTCGCGGGCCGGGTCCTCGGCGTAGAGGCGGACCTCGACGGCGCAGCCGCGCGGGGCGGGTGGCGCCGGCGGCAGGGCGTGGCCCTCGGCCACGAGGAGCTGGAGTTCCACCAGGTCAACGCCGGTGACGCACTCGGTGACCGGGTGCTCCACCTGGAGCCGGGTGTTCATCTCCAGGAAGGAGAACCGCCCGTCGGGGGCGAGCAGGAACTCGACGGTTCCCGCCCCCGTGTAGTCGGTGGCCCGGGCGGCGGTGACGGCGGCGCGGTGGAGCCGCCGCCGCACCTCGTCGGACAGGCCGGGTGCCGGGGTCTCCTCGAGGACCTTCTGGTGACGGCGCTGGAGCGAGCAGTCCCGCTCCCCCAGCGCCCACACCGTCCCGTGGGTGTCGGCGAGGATCTGCACCTCGACGTGCCGGGCCCGTTCCACATAGGGCTCACAGAAGACCCTGGGATCGCCGAACGCCGCCTCGGCCTCGGCGCCGGCGGCGGCCAGGGCGTCCGGCAGCGCGTCGGGGGTGCGCACCACGCGCATCCCGCGCCCGCCTCCCCCGGCCACCGCCTTGACCAGCAGTGGCCAGGAACCCTCGGGCACGGCGGCCGGGTCCACGGCGTCCAGCACCGGCACCCCGGCCTCCGCCATGATCCGTTTCGCTTCCGTCTTGGCGGCCATCGCGGTCATGGTGTCGGGGGCGGGACCGACCCAGATGAGGCCGGCGTCGATGACCGCGCGGGCGAACTCGGCGTTCTCAGCGAGGAAGCCGTAGCCGGGGTGGACCGCGTCAGCCCCGGCGGTGAGCGCCGCGCCGACCAGTGCGTCGACCCGCAGGTAGGTGTCGGCGAGGGCGGTGCCGGGCAGTCGGACCGCGGCGTCGGCCTCCGCGACGTGGGCGGCGTCGGCGTCGGGGTCGGCGTGGACCGCGACCGTGGACACACCGAGCCGGCGGCAGGTGTGGGTGATCCGGCGGGCGATCTCGCCCCGGTTGGCCACCAGCAGCGTGGAGATCATCGCCATTCGCTGTCCCCCAGTGAAGACCGTGCGGCCCGGTGCGGGCCGGGATGGGTTCCCCGGATCCGAAGACCCGTTGAGCTCGTCAAGGCGGTGCAGGTGGGTGTCACATCCGGAAGACCCCGAAGCCGCCGCGGACCCCGCGCACCTCGGCGCCGTGCACGGCCGACAGGCACAGCCCGAGCACGGTGCGGGTGTCCCGGGGGTCGATCACCCCGTCGTCGTAGAGCCGACCGGACAGGAACAGCGGCAGCGACTCGGCCTCGATCTGCTGCTCGACCGCTGCCCGGACGGCGGCGTCGGCGTCCTCGTCGTACGGCTTGCCGCGGGCGGCGGCGGACTGTCGGGCGACCAGGGAGAGCACCCCCGCGAGCTGCTGCGGGCCCATCACCGCCGCCTTGGCGCTGGGCCAGGCGAACAGGAACCGCGGTTCGAAGGCCCGCCCGCACATGCCGTAGTGCCCGGCTCCGTAGGAGGCCCCGAGCAGCACCGACAGGTGCGGCACCCGGCTGTTCGCGACCGCGTTGATCATCATCGCGCCGTGCTTGATGATGCCGCCCTGCTCGTACTGGCGGCCGACCATGTAACCAGTGGTGTTGTGCAGGAAGACCAGCGGGATGTCCCGCTGGTTGGCGAGCTGGATGAACTGCGCCGCCTTCTGCGACTCCGGGCTGAACAGCACTCCCTGGGCGTTGGCGAGGACCCCCACCGGGTGGCCGTGGACGCGCGCCCAGCCGGTGACCAGGCTCGGCCCGTAGAGCGGCTTGAACTCGTCGAAGTCCGAGCCGTCCACCACCCGGGCGATCACCTCCCGCGGGTCGAACGGCGCCTTCAGGTCCTCCGGGACGATGCCGAGCAGCTCGTCCTCGTCGTACCGGGGCGGTCGCACCGGCGCCGGGGACACCGGTGGGCCGGCCTTGCGCCAGCAGAGCCGGGCGACGACCCGCCGGGCCTGCCGCAGCGCGTCCGGCTCGTCCACCGCGAAGTAGTCGGCGAGCCCGGAGGTGCGGGCGTGCATCTCGGCGCCGCCCAGCGACTCGTCGTCGGACTCCTCCCCCGTCGCCATCTTGACCAGGGGCGGACCGCCGAGGAACACCTTGGACCGCCCCCTGACCATCACCACGTGGTCGGACATCCCCGGCACGTAGGCGCCCCCCGCGGTGGAGTTGCCGAAGACGACGGCCACGGTGGGGATCCCGGCCGCGGACAGCCGGGTCAGGTCGCGGAACAGCGCCCCGCCGGGGATGAAGATCTCCTTCTGGCTCGGCAGGTCGGCGCCGCCGGACTCCACCAGGTTGACCAGGGGAAGCCGGTTGGCCAGGGCGATCTCGTCGGCACGCAGTGCCTTGCGCAGCGTCCAGGGGTTGGTGGCGCCCCCGCGGACCGTCGGGTCGTTGCCGGTGATCATGCACTCCACGCCCTCGATGACCCCGATGCCGGTCACCAGGCCGGCCCCCACGGGGTACTCGCTCCCCCAGCCGGCCAGCGGCGACAGCTCGAGGAACGGGGAGTCCGGGTCCAGCAGCAGCTCGATGCGCTCGCGCACCAGCAGTTTGCCGCGCCCCCGGTGCCGTTCCACGTACCGGGGACCTCCGCCGCCGACCGCCGTGGCGTGCTCCGCCTCGAGGGCGGCCAGCCGGTCCAGCGCGATCCGCCGGTTGGCGGCGTACTCGGCGCCGTTGACGTCCAGGGCGGAGCGCAACACCGTCACAGCAGCACCTCCGGGATGTCGAGTTCGCGGGCGCGCAGCCACTCGCCGAGCGCCTTGGCCTGGGGGTCGAACCGGGCCCGCGCCGCGGCGCCCTCGCCGAGGAGTCCGTCCACCACGAAGTTCACCGCCCGCAGCCGGGGCAGCAGGTGGCGCGACACCGGCAGGTCCGCGGTCTCCGGCAGCAACCGGCGCAGCGCGGGCACGGTCAGCTCGTGCGCCAGCCAGCGCCAGCCCGGGTCGTCCCGCGCCCACACCCCGACGTTGGCCGCGCCGCCCTTGTCGCCGCTGCGGGCCCCGGCGACGAGGCCCAGCGGGGCGCGGCGGGTGGGACCGGGTGGCAGCGGCGCCGGGAGCGGCGGGGCGGGCAACGGCGACGGGTCGGGCGGGGCGGTGCGCGGGGGCGGGGCCACCGGGACCCGTTCCCCGTCGGGGAGCACCACCGTGTGCGGCACCGACGCGGCGTCCACGTACCGGGCCAGGAACACCCCGTAGGGGCTGGCCGCGGCGGGCGGCGCGAGCAGGTGGAAACCGGGGACGCTGGCCAGCCCCAGTTCCACCGCCGCCCCGCTCACGGCCCGGCCGACCACGTCCGGGTCCTGGTCACGCACCACCAGGCGCAGCACCGCGCTCGCCGCCTCCTGCACCGGTGCGTCGGGGTGGTCGGTCCTGGCCAGCGTCCAGCGCACGTCGGCCGGGCGGCGCCCGGCCAGCGCGGCCTCCATCTGCGTGCGCACCAGCTTCGCCTTGGCCTCGACGTCGAGTCCGGTGAGCACGAACGCGACCTCGTTGCGCCAGCCGCCGAGGGCGTTGAGACCGACCTTGAGCAGCGGGGGCGGCGGCTCCCCGCGGACCCCGCTGATCCGCACCCGGTCGGGGCCCTGCTGGGTGAGCTCGACGGTGTCGAGCCTGGCGGTCACGTCAGGCCCGAGGTACCGGGGGCCCGCGGTCTCGTAGAGCAGTTGGGCCGTGACGGTGCCGACGGTGACCGCGCCCCCGTGGTCGGGGTGCTTGGTGACCACGCTGCCGCCGTCCTCGGCGATCTCGGCCAACGGGAACCCGGGGCGGAGCATCCGTTCCCCCGGGAGGTCGGTGAAGAACGCGTAGTTGCCGCCGGTCGCCTGGGCCCCGCACTCCAGGACGTGCCCGGCGACCACGGCGCCGGCGAGCCGGTCCCAGTCGTCCGCGGCCCAGCCGAAGTGCGCCGCCGCCGGCCCGCAGACCAGCGCCGCGTCGGTGACCCGCCCGGTCACCACCACGTCCGCGCCGGCCCGCAGCGCCGTGGCGATGCCCTGGCCCCCGAGGTAGGCGTTGGCTGCGAGCACCCGCTCGCCCCAGCCCCTGGCCAGCAGGTCGTCACCCTCCACGTGGGCGATCCGGGAGGGCACGCCGACCCGCGCGGCGAGGTCCCGCAGCGCGCCGGCGAGCCCGGCGGGGTCGAGTCCGCCCGCGTTGACCACGATCCGCACACCGCGGTCCGCGGCCAGCCCCAGGCCCTCCTCCATCTGCCGGAGGAACGTCTTGGCGTAGCCGCGCCCGGGACCTCCCGCGGGCCCCGGCCTGTCCCGGTCGCGGGCCAGGATCAGCATGGTCAGCTCGGCCAGGTAGTCACCGGTGAGCACGTCCAACGGACCGCCGGTGAGCATCTCGCGCACGGCGTCCAGCCGGTCACCGTAGAACCCCGAGGCGTTGCCGACGCGTAACGGGGCCGGGCCGCCCGGGGTCACCCGGCACGCTCCGGTGCCTGTCCCCGGTCCTCCCGCGGTCCCGCCGCGTGGTCCCCGACGCCCACGGGCCCCGGCGGCCGTCCTCCGCCGGGAGGGCCGGCGAAGGCCTGGGCGATGTCGAGCCACCGGTCGGCGTCCCGGCCGTGCGCCGTGACCGCCAGGTCCGCGCGGTGCCGGCGCTGGGTCACCAGCAGGCAGAAGTCCAGCGCGGGACCGGTCACCCGCTGCCCCGCGTCCTGCGGCCCGAACGCCCACAGGCTCCCGTCGGGTGCCGTCAACTCGATCCGGAACGGCTCGCTGGGAGGGGACGCGCCGCGCACCAGGTAGGCGTAGTCCCTGGTCCGCCACCCGATCCTGGCCACCTGCCGGAGCCGGGCCGTGGCGGTGCGCCGCCGCCCCAGCGCGTCGGCGACGTCCTGGCCGTGCGCCCAGGTCTCCATCAGCCGGGCGGTGGCCACCGAGGCGACGCTCATCGGCGGGCCGTACCAGGGCACCCGGGTCCCGGGGCTGGCGGTGCGCAGTGCCCGGTCCACGGCCGTCCTCGACTGGCGCCAGCGGCGCAGCAGCGCGGCGGGGTGTTCTCGGGCGCCGTCGTTCGCCGCGTCGTCCACGAAGGTCCGGGACCGCCGCAGGTCGTGTTCCGCCCGGGCGCGGAAGCCGTCGGGGTCCGTCAACGCCAGCAGGGTCACCTCGTCGGTCCAGGCGAGGTGGGCGATCTGGTGGGCGACCGTCCAGCCGGGGGACGGCGTCGTCAACGCCCAGGAGGCCGGTGCCAGCGGCGCCACCAGCGCGTCCAGTTCGTCGCCCTCGGCCGTCAGGTCGTCCAGCACCGCTGTGGGGTCCGCCACGGCTCAGTCCTCTCCTGGACCTCGCGTCGGTCGCGCGTCGCAGCACAGGGTGGCAGTGGTCCAAGAAACAATCAAGCACGCTTGCATGCTTCTTGGGTACCGTCACAACTCCAGCAGACCGTTCCGGTTGGCCGAAACCCGTGCCGTGCCCGCCCAGAGCACTCATGGTTTCTGCGCGGCATGTCCACATCCGTGCCAGTCACCCGTTACCGTGTGCCCACCCGATCCGCGCACGGCGGCCTTCGGCCACGGACCGGATTGCGGGGGCAAGTCCGGGGAACGGTGGCACTTTCCCCGGGTCGCATGGTGTCGGGGGGTCGGACGGATGCCGGTGGCAACCGGAAGTATGCCGTCGTCGCACGAACAGAACAGCAACGCACCCGACCTCGTCGGGGCGGCGTTCCTGGTGTGCTGCGCCCTGTGGGCGCTGATCAGCGCGGCCGGGCGGGACGCCAGGCCCGAGGGGTTCCTGCTGGCGCTGCTCGCCGTGGTGGCCGGGTACGCGGCCGGTCGGATCGCCGGCGCGGTGCTGCCCCTGGCCGCCCCGGCGCTGGCGGCCTTCGCCGTGGTCGCGGTCGTGGGCTGCGTACCGGACGGCCTGTCCGGGGAACCACTGGCCCCGCCGCTGGGCTACAGCAACGCCAACGCCGCCCTGCTCACCCTCGCCGCGGGCGCCGCCTGCTGCGCGGCCTGGGCGACCAGGATCACGCCGCTGCGCCTGGCCCTGCGGCTGCTCGCGGTGACCGCGGCAGGCATGTCCCTCGCCCTGGGGTCGCTGGCCGGGGGCGCCGCGGCGTTCGGCGTGGTGCTGTGCTCGCTGGCCGCGGCCCGGGTGCGGCGCCGGCTGCTCGGCCTGGCCGCCCTGGCCCTGTGCTCCGCGGCGGTGGTGACCAGCACCTTCCTGGTGGGGGCCGACCGGATGCCGGAGCCGGACGTGGTGCGCACCCAGCTCACCGAGGAACGGGTGAGTCTGTGGCACGACGCGGTCGCGTTGGTGGAGAAGGACCCGCTGCGCGGAGTCGGCCCGGACCGTTTCGGCCAGGAGAGCCCCGCGGCCCGTGGCGAGGCCGACGCCGACAAGGCCCGCTCCGCGGGGCTCCAGCAGGCCGCCGAGCAGGGCGTCCCCGGGGTGCTCCTGCTGAGCGGCGCCTACCTGTGGACGTTCTTCGCGCTGTGGCGGTCCGGTCGTTCCACCCCGGTGGTGCTGACCGCGGCGGCGGCGCTGACCGGCCTGGCCGCCCAGGCCAGCGTGGACAGCGTGCTCAGCTACGCCGCGGTCACCTCGGGCGCCGGTCTGCTCGCCGGGATGGCGACGGCCAGGCGGCTCACCGACGAGCCCGCCGACGAGGACGAGCCGGGCCCCCGGTCGGAGCCCGACCGGCTGCCCACCTCCGCGGGCGGCTGGTCGCCGTGATCACCGGCGGACGTCCGCGCCCCCCGGGGGCGCCGGCGACGAGGAGCGGCTCCGCCTGCTGGGGCACGGCTCCGGCCGGACCGGGGAGGCCACCCGACCGGCACGCACCGCGGGGAACCGGCTCAGGGGCCGAGTCCCGCCCCGCCCAGCGGTGTCAGCTCGGTCCTTTCCGGCGGCCCGGCCAGCAGCGGCGTCGCCCGCTCGACGAGTTCCCGCACACCCCGCGCCGCAAGCGACGCCTCGTGGTCCTCGGCGCTGCGCCAGATCTCGGTCACCCACACCGTGTCGGGCTCCTGCGGTGAGACGTTGACGACGTACGCCTGGCAGCCCCGGGCCCCGTCCATCAGGCCGGCGGCCTCCAGGAGGAGAGCTCGGCCAGTTCGTCCCGCCGTCCGGGGCGGGCCACGAACCTCACGTACAGGCCGAGCGCGTCGCTCACCCGTCCACTCCGTCCGCGGCTCAGACCGCACCGGGGCTGGGGCGGGAACCGGGTGGGTGCGGGGCGTGACGACGGAGCCTGGCCTGGATCGCCCGGACCGCACCGGCCGCGTCATCCACCGTGACGGTGAACTCCCGGCCGCCGCCCAGCTCGAGCACGATGCCCTCGCCCCTCCGGACCACCACCGCGGTGCCCTTCTCCGGGCGCCAGCGGTACCCCCAGCCACCCCAGTGGCACGGGGTCACCTTGGCCTGTCGCACGGCGGCGACCTCTTCCCAGCGGAAGCGGCAGCGCGGCAACCCGAAGTGGCCGCAGCGCACCTCCAGCCCGTCCCGGTCGACCCTGACGGCCACGTGCACGAAGGCCAGCGTTCCGGCGAGCACCAGGAGGCCGGCGGTGAAGCAGCCCGCGACCGACATCACCCAGGGGGTGATGTTCCCCTCCCAGGTGTAGCCGACGACGAGCACGATGCCGAGCGCGAGGCAGGCGGCACCCACGACCGCGAGCAGCCACTGCACCCGACTGGTCGCACGGCCCGTCCACACCTCGGCGGTGTCTTTGGGGAGAGCCTTTCCGGCTCCACCACGGAGCTGGTTCATACTTCGCAGCGTAACCGGACGCCGGTTCGGACGCCGCTGGACCTCACTCCCGCGGTGGACGCCCCGGCCCGGCGGAGCCGCCCCGGCGACGCCCGGACAAG
Organism: Wenjunlia vitaminophila DSM 41686; assembly: GCF_000380165.1. Lineage (GTDB taxonomy): Bacteria > Actinomycetota > Actinomycetes > Streptomycetales > Streptomycetaceae > Wenjunlia > Wenjunlia vitaminophila. The sequence continues at coordinate 57,389 of NZ_KB904691.1, forward strand.
TCGGGACCCATCCAGCGGAGTTCCGGTCGTCCCGGGCGCTCCACGGCCCCGTTGGGGGCTCCCACGCCGTACGGCCGGACGGCGGTGTCCCGAACCAGGTCCGACACACCACGCCCATATTGGGCCGAACGGGTGAATTCTCCCGGGCCCGCTCCGGACCGGCCCCGTCGGACACCCCTCCTGTCCAAGGCCAGCGACACCGGAGAACCGTTCGATTCATTCGAAGGCGACCTCCCCGGACCGGTGGTCCCCGCGGTACCTTGAGCGGCGCTGACCCAGGGAGGGGGAACCTCTTGCCGGAGTCCACCGTGGCCAGGCCCAGGCGGCGCAGACACTGGGACGTGGCGCTGCGCATCTCACCGGCCCAGCCCTACTTCCGCGCCCGGTCCTCGAACCGCCTCGCGGTGCTCGCCTACCCCGGCGTGGAGGACCCGGGGCGGTTCACCGCCCAGCTCGACCGGCTGCGCCAGGTCGCGAACCCGGTGGGCCTCACCGAGGTGGCCGAGGCCGTCGCCACGGGCCGGTCACTCCCCGCACACAGCGTGCTGCTCACCTTCGACGACGCCGGCCGCTCCCTGGTGGAGCACGGCCTGCCGCTGCTCGCCGAGCGGGGCATCCCCGCGGTGGCGTTCGTCGTCGCCGAGCTGATCGGCACCGACCGACCGTTCTGGTGGCACGAGGCCGAGTTCCTGGTGCGCAACGGCGGGCGTGCCCGCGGCCTCGCCGGCACCGCCCCGACCGCGGCCGTCGGGATCATGCGCCGGATGCCCGACCCGGACCGCCGCAGGACCCTCCAGGAGCTACGGGTGACCGCCCGCCGGCCGGCCCCGCCCCGGCGCCAACTGACGGTGGCGGACCTGCGCCGACTGGCCGAGGCCGGGGTGGAGATCGGCAACCACACCCTGGGCCACGCCTGCCTCGACCAGTGCGACGAACACACCGTGCGGACCGAGATCGCCGAGGCCCACCAACTCCTCACCTCCTGGCTCGGCACCCCGCCACGGGCGTTCGCCTACCCCCACGGCACCGCGGCGCCACCGGCCCAGGACCAGCTCAGGCGCCTCGGCTACCAGGCGGCGTTCCTGTTCGACCACCGGCTCGCCGACGGCCGCCCGTCGCATCCCCTGCGGATCAGTCGGCTCCGCATCGACTCCGCGGTCTCCGTCAGCCGACTGGACACCGTGCTCTCCGGCCTCCACCCGGCGCTGCACCGGCTCCGCGGCGGAGCGTGACCGCCCCGGGCCCGCGTCCGTCCCCCAGGGTCAGCACGCACGGTCCCCGGCGGGGCCGACGGCCCCGGCACCGACCACCCCGGAGACGAGTACCCGCCCCTCCGGGTAGGCCAGGGCCCGTCGCGGCAGGACCCCGGTCCGGCCGCTGAGCAGCACGGACACCGAGCCGGCGCCGCGGGCCCCGGGCTCCCGCAGCCGACGCAGCGCCTGACCGGCGACGGCCTCCGCGGAGCCGTACAGGACCACCGGGGGGCCGCCCGGCCGCTGCACCGCGGCCCGGATCTGCTCCGCCACCAACTCGTAGTGCGTACAGCCGAGCACCACCGCCCGCACCCCGACGGGGGTGCGGGCAGCCGCCACCGCCACGGCGTCGGCCACCGCGTCGGGGTCCGCGCGGTCCACCGCGTCGGCGAGGCCCGGGCAGGCCACCTCGGTCACCGGCACCGTCGCGGCGAAGTCACTGATCAACCGCCGCTGGTAGGGGCTGCCGGTGGTCGCCGGGGTCGCCCAGATCGCCACCGGACCGCCCGACGCCGCGGCCGGCTTGATCGCCGGAACGGTGCCGACCACCGGCAGGCCGGGTTCGAACTCGTCCCGCAGCGCCGCCAGCGCGTGCACCGACGCGGTGTTGCAGGCGATGACCACCGCGTCCGGCCGGTGCGCCGCTGCCGCCCGCACGCACGCCAGCACGTGCTCGCTGACCTCCCGCGGGGCACGCGGCCCCCAGGGCATGCCGTCCGGGTCGCAGGACAGCACCAGGTCCGCGTCCGGCCGCAACTGCCGCAGCGCGGCGGCCGCGGGCAGCAGCCCCAGCCCGGAGTCAATAAGCGCGATCTTCACAGAACCACTTTATGTGGTGCCCGCCGAAGCCGGGGGCGGGAGGCCGATCAACGCGGTGACCGAGGTGACGGCCGCCGCCGTCCCTGTCGCCGACCAGCGGGTAAGCCGCTACGGTGAGCCGGTGCCTCACACCCCCGCGCTCCTCGTCATCGACATGCAGAACGCCCTGGTGGCCATCGCGCACCGGGCCGCCGAGACCGTCGCCGTGATCAGCGGGCTCCGCGAACGGGCCAGGGCCGCGGGCGTACCGGTCGTGACGGTCCAACAGCAGGATGACGAACTCGAGGTCGGGACCGAGCGCTGGCGGGTGACCCCCGAACTCGCCCCCGACGCTGGCGAGACCGTCGTGCACAAGACCAGCCCGGACGGTTTCCTCGGCACCGACCTCGACAGGACCCTGAGGGCGCTGGGGGTCACGGAGGTGGTGGTCACCGGGTTCGCGACCGAGATCTGTGTCGACACCACGGCGCGGCAGGCGCTGAGCCACCAGTACGACGTGGTGCTGGTCGCCGACGGGCACACCACCTCCGTCCGGCCCGAGACCGGCGAGTACGCCTCGCCGAACGACTCGATCGCGCACCACAACGAGATCTTCCGGCACCTCGGCTTCCCGGGGCGGAGCATCCGGGTGCTGCCCGCGTCCGAGGTGGACTTCGCAGCCACTCGGGAGCCGCGCCGGTAGGCGGTTCCTGCGGGCATCGGCTCGGGCACCGCCCGGTGACGGTCAACGGTGTGGCGCGACGGTCCCAGAGAAACGATTCGGCTCACGCGCTCCGAGTTCACGCGCTCCGAGCTCACGCCCTCCGAGCTCACACGCTCCGGGCGCGGGCGGCCAGCAGGGCGGCCAGGACACACGGCGCGAGCAGCAGCCCGAAGGCGGCGCCGTAGCCGACGGCGTCGGCCGCCCCACCGCCCAGGAACACGTTGAACAGTGCGGAGGAGAAGCCCAACACCGCTATCTGCCCCAGGTTCTGGGTGGTCTGCATCGCGCTGCTCGCGTGGCCCTGCCGGCCGGGAGGGCTGTGGGTGAGGGACAGCACGGTGAGCGAGGGGGCGAACATCCCCATGCCGACTGCCGCGACGACCATCGCTGACGCGGCGGTGTACGCGGGCGTCGCGGGCAGCGTCCCGGCGATGGCGAGCACGACGGCCGCCGCCTGCACGATCGCGCCGGCCGCCACCAGGCGATGGCGCGGGGAGCGCTCCAGCAGGCGGCCCTGTACCCAGGAGGAGCCGGCCCAGGCCACGGCGGCGCCCGTGAAGGCCAGGCCGATCACCACGGGAGGAGCGTCCCGTTCGGTGATCAGCAGCAGGGGCACGTACGCCTCCAACGTGAAGAACACCCCTGAGCCCAGGCCGCGGAGCAGGACCGTGGCCGGCAGGCCGCGTTCGGCGCGCCACGTACCCGGCGGCAACAGCCGTGAGGCGAACGCCGTCACCAGGACCAGCGCCCCCGCCGTGCACAGCAGGTGGCGCAGGTCCCAGCCGGAGACGCCGTACTGGCCCAGCGCCGCTCCCAGGCTCACCGCCGTCGCAACCACGAGCGCCGGGCGCGGCGCCCCTTCTCCCGACGGTGCGGGCACGACGCCCCAGGAGGGTCCGCGCAGCACGACCGCCACGGCCACGGCGGGCAACACCGTGATGCCGGCCAGGCCGAAGAACACCGCGCGCCAGGACCACCACTCGGTCACCAGCCCGGCCAGCGGCGGACCAACCAGCGAGGGGACGACCCAGCAGGCGCTCATCAACGCCAGGACGCGCGGGCGCAGGCGGTCGGGGTAGGCCTGACCGATGGCGGCGTTGACGGACACCGCGACCATCCCCCCGGCCAGCCCGTCCAGGAAACGCCCGGCGGCCAGGTGCCAGATGGAGGTGCTGGCGGCCGAGACCAGCAGGGTGACCACCGCGAGCACCATTCCCGCCGCCAGCGGACGGTGCGCCCCGGCGCGGTCCGCCCAGTGACCACCCAGGACCCCACCCAACAGGCTCGCGGCCACGAAGCACCCCGCAACCAGCGGGTAGAGCGACACCCCGTCCAGGTCCTGTGCGGCCGAGGGCAGGGTGGGCACCACGGCCAACGCGGCGAATCCGGTCAGGAACATCACCGCGGCGAAACTGACAGTGGCTGGCGCGTGGGTTCCGGAGAACAGTCCCCCGGTCGCTTCCCCCCGCACCGGTGCGTGGTCAGCGGTCATCGACGCGTCGTCGGAGACCGCCGCGGTCGGTTCTGCGCGGGCGGGCGAGCCACTCGGTGGGTCTTGGGGCACGAGCGCACAAGCTACGGGGGCACGCTACCGGACGCCACCCATTTGGGGGCCGTCAGAGCCCCGGCGGCGGAGCGCCAGCCGGCCCCCGGCGCCCGGCAGGTCGGACGCCGCACGGGCGGGCGGTCACGGGGGATCACCGGCCACCGACGGCGAGCGCCCACCAGAGGAGGGAGAACCGCGAGACACTGCGGCAGTGATGTTCGCTGCCGTGGTGACCGCCGTGTTGTCCCTGCTCGCCTGGGTGTGGCTGACCCTGTGCCAGGGGGGGTTCTGGCGCACCGACGTGCGCCTGCCGCCGCGGGACGGCCCCGCCGGAGGGTTGCGGGAGTGGCCGTCGGTGACCGTGGTGGTCCCGGCCCGGAACGAGGCGGGGGTGCTGCCGGTCAGCCTCCCCTCGCTGCTCGCGCAGGCCTACCCGGGGCGGGTGCGGGTGGTGCTGGTGGACGACAACAGCGACGACGGCACCGCCGAGCTGGCCAGGTCGCTGGCCGGGCGGCACGGCGGGGTGCCGCTGGAGGTGGTGGCGCCCGGTGAGCCGGAGCCGGGGTGGACGGGGAAGCTGTGGGCGGTGCGGCACGGGGTGGCACTGGCCCGTTCCGAGTTCGTCCTGCTGACCGACGCCGACATCGCGCACGAGCCGGACTCCCTGGCGGAGTTGGTCTCCGCCGCCGTCCGCGCGGACCTCGACCTGGTCTCGTTGATGGCCAGGCTCCGGGTGGTGACCGCCTGGGAACGGCTGGTCGTTCCCGCGTTCGTCTACTTCTTCGGCCAGTTGTACCCGTTCCGCTGGGTGAACCGGCCTGGTTCCCGGACCGCCGCCTGCGCCGGCGGGTGCGTGCTGGTGCGGCGCGCGGCGCTGGAGCGGGCGGACGCCCCTGCGTCGATCCGGCACGCGGTGATCGACGACGTGGCGTTGGCCCGGGCGGTGAAGCGCAGTGGCGGCCGGATCTGGCTCGGCCTGGCGGACCGGGTGCACAGCGTGCGGCCGTACCCGGGCCTGGACGAGCTGTGGCGGATGGTGGCGCGCAGCGCCTACGCGCAGTTGCGGTACCGGTTGTCGCTGTTGGCCGCGACGGTGCTGGGGCTGGTTCTGGTCTACCTGACGCCGCCGTTGGCGACGGTCGCCGGGGCGCTGTCCGGGGACCGGGTGCTGTTCGGGGTGGGGGCCGCGACGTGGCTGCTGATGTCGGCGACCTACCTGCCGATGCTGCGCTACTACGGTCGGACGCCGTGGTACGCACCGCTGCTGCCGTTCACCGCGGGCCTGTACCTGGTGATGACGGTGGACTCGGCGGTGCGGCACCACCGGGGCCGGGGCGCGGCGTGGAAGGGGCGCACCTACTCGGCGCCCAGCGGAACCACCTGAAGCCGGTGCGGCACGGACCTCCACCGCCACGGGCCGGGCGGTGTCCCCGGGCCCGGCACCGCCGAGGTCACGGGACCGCGGGACACGTCCCCGGCGGTCGGCCCGCGGGGTGTTCCGCCCTGCCGGTCGGTCGGTCGCCGGGCACACCCCGGGGCGCCGCCCGGGCGGTCAGTGTCCCGTGGAGAGCAGTTCGTGGGCCTGGAGTGCCAGGGAGAGCTCCACCAGGTCCCTGGGCACCGACAACGACCGCCTGGTGAGCCGTTCCAGGCGGCGCAGCCGGTTCAGGACGGTGTTGCGGTGGCAGTACAGGGCGGTGGCGGCCCGGGACGAGGCGCCGTCAGCGTCCAACCACGCCTTGAGGGTGGCCAGCAGCAGGTCGCGGTCGGAGGGCTCGAGGGCCAGCACCGGGGCCAGGGTGCGCTGGCTGAGTTCCCCGGCCAGGTCGGGGCGGACCACGAGCAGCGCGGCGGGGAGTTCGTCGGCGAGGCAGGCCGCCCCCTCACGGGAGGTGACGGTGCGGGCGGCGAGCTCAGCCAGCCTGCGGGCGGTGCCCAGTTCGCTGAGCCCGGAGACGTCGAGGCTGACGCCGGTGCACCGGCCGGGGGCGGTGGGCAGGGCGTCCACGAGCGCCGAGGGCGCCGTCTCGCCCAGGACCGCGAGGCCGATGGCGCACTCGCCGTGCATGCGCCAGATCGTCCGCACCCCGGCGACGCGGCCGGGCAGTTCTGCGGCCACCACGGGACCGCCGCCCGGCGCGGGCCGTTCCACCACCACGGCGTACCGGCCGTGCTCGGGCAGGGCGAGCCCCCGGGCGACGGCGGAGCAGAACGCCGGGTCGGACTCGCCGTTGAGCAGCGTGTCCAGCAGGCTCCCGAAGGCGCCGACGCGGCCGTCGCCCGACCCGGCCTCCGCCTCGGCCGCGCGGAAGGTGCGCACGGCCGCCGCGCAGTGCAGGTCAACGATGTTCCACACGTCGTCGACGAGGAGTGCCGAGGGGGAGCTGGCGAGGTCCTCTTCGGCGGCCCACCGCATCAGGGCCAGGCACAGCACCTGGCCACCGGTGTGGTAGGCGCGCAGCATGGAGTCCAGGGGCACGCCCTGGCGGGCTCTGGCGTGCCCGAGTTCGCTGGCCCAGTCGCAGGTGGCCGCGCGTTCCTCGGGGCGGACCCGGAAGGCCGCGAGTCCCCTGCTGAGCGACCTGTCGATCCACGGTGCCAGTTCCCCGGCGGGGAACCTGCTCCCCCGGTACGCCTCCTCGGTGGAGCGGAGCGAGGCCACGACGCGTTGGGTGAGGGTGGACCTGTGGGAGCTGAGGGTGCGTAGGCCCCGGTCCCGGAGCGCCGCCGCACGGGCGGGGCTGAGGCGGTCGGAGGGCGCTTCGGGGACCGCGGTCACGGCCGCGGTGGCTCGGTGGGTCGGCATGTATACCTCCTCGTCATCGACGGGACCGGCGACGTTCGTGGCGCTTTCCTGTTCCGTGGGTGGCGGCGACGGCCGGTTGCGGACGCGCCGGCCCTCGTGGTGGTTCAGGCCGGGTCGGGCCGGCCGACGGGTCCCGTGGTCCGCGTTGTCACCGGGAGGCCGGCGAGGGCGTCGAGCAGGGCCTCTTGGGTTCGGCCCGCCCCGGTGTCCGGTGTGAGGGTCAGGACCACCTGGCCGGTGTTCTCGGTGGTCGCCCCGAGTTCGACGGCGACGCCGGGGAACCGGTCGGCGAGGAGCTGTCGGGCGGCGCGGACGGCGGCGTCCTCCCGCAGCGGCACCTTGTTCACCTTGCCGACGGGGGTGACGGGCAGGGCCGGCAGGACCCGGACGTCCTTGGGCACCGCGGCCCGTTCGACGGTGTGTTCCCGCGCCCAGGCGAGGAGTTCCTCGCGGGTGGTGTCGGCCCCTTCCGCGAGCTGGACGTACGCCACCGGAACCTCACCGCTGTGCCGGTCGGGGCGGCCGACCACGGCGGCGGCCACCACCCGGGGGTGGGCGAGCAGCGCGTCCTCCACCGGCGCCGGGTCGATGTTGTGGCCGCCGCGGATGATGAGGTCCTTGGCGCGTCCGGTGAGGAACAGCCAGCCGTCCTTGAGGGTTCCGAGGTCACCGGTGTCCAGCCAGCCCTCGGCGTCCACCGTGTCCCGGGGTCCACCGCCCCAGTAGCCGGCGAAGACGTTGGGCCCCTTGATCTGGACGCGTCCTGGTTCGCCGGCCGCGGCGACGGCTCCGTCCCCGCCCAGGACCCTGATCTGCTGGTAGGGCAGCCGCAGCCCCACGGTTCCGGGCGGCGGGGCGTCGGCGCAGGCCGGGGTGAGGGCGGTGACGCAGGTGCCCTCGGTCAGGCCGTACCCCTGGAACACCGGGGTGCCGCAGTGCTCCTCGAACCCGCGGCGGACCGCGTCGGGCAGCGGTGCCGCGCCGGAGTACACGCAGCGCAGGCTCGACAGGTCCGCGCCCTCCGGCACCGGGATGCGGGTCAGCGCGGAGAGCACCGTCGGCACGGCGCTGAACGTGGCGATCCGGTGGTTCTGCACCAGTTCCCAGAACCCGAGCATGGCTCCGGTGTCCCGGAAGCCCTCCGGGCCGAGGAAGACAACGTGGAGGCCGGAGAACAGCGGTCCGAGGCCGGTGGCGTGGACCGCGTTGACGTGGAACGGGGGCAGCCCGCAGAGCATCACCTCGCCCGGCGTCAGCTCGAGCCCGAGGGTGAGCGCCCAGGCGGTGTACACCTCGTTGCGGTGCCGGTGGGCGGCGAGCTTGGGGCGTCCCGTGGTGCCACCGGTGTGGAACAGCGCGCAGACCTGGTCCTGGTGCGGGGGGACGACCGGTGCCGCGGTCTGCTCCGGGGCGACGCGCTCCAGCGGCAGGACCGGCACCGGCCAGCGCGGTGCGGGGCCTGGCTCCTGGGCCCGGGGACCGGCTCCCGGAAGGGTGTCCACGGTGAGGACGGCCCTCAGCTCGGGCAGGTCGCCGGCGATGTCGGCCAGGTGGGCGTGGCGGGCGGGGTCGGCCTGGTGCGACGGCACCACCAGGACGTGGGTGCCCGCGGTGCGCAACAGCGACCGGAGGTGATCGCTGGCCAGCGCGGGGTTGACCGGGTTGGCCACCCCTGCGGCCTGGGCCCCCCACTGGCCGGCCATCACCCACGGCCCCTGGGAGAGCAGCAGGGAGGTCACCGGACGGGCCACGTCGCCGGCGACCGCACTGATCGTCCTGGCCACGCGGGTCACCCGGTCGGCGAGGGCGCGGAAGGAGAGGACCTCCACCGGCTTCCTGCCGCCGGTGGCCAGATACGTGTGCGCGGGCGCGTCGCCGTAGCTGGCCGCGGCGGCCAGCAGCAGCTCGTAGGTGGTTCCCGGCAGTCCCCACCGCTTCAGTGGCTGTTCCTCGATGCGGGCCAGGTCAGCGGGGTGGCGGACGACCGGGCGGGCCGCGATCCCCTTCGGCACGACACCCTCCGCCGTCTGTTGTGCACCCCGCGCACGCTGGGTGGTCACAAGCGAGGGTTGACGGGCCGGATCGGCCATGGTGACATCCTTTCGTGAACTGACGGGAAGTTGAGGCTAAGTGAGCGAGCCCTGGCAGCCCCATGCTCATAGCGGCCAAAACATTGACCGTGGCGGCCAGCGGCCGGACCGGGGAACCCGGCCGGTCGTCATCCCCCCGGTCGGTGTCGCTTCTGTTCGGGTGCCCACACGGCTCGGACGGGAAGGAGCGGAGATGGCGGGCCCAGGTGCGGGTGAGCCGTTAGCCGGACCCGCGCTGGGCCGACTCCACCTGCTGGGCACCGCCAGTGCGCACGAGATGGTCCAGACCGCCCACGAGCACGGGGTGCCCTGGCACCGCAGCCTCCGGGACACCGGAATCGCCCCCTCGCAGTTGGGCGACGCCACCGGCACCATCTCCATGGGGCAGGAACTGGCCCTGGGCGGCAACCTGGTCAGCGATCTGTCGCAGGTACCGGGCCTCGGTTTGTCCATCGGCGCCCGCTACCCGCTGACCATGTACGGCGTGTGGGGGCTCGGCCTGCTCGCGGCACCCACCCCCCGGCAGGCCGTGGCGTTCGGGCTGCGGTACGTCAACCTCTCCTACGCCTGCTGCGCGCTGAGCGCCACCGAGTCGGGCGGCGAGATGAGGATCAGGATCGACGCCACGGCACTGCCCGAGCAGACCCGGCGTTTCTTCACCGAACGGACCCTGGGCGCCGTGGTCAGGCTCCTCGACGACCTCATGCCCGACGGCGGCTGGCTGCGCTGGGTGAGCCTGGCCGGCCCCGGTCCCGACGAGCCCGAGCGGTACCACGAGACGCTGGCCGCCCCCGTGTCGTTCAACCGCCCGAACACCGAGGTGCGGGTGGACTCCCGTGCCCTGGACCGGCCCCTGCCGTTGGCCAGTGAGCCGGCGTTCCGGCTGGCGGAGCAGCAGTGCCGGGAACTGCTCACCCGGCGCAGCGTGCGGTCCACCCAGACCACCGTGGTCCGTGAGTACGTGCTCCAGCAGTTGCCGCACGGCCCCGACATGGCCGGTGCCTCGGCGGCACTGCGGATGAGCGAACGCACCCTGCGGCGCCGGCTCGCCGAGGAGGGGACGTCGTTCAGCGCGATCCTGGACGAGGTGCGCAGGACCCGGGCGGAGAGCCTGCTCGGCGAGGGCATGCCGGCCACCCAGGTCGCGCGGCGCCTGGGGTACACCGAACCGGCGGCGTTCACCCACGCGTTCAAACGCTGGACCGGGCGGTCCCCCCGGTCGTACGGGACGACGGCGACCGAGCCGCCCGGGGCCGCGCCGCCCGCGCGGCCGGCCGGCGGAACCCGGCCACCCGGCCCGGTTCACCACGCGTAACGCAGGTCCCTGGCGAGTGCCGCCGCGGCCTCGCCGACCGCGTTGACCACCCAGTCGACCTCGGCGTCGGTGAGGGACGCGGGGGGACAGAGCCGGACCACCGCGCTGTCCCCGAGGCACTGCCCGGCCAGCACCCGCCGGTCCAACAGCCCCTGGGTGAACCGTCCGGCCAGGTGTGCGTCCGCCAACTCCACACCGAGCAGCAGCCCCTGGCCCCTGACCCCACGCACCTGGTACGGAACGACCGGCCGCACCGCGCAGGACAGCCCGTCCAGCAGCCGCTTGCCCAGGTGTTCCGCCCGGGCCGGGACGTACTCGCGGTCCATGACCTCGAGGGTGGCGGTGACCGCGGCCATGCCGAGCGGGTACCCGCAGAACGTGGAGGCGTGCAGCAGCGGGTCCCGGCCCATCGGGGCGAACACCTCCTCGGTGCCGACCACGGCGCTCACCGGCACGCAGCCGCCGCCCAGCCCCTCCCCGGTGAGCAACAGATCGGGCGTCACCCCTTCGACGGCGCAGCCCCACCAGGCGCCGAGCCGACCGAGGCCGGTGTGGATCTCGTCCACCACCAGCAGCGCGCCCGTCCGGTGGCACGCCTCGGCGACCTCCCGCAGGTACCCGGGCGGAGGCACCCGCACCCCGCCCTCGGCCTGCACCGGTTCGACCACCACGCAACAGCCGCCGCCCCCGTCCTGGGCGAGTGCCCGGCGCACCGCGGGGACGTCCCCGTACGGAACGGTGACCACCTCCGGCCGTACCTGGTCCCCGGTGGTCCGGGCCGCGGCGCCCTGGTCGCGGCCGACACCGCGAGGTCCGCCGGTGACGGCACCGCCCAGCGTCATGGCCAGGTAGCCGCCGTCCATGGTGATGACGCGCCTGCGGCCCAGCGCCCAGGCCAGCCTCCGGGCCGTCCGCACCGTCTCCGCCCCGGTGCAGCCGAAGTGCACCCGGTCCAGACCCGGGGGGCAGATGGCGGCGAGCCGGCGGGCGGCGTCGGCCAGTTCACCGGAGAGCAGCGTTCCGGTGGCCACCGAGTGGCGGTCGAGCTGTCGGTGCAGCGCCTCGAGCACCGCCGGGTGCCCGTGCCCCAGGGGGAAGACCCCACTGCCCGAGCAGTCCAGGTACTCACGCTGGTCGACGTCCCACACCCGGGTGCCGGCCGACCTCGCCTCCACGGGGACCACCCGCCGTGCCGCGGTCCTCGCCGTCGCGCTGCCGACGTGCCGTTCGTACCCGTCCACCACTTCGTGCCACGGCCAAACAGAATTCCCCCGCCTCATCGCTGCGCCTCCTGGTCCTGGCCGGTCTTCGGAGAATGCATTACAGGGCGTGCAGGCTCGGATCAGCGTAGGTCGTCGCCCTACTCCCCTCAAGCCAGGAAACGGCAAAGTCACCGGACGCGGAGCCCCGGAACCGTCACCTCTCAGCAGTGGCCAGTATGCACAACACGACAGCGACCGTCACGGCGCCCGACGGGACACTCCACTTCGGCAGGTCCGGTAGGGACGGGAAGAGGAACGCAGAAAGCACGGATCGCACCGCGCCACGACAAAGTGATCGCCGCGGGGAACACCGGCGGGTAACGTTCCTGGTGGAACACCGGCGAGTTCGGCCGCGTCGGGCGGCCCTGGTGCCGTCCGGCGTCCCGATTGATCGACGCCGTTGTGCGCGCGTACAGGAGCACCGGGCCGCACGGTGCCCAGTCACAAGAAGTCCTGGTCGTGCCGGAGTCGTGCGCGACCAGGCGTTGACGGTGCGCAGGTCGCGTGCAATGGTTCCCTGAATAACCAAGACAGGCACCTGATTACCGCTCCAACCGAAGCTCCCACTCGGCCGAGCCCGTGGCCGCCCGGTAATTCCTCAGCGGACGAGGAACCCATGAGCCGCTCGCCGAACCGGAATCACAGGGAACGAGGTTCACGAGAGAACTAGATTCGCGGTCGAACGAGATCCGGGCCCGCACGGCTGTGCGTCCTGGTATCCCGGTCGTGGATATCAGGACACCGAACGGCCGGGATTCGTTTCAGGTTCGGCCGGGGGTTGCTCCACGATTCCCCGAGCCTGACGTACAGCCAGACTGGAATCACCCTGGAGAACCACCTTCGGATAGGTTTCCCGGTCGGACGGAATTCGCGGCCGGGCTGCTCGGCCGGGGCAGCCCGGCGACGAGTTCTGTCTGCCCGTCCCACCCATGGGCATCGCGGGACCGCGCTGACGGCGGTCGGCGATCCGGCGCGGAGGGCTTGCTGAACGGGGGACAGCAAGCCCTCCCCTGGGACGCTTCGCCGCTGCCCGCGGTGGGCGGCGCACCTTCCCGGCCCGCAGGACAACCAGCGAGTCCGGAGGACGCATGAGTGACATGCCCGGCACCGACGCCTATCCACGGGAGCGCGACGACCCGTACTGCCTGTCCGACGCCGAGGCCTACGCGCTGCTCCGGGAGGCCCCGTGGCGACGGTTCGTGGTACTCGGAGACGGTCTCGCCGAGGGCCTCGGCGAGAAGACCCCCGGTTACCGCCCCGTCCCCTGGCCGGAACGGATCAGGTACGCCCTGTCCCGCCGCGTCCCCACGGTGGCGTACCTGAACCTGGGCCGGCACAACCTGGTCACCTCCGAGGTGCGGGCCTCCCAGGTGGACCGGGCGCTGGCGTTCCACCCGGACCTCGCCGCGGTGATCTGCGGCGGCAACGACCTGCTCACCGAGCGGTTCGACCCGCGCCGGGTGGAGGCGGACCTCGAGGCGGTGGTCACGACGCTGCTCGGGACCGGCGCTGACGTCATCCTCTTCACGCTGATGGACATCTGCGCGGGCGTCCCCGAACTGTCCGCGCTGCGACCACACATGAACGCGCTCAACGAGAGCGTGCGGGACGTGTCGCTGCGCCACGACACCCTGCTGGTGGACCTGTGGGGGCACCCGATCTGCTCAGCGGGGGACGTCTACAGCTCCGACCTGACCCACCCCTCGACGCGGGGCCACGCGGTCCTCGCCAGCCAGGCGCTGCGTCGGCTCGGCGAGCGCCTGGCCACCGCCGCGCGCTGACCCGGCCGCGCCCCGCGCGGGGGGCACGCCGAGGGGTGTGCGCCGACGGGTGTGCGTGCCGCCACACGGCGCGGGGGCCGACCCGGGTGTGGCCGGGCCGGCCCCTGCGGTGGTCCTGGTCGATCGTGCACGGGAGCCGCCGGTCACCTCCGGCGGCCACCGTCGCCCACCTCGGACGCTACTTGCGGCCGGGCGTCCAGTTCATGCCCCAGCCGTAGGCGTAGTCGATGGTGCGCTGCGGGCTGACGCCGCGCTCGGGCACCAGGAAGCGCGACTCGCGCTGCACGATCAACTCGCCGTTGACGTTGGTGATCTGGGCGAGGGCACACACGTTGGACGGGACGGTGCACTCGTCCAGCGAGAAGTCCACCGGCGCGCCGTGCTGCGGGTAGAGCGTCACCGTGGCGTGCAGGTTGGCGAAGCTGCGGGCGCCCTCGTAGATGTAGACGAAGATGAGGATGCGGCGGAACAGGTCCTTGTGGTCCAGGTTGACGGTGAGGTTCTCACCGGTGTCCATGGCCCCGGTGCGGTCGTCGCCGTCGAGGTGGATGAACGGCGGCTGGTGCAGCGAGCCGAACGAGTTGCCCAGCGCCTGGACGATGCCCTTGCTGCCGTCCACCAGCTCGAACATGGCGCACAGGTCCAGGTCGAGGTCGGAGTGGGAGGCCGCGGCCCGGCCCGCCTTGCGGATCCAGCCCTTGAACTGCTTGTGCACCTGCCAGTTGAGGTTCACCCGCATCGTGCCCGAGGTCCCGCCCTGCTTGGTGAGCGAGACGGTGTTCATCTCCTTGGTGAGCGTGACCTTGCTCAGGTTCACCTGCCCGGTGGGCGCCGGGGCACCCGGGGCGGGCGGGGCGTTGTAGCCGCCCGGGGCGGGCGGGGCGTTGTAGCCGCCCGGGGCCGGCGGGGTGTTGTACGACGGCGCCGGGGCAGGGGGCGGCGTGGGAGCCGGGTAGCCGGGGGCCGGGGGCTGCGGGGCGTTGTACGAGGGCATCGGAGCGGGCGGCGGCGTAGGAGCGGGGTAGCCGGGGGCGGTCGGCATGGTCGGCTGGGGCGGGGGGTAGCCGGCGCCGGGCATGGAGGGCGCGGGCGGCATCGGAGCCGGGGGCGGGGTGGGGGCCACGGGGGCGGGCGCCGGCGGTGCGGGGGCCGGAGCCGGCTCGTCGTCCACGCTGATCCCGAAGTCGGTGGCGAGCCCGGCGAGGCCGGAGCTGTACCCCTGGCCGACCGCTCGGAACTTCCAGGCTCCCTGCCGCCGGTACAGCTCGCCGAGGACGAAGGCGGTCTCCACCGTCGCGTCCGTGCTGTCGAACCGCGCCAGCTCGGCACCGTTGGCCGCGTCGAGCACCCTGATGTGCAGTCCCCTGACCTGTCCGAAGCTGCCACCGTCGGACGAGGCGGCGAGCACGATGGTCTCGATGGTGGGCTCGACGGCTGCGAGGTTCACCAGCAGGGTGTCGGTGACCGCACCGCCCGCGGGGCGCTTGCCCTCGTGCCGCACCGCGCCGGAGGCGTGCTGGGGCTGGTTGTAGAAGATGAAGTCGGCGTCGGACCGTACCTTGCCGGAGGACAACAGCAGTGCGGAGGCGTCGGCGTCAGGCGTGCCCGGCCCCGACTGCCAGCCGAGCTCCACGCGTACCGAGGAAGCCGGTACGGCGGTGTTCGTTCCCTTTTGCATCGACATGCGCTCTTTCCCCCTGCTTGACCGGGCTTGCGGGTGCACCAGTGGCCGCCTACACCAATGCACCCTAGCGGAGACCCAGCGGGGGTGAAGCGCCGTGTGTGACCCGCAGCCACCCCAGGGTTCCGGCCTTTCCGGTCCTATTCGGCCCTCTGTGCCGGGCACGACTGGAATCCTGAGGCGATTACCGGACGCGGAGAGGTGTCGCAAGCATGCACGTGCTGCACGTCATCGACAGCCTGCACGACACCGGAGGAGCCGGGCACGCACTCGCGGTGACCGCGCCCCACCTGGTGCGCGACGGCGTGCGACTTGACGTGGCCTGCCTCCAGCCGGGGGACACCGCGCCGCTGACCGCGGCCGGAGTCGACGTCTTCGCCGTCGGTCACCGCGGTCGGCTGCGGGCCGCCGCCGCGCTGAGCGGGCTGATCCGGCGCCGGCGCCCCGACCTGGTGCACACCACGCTGCACCAGGCCGACCTGGTCGGCCGTGCCGCGGCCAACGCGGCGCGGGTGCCGGTCATCTCGTCCCTGGTCCGATCCGCCTACGGCCCCGAGCAGTTGGCCAGGTGCGGGCGGACGTCCCTGCGGGTCCGCGGCGCGCAGGTCGCCGACGCGCTGACGGCCGTGGGGGTGCGTCGGTTCCAGGCGCTGACCCGGCACCTGGCAACGGAGATGTCCCGCAGGCTCGCCGTGGACCCGATGCTGATCGACGTGGTGCCGCAGGGCCGGGACCCCCGGGTCCTCGGCACCGTGACCGAGTCCCGCAGGGCGGCGGTCCGCGCCGCGTTGGGGCTGGGCCGGAACCAGCCCGTGGTGCTGGCGGCGGCCCGGCAGCACCACTCCAACGGCCTCGACGTGCTGATCCGCTGCTGGCCCCAGGTACGCGCCTGGGAGCCGCACGCGGTGCTGCTGCTCGCCGGCCGCCCGGACGAACACACCCCGCGGTTGAAGGCGTTGGGCGCGAACGACCCCTCGGTGGTCTTCCTGGGCCACCGCAAGGACGTCTACGGGTTGATGGCCGCGTCGGACGTGGTCGTGGCGCCGTCCCGACGGGAGGGGATGAGCAGCACGGCGATGGAGGCGATGGGTGTGGGCGTGCCCCTCGTGGCCACGGACGTGCCCGCCCTGCGGGAGACCGTCGGAAGGGACGAGCACGCCCTGCTCGTGCCCCCGGAGGACGGGGACGCGCTGCACCGCGGCCTGCTGGACGCCCTCACCTACCGGGGTGCCGCCGCCCGCAGGGCCACCGCCGCCAGGGAGCACTTCCTGAGCCACTACACGCTGGAGCGGATCTCCCAACTGATGATCGCCTTCTACCGCAAGGCGCTGCTCCGCACCGTGTGAGCGCCGTGGCGTCGCACCGGTCCGTGCGACGCACGGCGAACGCGACGCGGGGCGACGCGACGGCCGGCCCCTTGCGGGACTGCCGGTGTCGTGCGGCGCCGACGACGCGCCAGGACAACGACCGGTTTTCGGCGCTTCCACCGGCTCCGCTCGCGACGGCAGCTCCGGTGGAGCCGATGTCCCGACACACCGTCAGCCACCATCAGGGCCCGGTCACCGTGGTCGAACGCCGTCATCGCAACCCCGGTTGGGGGCCGGCCATCCGCCTCCGGCCAGCACGTCGGAACGGCGAGATCCAGCCAATCCTTGACCAGGACCGCGGTCGTGAACACCGCGGGGACCGGCCCTCACCCGTTCCACGAGCGCGAGCCGGGGACCCCTTTTTCACACTTCGGGGCCATTGCGGAACTCCGCCGTCATCGGGCGCGCAAATTACCGCGCCAACCTGTCTCCCCACAACGCTCAATGTGGGCATACCTTATGGTCATGACCACCCCCCGCGGCGCCTACGGCGGTTACTACGGCTCGTCGGCATTCAAAGAGACACCGATCTACGACAGCCTCGTCGCCGAGCGCGGAACCCCGCAGATCGCACCCATCAGGGTCCCTCCGGCGTACGAGAGCCGGAGCAACCTGCCGGCGCTGCCCGCGCTGCCCTCGTCGGTCTCGCCGCCCGCCCACCACCAGCCGGCGCACACACCGGCCAACGGCACCCCCACGGGCTACCCCGGTGGGCACCCGCACCCCGGTGGGCACCCGCAGGGGGCGCCGATGGCCTATGTGCCGCCGCAGTCCGCGATGCCGCCGCGGGGCGGCTACACCGCGGGCGCCCAGTACCAGACCCAGGCGCCATACCAGGGCGCCCCGCCGCAGGACCAGGGTCCCGGCATGCGCCCGGTGCCGCCGCGTCCGGTCGCCCCGCGCCCGGCTGCTCCCTACGGGGGCCCCGTCCCGCCGCGTCAGGGCCCCGCACCGCACCCCGAGCAGGGACACCCCCGCCCCTACCAGGGCCCCGGTTACTGAGCCGGCCGCGCCCGCGGGGGCGCCACGGGCGACCGGAGGGAAAGGTGGGACGCCTCCGCCGGCACCGGCCCGGCGGAGGTCGTCAGGCGTGCCCGTGACGGCCCGTGCGCGGTCGAGCCGCTGACCACCGCGGGGCCGGCGGGAACGGCCCGATCCAGCGGTCCGGCCGGGGTGCTCCGCCGGGCGCCCGTCCCGCGCGCGATACCGTGGTCCGGCCGGTTCCTCGCGAGGCCATACTCTGCCCGAAGACCGGCGTGCCGGCGGCAGGGCCGGGTGGGTGGAGCAGCTCACAGGACGTGGGGGCAAGTCAACACGATGGCACAGCGCGTGGTTCAGGTGACGCACACGAGCACCTCCAGGTGGCGCCGCAGGACGGGCGAGTACGACACCCTCACGGCGGCCCTCGAGGCGGCGGGTGACGGTGACGTCGTGTCCGTGCAGCCGGGCACCTACCAGGAGAACGTGGTCGTTGCCCGCCCGATCACCCTTCGCGGGGCCGACGGCCCCGGCACCGTGCGGATCGTGCCCACCGGCGGGGTGGCGCTGACCGTGCGCGCCCCCGCCACGGTCTCCGACCTGTACGTGGAGGGCCAGGACACCTCGGTGCCGGCCGTGCTGGTGGAGTCCTGCGCCGCGGAGCTGTCGGACATCCGGGTGGTCACCCGTTCGGCGGTGGGAATAGAGGTGCGGGAGGGAGCCACCCCGACGGTCCGGCGCTGCGTGGTGGACAACCCCGCCGGGCTCGGCATGAGCGTCTCCGGCAGGTCGGGTGGGCTGTTCGAGGACTGCGAGGTGGTCCGCTCCGGGCAGACCGGCCTCTCGGTGCGCGAGGGGGCGTTGCCGCGGCTGGAACGGTGCCGGGTGCACCACGCCTCGGGCGCGGGCCTGGCCGTCTCCGGGGAGGGCACCGGGGTCGAGGCCGTGGGCTGCGAGATCTACGAGGTCCAGGGGACCGGGGTGCAGCTCACCGCCAGGGCGGTGGGCGACCTCGCGGACTGCGAGGTGCACCGGGTGACCGCCGACGGGATCACCCTGGACACCGACGCGGTGCTGCGGATGACCGACTCGCAGGTGCACGACGTCCCGGAGAACGGCATCGACCTGCGTTCCCGTTCGGTGCTGACGCTGCACAGGACCACGGTGCGCCGGTTCGGCCGCAACGGCCTCTCGGTGTGGGACCCGGGTACCAGGGCCGACGCCAACGACTGCGAGATCCACGACAGCACCGGCGACTACCCCGCGGTGTGGATCAGCGACGGCGCCGTCGCCACCCTGGACTCCTGCCGGGTCCACGACGTGCCGGACGCGGTGTTCGTGCTGGACCGCGGGTCACGGGCGGACATGGTGGACAGCGACCTGTCGCAGGTGCGCAGCACGGCGGTGTCGGTGAGCGACGGCGCGACGGTGCAACTGGACGACTGCCGGATCAGGGAGGCCGCCACCGGCGCCTGGTTCCGCGACCACGGCAGCGGCGGGGTGCTCGCCTCGTGCACCGTGGAGAACACCGCCACGGGCGTGATCGTCACCAAGGGGGCCGACCCGACCGTGGAGCGGTGCACGGTCCACTCCCCCGCCGAGGCCGGCTTCTACGTCTCCGCCGGGGGGCGGGGCACGTTCCAGGACTGCACGGTCACCGGCAGCCGGGGCTACGGCTTCCACGTCATCGACGGCTGCCGCAGCACCCTTCGGCGCTGCCGCACCGAGCGGTGCGCCCGCGGCGGTTACGAGTTCGCCGAGGACGGTCCCGTCACGGAGGGCTGCACCAGCGACGAGAGCGTGGAGCGGCGGGCCGTGATCGAGCACCACGCGACGCCCGCCGAGAGCCCCTCGCAGGCCGCCCGGCAGACCGCCACCACGTTCGGGGTGCTCGGCGGGATTCCCTCCCCGCGCCCCGCGGGGGACCAGTCCCCACCGGCCGCCGACCCGCCGGTGGACAGCCGGGACTCCGACGACGTGCTGGGGGAGCTGGACTCGCTGGTGGGCCTGGCCACGGTCAAGCAGGAGGTCCGGGCGCTGATCGACCTCATCGCGGTCGGCAAGCGGCGTCAGGCGGCCGGCCTCAAGGCCCCGTCGCTCCGCCGCCACCTGGTCTTCACCGGTTCCCCGGGCACGGGCAAGACCACGGTGGCCAGGCTGTACGGGGAGATCCTCGCCTCGCTCGGGGTGCTGGAGCGCGGTCACCTGGTCGAGGTGGCGCGGGTGGACCTGGTGGGCGAGCACATCGGTTCCACCGCGCTGCGCACCCAGGAGGCGTTCGAACGGGCGCGCGGCGGGGTGCTGTTCATCGACGAGGCGTACGCGCTGGCCCCGGAGGACGCGGCCCGCGACTTCGGGCGTGAGGCGATCGACACCCTGGTCAAGCTCATGGAGGACCACCGCGACGCGGTGGTCGTCATCGTCGCCGGCTACACCGCGGAGATGGAGCGGTTCCTGTCCGCCAACCCCGGGGTGGCCTCGCGGTTCTCGCGGACCATCACCTTTGCGGACTACTCGCCCGAGGAGCTGCTGGCGATCGTCGAGCAGCAGGCCGTGGACCAGCAGTACCAGCTCTCCGACGGGGTCGCGGAGGCGCTGCTCAAGCACTTCACGATGCTGCCGAAGGGCCCGGCGTTCGGCAACGGGCGCACAGCGCGCCAGACGTTCGACGCCATGGTGGAACGGCACGCCGGACGGGTGGCCCAGCTCGACGATCCCAGCCACGACGAGCTGCAACTGCTGTACCCCGAGGACCTGCCGGCCCTGCCGTGAGCGGCGCCGCGGCCCCGCGCCGGGGACCGGCGGCGTCCCCCGGCCCGGGTGGACCCGGGCGTCGTGGGTGGGGCCCGGGGACGGCTCGTGCTGGAGCACCACCCGTGGGAGGATGCTCGACGGCGCGCCGCCGGCGCGGGCGTGGCCGGTGGTGCTGGACGGAGCGGGACGTAGGGGGCTGACGGCTGTGAGTGACAACCAGAACCTGTTGGCCGAGCAGCGGCGCGCCCTGATCCTGGACGAGGTGCGACGGCGTGGCGGGGTCCGGGTCAACGAACTGACCCGCAAGTTGAACGTCTCGGACATGACCGTGCGCCGTGACCTGGACGTACTGGCCCGGCAGGGCGCGGTGGAGAAGGTGCACGGGGGTGCCGTCCCGGTGGCGGACGCCTCCAGCCACGAACCCGGGTTCGAGGCCAAGTCGGCCATGGAGATGTCGGCGAAGGAGGCCATCGCCCGGGCCGCGGCCGAGCTGGTGGTGCCGGGGAGCGCCGTCGCCCTGTCCGGTGGCACCACCACGTTCGCCCTGGCCCAGCACCTGCTCGAGGTGCCCGACCTGACCGTGGTGACCAACTCCGTTCCGGTGTCGAACGTGTTCGAAACAGCCCGGCGCTCGCAGGCCCGCGCCGCGCTGCCCCAGCAACCGCGGGGGTCGGCCGTGGTGGTCCTCACCGGGGGCACCCGCACCCCGTCCGACTCCCTGGTGGGCCCGGTCGCCGACCGGGCGATCGAGGGCCTCCACTTCGACGTGCTGTTCCTCGGGGTGCACGGGATCTCGGTGCGGGGCGGTCTGTCCACGCCGAACCTGGCGGAGGCGGAGACCAACCGCCGGTTCGTGGAGTCGGCGCGGCGGGTGGTGGTCGTGGCGGACCACACCAAGTGGGGGACGGTCGGCCTCAGTACGTTCGCGCCGCTGGACGCGGTGGACACCCTGGTGACCGACTCGGGGATGCCGGGTGAGGTCCGTGAGGAGATCTGCGAGCACCTGCGGGAGCTGGTCGTGGCCGGGGAGCCCCGCACGGCGGAGGCGCCCTGACGCCCGGCCCCCGTGGGGCCGGGCATCGGGCGCCGGGCGGGACGGGGGTTACCGGCCGCTCACGGAGTCGGCCGTCTGCGGGCCGAAGGTGGTGTTGTTCACCACGCCGCGTACCAGGTCCGGGTAGTTGGTGATGATGCCGTCCACCCCGGCGTCGGCGACCCGGCGGGCGGTGTCCGCGTCGTTGACCGTCCAGGTGAAGACCTCCAGCGGCTTGCCGTGCGCGCCCTTGACCTCGTGCACCGCCTTCACGTACTCGGGGGTGACGTCGGCGAACCGCGGGTTGATCTGGTCGGCGAACTCGGCGTACTTCGGGAGGTTGTCGATCGACGGGGTGCCGAGGAATCCGGTCTTGGCCTCGGGCACCAGCGCGTGGAAGGTCTCCACGGAGTCCGCGCTGAAGCTCTGCGTGATCAGCTTGCGCTGGATGTGCCGGCGGTCCAGCCAGCCCTCGTCGTCGAGCACGTCCACGATCTGCTCTTCGATGCCCGGGTAGAGCTCGGGGGCCTTGATCTCCATCAGCAGGTTCTGCCCGGTGTCATCGAGGAGGTTCACGTACTCCTCGAGCGTCGGCACCCGCTCGCCGGTGAACTCGGCACCCTTCCAGCTACCCGCGTCCAGGGTGCGGATCTCCTCCAGGGTGAAGTCCGCCACCTTCCACGGCGAGCGGCCCGGGAAGCGCTCCTCGACGTCGGTGGTGCGCTTCAGCGTGGTGTCATGCATGATGACGAGTTCGCCGTCCTTGGTGCGCTGGACGTCGTTCTCCACCCACAGGATGCCGAGGTCGTCCGCCTTGCGGACCGCGGCCAGGGTGTTCTCGGGGGCGTAGGCCGAGGCGCCACGGTGCGCCACGACCGTGGTGCGGTCCGAGATCGCTGCCGGGGTGGTGGACTGGGCCGCCTCCTGGTCGGACTCCGTCGCGTGTGCCGCGGCGGCGCCGGCGATCAGTGCGGTGGTCAACAGCGTCACGGTGACACTGCCCGAGACGAGACGTCGGAACATGCGGTCCCCTTTAATCGTGCGTAGTGAGTCTGCGGAAGGTGAGCCTTCTCCCTCAGTTCTTCCGCAAATAAACAAGAGCATGACAACAGAGTGAAGATTGTTGTTCGAGTTGTTCATGAGGTCTCCTCAAGCCGCACGTTCTCCTCACCTTCGGGGCGTCGCCGGCGTCCCCCGCGTCTCGCCCGTGCCACCGCGAAGGGCACCCACGAACAACTGACCGAGCTCTGCTTCCCCACTGGCATCCCCGGCTGCGGCCCGGCAGACTTCCCAGTAAGGAAGACCGCCCAGGATGAACACTGGTGGGGGTGCACGGCATGACGGAGCCCGACTTCAGCGCTACGGGCGTGCAGATCGGCAAGTGGCTGCGGCCCCTGACCCGCGCCGGACAGGTACTCATCACCGATGGGCGGCTCCGGCTGCTCACCAGCCGGGGGTCGGAGATCGACAGCGCCCCGGTGGACCGGGTGCAGGCGAGCGCCTCCCGCTTCGGGCCCGACGGCAGCGCCTGGGCCACGGTCAACGGGACCCGGTACCTGCTGTCCATCAGCGGCGCCGAATCCGACGCCCCGGGCGGTCGGGTCGCCCGGGAGAGCGCCAGGCGAGCCGTACGGAGCTTCCTGGACGCGCTCCACCACGCCCGTCGAAGTGCCTGAACGATCCGAATCCCGACGGCGGGTCACCTGAGCCAGCGGCAGGACTCCGCCGCAGGCCGCCGCGTCAGCGACGGCGGACCGTGCGGCGCAGTTGCGCAGCCCTCAGGGTGACACCCCGTAGCGGGCGGCGATCGCGGCGGCGCGGTTGCGCAGGGAGGTGCACAACCACTGCGGCGCCAGGGCTTCCGCGTGCGCGCCGAGGTGCCACAGTGCCCATTCGGCGTGTCTCGAGTCCTGGAAGGTCACCTCCAGCCGCAGCCAGCCGTCCGCGTCGGCTTCCTCGGCGAGGACGGCCAGCGCGGTGCCCACCAGGTCCTCCCGCCGCGCCGGGTCCATCCGCACCAGCACGGTGACCTGGTCGCCACCCGTCCGGAACCGTGTACTGCGCTCCTGCCAGGCCCGGGACAGATCCACCCGGTCGGGTCGCTGTGCCGGTTCGGCGAGTTCCTCGGCGGCCAGGATGCGGGACAGCCGGTAGGTGCGGTCCTCCCCGGACCGCGTGGCCAGCAGGTAGCCCTGGCCGCGCACGGTCACCAGGCCGATCGGGTCCACCGTGCGCCACTTCGGGGTCTGGTCCACGGCGGCGTAGTGGATGCGCAGCTTGTGTCCGGCGAACACCGCGCACCGAACCTCGGTCACGACGGTGTCGGGCACCTCCTCAGCGACCTGCCGGCGCGAGAGGAGGTCGGTTTCGGGGTCGATGAGCAGTCGCTGAGCCGCTCCGGCCGCGGTGGCCCGACAGCTTTCGGGTAGCGCGTCAACCACCTTGCGCATGGCGGATGCCAGCGCCGAGCCGAGTCCGAACGCCTGCGCGCCGCGCCGCGACCCGGCGACCAGCAGGGCGAGTGCCTCGTCGTGGTTCAGTCCGGTGAGCTCGGTCCGGAAACCCGGCAGCAACGCGAACCCGCCGTGCCGACCGCGTTCGGCGTAGACCGGGACTCCGGCGGCGGACAGCGCCTCGATGTCGCGCAGCACGGTGCGGGTGGACACCTCCAGCTCGCGGGCGAGCGTGGTCGCGGAGAGCCGGCCGTGCTGCCGCAGCAACAGCACCAGCGATACCAACCGGTCGGCGCGCATGCGAGAACCCTACGGGAATACATGACACACGGTGTCGTACTTCGTTGGGAGGCTTACCAGCACGACGAAGATCCACTGCACACGAAAGGTGATCCACATGGCACACGCCCTGGTCAATCCGGATGGTCTGCACGACCCCGTCCCGTTCGGCTACAGCCACACCGCCACCGTCCCCGCAGGTACGGAACTGGTGCTCGTCGCGGGTCAGTACGGATCGGGCCCAGACGGCGCGGTCGTCTCGGCCGACTTCACCGAGCAGGTGAAGCAGGCGTTCCGCAACATCGGCGTCGCCCTCGCCGCCCACGGGCTCGACCTCAGCCACGTCGTCCAGCTCAGGACGTACGTGGTGGACCATGACGTCAGCAAGCTCGGGCCCATCGCCGCGGCCGTGCAGGAGGGCTGGGGTGCGGAACCGCCCACCCAGACCCTCATCGGGGTCGCGAGCCTGGCCGCGCCTGACGTGCTGTTCGAAGTCGAGGCCGTCGCCGCCCGGCCCTGACTCGCCACCGCCCGCGTCCGGGCGGTCCACCCGGCGCGGGTGAAGGTGCGACGGGGCGACGAGTGAGCAGCGGCGCCGGAAGCTACGGGGTGGCTGACTGCCATGGCGCGCAGGGGGCGGGTGAGCAGCGCGCCGGCAGTCAGCTCGAGCGCGTACACGGGCCGGTCGGTGCCGGGGACGGGGCCGAGGTAGGTGTGGCCGGTCGTGTGGGGCGGGCGACGGCAGCAGTGCGGGTACTTGCCGCGGACGGCGGGAACAGGGGGGCCAGGCGATCACCGACGATGAGGACAGCCACGTCCTCACGCAGGACCCGCGGGGCCGCGTCGGTCCTCGACGTGGACGACGTTCAGTTCGGTGCCGTCCCGGTGGCGCTTGGCACGTCCGCACAACCCGACAGCGAGGTCCTCGTGACCACTGGGCTCGTCGGGCGCGACATGAGTGAGGACGTCCCGGTGGTGACCGGTGACCACCCAGCCGTCGGCGTCCCTGACGTTGATCACCCCGAAGTCTCCCGCGGCAGAGCCTGCTTCCACAGGGCCGTACTTCCTGAGAATCTCGATGGCCTGTTCGGCAAGGTCTCCATCGGGAGCGGCAAGCACCACACAGGTGCCGTGTTCGAACAGCACCCACGACTTGCGAGGGTCGGGGAGAAGGCGCTGCCAGACGTCGATGATCATTTCGGTCTTCACGGTGACCATCATGTCGCAGGCCCCGACACACAGTCACCATCCACTGATGCCGTTCGCCAACACGCGACACCTCGACATGCGAGCCCAACCAGTCCCGGGGCCGACCAAGCACAGCGCATCACCGAACCCTTTCCGTGACGTTCCGCCAGGAACTACCGCTCGATCCTTTGACCCGGGGGCAGAGTGGGACTCCGGGGACAGGGAGCCCTGTCGGGTTGTGCCGGCACGTCGGCGCAGCAGAGCGCCATGCGTCAGGGCGCCCCGCGGCGCCGTGTCGGAGCGGCCCGGTGGGCCTCCGCCAGGGAAGCCGCGTCGAACCCCGGTGCGCCGGGGACCGTGTGGAAGCCGGCACTCAGGCCGGCGCCGCCTCCAGCGCGGTGACCGGGTCGTCCAGGACCGGCTGCCAGGCCAGCTCGGCGGCCCCCACCAGACCGGCACGCCCGATCCCCGAGGGCAGCAACGGCACCCCCCGCCCCCACAGGCTGCGTTCGGCGACCACCGCGTGCAGGCGCCGCGGCTGCGCGGACAACAGGGCCGAGTGCAGCCCGCCGAGCACGATCCGGTCCGGGTTGAGGATGTTGACCAGGCCGGCGAGACCGAGTCCCAGTCGGTCCGCCAGGAGGTCCGCGGCGCCCCGTACCCCGGCGTCGCGGTCCGACTGACGGAGCAGGTCCACGGCCTGACGCAGCAACGAGGGCTCCGGCCCGGGGGTACGCCCGGCGTCCTGGAGGAACGCCAGCGGGTCGGCCTCGACGTCCAGGCAGCCCCGGCCCCCGCACCGGCAGGGGCGCCCCGCGGGGTCCACCGTCAGGTGGCCGACCTCCAGGGCCAGTCCCGCACTGCCGGTGTGCAGCCGGCCGTCGAGGACCAGCGCCCCGCCGACTCCTCGGTGCCCGGTGGTGACGTACAGCAGGTGACGGGCGTCCCGACCGGCGCCGTGCCGGTGTTCGGCGAGCGCCTCGAGATTGGCGTCGTTGCCCACGAAGTACGGCGGCGGGGCACCACCGGGCCCCTCGAGGCCGGCCCGCCGCACCGCGGCCCCGAGCTCCGCGGACACCGGGGTGCCCACCGACCAGGCGACGTTGAAGGCGTCGAGGGCCTCTCCCTCGGGCTCGGAGACCGCTGACGGCACGGCCATGCCCACCCCGACGCACCGCAGTTTCGTGGCCCGGAGCAGGTCGGCGCCCGCGGCCACCACCGCGTCGATCACCGCTGCCGGCTCCTGGGGGACCGTCACGCACCCCCAGCGGGTGTCCACGACGCGTCCGCCGAGACCGACGAGCGCCGCCCGGTACCCGTCCACGTGCACCTGGAGGGCGAGCACCACCGGGCCCCGCGGGGCGACGGCGAGCCGGTGCGAGGGCCGGCCGTGGGTGCCGGTCGGCGGAGCGGTCGGGTGGGTGTCCACCCGGATCAGCCCCAGGGCCGCCAACTCCCCGGCGGCGGCACCCGCCGTGGCCCGGGTCACCCCCAGCTCAGCGGTGAGCGCCGAACGGGTCGGGGCCCGGCCGGTGTGCACCAGCATCAGGGCGGCGCCCAGCACGTTCCTGCCTCGTTCCGGCCTTGTCCGTGTCCGAGTCACCACCCTATTCTCACTTTGTGCCGCTGCTAAACAAAACGGACCCCGCACTGGTCCGCGTGCGGGTCGCCGTCACCGTCCTGTTCGCCCTGACGGGAGTGGTCTTCGCCGGTTGGGTGGTGCGCATCCCGGCCGTCAAGGAGCAGGTGGACGCCTCCCCCGGGGAGCTCGGCATCGCCCTGCTCGGCGTCTCGGCCGGCGCGGTGCTCACCATGACGGCCACCGGCCGGCTGTGCGCCCGGTTCGGTCCGCACCCGGTGGCCGTGGCCTGCGCGACGCTGCTCTCGCTGAGCGTCGCGCTTCCGGCGCGGACCCACTCCGCGGTGGCCCTCGGGCTGGTGCTCGTCGTCTTCGGCGCTGCTTACGGCGGTCTCTCGGTGGCGGTCAACAGCGCGGCGGTTGACCTGGTCGCCGCGGTGCGCCGACCGGTGATGCCCACCTTCCACGCGGCGTTCAGCTTCGGAGGGCTCCTCGGCGCCGGCCTCGGCGCCCTGTTGGCCCCCCACCTCAGCGCGGCCCGGCACCTGCTGCTGCTCACCGCGCTCGGGCTGGTCACCACCGCCGCCTGCTCGGCGGCCCTGCTGCGCGGCTCCGCCGCCGTGTGTCCGCCCGAGGGCGACACGCGCCCCGCGTCGCGCGCCGGACGGAACGCCGGTCCGGACCGGCTGCCGTTCGCGGTGGTGGTGTTCGGCCTGATCGCGCTCTGCACCGCCTACGGTGAGGGCGCGCTCGCGGACTGGGGGGCGCTCCACCTCGAGCAGGACCTGCACACCGGAACCGGCCTCGCGGCCGTCGGATACGCGGCGTTCTCCCTGGCCATGACGGCGGGTCGGTTGTGCGGCACCTGGCTGGTCGAACGGGTGGGCCAGACCGCCGCCCTGGTCGGCGGCGGCCTCACCGGGGCCGCGGGCATGCTGGTCGGCGCGCTCGCCCCGCAGGTCTGGCTGGTCCTCGCCGGCTTCGCCCTCACCGGGCTGGGGCTGGCGAACCTCTTCCCCATAGCCATCGCCCGCGCCGGTGCGCTGGCCGGCCCCCGGGGGGTGGCCGTCGGCTCCACCCTCGGCTACTCCGGCATGCTGGTGGGTCCGCCGGCGATCGGCCTCCTCGCCGAGCAGGTCGGGCTGCCCCTCGCGTTGACAACGGTGCCGTTGCTCGCGGGGTTCGCCGCGGTCATCGCCTACGTGGTGCGGGGCACCGGTACTGCTCCGGCCGACCCACCCCGGCCGGCCGCCCCCTCGGTGGCGGGCGGAACACCGGAACGGTCGCTCGCCCGTCCCCCGGGCGACGAGGAAGCGGAGCGGAGTTGATCCCCCCGAAAGCGTCGGTGCCCCCGGCAGCGTCGGTTCCCGGCGCCGCGCCGGCCCCGCCGACGCGGGGAGGACACCTCCCGTTCCCGGCGACGGGGGAACTCGTTCGGAGGAGGTAGCCGTGGCGGACCTGGGTACCCGTGGAACCCCGGACCGTGGAGGAGCCATGGCACCCCCTGACGACCCGCGCCGCCTGGGCGGGAAGGAACCCGACACCGCGGAGCAGCCCCCGGCGGACGGCAGCCCAGGACCCCGGACACCGAACCGCCCCGGGACCGGCCCCGAGGGGCGGGACGCCCCCGGTGCGGAACCCGAGAGCGCGGACCGCCCCGGGGTGGAGCCGGGCGGTGCCCCACCGCAGGAGACCCCGCCCGTGGAGCCGAGCACGACCACCGACCTCGCCGCCACCAGCCCGGAGGAGAAGGCCAGGGGTTGGGCCAGGACCCCGGTGATCCTCGTCCTGGCGTCCGCGTTCCTCGTCACCTTCGGGTTGGTGGCCATGGTGGTGAGCAGGGTGGTGGACTGACGCGGGCCCGTCCCGACGGCGCGGCACCGGACGGACCAGGTCGCCCAGCGGCATGGGCGGTGGTGCGGCTACCCGGGGCCCGCTGCGGCCGGGAGCAGCCTGGCGAGGACCGCGCGGTGGGTGGGCCGGGCGGCGTCGCACCGTGACCGGCCCTCGTCGGTGAGGCAGACCCGTACGCCGCGGCGGTCGTCCGCGCACATGGCCCGGGTGACCAGGCCGTCCTTCTCCAGTCGGCCGATCAACCGGGACAGCGCGCTCTGGCTCAGGTGGACCGTCTCGGCGAGTTCCTGCACGCGCAGCGGCGGCTTCCCCGCGGTCACGCAGGCGTCGGAGAGGCGGTCCAACACCTCGAACTCACTGGCGCCGATGCCGTGCCGCTCGTTGAGCTGCCGGTCGAGCTCGCACCAGGTGGTGGCGTGCAGGGCGAGCAGTTCCCGCCACCGCGCCACCAGGGCCCTGTCCGCGTCCGCGGGCATGTCCTTCGACGGCATGCCCGCACGGTACCAGAGGGGAGCCCTCCATGCAATTGCATTAAATGTTATTGCATTAGATGCAGGCGCATGTAATCTGCTCCGCATGCACATCTCCGTTCCCAGCAGTACGACCACCGTCGAGGGGCGCTGGGGTGCCCGACTCTGGGGCACCCTGCTGGTGCTCTGCGGGGCCATGTTCCTCGACGCCCTCGACGTCTCCATGGTGGGCGTGGCCCTGCCCTCCATCGGCTCGGACCTCGACCTGAGCACCGCCACCCTCCAGTGGGTGGTGAGCGGGTACATCCTCGGCTACGGCGGGCTGCTGCTCCTCGGCGGCCGGGCCGCCGACCTCCTGGGGCGCCGCCGCGTCTTCCTCATCGCCCTCGGCGTCTTCGCCGTCGCATCCCTCCTGGGCGGCCTGGTCAACTCCGGCCCCCTGCTGATCGCCAGCCGCTTCGTCAAGGGGCTCAGCGCCGCGTTCACCGCTCCGGCCGGCCTGTCCATCATCACCACCACGTTCCCCGAGGGCCCGGCGCGCAACCGGGCGCTGAGCATCTACACCTCCTGCGCCGCCACCGGCTTCTCCATGGGCCTGGTGCTGTCCGGACTGCTCACCGAGGTGGGCTGGCGCTGGACCATGCTGCTGCCCGCGCCCGTCGCGCTGATCGCGCTCGTCGCCGGGATCAAGCTGATCCCGCGCAGCGCCGGCACCCGCCCCGAGCGCCGCGGTTACGACCTGGCTGGCGCGGCGACCGGCACGGCGTCCATGCTGCTGCTGGTGTTCACCGTCGTGGAAGCTCCCGAAGTGGGCTGGCTCGCGGGGCGCACCCTGGTGTCCTTCGCGGTCTTCGCGGCGCTGCTGACCGCCTTCGTGACGATCGAACGCCGCACCCGGCACCCGTTGGTCCGGCTGGGCGTGCTCCGCTCGGGCCCCCAGGTCAGGGCCAACCTGGGAGCGGTGCTGTTCTTCGGCTCCTACGTCGGCTTCCAGTTCCTGGTGACGCAGTACTTCCAGTCGCTGGTCGGCTGGTCCGCCCTGGAGACGGCCCTGGCCTTCCTCCCCGCCGGGGTGCTGGTGGCGGTGGCCTCCACCCGCATCGGCCCCCTGGTGGACCGGTTCGGCACCGCCCGGGTGCTCGCCGTGGGGTTCGCGGTGCTGACCCTCGGCTACGCGCTCTTCCTCCGAGTGGACATCGAACCCCGCGTCGGTGCGGTGATCCTGCCGACCATGTTGCTGATCGGCCTGGCCTGCGCCCTGGTCTTCCCCTCCCTCAACATCCAGGCCACATCCGGCATCCCGGACGACGAACAGGGCATGGTCTCCGGGATGCTCAACACCAGCGTGCAGGTCGGCGGCGCCCTGGTGCTCGCCGTGGTCACCGCCGTGGTCACCAGTGACGAGGAGGCGGCGACCACCCCCGCGGCGGTGCTGGACAGCTACCGGCCGGGCCTGGCGCTGCTGACCGCCGTCGCGGCCACCGGGCTCCTGCTGATGCTGACCGGCCTGCGGCGGCGCCGGCCCCCGCACAGCGTCGTGGTCGCCCGGGGGGAGCAGGCCCAGTCGCAGCCGGCCACGGCCCCCGAGGACGTCGCGGTGCCCGAGGCGTCGGCGGTCCGTTAGTCCGTTAGTCCGTTAGTCCGCTGTTCGGCGCCGTTGGGGCAGCGGGACGGTGGGGTGTGGGGGCGGCCGGTCCCCACACCCCACCGTGGCCGTACCCGGCCGCGACACGGGGACCGAAACCCGGCGACGCACCACCGGACATCACTGCCTTCGTCGAGAGAAATACCCGTTTGGAGCACACGTCCGGCGATGGGCGAGTCGCCCGATTACGCCACACTGTCCTGCAACACCGTGCCAAGGGCGCGGTGGAGGAGGGTGTGCATGGTTCTGTCGATCTCCGCGGTCCTGTTCCTGTTGATCCTGGCCGCGATCTTCCTACACAGCGGCAGGCTCCGCTGGTCCCATGCCCTGGTGTGCGTGCTGCTCGGTTTCTACCTCGCGCACAGTTCGATGGCCGAGGGCATCGAGAGCGGGCTCTCGGCGACCGCGGACGTGGTCAGCGACATCCATCCGTGAGCGGCGGACGGCCTCATGTGTCGCCCGCCGCTCACGGCCCGGACGTCAGGGCCGTTCGGGCTCGGTGGCGGCGGTCTCCGGCACCACCGCCACCGCGGTGATCTCCACGAGCTGACCGGGATAGCCCAGCCAGGAGACGCCGAGCAGGGTGGAGGTGTGCGGGCCCACGGCCAGCCCGGAGGACCGGACGACCTCCCACACGTCCAGTTCCGGCCCCACCACGTACACCGTGGTGGCGACGACCCGGGTCAGGTCACTGCCGACCGCCCGCAGCGCCTGCTCCAGATTGGCGATCACCTGCCGGGCCTGTGCGGCGATGTCGCCCTCGCCGACCAGGTTCCCCTCGGCGTCCAGGGGGACGGCCCCCGCGGTGAAGACGAGCCGCTCCCCCGCCTCGACCACCGCGGCGTGCGCGTAGTCGGGCGGGGGGAACAGGCCGGGGACGGTTACGCGCTGAGCCATCGTTGTCACTGCCTTCTCATCGTGCTGACGGACCCGGCTCATCCTCGTTGACCTCAGATCCGGTGTCACTCAGGTTTCCCCGCGCCCTACCCGCCGGCCAGGAGCCTGCCCCGCGGCACGCGCTCAGGCGGCCGGCAGCACCCCCGCTGCCCGGGGTCCGCGTTTGCCGGCCCCGGGGACCAGGGCAGTTGGTAGGGGTGCACCGCCCCCGGCCCGGCCGGGGGCGTCCGCCGAGGAGGGGGAGAGCGTGATCGTGTGGATCAACGGCGCCCGTGGCGCCGGCAAGACCAGCACCGCTCGGGCCCTGCTCGACCTCCTGCCGGGCAGCGTGCTGTTCGAGCCGGAGACCGTGGGCGCGGAGCTGCGCCGGGCGTTGCCCGCCCAGCGGTACGGCGGGGCCACCGACATCCAGGACTCCCCCGCGTGGCGCCGGCTGGTGGTGGACACCGCGGCAGCGCTCCTCAGCGAGGTGCCGGGTCCCCTGGTGGTCCCGATGGCGCTGCTGCGGCAGGAGTACCGGGACGAGATCTTCGGCGGGCTGGCCTCCCGCCGCATCCCGGTCCACCATGTGCTGCTCCACGTTGAGGAAACGGTCCTTCACGAACGGCTGTCCCACTGTCCCACCCGTCCCAGCGGCACCACGGACCAGCGTGGCCGTCACCTCGCCGCCTACCACGCCGCGTTGCCCTGGCTCACCACCGACGCCTGCCTGGTGGACAACGCCCGGCTCGCCCCAGCCCAGGCGGCCCAGCGGATCGCCCACCTCGTGGCCGGGGGGGCGGCGGAACGCGCCATCGTGCAGACCCCGGAGCCGACGGGCGCGACGCTCGCTGCCGGGGTGCTGCTCTTCGACGAGGACGGCAGGGTGCTGCTGGTGGACCCCACCTACAAGCCGGGCTGGGAGTTCCCCGGCGGTGTGGTGGAGCCCGGCGAGGCACCGGTCCGCGGCGGGCTGCGCGAGGTCGAGGAGGAACTCGGCGTGGCGTTGGCCGGCCAGCCGAGACTGCTGGTGATCGACTGGGAGCCGCCCGTCCCTCCCGGCTTCGGGGGGTTGCGGCTGCTCTTCGACGGCGGGCTGCTCGATCCGGCGCAGCGCCGCCGGCTCCACCTGCCCGGCGACGAACTGCGGGAGTGGCGGTTCTTCACCGAGGCGGAGGCGGCCACCAGGCTGCCACCGGTCCGCCGGGCCCGGCTGCACTGGGCGCTACGGGCTCGGGAACGCGGCGCGACCCTCTACCTGGAGGACGGGACACCGGTGGGCGACGGGTGACGTGGGCGCCCGGGGGCCGGTCGGAGGAGTGCCGGCCCCCGGTACGGTCTCACGGTCCGGCGGGGCGCACCGCCTGGTGGGGACGGGGCCGCGTCACCCGCGCCCCGCGGCGTACTCCCGGCAGAACAGGGCCTCGGCCACGGCCAGGGCGGCCAACTCGGTGGGGTCCACGCTCTCGTTCACCGCGTGGATCTGCGCGGCCGGCTCGGACAGGCCGATGAGCAGGATCTCCGCGTCCGGGTAGACCGTGCTCAGGGTGTTGCACAGGGGGATGCTGCCGCCCATGCCCGACACCACCATGTCGCGGCCGTACGCCTCGCGCATCGCCTTGGCCATGGCGGCGTACGCGGGACTCGTGGTGTCCGCGCGGAACGGCTGGCCGTGGCCGTGCCTGGTGACGCTCACCCGGGCGTTCCACGGGGTGGCCGCCTCCACGTGGGCGACCAGCGCCTCCTGGGCGGCCTCCGCGTCCACGCCCGCGGGCACCCGCAGGCTGATCAACGCCGTCGCCCGGGCCTGCACCGAGGGCGTGGCCCCGGTGACCGGGGGGCAGTCGATGCCCAGCACGGTGACCGAGGGCCGCGCCCACAGCCGGTCCGCTATCGATCCGGACCCCGGCAGGTCCACGCCGTCCAGCACCCTGGCGTCCGCCCGGAAGTCCTCCTCGGGGTAGTCCAGGCCGGTCCACGGTTCGCTCGTGGGCAGCCCCTGCACCGCGGTGTTCCCCTCGCGGTCCCGCAGCGAGTCGCAGATGCGGATCAGCGCGGCCAGCGCGTCCGGCGCCACACCACCGAACTGGCCCGAGTGCAGGTTCCCGGCGAGCGTCTCCACCGTCACCTCGATCACGCACATGCCACGCAGCGACGCGGTGACCGTGGGCAGGCCGAGACGGAAGTTCCCCGAGTCCCCGATCACCACGGCGTCCGCGGCCAGCAGCTCCGGGTTGGCCTCCACGTACCGCTCGAGCCCGCCGGTCCCCTGCTCCTCGGAACCCTCCACGATGACCTTGACGTTGACCGGTATGCCCCCGTTGTCGCGCAGCGCGCGCAGGGCCATCAGGTGCATGATCAGGCCGCCCTTGCAGTCAGCGGCGCCCCTGCCGTACCAACGTCCGTCCTCCCGCTCGGTCAGCTCGAAGGGCGGGGTGAGCCACGCCTCCTCGTCGAGCGGCGGCTGCACGTCGTAGTGGGCGTAGAGCAGCACCGTGGGCGCACCGGCCGGCCCCGGCAGGAACCCGTACACCGACTGGGTCCCGTCCGGGGTGTCCAGCAGCGCCACGTCCCGCATGCCCTCCGCGCGGAGCGCGTCGGCCACCCAGCGGGCCGCCCGGTCGCACTCCTGCGACGGCAGCAGCCGCGGGTCCGCGACCGACGCGAACGAGACGAGCTCGGCCAGTTCGGCCCTCGCCCGCGGCAGGGCGGCCTGGACGGCGTCGGCGAGTGGGCTGTTGGACATGGTGCTCCTCAAGGGTCGGTGCGCACGCGGGTGGTGGTCGCGGCGTGGGTCCCCGGGCGGACGGTGCGGCGGGCCGTGGGCCGCGGGTCCTGGAGGGGGTCTGCTCCACGCCGATGATCGCACAGCCACCGTAGGATGCGACGCGTGAGTAACGAGCGGTCGACACAGGACAACGGTGGTGGGGCGGACGCTGTGGAGAAGGTCGTGTGGGACGTCGTGGTGGTCGGTGCCGGACCGGCCGGGGCCTCGGCCGCACATGCCGCCGCGGCCACGGGGCGCAGGGTGCTGCTGCTGGAGCGGGCCGAGCTGCCCCGGTACAAGACCTGCGGCGGCGGCATCATCGGCCCGTCCCGCGAGGCCCTGCCCCCCGGCTTCGACCTGCCGCTGCGGGACCGGGTGAACGCGGTCACCTTCACCATGAACGGGCGACTCGGCCGCACCCGCCGCTCCAAGCGCACCCTGTTCGGGCTGACCAACCGCTCGGAGTTCGACGCCGCGCTGGTGGACGCCGCCGTCGCGGAGGGCGCCGTGCTGCGCACCGGCGCGACCGTCTCCCAGGTGGAGCAGCACGGCCCGGTGGTCCCCGACCGCCGCACGGTGGCGGTCGTCCTCAACGACCAGGAGGTGGTCCTGGCCCGGGCGGTGGTCGGGGCCGACGGCAGCGCCAGTCGGATCGCCCGCCACGTCGGGGTCAAGTACGACCAGGTCGATCTCGGGCTCGAGGCGGAGATCCCGGTGCCGGACGCGG
Organism: Wenjunlia vitaminophila DSM 41686; assembly: GCF_000380165.1. GTDB lineage: Bacteria > Actinomycetota > Actinomycetes > Streptomycetales > Streptomycetaceae > Wenjunlia > Wenjunlia vitaminophila. Next base: position 92,615 of record NZ_KB904691.1, read on the forward strand.
TGGCCCAGGACTGGGCGGGCCGGGTCCTCATCGACTGGGGTCCGATGCCCGGGTCCTACGGTTGGGTGTTCCCCAAGGGCCGGGTGCTCACCGTGGGCGTGATCGCCGCGCGCGGCCAGGGCAACGCCACCAAGCAGTACCTGGACACCTTCGTGGCCCGGCTCGGGCTCGCCGGTTTCGAACCCGAGGTCTCCTCAGGACACCTGACGCACTGTCGGGCCGAGAACTCCCCCCTGTCCCGGGGACGGGTCCTGGTGGCCGGGGACGCCGCCGGCCTGTTGGAGCCGTTCACCCGGGAGGGCATCTCCTACGCGCTGCGCTCCGGCCGGCTCGCCGGGGAGTGGGCGGTGAAGGTGGCCGAGGCCCCCGACGGGGTGGCCGCCCGGCACCAGGCACTCAACTACGCCTTCGCCATCAAGGCCGGCCTCGGCGTGGAGATGAGCGCGGGGCGCCAACTGCTCGCCGCGTTCGAACGGCGGCCCAGCCTCTTCCACGGCGCTCTCACCTCGTTCCCGCCGGCCTGGGGGGCGTTCTCCAAGTTCGTCCGCGGCGCCACCACGTTCAGCGAACTCCTCCAGCGCCATTCCGTCGCCCGTCGCGCCCTGTCCACCATCAACCGCTGACCCCGGTCCCTCGCGGCCCCCTGGCCCCGCCCGCACCAGCCGAAACGTCCCAGACGCGCCCGCCCGCCCGCTGCCCCTCCCGGGGGCCGGGCGATCGGCGTGAAACCCGGGACCGGTCCCGTGGACGTTGCCTAGGCTCGGTGCCATGCCCCGTAGGAAGTCAGCACTCGTCCCGCTCGCCGCACTCACGGTGGTGCTCGCGGCCACCGGTTGTGGTTCGGGCTCCGACGCCGGTTCCCTCCCCGTCGAGGACACCGCCCCCGACCAGCCGCCCCCGGTCAGCGCCGCGCCGACGGGTGCGGCCTCGTCGTCACCGTTACCCCTCCCCGCGCACCGCGCCGCTGACGGGAGCGACGTCTCCGCCTGCGGCGACGGGCGCTGCGAGGTGCGGGTCGGCCCGGGCACGGCCCTCCCGGTGCCGCGCCGGCTCGACGTGACGGGGCTGGAGGTCAGTTCGGTCAGCGCCGACCGGGTGGGGCTCACCGGCCAGAACCTCGGCAACAGCAGCTACGGGAGCTGCTCGGGCCTCTACTGCCACACGTCGAGCTCCAACGGCGCCTTCCGGGTCACCCTGGGACCGCGGAGCACCGTCATCGAGAACTCCCTGCGCGTGGAGGTGGTCGCGGTCGAGGACGGGGCGGCGGTCCTGCGCCTCTCCCCTGCCTGAGCCCCCTCGGCGGCGGCGGCCGGTCGGTGGTTCCTCGGGGTCCCGTACCACCGGGACCGGCGCGGGTCAGGGGCAGAGCTCGGCCGCGCCGGGGGCGCAGGGGCGGCCCGGGAAGGGTCCCGTCGGCGTCCCGTCCCCGCCTCCCCGGGCGTTGAGCAGCCAGTCCCGGTACACCGGGGCGTTCCAGGCGGCTTCCCAGTAGGCGGTCTCCAGGGCTTCGTAGATCCAGTCCACGTCCGTCCCCGGCCGGGACACCAGCAGCAGGCACACCCCGAGGGGATCGCCGAGCAACGGCCTGACCACGGCCGTCGTGGCGGGTGGGCTCGAGAACGGCTGGCACGGTGAGACGACCTCGCCGGCCGCCACCAGCAGCCCCGTGGTGTGGTAATCGCCCAGCATGACGCGTTGTTCGCGGGAGACCGTGCCGAGCGCCCGCCGCAGCCCCTCCCACTCGCCGTCCGCCGCCGGGTCCACCATCCACCGGGAGTCGGCGAGGTCGGACAGTGGGACCACCTTCCGCCGGGCCGCGGGATGGCCGACCGGCAGGATGACGAACTGGGGTTCCCGTTCGACCAGGACCCGTTGGCTCAGGCCGGCGGGTAAGCGCAGGGGGCTGCCCTCGACCTCGTGCACGAACGCGACGTCGAGCTGGCTGGAGGCGACCATCCGCAGCAGGGTGTTGGCGGAGACGTTGACCTGGAGGCGGATCTGCGCCTCGGGGCGGCGGTCGCGCAGGCCGCGGAGCCAGTCGGGCAGGACGAGGCTGGCCGTGGAACCGACGCGCAGGTGCGCGGTGCCGGCTCGCGCCGCCTCCGCCTGGCCCTCGGTGATCAGGGCGTCCATGTCGCTGAGCAGGGGGCGGGCCCGGCACAGCACCACCCGTCCCAGCGCGGTGGGACGGCACCCCGAGCGCTCCCGGTGGAACAGCAGACCCCCCATGAGCCGCTCGACACGTTGCAACTGCGCCGTCAACGACGGTTGGCTCACGCCCAGTTCGCGGGCGGCTCGGTGCAGGCTGCCCGCGTCGGCGATCGCGCACAGGACGCGCAGGTGTCTCACCTCGAGCTCCATGCGCGGAAGGGTATGACTGCAACTCATATCCCGCCAGTAGGCGAAATTCGCCGAGATAGCCCCCGGCTATCGCCGGATCGGATCGTTCCGCCTCTTGCGGCGCCACGGGAGCCTCGTCCTGTCACCAGCCCAGGACACCAAGGAGACCTCATCATGAGAGCCCCGATGAAGGCGCTGCTCGCCGCCGCGCTCGGCCTGACCTCGGCTGCGGCGGCACTCGCCCCCGCCGCGGCGGCGGAGCCCACCTCCCCCCTGCCCACCGCTGCCAGCACGTCCGGGTACGCCCAGTACGCGGGCTCCGCCGAAGAGGCCGCCAACAACAAGGCGTTCTTCGAGGCCGTACTGGCCTCGGTGGCCGAGAAGCGGGCCGAGAACCCCGAGGCGGCCACGGTCACCGTCACCTACAGCACCGCCTCCGCGCCCAGCTTCCGGACGCAGATAGCCCGCAGCACCCAGGTGTGGAACAACGCCGTCCGCAACGTGCAGCTCCAGGAGGGGTCCAACCCCGACTTCAGCTACTACGAGGGCAATGACTCGCGCGGCTCGTACGCGTACACCGACGGCCACGGCAACGGCTACATCTTCCTGGACTACGCGCAGAACCAGCAGTACTACTCGCCGCGCGTCGTCGCCCACGAGACCGGTCACGTCCTCGGCCTGCCGGACCACTACACCGGCCCGTGCAGCGAGCTGATGTCCGGTGGCGGCCCCGGGACGTCCTGCACCAACGACCAGCCGAACTCCACCGAGCGGTCGAGGGTCGAGCAGCTCTGGGTCAACGGGCTCGCCGAGGCGCTGGCCGAGGTGGGCTGAGCTCCACCGGCACCGGGCGGTGGGACACCGGCGGGTCCCCCGGTCCCCCGGACCGTCGCACGAACCGTGGTGGACGCCGCCGCCGAGGCCCCCGGGCCGGAGCCTCGTGGCGGCGTCCCTCACGTCCCCCGACAAGCCCCTGGTGCGCGCCTCTTGACCCAGCGCCACCCGCTCACCCAGTGTGTGGGGGTCCGAGCCCCACAGCACAGCGAAAGGCATGTGCATGAGACGTCGAAGAGTTCGCCTGGCTGCCGCCGCCGCCACCGCGGCAGTGCTGGTCAGTGGTGGCGCCGTGTCGGCTTCCGCGATCCCGACAACGTTGTCAGAAACCGCAGGCGAGACAACGTTGTCGGCACTCGTCGGGGACCCCGCCGACTACGTGGACCCGCTCATCGGCACCGGGCGCGGCGGGTCCGTCGTGGGCGACATCAACAACTTCCCCGGCCCCGCCGTCCCGTTCGGGATGATGCAGTTCTCCCCGGACACGCCGGGCTCCTACGCCGGGTACCAGTACCACCGGGACCGCATCCGGGGCTTCAGCCTCAACCACGCCTCGGTCGGCTGCACGGCCTTCGGCGACGTACCGCTCCTTCCGGTCACCGGCGACGTCGGCGAGAAACCGTGGGACCGCTCCGAACGCTTCTCGCACGACGAGGAAGAAGCCGAGGCCGGCTACTACGCGGTGACCCTCAAGGACTCCGACGTGCGCGCCGAGCTGACCGCGACCACCCGCACCGGGCTCGCCGCGTTCACCTTCCCCGAGGGCGACCGGCCGGCCCAGGTGCTGGTCAAGGGCGGGGCGAGCCTCGCCGGCAACAAGGCCGCCAGCGTGCGCGTCGTCGGGGACCGCCAGGTCACCGGCTCCGCCACCACGGGGAACTTCTGCGGCAAGGGCAACCAGTACACCGTCTACTACTCGATCACCTTCGACCGTCCGTTCACCGCGCACGGCACCTGGGACGGGAAGGCCGTGTCGGCCGGCGACGACGCGGTGGACGCGCCCCGCGCCGGCGCCTACCTGACGTTCGACACCGCGGACACCCGCACCGTGCGCGCCAAGGTCGCCATGTCCTACGTGTCGGTGGACGGCGCCCAGGCGAACATGGCCGCCGAGGTCCCCGGCTGGGACCTGGACCGGGTGCGGCGGCAGACCCGGGACGCCTGGACGGAGGCGCTGAGCCGGATCAGGGTCGCCGGTCGGGACACCGGCGAGCTGAAGACCTTCTACACCGCGCTGTACCACTCGCTGATGCACCCGAACACGTTCAACGACGTCGACGGTCGCTACATCGGTTTCGACAACGAGATCCACACCCTCCCCGAGGGGCGCACCCAGTACGCCAACTTCTCCGACTGGGACACCTACCGGACCCTGGCACCGCTCCAGGCACTGCTGTTCCGGGAGGAGGCGAGCGACATGGCCCAGTCGCTGGTCAACGACGCCACCCAGGGCGGCTGGTGGCCCCGCTGGCCCCTGGCCAACGGCTACACGGGCCAGATGACCGGCGACAACTCCGTTCCCCTCATCGCCAACCTCCACGCCTTCGGAGCGCGTGACTTCGACCTGGACACGGCGCTGAAGTACCTGGTCAAGGGCGCCACCACGGTGGACGACACCCCAGGTGCCTACAAGGAGCGGCCGGACGTCCAGAACTACGTCGAGCGCGGCTACGCGCCCAACAACGACGCCTCCCGCGGCGACCACCAGCGGGTGGGTGCCTCCGTCACCCTCGAGTGGGCGATCGACGACTTCGCCATCGCGCAACTCGCCCGCGCCGCCGGGGACGACGGGACCGCCCGGGAGTTCACCCGGCGGGGCCAGAACTGGCAGAACATCCTCAACCCCGCGACCGGCTACCTCCAGCCCCGCGGCCAGGACGGCCGTTTCCCCGACGGACCGGGGTACCAGCCGCCGGCGCCGGGGAGGTTCGGCCAGGACGGCTTCGACGAGGGCAACGCCGCCCAGTACAACTGGCTGGTCCCGCAGGACACCGCCGGTCTGATCACGGCGATGGGCGGTCGGAAGGTCGCCGGTGACCGCCTGGACACGTTCTTCACCAAGCTCAACGCGGGCGCCAACGAGCCGTACATGTGGGCCGGCAACGAGATCAACTTCGGGGTGCCCTGGGTCTACAACCACCTCGGCACCCCGTGGAAGACGCAGCGCGTCGTGCGACAGATCGCCACCACCCTGTTCGGCCCGACCCCCAACGGGGAGCCGGGCAACGACGACCTCGGCGCCCAGTCGTCGTGGTACGTGTGGGCCGCCGTCGGGCTCTACCCCTCGACGCCGGGAACGGCCGACCTCACCGTGCACGGCCCGCTGTTCGAGCGGGTCGTCCTCGATCTGCCGGGCAACGCACAGGACCTGGACATCCGCGCTCCGGGAGCGTCGGCGGACACCCCGTACGTCCACGGTCTCGCGCTCGACGGCCGTTCCTGGGACCGCACCTGGCTGCCGCCGTCCGTGGTGAACACCGGCGGGCGGCTGGACTTCGCCCTCTCGGCGAGCCCGGACACCGACTGGGCCACCTCCCGGGATGCCGCTCCCCGGTCGTACCGCGGCGACGAGCAGCCGTTCCTGGCCAACGCGGACCGGAACCAGGTCACCATCGCGCCCGGCGGCAGCGCGGAGGTCACCGTGCACGGGCAGCGCCTGGGCGGGAAGGACACGTCCCTGACGGTCAGCGCGGAGCCCCCGGACGGACTCGTCGTGTCACCGGCCGAGCCGCACCTGGAGCTGGACCCGAAGACCGGCTCGGGCACGGTGGACCTGGAGGTCACGGCCGCGCCCGGGACCTCCGAGGGCTACTACGAGTTCCCCCTGACCGTGCGGAACGACGACCCCGAGGGCGAGCCGGTGCGACGCTCGGTCATCGTGCTGGTCGCCCCCGAGGGGAGTCTGGCCGCGGCACTCGACAACACCGGTTCGTCCGACGACGCCGACCGCGGCCAGGGCGACCTCGACGGCGACGGCAGCACCTACTCGCGGCAGGCACTGGCAGCGGCCGGGCTGAAGGGCGGGGCGCGACTGGAGGCGTCGGGGACGTCGTTCGTCTGGCCCGCCGCCCCGCAGGGTCGGCCGGACAACGTGGTCGCCGCCGGTCAGACCCTGTCCCTGGGAGCCTCGGCGAAGGACGCCCGACGACTGCTCTTCGTGGGATCCGCGACCCACGGCGACCACCGGGGCAGCGCCACGGTGACGTTCACCGACGGCACCACGGCCACGGCGGACCTGTCGTTCGGCGACTGGGTCATGCCGGGCGGCGGCAGCACCCCGGTCTTCGGGAACACGGTGGTGGCCCGCACCGACCACCGCAACCAGTCCGGCGGGCCCGGCGCACCCGCGTACGTCTTCGCCACCGCGCCGTTCTCCGTGCCCGAGGGCAAGACGATCCAGAGCGTGACGCTTCCCGAGAACCCCAAGCTGCACGTGTTCGCGGTCGGCCTCGGCTGAACCCCGTCCCGGCCGGGACCCAGCGTCCCGGCCGGGACCCGGTGGCGGGCGGGCCGCCGCCTTCCCCGGAGCCCGGTGACCTCCCCGGTCACCGGGCTCCGCCGTGACCAACACCTGGGTACCTGTCGGGGCGGGTGTGGCCGGACGCGGTGTGCCACGGCTTCTACCCGATCGACATCCACCGTCCGGACGGCAACGGCATCGACAAGACCCACCTGCGACACGGCGTGGTCCCGACCGTTCCCCGCGACGCCATGGTCCCGAACGACAACCCGTACGCCATCGTGGCAGGACGCTGCGTCGGCGCCGACCAGGCGGCGAACTCGGCACTGCGGGTCCAGGCCACCGCCATGGCGACGGGGCAGGCGGCGGGTGCCCTCGCCGCCCTGTCCGGGGACCGGGGCGGCGACGTCACCGGCGTGCCGATGGCCGACCTGCACCGGGTGCTGGTGGACGCGGGGGCCATCGTTCCCACCCTCCCGGCTGGCGTCGACGATTGACCTGGCCCGGCCCGTACGGCGGCCCCCTGACGGACAGGCCAGAAGGGGCATCGGAGCAGAAACCACTCGACACACGGCCGTATCCCGCCGCTATCGTCTGGCGCATGACGTGCGCGGCCGACAGCACCTGCACCCAACGGAAGTGGTGGGCGCCATGAGTGAGATGTGGACCGGCGAGAAGGTACGGCTGCGGGGTGTGGAGCCGGAGGACTGGGCCGGCTTCAAGGACCTGGCCCAGCACACCATCGACGCCCGCAACGCCGACCTGGTCGAGCCTCCCCGTTCGGACGCGAGCTTCCGTTCCTGGACCGCTGAGCGCGCTGTGCGTCCGCCCGGAGGTGCGGCGTTCCGCCTGGTGATCGAGGTGCTGGCCGACCGCGCGTTCGCAGGGGCCGTGACCGTCGGGGAGACCGACAGCCGCGCGGGACGGTTCAGGACGGGCATCGAGATCGCCCGTGACCACCGCCGCAGGGGCTACGCGGCCGAGGCCACCGAACTGCTGCTCACCTACATGTTCGCCGAGCAGCGCCACAACAAGTGCGAAGTCGAGGTCTACGCGTTCAACGACGCCTCCCTCGGCCTCTACCGCAAGCTGGGCTTCGTCGAGGAGGGGCGGCTCCGCCAGCACGAGTTCTTCGCCGGTGGCCACCACGACGTCGTGCTGCTCGGGATCACCGCCGCCGAGTACTGGGCCACCCGCCGGCAACCGTCGGTGCGGTGACCCGCACCCTTCGGTGTTCACGTGGTCCCCGGCGGCGCGGAGCACTGCTGAGGACCGCCCGGCCGCCTGCCGGCTCGGTGGCACCCCGAGCCGGCACGCCCCGGCGGCTACCGAACCCGGATGCCCGGCTCGTGGCGCACCGGGAAGTTCACCGAGTTCGCGATGAAGCAGATCCGGTTGGCCTCGTGGTGCAGGGCGGAAGCCTTCTCGGTCATCGCCTGCTCGGTGACGGTCACCACGGGCCGCAGCACCACTTCGGTGAACCGGCCGCCGCCGCCCGGCGTCTGCTCCATCACCCCGGTCGCGGCGTCCTGGTAGGCCGTCACCACCACGCCGTTGCGGGCGCACAGGGCGAGGTAGCTGAGCATGTGGCACTCGGAGAGCGACGCGACCAGGAGGTCCTCGGGGTTCCAGCGGTCCGGGGTGCCCCGGAAGGCGAGGTCGGCGGTGCCCCTGATGGTCGGCTTGCCCTCGGCGGTGACGTCGTGGTCGCGGTCATAGTCCCGGTAGGACGCGGTGCCGGTCCCGGTGTTTCCGGTCCAGCGCACGGTCACCTCGTAGGTGTGTTCCTTGCCCACGTTGCTGCTCCCTGGAGTTGGTCGGGCACGAGCGAACGTCGAGCACGCCGCCCGATGTTCACCGGAATGCGCGTTCTGCTGCCCTTCGCTTAGTCTACGGTCAATGTGATCTTTCCCGGGCCCCCTCCGGCGAGGAGCGACCGGTGCGCGTCGGCGGCCCGTTCCAGGGGGAAGGTCTCCCGGACGCGCACGGCCAGCTCGCCGCTGGCGTGCAGGGCGACCAGGGCGGCCAGGCGCGCCGCGGAGCGCCTGGGGGGAACGGTGCGGATGCCCAGGCGCTCGGCCCGGGCGTGCTCCACCAGGGTGGTGATCCGTCGGGGGTCCTCCACCAGCTCGAGGGTGGCGTCCAGCGCCGCGCCGCCCACTCCGTCGAGGGAGACGGTGACGCCCCGGGGCGCCAGGGCGCGGACGCGCGCGGTGAAGTCGTCGCCGTAGGCGACGGGCAGGGCGCCGAGGGAACGCAGGTGGTCGTGGTGGTGTTCACGGGCCGCGCCGATCACCGTCGCCCCCCACAGCCGGGCGAGTTGGACGGCGATGGTCCCGACCGCACCGGCCGCTCCGTGCACCAGCACGGTGTCCCCGGGGCCGGTCCCCATCTCGGTCAGCGCGACGTGCGCCGTCTGTGCCGGGGCGGTGAACCCGCCGGCCACCTCCCAGGGCATGGTGGGGGGCTTGGTGACGACCTGGTCGGCGGGCACCACCACGAGTTCCTGGTACGAGTTGAGGACCTGGAAGCCCAACACCTCGTCGCCGGGACGGAACCCGGTGACGCCCTCGCCGACCTGGTCGATGACCCCGGCGTACTCGTTGCCCGGTGTGCAGGGGAACGAGACCTGCACGCCCCGCGGCATCTGGCCCCCGACCACCGCGATGTCCACCGGCTGCACACCCGCCGCCCGCACCCTGATCCGCACCTCGCCCGCGCCTGCCCGGGGCTCCGGAACGTCGATCAGCCGTAGCACCTCGGGGCCGCCGTGCTGGTGAAACGCCACTGCCCTGCTCATCTTCCCGCTCCGTCCACTCGGTCCGCGCCGCCGCACCACCGGCGGGACGGCCGGTGGTGGAGGACTCCACCCTGCGACCTCAAGTCAGGTTGAGGTCAAGCGCGGACCCGGGGGCGCGGATCGCTGGGGAACCGCGTACAACCCTTCGCGGCGTTCACCGGTCTCACCGGTTATCCGAAAAGCACGTGATCGGCGCGTCCCCCAGCAAGACCCTTGAAGTCCTGCCATATGCCGCCATGACTCTTCCGGTGGCGGCCGTCGAAGAGAAGGAAGCATCCGGACATGCGTCACTTGAAGGCCACTCTGGCCACTCTCACCTGCGCGTTAGTCCTCGTTCCCGCCGGCGTCGCCACTGCGGGCAGCGGCGCGCCCTCGGGACCGTCCGCACGGGCCACCACCCCCTCCACGGCGGGCACCCCCGCCGGCAACCCGAACAGCGCACGCGCCGAAGCGGCCGGGGTGTGCGCCGACGCCTACCAGATCGGCGCCACCGGCTACGTCGTCCGGAACGGCGTGAAGATCGGCTCCGTCAAGCAGTTCTACTCGCCGCAGTGCCAGGAGAACTACGGATACCTGTGGGTGTGGGACGGCTTCCACGACACCGGCGCGGTGTACGACGCGAGCGTCGGCGTCTTCAGCTACAAGAAGGACACCGTCCTCGGCGGCCGGAACTGGTGGGACACCACCCAGCAGGAGTTCTGGAGCTACGGCACCGACACCGTCAACGAGTGCACCTCGGCGGTCGCCCGCATCCGCAAGGTCGGCGACCCCGTCGACGAGGAAGCGGCCTCGGCGAAGCGCTGCTGAGTCGCCTCCCGCCACCGTGACCCGTGGAAGCCCCCCGCCGCAGGGGGCCCCGGCCCGCACGGGCGCCGCCGTGCGGGCCGAGCCGGGTCACGGGGTCGATCGGTTCCGGCGCGGCGGATCAGGCTCCCTGGGGGCCGGCGGTCGGTGAGGTGTGGAGCGCGATGCCCAGCGCCCGGGCCGCTGCCGCTGCCGCGCCGACCAGTCCGGCATCGGTCCCCATCAGGGCCGGACGCACCTCCACGGACCTGGTGAACGACAGGGTGGCGTAGCAGGTCAGCCAGCGGCGCAGGGGGCCGAAGAGGAGTTCCCCCGCGCTGGCCACCCCACCGCCGATCACGGCGACCTGGATCTCGGTCAGGGCGGCGGTGGCGGCGATCCCGGCGGCGAGGGCCTGGGCCGCGCGGTCGAACGAGGCCACGGCCACGGCGTCCCCGCTCCGGGCGGACGCGGCCACCGCGGCGGCCGAGGCGTCCTCACCGAGCGGTGTCCAGCCGTTGGCCAGGGCCCGCCGGGCGATGTTCGGGCCGCTGGCGATGGTCTCCAGGCAGCCGCGGGCGCCACAGGGGCAGGAGTCGCCGTCCAGGTCCACCATGATGTGGCCGATGTGGCCGGCGTTGCCGGTGGGGCCGGGCTGGGGGGCGCCGTTGAGCACCAGGCCACCGCCGACCCCGGTGGAGACGACCATGCACAGGGCGTTGTCGAAGCCGCGGGCGGCACCCAGCCAGTGCTCGGCGGCGGTCATCGCCACCCCGTCGCCGGTGAGCACCACGGGGAGGTCGCCGACGGCGGCGGCGACCCGGGGCACCAGGGGGAACCCGCGCCAACCGGGCACGTTCACCGGGCTGACGGTGCCGAGGGAGGCGTCCACCGGCCCGGCGCTGCCGATGCCGACCGCACTGGCCCTGGGCCACTGCGGGGCGGAGGTGAGCTCGGCGAAGACCTCCTCCACCGCGGTCATCACGGTCTGTGCGTCCTCGTTCGCCGGGGTGGGGCGGAGCGCGCGGACCAGCAGGCCGCCCCTGGTGTCCACCAGGGCACCGGCGATCTTCGTTCCCCCGATGTCGAGCGCCGCGAGCAGTTCGCCCGAGCCCTGGTCACCAGTGGATGAGGGGGGGACGACCAGGCCGTCGGTGCGCATCTGCGTGATGCCTCCTTTTTCTGCTGCCCCGGTCGTGCCCGGGAGTGTACTCGGGGTAGTCTCGCCTTTGCTGACAACGTTGTCCAGCCCTAGCCTGCACGCTTCAGAAGACCTTTCAGGAGGACGAGGAGCCGTGGTAGAGCCAGAGCGCGCTTCCGGAGCCGCCCCACCGCGGTACGGCGCCCGCCCCACGATGAAGGACGTGGCCGCCCGAGCCGGGGTCGGCCTCAAGACCGTTTCCCGGGTGGTGAACGGCGAACCGGGGGTCACCCCGGACACGGTGCAGCGGGTCCAGTCCGCCATAGAGGCCCTGGGGTTCCGCCGCAACGACAGCGCGAGGGTGCTGCGCAAGGGGCGCACCGCGAGCGTCGGCCTGGTGCTCGAGGACCTCGCCGACCCCTTCTACTCCTCGCTCAGCCGGGCGGTGGAGGAGGTCGCCAGGGATCACGGCTCGCTGTTGTTCACCGGGTCGAGCGCCGAGGACCCCGAACGGGAACAGGAGCTGGCCCTGGCCTTCTGCGCCCGCCGGGTGGACGGGCTGGTGATCGTCCCGGCGTCACAGGACCACCGCTACCTCCAGCCGGAGATCGCGGCGGGGATCGCCGCGGTGTTCGTGGACCGGCCGGCCGAGCAGCTCGAGGCCGACGCGGTGCTCACCGACAACGCGGGCGGGGTCCGGGAGGGGGTCACCCACCTCATCCGGCAGGGCCACCGCAGGATCGCCTTCATCGGTGACCAGCGGCGCATCCACACGGCGGGCGAGCGCCTGCGCGGCTACCGCGAGACCATGGCCGACGCCGGTCTGCCGGTGGACGAGTCCTGGGTCTCCATGGGCCCGACCGCGGCGGAACGGGTCCAGGCCGAGGTCACCCGGATGCTCCAGGGACCAGAGCCGGTCACCGCGGTGTTCGCCGGGAACAACCGGGTGTCCGTCACCGCGCTGCGGGTCCTGGTGAACCAGCCCAGACCGGTCGCCCTGGTCGGGTTCGACGACTTCGAGCTCGCCGACCTGCTCTCCCCCGCGGTGACCGTGGTCGCCCAGGACCCGGCGAGGCTGGGCAGGACCGCCGCGCAGCTCCTCTTCCGCCGTCTGGAGGGCGAGACCGGGCCGCCGCAACGCCTGGAGCTCTCCGGCCGCCTGATCGTCCGGGGCTCCGGCGAGGTGGCCGGCTGACCGAGACCGCGGCGACGTGCGTCGCGGCGACGGGCACGGCACCAGCCCGGACGGACGGCTCTCCCCGTGGCGGGGAGGCGAGGGGGCGCAGCGGGCGCGTGGCGCCTGCGGGACGGCGTCCCTGCGGGCCGGCCGGTCACCCCGGCGCACGCCGCGGCGGCCGTCCGGCCAGGGCGTCAAGGCGGGCACGGTCCAGGCCGGTGGCGGCGGTGACCTCCGCCGCGTCCAGGGCTCCGCAGTCCAGGCCGCGCACCAGGTGCCCGCTGAGCGCCCGCACGGTGGCCGGCTCGTCCAGGACGTCACCGCCCGTCCCTCCCGCGGGACCGCGGTCGGCACCGTACCGGGCCAGCCGGGCGGCGATCTCCGGCAGTCCCTCCCGGTAGAAGGCGTACACCGCCGCGTACCGGGTGACCAGGTGCCCCGGGTGCATGTCCCAGCCCTGGTAGTAGGCGCGGGCCAACGAGCGGCGGACCAGGTCGTGGTGGAGCCGCCAGGCACGGCACACCTGGTTGGCGGGTCCGACCGGAAGCACGTTGGTGGAGCCGTCGGAGAGCCAGACCCCGGTCCCCGCGGCGGCCACCTGCATCACCGCCTTGGCGTGGTCGGCCACGGGGTGGTCCGGGCCCTGCTGGCCCGGGCTCACGCCGCAGGCGGCGCTGTAGTCGAAGGTCCCGTAGTGCAGGCCGGTCAGCCGGCCGTCGGCGGCCTCGAGGAACCGGGCGACGGTGGCCCGGCCGTCCGCGCCGAGTATCGACTGGGGCGTCTCGATCTGGACCTCGAACCGGAGCCGCCCGTCCGGAAGACCGAAGGCCCGCTCGAACTCCTGCATGAGCCGGGCGAAGGCTGCCACCTGCCGGGGGTCGCTGACCTTGGGCAGCGTCAGCACCAGTCCTGCGGGGAGTGGTCCCGCGGTGAGCAGTGCGGTGAGGAACACGTCCAGGGTGCGCACTCCCCTGTCGCGCTGCGGGGCCTGGAGGCACTTGGCGCGTATGCCCACGAACGGCGTCCCGACGGCGGTGGCGATCCGCGCGGCGCGCACCGCGGCGGCGTCCTCCTCGGCGTCGGGGCGGGCACCGTAGCCGTCCTCGAAGTCGATCCTCAGGTCCTCCACCGGTTCCCGGGACAGTTTGTCGCGGACCCGGGGGTGGACCGCGGCGGCCAGGTCCTGGCGCATCCCGAGGACGCGGGCGAACGCCTCCGGGTCGGGCGCGTGCTCGTCCAGCGCGGCCAGTGCCTGCCTGCCCCAGGCCCGCGGGGTGTCCGCGGCGACGGTGTCGGCCGGGACGTAGACGGTGTGCGCGGGTTGCCGGGTGCCGGGGTCCCCGGGGTAGCGCCGGGCGAGCGCGGCGTCCACCTCCCGGAGCGCGGCGTCGATCTCGGCCCGCACGGCGGCTGACAGCGTGGTCCTCGCCTGCACCTGGGGCGGCCTCCCTCGGGTCCGCGCCGGGTGGCGCCGGCGGCGTGAGCACGACGGTGGATCGGAGGTTAACTGCCCCGTCCGGCGCGTCGGCAACCGGTCGGCGTGCGGAGATCTCCCGGACACCACGGCGAAACGCCACCGACCCGAAGCGGCCACGGGGTGTTGACCCTCGGGAAAAACCCCCGACACGGGCGGCGGTCATGGTGGGTGCATGACCGAATACCTGCTGACGGTAACCGCCGAGTTCACCCGTTCCCGCTTCGACCCGGAGGGGATCGACCCCGAGTTCCGCAGGGACCTGGGGGTCGGCGCCCCGCCCCGGCTCCCCGGCCACGTCGCCGACCGCGTCGCCTCGGGTGCCAGGGCCGACGCCCCGTCCCGACTGACGTGGCGGCAGGCCCGCCGCCGGCGGCGAAGTGGCGCGCCGGCCGTGCCGACGCCCTCGTAGGTCCCTCGCGCGGCGCGCGCGTACGGGAGTGTCGTCCCGATCCGTCCCACGTGCGGCGGCCGGCCCGTCCGGCCGGCCGGGGACCTACCCCAGCCCGTCGCCCGACCGGTCTGATCTCCCCGGTCCGGGCGGCGGGCCCTCGATGTCGGCGAACCGCCCGCGCCGAGGGCCGGACAGCCCTCGGGCCCGCCGTCGTGGACGGCGGGCCCGAGGCGGCGCGGATCGGCCGGACGTCAGCCCTTGCGGGCCTTCACCTCGTCGGTGAGCTGCGGCAGCACCTGGAACAGGTCGCCCACCACGCCGTAGTCGACCAGGTCGAAGATCGGCGCTTCGGCGTCCTTGTTGACCGCCACGATCGTCTTCGAGGTCTGCATCCCGGCGCGGTGCTGGATGGCGCCGGAGATGCCCGCGGCGATGTAGAGCTGGGGAGAGACCGTCTTTCCGGTCTGCCCCACCTGGTTGGTGTGCGGGTACCAGCCGGCGTCCACCGCGGCCCGGGAAGCGCCGACGGCTGCGCCGAGCTCGTCGGCCAACGCCTCGATCACCGCGAAGTTCTCCGCGCCGTTGACCCCCCGACCGCCGGAGACCACGATCGCGGCCTCGGTCAGCTCGGGACGGCCGGTGTCCTCCCGCGGGGTACGGGACACGATCTTCGTTCCGGTGGCGGCGCTCCCGAAGAGCACCTTCAGCGGTTGCACCGTCGCGGACACCGGGGCCGGCTCCGGAGTGGCGGAGTTGGGCTTGACGGTGATCACCGGCGTTCCGCGGGAGACCCGGGAGCGCACGGTGAACCCGGCGGCGAACACCGACTGGGTGGCGACCGGCCCCTCGGCGCCGGCCTCCAGGTCCACCGCGTCAGTGATCAGGCCAGATCCGAGCCGGAGGGCGAGCCTGGCGGCGACCTCCTTGGCCTCTCCGGACGACGGGAGCAGCACGGCCACCGGGTTCACCGCCTTGGCGACCTGCTCCAGCGCGTCCACCTGCGGGACCACCAGGTAGTCGGCGAACTCGGGGGCGTCGGCGGCGTGGACGGTGCTCGCGCCGTACTCGCCGAGGGTGGCGGCGGCGGTGTCGGCCCCGGGACCGAGGTGCACGGCGACCGGCTCGCCGATCCGGCGGGCCAGGGTCAGCAGTTCGAGGGTCGGCTTGCGGACGGCGCCGTCCACGTGATCGACGAGGACGAGGACTTCACCCATGGGAATCGTTCTCCTGAAGACTGTGAGGGGACGGACTCGGTCGGCCGGTTCGCCGGCGTGAGCGCTCAGACGAACCTGCGTTCCGCGAGGAACGCCGCGAGCTGACGGCCGCCCTCGCCCTCGTCCTTGACCACCGTGCCCGCGGTGCGCGCCGGGCGCTCCGCCACCTCGTCCACCGCCGACCACGCCCCGGCGAGACCCACGTCGGCCGGGTCGATGCCCAGGTCGGACAGGTCAAGGGCGAGCACGGGCTTCTTCTTGGCGGCCATGATGCCCTTGAACGACGGGTACCGGGCCTCCCCGGACTGGTCCGTCACCGAGGCCACGGCCGGCAGCGCGGCCGAGAGCCGCTGGCTGGCGGTGTCCCCGTCCCGCCGTCCGTTGACCGTGCCGTCAGCGACGGAGACCTCCGACAGCAGGGTGACCTGGGGGACCCCGAGGCGTTCGGCGAGCAGCGCGGGGAGCACGCCCATGACCCCGTCGGTGGAGGACATCCCGCACAGCACCAGGTCGTAGCCGATCTGCTCGACGGCCTTGGCCAGCACCAGCGAGGTGCCCATCACGTCGGTGCCGTGCAACGCCTCGTCGTTGACGTGCGCGGCCTTGTCGGCGCCCATGGACAGGGCCTTGCGGAGCGCGTCCTTCGCGTCGTCCCCGCCCATGGTCAGCACGGTGATCTCGACGTCGTCGTTCGCCTCCTTGATCTGGAGAGCCTGCTCGACGGCGTACTCGTCGAGCTCGGACAGCAGCCCGTCCACCGCGTCTCGGTCCGTGGTGTGGTCCTCGGCGAAGTGCCGGTCACCGGTGGCGTCGGGCACGTACTTCACACAGACAACGATCCTCAAGCTCACGCCTGTCTCCTACAGCTTCGGTCACGTCCGGCGCGGGGGGCCCTGGCTGCCGCTGTGCCCTGGCCACCGCTTCCTCGCAGCATATGCGCACCCTACGCACGAGTACGCCAGCGCACGCGGTTCGGCCGAGCGGGTGAGCCGGCGGGCCGGCGACCGTGGCGGGCCGGTCCGCCGCCGCGGACGTGACGAGAATCTCCGTGCACGGCGGGCCCGGGGACGTGACTCGGTCCGCCCCGTGGGGCACGATCGGCCAACCGCCGCCGTTACCTACGGCAGTACTCGACTTGTGCTCGGGCCACGGCACACATCCACGGCCCGTGAGGGAAGGTGTAGCTCGTGGCCGAACTGGTCTACCCGCCGGTCATCGCGGCGGCGCGCACGATGTTCCGGGTCCTCGACTGGAAGATCGACCTTGCGGGCGCCGAGTGGGTTCCACGCAGCGGTGGCGCGCTGCTGGTCAGCAACCACATCAGCTACCTGGACTTCGTCTTCTGCGGCCAGGCGGCGCAGCCGTCCCGGCGGCTGGTGCGGTTCATGGCCAAGCAGTCGGTGTTCGACCACCGGATCTCCGGTCCGCTGATGCGGGGCATGCGGCACATCCCGGTGGACCGGGCGGACGGGGTCCAGGCGTTCCAGCACGCGCTGCGGGCGCTGCAGGACGGCGAGGTGGTCGGGGTGTTCCCCGAGGCCACCATCAGCCGCTCCTTCACCCTCAAGCGCTTCAAGTCGGGCGCCGCGAGGCTGGCGACCGAGGCCGGGGTGCCGATGGTGCCGATGGCCCTGTGGGGGACCCAACGGCTGTGGACCAAGGGCCGCCCGCGCAACTTCTCCCGCAGTCACATCCCGGTGCGCATCCGGGTCGGCGAGCCGCTGCGGCCGGAGCCCGACGAGAAGCCCGACGCCCTGACCGACCGGCTGCGGGACCGGGTGGAGACGCTGTTGGTGCAGGCCCAGCAGGACTACCCGGACCGGCCGAAGGGCCCGGACGACGGCTGGTGGTTGCCGGCGCACCTCGGCGGCACCGCGCCCACCCCGGAGCAGGCCCGGCAGTGACGGGAGCGGCGGCCGTGCCCGGGCACGGCCGCCCACCGCGCGGTCACTGCCGGGGCTGCTCCTTGGCCATCTCCTCGGCGATGGCCGCGGCGAAGCCGTCGATGTCCTCCTCGGTGGTGTCGAAGGAGCACATCCAGCGCACCTCTCCGGTGTGTTCGTCCCAGAAGTAGAACCGGTAGCGCTTCTGGAGCCGCTCGCTGACCTGTCGGGGCAGCAGGGCGAAGACCGCGTTGGACTGCACCGGCCGCACCACGGTGACCCCGTCCACCGTCCGCACGGCCGCCTCGAGCCGGCGGGCCATGGCGTTGGCGTGGCCCGCGCTGCGCAGCCACAGGTCCCCGGCGAGCAGCGCCTCGAACTGCACGGCGACGAAGCGCATCTTCGAGGCGAGCTGCATCGACAGCTTGCGCAGGTACAGGAGGTTGCGGACCCGGTCCGGGTTGAGCACCACGACGGCCTCGCCGAACAGCAGACCGTTCTTGGTGCCGCCGAAGGAGAGCAGGTCCACGCCGGCGTCGGTGGTGAAGGCGCGCAGCGGGGCGTCGAGGGTGGCCGCCGCGTTGGCGAGCCTGGCCCCGTCCAGGTGCACCAGCATCCCGAGCTCGTGGGCGTGGTCGCAGATCGCCCGGACCTCCTCGACGGTGTAGCAGGTGCCGAGTTCCGTGGTCTGGGTGATGGAGACCACCTGGGGTCGGGCGCGGTGCTCGTCGTCCCAGCCCCAGGCCTGTCGGTCGATCAGCTCGGGGGTGAGCTTGCCGTCCGGCGTGGGGACGGTGAGCAGCTTCAGCCCGGCCACCTTCTCCGGTGCGCCGCACTCGTCCACGTTGATGTGGGCGCTCTCCGCGGCGATCACGGCGCCGAAGCGGTCGGTGACCGCTTGGAGGCCGACCACGTTGGCCCCGGTGCCGTTGAACACGAAGAAGGCCTCGGCGCGGGGGCCGAAGTGGCGGCGGAACACCTGCTGTACGGCCGCGGTGTAGTCGTCCTCGCCGTAGGCGACCTGGTGGCCGCCGTTGGCCAAGGTCAGGGCGGCGAGGACCTCCGGGTGCGCCCCGGCGTAGTTGTCGCTGGCGAATCCGCGCACCGACGGGTCGTGGTGGCGCACCGCGTCGGTCCCCGGCGGGGTTCCGGAGGGGCCGCCGTGGGGCCCGTCGTCGGCGCGGTTCTGGTCGTCGGGGGTCACTTGGGTTGGGGCGTCAGCCACTGGCGCTTTCCGTTCACTTCCTCGGCCGGCCGGGTCCACAGGCCGGCGATGGCCTCGGCCAGCTCGGCGACGTCGGTGTATCCCGGGAACTTCGCTTCCGGGCGCTGGGCCCGCATCTGGTCGTGCACCAGCGCCTTGACCACCAGGATCGTAGCCGCGGCGGTGGGCCCGGACTCACCTCCGGCCCTGCGGAAGGAGTCCGCGAGCGCCAGGGTCCACGCCTCGGTGGCCGCCTTGGCGGTGGCGTACGCGGCGTTGCCGGCGGTCGGTTTGCCCGCGCCGGCCGCGCTGACCACGACGAACCGGCCGTGGGGACTGGCCAGCAGCGGGTCGTGGAACGCCAGCGAGGTGTGCTGGACGGTCCGCACCAGGAGGTTGTGCAGCAGGTCCCAGTCGGCGAGGTCGGTCTGCGGGAACGAGGGCGCGCCGCGCCAGCCGCCCACCAGGTGGACCAGGCCGTCGGTCCGGCCGAGGTCCTTCTCGGTGCGGACGGCCCACTCCCGGGTGGCCTGCGCGTCGAGCAGGTCCACGGTCTCGGTGCGGACCGGGGGGGCCGCGGGCGCGTGGCGGGCGGCGTCCTCGGCCGCGGCGGCGAGCCCTTCGGCGTCCCGGTCGCAGGCGACGACGGTGGCGCCGGCCGAGGCGAGCCGGCGCAGCGCCGCCTGTCCCGCCGGCCCCGCCGCCCCGGCCACCGCGATGACCGCGCCGTCGAGGTCCTGGGCGTTCATAGATGTCACCTAATCCCGTCTGGGTCGTGTGGGGGCTGTGCTCCGGGAGGCGATGGTACGAGCCCACGGGTGTCCACCGTCCCGGGAACCGGCCCCGGTCGGTGACCGGGGCCGGGACGGTTCAGGCCGCCGCGCGGGCGGTGATCCCCCGGGTGGAGGCGATCACGTCGCGCAGCTTCTTGTTCAGGGCCTCGTAGAACATGCTCAGCGGGAACTCGTCCGGCAGCACCTGGTCCACCAGCTTGCGCGGGGGCTGGTCGAGCGGCAGCGCCTCGGGGCCCTTGGCCCAGACCGAACCGGGGTGCGGGGACAGGTACCGGGAGACCAGCTCGTAGGCGGCGAGCCAGTGGACCACCTTGGGCCGGTCGATGCCGGCGCGGTACAGCTCGTCGATCTCGGTGCTCAGGCGCTGGGTCACGGACGCCGCGAGCTCCCAGTCGAAGCGCAGGGTGTTGTCCGTCCACCGCAGCGCGTCGTGCTTGTGCAGGTAGGCGAAGAGGAGCTGCCCGCCGAGGCCGTCATAGTTGCGCACCCGCTGCCCGGTGATCGGGAACCGGAAGAGCCGGTCGAAGAGCATGGCGTACTGCAGGCAGCGGCCGAGCTCCCGGGTCCGCTCGTCGGCGCCCTCGGCCTCCAGCCGCACCCCTTCCCGGAACGCGGTCAGGTCGCAGCGCAGCTCCTCCAGGGCGTACATCCAGAACGGCGCCCGCTGTTTGATCATGAACGGGTCGAACGGCAGGTCGCCGTGGCTGTGGGTGCGGTCGTGGATCAGGTCCCAGAGCACGAACGTCTCCAGGGAGCGGTCCTGGTCGGTGATCAGTCGCTCGGCCTCCTCCGGCAGCTCGAGGCCGAGGGAGGCGACGGCGGCCTGGCTCACCCGGCGGAACCGGGCGGCCTCGCGGTCGCAGAAGATCCCGCCCCAGGAGAAGCGCTCCGGGACCTCGCGCACGGCGATCGTCTCCGGGAACAGCACGGCGGAGTTGGTGTCGTACCCGGCGGTGAAGTCGTCGAAGGTGATGGGCACGAACATCGGGTTGTCGTAACGGGTCCGTTCCAGCTCGGCGAGCCAGTCGGGCCAGAACACCCGCAGCAGCACCGCCTCGAAGTTCCGGTCCGGGTTGCCGTTCTGGGTGTACATGGGGAAGAGCACCAGGTGCTGCAGGCCGTCCACCCGGTTGGCGGCGGGCTGGAAGGCCAGCAGGGAGTCCAGGAAGTCGGGCACGCCGAACCCGTCCCTGCCCCAGCCCTCCAGGTCGGCGACGAGCGCCTGCAGGTAGGCGGCGTCGTGCGGGAACATCGGCGCCAGGGCCTCCACCGAGGCCACCATCCGCCGCAGCTCCCCCTGCACGGCGGCACGGTCGGGGGCTCCCTCCGCGGCGAAGTCGATGGAGCCGTCGTTGGCCTGCCAGGGGCGCACCGTCTCCACGGCGTCTTTCAGCCCGGCCCACGCGGGATGCCTCTCCGCCCCTACGGCATGACCTCCACCGACGGCCGTCGCGAGAAGTTTGCCGTCCTCCACCGTCTGGGACAGGAGATTTTCCATGACTACCCCTTGTGAGCCGAAGAACCATCGGTTTCAGCAGGGTATATGCAGGTGTTCCTGCACTCAAGAGGATCTACAGCAGATCGTCCCGTTCGGAACCGCAGTTACCGATGTTCTTGCTGTAGCCGCTGGGGCTTGTCTGCCCCGTATCCGAAGTTCTATGCCAGTGGGGTGCACGACATGCACGCACCGCCCCTCCCGGGCGCACGATGGAGGGGTCTGAAGGGAGAAAGGGGAGGACATGAGCACCCGCGACGTCATAGCCCTGGCGCTGATCACCGGTTTCGTCCTCGGAATCGCCGAGGTCAGGGACGTCTACTCCGCCCAGGACCCGCCGCCCGCCCGGCCCCAGGTGACCACCTCCGCACGCTGACCCGCGTCTCCACCGGCCGTGTCGGTCCGCCGGTGCTGTCGGTCCCCCGGCGCTCCGGCTAGGCTGCGGACCCGTCCCGCCCCGACGAGGGGCGACGAACCCGTGGAGGCGGTCCGCCGTGAGTTTCCTCACCATCGGCCACCGGGGCGTGATGGGCGTCGAGCCCGAGAACACCCTGCGCTCGTTCGTCCGCGCGGACCGCGAGGGCCTCGACGTCATCGAACTCGACCTGCACCTCAGCTCGGACGGCGCGCTGGTGGTGATGCACGACGCCACCGTGGACCGCACCACCGACGGGACCGGCGCCATCAGCGACCTCACCCTCGCCGAACTGCGCTCCCTGGACGCCGGCGGGGGTGAGCGGGTGCCGGTGTTCGAGGAGGTCCTCGACGCGGTGGACGCCCCCCTCCAGGCCGAGATCAAGGACCGGGCCGCGGCACGCGCCCTCGCCGAGGTGATGCGCCGCCGGAACCTGCTGGAGCGCGTCACCGTGATCTCGTTCCACGACGACGCGCTGCGCGAGGTCGCCGAGCACCTGCCCGGGGTCCGCACCGCGCTGGTGGCCAGCCGCTACGGCGAGGAGGTGGTGGACCGGGCGGCAGCGGTGGGCGCCCCGATGGCGGTGCTCAACCTGCGCCGGCTCACGCTGTCCATCGTGGAACGGCTGCACGCCAGGGACATCGCGGTCGTGTCCTGGGTGGTGAACACCCCCCGGGACCTGCTGCTGGCCAGGACGCTTGGCGTGGACGGTGGCACCACCGACTTCCCGCAGGTCAAACGGGCGGTGGAGGCCGAGGAGGCCGGCACCAGGGAGATGGCCGGCAGGCCCGGGTGACGCCGTCGCGGCCACCCGCGGCCCGGAGGTGACCCCTGCGGAGCGGCGCGGCGGTGTTCCCCGGAACGCCCCCGCGCACCTACAGTCCCGGGATGGTCAACGTTCTCAGCAGCCGGGTGCTGCTCCACCCCACGGATCTGGAACGGACCCGCGCCTTCTACCGGGACGGCCTCGGACTCGCCATCTACCGCGAGTACGGGACGGGCTCCCAGCGCGGCACGGTCTTCTTCCTCGGCGGCGGCTTCCTGGAGGTGACGGGCGGGTCGCCGGAGCCGCCCGCGCCCGGCCTCGAGCTGTGGCTCCAGGTGGCCGACGCCGAGGCCGTCCACCGGGAGCTGGCCGAGCGCGGGATCGAGGTGCTGGGGCCACCCACCCGACAGCCGTGGGGCCTGATCGAGATGTGGCTCACCGACCCGGACGGGGTGCGGATCGTCATCGTCGAGACCCCCGAGGACCACCCCCTCCGCTACCGACCCTGAGGCCCGTGTCTCCCACGGACCGCCGCGTCCCGGTCCCGCAGGGTCACACGTTCCGGACCGGGCCCGCGGGCCCGTCTCGGTCAGACGGTGGGGTCGGGCATGATCTCCCGCACCTCCTGCGCACAGCGGCACGCGGCAGCGATCTTGGCAGCCCACTCCAGCGCGTCCTCACGCGAGGGCACATCGATGACCGCGAACCCGCCGAGCACCGCCTTGGTCTCCGGGTACGGGCCCTTGGTGACGGTCCCGTCGGTGGACACGACGCTCGCCCGCTGCCTTTGCAGTCCACCACCGAACACCCACACACCGGCGTCCCGGGCCTCACGCACCACCTCGAGCGAGGCCTTGGCCACCTCGGGCAACTCCTCCTCGGGGAAGGTCATCGCACCGTCATCGAACGAGATCAAGTACCGCGACATGCAGGGCTCCCCTGGTAGAGGCCGCCTTCGGCCGCCTCTCACCCTACGACCAGCGCCTCCCTTCAGGACCGGCGCTTCCCCACCTCCCGACACGTGCCCGGGGGGCGGACCCGCCGCCCGCGCGGACGCCGGGAGACGTCAGCGGGCGGCGGTCCGCACCCGGCCGGGGTCGGGTCAGGGCAGGACCAACAGCGCGTTGCCCAGCTTCCGCTCCCCGGTCGCGTCGGAGGGACGGTTGACGACGCCTCCCTCGGCCGTGGTCATCACCGACGACCCGCCGCCGTCGAGGTTCAGTGCCTCCCTGGCCCCCAGGAGCCGCATCAGCTCAGCGGTCTGCGTGGTGCCCAGGCCCTCGCTGTAGCCGGCCTGCCGGCCGTCCACGACGACGAGCATCAGCCGACCCCGTTCGTCCACGCCGATCGCCGACCGTGGGGCGGCACGAATCGCCCAGTCGTAGGTGAGGGTCCTGTCGCCCCCCTCGTGGAGCAGACCGTCGGCGACGGCGTTGACCGACACCCGACCGTCCCGAACGAGGGTCGGTCCGACCTGGAGGATCGTGGTGTCGGGAGTGAGCGGCACCTGGTGTCCCCGGCTGTCCTCGACGCGTTGGGTGACGGTCAGTCGGGTGCCGACCCGCGCGTGGGCCAGCAGCCAGTCGGCGCTGTCGCCGATGGCCTGGATGGTGGAGCCGCCCGCGGGCGCGGCGGCGCCGCGGGTCATGTTCACCGCGGTCACCGTGCCGGTGTGGTCGAGCACCACCTCGGCCCCGGTCCCGGTCGGCGGAGCGCCCCACTCGGGGGTGAACCTCACCAGTTCGCTGTCGTCGGTGCACACCAGGTCGTGCTGCGGGCGCTCGGTCGGCCGGTCCCCGCCCACCCCGCCGCAGTTCTGGATCACCCCGGGGATTCGGTTGACCCCGTCGATCTCCATGGTGTCGCCGCCGGACCGGACCGTGACGTGCGCCGTGTAGGTGTCGACGTCCGCCTTGCGACCACCGTGGGTGAGCAGGACGCCGGCACGCCCCTGGGTCGCCGACCCGAGGACCTCACCGTCCTGGACGAACAGACCGGCGGGGGCTCCCTTGTAGAACCACTGCGCGTTGACGCCCGCGACAGCGTCGGCCGCGGAGGCCAGTTCCGTCAGCCGTTCCGCACCGTTGAGGGTCGGGCCGAAGTCGACGCCGACCGACCCGGTGAACTCACGGAAGTCCACCCTGAGCACGTGGACCTTCTGGGGCGCGTCACTGTCGGTGCCGTCCTGTGCCGTGTAGCGGTTCTGGGCGGTGAAGCCGGCGGCCTTGACCCGGGCCAGGGTGGCCTTCGCGGTCGCCTGGTCCGCCCAGCGGCCGACCCGCACGATCCAGCCCAGGTGTCCGGCCGGGCGGTCCGCCCACTCCGGCGCGAGGACCTCCTCGACGCGCGGCTCGAAGCCCTTGGCCCGCAGGGCGTCGGCGACCCGGTCGGCGGTCTGCCGCGGGCCGATGCTCATGGTCTTGCCCAGGAACGGGCCGTCGGGGGTCGCGGGCAGGGCGACGTGGACGGTCCACACGTCGTCGGCGTCCCGCGCGCCCAGTTCCAGTGAGGTGAGGGTGACGCCCGGGGCGATCTCCTTGGTCTTGGACGGTGCGCTCGTCGGCAGCGAGGAGCCGAAGAACGGCGCGTCCCCGGGCTGGGAGGTGGAGCCGGGTTCGGCGACGAGCACGGCCAAACCCAGGGCGGAAGCCGTCGCGGTGGCGAGCGCGACGAGATGGAGTCTTCGGATCATCCACTTTCTCTCTGTGTCGATCGGGACCGCAGGAACTGCACGGACCGTACCGCCAACGGCAAATGACTGGGGATCAGCCCGCCCGCCCGGGGTCGCCACGGCGCCGGTCCCGGCCGGACCCCCCGGACCGGTGCCCGGGGCCGTCACGCCACGGGAGGCGTCCGGGAGTCGCGGACGCTCCCTCGTCTGCCACCGTGCGCCGGCGTGCGGGCCGCCGTCCTCGGGCAGCCTCACCACGGCCCCGAGCTGGAAGGACGAACGCGCCCATGCATGGACCGCCGCTCGTCGGTTGGCTGCTGGTCGTGCTCACCGGCGCCACCGGCCTGTACGGGGCGCACCGGTTCCTCAGGCGGCCCTCCGCGGCCGGCTCCGGTGCCGCTCGCCGGGCCGCGGGCAGCGAGGCCCTGATGGGGCTGGGGATGGCGCTGATGGCGGTGCCGCCGACCGCGCTGGACACCCGTCCCTGGGGGCCGTGGCTCTTCGCCTGCTACTTCTCCGCGTTCGGCGTGGCGGCCACGGTCTGGGCCGTGCGCGCGCGGGCGGCTGGTCACCGGGCCCACCACGCCCACCACGCCCTCGGCGCCGCGGCCATGGTGTACGCGGCGTTGACGATGGCCGTGGCCGCGGAGGGCGGAGGGCACGCCGGGCACCGCGGGGCGTCCGGTCTCCCCCCGCTCACCGGGGCGCTGCTGGTGTACTTCGCCGGATACGCGCTCTGGGCGGGCACCCGTCTGGTGTCCGCCCGGCCGGAGACCGGGGACCGACCGGGCTCGGGGGGAGCGGCCCCGGGCGAACGGCTGGCGGCCCCCGCCCCGGCGTACCCCGCGGCGTGCGAGGTCTGCCGTGGGATCAGCATGCTGGCCATGGTGCTCACGATGTGACCTGTCGGCGACGGTCCGTGCCGGGCCGGGACCGCCGACCGGGAACCGCCCGACCTGTTCCGGTCCGCGGTGTCCCCGGAGGCGCTCGGGGCCCGGTCGGCCAGGGGCCGGCCAAGATCGTGGTCTACGTCACTTCCCGGTCCGTCGCGTACCGGCGGGTCAGCCCGCGCCCTAGGGTGAGGCCATGACGGTCCTGTTCGCGCTGCTGTGCTTCGGCGGGCTGGTCGCGGCCGTCGCCCCCCGTCTGCTGTCCCGTGCCGACTGGCAGGAGCGCGAGCCGGTGCTCGCGCTGTGGGTCTGGCAGTGCGTGGTGGCCGCCGTGCTGCTCGCCTGCGTGGCGGCCCTGGCACTGAGCGCCGCCGCGGCCTGGCAGTCCGTGCGCGGCCAGCTCTTCGCGTTCGCCCCGCCCGGAGTGGAGGCCGCCTACGGGCTCGGCGACTACGGGCGGTGGGCGGCGCTCTTCGCCGGTCTGCTGGCGCTCGGCGGAGCCCGTACCGCGACGACGCTGGTCCGGGAGGTCCGCGCGGCACGGGCGATCCGCCGCAGGCGCAGGGCGGAGCTGCTCAGACGGGTGCCGGTCCTGCCGGCGGAGCTGGACGCACGGCGTCCGGGAGCCGACCGGCCGACCGAACGCCTGGTGGTGCTGGAGAGCGAACGGGCGGAGACCTGGTGGCTGCCGGGTCCCGAGCCGCAACTGGTGATCACCACCGCGGCGCTGCGCCGGCTGGGTGGCCGCCGGCTGGACGCGGTGGTCGCCCACGAACGGGGGCACGCACGGGCCCGTCACCACTGGTTGCAGTACTGCGCGTCGGCGCTGGCCAACGGGTTCGGGCAGGTCCCGGTGTTCGTCGGGTTCCGGGAGCAGGTGTACCGGCTCGTCGAGCTCGCCGCCGATGACTCCGCCTCGCGCCGGCACGGCCGGCTGACCACGGCCCTGGCGCTGGTCGAGCTCAACGAGGACCGGGGCTCTTTCGGGCCGTGCCCGCCCCCGCACACCCACCTGCCGGTGCGGGTGCACCGCCTCCTGGACCCCAAGCCCCGGCTGCCCCTGGTCAGCCGGGTACGCCTGACCGTCCTCGCCCTGTTGGTCCCGGCCGCACCACTGCTGGTCACCTTCGGGCCGGGTCTGCACGCGATGGCATGAACGGCGCCCGGGTGACCCATCCCGCGAGCGGCGGGGGCACGCCGCCCGGCTCCCCGTCCGGGGCGGCGAACGACGCCGTCGGTGACCGCCGGGCCCGCGCCTGGTGCCTGTCGGTCACCGCCGTGTTGCTGGTCTGCGGCGCGGTGCTGACGGCGCTCGTGGAGGGCGGCTGGGGCCCGTTGGCCGACGCGGACCGCACCGTCGCGCAGGAACTGCACCGGGCCGCCGTCGGCCATCCCGCGTGGACGAGGACCAACCGGGTGCTGACCGACTGGGTGTGGGACCCGATCACCATGCGGTTGCTGACCCTGGCGGTGGTCGGCTACCTCGCCTGGCGGCGTCTCGCCCGCCTCGCCCTGTGGGTGCTCACCACCTCACTGGTCGGTCTCGGCCTCCAGAGCGCGGTGAAGGCGGCGACGGCGCGTCCCCGTCCGCACTGGCCCGACCCGGTGGACTCGGCGCACAACTGGGCGTTCCCTTCGGGGCACGTGATGACCGCGACGCTGACCTGCGCGCTGCTGGTGGCGCTGTACGCGTGGTGCGGTCCACGGGGCGGCGCGGGGCGGGCCGCGGTGTGGGGGGCAGGGGTGTTCTCCGTGCTCGGAGTGGGCTTCACCCGGGTGTTCCTCGGGGTGCACTGGCTCACCGACGTGTTCGCCGGGTGGCTGTTCGGGGTGGCCGTGGTCACCGGCTGCGCCGCGGCGTTCTCCCCCTGGCGGGGCTGCCCCGCCCCGCGATCGACATGACAGGATCGCTGTGACGACGGGCCGTCCCGGTGGCGGGTCCCCCGATTCGCCCGGGGGAACCCTGCGAGTGGGGAAGGAGCGTCGCAATAGGCGATCCCCCGCGTCGCCTATTGCCACGCCCTTCCCGTTCTCAGGCGTCCGCGCAGGGCCGCCCAAGCCAGCGCTGAGTATATTGGCTGGTAGCCAGTCAACGCAGGAGTTAAAGCATGTCCCCTCGTCGCGCATCGGTCAACGAGGAGATGCGGCGCCGCTCGCGCGAGCGCCTGCTCCAAGCGACAATAGACCTGGTCAGCGAGCGGGGTTACGACGAAATTACCCTCGGTGACATCGCTGAACGCGCGGGTGCCGCCCGCGGCCTGGTCTCCTACTACTTCCCGAGCAAGCGCCACCTGCTCCAGTCAGCCGTGCACCGGCTGATGAACATGGAGGTGGCCGGCGCGCTGGAAGCGGCCCCTCCCGACGCCTGCGGACCCGATCTGCTGGCCCGGCTGATCGACTGCATACTCGCCCTGGCCACCGACCGGCCCACGCTGTTCCGGTCCCACATGGCGTCGATCCTCGCCCCGGACACCGCCGGCTTCGTGCAGTGCCCGGAACAGCAGCGGTTGGCACGGTTGATGGAGGACACGCTGGCCAGGTCCGGTGTCCAGGACCCGGAGAAGGACTACCCGATGCTGCGCGCCCTGCTGATGGGCGCCGTGGTCGGGCTGCTGCTGCCCGGGGCGGAGATGCCGTTGCCGCGGATCAGGACCGAGCTGTTCCGGTGGTACGGGCTGGACTGGGAGTTGGGTGTGCTGTCGGCGACCGTGCCGCCTCCGGCGTGAGCCCCACGTCACCGTCACGGCGCGGTCAGTTCACCTCGGCCGCGGCACAACTGCTCCCGGCACGTGGGGTCTTCAGGTCCGTGAGGTAGTCGTCCACGGTGTCCCGTGTGCAGTCGCTGCGGCCGTAGACGCTGTGTCCGGCGCCCTCGTACGGCACCAGGACGGTCCTCCCGCGGGTCTGCCGGTGCACACCGGTGGCCCACGCGTAGTTGTTCGCCGGGTCGTGCCGCGAATGCAGCATGAGGATCGTGGGCGCCTCGGGGACGCGCAGGCGGTGCTGCGGGTTGTTCACCTCCTCCGGCCAGCCGACACAGCCCGCCACCGCGGCGTGGATGCGGGGTGAACCACGCATGTGCGGGGCGGCCGCGAGTTCTTCAAGGGTCTGACGAGTTGGGTCACGGGCGTTGCCCTCGGCTCGAATGTGGCAGCGGGCCGAACGGGGACACAACCGCGCGAGACGGGAATCAGGGAAGGCACCGGGACGCGGTCGGGGTCGTCCTCGGGGCGGCAGCTCAGGGGTGGCCCGACGGACCCCTGAGTTCCCCCTCATCCAGTGCGGCTCCACCAGGGCCGCGGGGCAGTGGCGGCAGGTGGAGCAACAAGATCCACAACTGGGTCCCGGGCCGGGTCCGGCGGGACTAGAGTAACTCCACGTGGCTGGACGACCGTTGAGTGAGATCGTGGAAGCAGGCTGGGCCAAGGCCCTGGAGCCGGTGGCCGACCGCGTCACCGCCATGGGGGACTTCCTCCGGGCGGAGATCGCCGCGGGTCGGACCTACCTGCCGGCGGGCCCGAACGTGCTGCGCGCGTTCCAACAGCCGTTCGACGAGGTGAAGGCGCTGATCGTGGGGCAGGACCCCTATCCGACCCCGGGCCACGCGGTGGGGCTGAGCTTCTCCGTGGCGCCCGAGGTGCGCCCCCTGCCCGGCAGCCTCATCAACATCTTCCGGGAGTACTCCACCGACCTCGGACTGCCCGCGCCCTCCAACGGTGACCTCTCGCCCTGGACCCGGCAGGGGGTCCTGCTGCTGAACCGCGTCCTGACCACGGCCCCGCGCCGGCCCGCGGCGCACCGCGCCAAGGGCTGGGAGGAGGTCACCGAGCAGGCCATCCGGGCGCTGGTGGCCAGGGACAAGCCGCTGGTGGCGATCCTGTGGGGGCGGGACGCCCGTGGCCTGCGCCCCGTGCTCGGCCCCCTGCCAGCCATCGAGTCGGCGCATCCAAGCCCGATGTCGGCCGACCGCGGGTTCTTCGGCTCCCGACCGTTCAGCAGGGCCAACGAGTTGCTGCTCGGTCAGGGCGCCCCGCCGGTGGACTGGCGCCTGCCGTGACCGGGGCCTCCGACACGGCGGCGGGCACGTCTGGCACGCCTGGCGACGGGCCCGGCGACGGCTGGGTCCTCGGCGTGGACTCCGGTGGCTCGGGGGTGCGGCTGGCGCTGGCCGACAGGGGTGACGGTCCTGGCGCCACGCTCCGGCGGGAGGTGCCCGTTCCGATCAGCACCTCGGGGGCCGGGATCGACGCCGCGGGGCTCCTCGCCGTGGTGCTCCCGGCCGCGCGGGAACTGCTGGCGGCCGCGGGAGCCCGGACGGTCTCCGCCGTGGCGGTGGGTGCCGCCGGCATGGCCACCCTCGGGGACGACCTGCGGACGAGACTGCCCGGAGCCTTCACCGAGGCGTTCGGGGCGCGGTGGGTGGTGCTCGCCGCGGACGCGGTGACGGCCTACGCCGGAGCGCTCGGTGACCACCCGGGGGCGGTGGTCGCCGCGGGCACCGGTCTGATCGCGCTCGGCACCGACCTGAGCGGGTGGCGGCGGGTGGACGGCTGGGGTCACCTGCTGGGCGACTGCGGCGGCGGCGCATGGATCGGCAGGGCCGGCCTCGAGGCGGCGCTGCGGGCCCACGACGGCCGACGGGGTGGCTCGACGGCGCTGCTCGAGGCCGCCCGCGCGCAGTTCGGCGATCCACAGGACCTCCCCGGCCAGCTCTATCCCCGGGCGGACCGGCCGGCGGTGCTGGCGTCGTTCGCCCCACGGGTGGCGGACCGCGCCCGCGACGGCGACCCGGTCGCGTCAGCGATCATCCAGCGCGCCGGTGGTCACATCGCCGACGCGGCAGCCGCCGCCTGCCCCGCGGACCGGCCCTGCCTGGTGGCGCACACCGGGGGTCTGTTCGGCATGGGCGAGCTGTTGCTCGGTCCGGTGCGCACGCACCTGGCCGAGGCGCGTCCGCTGGCCCGGCTCGTCCCGGCCGGGAACGCCCCCCTGCACGGCGCCCTGCGGCTCGCCGCAGGGGTGGCCGAGGGGACCCTGCGACTCCCGGTGGAGCCCCCGCTGCTCCGGGTGATCGACCGGTGCGACCCGGCCGCACGCGGGTGACGCGGCGAACACTCCCGCTGGCGGCCCGTAACACCGCGCCAGTCCTTTTGCGACATCGCCGCACTTCCGGGCGGGTGCCGCGCGACCAGGCACGAGCCAGCCACTACGATCCTCGGTCATGAGTTCTCCTGCTGGCCCTGGAAACGGTCTGCCCGTACGAATGCCGCGCCCCCGACAGCCAGGGCGGCACCGCAGGCCGGAACCGCTGTCGGCGCCGGAAGGCGCCCCGGCGCTCGTCCTCGCCGTGCCCGGCCCCTCGTGTGCTTCCGCCCGCGCCCTCGCCGAGGAACTGGTGAGCCTGGTCCGTGCCGACCTGCCCGGCCTCGACGCGCGGTTCGGCTTCCTCGAGGCGGCGGGGGACGAGCCCGACGCCACCCTGGATCAGGTCCTCGCCCAGGCCCCGGACGCGGTGGTGGTGCCGCTGCTGGCCGGACCCGACGCCGAGTTCCTGGGCCGGTTCCGCCAGGTCCTGACGGAGAGCCAGTCCTCCGCCCGGCTCACCGAGGTCCTCGGGCCGCACCCGCTGCTCGCCGAGGCCCTGCACGTGCGGCTCTCCGAGGCGGGGCTCGCCCGGGCCGACCGGGCCCGTCTGTTCACGGTGGCGACCGCGGCCGACGGCATCATCCTGGCCGTCCGCGGCGGCGAGGAGGCCCTGGAGGCCGCCGGGATCACCGGGGTGCTGCTGGCCGCGCGGCTCGCGGTGCCGGTGATGACCGCGGCGCTGGACGTCGAGGGTTCGGTGCGGCACGTCGCGGGCCAGTTGCGCTCCTCGGGGGCGCAGCGCCTGGCCGTGGCGCCCTGCGTGATCGGCCCCGAAGTCAGCCCCGAACTGCTGGTGGGTGCCTCGACCGAGGCGGAGTGCGCGGGCGCCGAGGCGCTGGGCGCCTACTCCTCGGTGGGCAAGCTGGTCCTGAACCGCTACACCTCGGCGCTCGGCCTGGACACCGCGCAGCTACGCGCCCCTGCCCGCTGACCCGTCACGGTCCGGCGGCCCCGGGCCGTCGTCCGGCCGCTCGCCGTGCCCTCAGGGACGGCGAGCGGCCGGAACGGACTCCCAGGCCGCGCTCAGTCGAAGACCACGCACGTCGGGGCGGCCACCCGCAGGGCGCCCCGTTGCTCGGGCAGCCCGGTCTCCGGGTCCACGGCGAACCAGGCCACCTCCCCCGACCTCTCGTTGGCCACGTACAGGCGTCGCCCGGACGGGTCGGCGGCCAGGTGCCGCGGCCAGTCCCCGCCGCAGTCCACCACGGCGAGCGGCTCCAGCAGCTCGCCCGCCGGGGTCACGGCGAACGTGGTGAGGGTGTTCCCTCCCCGGTCGGCCACGTGCAGGAACCGCCCGTCGGGCGAGACCACCGCGTTGGACGGGAAGTGCTCCCCCGCCGCGCCCTCGGGCACCAACGGGACGTCAGCCACCAGCCGGAGCCGTCCGGCCACCGGGTCCCACGCGCAGGCGGTGACCGTGGGCGTCAACTCGTTGACCAGGTACAGCATCCGCCCGCCCGGGTGGAACACCAGGTGGCGCGGTCCTCGTCCGGGAGCCGTCACCAGGACGTCGTGCGGGCGCAGCGACACCCCGGTCGCGCCGAGCTGGTACACGTGGACACCGTCGGTGCCCAGGTCCACGGCGAGGGCCCAGCGGCCCGAGGGGTCGGTCACCACCTGGTGGGCGTGCGGACCGTCCTGGCGGTCCAGGACCGGCCCGGTGCCGTGGTGGTGGAGCACGCCCGCCACCGGGCCGGGCCGCCCGTCGTCGCCGAGGGGCAGGACGCTGACGCTGCCGGAGCCGTAGTTCGCGGTGAGCACCGCCCGTCCGCCCGGGGTCAGCGAGAGGTGGGTGGGCCGATCGCCCGCCACCGGTCCTCGGCCGAGCCGTTCGAGCTGCCCGGGGTGCCCCGCCCGGAACGCGCCGACCGCGCCCCGCGGGGTCTCGGACACGCAGTACAGGGTGCCGCGGTCGGGGGACAGTGCCAGGAACGACGGATCGGCCTCGGCGTCGCTGCCTCCCGCCGCCCGCAACGCACCCGTGTCCTCGTCCACGGCGGCCACGGTGATGCCCGCGCCGCCGGACGAGGTGTAGGACCCGATGTACGCGAACCTTCCCGCGCTGGACCGCCCAACCACTGTCGTCCGCCTCCGCTCGCTCCTGGCCCTCACCCGTTCCCCGGCAACGCCGGCCCGCGCCCGGCTGCCCTTCCGCAAGCATCCCGCACCGGACCCGCGGGGCGGCAGCCGGGCGGCCCCCCGCCGCCGGGGGCCGGCTGTCCGGGGCCGGCCGTAGGGTGCCAGGCTGGTACCCGTGAACCACGCACTCCCCGCGGTCATCTTCGACCTCGACGGCACCCTGGTGGACAGCGAACCCAACTACTTCGAGGCGACCCGGCAGGTGCTCGCCGCGCACGGCGTCCACGGCTTCACGTGGGAACGCCACACCGACTTCATCGGCATCGGCACCCGGGAGACCCTGGACGCGCTCCGTGCGGAACACGGCCTCGGCACCCCCGTGGACGTGCTGCTGGCCGAGAAGAACGACTGTTACCTGCGGCTGGCCCGGCGCTCCACCCGGGTCTTCCCCGGGATGCGGACGCTGGTCGAGCTGTTGCACGGGGCCGGGCACCGGCTCGCGGTCGCTTCGGGCTCGTCCCCGACCACCATCGACCTGGTGCTGGGGACCACCGGGCTCGGCCCGTGGATACCGTGCCGGGTCTCCGCGGAGGAGGTGGAGCGGGGCAAGCCGGCCCCGGACGTGTTCCTGGAGGCGGCACGGCGGCTCGGCGTCGCCCCGCGGGAGTGCGTGGTGGTCGAGGACGCCCCGCCGGGAGCACGGGCCGCGCACCGGGCCGGGATGCGCTGCCTGGCCGTGCCGTACCTCCCCGAGCAGGCGGACGACCCGGCGTTCGCCACGGCGGGGCTGCTGGTGCACGAAGGACACCGGGCGTTCGACCCCCGGGCCGCCCACGACTGGATCACCCGCGGCCCGGTGGACCCCGCCCGGGGGGCGGGGATCGCCAGGGGGTGAACCGGCGCAACGGGGCGGACCAGCGCTTTGCTACGGTTCAGCGCGTGGGTACACACTTTGATGTCGTCGTCCTCGGCGCGGGCCCCGGTGGGTACGTCGCCGCGATCCGGGCCGCTCAACTGGGGCTGAGCACAGCCATCGTCGAAGAACGCTACTGGGGCGGGGTCTGCCTGAACGTGGGCTGCATCCCGTCGAAGGCGCTGCTGCGCAACGCGGAGTTGGCGCACATCTTCACCCAGGAGGCGAAGACCTACGGGATTCGGGTCGATGGCCAGGTCAGCTTCGACTACGGCGAGGCGTTCCAGCGCAGCCGCCGGGTGGCCGACGGCCGGGCCAAGGGTGTCCAGTTCCTGATGAAGAAGAACAAGATCACCCAGTTCGAGGGCCGGGGGAGCTTCACCGACGCGAACACCATGACGGTGACGCGCAAGGACGGCAGCAGCGAGACGGTCACCTTCGCTCACTGCATCATCGCCACCGGCGCCTCGGCCAGGCTGCTGCCCGGCACCTCGCTGAGCGAGCGCGTGGTCACCTACGAGGAGCAGATCCTCTCGGACAACCTGCCCGGGAGCATCGTCATCGCGGGGGCCGGCGCCATCGGCATCGAGTTCGCCTACGTGCTGCACAACTACGGCGTCAAGGTCACCATCGTGGAGTTCCTCGACCGGATGGCGCCGCTGGAGGACGAGGAGATCTCGGCCGAGCTGGCCAAGCGCTACCGCCGGCTGGGGATCGACGTCCTCACCTCCACCCGGGTGGAGTCCATCGACGACTCCGGGGACAAGGTCCGGGTCACCGTCACCAAGGACGGGCAGCAGCAGGTCCTGGAGGCGGACAAGGTCCTGCAGGCCATCGGTTTCCAGCCGCAGGTGCAGGGCTACGGCCTGGAGAACACCGGGGTGCGGCTCACCGAGCGGGGCGCCATCGACGTGGACGGCCGGGGCCGCACCAGCGTGCCGCACATCTTCGCCATCGGTGACGTCACCGCGAAGCTGATGCTGGCGCACGCCGCCGAGGCGATGGGCGTCGTCGCGGCCGAGACCATCGCCGACGCCGAGACGATGGAGCTCGACTACGTGATGATCCCGCGGGCGACGTACTGCCAGCCGCAGATCGCCAGCTTCGGCTGGACCGAGGCGCAGGCCCGGGAACGCGGCTTCGACGTGCAGGTCGCGAAGTTCCCGTTCATGGCGAACGGCAAGGCCCACGGGTTCGGCGACACCACCGGGTTCGTGAAGGTCCTCAGCGACGCGAAGCACGGCGAGCTGCTGGGCGCACACATGATCGGCCCGGAGGTCACCGAGCTGCTGCCCGAGCTCACCCTGGCCCAGCAGTGGGACCTGACCGTCCACGAGGTGGCACGGAACGTTCACGCCCACCCGACGCTCAGCGAGGCGGTGAAGGACGCGATCCACGGACTGGCCGGCCACATGATCAACATGTAGGACAGTCCGTGGTGCCGCCGGTGGCGGTATCCCCGCACGGAACGGGCCTACCTGGTGCGATGCACCAGGTAGGCCCGTTCCGTGCGGGCTTGCGACCCGTGGGGGCGGCGGGCCGGAGCTTCCCCGGCGCGAACCCACGGGTCTCCCCGTGTGTGTCAGGCCGGTGCGTCCGTGGGTTCAGGTGAAACACGAGGATGCCGACCGGGCAGAAACAGCGCGGGCCGGCAGGCTGTGGCTGGCGGCCCCGACATTCACACCGGTGGCTCGGTGAAGAGTTGCAGCAGCCAGTGGGCGCTTTCTGCGGCGCCCGTGGTTGTGGTTGCTCCGGGGAAGAGGCGGCCCCAGGAGCACGCGCGGCCAAGAGCACTCAGTCGCCACGCCAGGGTCACCGCGCGTCGCAGTTCCGCGCTCGTCCGACCGCCTCCCGTCCAGGGTTCCAGGTAGGCGTCCCGGAGCCGTGGCAGAACTTCGGAGCCGTATCGTGCACTGGCTGCCCGGGCCGCGACCGGGAAGCTGCAGAAGGGGTGGGAGACCGCGGCGTCGCCCCAGTCGAAGAATATGAATCGGCCTGGCTCTGGGTTGAACAGCTGGCCGTCGTGCAGGTCGGAATGGTCGAGGGAGTCAGCGATGCCCACGTCGGCAAGTTCCGTGCACCAGTTCACCAGGCGCGGCCGGAGTTCATGGAGTCTCTTGAGGTCGTCCGGCCGAAGTGCGGTGTTCTCCGCGACGACCCGGTCGAAGACGTCAGGAAGCGCGGTGGTGCGCGCGCCGGGGACACCGAGCAGTTCCATCTCGTGAGCGTGCGGAGCAAGCGCGCGCTGCATGCTCGCGTACTGGCCCAGGAGCTCCTCCCAGACCCGTGGATCGGCGGGGCTGCGGTTGAGCAGGTCCCCGAAGAGCTCGCCGCCGTGGGGAAGCAGCGACCAGCCGTGGTCGACATCGACGGCGAGGGGTTGCAACACGTGCTGCGGCACCCAGTGGGCCAGGGCCGAGGTCAGCGTCGCCTCGAAGGCGCTGGCGGGCGGGTTGGCTTTGAACCACACGGCGTTGTGCCCCTCGACCGGCAGGCACACCAGAACAGACCACGGTCGTAGCCGCACGCTCCGTTGCCCCGTCTCGTGTAGGCCGCGAGCAGCGAGCTCGCGCTCAGCCCATCCGAGGGCAGCGTCTCGCCAGGCTTCCTGCTCCCAGGGCGTGACCGCATCTTGGTACTGGCCCCGGTCCACGACCGTCGACGCGTCATGTCGCATCGCGCCATCCCAGCATCGTGCCCGCCGGTTCGCCATCGATTTTCGGCGGTGAGGTTGCGGGTGCCCCGGGTGGTCCAGGGCTTGCCGGCCGGGCAGGGCGGCGTCCCTGGGTCCCCGCGGGCGGTTCATCTCGTCGATCGGCGCCGACCCGAGCCTCCTCGACTTCACCCGATCGCAGACGATCGGACGAAGTGAGAACTGCACCATCCTGAAGTCGCGTCACTGACTCGAAGTACCCCCAAGGTGACAGAACACCCCAGGCCACGTGGGCAGAGACCCAGCGGGGCTCAGCGGAACTCTCGGATGTCGCACAGAAGCCGGTTGGCCGGGAGGTCGCGGTGCGCCCCCCGCCCGGTCAGCCCAGGAAGCTCAGTCTGACCTGGCGACGCGGGTTGTCCACGTTGGTGTCGACCAGCACCACCGACTGCCACGTTCCCAGCGCCAGCTCCCCGCGGACGACCGGGAGGGTGGCGTGCGGGGGGACCAGCGCGGGCAGCACGTGGTCCCGCCCGTGTCCCGGGGTGCCGTGCCGGTGACTCCACCGGTCGTCCGCGGGCAGCAGGTCCCGCAGCGCCGCCAGGAGGTCGTCGTCGCTGCCTGAGCCGGTCTCGATCAGGGCGATGCCCGCGGTGGCGTGCGGCGTGAAGACGTTCAGCAACCCGTCGCGACCCGACGCCACGTCGTGCAGGAACGCCGCGCACTCCCGGGTGAGGTCGTGGATGGACTCGCTGGCGCCGGTGATGACGTCCAGGGTGCGGGAGGTGAAGGTCTCTGCCATGGCTCCATGGTCTCGCGGTCCGGCGCGCCGGGGCGAGCGGCCGGACGCCCCGTCACACCGGGCGCTGGACGGCCACCCGATCGGCGGGCGCACGCCACTCCGTCCGGGCCCCCGGTCCGGGGAGCCACCGAGCCGGGAGCAACGGAGAGGTGCCCCGCCGGCCGCCGCGCAGCGGCGCTTGCATAGCCGGCGGGGGAGGGAACGGTGGAGGGGTGCCCCGCTCAGCGGGGGGCGGGCCCACGGGGCCCGGGGGCGGCGCAGTGCTGGCGGAGCCGGGCGGCCCGGGGAACCCTGGTGCGGGCGCCCTCGTCCTGGAGGATGGCCAGGGCCTCGTCGAGGGGTGCGCGGGCCTGCTCCGGGCTGCCCGCGGCCAGGCGCAGCTCCCCCAGGTCCACCAGGGCCTGCGCCAGCTCGCAGCGGTCGGGCAGGGCCCGCAGGGCCGCGACGGCGCGGTCCAGCGTCCGCCCTGCCTCCCGGGACCGGCCGAGGGCCGCGAGGGCGCGGCTGCGGTGCCGGTCCAGCACGGCGGGGGCGAGCCGGTCCGCGGTGCCGTGCACCAGCTCGGCGGCGGCGTCGAACAGGGCGAGGGCGTCCTGGGGGCGCCCCTGACCCAGCCGGACCAGGCCGAGCCCTTCCACCGCCGCCGCCTCGCCACGGGGGTGATGGGCGCCGCGGTCCAGCCGGGCGGCGCCCCGGAACTCGTCCTCGGCCTGCGCCAACCGGCCCAGTGCCAGGGAGCCGGTCCCTGTCTGCACGCGCATCCTGGCCTCGGCCCGGGGATCGGCGCAGCGGGCCGCGGCCCGCACCCCGCGGTGGTGCAGCGCCACCCACTCCCGGGGTTGGCCGAGGCGGTCGTGGAACGTCCACAGCGCCTCGCAGAGCTGCCAGACCAGGGTGTCGCAGCCGTACTCCTCGGCGGCGCGCACGGCGGCTTCCTGGCCGCCCCGGTCCCCCAGGAGGTCGTACAGCGCTCGGCCGCCGCGGCGGTCGGCGGGGGCCTCGGCCGGGGGCCCGAGCCGCCACCTGCCGGGGGCCGCGGACGCGTCGAGGCGGATCACGTGCCGCAGGTGGGCCTCGAGCATCCGCCGGACCGCGGCCCGGCGGGCGGCGGGCGGCTCGTGCCGGAGCGCCTCGGCCGCCGCGTGGTCACGGACCACCGGGGGCATGCGGTACCGGCCGGCGTCGGCCGGTGCGAGCAACGCGGCGCGGGTCAGCTCGGCGAGGCACCGCGTCACCACGGCGGGACCGGCCTCGACCGCCGCGGCGGCCACGGCCGGCTCGAACCGGGGCTGGGCGTACAGGCCGAGCAGCCGGTAGAGGCGGGCGGCCGGTGGGCCGAGGGCCCGGTAGGCGGAGTCGACCCCGGCGAACCCGGCCGCGGGCGTCACCGCGCGCCCGGCTCCGGCGCTCGCCGCCCCCTGCCCCACGATCGCCTCCGTTCGCCACGCGGTTGACCCGGTGTCACCACCGTAGGGCCCAGCACTGACACTGACGCCGGGTACTCGGGTTCCGGTGGTCGCTCGGGTTGGCCTGACGGCCCCGCAGGTCCGTTACCCGTTCCCCACGGCCCGGTGGGCGCCCACCCGCGCACCGGTCCCGGTCAGCGGTTCGCCGTCGAGCAGGTGTTGCCTGCCCCAGGCACCCAGCGGTGCCAGGGCGTCGTTGAGGGAGACGCCCCTCGGGGTCAGCGAGTACTCGACGCGGGGAGGGACCTGGTCGTACACGTGCCGGTGCACGATCCCGTCCTCCTCCAGCTCCCGGAGCTGGGAGGTGAGCACTTTCTCGGTCACCCCTGGAATCAGCCGACGCAGTTCGCCGAAGCGGGACGGCTTCTCGTTGAGGGCCCAGAGGACCAAAACCTTCCATCTCCCGCCGATGACGTCCATGGCCGCGTCGATTCCACAGTGATGGGCTCCTGGCCGCCGACTTGTTGCCATGCCGTTCCCTCCTGTCGGCCCGCCCCTCGGAAAGCCACTTACCTGGAAGTGCGTACTTGATTGTTTCGTGGGCCGCGCACAGCCTAACTGCATGAACATCAGTACGGATACACGAACTCCGCTCACCCTTCTCGGAACTGGCGCCATGGGGACGGCGCTCGCCCATTCCTGGCTCGGGGCCGGGCATCCGCTGGCCGTGTGGAACCGCACCCCCTCCCGGGCGCAACCGCTCGCCGCCCAGGGGGCCGAGCTCTTCGCGTCCGCGGCCGACGCCGTCGCCGCGAGCCGCCTGGTGGTGGTGTGCCTGCTCGACGACTCCACGGTCGGCGAAGCCCTCGCGGGCGTGGACCTGCGGGGGAAGGACCTGGTCAACCTGACCACCGGCACACCCGCCCAGGCCCGGTCCCGCGCCGAGTGGGCACAGGCGCGCGGGGCGCGTTTCCTGGAC
The DNA here is from genome assembly GCF_000380165.1 of Wenjunlia vitaminophila DSM 41686. GTDB lineage: Bacteria > Actinomycetota > Actinomycetes > Streptomycetales > Streptomycetaceae > Wenjunlia > Wenjunlia vitaminophila. The sequence continues at coordinate 132,327 of NZ_KB904691.1, forward strand.
GGCGGAATCATGGCGGTCCCGCCGATGATAGGCGCGGCGGGCTCCGGTGGATATGTCTTCTACAGTGGTTCACGTACCCTCTTCGACACCCACCAGGAAGTCCTGGCCGTTCCGGCCGGCACTCTCTTCGTCGGTGCGGACGCCGGATTCGCGGCGCTTCACGACGTCGCGCTGCTGAGTGCGATGACGGGGATGTTCGCCGGCGTCGCACACGCCTTTGCGCTCCTTCGAAAGGACAATGTCCCACCGAGGGAATTCGCGCCCCTGCTCGCCGGTTGGCTCACCGCCATGACGCCCTGGGTGCACAAGGCAGCGGACCAACTCCAGGACGGCGACTACACCAAGGACGTGGTTTCCAATCTCGCCATGCAGGTCGCCGGAAGCGCGACGCTGCTGCGCACGGCCGAGGAGCAGCAGGTGAGTTCGGAACTGCTCGTCCCCTACCTGGCACTGATGGAGCGGCGGCTGGCCGGGGGACACGGCGAGGAGGACATCACCGGGGTGATCGACCTGCTGGCGCGGCCCTCGGTCGCCTGACGGGAGGCGTCCGGCTGACCGGGGGCTGGGCGTCGGCGGCACGCCCGTCCCCGGGCGCGGTCGTCGGCGGCACCGGGCGGGTGAGGACCGGACGACCGGGTGACCCGGTCCTCGACGACCTATTCGGCGAGGAACTCCCGGTCCCCCATCACCACCACCGGGTGCTGCGCCGGGTCCAGGGTGCGCAGCAGTTCGCGCATGGCGGCCCGGGAGACGCTGACACAGCCGGAGGTGCCGCTGCCGTGGTCGAGGTGGAGCCATATCCCACCGCCCCGGCCCTGGCCCAGGGGACGGGTGGGGTCCAGCGGGGAGGTGCCGGGCACCCGGTTGTAGTCGATGGCGATGACGTGGTCGAAGTCGTGGTGGGTCCGCGGCGCCCAGGTGGCGGGCGGGGTGAACGCCGGTGAGGACGTGTAGGGCAGCTTGGCTCCGGGGTCGGGCAGCACGCCGCCCGCGTCGCTGAGGGTGAACACACCGCTCGGGCTCTTCTTGTCGCCCTCGTGGTGTTCGCGGGTCCAGCCGCGCCTCCCGTTGTGGGCGGGCCAGCTCTCGGCCCGGTGCCAACCCCCGTCCCGGCGGAGGTAGAGCGTGACGGTGGAGCTGGCGGACGCGGCGTCACCGCCGTGGACCACGACGACCTGGGTGCTCCGCGCCGGGACCCGTTGCCGCAGTCGGGGGCCGAGGTCCGGAATCTGGCGGGCGTCGGTGGACGGTCCGGGCGTGCCCGGACCGTGGTGCGGGCCGGCGGTCCGGTCCCCGGCCCCGTCGCGGGCGGGGCCGCCGTCCGGGCCACCGCAACCCGCCAGGCCGACCCCCAGCAGGGTCGCCGTGGCGAGCGCCACCGCCGCACGTGTCCGGCGCGAGCCGTGGCTTTTTTCCCGCCCCCGGCGGGTGTGCCCGGCCGGGCCGGGACTCAGGCCCCACATGGCGGTCTCCCCCTTGTCTGCCCCTTCGTGTCCTGATCTTATGATTCCATCGCCTGTTGTCCGTCACGCCCGATCGCCCCCGGCGGCCGAGGTCGAGGCCCCCCTGGGCTTGGGCCCACGGTTGCGGCTAAGGTCAATAAGAACGATTCAATTGCCACTGGGGCACCCTCGAGCCAGGAGGCGTGATGCGTGTCGCCCTCTTCGTGACCTGCGTCAACGACACGCTGTACCCCCGTACGGGGCAGGCGACGGTCACGCTGCTGCGCCGTCTCGGCGTTGACGTGGAGTTCCCGTCCCAACAGACCTGCTGCGGCCAGATGCACTACAACACCGGTTACCGGCACCAGGCGGAACCGCTGGTGCGGGACTTCGCGGAGACGTTCGCCGACTACGACGCCGTGGTGGCCCCGTCCGGGTCGTGCGCCGGGATGGTCCGGGACATCCATCCCCGGGTGGCCCGGCGGTCCTCCGGGCGGGTGGACCCGGAACGGGTGGACGCGGTGGCACCGAAGGTGTACGAGCTGTCGGAGTTCCTGGTGGACGTGCTGGGGGTGACCGACGTGGGGGCCTACTTCCCGCACCGGGTGACGTACCACCCCACCTGCCACAGCCTACGGCTGCTGAAGGTCGGCGACCGCCCGACCCGGCTGCTGCGCGCGGTGCGGGGCCTGGACCTGGTGGAGTTGCCGGGCGCGGACGAGTGCTGCGGCTTCGGCGGAACGTTTGCCCTGAAGAACTCCGCGGTGTCCGCCGCGATGTGCTCGGACAAGCTCAGGCACGCCGCGGACACCGGAGCCGAGGTGCTGTGCGCCGCCGACAACTCGTGCCTGATGCACCTGGACGGCGCCCTGCGGCGGCAGCACTCGGGGGTGCGCACCCTGCACCTGGCGGAGATCCTGGCCCGAACGGAGGACGACCCGCACGGCACGAGCTGGTCGCGGGCGACAAGGAGCCTGGCGTGAGCGTCGTTTCCCTGGGCATGCCCGCGTTTCCCACGACCGCGGAGTCCGCCACCCGCGACGCCCAGTTGCGGCACAACCTGCGGAACGCCACCCACACCATCCGGGACAAGCGCGCCCACGCGGTCGCCGAACTCGCCGACTGGGCCGAGCTGCGGGCCGCCGGGGCCGCCATCAAGGACCGCACCCTGCGCCACCTGGACCACTACCTGGTCGAGCTCGAGATCGCGGTCACCAGGGCGGGCGGCCAGGTGCACTGGGCGAGCGACGCCGCCGAGGCCAACCGCATCGTGACCGAACTGGTGCGGGCGACCGGCGAGACCGACGTGGTCAAGGTCAAGTCCATGGCGACCCAGGAGATCGGACTCAACGAGGCGCTGGCCGACGCCGGGATCACCGCCTACGAGACGGACCTCGCCGAACTCATCGTGCAGCTCGGTGACGACCGTCCGTCCCACATCCTGGTGCCGGCGATCCACCGCAACCGCGCGGAGATCCGGGACATCTTCCGGCAGGCGATGGGCCGCTGGGGCCGTCCGGCGCCCGAAGGACTCACCGACCGCCCGGGCGACCTGGCCGAAGCGGCCCGGCTGCACCTACGGGAGAGGTTCCTCACCGCCAAGGTCGCCGTCTCCGGCGCCAACTTCATGGTCGCCGAGACCGGCACCCTGGTGGTGGTGGAGTCCGAGGGCAACGGCCGGATGTGCCTGACCCTGCCGGAGACCCTGATCTCCGTGGTCGGCATCGAGAAGGTGGTGCCGACCTGGCAGGACCTCGAGGTGTACCTGCAGTTGCTGCCCCGTTCCTCGACCGCCGAGCGGATGAACCCCTACACATCGACCTGGACCGGGTGCACCGAGGGCGACGGACCGCGCCAGTTCCACCTGGTACTGCTGGACAACGGGCGCACCGCCACCCTCGCCGACGAGGTGGGCCGCCAGGCGCTGCGCTGCATCCGCTGTTCGGCCTGCCTGAACGTGTGCCCGGTCTACGAGCGGGCCGGTGGCCACGCCTACGGCTCCGCGTACCCGGGGCCGATCGGTGCCATCCTCACCCCGCAACTCCGGGGCATCGCCAGCGCGCTGGACGCCTCCCTGCCGTACGCCTCGTCGCTCTGCGGTGCCTGTTACGAGGTCTGTCCCGTGGCCATCGACATCCCCGAGGTCCTGGTGCACCTGCGGGAGCGGGTCGTGGAACGGAGTCGCGGACACCTGGGCGAACGCGCGGCCATGCGGGCGGCCCGTTGGGTGTTGCAGGACCCGGACCGGCTGCGCCGCGCCCAGCGGATGGCGGCACGAACCCGACGTCTGCACCCGAAGCGGCTGCCGGGTCCCGGCGCCGCGTGGACCGACACCAGGGACACCCCGCAGGTCCCCGCGGAGTCCTTCCGCGACTGGTGGCGGCGCACCCAGGAGGAGGAGCGGTGAAGTCCAGTCGTGAGGTGGTCCTGGCCAGGGTGCGCGCCGCGCTCGCCGACGTGCCGCGGGACGAGCTGCCGGAGGACGTCCCGGTCCCGCGGGACTACCTGCGTTCCCACACCGACCCGGACCCCGGGGTCGTCGCCGACCTGCTGGCGGAGCGCCTCGTCGACTACGGCGCGGTGGTGCACCGTCCCGCCACCGAGCAGGAGCTGCCCGAGCTGGTGGCCCGCGTGTTGCGGGACCGCGGGGCGAGCACCGTCGCGGTCCCCGAGGGACTGCCCCCGGCATGGCTCCCCGCCGCCGACGGGGTGGAGTTCGTGACGGACGACGGCACGTTGACGGCGCAGCGGCTGGACCGGCTGGACAGCGTGGTGACCGGCTGCGCGGTCGCCATCGCGGAGACGGGCACCATCGTGCTGGACGCCGGCCCTGGGCAGGGCCGTCGGCTGCTCACCCTCGTGCCCGACCACCACCTGTGCGTGGTGCGCCCGGAACAGGTGGTGGCCTCGGTGCCGCTCGGTGTCGCGGCGCTGTCCGCGACCCGCCCCCTGACCTGGATATCCGGTCCGTCCGCGACCAGCGACATCGAGCTGAACCGGGTCGAGGGCGTGCACGGGCCCCGCACCCTGGAGGTCGTCCTGCTGGACCACTGAACGGGTGGACCGGCACGGCCGCGTTCGCGCGGCCGGTGCGCCGCCCCCGCTCGTGAACCGGGAGCGCGAACCCGGGTCGTGGGTCCGGCACGGCGGGCGCGGGACGTGGTCCGGTGGGGGAAAACCCTTTGACGCCGCCCCGTGTTTTCGCCACCCTGACACGGCTCCGCATCCCGACCGGTTCCCATGCCTCACCGGACCTCCAACCCGGGCGTCGTCAGACCCGGCCGACCCGTTTTGGGACGTCATGTCACTGCGCAACCTGCCCCACGCCGACCCGGGCGTTCCCGACACCCGTTCCGGATTCCGGTTCCTGCTGTGGCTGGGGCGGAACCAGGTGCGCGGGCAGGTCCTGGCGATGTTCTGGTTCACCCTGTACACCGGCGCGCTGGCAGGGGTTCCGGCCCTGGTGGGTCTCGGCGTGCAGGCCGCGGTGGACGGGTCGGGGTCGCGCATCGTCGTCGCGGGGTGCCTGACCCTGGCGCTCGGCGCGGTGATCGCCGTCTCCGACTCGCTCGGTCACTGGGCCGCCGTCACCAACTGGATCACCGCCGCCACCCGGGTGCAGCAGCTCCTGGCCCGCAAGGCCGCCGAGCTGGGCTCGGTGCTGACCCGGAGGGTCGCCGCGGGCGAGGTGGTCGCGGTGAGCACCGGCGACGTGGAGAAGATCGGCTGGTTCGTGGAGGCCCTGGCCAGGTTCGCGGCGGCCGTCCTGGCCTGTGTCGGCCTGGTGGTCGCCCTCCTGGTCTTCCAGCCGGTGCTGGGCCTCGCGGTGGCCGTGGCGCTTCCGGTGCTCACCCTGGCCGTGCTGCCGTTGCTGCCGCCGGCCCAGCGCCGCGCCGACGACCAGCGGGAGAAGGCAGGACGGGCGACGGAGCTGGCCGCGGACACGGTGGCCGGGCTGCGGGTGCTGCGCGGCATCGGCGGTGAGGACCTGTTCCTGCGGCGTTACCGCGACGCCTCGCAGGAGGTGCGGGCGGCGGCCGTGCGCAGCGCCCGGATGTGGTCGCTGATCGCGGCGATCCAGGTGGCGCTGCCGGGTCTCTTCCTGGTCGGGGTGGTCTGGTACGGGGTGCGGCTGGCCTCCGACGGCAGGATCTCGGTGGGTGACCTGGTGACCGCCTACGGGTGCATCGCCTACCTCCTCCTGCCGCTGCGCATGTTCGAGGAGATCGCGATGGCCTGGACGTTCTCCAGGACCTCGGCGACGCGGGCCGCCCGGGTGCTGTCCCTGCGCCGGGACACCGAGGTGGACGTCGCCGACGGGGTGCCGGAGGTCGAGGCGTTCGCCGGGGGCGACCTCGTGGACCCTACCTCGGGGCTGACCGTGCCGGCCGGTTCGTTCACCGCGGTGGTCTGCGGCGACCCGGACACCGCCGGGCGGCTGGCGGACCGGCTCGGCGGGCACAGCCCGGACGGCGCGGGCGCCGCCTCGCCGCTGCTGGGCGGGGTGGCCCTGGACCGGGTCCCGTTGGAGACGGCACGGACCGCGGTGCTGGTCCAGGACAAGGACCCGGTGCTGCTGTCCGGGACGTTGCGCGACCTGCTGGACGTGCCCTCCTCGGGGGCGGTGACACCGCAGGCCGCACTGGCCGCGGCGGAGTGCGCCGACGTGCTCTCGGTCCTGGCGCGGACCCTGCCCGGCCCGGACGCGGGGGCCGCGGCCGGGGAGCGGGACGCCATGGGGGCCCGGCTGACCGAACGCGGCAGGTCGCTGTCCGGGGGGCAGCGGCAGCGGCTGGCGCTGGCCCGTTCGCTGGTGGTGGACCCGCCGGTGCTGGTCCTCGACGAACCCACGAGCGCGGTGGACGCGCACACCGAGGCGCGGATCGCCCGCGGGCTGCGGACACTTCGGGAGGGGCGCACCACGGTGGTGTTCACCTCGAGCCCGCTGCTGCTCGGCCTGGCCGAGCGGGTGGTGTTCGTGCCGGAGGGCGAGGTGGTCGCCGCCGGGCGCCACCAGGACCTGCTGCGCACCCACCGGGGCTACCGGTCGGTGGTGACCCGCGTGGAGGACACCGCTTCCGACGACCACACGAGGAGTCCGCGTGAAACGGCCTGACCACGATCCCGCGGCGCCGCAGGAGGCCGACCGGCTGCCGGTCGGCTCACCGAGGACGGTGCGGTCCTACGTCCGTGAGCTGGGCAGGCGGCACCACAGGGCCTTCGTCGTCCTGATCGTGGTCAACTCGGTGGCCTCGGTGGCCTCCATGGTGGGTCCCTTCCTCCTCGGCGACCTGGTGAACGACCTGGCGTCCGGCGCCGAGGACCTCCCCGTGGAGCGCACGGTCGCCGTGTTCGCCGCCGCGCTGGTGGTCCAGGCGGTGTTCGTGCGGCTGACGCGGCTGCGCGGAGCGGTGCTCGGCGAACGGATGCTCGCCGACCTGCGGGAGGACTTCCTGGTGCGGTCGGTGGCGCTGCCGCCGAGCGTGCTGGAGCGGGCGGGGACCGGGGACCTGCTGTCCAGGATCACCACGGACGTGGACCGGCTGTCCAACGCGATGCGCGAGGCGGTCCCGCAGTTGTCCATCGCGGTGGTCTGGACGGGGTTGCTGCTCGGAGCGCTGGCGGTGACCGCTCCCCCGCTGGCCCTGGCGTCGCTGGTGGCGGTGCCGATCCTGCTGGTCGGGTGCCGGTGGTACTTCAAGCGGGGGCCGTCGGCGTACCGGTCGGAGGCGGCCGGGTACGCCGCGGTGGCGGCGGCGCTGGCCGAGACGGTGGACGCGGGGCGGAGCATCGAGGCGCACCGCCTGGGCGGGCAGCGGGTGGCGCTGAGCGACCGGCGGATCGGCCAGTGGGTGGCCTGGGAGCGGTTCACCCTGTGGCTGCGCATGGTGTTGTTCCCGGTGGTCAACGCCACCCACACGGTGGCCCTCGCCGCGGTGTTGACGATCGGCGGTGCCATGGTGCTCCGCGGCTGGATCACCGTGGGGGAGCTGACCACGGGAACGCTGTACATCCAGATGCTGGTCGATCCGGTGAACATGCTGTTGCGCTGGTACGACGAGTTGCAGGTGGCCCAGGTCTCGCTGGCCCGGCTGGTGGGGGTGCGGGAGGTGCCCGCGGGGTCCGGGGACGACCGGGTGACCCCTGCCGGGCGGACCGTGCTCGCCGACCGGGTCCGCTTCGGCTACCAGCGGGACAACGACGTGCTGCACGGGGTGAGCCTGACGGTGCGGCCGGGGACGCGGATGGCGCTGGTGGGTCCTTCGGGCGCGGGCAAGTCCACGCTGGGGCGGTTGCTGGCCGGGATCTACGCGCCCCGCGCCGGCGCGGTGACGCTCGGCGGGGCGGCACTGTCCGAGATGCCGGCCGAGCGGGTGCGCAGCCACGTCGCCCTGGTCAACCAGGAGCACCACGTGTTCGTGGGGTCGCTCCGGGACAACCTGCTGCTGGCGAGGACCGACGCGGGTGACGCCGAGCTGTGGGCGGCCCTGCGGGCGGTGGACGCCCACGCCTGGGCCGAGGCGTTCCCGGAGGGCCTCGACACCGAGGTGGGTTCCGGCGGGGTGGCGCTGACGCCGGCGCAGGCCCAGCAGGTGGCCCTGGCCCGGCTGGTCCTCGCCGATCCCCACACGCTCGTCCTCGACGAGGCCACGTCACTGCTGGACCCCAGGGCCGCTCGTCACCTGGAACGTTCGCTGGCCCGGGTGCTCGAGGACCGCACGGTGGTGGCCATCGCGCACCGGTTGCACACCGCGCACGACGCGGACCTGATCGCTGTGGTGGAGGACGGCCGGATCGTGGAGCTGGGCAGTCACCAGCAACTGGTGGCGGACGGCGGCGCCTACGCGGCGCTGTGGCGGTCCTGGCACGGGGACCGGGCAGAACGGGACGGGGGCGCCGCGGAACGCGACCTGGACCGGGCGGAACCGGGCGGGGACGGCCTGGTGGGCCGCGCGGGGGCGCTGGAGGCCTGAGTCCACGCCGGCCCGGGCGGGCTCCTGGCCCCGGCACGCTGCGCCGCCCACAGATGAAACGTCGCCGTTCCATCTGTGGGCGGCGTAGGGGCAGCCTCGCGATGGTGATCGGCCTGGCGGTCGGCATCGACCACGCGCTGTTCATCGTCTCCCGCTACCGCTCCGAGCTGGCCGAGGGCCGCGAACGCGGGGACGCCGCCGGGCTGGCCGTGGGCACCGCGGGCTCCGCGGTGGTCTTCGCCGCCCTGGACGCCCTCACCCTCATCCCCGCCCTGCTCGCCTTCGCCGGTGCCAGGGTCGTGCCGCGACGGGCACGCGGGGACGCGGGGACGCGGGGAGCAACCGCCCCGGTGGTCGGCGCCGGAAGGACACGGCGGGCCGGTCCGCGGCCCAACGGCCCGCTCACCGGCCCCCTGGACGGCCGAGCAGGGCACGGAGCCGGCCGGGGGGCAGCCCCGTCTCCGCACGCAGCACCCGGCTCATGTGGGCCTGGTCGTAGAACCCGGTGTCCGTGGCGAGGGCCGCGAGGTCCGGTTCGCCCTCGAGCAGCCGTTCCAGGGCCGCGGCGACCCGCAGCCGGGTGCGGTACTGGCTGAGCGTGACACCGGTGACGGCCCGGAAGGTCCGGCTGAGGTGGTACGGCGAGCAGCCCAGCCGGCGCCCGAGTTCGGTGAGGCCCACCTGCCAGTCCTGCGCCAGCGCCGCCCGTGCCTGATCGACGAGGCGGCGCCGGGCGGCGTCGGTCGCCGGCGCCCCGCTCGCCGCCCGCCGTGGGGCGAGGCCGGCGAGGACCTGGCCGGCCAGGGCGACGGTGCGCTCGGTGAGCTCGAAGGCGTCGGCGTGGCCCCGCGCCCGGGTGAGCAGCAGCCGCTGGGCCAGCGCGGCGGCGGGGGTGGCCAGCGCGAACCCGGCGGGCGCGGTGGGGTCGCCGCCGAGCATGCCGGCGAGCAGCGGCTCGGACAGCACGATCTCCGTGTAGGTGTCACCCCCGTACGGATGCGCGAACTGCTGCTCGGTGCCGAGCCGTTCGACGAAGACGGTGGCCGGGTCCATGACCTGGGTGACGCCCTCGGCCCTGGCCAGCACCATGCCCCGGCGGACCAGGACGAGTCCGAAGACCGTCGCCGGCCGGGTCTCGCTCCACCCGTGGGGAGGGCCGGCGCAGTCCACGTCGGCCAGGTACAGGTCGTCGTCCCGCAGCAGGGTCCGTCGGTGCACCGTCATTCGCCGCCCCCGTCCGTCCGGCTTGTGCCACGCGTCCGCCGTCGGACAAGACGGTACAAGAGGCCGCTGGGTCCGCCGCGCCAGCATGCGACGCACGACCACGATGCTGGAGGCCGAGATGAGCAACCCCACCTATCCCCGCCACCGCACCCGCAGAGGGGTGCTGACCGGTTCCGCCGCCGCGCTGGGAGTCGCCGCGCTGCCCGCCTGGACCCTCCCGCGTTCCCACGGCGGTCTCGAGGTGCTCGCCCTGCTCGACGCCGCCGGACCGTTCCCCTGGAAGAGCGCCGCCGCGTTCCCCGACGCCACCACGGACGACTGGGCGCGGGCGAAGCGTCTCGACCCGGCCGCGTTCGGGCCCGACGACGGCTGGAACCTCGTCTTCCGGTGCTTCGCGGTCCGCCGCCCCGGCGGCCGGGTCACCCTGGTGGACACCGGCGTCGGCCCCGAGGGCAGCCCGGCGTCGAGCTGGGCGCCGGTGCCGGGACGACTGCCCGACGCGCTGTCCGAGGTGGGCATAGCGGTGTCCGACGTGGAACGGGTGGTGCTGACGCACCTGCACGAGGACCACTACGGCTGGGCCGTGCTGCCCGACGGCACCCCGATGTTCCCCGACGCCCGCTACGTGGTGCAGCACGCCGAGGTCGCGTCGTTGGACGCTGGCTCCTCGTCGATCAGCTACGTGGTCGATCCGCTGCGGCGGGCCGGGCAACTGCACGAGGTGCAGGGCCGGGTGCGCGTCCCCGCGGCCGGCGGGAGCCTGACGCTGTTGCCGACCCCCGGTCACACCGTGGGACACCAGTCGGTGTTGGTCGAGGGCGGGCGCCGGCGGATCCTGATCACCGGTGACGTCCTGGTGCACGCCGTGCAACTGGCGGCCCCCGAGGTGAGTTACGCCCTCGAGGCGGACCCCGCGACGGCCCGTCGCAGCCGCCTGGCCCTGTTGGAGCTGGCCCGGGAGCGCCGGGCGCTGTTGGCCACGGCGCACCTCAACCACCCGTTCATCGAACCCCGGTGACGCCGGGTCGGACACGGAGGTCGGTGGGGCCGGCGCGTTCGGCGTGCGCGGGTGGGTGGCGTCAGTACAGGATGCCGAGCGCGCCGGCCCCGCTGACCCCGCCGACCACCAGGAAGGCCGGCATCAGGACCTTGTTCTCCACCCAGGCGCCGGCGCGGAACCGCATCGCGCGGGGCGGGCCCAGCGGGTACCAGCGTTTGCGACCGATCGGTATCGGCCAAAGGATCGGGCACCCCGAGATGGTCAGTGCGTCACCGACGCAGTGCACCAGCACCCCGAGCGCCACCGGGAGGCCCAGCCACAGGTACTCCTGCCCCGGGTCGGTGAAGAGCCAGTCCGCGCCGTCCTCGACGAGCACGTCGGACATGACGTAGGTGCTGGCCGCGCCGAGCAGCCACACCAGGACGTCGCTGGAGGCCCGTGCCTGACGCCACAGCAGCCCCTCGATGGCGAGCACCATGTGCACGAAGAGCACCACCAGCACCGCCCAGCGTCCCCCGAGGACCGCCAGCGCCGAGGTGCCGGCCCCGAGCAGCGCCGCCCACACCCAGGTGTGGGTGAGGGTGCGGTGCCCGCCGGAGCGCCGGGGGTCCCCGGTCTTGCGGGTCGCCCGGTAGACGCCGTAGGAGAGCTTGTCGACGACCCCGCAGGCCACCTTGGACACCGGTCCGAAGGACCGGGATATCGTCGCCGCCTTGTGGTCCAGGTCGGGGGCGAGCGCCGCACCGGCGCAGATGATCGCCCCGATCAGCAGCACCGGCCAGGGCATCGGCTCCCCCGCCGCCTCGGTCACCGCCCCGACGACCAGCCACGCGGTGGCCCCGGACAGCGAGTGCGCGGGCCCCATCATCGTCGTTTCCCCCCCAGGTGCGCCCGAACCCCCCGGTCCGGCGAGGGCAAGGCTAGCCGGCTGGCCGACACGTTCGATCATCCGGGGCTCGGCAGGCACTATGGGGAGTGTGAGCCTCATCGACCGGTTGCCAGACAGCCCGGACCCCGACGCCCTGTTCGACGCCTTCTCCTCCTGGGCCAGAGACGGCGGGATCACCCTGTATCCCGCCCAGGAGGAGGCGTTGATCGAGGTGGTGTCGGGGTCCAACGTGATCCTGAGCACACCGACGGGTTCCGGGAAGAGCCTGGTCGCCGCGGGGGCCCACTTCGCGGCCCTGGCGGACGGTCGCCGTACCTTCTACACGGCCCCGATCAAGGCCCTGGTGTCGGAGAAGTTCTTCGACCTGGTCAAGGTGTTCGGCACCGAGCGCGTCGGGATGATGACCGGCGACGCCAGCGTCAACCCGACCGCGGACATCATCTGCTGCACCGCGGAGGTGCTGGCCAGCATCGCCCTGCGGGACGGCGAGCGGGCCGACGTCGGCCAGGTCGTGATGGACGAGTTCCACTTCTACGCCGAGCCGGACCGGGGCTGGGCCTGGCAGATCCCGCTGCTGGAACTGCCGCACGCGCAGTTCCTGCTGATGTCGGCGACCCTCGGGGACGTGGAGCGCTTCGAGCGGGACCTGACCCGGCGCACCGGCCGCCCCACCACGGTGGTCCGGTCGGCGACCAGGCCGGTCCCGTTGGCGTACGAGTACCGGACGACCCCGCTGCACGAGACACTCCAGGAGCTGCTCGAAACCCGGCAGGCACCGGTGTACATCGTGCACTTCACCCAGGCGTCAGCGATGGAGCGCGCCCAGTCGCTCATGAGCATCAACATGTGCACCCGGGCGGAGAAGGACGCCATCGCCGAACTGATCGGCAGGTTCCGGTTCACCACCAGGTTCGGCCGGAACCTGTCCCGCCTGGTGCGGCACGGCATCGGGGTGCACCACGCCGGGATGCTGCCCAAGTACCGCAGGCTGGTGGAGCGGCTGGCGCAGGCCGGGCTGCTGAAGGTGATCTGCGGCACCGACACCCTGGGCGTGGGGGTCAACGTGCCGATCCGGACCGTGTTGTTCACCGCGCTGAGCAAGTACGACGGCTCCCGCGTGCGGCTGCTGCGGGCCCGGGAGTTCCACCAGATCGCCGGCCGCGCGGGGCGGGCTGGTTACGACACCTCCGGTCTGGTGGTGGCGCAGGCGCCGGAGCACGTGATCGAGAACGAGAAGGCGCTGGCGAAGGCGGGGGACGACCCGAAGAAGCGGCGCAAGGTGGTGCGGAAGAAGGCGCCGGAGGGCTCGGTCAACTGGAGCCAACAGACCTTCGAGAGGCTCATCGCTGCCAGCCCCGAGCCGCTGACCTCGCGTTTCCGGGTCAGTCACGCCATGCTGCTCTCGGTGATCGCCCGGCCGGGCAACGCCTTCGAGGCGATGCGCCGGCTGCTCGAGGACAACCACGAGGACCGCCGCGCCCAACTCCGGCACATCCGCCGGGCCATCGCGATCTACCGGTCGCTGTTGGCCGGCGGGGTGGTGGAGCGCCTGGACACACCGGACGACCACGGCAGGATCGTCCGGCTGACGGTGGACCTCCAGTCGGACTTCGCCCTCACCCAGCCCCTGTCCACGTTCGCCCTGGCCGCGTTCGAGCTGCTGGACCGGGAGTCCCCGACGTACGCGCTGGACGTGCTGTCGGTGGTGGAGTCCACCCTCGACGACCCCCGGCAGATCCTCGCCGCCCAGGAGAACAAGGCCCGCGGGGAGGCCGTCGCCCAGATGAAGGCCGACGGGGTGGAGTACGAGGAGAGGATGGCCAAGCTCCAGGACATCAGCTACCCCAGGCCCCTGGAGGACCTGCTGTTCCACGCGTACGGCGTCTACCGCAAGGGACACCCGTGGGTGGGCGACCATCCGCTCAGCCCCAAGTCGGTCGCCCGCGACCTGTACGAGCGGGCGCTGACGTTCACCGAGTACGTCGGTCTGTACGAGCTGGCCCGGGCGGAGGGGATCGTGCTGCGCTACCTGGCCAGCGCGTACAAGGCCCTGCAGCACACCGTTCCGGAGGACGCCAAGAGCGACGACCTGAAGGACCTCATCGAGTGGCTGGGCGAGTTGGTGCGCCAGGTGGACTCCAGCCTGCTGGACGAGTGGGAGCAGTTGGCCAACCCGCAGGACGAGCCGGCGGACGCCCAGGTGCCCGACGACCGCCCGGCCCCGGTCACCGCGAACGAGCGGGCGTTCCGGGTGCTGGTGCGCAACGCGATGTTCCGCCGGGTGGAGCTGGCGGCCCTGGAGCGCTACGCCGAGCTGGCCGAGGTGAGCCAGGACGACGGGTGGGACGCGGACACCTGGGCGGACGCGATGGCCCCCTACTGGGAGGAGCACGACGACCTGGGCACGGGGCCGAACGCCCGGGGTCCGCGGATGCTGTTGATCGACGAGCAGCCCGGAGCGTGGGTGGTGCGGCAGGTCTTCGACGACCCCGCCGGGGACCGCGACTGGGGGATCACCGCCGAGGTGGACCTGACCGCCTCGGACGAGGAGGGCCGTGCGGTGGTCCGGGTCACCGGGGTGAACCGGCTGTGAACCGCCCGCCGCGTCACCGCGGTCAGCGGTTGCCGGAGGGGAACCGTTCCACCCGCACCGCGCGCACCCGGGTGGCTTCCGCGCTGGCGCCGCCGGCGTCGTGTTCCGGGTGGTGCTGGGCCGTCCCCCTGGCCGTCTGGCCGGCCGCGAGCGAGCTGACGTCGCCGTAGACGTCAGCCACCCGGTCCCCCCGTCGGTCGAGCAGCTCGAAGGCGATCACGTAGTCCGAGGTGGTGTCGGTGCTGTTGCGCACGGTGAAGTCCACCCGGTAGACCCGTGCCCCGCCGGGCTCGCTGACCCAGCGCCCGGCGGCTGACCGGACGTCGCTGAGCGGTTCGCTGCCAGGCCCGCTCCTGCGGGACGGCGCCGCGTCGTCGTGCGGCTGTTCCCCGGTGGCGCCAGCGGTGACCGTGGTGGTGGCGGTGACGGTCCGGGACGGGGCCGCCCCGCCCCCACCGCACCCGGTGAGGACCAGCAGGGCGAGGACGGCCAGGCCTCCGGGGACACGGAGCATGATGCCTCCTTGGAATCGAACGGTCGCTGAGCGTATCTGCCCGGGAACCGACCGTACTCGCATCGACGCCGATCGGTGGTGACGGCGGGCCGGCCGGGCACTCGAAGGACGGTCCCCTCCGTCGGGCCACCCGGCCCAGCACGGTCTCGACGGGAACGCGACACCCTGCGTACCCTCGTCAACAGAGCGTGATCGAACAGGGGAGCGGTGATGGACACGACCGGGACGAGCACGACCGGGACGGAGCACTCTGCGCCCAGCACGACCAGCGCCGACACCGGAGTGGTCAGCGCCGGCCCGACCGACGAGGACCTCGTCTGCTACGCCGGGGTCGCCGGGCAGCTCGCGATGCTGGAGCGCGGCGAGCTCTCCTGCCGCGAACTGGTGGAGCTGACGCTCCGCCGCATCGGGGCGGCGGACCGGGAGCTCAACGCCTTCCGGGTGGTCAACGCCTACGCCGCGCTGGCCGCCGCGGACGCCGCGGACCGCGCCCGTGCACGGGGGGACCACCGCGCCCTGCTGGGCATCCCGATCGCGGTCAAGGACGACACCGACGTCGCCGGCGAGAGCACCACCCACGGCACGTCGGTGCGGCCGGTGCCCGCCGCGCGGGACGCACACCTGGTGGCGCGGCTCCGCCAGGCCGGGGCGGTGATCGTGGGCAAGACCCGGATGCCGGAGTTCGGCCAGTGGGCGTTCACCGAGACGGCCGGCGGTGGTCACACCCGCAACCCCTGGGACCTCGCCCGCACCACCGGGGGCTCCAGCGGCGGGAGCGCCGCAGCGGTCGCCGCGGGTCTGGTGCCGGCCGCCACCGGCACGGACGGCGGCGGGTCGATCCGGATTCCCGCCGCCTGCTGCGGGCTGTACGGCCTGAAGGTCCAGCGGGGCAGGGTCAGCACCCAGCCGCGGTCCGCCCGCTGGTCCGCGCTCGCCGTGGTCGGGGCGCTGACCAGGAGCGTCGAGGACGCGGCGGCCCTGTACGACGTGGTCAGCGGCGCCCTTCCGGGCGATCCCTGGCTTGCGGCTCCCCCACCGGTGCCGTTCCGCCAGGCGGTGTGCGCCGGGCCGGGTCCGCTGCGGATCGGGGTGGCCCCGCGCCCCACGGTGCCCGGGGTGCGGCTCGACCCGGAACAGGAGTCGGCGCTGTGGGCCACCGCGGACGCCCTGGCCGACCTCGGCCACCAGGTGCGCCTGGTGCGGCCCCGGTACCCGGAGTTCCTGTCCGTCTGGACCACCCAGGCGCTCGGCGCCCTGGGGCCCGACGCCCAGGACCTGTGCGCCGCGGCGTCCCACCCCGACGCCCGGCACGTGCTGGAGCGCCGCACCCGGGAGAACCTGGCGCTGGCCCTGCGGATGCCGGCGGCGGCGTCCGCCTGGGCGACGCGCCGCGCGGAGCGGATCACCGCCGCCGTGACCGGCATGTTCACCACCATGGACCTGCTGCTGACCCCGGCCATCGCCGAGGTGCCGCGGCGGGTGGGCGCCCTGGACGGGGTCAGCGCCCGGCGGGCCTCACTGCGCAGCCTGCCGTCGATCGCCTACACCGCGCTGTGGAACCTCACCGGCCAGCCGGCCGCGGCACTGCCCGCCGGCCTCTCCCGGGACGGGCTCCCGCTGGCGGTGCAGCTCGTCGGGCGGCCGGGCGACGAGACCACGGTGCTGCAGGTCTCCGCCCAGCTCGAACGGGCACGGCCGTGGGCCGCGCTCCGGCCGCCGGCGCTGCCGCCCCGGTGACCCGCCCCGCACGGCCGCCGCCCCCCGGGTCGGTGGGGCCGCGGCCCGCCCTCAGCGCCCGCCCCCGGCCGGGGCGCCGCTGTGACACCGGGGCGCGCCGGACGTCACCGGGGAACCGCCGGGCGTCCAGCGGTCGGCGCCACCGGCCGTGCACAGCGCGCTGATTCGTTCCGGCGGACCCGGCCGCGCGAAGAACCACCCCTGCGCCGTCTCGCACTCCAACGCCCGCATCCGCTCGGCCTGGAGCTCGGTCTCCACTCCCTCCACGGTGACCGCGAGGTCCAGGGTGTGGGCGAGGGAGACCAGGCCCGCGACGATCTTGAAGTCCCTGGGGTGCTCCGGTGAGTCGGGGTCCTGCAGCCCGCTGATGAACGAGCGGTCGATCTTCAGGGTGTGCACCGGTATCCGGCGCAGGTAGGACAGGTTCGAGTAGCCGGTGCCGAAGTCGTCCAGGGCCAGGCCGATGCCCATGGCGGTCAGCTCCCGCAGCGCGTGCAGCGCCTGGTCCTCGGCACCGATCAGGGCGCTCTCGGTGATCTCCAGGTGGAGCCGGGAGGCGTCCAGCTCGGTCTCCTTCAGGATCCGCGCCACGTCGGCGACGAGCCCCGGGTCACGGGCCTGCCGCACCGACAGGTTGACGTTGATCAGCGGCGCCCCCTCGGCCAGCTCCAGTTGCCAGGCGCGGGCCTGACGGCACGCCTGCTCCAGCACCCAGTAGCCCAGGGGGACGATCAGCCCGGTCTGCTCGGCCAGCTCCACGAAGCGGTCCGGGCCCAGCACCCCCTGCTGCGGGTGGCGCCAGCGCACCAGGGCCTCCGCCCGCCGCACCCGGCCGTCGTCCAACCCCACCAGCGGCTGGTACTCCAGGAAGAACTCCCCCTCCTCGAGTGCGGCGGGAAGCCGGGTGGTCAGGCCGTAGCGGGTGATCTCCCGGGCGTTGACCTCGGCGTCGAACACGGCCAGCCGGTTGCCGCCCTGGGCCTTGGCCCGGTACAGGGTGATGTCCGCCGCCTGCACCATCTGCGCGGCCCGCATGGACGTGGCCGAGCACTCCAGCACGCCGATGCTGACGGTTGCCGACAGCTCCCGGTCGTCGATCCTGATGGGGGCGGCGAGCGCGCCCAGCAGCCGACGGGCGAGGTCCGCGACCTCCTCACGGTCAGCGGGGTCGGTGACCAGGGCCACGAACTCGTCCCCGCCCATCCTGGCGAGCAGTTGGTTCCGGTCGGTGAGGCAGGCGGCGAAGCGTTCGGCGATGGCGACCAGGAGCCGGTCCCCCACCTCGTGCCCGAGGCTGTCGTTGACCGCCTTGAAGCCGTCGAGGTCGAGGTAGCACAGGCCGATCCGGGTGGTGGGCGAGCCGGTGTCCAGGACCCTGGTCAACGTCTCGAAGAACAGGGCGCGGTTGCCGAGGCCGGTGAGCGGGTCGTGGGTGGCCTGGTGGCGCAGCCGGTCGTGGAGCAGCCTGCGTTCGGTGATGTCCTCGAGCATGGCGACCTGGTACTGCGGGGCGCCTGACTGGTCCCGGATCAGGGAGACCGTCAGGTCAGCCCAGATGGCCGTGCCGTCCCGGCAGTAGTAGGGCTTCTCGAACCGGTAGTGGTCGCGGTCGCCGCGGACGAGCTGCCGGTAGTGCTCCCAGACCTCGGGATCGTCCTCGGGGTGCACGAAGTCGCTGACGTTGCGGTCCCGGAAGTCCTCGGGGCGAGCCCCGAACATCCGGGCGAGGGACTCGTTGACGTCCATGATCCGGCCGTCCACCGCCCCGATGCCGATCCCGATGGCCGCCTTCTCGAACAGGGCCCGGAAGCGGGCCTCGCTGGCGTGCAGTGCCTGCTCCGCCTTGGCCTGGGCGATCAGCGAGGCACGGGCGATGGCCTCCTGCTCGGCCAGGGTGCGGTCGCGCAGCGCCTCGGCGAACCCGGCGGCGAACGCGTGCTGCATCCGGGCCAGGTGGGCCCGCGCCACCTCGTGGTCCACGCCGGATGCCGGTGGGTGGTACAGCAGCAGGTAGGAGTCGATGACCGCCAGGCTCTGGGCCAGTACCTGGGGGTCGGTGCAGTGCGCGGCCACCATGGACCGGCCCACCCCACCCGCCGATCGGGGGTCGAACGGCAGGGAGTCCAGGATCGTGACCAGCCGCCGGGTCTGTGTGAAGAGGTGTTCCTCGAGCTCGACCCTGGTCATCGAGGTCGCGGTGAGCGGGTCGATCACCCGGCTCCAGATGGCCGCGAACCGTCGGCTCGGGTCCGCGGGCTCGTCCGGACCGGCGACGCCGTCGGCAGCGGAGCCGGTGGCGCGCAGACTCATCACTTGATTCCAAAGCCCGCGTAGCCGCTGTACCTGGCGGGGTCGCCCGCCTCCTCGGACTCTGCGTCGGGCTGCCACTCGCTCAGGAAGACCACGCCGGGATCGACGAGCGAGAAACCGTCGAAGAAACGCTCCACCGCATGGCGCGAGCGCATGATCAGCGGGCTCCCCATCCGCTTGTAGACGTCCTTGTCCTCCTCCAGCTCGCCGTACTGCCCCTCGTCGGTGGCGTGGCTGACGATCAGGCAGCTCCCCGGTGCCAGGGTGTCGCGGAGGTGGGCGACGATCTCCTCGGGGTGATCGGCGTCCTGCAGGAAGTGCAGCACGGCGACCAGCAGCAGGGCCACGGGCCTTTCGAGGTCGAGCAGGCCGCTGACCTCGGGGGACTGGAGGATCTCGGCGGGTTTGCGGATGTCGGCCTGGAGCACCGCCGTCCTGCCGTCCCCGGCGATGATGGCCTGGCTGTGCGCCACCGCCACCGGGTCGTGGTCCACGTAGGCCACCCGCGCCTCGGGGTTCGCCGCGCGGGCCACCTCGTGCACGTTGCCGAAGGTGGGGATGCCGGAGCCGATGTCGAGGAACTGGGTCACGCCGCACGCGACCGCGTGGCGCACCGCGCGACGCATGAAGGCGCGGTTGGCACGCATGATCGCCGGCAGGTCGGGCCAGACTTCGAGGGCCTGTCGGGCGGCGGCGCGGTCCACCTCGAAGTTGTGAGATCCCCCGAGGTAATAGTCGTACATACGAGCCACACTCGGTCGGGTGAGGTCGATACCGGGTGGAGCCCATGCAGGCCGTTCCATCGAGGTCTCCCCTATTTCCTTGGCGTCTTATCGGCGAATTCCAGCCGCACTTGCCAGTGGCATATCGGCGACACACTACGGGCGAAGGCTACCTCCGCTAAAGATCCGCACTGTTCGAACAAACGGAACCGGCCATGCTGTTTTGGCCATCCTTCGACGCGGTTTGACCCTGATGAACGGGCGTTTAGCGGGATTTTACCGACCAAAGCACTGAGACCCAATGCAGCGAGGCGTCCGGTCACGGTACGCCGGCGCACTTACCCATGAGTCGAGCGCCGGGTCGCGAACCACCCTGTCAGCCCTCCAGAGGCATCGACATAACGCCACTACCAACCCAAAACCCCCAGGGGAACCGACACCCCGCCACCCTCCCGGCGCCCGCCCAACTCCCCGCCACCCCCGGGCGGGCGACTCCGATCGATGCTCGAGCGCGTCTCAAGGTGTAGGCAGAATCTGTTTGAGTCCGGTCCTAGGGTGCTGCGGACGGCTCCACTCCCGCGGGTAGCCGACCGACACCTCCTCGAATCGAACTCCGTCGTGCCAGGTCGTTCTGGGAATGTGCAGGTGCCCGTAGACCACGGTTTTCGCGTGGAAGCGCACGTGCCAGTCCGCGGTGCGGTCCGTTCCACACCACTGGGCGAACTCGGGATACCGCAGGATTCGCGTGGGTTCCCGGACCAACGGGAAGTGGTTGACCAACACCGACGCCGGGCCGTCCGGGCCGCACGCGTCCTCAAGGCGCCGCTCCGTCTCCTCCAGGCGGGCGCGGCACCAGGCGTCCCGGGAGGGGTAGGGGTCGGGGTGGAGCAGGAACTCGTCACTGCACACGATGCCCGCCTTGTACGCCTGGGCCAGCGACTCCTCCTTGGTGGATGCCGTGGGGGTGCGGAAGCTGTAGTCATAGAGCACGAACAGCGGTGCGACCAGCACGGGCCCTCCGGCGCCCTCCCACACCGGGTACGGGTCCTCCGGCGTGACCACGCCCAGGTCCCGGCAGAGCTGCACCAGGTGCCGGTAGCGGGCGTCTCCCCGCAACTGGACGGGGTCCCGGCGCGGCGTCCACAACTCGTGGTTGCCCGGCACCCATATCACCCGGGCGAACCGGCGGGCGAGCACCCCGAGCGTCCAGGCGATGTCCTCCACCAGTTCGCCGACGTCCCCCGCGACGATCAACCAGTCCTCGTCCGTCTCCGGCCGCAGGTTCCGCACGATGTCACGGTTCTCCGGATACGCCACGTGCAGGTCGCTGACGGCCAACAGCTTTCCCTCAAACATCGTCTGAGAGTATCCGGATGACGTGCCGTCAGCATCGGTCGGGCGGGTACCGCGCCAGACGTCACGCCAGCGCGGCTGCCTTGCGCAGCAGCACCGACCGCTCGCGGACGTTGCGGCACAGCCGGGCGGCGAGCTC
Source organism: Wenjunlia vitaminophila DSM 41686 (assembly GCF_000380165.1). Classification (GTDB taxonomy): domain Bacteria; phylum Actinomycetota; class Actinomycetes; order Streptomycetales; family Streptomycetaceae; genus Wenjunlia; species Wenjunlia vitaminophila. Next base: position 153,224 of record NZ_KB904691.1, read on the forward strand.
GAGCTCGGCCCGTGCCTCGGCGGTCCGGCCGAGCCGGGCCAGCAACTCGCCACGCACGCTCGGGAGCAGGTACGACCCGGACAGCCGGCCGGAGACGACCAGCTCGTCCACGATGGCCAGCGCCTCCCGCGGTCCGTGCGCCATCGCCACCGCCACGGCCCGGTTGAGCTCGACGACGGGTGACGCGGCCACGCGGCCGAGCACCTCGTAGAGCAGCACGACACGCTCCCAGTCTGTCTCCCCCACCGAGGGCGCCGACGCGTGGCAGGCGGCGATGGCCGCCTGCAGCCCGTAGGGGCCGAGACCACGCCCGACGGCCTGGGCCCGGCCGAGCGCGGCCAGACCGCGACGGATCGCCGACCGGTCCCACAGGCGCCGGTCCTGGTCCTCCAGGAGCACCGCCTCGCCGTCGGGCCCGGTGCGTGCGGGGAAGCGCGCGGCCGTGAGCTCGAACAGGGAGAGCAGCCCGTACACCTCCGGCTCGTCGGGCAACAGCGCGGCCAGCGTCCTGGCCAGCCGGATCGCCTCGTAGGCGGCGTCGGGACGCAGCAGGGAGTCGCCGGTGGTCGCCGTCGACCCCTCCGTGAAGATCACGTACAGCACGCCCAGGACACCGCCGAGCCGCTCGCGTCGTTCCTCCGGCGGTGGCAACTCGAACGGCACCCCCGCCGCGGCGATCGTCTTCTTCGCCCGCGTGATCCGTGCCTGGACCGTCGGCACGGGGACCAGGAACGCCCGGGCGATCTCCTCGCTCGACAGGCCGCCGACCACGCGCAGCGTCAGGGCCACCCGGGCCTCGGGCGAGAGCACCGGGTGGCAGGCCACGAACATCAGCGCCAGGACGTCGTCGTCCATCCGGTCGGGGTCCCACGGCAGGTCGTCCGTCCGGTCCCGCGACGGCACCGCACCGGAGCTCGCCTCGCCCTCGGAGAGCTGGCCGGCGAGCAGGGCGTACCGGGCGTCGAGCGCCGACCGGCGGCGGAAGCCGTCGATGGCGCGCCTGCGCGCGGTCGAGAGCAACCAGCCCACCGGGTTCGCCGGCGCCCCCTCACGCGACCAGGTGACCAGCGCCTCCGCCACCGCCTCCTGGGCGATGTCCTCGGCGAGGTCGAAGTCCCTGGTGTAGCGGGTGAGCGCGCCGACGATCCGCGCGGACTCGATCCGCCAGACGGCCTCGACGGCCCGCCGCGCCGACTCGGCGCTCGACGGGCCACCGCTGGCCGTGGGCGTCAGAGCTGGCCCGTCCGCTCGCGCCACGCCCGCTCCCTGGCAACCCACTCGTTGTCCTGCGGGAACTCGTCAATGGCGGGCACGCGGCGGACCTCACACTTGCTGCCGGCGAACGCCGGGAGGCGCTTGGCCCACTCGACGGCCTCCTCCTTCGAGGCCACGTCGATCAGGTAGAAGCCGCCGAACAGCTCCTTCGTCTCCCCGTAGGGACCGTCGGTGACCACCGGTGCCTCACCGCTGAAGTCGACCACCACGCCCTGGGACGGGTCGTCCAGGCCCTCGACGGCGACGAGCACGCCGGCCCGGATCATCTCCTCGTTGAAGCGGCCCATCGTCTCGAGCATCTGCTCGAAGGGCGTCTCCATCATCTTCGCAACGGACTCGTCCGTGCCGCGCATGATCAGCATGTACTTGGCCATCGTTGGTCTCCTTGCCACGGGTCGCTCCTCGACCCTCACACCGAGGTCGAACGGTGCAGCCGCAGATCGACACCACGGACGAGGGTGCGGACCAATTTCTTTGATCCTGACCCGGGGTCGGAGTCGGAGGTTCGGTCCCTGTGGAGTACTAGCCGCGGGCGGCCTTGCGGGCGAGCAGGGCCTCGCGGCGTTCGTCGAAGCGGACGGCCTGGGCCTCGAGGCCGTCCAGGTACAGCCCCAGCTCCTCCTGGGCCTGCTGCCCCTCGGGGCCGAGCCCCTCCAACTGGAGCGACTTCAGGTGGCGCAGCACCGGCTGGAGCACGTCGTCCTGGTGGATGCGCAGGTTGTAGATGCCCCCTATCGCCATCCGGGCCGCGGCGCGTTCGAAGCCGGGAATGCCGTGGCCGGGCATGCGGAAGGCGGTCACCACGTCGGCGATGGCCCGCATCGCCTGGTCCGGCGCCAGTTCCAGGGCCGCGGCCAGCAGGTTGCGGTAGAAGACCATGTGCAGGTTCTCGTCGGTGGCGATGCGGGCCAGCATGCGGTCCGCCACCGGGTCGCCACAGTGGTGACCGGTGTTGCGGTGCGAGACCCTGGTGGCCAGCTCCTGGAACGCCACGTAGGCCACCGAGTGCAGCACGCTGTGCCGGTTGTCGGACTGGAACCCGGCGCACATGTGCTCCATGCGGAAGCGTTCCAGGGCCACGGGATCGACCGCCCGCGTGGTGAGCAGGTAGTCCCGCATCACGATGGCGTGCCGTCCCTCCTCAGCGGTCCAGCGGTGCACCCACGTCCCCCAGGCACCGTCCCGCCCGAACAGGGTGGCGATCTCGTGGTGGTAGCTGGGCAGGTTGTCCTCGGTGAGCAGGTTCACCACCAGGGCGGTGCGGCCGATCTCCGTGACCTTGGACTGCTCCGGGGACCACGCCTCGCCGCCCATGACGCCGTCGAAGTCGCGCCCCTGGCTCCAGGGCACGTACTCGTGCGGCATCCACTCCTTCGCGGCCTTCAGATGGCGGTTGAGTTCGGTCTCCACCACCTCTTCCAGCGCATGCAGCAACTGGGTGTCGCTCCATCCCGATCCGGCACGAACGGCGGGGGCAGTGGTCACATCGGCTCCTGACGACGACGGATACCTACGGATACGTAGGTTACGAAACCGTAGGTTGAGGATCGCGGAAATGGCAACACCGCTGGTAGGCGAACCGGGAGCCGGCAGTTGATTCGAGCCGGTCTCCAGCACCTCCTCGCCGAGCATAACGGCTGGCGATCACACGAACGCGGACCGTGCCCCGTCCGCCACCGACGCGCCGGGACCGGCCCTGGCAGTGACGTCCGGGACCCCTCAGGAGCCGTCCCAGCGCCAGTCGCGGACTTCCGGCAGGTCGATGCCGTGGGTCCGGATGTAGTCGTGGTGCTCGGCCCGCAGCTCCCGCATCCGCTGTCGGAGTTCCACCGCGGTCAGGGCCAGCCCGGGGGTCCGGTCGATGACGTCGATGACCAGCCGGTAGCGGTCCAGGCCGTTCCGCACCACCAGGTCGAACGGCGTGGTGGTGGTTCCTTCCTCCCGGTAGCCGTGGACGTGGAAGTTGTCGTGTCCGTGCCTGCGGTAGATCAGCCGGTGGATGAGCCACGGATACCCGTGGTAACCGAACACCACCGGCCGGTCGGTGGTGAAGAGCGCATCGAACGTGGTGTCGTCCAGACCGTGCGGGTGCATCTCGGGCGGCGGCAGCCGGAGCAGGTCCACCACGTTCACCACCCGCACCGCGAGCCCGGGCAGGTGCCGGCGCAGCAGGGACGCCGCGGCCAGCACCTCGAGGGTGGGCACGTCACCGGCCGCTGCGAGCACCACGTCCGGCTCCCGTCCGGCGTCGGTGCTCGCCCAGTCCCAGACACTGACACCGCGGGCCACGTGGTGCACCGCCTCGTCGATGGGCAGCCAGTCGAAGGTGGGTTGCTTGCCGGCGATGACCACGTTGATCAGGTCGGTGGCGTCCAGACTGGCCGCGGCGACCGCGAGCAGGGTGTTGGCGTCCGGCGGGAGGTAGACCCGGATGGTCTGCGGACTCTTGTTGACCACCTGGTCCACGAAGCCGGGGTCCTGGTGGGAGAAGCCGTTGTGGTCCTGGCGCCACACGTGCGAGGTGAGCAGGTAGTTGAGCGCGGGGATCGGCGCCCGCCAGGACTGCTCCCGGGAGCCCTTGAGCCACTTGGCGTGCTGGTTGGCCATCGAGGTGACGATGGGGACGAACGCCTCGTAGGACGTGAACAGGCCGTGCCGGCCGGTCAGCAGGTACCCCTCGAGCCACCCCTGGCAGTTGTGCTCCGACAGGGTCTCCAGCACCCGGCCGTCCCTGCTCAGGTACTCGTCCACGGGCCAGATGGCCGCCTGCCAGCCGTTGCCCGTGGCCTCGTGGACCGCGGAGAGCTCGTTGGAGTCGATCTCGTCCGGGGCGAAGATCCGGAAGTCCCGCCGGTCTGCGGTGCGGCGCAGCAGGTCGCGCAGCAGGCCGGCGAGGACCTCGGTCGGGTGGTGCAGGGTGGCGCCGGGGCCGGTGACCTCCACGGCGTACTCCCGCACGCCGGGCAGCGGCAGGGCACGCCGCAGCCTCCCCCCGTTGGCGTGCGGGTTGGCGGCGAGCCTGCGGGCGCCGGCGGGGACGTTGCGCAGCAGCCCGCCCGTCGGCCGGCCGGTGGCGTCGAACAGTTCCTCGGGCCGGTAGGAGCGCATCCACTCCTCGAGCCGGCGCAGTCGCCCCGGGTCGTCCCGCACCCCGGAGAGGGGGACCTGGTGGGAACGCCAGGTGGCGGCCACCGGGCGGCCGGCGACCTCACCCGGTCCAGTCCATCCCTTGGGGGTGCGCAGGACGATCATCGGCCACCGGGGGCGCTCGGTGACCCCGCCCTCGCGGGCGGCCCGCTGGGCGTCGGTGATCAGGTCCAGGCAGTGGTCCAGTGCGGCGGCGAACGCCCGGTGGACGGCGGGTGGCCCCGCCCCGTCGCCGCGCTCGGTGCCGTCGCCGACGTACACCGGGTCGTGGCCGAGACCGCGCAGGAGCTGGTCGAGTTCCTCCTCGGGGATACGGGCGAACACCGTCGGATTGCCGATCTTGTACCCGTTGAGGTGGAGGATGGGCAGCACGGCCCCGTCGTGCACCGGGTCGAGGAACTTGTTCCCGTGCCACCCGGTGGCCAGCGGACCGGTCTCCGCCTCCCCGTCACCGATGATCGCGGCGACGACCAGGTCCGGGTTGTCGAACGCCGCCCCGTAGGCGTGGCTGAGGGCGTAGCCCAGTTCACCGCCCTCGTGGAGGGAGCCGGGCACCTCGGGGCCGTTGTGGGTGGGGAGCCCGCCGGGGAACGAGAACGACCGGAACAGCCGGCGCATCCCGGTGGCGTCCCTGGGCACCTCCGGGTAGGTCTCGCTGAAGGTCCCGTCCAGCCAGCAGCAGGCGAGGGTGGCCGGTCCCCCGTGCCCCGGTCCGGTAATGTGGATCATGTTCAGGTCGCGGGTCCTGATGACCCGGTTCAGGTGGGTGTAGACGAAGGTCAACCCGGGGGTGGTCCCCCAGTGGCCGAGGACCCGGGGCTTGATGTGCTCCGGGCGCAACGGCTCGGCGAGCAGCGGGTTGTCCATCAGGTAGAGCTGGCCGACCGCCAGGTAGTTCGCCGCTCGCCAGTACGCGTCCAGGGCGGCGAGCTCGTGGTGGTCGAGCACGGCGTCGGGGGGCGCGGCGCCGCCGGTGACGGTGCGGCCGGGCGCGGAGGACGAGGCGGTGGCCACGGTGTGGTCCTTCCTGGTGTCGGCTGCGGCGCGCCGGCACCGGGCCGGTCCACGCCCCTGGACCGCCTACGGGTACCCGGAGCCGCCCCGATCATCCCCGTTCCGCGGCACCCGCCCGTGGGTGCCGCGGGCGGCCCGTCCCTACTTGGTCGCCACCACCATCTGGTCGGCCCCCGCAAGCGGGGCCACCCAGCTCTCCTGGAAACCCGCCTCGGCCAGCCAGCCCCGGCAGTCCGCCGCGGTGAAGTCGAAGCCGCCCTCCGTTTGGAGCAGCATGTTCAGGCTCATCAGCATGGCGAACCAGTTGGTGCGCCGCTCGTCGTCGATCAGCGCCTCGTAGACCACGACGGTGCCGGACTCGGGCAGCGCCCGGTGGGCCTTGGCCAGCAGCATCCGCTTGGTGTCCAGGTCCCAGTTGTGCAGGACGTGCCCGAAGACGATCACGTCCGCGGGGGGCAGCTCGTCGGTGAAGAAGTCGCCGGGGGTGAAGGTCACCCGGTCGGCGACCCCGCGCTCCCGGGTGAGTTCCGCGAACAGGCCCTGAACCGGGGGCAGGTCGAAGCCGACGCCGGTCAGGTGCGGGTGGCGCACCGCGAGTTCGGCGAGCAACGCCCCCTGGGAGCAGCCGATGTCGGCCACCGTGTGGTACCGCTCCCAGGGCAGCCGTTCCGCCAGCACCCTGCCGGACCGGGTGGAGAAGTCCGTCATGGCCCCCACGAAGGCCCTGCGCTTGTCGTCGTCGCCGTACACCGCGGGGTACAGGCCGGCCTCGGCCACGTCGTTCTGTGGTTGCCCCGTCCGCAGCGCGTCGGTGAGCTGGGCCCAGAACGGGTAGACCCGCTGGGCGGCCATCTCCAGCAGCCCCTGGTAGGTGGGCTTCCCGCGGACCAGGAAGAGCTCGCTCTCCTCGGTGTTGGAGTAGGCGCCGTCCTCGTCCCGGTCGAGCAGGTCGAGGGCGACCAGGGTGTCGAAGAAGTCACGGGCGCCACGCGGGTGCACGCCGAGCCGCGCCCCCAGCGCCCCGGCGGTCCCGGGCCCGTTCGTGGAGAGCTCGGTGAAGACCCCGAGCTCAATGGCGGAGAGCAGCACCCTGGACTCCCGGAAGGCCAGGGCGAGGTGCCTGATCCGCTCCGGGACGGGCACCGCCGCCCGGTCCGTGTTCCGCTGTCCACCGGGCGTGCTCGCTGATGTCACGTGTCCTCCGTGCGTCGGAACGACCAGGAAATGACGGCGGGGGCCGGTGCGCCACGGCGCGCCCCGGGTATGACGGTGCTACGAAGGACACCGGCCCACCAGGCTCTTATTCAAATTTCAACTTTGTCATCGTCTGGTTGAGTCCTGGCGGAGCCGGGCCTCGGGGACGCGTCCCGCGTCGGGACGGACGCAGCGTCTGAGACGCCGCCAGACGCCGAACGTAGGGAGAAGATCTGATGCTGGTCGCATTCTCAGTCGCACCGAGTGGGACGGGCGATGCCGACGGCTCGGTCTCCGAGGCCGTTGCCGCTGCGGTCCGGGTGGTGAGGGAGTCGGGGCTCCCCAACCGAACTGACGCGATGTTCACGACCATCGAGGGCCCTGACTGGGACACCGTGATGGACGTGGTGAAGCGCGCGACGGATGCCGTCGCGGCCTACGGGTCGCGGGTGTCGCTGGTGCTGAAGGCAGACATTCGCCCCGGATACGACGGCCAGATCGACGCGAAGGTCGAACGCGTCGAGTCCGCGCTCGCCCGCTCCGAGGAATCCTGAGTCACGAGTCCCATGCGAAACGCCATGGCGGCGCGTGGACGCGGTCGTGACCACTCCCTCTCATGGACAACGATCTCGGGGGCAATTGAGTTGAGGGCGGGCTGGCCTGGGGGGTCGGCCGGTGGGTGATTCAGCGGGTCATCGTGCGGACGGGCACCAGGGCGGTGCTGGCGCGTCGTCTGCTGGGTCGCTTGGCGGAGCGGTCGGAGACGATGCCAGCGATCGCTGCGTGGGTTTCGGCGTAGGTGTCGCGGCGTCTGGTGAAGCGTTGGAGTGGGCGCCACTTCTTCAGCTCGGCGTTGGTGTGCTCGATACGGATCCGGGCCGAGGACTGCCTCCGATTCGCCTCGCGCCAGGCCCGCTTCTCGCCGTCGCAGCCGTCGTCGGCGGGCTGCTTCGGCGGGCTGCTTCGGCGGGGCGGAGACCTGATCGGGGAACTCGTTCGCCAGGCCCCGGTAGCCGTCGTCGGCCTCGGCTTCTACCCCGGGATGCTGACGGAATTGCTCGGCGATTCCTTCGCTGCGCACGCTTGCGGCCGGGCCGGTGTGCCTGGGGGCGGCGGACTTGGACCTCGGTCCCGTCGATCCGCAGGTCGATGTCCTCGGCTTCGGCGTCGGCGAACAGGTCCTCTAGCGTACGGAGACGCAGCCCGGGACGGTCGGGGACGGCGAACCCACGCTCAGCGAGCAATGCCCGCATTTCCCGCACGGCGGTGGAGACGGTGGAGCGGTCCACCGAGTACAGGTCGGCCAGTGCCGCATGGGGCGGCTGATGGCGCAGACAGATCAGGGGTGATCAGCAGCCGGTCAGTGAGCACCAGTTTGGGCTTGCGCCCGGCTCCGGCTGCCCTGCGGCGTTCGCCTCCGCGGCGCTCGGTACGGTCGGACTCCCGGGACGCCTCCCAGCGCGGCGCCAGCTCGGCGAAGGGTTGGCGTGTTACGCCCGTGAAGGCAGGATGCGACAGGGCGGCGCGATTCAGGGCGGGAGTCACATCTCCCGATCGTGCCGCCCGCCACTGACATCCCGTCAGTCCCGCTCAACGGCCTCAAGGCCGAACGCGGGCATCACTGAACGACGCACACCTTCCAGGAAGTGAGACACCCGTGGCACCGTACGACGTCAAGCGAGAGCGGAAAGAGTTCTACGCGCCCAAGAACACGGCGTGGGCCGTCGTGGACGTTCCCGAACAGCAGTTCATCGCCATCGACGGTACGGGCAACCCCAACACGGCGCCCGCCTACGTCAGCGCGGTCGAGGCCCTCTACGCGGTCGCCTACACCCTCAAGTTCGCCAGCAAGCACACGGCGGACGGCGACTTCGTCGTCGCTCCGCTGGAGGGACTGTGGTGGGCGGACCAGCCCGAAGCCTTCACCACCCGGGCCAAGGACACCTGGAAGTGGACCATGCTCATCACCATGCCCTCCTGGATCACCGAGGAGATGATCGAGGACGCCCAGCAAACCGCGCTGGCCAAGAAGAAGAACCCCGCGATCTCCCAGCTCCGGCACCTCACCCTTCACGAAGGCCCCAGCGCCCAGGTGCTGCACATCGGCTCCTACGACGACGAGGCACCCGTGCTCCGCGAACTCCACCACACCTACCTCTCCGCCAACGGCCTGCGGCCAACGGGCCTGCACCACGAGATCTACCTCAGCGACCCCCGCAAGACCGCTCCCGAGAAGCTGAAGACCATCCTGCGCCAGCCAGTCGAAGACCTCGACAGGTAGGCCCTGGTGCCCACCGCACGACGACCCGCCCTCACCTCAGTTGCCCCGAGGTCGTAAGGGGACTTCTCGTTACGCCGTGTGGCTTCGCGACGGACCAGCCGGCCCGTAGGACGTACGGGGCGGGGCGCCGGGCGGTGGCGAGGTCCGGCGTGCGTCCGCGGAAGTCGGCCGGGATACCGTCGAGGTGAGGCGCCGGAGGCGGGTCCGGTGACCGGCGACACGAACCCGCCCCGGGGTGTCGGTGCTGGGCCGCGGGGACCTCGTGGCCGTCCCCCCGGTCTGGCTGACCCACGGCCCCGGCCCCCACTGGCGGGTGCCGTTCTCCGCCGACGCCCACCTCACCGACCAGGACCGGCTGCGCGGCGCCCTTGCGGCCGCCATGGGCAGGCTCGGGGCACCGGAGGCGGACGACGCGCTGACCGGTCTCAGCGCGGCGCAGCGCGCTCGCCGGAACGCGGTGTTGAGCGCCCGGCTCCGGGAGGTCAACCACCGCAGCGTCACGCGGGAGGTGCGGCCCTGGTGAGGCACGACCTGCCGTGCCGTGACCGACCGCCCGGGGCCGCGCGGCAGCGAGTGTGCCGCTGCCGGCGGCCCCGGTCGGGTCTCACAGGGTGAGGAGGGTGCGACTGGCCATGGTGGTGTCCCGGAGCGGTCTGACCGCGAGGCGCACCAGGGCCAGGGCGTTGTCGTCGCCGGCGATGCGGTTGGCGCTGAGCTCACCGCAGGACAGGCAGTGGTGGATGATCATCCACTCACCGTCCTGCCGTACCGACAGGCTCAGCGCCTCCATCCGTCCACGGCAGCCCGAGGCCCGGTCACCGGGGACGCGGTGGTCCACGTGGAGGCTGGTCAGGCAGGTGGGGCAGTGGTTGCGGTGGGCGGTGCCCGGGGCGTCAGGGGACACCTCGAGCCGGCAGCCGACGCACCGGAAGGCGTTGCCCCGGTGCCCGCCCTGGGTGTGCAGGACGTCCTTGTGCCGCTGTGGGCGCCGAAGTCGGTTCCGTTCCCGTGGCAGTTTCCGTCGTGGCATGGTCATCTGGTCCTTCCGGCCCGGGTCACAGGGTGCCGAACGCTTCGAGCGGGAACGGCGCCTGCGCCAGCGGCCGTACGGCGATGCGCATCAGGATGAGCTGGTTGTCGTCCGTGCAGACCGGGTTGGACGTGAGCTCGTCGCAGCGCACGCAGCGGTGGATGACCATCCAGTCGCCGGTGCGCAGCACGGCGATGGCGATCGGGGTCATGCGTGCGCGGCACTCGCTGGTACCGCCCTCGACGTGGTCGGTGACGTGCTGGGAGTGCAGGCACGAGGGGCAGTGGTTCCGCCGGGTTCCGTCGGCGGCGAAGGTGGAGACGGTCAGTCCGCACCAGGCACAGGTGAAGGTCCCGACCTTCAGGGTGTGCTGGTGGCTGCTGGAACGGGGGTTGTTGGGGTTGGACACCCGGGGTGCTCCTTGCTGGAACGTTGACGATGACAGCAAGAGCAGGCCGAGCGCCCTCGACGTACCCGGTTGCGGGCGAGGAAGGGCACCACGGATCGCCGTCCGGACGCCGCACGGAACGGTGGCGGAGGGAACGGACGGTTACGCGGTACGCCGAGGGGTGCTCGGCGCGGGCCGGGGCATCAAACACTCTTCCTAGGGCGAACAGCCCGGGTGACGATCGGTACGGGACCGTCAGCCTAGGACGGCCCCGCGGGCCGACGCCAGCGAATTATCCGGCGGTTCAGGCCCTGGTCACCAGCGTCTTGGTGTGCTCGCGGACCTTCTCCCGGGACATGTAGGAGTCGGTGTACTCGAAGTCCTGGAGCCGCGCCGGGGTGCTGGCCAGGAACCCGGTGCGGACGAAGTCGTCGCCCGCCACCGCGTTGAGCAGCCAGTTGGCGCCCACCCGGAACTTGGCCACGCCGGTGCGCAGCGCGATCAGGTGGTAGCCGCGGGCGACGGCCTGGGCCGGGAGGCCGGTCAGCTCGATGCCGAGGGGCTTGGAGACGGCGTCCGCGCCACCGAGGTCCACCACGAGGCCGAGGTCCCGGTGCCGGTAGGGCTCGAGGGCACGGCCGCGCAGCGACGCCACCACGTTGTCCGCGGCGGTCCTGCCCTGCCGCTGGGCGTGCTGGGCGGTCGGCGGGCAGATCGCCCCCTGCCCCTGCACCAGGTCGGGCACGGCCGCCGCGTCGCCGAGGGAGAAGACCCCGTCGAGGTTGGGCACCGCGAGTTCCGGGGTGACCACGAGACGTCCCTTGATCGTCTCTGCCCCGAGCGTTCCGACGAGGGGACTCGCCGCCACCCCGGCGGTCCAGATCAGGGTGCGGCAGGGCAGTACCCTCCCGTCGGTGAGCCGGACCCGGTCGGCGGTGACCTCGTCCACGGACACCTCGAGGGAGACCTCCACGCCGCGGGCCCGCATCAGGTCCAGGGCGCGGTGGCCGAGGCGCTCCCCCAGCTCGGGCATCAGGCGCGGCGCGATGTCCACGATGTGCCAGCGGACCAGTGAGGGGTCAAGACGGGGGTACCGCTCGCGGCAGGCCGCCGTGGTGAGCCGCTGGAGGTGGGCCGCGGTCTCGGTCCCCGCGTAGCCGCCGCCCACCACCACGAACTGGAGCCGGGACCTGCGTTCCTCCTCGTCCGTGGTGGCCGACGCCAGGTCGAGTTGGGCGATCACGTGGTCCCGGATGTAGGCGGCCTCGGCGAGGGTCTTCATGCCCCTGGCGTGCTCGTCGAGACCGGGGATGTCGAAGGTGCGGGTGATGCTGCCGGGAGCGAGGACGAGCCGGTCGTACGGCACGTTGACCATCTCGTCGGTGATCTTCCGGACGACGCAGACCTTGGCCTGGGTGTCCACGCCGACCACCCCGCCGGGGATGATGTCCGTCCGCCTGAGCACCCGGCGCAGCGACACGGCCACCGACTGGGTGGTGAGCACGCCGGAGGAGATGTGCGGGAGCAGCGGCAGGTAGACCTGGTAGCTGTACGGCGTGACCAGGGTGATCTCGGCCTCCTCGGCGGTCAGCCTGCGCTCCAGGCGGCGCGCACAGGTGACGCCGGCGAAGCCACCGCCGACCACGACGATTCGGGAGCGTTCCATGAGTCATCCCTCGCTGGCGCTGGTGTGGGCCCGGCGGTGGTGTGGGCCGGCGGCCCCTGGGGTGCCGGTCCTGCGACCACGGTCGCCACACCGCCGGGGGGCGGGTCCGCGCGACACGGCCCGCGACCTCTTCGGCCTCTTCTGCCCGTTCCGTCCTTCCCCACACGTTCCGTCGGACAACCGGGTTCCCGGCCCGGCGGCTCCCATGCCGGAGCGGTCGTGGTGCTCCGCTCGGCGGCCAGCGGTTTGCCGCGCCGCCCGGCCCGTCCGAGGATGGGCACAAGATCCTCAAAGCACACACACCGACAAAAGGTGATCGGGGATGAAGGACCTGGGGTGCGACACCGGCCGGGCGACACCCCGGCGCCGGTTCCTCGGCTACTGCGCGGCCGGTATCGGGGCGCTGTCCCTTGCGGGGTGCGACCGTGCGTCCACGGACGGCCACCGGGACTCCTCGCCGGCGGAGCGCGACCTGCCGGGCACCTCGGACTGGCGGGTCGTCGACCGCGGTCCTGACGACGCGATCCTCGGGTACGCCGACCAGGTGAGCGTGCGGCCCGGCCAGCCGCTGGCCCTGCGGGTCTCGACGACCGCCCGTCGTTTCCGGGTGTCCGCCTTCCGGGTCGGCTGGTACCAGGGCGCCCAGGCGAGGCTGGTGTGGCGTTCCGAGCGGGTCCCGGGACGGGAACAGCGGGCACCGGACCTCCACCCCCTCACCCGCACGGTGCGTGCCGGCTGGCGCCGGACGCTCACCGTGGACACCGAGGGCTGGCCGGAGGGCGCCTACCTGCTGCGTCTCGACGCCGACGAGGGCCACCAGCGCTACGTCCCCGTGGTGGTCCGCTCGGCCAGCGGCGCGGGACGCACCGTGCTGCTCCACGCGCCGGCGACGTGGCAGGCGTACAACGGCTGGGGCGGCTACAGCCTCTACTCGGGGCAGGACGGCGGCTACCAGCAGCGGTCCACGATCGTCAGCTTCGACCGGCCCTACGACGGCAGCGGCGCCGAGAAGTTCCTGGTCTACGAGCGGGCCGCGGTGGTGCTCGCCGAGCGCCTCGGCATCCCGTTGGCCTACACCACGGGCATCGACGTGCACCGCGACCCCGGTGTGCTGAGGAAGGCCACCGCGGTGGTCGTGCTCGGCCACGACGAGTACTGGACGCCCCGTCAGCGCCGGGAGCTGGTCCGGGCGCGGGACGCCGGAACGAACGTCGCCATCCTCGGCGCCAACACCTGTTTCCGCCGGGTCAGGTTGGAGACCCACGGCGACGAGCCCGGGCACCGCCCCGGCCGCAGCGTCGTCTGTTACAAGAGCTCGTTCGCCCGGGACCCGAGTTACCCGGCCCGGCCCGATCTGGTGACCACCGACTTCCGCTCGGGTCCCGGTGCCGATCCGGAGTCCTCGTTCACCGGCGTCCTGTACGAGGGGTTCCCCACGGACGCGCCCTACGTCGTCCACCAGCCCCGCCACTGGCTCTTCGAGGGAACCGGCGTGCGGCAGGGACAGGCGTTCGACCACCTGGTCGGGGTCGAGTACGACCGGGTCACCCCGACGGCCCCCACGCCGCGGCGCATCGAGATCGTCGCCCACTCGCCCCTGCGGTGCAACGGCGAACGGAGCCACCAGGACTCGGCGTACTACACCGTGCCCAGCGGCGCCGGCGTCTTCGCGACCGGCACCATGCGCTGGGTCGAGGCGTTGATGGCCGGGACCCGGGACAACGGCCGCAACCACGCGATGGACGCGGCGACCGGCGCGTTCGTCACCCGGACCACGGAGAACCTGCTGCGCGCCTTCGCCGAGGGCCCCGCCGCCCGGCACCGACCGCAGCCGCGGCGCAACGTGGAGGAGGTCTACGGGCGGTCTTGAATCCTCCCGGGAGCTCAGCCCCGCTGTCTGCGGCGGCGGCTCCACTCCAGCAGTTCGTCGGCCGAACGGGTGTTGATCACGCGTTCCTCCGGCACGCCGCACTCCGCGGCGCGGACGCAGCCGAGGATCTGCCAGTCGAGCTGCCCGGGGGCGTGGGCGTCGCTGTCGATGGCGAAGTCCACCCCTTCCCGCAGGGCCTGGCTGATCAACCGGCGTGGCGGGTCCGCGCGCTCCGGCCGGCAGTTGATCTCCACCGCGGTACCCGTCTCGGCGCAGGCGGCGAAGACCGCGGCGGCGTCGAACGCGCTCTCCGGCCGGCCGCGCCCGGTGAGCAGGCGGCCGGTGCAGTGCCCCAGGACGTCCACCCGGGGGTGCCGCACCGCGGTGACCATCCGCTGGGTCATCGCCGCGGCCTCCGACCTGAGCCCGGAGTGCACGGAGGCGACCACGATGTCCAGCCTCTCCAGCAGCTCGGGGTCCTGGTCCAGGCTGCCGTCGCTGAGGATGTCGCACTCGATCCCGGTGAGCAGCCGGAACGAGGACAGCGCGGCGTTGAGCTCGGTGACGCGGTCCAACTGCACCCGCAGCCGCTCCGGGGACAGGCCGCGGGCCACGGTCAGCCGGGGCGAGTGGTCGGTCAGCACCGCCCACTGGTGCCCCAGGTCCCGGGCCGCGAACGCCATCGTCTCGATCGGGCTGGCGCCGTCGGACCAGTCCGAGTGCAGGTGGCAGTCCCCGCGCAGCGTCTCCCGCAGCGCCTGGCCGGCGGGGGTGTGCTCGACGCGGCCGCGCTCCTCGAGCACCGCCAGGTAGTCGGGGACACCGCCCTGCATGCTCTGGTGCACCACGGCGGCTGTGGTCACCCCGATGCCGCGCAGCTCGGTGAGGGTGCGGGTGCGGTGGCGGCGCAGCAGTTCGTCGCCGCGCAGTGCGGCCACGGTGGCCGCGGCGGTGCGGAACGCCCGCACCCGGTAGGTGGGGGCCCCGTCCCGTTCCAGTAGGAACGCGATCCGCTCCAGTGCCCACACCGGGTCCGTCCCGGTCATCTCGCGCCTCCTTCCGTCCCCGCCCGCCAGCAACGGGCCCCCCGGCGTCACGGCACCTCCCGGTTCCCCCCGCTCAGCCCGCGCCACACCGGCTGCCGCAGGTACCCCGAGTCCGTCCACTCGCGGAACTCGACCCTCGCGGTGAGCACCGGACGCACCCACCGCACGGGTTCGGGGCGGTCCAGGGCCTGTCGGGCGTTGACGAACGGGGGCTCGGTGGTCTGCAGGCGGGACAGCACCGCGCCCAGCCTGCGCCGCTCCACCTGGGTGAAGCCTGAGCCCACCGCCCCGCAGTACCGCAGCAGGGCGCCCTCGTCCACGCCGACCAGCAGCGACTTCACCTCGGTGGCCCGGGGGCCGGCCGGAATCCAGCCGCCGATCCGCAGCTCCTCCGTGGTCTGGTGCTTGATCTTCAGCCAGTCCCTGGAGCGCACCCCGGGCCGGTAGACGGAGGTCAGCCGCTTGGCCATCACTCCTTCCAGGCCCATCTCCCCGGTCCACCGGGCGGCCTCGTCGCCGTGGCCCTCCCAGATCGGGGGGACACTGATCCGTTCCGCCTCGAGACCGAGGTCCTCGAGGCGGTGGCGCCTGGCCGTGTAGGGGTGCCCGGTGAGCAGTTCCCCGGACGCCCACAGCACGTCGAAGAGCATCAGTGCCACCGGGGTCCTGCGGGCACCGGCCCGGATGGCCGCGGGCCCGTTGAGGTGCATCCGCTCCTGGAGCCGACCGAAGCTGGGCCGTCCCGCGCGGTCGGGGGCGATGATCTCCCCGTCCAGGATCAGGTCGGTCCCGGGCAGCAGCGCGGAGAGTTCCTCGAGCTCCGGGTAGCGGAAGGCGACCTGGAGGCGGTTGCGCGAGACCAGGCGCAGCCTGCCGTCGCCGGGGAGGTACGCCACCACCCGCATGCCGTCCCACTTCACCTCGAACGCCCATGCGGTCTGGTCCCTGGGCAGCTCGGTGGCCGGTGTGGCCAGCATCGGTGCCAGCACCGGCAGCTCGCCCGGGGTGGGCTGTCCGAGGGCCATGACCGCTCAGGACGCCCGACGTCGGGGGGCCGGCTTCTTCCCCTTGTCCCCCTCGGCCTTGCCGCTCGCGCTCCTGCCGGAGGTGGTTCCCTTCCCCGCCGTCTTCTTCGCCGCCGTCTTCTTCGCCTGCGTCTTCTTCGCCGCGGCCCTCCCGGCGGTCTTCCGGCCCTCCCCCGCCGACTTCCCGGCGGCCTGGCCCGCCCCCGCGCCCCCTGCGGGCTTCCCGCCCGCGGCCTGCTTCGCCGTCCTGCGCCCGCCGCCCGTTCCGCCCCCGCCCGCCGCCAGCCGCTGCTCCTCCTCGGGCTCCTCCTGCGCCCCGGCGGCCCTGGCACGTCCCCGGGCCGCCTTGACGCTGCCGCGGAGCGCCGCCATCAGGTCGATGACCTCGCCCTCCTCCGGCCGTGCCGCCTCCTCGTGGGGCAGCTCGACCCCGTGCAGCCGGGCCTCGACCACCTGCCGCAGCGCGTCCTGGTACTCGTCGTGCAGCTCCCCGAGGTCGAAACCCTCACTGAGGGTGTCCATCAGCGACCTCGCCATCTTCAGCTCCTGGGGGCGCACCGAGGTGTCCCCCTCGGGGGCGGCGTCCTCGGCGGGGCGGATCTCGTCGGGCCAGAGCATCGTCTGCAGGACCAGGACGTCCTGCCGGGCGCGCAGCACCGCCAGTGACTCCCGGGTGCGCAGCGTCACCTTGGTGACGGCCAGTTGCCCGGCCTCCCGGAGGGCCTCGCGCAGCAGCACGTACGGTTTCGCGCCGGCCCGGTCCGCGCCGACGTAGTAGCTGCTGGAGAGCGCCACCGGGTCGATCTCGGAACTGTCCACGAACGCCAGGACGTCGATCAGCTTCTTGCTGGGCAGCGGCAGGTCGGCCAGGTCCTGGTCGTCGAGGACCACGGTGCGGCCGTCCGGCGACTGGTAGCCGCGGGCGATCTCCTCGTAGGGAACCTCCTTGCCCTCCTTCTCGCAGAACCGGTGCATGCGGATGCGGGAGCCATCCCTGGCGTGCACCTGGTGGAGCGGAACACGATGCTCCTGGGTGGCGGAGAAGAGCTGGACCGGGATGCTGACCAACCCGAAGGAGATTGTTCCTTTCCATATACTCCGCATGCTTTTGTCCCTCCTTGGGGACCTTCAGGTTATGCCGGAGCGGACCGTGACGACAGTGGACGGCCGCCGTCTGGTCCTGTCCAACCTGGACAAGGTGCTGTGGCCGCGGACCGGGACCACCAAGGCGGAGGCCCTGCACTACTACGCCCGGATCGCCCCGGTGATGCTGCCCCACCTGCGACGGCGCCCGGCCTCCTTCCTCCGGTTCCCGGACGGGGTGGACGGGGAGCGCTTCTACATCAAACAGCCCCCGCCCGGCCTGCCGCAGTGGGTGCCGACGGTCCCGGTGCCCAGCGGCGCGGGGGCGCGGCGCCACGTCTCGGTGGACGACCTGCCGTCACTGATGGCGATGGCGAACCTCGCGGCGCTCGAGCTGCACGTGCCGCAGTGGCGGGACAGCACCCCCGAGGTCCACGACCGGCTGGTCATCGACCTCGACCCCGGTCCGGGCATGGACCTGGTGGCCTGCTGCCGGGTGGCGCTGCTGGTCCGTGCGGCGCTGGCCGAGGACGGCCTGGTCTGCTGGGCCAAGACCAGTGGCGCCAAGGGACTGCACCTGTACGCACCGCTCGCCGACGTGCCGGCGGCACGGGTCACCGACTACGCCAGGGCGCTGGCCCGGCGGCTCGAGGCCGGCCACGGCGACCTGGTGGTGCACCGGATGGCCAAGGCCCTGCGTCCAGGCAAGGTCTTCGTGGACTGGAGCCAGAACGCCTCCGCCAAGACCACCGCGGCGCCCTACACCCTGCGGGCCCGCGGCACGCCCGCGGTCTCCGCCCCGGTCACCTGGGAGGAAGTCGCCTCCTGCACCGACCCGGAGCAGCTCGCGTTCGACCCGGACCAGGTCGTCGCCCGGGCCGAGCGGGACGGGGACGTGCTGGGCGGACTCCTTAACCCGGCCCTCGCGGCACGGCTGTGACCCGGTCGCACCCGGACGGGCCGGGTGGCGACGGCCCGTCCCTCCCCCGGATGCGCGGGCCGCACCGCCTCCCTAGGCTCGGGAGGGGGCGCTCGCCGCGGGTGTGCGCACGGCGAGCGAACGAGTCCGCCTCCCAGCACCAGGAGGGAGCCCCCGCGTGGAACTCTTCCCCCCGATCCCGTTGTCCGAGTGGCGGGATTCCAAGGAGACACTGCACCGTTTCGCCCAGGTGATCGGAAAGATCCGGCTGGCGAGCAGCGTGCGGCGCAACCACTGGTGGAACGTGGCCTACCACCTGACCGGCCGGGGCATGACCACCCGCCCGATGGGTCTGGTGGACGGGAACCCGATCTTCACCATCGACTTCGACTTCGTCGACCACCTGCTGATCGCCCGCTCCGTGGACGGCCGCACCGCGTCGTTCCCGCTGATGGGCCAGTCGGTCTCCGGGTTCTACCGGAACACCCTGAACACCCTGGAGGCGATCGGCGTGCGGCCGGTCATCACCCTCCCGCACCCCTTCGACCTGCCCGACCAGGACCGCCCGTTCGAGCAGGACACCGCGCACGCCGCCTACGACCCGTTCTGGGTGAACCGGTACTGGCAGGTGCTCAGCCAGGTCAACCTGCTGCTCGAACAGTTCGCGTCCGGCTTCTCCGGGAAGATCAGCCCGGTGCACCACTTCTGGCACACCTTCGACATCGCGGTGACCCGCTTCTCCGAACAGCGGGTGGACCAGCCGACGTCGGTGGACCCGGTGACCAGGGAGGCGTACTCCAGGGCGGTGATCAGCTCGGGGTTCTGGTTCGGGGACGACAAACTCCCCCGGCCGACGTTCTACTCCTACGCGGCGCCCGAACCCGCCGGCCTCGCCGATCGACCGCTGCACCCGGCGAGCGCCCGCTGGATCCCCCAGGACTCCAGCCACCTGGCGGTCCTCGACTACGACGACGTCCGCCGGGAGAAGGACGCCTGGAACCAGGTCCTGGACTTCTTCGAGTCGGTCTACGCCGCCGCGGCGGACCTCGCCGGCTGGGACCCCGCCCACCTGGCGTGTCCCGGGGGGATCACCGACCCGCAGACCACCCGGGCCGCCGGGTAGCGCCGGCGGGCTCCGCACTGGTCACGGGACTCAGACCAGCTCCTTGTGCATGACGACGCAGGGCCGGCCGTGCTGGATGTCGAGCCGGCGGTCGACCTCCCTCCAGCCCAGGGAGTTCCAGAAGGTCCAGGCCGTCGGATTGTTCTCCAGGACGGCCAGGCGGACCCCGTCCCCGCCCTGGTCACGGAACCGTTCCTCAACGAGGGCCACGAGCTGCCTGCCGACGCCCCGACGGCGCAGCTCACCGTGGACCATCAGCAGCCCGATCCAGGGGTAGCCGTCCCCGGGGTGCCGGTGGAGCAGGGAGAGCAGGCCGACCGCGCGGTCCTCGGCGTCGCGGGCGAGCAGCACCGCACAGCCCTCCGTGCCGACCTCCGCCCGCAGGTCGGCCTCGACCCGGGCGACCGGGATGTCCGAGGGATCGTACTCGCCCGCCGCGCGCAGGTACTCCGGGTTGCTCGCGTACAGGGCGACGACCTCGGCGACCTCGTCGGGGGTGGGGCGGAGCGCGGAGAGGCGAAGGGCGGACATGCCCGGCAGGGTAACCGGGCACGCGTGCGCGCACCGCGGCCGGGCTCCGCGCCGTCGGCTCAGGCGGGTGTTGAGGTCCTGGGACGGGGCAGGAACAGCGCCTCCGCGCCGACCGGCCGGAACCCCGCCGCCTGGAAGGCGCGGACGCTGCGCGCGTTGCCCGCCGCCTGCTGGGACCACACCGGTTCCCCGGCCGGGACCAGGTGGCGCGCCGCGGTCGCCAGGGCCCGGCCGAGGCCGCGGTGGCGCGCCGTCTCCTCCACCTCGACCGCGGCTTCCCAGCGCCCGGCCACGCCCCGGCCCAGCACCAGCAGCCCGCCTTCGGCGGCCCAGACCGCCACCTCGTCGCGGCGCTGCCGGGCCCGCACCACCCGGGGGTGCTCCCGGTCCACGATCCGACGCAGCCCGATCGGCGGGTCCCCCGGCAGCGCGGTGGCCACCGTCAGCAGGTCGATGGTGTCGGTGGTCCGTCCGGTCCTTTCGAGCAACGCGGTGAGGAACCTGGTGTTCATCGTGGCGGCGAGTTCGTCGCAGTCCAGGGCGGCCAGGGTCGCCCGCACCCAGGCCGGGTCCTCGTCGGTGAACACCACCGAGTGAGCCGTGAAGGCGATCACCCCGGCGTCGCGCCGGTTGGGCTGCGGGACCACGGTCACCGCCCCGTCAGCCGGCGGGAACCGCCCCGTGGCCGCGGCGTCGAGCAGCCCCGCCAGAGTCCGTTCCGTGTCCATGACGCCACCCCCGTACCTCAACTGCGATCATGCTCGCACGCCGCCGCGGAACGGCCGCCGCCGGGTCCTGCGGGCCCTGACGGCCGGGGAACGAGGGCCGGCCGGTGTGCCCGGACGGCCCCGGCCGGCGTCAACGAAGCATGCGGGGCGCACCACCGGGTACCTCACAGGGGCACACGAGCCGACGGCCGCCCGCCGGGAGCGCGGGACCGGCCGGAGACGCCCGCCCGCCCCGAGAACGGCACGGCCCTTCCGGAGGCGTCCCCCGGGCCGGCGGTGGCCGCCGGAGGTAAGGAAGACACCATGGCTGAGCAGCACTCCGGTCACGATCTGGTCAGAGCGTTCGAGGACGTCTCGGCGCGGGACACGGCCGTGGTCGGCGGCAAGAACGCCTCCCTCGGGGAGATGATCCGGCACCTCGCCTCGCAGGGCGTCCCGGTCCCGGGCGGATTCGCCACCACCGCGCGCGCCTACCGGGAGTTCCTGGAGGAGAGCGGCCTGCGCGACCGGGTCAGCGAGCAGATCGACGCCCTCCACCGGGGCGCCGAACTGGCCGAGGTGGGCGCGGAGATCCGACGGGCGTTCCGGGAGGCCGAACTCCCACGACGGCTCGCCGACGCCATCGGGGACGCCTACCGGGAACTCGGCGCCACCCTGCGCCGGGAGGACCCGGACGTGGCGGTGCGCTCCAGTGCCACCGCGGAGGACCTGCCCGAAGCGAGCTTCGCCGGCCAGCAGGAGACCTTCCTCGGCATCAGCGGTGAGGCCGCGCTGCTGGACGCCTGCAAGCGCTGCTACGCGTCGCTGTTCACCGACCGGGCGATCAGCTACCGGGAACACCAGGGCGTCGACCACCTCCAGGTGGCGCTCTCCGTCGGCGTGCAGCGGATGGTCCGCTCCGACAAGGCCGGGGCCGGGGTGGCGTTCACCCTGGACACCGACAGCGGCTTCCCGCGCGTGGTCCTGGTCAACGCCTCCTGGGGGCTGGGCGAGTCCGTCGTCTCGGGCACCGTCGACCCGGACGAGTACCAGGTGTTCAAACCCCTGCTCGACCGGACGGACCTCACTCCGGTGATCTCCAAGACGGCCGGCAGCAAGGAAACCAAGGTCGTGTACTCCAGGTCCGGGGACGGCCCCACCGCGACCGTGGGGACCACCCCCCACGAACAGGCCGCGTACGTCCTGGACGACCAGGAGATCCTGCAACTGGCCAGGTGGGCCGTGGCCATCGAGGAGCACTACGGCCGGCCGATGGACATCGAGTGGGCCAAGGACGGGTTCACCGGGGACCTGCACGTCGTCCAGGCGCGGCCGGAGACCGTGCAGGCCCGCAAGGAGGCCGGCACCCTGCGCTCCTACGAGCTGAAGGAACACGGCACACGACTGGTCGGCGGCCTCGCGGTCGGCGACGCCATCGCCGCAGGGAAGGTCTGCAACCTGCGCAGCGCCGACGAGATCGGCCGCTTCCAGGACGGCGCCGTGCTCGTCACCGGCGCCACCGACCCGGACTGGGAACCGATCATGAAACGGGCGGCGGCCATCGTCACCGACCACGGCGGTCGCACCTCACACGCCGCCATCGTCAGCCGCGAGCTCGGGGTGGCGGCGGTCGTCGGCACCGGGAACGCCACGGCCGCCCTGACCGACGGGCAGGAGGTCACCGTCTGCTGCGCCGAGGGGGAGGAAGGGGTCGTGTACGGGGGCGTCCTCGACTTCGACGAGCGCGAGATCGATCTCTCCGAGGTCCCGTCCACGGCCACCGGGGTCATGCTGAACATCGCCAATCCCTCGGCCGCCTTCCGGTGGTGGCGGCTTCCCGCGGACGGCGTCGGCCTGGCCCGGATGGAGTTCATCGTCAACAACCACATCAAGATCCACCCGATGGCCCTGGTCCACTTCGACGACCTGCGCGACGCCGCCGCCCGGGACCTGATCGCCGAGCTGACCCACGGCTACGACGACAAGGCGGAGTTCTTCGTCGAGCGGCTGGCCCACGGGATGGCCCGCATCGCCGCGGCCTGGTGGCCGAAGCCGGTCATCGTCCGGATGAGCGACTTCAAGACCAACGAGTACGCCAAGCTGATCGGTGGGCAGGAGTTCGAACCCCCGGAGGAGAACCCCATGCTCGGCTGGCGGGGTGCCAGCCGCTACTACAGCGAGGGCTACCGGGCCGGTTTCGGCCTCGAGTGCCGCGCCGTCCACCGGGTCAGGAACACCATGGGTCTGACCAACACGGTGGTGATGATCCCGTTCTGCCGCACCCTGGGGGAAGCGGACCGGGTCCTGGCGACCATGGCCGAGCACGGCCTGGTCCGGGGGCGCGACGGGCTGGAGACCTTCGTGATGGCGGAGATCCCCTCCAACATCATCCTCGCCGACCAGTTCGCCGACCGCTTCGACGGCTTCTCCATCGGGAGCAACGACCTCACCCAGCTCACCATCGGCGTCGACCGGGACTCCGAACAGTTGTCGGAGTTGTTCGACGAGCGCGACCCGTCGGTGATCCGCAGCATCGGGACGCTCATCGCCGAAGCGCACGGCAAGGGCCGCAAGGTCGGCCTGTGCGGCCAGCGCCCGAGCGACGACCCGGACTTCGCCCGCCTCCTGGTGGGCGCCGGCATCGACACCGTCTCGGTCACCCCGGACAGCTTCCTTCGGGTGAAGGAGAACGTCGCCGCGGCCGAACGGGGAGCGGGGCGGTCGGTCAGTGGGCCCGGAGGCGGTCCGGGGCGTCGTCCAGCGGCAGGTGGCTGAGGCACATCCCGGAACCGAGGGCGACGCAGAGCAGGGGCTGCGCGGCGATCAGCACGGGCATGCCCGTCTCCTGGCTGATCCGACGGTCCAGGTGACGCAGCAGGGCGCCACCGCCGGTGAGGACGATGCCGCGCTCCATGAGGTCGCCGGCGAGTTCCGGGGGGCACCGGTCCAGCGCCTTCTTCACCGTCTGGACGATGGCACCGACCAGGTCCTCGATGGCGAGCTGGATCTCCTTGACACCGACCACCACCGTCCGGGGCAGACCACTGGCCTGGTCACGCCCGCGCACCGGCAGGGTGGCCGCGAGTTCCTCGGCGTCCTCGGGAGCCACCGGGCCGTCGACGTGGACCGATCCGATGCCGAGCTTGATCGCCTCGGCGGTGCGTTCACCGACCAGCAGGCCGTGTTCCCGGCGCACCGCCTGGGCGATGGCCTCGTCGAGCTTGTCGCCGGCGATCCGCACCGACTCGGCGACGACGATGCCCCCGAGTGAGATCACGGCCGCGTCGGTGGTTCCCCCGCCGATGTCCACCACCATGCTGCCCGCGGCCTCGTGCACCGGCAGGTCGGCGCCGATGGCGGCGGCCAGGGGTTCCTCGATCAGGTGCACCGAGCGCGCCCCGGCCTCCCGGGTGGCCTCGATGATGGCCCTGCGCTCCACGCCGGTGGCGCCCATCGGCACGCACACCACCACTCTGGGGCGGAAGAACCGGCTGGGGCGGGCCTTGCGCACGAAGTACCGCATCATGCGTTCGGCCACCTCGTAGTCCGCGATCACGCCGTCCCGCAGGGGCCGTGAGGCGATGATGTGGCCCGGGGTGCGACCGACCATCCGCTTGGCCTCCGCGCCCACCGCGAGCACACCTCCGGTGTCGTGGTGCACGGCCACCACCGAGGGCTCGTTGAGCACGATGCCCCGGCCGTTGACGTGCACCACGGTGTTCGCGGTGCCGAGGTCCATTCCGATGTCGCGGCCACTGGCCACGGTGTTGGGTGCCATGGAGCTGGGAAGCCTTCCGCACGGGACTGAGGTGGGACTCTTCGTCTGTTGACGGCCATTGTGCACAAACCAGGGCGATGCCCTTGACCACCCATCCGCCTCATCATTCAACTCCCGTGCTACTCAAGGGAGTTGTGCCTCACCCCTGGCTCTGGTCTCCTTGGGGCGGATGTGACGGGCGACCAGGAGGCGGGGGACGAACATGCATAATCCCCTCAGGCCCGGCACACGGCCCGGCCCACCGACCCACCCGGCGCCGAACCGGCCCCGGGTGGTGGGACGCCGCTGCCCGGGCGCGCGCGCAGCGGTCCACACCCTCGGGTTGACGCGCGTAGCTCGACGGCGGGGCAGGTGCCGCGGGGCCACCCCCGCCCTCCACGCGGAGGGGCCCCGCCCGCGCCGCGCCGCACCCCGACAGCGGTCGGACGACCGCGGCGGCGCGTGGCCGGCTCCCACCCCGGACCCGAACGGTCGCTGTCGGCGGGCCACGTGGTGGCCCGCCGACAGCGCCTCGGGGTCAGTTCCCCCGGGTCCAGAGCACCGCCTGCGGCCGAGCGGTGGTCAACACCTGCTCGCCGGTCCACTCGGCGAACGACGGCTGCGGGAGGTAGTCCTCACCGAGGAAGAAGGCCCGGCTGACCCGGGTGACGCTGAGCGCAGCCCCGGTCTCCACGATCGGCGAGCGCAGCGCGACGATCTCGGTGACGTCGTCCGGGCCGGTGCCGGCCGGCAGCTCCACGGTGGTCGCCGCCGCGCCGTCCCGGTTGAGGGAGCCGAGCGGCACGCCGTGGTGCGAGGTGTACAGCCGGTCGTCGCCGCGCAGCCGCACCCCGACCGCGAGTCCCACCGCGCCGGTCTGGTCGGCCGGCGACGCCGTGTGGGTCACCGCGACGTACAGGTAGGTGCGCAGGTCACCCACCTCACCCGTGTCCGGGTTCGACGGTGTCTCCAGCCTGCCCTCCCGCAGCATCTCCTGGGCCATCACCGAGTAGGTCCAGGGGTTGGTGTCCATCAGGTGCTCGCGGGGCTCCCCCCCGGGCAGCGACTGTGTCGGGGACAGCGAGAAGCGCATCGGGTTGCTGATCGTGTCGCACAGGTTGTTGTTGGAGGTGCAGGTCTCGAGCCGGGGGCGGTCACCCTCGAAGACGCCCTTGTAGTGCAGCGTCTGGTGGTTGGGCGCCTGGTACACCGCCGTGCCGGGCACCCGGTCGCCCCGCCCGTCAACCTCGACCTGGTAGGCCCACTCGATGTCGGTGGTCCTGCCCCAGCGGGCCATGAGCCCCGGGGTGTTGGTGCCGCCGTCCTCGTTGCTCCAGATCACCGTGTACTTCAGGACCCGGTGGCCGGGGGTGGCCGCGGGGAGCACCTCGTGGTAGGCGAGCAGCGGCGTGTCGGTGGTGCTGTTCTGGAACGGCCCGCCGAGTTCGGACAGCCCCCGCCCGTAGACCACGGGGGCGTGCCGCTGCACCAGGGCCTCGGTGCTGCCGGGCGACGGCGTCCGCAGCCGTACGTCCGAGACCCGGGCCTCGGTGGCGCCCAGCGGGGAACGGTCGTCCGCGAACCGCAGCCGCACCAGGTGCGGGCCGGCGCCGAGCCGGCCCACGGTGAACTCACGGGCGACCGGGCGGTCCGTGGGGATCACCAGGTCAGTGACGTAACGCCCGTCCACCGACACGGTGACCACCGCGGACTCGGCGCCCGGGCGCTGCCAGGAGACCCCGGGCGCCGACGCGGTCACCGACAACACCGCCGGCCCGTCGTGCCGGGCGAACACGGGGAGCACGCGGCCGGGGCCGTCCCTGCGGACCGTGACGGTCGGTCCGAGGCCACCGGGCCGCTCCGCGGCGGCACCGTCCGCGGGGGTGCCGGGTGAGCCGGGGGACGCCGTGGCGGCCGTGGCGGGAACGGCGACCAGCGCGGGGACGGCCAGGGTCACCGCCGCGACCGTGCCGAGCCACCTGGGCCTGCCGGCTCCCGGTGTCGTGCGGTGGGCACTGGGCTTTGGGGTCATCGGGTGTCTCCCTGTCAGTTCGTCGGACTGCGACGGGTGGCGGTGGGACGGCGAGTGGAGCGCCGCCTGACGCGTCTTCCGTGGTAGCTGAGCAGGATGTGATGAACGACCGGTGAGCGCAAGGATGTTGACGACGAACGCTCGAGCGGCTTTCCCATGACCACGGGCCCTGTGGACCTGGTATGTGCCCCAGATGGCAAACCTAGGCTTCATTGCTGTGACGGGCCGGTCTCGGCGTGTCACCGGGCCCGGCCGAGGCTGCGACGACCGAGACGGCGGTGAGGTCATGACCACCATGTGGACCGCGGGCGCGGCGGTCGCCCAGGACCGGGTCGTGAGCCCGGGAACGGTGATCGTGGACGACGACGGGGTGATCGAGGCGGTGGTCCCCCGACGGGTCACCGGCGCCCACGACCTCGGCAGTCGATCGCTGCTGGTGCCCGGGGCCGTGGACCTGCACGGGGATGCAGCGGAACGATTCGCCGAGCCGAGGCCGGGCGCCCGCATGCCCCTCACCGTCGCCGTGCGGGCCCTGGACCAGCGTCTCGCGGCAGCCGGTGTGACCACCGCGTGCACGGCGCTCAGCCTCACCAGCGAGAAGGACGGGCTGCACGACCGGGCCAGCGTCGAGGCGCTCGGCCACGAGCTGCGCGGACTCGCCGACCCACGGGTGGACCACCGGCTGCACCTGCGGGTGCTCGCCGCGGGTGACGAGAACGTCGTCGCGGCCGAACACTTACTCCGCCGCGGCGGGGTGGCCGTGCTCTCGGTGCTGGCCGGTTCGCCGCTCGGGTGGCCCACCGCCACCGACTCCTGTGGGTGCGCGGACCGCGCGGAACCGGCACCGGTGACCACCGCGGACCACGACGGGGAGGCGACGCCCGACACCTCGCACGAGGAGCGGCTGGAACGCCTCGCCGCCGCGGCCCGGCGTGCCCACGTGCCCCTGGCCTGGCACCACCCGGAGTCGCCGGAGACCATCGCCAGGGCGGCGGCGCTCGGCACCACGATCGCCCAGTTCCCAGCCACCGTGCACACCGCCCGCGCGGCGGGCCCCGCGGGGATGGTGGTCGCCATGGGCGCGCCCAGCCTGCTGCTGCGGCGGGTCACCCGGGGGGCGCTCAGTGCCCGGCAGGCACTGGCCGCGTCCACCCTCGACGTTCTGGTCAGCGACTACTACCCGGAGGCGCTGTGGCCCGCGGTGCTGGACACCGCGCTGCCGCTGCCGGAGGCGGTGGACCTGATCACTGATGCCCCGGCCCGGGCGCTCCGGCTCACCGACCGGGGTGCGCTCGCGCCCGGCAGGCGCGGCGACCTGGTGGCGCTCCGGCCGGACGGCACGGTCCGCCGCACGGTGGTGGGCGGCCGGGTGGTGCACTGAGGGCGGCCCGCCGGCCGGCCAGGGCCACCGCCGGTTCCGCCTCGCTCCGGGCTCCGGCACCACGGGCCACCCGTGCGGCCCACCCGGGCGGCCAGGTTTCCGGCACGCCCCGGCCGGTTACCCGACCCCCATACGGGGCTGTCATGCCCAGCGTCACGACGTCAGGACCCCTATGACCTCGTTCGGCTACTTCCTTTCCAGTGAGACATCCACTCCGCGGGACCTGCTGGAGCAGGCCAGGATGGCCGAGCAGGCAGGATTCGAGGCACTGTGGATCTCCGACCACTACCACCCGTGGACCAGGACCCAGGGCGAGAGCCCGTTCGTCTGGTCGGTGATCGGTGGGCTCTCCCAGGTCACCTCGCTCCCCGTGGAGACCGCGGTGACCTGTCCCACGGTGCGCACCCACCCTGCGGTGGTGGCACAGGCCGCGGCCACCTGCGGCGTGATGCTCGAAGGATCGTTCCGCCTCGGCATCGGCAGCGGCGAGGCCCTGAACGAGCACGTGGTGGGCGGGCCCTGGCCACCGGCGTCGATGCGCCTGGAGATGGTCGAGGAGGCCGTGACGGTGATCCGTCGCCTCTTCTCCGGCGAGGAGGTCACCCACCACGGCAAGCACTACACCGTGGAGAACGCGCAGCTCCACACGCTTCCCGAGGAGCCGGTGCCGATCGACATCTCCGGCCTGGGCTCCAGCGCCGTCGCGCTGGCCGGACGGATCGGGGACGGTCTGATCACCATGGCACCGGACGCGGACCTGGTCGCCCGGTACCGGAAGAGCGGCGGCAAGGGAAAGCCGGTACACGGCGGCACCAAGGTCTGCTGGGGCACCGACCGGGACGAGGCGGTGCGCACCGCGCACCGGATCTGGCCCAACGACCACCTCCCGGGCGAGCTCCCCCAGGTGCTGCCCACGCCGCAACACATCGAGCAGGCGTGCACCATGGTCACCGAGGAGACCGTGGCCGAGTCGGTGGTCTGCGGGGACGACGTGGACGAACACCTCGCCTGGCTCCAGTCGTTCACCGACGCCGGGTTCGACACCGTCTACATCAACCAGATCGGTCCGGACCACCGCGGCTTCTTCGACTTCTACCGCACCAAGATCCTCCCCCAGCTCACCCTCTGAGGCGGCGCCCGGCCACGGCCAGCCCTCCCCCGGCCCGGGGCCGACCGCACCAGGAACCCGCCGCATGAACGCCAAGGTTTCCGACCACGTGCTGCGCCGCCTGCGCGCATGGGACATCGACCACGTGTTCGCCCATCCGGGAGAGGGCCTCAAGGGGTTCGCCGCCGCCTGGGTACGCGCCGGAAACCGCCCCCACCTGGTGCGGGCCGGGACCGGGGCCACAGCCGTGCTCGAGGCCGTCGGCCATGCCCGGTTCTCCGGGAAGACGGGGGTGTGCGCGGCGAGTCGCGCACCCGGCCCGGTCCACCCGCTGGACGGCCTGTACGACGCGGCACTCGCCCGGGTGCCGGTCGTCGTGCTGCTCGGGCGGGCCCGCGGCGACACGCCGGACGGCGCCGGTGACCGCGCCTCGGACCTGCTGGCGCTCCCGGAAGGCGTCGCCCCGGTGCGCTGCCGGACGGTGACCGCTCCGGAGCGGGTGCCCGACGTCATCGACGAGGCGGTGCGCACCGCCCGCGAGCACCGTGGCCCCACCGCGGTGCTGGTGGACGCGGAGATGCAGGAACGCGACGCGGCCCCCGGCTGGCCGGAGCCCCCCGGGTGTCCGTGGAGCCAACGGCCCCGGGGGACACCGGCAGCCGCCGCGGGACAGGACCTGGAGAACGCCGCTGAGGTGCTCAACTCGGGGCGGCGGGTGGCGATCCTCGTCGGACCGGACGCCCGGGGTGCCGCCGAGGAGGTGCGCCGGACCGCCGAGACGCTGGGGGCGGGCGTAGCCAAGACCCTGCTCGGCAAGGACGCGCTCTCCGACGTCCTCCCCTGGGTCACCGGCACCGCCGGCCCGGCGGGGACCCGGCCGAGCCGGGAGCTGCTCCGGGACTGCGACACGCTGCTCACCATCGGCGCCACCGCCCCCGAGGACCGGTTCCCCGCCGGGTGCGGCCCGGGGCGTGAGGTACGGATCTGCCGTGCCCCAGGTCCCCCCGGGGCACGGCACCCGCACGGCGTGGACCTGACCGGGGACGTCCGCGTGACCCTGGCCGCCCTGCTGCCGCTGCTGCGCCGCACGGACGACCGGCTCTGGCAGCACGCGGTGGAGCGGAACGCGGAGCGGTGGCGGACAGCCCTGGAACGCCGCGCCACGGCCCCCGCACACCCGCTCGACCCGGAACACCCGGTGCACGCCCTGGACCCGCTGCTCCCCGCGGACGCGGTGGTCTGTGCCGACTCCGGCCCGGCCGCCACCTGGTACGCCCACCACCTCCGGGTCCGCGGCGCCCTGCGGGGCTGCGTCGTCGTAACCCGGTCAGTCGCGGGCTCGGTGGTGCCCTGCGCCATCGGCGCGAAGTTCGCGGAGCCTGACCGCCCTGCCATCGCCCTGGTCAGCGACGTCACCGGGCACCCGGACGGCCTCACCGAGCTGGTCACCGCGGCGCGGTGCTACCGGGAGTGGTTCGACCCCCGGCTAGTCGTCGCGGTCTGGAACGGCCACGGCACCGACCCGGCCGGCGGCGGGGGGCACACTCGGCGTGGCACGCCGGGGTCCGGGCGGGCACGCTGGCTCCCCGGGGCGTCGTACGCGGAGTTCGCCCGGTCCCTCGGGCTCTACGGCACCCGGGTGGAGGAGCCCGGCGACGTGCGGAGGGCGTGGCTGGGCGCCCTGCGTGCGGACCGTCCGACGGTGGTGGAGTTCCTCCGAGAACGCCGCTGACTCCCCTGGTCCCGGGACGCCGGCTGCCCGGGGACGGCGCCGGTCGTACCGGCGTGGAGCGCGGACGTGTCCCCGCCCCGGGCCGCGCGGCCCGGGGCAGGGGCACGGGCACGTCCGGGGGTGGTCAGTCGATGGGCTCGTCGGCGTCCGTGTCGCCCTGGGCCAGCCGGGAGTCGCGCCCGGCGCCCCGTCCGCGGCGCGTCCGCTCGTCGTCGTCGCCGGGCGGCTCGGGGAGCCCGGGATCGGGGTCCCACGGGTCAGCGCGGCCGATGGTGCCACCGGCCTGCTGGTCCGGTAGGTCTCGGGGCACCGCCCCGGCGTGCGATGCCGGTTCTTCCGAACGCCGGTCGGTCATGTGACGTCCCTCCAGGGTCGGTCTCCAGATCGGTGGGCCCTGGGGTACCCCCCGCTCCGCCGGGGCATGCCACCCACCGCATGGACGCACCCGTCCTGGGCACCCGGAGGGTCCGGCCCGCCCGGTCCACCGACCAGCCCGGCGGGTGAAGACGCTGAAGGAGGTGCGGGATGCGGGAGCTGAACGGGCTCTCCGCCCTGGTCACCGGAGGTTCCCGGGGACTCGGTCTGCTGCTGGCCCGGGAGTTGGCGGGCCGCGGCTGCCGGGTCACCATCGCGGCCCGCGACCCCCACGAGCTGGCGGAGGCCGCCGAGCTGCTGCGTTCCGACGGCGCCGAGGTGCGCACCGCCGTGTGCGACGTCAGGGACCAGAACCAGGTGCGGGGCCTGGTCACCGGCACGGCGCGGGAACAGGGCGGACTGGACATCGTGATCGGCAACGCCGGGATCATCCAGGTGGGCCCGGTCGGCGTCCTCGGCGCGCGGGAGTTCCACGACGCCCTGGACTCGATCTTCCTGGGCGCCCTGTACACCTCGTTGGAGTCGTTGCCGTACCTGCGCGAGAGTCCCGCCGGGGGTCGTCTGGCGCTCATCGGCTCCATCGGCGGGCTGCTGGCGGTGCCGCACCTGTTGCCGTACTCCTGTGCCAAGGCCGCCGTGGGCACCCTCGCCGAGGGGCTGCACGAGGAACAGGCGAGGTACGGGGTCAGCGTCACCGCGGTGCACCCGGGGCTGATGCGGACCGGGTCCCACCTGCACGCACGGTTCACGGGCAACGCCGAACGCGAGTTCGCTTGGTTCTCCACCCTGGCCGGGTTGCCCCTGCTGTCGATGAACGCCGAACGAGCCGCCGGCCGCATCGTCACCGCCGTCGCCCGGCGCCGGCCCCGCGTGGTGCTGACCCCGCTGGCCAGGACCGGCGCCCGGCTGCACGGGGTGGCCCCGGTGCTCACCACCCGGATGAACCGGCTGTTCGCCCGGATGCTGCCGCGGGCCGACGAGGGCCCGAGCCGTCCCCTCGAGGGGTCCCGAGCCGCGCCGCGGGACCGCACCGCGGCCACCAGGGCGCGCCGGCTCGCCACCGTCCTCAACGAGCGCGCGGCCGACCGGCTGAACCAGCGCGGCCCGAGCACCGGCACCCGATAGGCGCGGAACCACCCACCCGCGCGAAGCACGTCCGAGCCGAGCCCGGCCCCTCACCGGACGCCCGGCGGGAGGAGCGAAGATGAGAGCGTTGACCTGGCAGGGACGACGGGACGTCCGGGTGGACACGGTGCCCGACCCGGGGCTGAAGGACCCCACGGACATCGTCGTGCGGGTCACCTCCACCGGCGTCTGCGGCTCCGACCTGCACCTGTACGAGATCCTCGGGCCGTTCCTCGAACCGGGGGACATCCTCGGTCACGAGCCGATCGGGATCGTGGAGGAGGTCGGCGACGAGGTGACGGAGGTGCAGCCCGGCGATCGGGTGGTCATCCCGTTCAACGTCTCCTGCGGCACGTGCTTCATGTGCGGCCAGGGACTGCACTCCCAGTGCGAGACCACCCAGACGCGTGAGCGCGGCACCGGCGGCGCCCTGTTCGGCTACACCCGGCTCTACGGTCAGGTCCCCGGGGGTCAGGCGGAGCTGATGCGGGTACCGTTCGGCAACACCCTTCCGATCAAGGTCCCCCAGGGGCCGTCGGACGAGCGCTTCCTGTACCTGTCCGACGTGCTGCCCACCGCCTGGCAGGCGGTGGAGTACGCGGCCGTACCACCCGGGGGCACGGTGGTGGTGCTGGGGCTGGGCCCGATCGGGGACATGTGCGCCCGGGTCGCGGCGCACCGCGGCGCCGGCCGGGTCATCGGCGTGGACCTGGTCAGCGACCGGCTCAGCCGGGCCAGGGCACGCGGCGTGGAGACGGTGGACCTGCGGGAGTACCCACGGTCCCTGACCGCGAAGATCCGTGACATGACCGACGGGAGGGGGCCGGACTCGGTGATCGACGCGGTGGGCATGGAGGCCCATGGCGCGCCCGCGGCCCGGCTGGCCCAACAGCTCACCGGGCTGCTGCCGGACATGGTCGCCGGCAGGCTGATGGAACGCGTCGGCGTGGACCGGTTGCAGGCGCTCTACTCGGCCATCGACCTGGTCCGCCGCGGCGGCACGGTGTCACTGGCCGGCGTGTACGGGGGGATGGCGGACCCGCTGCCGATGCTGACCATGTTCGACAAGCAGATCCAACTGCGGATGGGGCAGGCCAACGTCCACCGTTGGGTGCCCGACCTGCTGCCGCTGCTCGGTGACGACGACCCGCTGGGCGTGGAGGGGTTCGCCACCCATGTGATGTCCCTGGAGGACGGTCCGCGCGCCTACCAGATGTTCCAGGCCAAGGAGGACGGCGCGGTCAAGATCCTGCTCCGGCCGTGACCCCGTGACCCCTGCCCGCGGCCCCCGGGAGCGCGGCGGTCAACGGTCATCGGTCAGTGTGCCGTCGGCGGGGCGGGGCCGTCAGGTGCGGTGGTGCTCCTCCACCATCACCCGCACGGTCCGCAGCCCGGCGCTGGCCGCGTCGGGGACGTTCATGCCGGCCGCGACGCCGGTGCGCAGGTACTCAAGCACCGGCTCGGTGAGCCGTTCGCCGGGCAGGGCCACCGGAATGCCGGGTGGGTACGGGGTGAGCATCTCCGCCGCGACCCGGCCCACCGCCCGGGAGACCGGGACGTCCTCGACGTCCCCGAAGAACGCGTCCCGGGGCAGGTGGACCTGCTCCACGCGCAGTTCCTCGGGCGTCGGGACGGCCACCGTGGGCGTCGGCCCCAGCTCGTCCGCGTGCGCCACCAGATCGGCCAACGCGGTCACCAACGCGTCGGCGGTCTCCTCGTCGTCGGCGTGGGTGAGCTGGGCGCTGATCCGGCGGTGGTCACTCAGGTGGAGGTCCACGTGGTGCCGTTCGCGCAGCCAGTCACCGGCCCGGTAGCCGGCGATGCCGAGCGCGGTGATGTCGATGACCGTCGGCAGCGGGTCCAGGTCGGCGGCACGGCCGGGGCCCACGTACTCCGGTCGGCCGTCCACGTGCAGCCCGTCGATCCCCTTGACGACCTCGTGCACCCGCCCGGCCAACCCCAGCGCGCCGCCCAGCAGTTCCTCGCCGTGCAGCGCCATCTGCCGCCGCCAGCCGTCCAGGCCCGCGTAGATCAGCACCGAGGGGCTGGTGGTGCCCAGCAGGTCGGCCCGGGACATTAGGACGGCGGGCTCGAGCAGGTCGCCCTGGAGGTGGAACACCGAGCCCTGTTCCAGACCGCTGCCCATCTTGTGGATGCTGGTCACGCAGACGTCGGCGCCCGCGTCCATCGCCCACACGGGCAGGTCGGGGTGGAACGGCAGGTGGGCGCCCCACGCCTCGTCCACGATCAGCGGTCGGGAACGGCGGTGGCACACCTCGGCGATGCCGGCGAGGTCGGCGCAGCACCCGTACGGCGTGGGGCTCGTCACCAGGGCTCCCCGGGCGTCGGGGTGCTCCTGCCACCGCGCCTCGTAGGAGGCCGCCGACGGCGGATGTGCCAGATGGCGCTCGGGGTCCCACTGGGGCTCCACCCAGATCGGCACCACCCCCGAGAGGATCAGGCCGGACACCACCGACTTGTGGGCGTCACGGCCCACCAACAGCTTCTGGTGCGGTCCGGCCGCGGACAGCATGGCGGCCTTGACCGACAGGGAACTGCCGCAGGTCGAGAAGAAGGTGTGCTCCGCGTGGACGGCGTCGGCCATCAACTCCTCGGCCCGCCGCAGCAGCCCCTGCCCGGAGAGCCGGTCGTCGAGGCCCGCGGTGGCCAGCACGTCGCTGTGGAACACCGCGTCACCCAGAACCCGGCGCACCGAGGGGTCGGCGCCTCGCGCCTGTTTGTGGCCGGGCGGGGTGAAACCCAGCTCGTGACGTCGGTGGTATCGGTCGAGTGCTTCCAGAATCGGCGCCGATGTGTGATCCATGCCTGGACGCCTTCCCCGAAGGGGTGCACAAATGCCTTCGACCCACCACGAGCCCGGTCCCCGCCCGGCCCCCGTCACGTCGCGCTGGAGATCTCCACGTTCTCCAGAATTCCCAGGGCATCGGGAACCAGAATGGCGGCCGAGTAATAGGCGGACACCAGATAGGAGATGATGGCCTTCTCGTTGATACCCATGAAGCGCACGGAAAGACCGGGCTCGTATTCGTCGGGAAGTCCGGTCTGGTGCAGTCCGATGACGCCCTGGTCGTCCTCGCCGGTACGCAGGACAAGAATGGAGCTCGTCTGCTCCTTGGTGACCGGGATCTTGTTGCACGGCAGGATCGGAATACCGCGCCAGGCGGGAACGGTGGTGTCGTGCAGCGCCACGCTGTCCGGGTAGAGGCCCCGCTTGTTGCACTCCCGGCCGAACGCCGCGATGGTGCGCGGGTGCGCGAGGAAGACGCGGGAGCTGCGCCGCCGGCTGAGCAGCTCGTCGAGGTCGTCGGGGGTGGGCGGGCCGGAGCGGGGCTGGACGCGCTGGGAGTAGTCGCAGTTGTGGAGCAGCCCGAACTCGCGGTTGTTGATCAGCTCGTGCTCCTGGCGCTCCCGCAGCGCCTCGATGGTCAGGCGGAGCTGCTGCTCGAGCTGGTTCATCGGCTCGTTGTAGAGGTCGGCGACCCGGCTGTGGACGCGCAGGATGGTCTGCGCCACGCTGAGCTCGTACTCCCGGGGTGACGGCTCGTAGTCGACGAAGGTGCCGGCGAGCTGCACCTCTCCCTCGTGTCCCGAGGTGAGGGCGATGTCCGCCTCACCTCG
Source organism: Wenjunlia vitaminophila DSM 41686 (assembly GCF_000380165.1). Lineage (GTDB taxonomy): Bacteria > Actinomycetota > Actinomycetes > Streptomycetales > Streptomycetaceae > Wenjunlia > Wenjunlia vitaminophila. The sequence goes on from NZ_KB904691.1 coordinate 188,672, forward strand.
GCGGTTGGTCGGCTGCCGCGCTCCGGCCCGGTAGTCCTCGATGTGCGCCCGCAACTGCGGGGACCCGCCCGCCACCTCCTCGAACGACTGCCGGTCGAGCCGGAGCAGGCTCCCCGCCGTCTCCGCGCGGACGGTGAACGGCCAGCTCTGACCGGGGTCAGTGATCACCTGGGCCCCGAAGTGGGCGCCGTCGGCGAGGACGTCCAGGACGGTATCGTCACCGTACTTGCCCTCGCCGAGCTGCTGCGTCCGGCCGTGGACGATCAGGTAGACCTGGTCCGCCGGCTGCCCGGCCTGCGCGATCACCTCTCCGGCCCGGAAGTCCTGCTGCACGAAGCGGTCCGCGAGGGCGGTGAGCACCGCGGTGTCCTCGAAGTCCCGTAACACCGCGATCTCACGGAGCTCGTCCGGGATCACCCGGACCTCGGCGCCGGTCTGCACGAAGGTGATCCGGCCGTCGCCGAGGGTGTAGCTGAGCCGACGGTTCACCCGGTAGGCACCGCCCCTCGCCTCCACCCAGGGAAGCACGCGCAACAGCCAGCGGGAGGTGATTCCCTGCATTTGCGGCACGGACTTGGTGGTCGTCGCCAGATTTCGCGCAGCGGCCGTACCGAGACTGAGCTGCGGTTGGCCGCTTTCCCCTCCATTGACGGGGGGATTCGAAAGAGCATCGACCGACATGGAGAATTCCCTCCTCGATGGTTACGCGTGCGCGTCCCATCGTGCCGGTCCGGTCCCCCGCGAACCATTCCCCGATCGAGTGACGCGGGGGACTGCGCTGACTCTGGACTTCTTATGTCGTTTTCGGCCTGATATCCAGTCCGTAGCGCCGGGCCGCGTCGCGGACGCTTTCCGGCTTGGCCTGGCCGCGCCGGGCGAGGGTGGCCAGGGCCGCGAGCGTGATGGACTCGGCGTCCACCCGGAAGTGCCGGCGCGCGGCGGTGCGGGTGTCGGAGAGCCCGAAGCCGTCGGTGCCCAACGACGTCCAGTCCTGCTCCACCCAGGGCCTGATCTGGTCCGGCACCGCCCGCATCCAGTCGCTGACCGCGACCACGGGGCCGGGGGCGCCGTGCAGGGCACGGGTCACGTACGGCACCCGTTCGCTGCCCTCCCGGCCCTCCGCGGCGTCCGCGAGGTTCTCCGCGTCGCAGGCGAGCGCGTCCCGGCGGAGCTCGGTCCAGGAGGTGGCCGACCACACGTCCGCGGACACGTCCCACTCCTCGGCCAGCAGCCGTTGCGCGGCCAGGGCCCAGTGCATCGCGGTGCCCGAGGCCAGCAGTTGCAGCCTGGGCGCCCGGTCCGAGGTGCCCACGGGCGCGGGCGCGTACCGGTAGAGCCCGCGCACGATGCCCTCGCTCACCCCGTCCGCCTCCGGCATGGGGGGCTGCGCCTTCGGCTCGTTGTAGACGGTGAGGTAGTAGAAGACGTCCTCGCCCTCGGGCCCGAACATGCGGCGCAGCCCGTCGCGGACGATCACCCCGAGCTCGAAGGCGAAGGCGGGGTCGTAGGACACGCAGGCCGGGTTGGTCGAGGCGGTGAGCTGGGAGTGCCCGTCGGCGTGCTGGAGGCCCTCACCGGTCATGGTGGTGCGGCCGGCGGTGGCCCCGATCAGGAATCCCCGACCCAGTTGGTCGGCGAGCGCCCACATCTGGTCGGCGGTGCGCTGCCAGCCGAACATCGAGTAGAAGATGTAGAACGGGATCACCGGCTCGCCGTGGGTGGCGTACGCGGTGGCCGCGGCGGTGAGGGAGGCCATGGAGCCGGCCTCGGTGATCCCCTCGTTGAGGATCTGACCGTCGGCGGCTTCCTTGTAGTACAGGAGCTGGTCCCGGTCCACCGGGTCGTAGGTCTGTCCCAGCGGGGAGTAGATGCCGGCGCTGGGGAAGAGCGACTCCATGCCGAAGGTCCGCGCCTCGTCCGGAACGATCGGCACCCAGCGGCGACCTGTCTGCTTGTCCCGCATCAGGTCCTTGACGAGTCGGACGAACGCCATGGTGGTGGCGATCTCCTGGTTGCCCGAGCCCTTGGCGAGGGTGGCGAACGGCCGGTCGTCCGGCTGGGGCAGCGCCACCTGGGAGGTGCGGCGGGCCGGTACCGGACCGTCGAGGGCGCGGCGGCGTTCGGTGAGGTACCGCACCTCCTCGGAGTCCGGTCCCGGATGGGCGTACGGCGGCAACTCGTCGGCGAGTGCGGAGTCGGGGATGGGCAGCCCGAGCAGGTCCCGCATGGCGCGGAACTCACGACCGGTGAGCTTCTTCATCTGGTGGTTGGCGTTGCGCGACTCGAACCCCGGGCCCAGCGTCCAGCCCTTGACGGTCTGCACGAGCACCACCGTGGGGGCGCCGCGGTGTTCCACCGCCGCCCGGTAGGCCGCGTGGACCTTCCGCGGCTCGTGTCCCGCCCGTGAGGTGCCCACGATGCGGTGCAGGTCGGCGTCGCTCAGCCCCTCGGCGAGGGCGCGCAGGCGCTGGTCGGTGCCGAGGAGGTGTTCGCGGATGTAGCCGCCGTCACGGGCGGCGTAGGTCTGGAACTGACCGTCGGGCACCTCGGCCAGCCGGGCGGCGAGGAGGCCCTCGCTGTCCCGGGCGAGCAGCTGGTCCCACTCCCGGCCCCACAGCGCCTTGACGACGTTCCAGCCCGCGGCCCGGAACTGCCGCTCCAGCTCGGTGACGATCCGGCCGTTGCCCCGGACCGGACCGTCCAGCCGCTGGAGGTTGCAGTTGATGACGAAGGTGAGGTTGTCGAGGCGCTCCCGGGAGGCGAGGGCGAGCGCGGCGGTGGCCTCGGGCTCGTCCATCTCGCCGTCGCCGAGGAAGGCCCACACCCGGCAGGCGGAGGTGTCCTTGATGCCGCGGGCGTGCAGGTACCGGTTGAACCTGGCCTGGTAGATGGCCGCCAGCGGGCCCAGGCCCATGGAGACGGTGGGGAACTCCCAGAACCAGGGCAGGCGCCGCGGGTGCGGGTAGGAGGGCAGTCCCTCGCCGCCGGCCTCCTGGCGGAAGTTGTCGAGCTGGGCCTGGGTCAGCCGGCCCTCGAGGAAGGCGCGGGCGTAGATGCCGGGTGAGGCGTGGCCCTGGAGGTAGAGCTGGTCCCCGGAGCCGTCCCGGTCCTTGCCGCGGAAGAAGTGCTGGAACCCCACCTCGTACAGCCACGCCGCGGAGGCGTAGGTGGCCATGTGGCCGCCGAGGCCGGCGCGCTGGTTGCCCCGGGTGACCATCACGGCGGCGTTCCAGCGGTTCCACGCGGTGATCCGCGCCTCGATCGCCTCGTCGCCGGGGAAGTCCGGCTCGGCCTCGGTGGGCACGGTGTTGACGTAGTCGGTCCCGACCAGCCCGGGCAGGCCGATCCCGGTCCGCTCGGCGTGCTCCACGGTTCGCCGGACCAGGTAGGCCGCGCGGCGCGGCCCCCGGACCTGGGCTACCGCGTCAAGGGACTCGCGCCATTCGTCGGTCTCCTCGGGGTCTGGGTCCGGCAGTTGGTCCAACTGGGATGCGGGACGGGACACGGGATCCCCTTTCACTTCGTCGTTCTGTCCCCGGGGCCGCGGAGATGGGCGGCCCCGGGGCGGATCAGCGAGCCGGGTGCGGGCCCGGCCTGCGGGTGGTGCGGTAAGGAACGACGCCAGGACTGTCACTCAGATCCCGGATCGCGGAACTTTTCTTCCGCTCGAGGATGGTAGTCATGGCGACAGCGGCGTCGTCAATCAGTACCGGCAAGTAGTTTCCTTGGTCATCTCATGACGATTTATCATTTATCTCCCACTTGAGCGACCGCTGACACCGGCTCAATCACACCGGCGGCCCGCCGCAGGATCTCGGTGTACACCGTCGGGTCGTCGCTGATGATCTGCGGGAAACCCCGCCCGTAGCGGCCGTGCCAGCGCGCCTCGACGCCCGGATTGGGGTAGTCGGTCCCGTCCGGGAGGTACAGGTGGGGGCTGCACACCACCCCGTGCTCCTTGGCGCAGTGGAAGTCCGCGGTCACCCGGCCCCGGGCCCTCCCGTCGTCGAGCCCGTCGGCGATGGCGCCCACGTCCACCCCGGGGGTCTCGCCGGCGACGCGGAGGACCACCGCCCGGGTCCCGATGGACAGGCTCTGCGCCCAGAAGGCCCGGCGCAGGGCGAGGTCGAGCCGTTCGGCCACGTCGAGCCCCTGCTCCTTGGCGAGCTGGACGGCCTCGAGCGCCGGCATGGTCGAGGAGGGGTACGTCCAGTCCGACGCCCGCCAGAGCTGCCAGCCCGCGTCCGGCTCGAGGTGGGCGACACCGCCCACCTCGGAGTCGGTGCCGGGGCGCGGGCTGGGCCCGTCGTTGAACAGCTCCAGGGGGAAGGCCCGGTGGTCCAGACGGACCACGGACTCCAGACCGAGGCGGGCCCGGGTGGTGTGCAGGCGGTGGATCGCCACGTGGGCGAACGAACACCACAGGTCGGAGAAGACCGTGATGGTGCCCGGCCGGACCTGGGTACGGGGGTGCGGTGTCGTGGGCATGGAGCTCCCTCCGGGGCGTGGCGACATGGGTGACAGGGCGCCGGAGCGCCAGGCGGACCGGTGCTGCCGGTCCGTCGGGGTCCGGTCGCCCGCGGAGCGTTCCGTGCGTGTGGTTCCTGCCCGCGGGACCACCGGCCCCAAGGGCCGGCGCCGCGTGCCCGAATGACGCGGTGGAACGGGTGGGGCGTGACGCCGGCCGGCGTCAGGTCACGCCCTGCCGTGGCCCGCCACCGGCTGGTCGGCCGGCCCGCCGCCCCCGCCCCGCCCGCGCCAGTAGCTCAGGACGTGCTCCTGGAGGAGTTCACCGACCCGTGGGTCACGGCGGCGGAACGCCTCCACGAGGAACTCGTGGTCGTCCGCGTTCTCGTGCAGCTCGGTGCGCAGCCAACGGATGGACATGGACGTCCACAGCTCGATGCCCAGGCCCTCCCAGGCCCGCAACAGGATGGCGTTGCCCGCCGCGCGGACGATCTCCCGGTGGAAGGCGATGGCGTGTTGTATCTGCGCCTCGGTGTCGCCGGCGAGCGCGGCGGCGTGCAGCGCCGTCACCTCCGCCTCCAGCACGGACAGGTCCTCGGCGAGCCGATCCACCGCGGTCTCGGCGGCGAGCCGCTCCAGGGCGGCGCGGACCGGGTACACCTCGCGGAGTTCGCGCTCGGTGAAGTCGCAGACCCGGGCGCCGCGGTTGGGTGAGGACTCGATCAGGCGCATGGCCTCCAGGTCCCGCAGCGCCTCGCGGACGGGCCCCTGGCTGACGCCGAGCTCCGCGGCCACCTGGCGCTCGACGATGCGGTCGCCCGGCCGCCACCGCCCGGAGACCAGGCCGTCGAGCAGCAGGCGCTTGATCTGCTCCCGCAGGGGGGCACGGGTCAGGGCGTCACTGGTGAGGCGCTGAGGGTTGTCCGCCGTGGTCATGTGCTCTTTCCCGCCGCCATGCGCTGCTACCTCCGTCCACGGACCTGACCGATTCCGGCCAGCGCCTTTTGAGCATTGATCGCTGATCGATCATTTGCTAGCATACAACGCCATGCTGCCATCGTGCTGCCGCTGTCGATCTGGCAGGGGCGGACGCGGCCGTCCAACCGGTCCGACGGATGCGGGTCCGTCCGGGCCGGACCAGGGGTCGCGGGGCGCGTCGCACCAGGTCGCGGGGCACGCCCACGAGCAGCCGACGCCGGTCTGCCGCTCTCACTGAAAGCCCCTCCCATCCACAGAGGAGCCATCGTGACTGAGCGCCTGCTCGACCTCACCCAGCACGAGATCCAGGCCCTGAAGACCCGGCACAACCTCGCTGACGCGCACACCCACCAACGTCAGTCCCCCACCCAGCGGGCCATCGTCGCCGCGCTCCCCGACCTGTGGTACGAGGCGGAGCAGACCCCCCAGGCGGTGCTCGAGGACCGGTTCAAGGACGCGTTCTTCCAGTTACACGGCCAGCACAGCGTGCGGGGCGGTGAGCGCACGCTGCTCTCCTACGCCGCGTCGATCTCCACCATCGTCACCGGGATGTACCTGGCCCAGCGGCAGCTCAGCGTGAGCCTGGTGGAGCCGTGCTTCGACAACCTGCCCGACGTGCTCAAGAACCTCGGCGTCCACCCGGTCCCCGTCCCGGAGGAGGTGCTGCACGACCCGGCGCTGATCTACCAACGGCTGGTGGAGACGGTGCGCACCGACGCGCTGTTCCTGGTCGACCCCAACAACCCGACCGGGTTCACCCTGCTGCGGCACGGTCGCACCGGCTTCCAGGAGGTGGTGCGCTACTGCGTGGACCACCACAAGCTGCTGGTGCTGGACCTGTGCTTCGCCGCCTTCGCCCTGGCCGACCCGCGGTTCGGCCGGTTCGACCTGTACGAGCTGCTCGACGGCTCCGGGGTGCGGTACATCGCCCTGGAGGACACCGGCAAGACGTGGCCGCTCCAGGACGCCAAGTGCTCCCTGCTGACCCCGAGCCCGGACCTGTACCCGGACCTGTACAACATCAACACCAGCGTGCTGCTCGACGTCTCCCCGTTCGTGCTGAACTTCGTCACCCGCTACGTGCAGGACTCCACCCACGACGCCATGGCCTCGGTGCGGGAGGTGGTGGCGGGCAACCGGGAGCTCGCCCAGAAGAAGCTGCACGGCAGCCTGCTGGAGCACCAGGAGCCGGTGGTGGACGTGAGCGTCGCCTGGTTCCGCATCCGCGACGAACGGGTCACCGCCAGCGAACTGCACCGCCGGGTCGCGGCGCGCGGCGTCTACGTGCTGCCGGGCACCTACTTCTACTGGAGCGACCCACGGCCCGGGGAGCGCTACGTGCGGCTGGCCCTGGCCCGCGACCCCAGGGAGTTCGCCCGCTCCCTCGACCGGCTGCGGGAGGCGGTGGACGACTGTGGGTGAGACCTACCTCGACGCCTCGCTGTTCCTCGGCATGCACAGCACCGACCCGGTCACCAGGGCCGCCTGCAAGGGGTTCTTCGTCACCCACCTGCACCTCCCCACGGTGATGACCTACGAGGAGGTCGGGCGCTGCGACGACGTCGTCTGGGGGCGCCCACGCCGGATACAGGACCTGTACTACCCGTTCATGGACGTGCTGCACAGCGTGCTCGACGTGCGCCGGCGCGGCTACCAGGTCAGTGACCTCACCCACCTGGACGCCCACCCGCTGACCGGGCTGCGCCCCCGGGAACGGCTGCTGCTCTCCGTGGTGAGCGCGACCGGGGGCCGTCTGGTGACGGTAAACCCGCGGCTGCTCCGCGCGTCGTCGGCCGGCCTACCGGTGTGCTCGCCGCGTCCCAGCCAGGAGACCGCCCCGTTCCCCGACGAGCTGGAGTCCCTCTACCGGCAGTCACTGGCGCTGGAGGTGGACCATGCCGAGGTCTGAACCCGCGGGGCGGGAAGCGGCCACCCCCCGTCCCGACCTGGAGGGGGTCGTGGTCCCGCTGGTCACCCCCCTGGACGAGCGACGCCGGGTGTGCAAGGGCAGCGTGGCCCGTCTGGTGTCCGGGCTGCGCCCCTACGTCTCGGCGTTCATGCCCACCCTCTCCACCGGCGAGGGCTGGCACCTCACGCTCTCCCAGTGGGCGGACATGGTGCGGGCCACGGTGGCCAACGCGGACGGCGCCCCGGTGCTCGCCGGGGTGGAGCTGGGGCGGGCCGGGCCGGTGCTGGAGCGGGCCAGGCTCGCGGCGGAGTTGGGCGCGGACGCGGTGGTCGTGCCGCCTCCGTTCCCGCGCGGCGCCGGGTGCCCCGGGCTGCTCGCGCACTACCGGCAGGTGACCGCGGGCAGTGAGCTGCCCGTGGTGGTCTACCACGAGAACGCGGTGTCCGGGACACCCCTGGACGCCGGGGCCCTGGCCGCGGTGTGCGCGTTGCCGGGCGTGATCGGAGTGAAGGAGTCCAGCGGCTCGGGCGAGTTCACCGCGGAACTACTGGCACATCGACCAGGGGTGCCGGTGCTTCAGGGGTGGGAGCAGCTCATCACCTCGGTGCCGGGGGTGGCCGGCTTCGTCGGGCCGCTCGCCAACCTGCACCCCGGGGTGTGCCGACGGGCCCTCGACTCCTTTGCCGAGGCGGACCAGCGCGCGGTGGACGCCCTGTGCGGGCAGTACCACCTGTTCGACGAGGACTGGTACCGCCATGTCAAGTTGGAACTGGCCAGGCGGGGCACGATCTCGACCCCGCTGACCGTGCGGTGATCGGGTGGAGGAACCCATGACCGACCTGACCACGGCCCCGGCGCCCCCGCGCACCAAGGGCGCCCGGCTGTTCGAGCTCAACCGCACCATCACCACGCCGGAGGAGTACCGGGAGCTGCTGGCCCTCGACGAGGAGCTGGTGGCGAGCCGGGCCCGGGAACTGGAGGCGGAGTACCCCCGGATCGCCGACCGGGCCGAGCTCACCCGGCTGGTCCGCGGACTCCTGGCGGAGGAGGAGGCCTCCCCCCCGGAGTGCGAACGGATCATGGCGGAGGAGCTGTCCCGGGAACAGTTCCGCGAAGTGGTGCGCCAGTTCGCGGTGGACGGGCTCACCGAGTCCGAGTCGTTCCTGCCGATCGTGCCCCGGCTGCCGAAGAAGGCGAAGATGGCCGTCTTCCGGGTGCTGGTGGACGAGTTCGGCTGCGGCAACCTCGACCAGGCGCACTTCAACATCTACCGGGAGCTGATGAGCGAACTCGATCTCTCCCTCGACGTCGAGGACTACCTGGGCACCACCAACCCCGAGACCTTCGCCTACGTGAACCTCTTCTTCTGGGCGGCGGCCAGGGCACCACGGCCGGAGTACTTCCTCGGGGCCCTGTGCTACCTGGAGTCCAGCATCCTCTACGCCTTCCGGTGCTTCGCCGACGCGGCCACCCGGCTGGGACTCGCGGGTGCCCGCTACTACACCGAGCACCTGCACATCGACCACTTCCACGCCAAGGAGCTCAGTGTGGCGATCCGGGAGCTGGAGGCCGAGGCAGACCTGGACTGCGCCAAGGTGTGGGCCGGTTTCCGGTTGGCCAGCGAGACCATCGGCGGCTCGGTCGAGGCCGCCGTCGCCTCCGCCCTGCGGGTGGCGTGATGGCGGCCCCCGACCGCGCCGACGGTCCGGTGCCCGCCCCGGCCCGGCCGCGGACGGCCGTCACCGACGGGGCGCCGGTGGTCGAGGCCGCCGGCGAGGACGAGGTGCGGGTGCGGGTGGGCGAACGGGAGTTCCTGGTCTCCGCCGCCTGCCCGCACCGCCGGGGCCGGTTGGTCTTCGCCCGGGTCAACGAGGCCAGGCTGCGCATCACCTGCCCCCTGCACCACTCCAGTTTCGACCTGCTCACCGGTGCGGCGCTGTCCGGTCCCACCGAGCGACCGCTGTGCGTGCGGGAGGTGACCGGGGACCAGCCGCCCCGGTGAGCGTCGCCCCCACCCGCGGCCGGCACCGCGGGTGGGGCCTCCGGGGGCGTCAGCACTGGTCGGCGAGCGCGGCGAGCAGGGCGACGAGCAGCGGGGGCGGGGGCCCGGCACGGCCGAACCGGGCCGAGCACTCCCGTGCCCGGGTCCTGGCGTCGCTCGACCCGCACCACCGCCAGGCGTCACCGAGCCGGGGCCCGTCCAGGTCCTCGACCCGGAGCACCGCGGGCCAGTCAAGTGCCTCAGCCTGGGCGGTGACCTTGGCGCCGCCGGCCACCGGGTCCACCGCGAGCACCGGCACGCCCGCGTCGAGTCCCAGCACCAGGCCGTGCAGTCGGGTGGTGACCACGACGTCGAGCCTGGTCAGGACGGCGCGGAGCTGACCGGGGGTGGCGGCCAGACGCCAGTCCCGGGTGTCCAGCCGGGTGTCCAGCGGGAGCCTGGCCGCGTCCAGCCGGAGCAGCCAGCGCGTCAGGGCCTCGGCGGCCCGCGTGTGGCGCCTGCGTTCGCCGTACTCCTGCTGCCCTTCGGTGAGGATGACGCCGACCAGGGGCACCGGCTCGGGGCGGGGGGCGTGCGCGGCGAGGTCCGGCTCGGGCGGCGCGGCCGTGCCGTCGCGGGGCAGCACCACGTGGAACCCGGTGACGGCCGGGTCGCCGGGGTCGGTCACCGAGGTGCCGACCGCGATCCGCCGGCAGTGGGCGAACCGCCGGTGGAGTTCGAGCAGTGGGGAGGGGACGTCCCCGGCGGGGCGGCGGGAGTGCAGCGGACCGCAGGCGAACACCAGGTGGCTGTACCGCTCGGGGTCGGCGTCGCTCAGGTGCAGCCCGCCCGGGTGGTAGGTGGGGGACCAGGCGGTGTCGAACGGGACCCCGGCGCCGGTCAGCGCGGCGGCCACGGCCTGCGCCGCCAGCACGTCGCCGGCGGTGGCCTCGCCGTGCCGGAAGGCGAACCACCCGGTGAGCAGGGCCCGTCGCACCGCCACGGGCGGTCAGCCCACGTATCGGCGGGCGGTCGAGGCGCGTTGCGGGGCCTCGAGCATCCGCAGGGTCCGCTCCACCCGGTCCGGCAGCACCCGCCGTTCCCGGACCACCCAGGGGAGGCCCGCCGCGGCCTCGGCGAAGGCCCGCAGCGAGGTGGCGTCCCTGGGGACGGTGCGGGCGAGGTGGGCGGTGCGGCGCAGCGCCGTCGGCAGTGGGCGGCGCAGCCAGGTGAACCACAGGGTGTTGCGGATGCCGTGGGCGCGGCGGAGCGTGGGGTCCCGCACCGGGGACGGCCGGTGGTGGACCGTCAGTTCGGGGGCGTGCAGCAGCCACCACCCCCCGGCGGCGAGGTCCGCAGCGAGCAGTTCCTCCTCGCCGCCGAGCCAGAGCCTCGGCGAGAACCCCCCGGCCCGGCGGAACGCGTCCAGGCGCAGCACGGTGGCGCCGGCGAGGAAGGAGCCCAGCGCGGGGCCCGGCAGGCCAGGCGGGGCGGGCACCGGCGAGTCCCGCAACTCGGCCACGACGGGGTCCTCGACGGGGTCCGCCCCGGGGGTGCGGGGGTCGTGGACCATGATGCGCGCGGTGACCGCGGCCACCGTGCGGTGCGCGTCCAGCAGGTCGGCGGCCCGGGCCAGCGAGCCGGGCTCCCACCACGTGTCGTCGTCGCAGAACGCGAGGTAGGGGGTGTGTGCCTCCCGGGCGGCCAGGTTGCGTCCGCAGGCTCCGAGGTTGCGCCCGGGACGGAGCAGCCGCATCCCGGGGTGGCGGGCGCGCACGGCGTCCGCGGTGCCGTCCCCGGAGTCGTTGTCCACCACCACCACGTGGGGTCGCTCCGGTAGGTCGGCGAGCCGGTCCAGGGTGTGCAGCAGTTCGCCGCGGCGGTTGTGAGTGATCACGGCGACGGTGACGCGCGGATCGGTCACTGGGGATCGCTCTCCCTCTTCGATGGTCGGCGTGCTCGATGGGTGCCCGTTCCCGGCACTGTGCATGAGTGGCACTCAACGGGCATGTCGGGCGGACGGGCGGTCGGAGCCACCTCCGGGTGGCGCGCCAGCAGCCGCAGGTCGGCCTCGAGCCACCGGGGCACCGGGCGGCGGTGGTGCACCGCCGCGGGCAGCAGGGGCAGCACGGAGAGGAACGCGGCACGCGCCTCGGCGCAGCGCACGGCGTCCCGGGCGAGCCGGGCGGTGGCCGCGGCGGCGTGCGTCCAGGGGCGGCGCAGCCAGGTGGTGAGCAGTTCGTTGCGGCGGACCCGGGCGCTGCGTCCCGGGCGTGGCCCCGGGTCGGGGTGGTGGTGGGCGACGACCCACGGGCAGTGCGCCACCCCCCAGCCGCGGGCTACCAGGTCCAGGGCGAGCAGGGTCTCCTCAGCGCCGAAGTGGAGCAGCGGGTGGAACCCCCCGGCCTCGAGGAAGGCGCTGCGGCGGACGATCGCGGCGCACGCCAGGAACCCCAGGACGGAGGGGCCCGGCAGGTCCGGGGCGGTGCCCAGGGGGGAGCCCGCGAGGACGGCGTCGAGCGGGTCGGTCGCGCCGTCCGGGCCCACCCGGGTGGCGGCGGCGAGCAGGCCGAGCCGCGGGTGGGCGGAGAACAGCGAGGCGGCCTCGGTCAGCGCTCCGGGGTGCCACCAGGAGTCGTCGTCGCTGAAGGCCACGTAGGGCGTGTCCAGGGCCAGGACGCCGTGGTTCCGCGCGACCGCGCCCTCGTTGCTGCCCAACGGCAGGACCCGGACCCCGGGGTGGCGGGCGCGCACGGCGGGCACGGTGCCGTCCCGCGAGGCGTTGTCCACCACCACGATCGGGGGCGCTTCGGGAAGTCCACCCAGCCGGTCCAGGGAGCGCAGCACCCGCTCCCGGCGGTTCCTGGTGATCACCACCACTCCGACGGGGAACGGGGAGGTCGTCATGGCCGGGTTCCGGACGGTGCCGCCGCCCGGGGCGGCGGCGGGGTCGCGGCGGGGAGCGGGAGGCCGGCCAGGGCGTGCAGCACCTCGCCCGGGGTGATCCGCAGCAGCCGGGTGTCGGGGACGTCCCCGTGGGCGTCGCCCTGGCGGTTGCCGGCCCCCGGGTCGGGGTGCCACAGGGCGCGGTGCGGGCCACCGGGCGGCGGTCCCCACAGGTGCGGGGCGACGGGGCCGAAGAGCACCACCGAGGGCGTCCCCAACGCGGTCGCCAGGTGGGCGAGTCCGGTGTCCCCCACCACCACGGCGCGGGCCCCGGCGACCAGCGCGGCGAGCTCGACGAACGGCACGTCACGGGTGCCGCCGAACACACTGCCCGGCGGCAGGCCGGCCCGCTCGGCCACCCGTTGGGCCAGTTCCCCCTCCCCCGCCCCCGCGGTGACCACCACCCGGTGGCCACGTTCCCGCAGTCCCCCGGCCACCGCGGCGAAACGGTCGGCCGGCCAGCGTCGCGCCGCGGCGTCGGCGCCCGGGTGCAGCACCACGGCCCCCGGTGCCGGCGGGGGTGTCGCCGGGGCGGCCAGCCGCAGGTCCGCGGGGTCCGCCGGGATTCCGTACCACCGCACCAGCCGGCACCAGCGGTCGCGCTCGTGTTCGTCGGCGCGCCACCGGGGGCCGACGATCCGGGGGGTGTCGGGGTGGGCGTAGGCGAGGATCCGGCCGGGGCCCAGCCGTTCCACCAGGAGGTGGCTGGGTGGTCCGTTGCCGTGCAGGTCCACCGCGATCTCGGGGGGCGGCCCGGTCCAGTCCAGCCGGGCGGGTACCTCCCGCCCCGGTGCGACGGTGGGCAGCAGCCGGTCCACCGCGCCGGTGGCCGCCGCGGCTGCGGCCAACCGTCCGGGAGCGGCCAGCACCAGGCGGTGACCCGGGTGGTGGCGGCGCAGGGCGCGCAGCGCGGGGACCGCGGTGAGCAGGTCCCCGAGCCCGAGGGCGCGCAGCACCAGGATCTCGGGGACCGGCCCGCCGTTCCGGTCGTCGCAGCCGCCCGGCGGGGCCCCGGGAGGGCCGCCGGCCCCGCTCATCGCTGGGGCCCCTGATCGCCACCGGCGGCGCGCTCCGGCCGGTCGGGCCACCGTACCCAGGCGGCCGTCCCGGTCGCCGTCCCGGTCCGGGCCCCGCTGCTGCCCGCCACCCACCCGTCGTTGCCCGCCCGAGGGGTTGTGCCGGCGGGGTCGCCCCCGCCCGCCCCGGGGGTCCGCGCCGCTGCGGGCCGCCGTTCGGGCAGGCACGCGGCGCGGCGGGCCAGGGCGGTGCTGGACCGCCCGTCCAGGTACGGCAGCACCAGCGCCTGTCCGCCCCAGGCCTGCACGGTCGCGGCCTCCGGCAGGGCGTCCACGGTGTAGTCACCGCCCTTGACCCACACCTGGGGCCGCAACCTGCCGAGCAGGGCCTGCGGGGTGTCCTCGTCGAAGACGGCGACGGCGTCCACACAACCGAGTCCGGCCAGCACCCTGGCCCGGTCCTCGGCCGGGACCAGGGGGTGTCCCGGTCCCTTGAGCCGGGCCACGGAGGCGTCCGAGTTCAGGCAGACGACCAGGCAGTCACCGATCCGGCGGGCGGACTCCAGGAGGCCGACGTGGCCGGCGTGCAGCAGGTCGAAGCAGCCCCCGGTGGCGACGACCGTGCCGCCCCGGGCCCGGACCGCGTCGGCGAGCGCGAACGGGTCCCGGGTGGCCGGGGGTTCGACGGCCGTGCCGGGCCCGTGCCGGCTGCCCACGAAGTCGGTGGCCGCGGCGACCGCGCGGTCCACGGCCTCCTCGGGCAGCGCTCCGTCGGCGAGCGCCGTCGCCGCGGTGGCCGCGAAACAGTCCCCGGCCCCGCAGGGGTCGCCCCACGACCGGTAGCGGGCGGGCAGCAGCATGGGGCTCTCGGTGCCACGGCTGAGCAGGGCCCCGCGGTGGCCGAGGGTGACGGCGACCGCGGCGGACTTCCAGTGCCGGCACAGCGCGGTGGCCCGCTCGGCGTGGTCGCGCAGCCCGTCGCCTCCGGTGGACAGGCCCGGCACGGCGGCGGCCATCGCCCTGGCCTCGGCCGCGTTGGGGGTGACCAGCCGGGCTCCCGGCACGGGCTGCTCCCCGCGCGGGTGGGGGTCCCACAGCAGCGTGGCCCGGCGCGCCGCCGCGGCGAGCCGGGGGCGCAACGCGTCGGCGGTGCCGTTGCCGTAGTCGGACACCAGTACGACGTCCGCCGCCGCCACCGCCTGGCGCACCGCGGAGTCGGGTGTTCCCGGCGTGCCGCCGCCCCGGTCGATCCGCACCAGGGGACGCCCCGAGGCACGCACCCGGGTCTTGACCGGAACGGTCCCGTCCAACGGGATCTCCAGGAGTTCCACCCGGCCGGCCAGCTCGTCGCGGAGCACCTGGTCCTCGTCCCCTTCGCCCAGCGCGGTCACCAGGATCACCGGCCGGCCGTCCCGGGCGGCGAGCACCGCGGCCAGGGCCGCGCCGCCGGGCCGGACGTGGTCGGTTCCCGCCCGCACCACCGGCGCCGGGGCGTCCGGGGCCAGGCGGGTGGCCTCGCCGTCGATGTCGCGGTCCAGCAGGGCGTCGCCCACCACGACCAGCGGGCGGCTCACGTCCGCTCCCGGTGCCGGCCCGGTTCCCGTTCGAGGGGGGTGCCGCGCGGTCCGCCCCCGGGGGGCCTGCCGTCGAGCACCGGGGCGGCCCCCGCGGAGGGCGCCGGGCCGGTCACTTCGGCGGACCGCCACAGCAGCAGCCGGTCGAGGGCCGCGTCGAACGCGGCGCACACCAGGTGCAGGGCGACCAGGTGCAGCTCCTGGACGGTGGCCGGCCGGGGCGCGTCCACGCACAGCGCGTCGTCCACCTGTTCCTCCAGCGGGTTGGGGGACGGTCCGGTCATCGCCCACACGGTCAGGCCGGCGGCCCTTCCGGCCGCCGCCGCGCGGAGCAGGTTGGGGCTGCGGCCCGACGTGCTGAGCAGCACCAGGACGTCCCCCGGGCGGCCGTGCGCGGCGACCTGGCGGGCGTACAGCTCGTCGAAGCCGTAGTCGTTGCCGATCGCGGTCACCGTGGACGTCTCGGCGTGCAGGGCCACGGCGGCGAACGGCGGGCGGTCGTGCTGGTAGCGGCCGACGAGCTCCGCGGTGAGGTGCTGGGCCTGGGCGGCGCTGCCGCCGTTGCCCGCGGCGAGCAGCCGGCCCCCGGCGGGCAGGAGTTGCGCCAGGTCGTCACCCCAGCGGACCAACAGGGGCAGGTGGCGGGAACGGAGCGAGGCCAGGGCGCGCTCCAGGGACCGGCAGTGTTCCTCCGCGTGCTGCAACGGCGCGTTCATCGGGCGGCTCCGGTGACGCTGACGGTCGCGGCTCGGGGGCCCGGCCGGCTTCCTGGGGCTCCTCGGGGGCGGCGGGGCAGCACCTCCGCGTAGACCGCCTCGGTCGCGCTGGCCACCCGGTCCCAGCGGTACCGGGCCAGCGCCCGGCGTCGTCCCGCGACCCCGTAGCGGGTCCGCAGCGGCGCGTCGGCCAGCAGTTCGTTGACCGCGGCGCCGAGGGCGACGGGGTCGCCCGGGGGGAAGAGCCTGCCGGTGACACCGTCGGCGACGGTGTCCAGGTGTCCCCCGACGGCACTGGCCACGACCGGCAGCCCGCACGCCATGGCCTCGAGCGGGACGATCCCGAACGGCTCGTACCTGGGTGGGCAGATCACCACGTCGGCGCTGCGCAACAGGGCCGGCATCCGTTCCCTGGCCACCCCGCCGAGCAGGCAGAGCCGGTCGGCGACCCCGGCCTCGGCGGCGAGCTCGGTGAGCCGCCGCGCCTCGGGGTCCTCGTGCAACCGGTCCGGCGGGGGCCCTCCGGCGATGACCAGCTCGGCGTCCCGGACGTGGGTGAGGGCCGCGATGGCGGTGTCCGAGCCCTTGCGCGGCACCAGCCGGCCCACCTGGAGCAGCCGGGGCCGGGTGCCCCTGGGCGCCGCGGGGCCGTGCGGGGTGAACCGTTCGGGGTCCACCCCGCAGGGCACCACCCGGATCCTGCGGTACGGCAACCCCATGGCGCGCAGTTCGCGGACCTCGTCGCGGCAGGTCGCGATGGTGCGGGCGCAGGCCCGTCCGACCGCGGTCTCGGCGGCGACCCGGCGCGGCGGGCTGGTGTCGGCGTCCCCCTGGTGGCGCCGCTTGACCGTGCCGAGCGCGTGGAAGGTGTGGACCACCGGGACGCCCGAGCCCCGGGCGCCGCGCAGGGTGGCGAGGCCGGACATCCAGTAGTGGGCGTGGGCGACGTCCGGCGGGTCCTCGCGCCACAGTTCGGCCAGCACGTCACCGAACGCCCCCATGTAGGGCAGCAGTTCGTCCTTGGGCACGTCCCGGGCGGGCCCCGCCGGCACGTGGTGCACGGTGACCCCGGGGCGCAGCCGCACCGATTCGGGCAGGTCGCCGGCGTCCTTGCGGGTGTGCACGGTCACCTGGTGGCCCAGGTCGGCCAACGCCCCGGCGAGCGCGGCGACGTGGACGTTCTGTCCGCCGGCGTCCACCCCGCCGAGGGCGGCGAGCGGGCTGGCGTGCTCGGACACCAGGGCGATCTTCAGCGGTGTGGTCACCGGGTCACCTCTTCGATCAGGCGGTTCCAGTCGGCCAGGAAGCGTTTGAGGCCGTAGCGCTCCAGGGCGGCCCTGCGCGCGCGCAGGCCGTCGGCGGCCGCCGCCCCGGGGTCGGCCAGGTAGTGGCGGACCGCCTCGGCGAGGACCTCGGGCCGGGTGGAGACCACTCCGCTGCCCGCCGGAACGGCCCGGACCACCTCGGTGGTGGCCAGCGCGACCACGGGCATCCCCAGGTGCATCGCCTCGAGCAGGGACAGCCCGAGCGAGGTCCAGCGCACCGGGTGCACGTAGACCCGGCGCGCGGCGAGCGCGGCGTGCAGTTCGGCCTGGGGGAGCTCCTGGGTGCGCAGTCTGCGCTGGTCGAGGCCGAGGTGGGCGGCGAGCGGCCCGGTGGCCATGCCGAACACGTCCAGGGGCGCGGCATCGGCGAACATCGGCAGCAGGTCGGTACCGGTGGTACGGCCGCGCCTGATCGGCTCGTTGACCACGACGGCGGCCCTGGGCACCTCGCCGGTGTAGAGGTGGCCCGGGTCCACGACGCCGTGCTCGATCACCTCGGTGCGGGTGGCGCCGTTGTCCCAGAACAGGCGGTTGAAGTGGGTGACGTGGACCAGGACCAGGTCGTCCCGGTCGGCGGCGGGGTGCAGGGTGTCGGGGACGCAGCCGTGGGGCGCGTTGTGCTCCAGGTACACCGCGGGCAGGTCCCGCCCCGGGCGGCGGCCGAGCCAGCGGTGCGCCAGTTCCTCCTCGAACGGGCGTTGCAGCACCACCAGGTCGATGTCGGTCGTGCGCAACTCCTCCGGGGGCACCTCGCGCACCGCGTCCGGCCAGTCGTAGGTGCGGGCCCGGCCGAGGCCCTCGGGGCCGCGCCCGGGGGTGACCGGCACGAGGTAGGTGTGCGGGCCCTGGACGAACGCCGTGGTCCAGGAACCGTGGACGTGCCACAGCAGGATGTTCACGCGGTCACCTCCGGTACGGACGCCCCGTCCGCCGCGCCGCTCGCCGCCGGACGCGTGGTCAGGGTCGCCACCGCCGTGGTGATCTCCTCGCCGGTGACCGAGTCGAGACAGGGGTGCTGCGGGACGGGGCAGACCCGGGCCCGGGTGCCCGCGCACCCGGCGTCCGGTCGGCCGAGCAGCACGTGCGGGACCCGGAACGGGCGCCAGCGTTCGGCCGGCACGACCGGGGCGAACCACGACACCACCGGGGTGCCCACGGCGGCGGCGAGGTGGGCGGGGCCGGTGTTGCCGACCACCACGGCGCGGGCGCCGGCCAGCACCCCGGACAGTTGGCGCAGGTCGGTGCGTCCGCCGAGGTCCACCGCGAGTCCCCGGGCCACCGCGGCGGTGAGCGCGGTCTCCTCGGGGCCGCCGGTGACCACCACCCGGTGTCCCGCGGCGACCAGGGACCGCACCGCAGCCGCGGCCCTCTCGGGGCTGGGGGCCCGGGCCGGGGCCTGGGCGCCCGGGTGCACCACCACGTACGGGTCGTCGCCGGTCAGCGCCCGGGTGTCGGGCGGCGGGCTGACCCGCAGTTCCCCCTGGTCACCCGGGGGGAGCCGGTAGCCGGCGGCGACCGCGAGGTCGAGCGCGGCCTCGGCCTCGTGCCGGTCCGGCGCGCGGTGGTGCCGCAGGTCCAGCAGGGAGCCCGGGTAGTGTTCGCTGTCCGCGCCGATCCAGCGGATGCCGGCGAGCCTCAGCACCAGGGCGGTGGGCAGGGGGCTCTGGTGGAACGAGGCCAGGACCAGCGCCCGGTCGAAGCGGCCCGCCGCGACTCGTTCCGCCAGCGCGAGCACCTCGTCCACCCGCACCGGCGGCGGCTCGAGACCGACCCACGGCGCCTCCCACTCCAGCACCTCGTCCACCCCGGGCAGCAGTTGGGCCGCGGCGGCCCCTGCGGGTCCGACGAGCACCGCCACCCGTTCGCTGCCCGCGGCCACCGCGCGCACCGCGGGACCGGCGAGCAGCACGTCACCCGCGCTGTCCAGACGCACCACCAGGGATCTCATCGGCCGGGGCCCCCACCGCGCGGGGCCACCGGGCAACCGGGGTCCGCGCCCGAGAGGGCCAGCTCCACCGCCTCGGCCAGGTCCGCCGCGACCTCGGGTTCCCGCGCCACCTCGGCGGTCCGGGTCGCCGCGGTGGGCACGAGGATGCCGCGTGCGCCGGCGGCCCTGGCCGCGGCGCAGTCCGCGCCGATGTCGCCGATGACGGTGGTCCTTCGCGGTTCCACGCCGAGGCCGCGGGCCGCGGCCAGGACCAGTCCGGGCGCGGGCTTCCTGCATCCGCAACGGTCCGCGGGGCCGTGCGGGCAGATCGCCCAGACGTCGAAAGGGCCGAGGAGCTCCTCGATCCGGTCGCGCACCGCCTCCACCTGTTGCCTGGTCAGCAGGCCGCGGGCGACACCCGACTGATTGCTGACCACGCCGAGGCCGACGCCGGCCGTGCGGAGCCTGGCCAGGGCGGCGCGGGCGTGCGGCATCGGGCGGACCCGCGCCGGGTCGCCGTTGTAGGGGACGTCCTCCACCAGGGTGCCGTCCCGGTCGAACAGGACCGCACGCGGCGTCGTCGTCCGGCCACCGGGCTCCGGCCGGGTCCGCGGCCCGGTGAGGAGCCACGGCGGCGGCTCGGGGCGGGAGGGTGCCGCGGAGCCCCGGGGTTGCGGGCGCGGCGCGGCGGGCCGGCCGGGTTCGGCTGCGTTGACCATCACGATCCTTCCATCCGTCAGTGACGAACCGGGGCTGGGGCGGGGACGGCGGGGGTCCGGCCGGACGCCGGCCGCCGGTCAGGGCACACCGCTCACCACCGGACGTTCGACCGGGGCGGGGCGCTCGGCGCGGACCCGGCCGCGTCGCGGACCACAACCCACCTCGCGCCAGGCGCGGGCCCGCCGGTGCCGCACCACGCCGGCCAACCAGTGCCGGCACGCCGCCACGGGGATCACCAGGCTGGTCAGCGCCATGGTCCCGACCTCCGCCCTGGTCCGCGGCCCCGGAAGCACCCGCGCCACGGCGAGTTCCGTGGTACCGGCGAGCCACAGACCGGCGCAGGCCACCGCGGCCCGCGGGCGTCGGAGCGCCGCGCAGACCAGCGTCGCGCCCGCCGCGGCACCGATGGCCAGGTGGGCGGGGAGCCGTCCCCGCGGCGCCTCGGCCCTGGCCCACCAACCGCGGCCGTGCAGCCTGGTCATCAGCACGTCGTCGCCGTTGCCCGCCTGGGCGCGCACGGACGCCCAGCGGTCGGCGGGCCGCACGGGATGGGTGGTCACCCGGGTGCCCCTGACGAGTTCCCAGCCGGCGTCCTCGACCCGCAGCGCCAGGTCCGCGTCCTCGCGGAACGCCCTGCGGAACCGCTCGTCGAAACCGCCCACCTCCTCGAGGGCGCGGCGCCGGTACGCCATGTCCGCCGTGATCCACCGGGCGGTGGCCAGGCCCGCGGTGCCGCGTTCCACGTCCGTGGGGCGACGGTCCTTGGGCAGGGGCACCAGGATGCGCCCCTGCACCCCCGCGGTGCGGGGCTCGGCGCGGGCCAGGTCCACCGCGAGCTGACGGGCCCACAGCGGGCCCGGCACCGTGTCGTCGTCCAGGAAGACCACCCAGGGCTGGGTGGTCGCCCGCCAGCCGGTGTTGCGGGCGGCGGCGGGACCGTTGCCGCAGCCGGCCACCACCTCCAGCCGGTCCTCGAGCGCCTCGGGGACCGCGAGGAGCAGCGGGTGGCAGTCGGTGAGCGGGCGGTCGTCCACCACCACGACCCGGTTGGGCAGCGGGCCGTCACCGTTCGCGAGGGCGTGCAGGCAGGCCGTCAGGCTGGGTCGGCCCACCGTCGGGATCACCACTGCGTAGGCGGTCACGGCTGGGCCTCCCCGGTGCTGCCGTGGTGCGCGAACAACTGGCCGCGCCGGACCACGAAGGACCCGATGGCGAGCAGGTCCACGGGGGACGAGCCGAAGCACTCCAGGGCGTCCCGGGGATCGTCCACCATCGGCCGACCCGCCGTGTTCAGACTGGTGTTGACCACCACCGGGAGGCCGGTGAGCCCTTCGAACCGCTCCAGCATCCGGCCGAGCAGCGGGGAGGTCGCCGGGTCCACCGTCTGGATCCTGGCGGTGCCGTCCACGTGCACGACCGCGGGGATGCGGTCCCGCCAGCGTTCGGAGACCCGGTGCACGAAGAGCATGTAGGGGCTGGGGAGCGGGCCTTCGAAGATGTCGGCCGCCCGGTCGGCGAGCACCATGGGGGCCACCGGGCGGAACTGCTCGCGCCCCTTGACGTCGTTGAGCCGCTCCAGGTTGCCGCAGTGCCCGGGGTGCGCCAGCAGGGAGCGGTGTCCCAGGGCCCGGGGCCCGTACTCGGCGCGGCCCTGGAACCAGGCCACGATGCCGTTGTCGGCGAGGGTCCGCGCGACCTCGTCGGCCAGGTCCTCCGGTCGCTGGTAGGGGACGCCCGCGGTCTTCAGCCACGCCTCGAGCTCGGCGTCGGACCAGCCCCGGCCCAGGTCAGCCCCGGTCATCGGCGCCGGAACGACGTCGTGCTCCGCGCTCAGGTGCAGCGCGGCCCCCAGTGCGGTCCCGGCGTCGCCGGCGGCGGGCTGCACCCAGACGCGGTCGAAGGGGCCGTCGCGGGCGATCCGGGAGTTGGCCACGCAGTTGAGCGCCACTCCGCCGGCCATGGTCAGGAGCCGGTCGTGGGTGCGGCCGTGCAGCCAGCGGACCAGGTCGAGCAGCACTTCCTCGAGGACGGCCTGGGCCGAGGCGGCGAGGTCGGCGTGGACCTGCGTCCAGGTCTGCTCGGGGCGGCGCCGCGGTGCGAACTCCTCCCAGGTCACCCCGGTGGTCCGGAACCCGCCGTCCCCGGTGGGGTGCACCTGGCGACGCAGGGCCTGGAGCATCCTGGGGCGGCCGTGGGAGGCGAGCGCCATGACCTTGTACTCGTCACTGGACCGCAGGAAGCCGAGGTGGTCGGTGAGTTCCTCGTAGAGCAGGCCGAGCGAGTGGGGCAGGCGCTGGCCGTGCAGCGACTCCAGTCGGGAGCCGGTCCGGCGGGCGGCGAGGTGGGAGGTGGCCTCTCCGCGGCCGTCCAGCACCAGCACCGCGCAGGAGTCCGCGTCGGCGGGGCCGTCGGCCGCGTAGGCCGCGGACGCGGCGTGGGCGAGGTGGTGCGGCACGAACCGCACCAGCTCGGGGTCGAGGCCGGGCAGCGCCTCGGCGAGGAAGCCCGGCGCCTCCCGGGCGTAGCACAGCCGCAGGTGGTCCCAGGGGTCGGACAGCCCGAGTTCCGGGGCGGGGCGGGCCAGCGCCGGGTCGAAGGAGTAACCGACCAGGTCCAGGTCCTGGGGGCGCAGTCCGGCCTGCGCCAGGCACCAGCCGGCGGCGCGCTCGGGCAGTTCCCAGGCGGAGAACGGCACCGGTCGCTTGCCGTGCTTGCGGCGGGAGAATCGCTCCTCTTCCGCGGCGGCGACGATCCGGCCGTCGATGACGAGGGCGGCTGCGGAGTCGTGGAAGAGGGCGTTGACGCCCAGGATGCGCATGGGTTGGCCCTTTCGGCGGCGGGACTCGGTGACGGAAGGAGGAGGGGCGGTTCGTCAGCGAGGGGGGTCCCGCGGATCGTCCTCGGGGTGGTCACGGAACCACGCGATGGTGCGGGCCAGTCCGTCCCGTGCCGGGACCCGCGGCTCCCACTGCAACTTGTCCCTGGCCAGGTCGATGTCGGGACAGCGCACGCTGGGGTCGTCGGTCGGTCGCTCCACGAACCGGATGCCCGCGCGGGAGCCCGTCAGCTCCAGCACGAGCCGGGCCAGTTCCTGGATGCTCAGCTCGCCGGGGTTCCCGATGTTCACCGGCCCGGTGAGGTCCGCGGCGGCGAGCGCGAGCACGCCCGCCACGGTGTCGTCCACGTAGGTCAGGGACCGGGTCTGCCGTCCGTCACCGGTGACCGTCAGCGGCTCGCCGGCCAGGGCCTGGCGGATGAACGTGGGCACCGCCCGCCCGTCCCTCGCCCGCATCCGCGGACCGTAGGTGTTGAACAGGCGGACGATCCCGGCGTTCACCCCGCGGGTGGTGGCCTCCGCCGTGGTCAGCGCCTCGGCGTAGCGCTTGGCCTCGTCGTAGACGCTGCGCGGGCCGACCGGGTTGACGTGCCCCCAGTAGCGCTCGTTCTGCGGGTGCTGGCGCGGGTCCCCGTAGACCTCGGAGGTGGAGGCGAGGACGAACCTCGCGCCGTGCTCGCGGGCCACGGCGAGCGCGTTGCGGGTGCCGAGGCTGCCGGTCTCCAGGGTGTGCAGCGGCAGCCGCAGGTAGTCGGCGGGCGAGGCCGGGGACGCGAAGTGCAGGACCAGGTCCACCGGTTGTTCCACCGCGAACGGCTCGGTGACGTCGGCCCGCACCAGGGTGAAGTCGTCGCGTCCGACCAGGTGGGCGACGTTGGCCGGGGAACCGGTGCACAGGTCGTCGACGCACACCACCGCGGTGCCGCCTTCCACCAGGGCGGTGCACAGGTGGGAACCGACGAAGCCGGCCCCTCCGGTGACGACCGCGCGCCGCCAGCGCGGGGGTGTTGTGGGCATGGCTTCTCCTGACGTCCGGCGGCACACGCGGGTGGGGTCGGGTGGCCCGGCGCCTGCGTGGAACCGCGGGCCGACCCGCTGGCCGGTACGAAAATACGCTCGCTTTGCACTTTATGTCCGGTTCTTCGATCCCACGCGCCGAGTACCGCCAACCGGCGACAGGGGGGCACCCGCACCACCCACCACCCCACCGACGCAGCCCTTCACGACCCATGCGGTGAATCGATCCATTACCCACCCGAACAAACGGACGTAACGGCTGGACAGTCAGAGATCTGACCGAGAGCAGAGCGTCGAGGAAGGAGATGAAACCTTTCATTTCCTTGCTTGACGAGGCCGGAGTACCCGCCTAGGGTTCCTGCGCCTGTCCGTTTCTCGTTCGCGTTTCCGTTTCTGCCGCCATCGCCCGCGACGGCGGCCCGGCCGTGGTCGTCCGGGGCCGCCCGCCGCCGGGTCAGGTCCGCCCCGCCCAGGAGAACCACCCATGCCGCACTTCGACCTGCCCCTGGACCAGTTGCGCGAGTACCGACCCGAGGTCGCCCAGCCGGACGACTTCGATGAGTTCTGGGCCGGGACCCTCGACGAGGCGCGCCGTCACGACCTCGCCCCGGCCTTCGAGCCGGTGGACCTCCCGCTGACCGGGGTCAGGGTCCACGACGTCACCTTCTCCGGCTTCGGCGGACACCGGATCAAGGGCTGGCTCACCCTGCCGGCCAACGCCACCGGGCCGCTTCCCGCGGTGGTGGAGTTCGTCGGCTACGGCGGTGGCCGCAACCTGCCGCACACCCACCTGCTGTGGGCCACGGCCGGCTTCGCCCACCTGGTGATGGACACCCGGGGCCAGGGCTCCGGGTGGGGCACGGGTGACACCGAGGACCCGGTCGGCAGCGCCCCCGCGTCACCCGGGTCGATGACCCGCGGCATCCTCGACCCCCACGACTACTACTACCGCCGCGTGTTCACCGACGCGGTCCGGGCGGTGGAGACGGCGCGCTCCCACCCCCTGGTGGACCCCTCGCGGGTCGCCGCGATCGGGTCCAGCCAGGGCGGCGGGATCACCCTGGCCGTGGGCGGCCTGGTGCCCGACCTGGTGGCGATAGCCCCCGACGTGCCGTTCCTGTGCCACTTCCGGCGGAGCGCCACCCTGACCGGCAGGGAGCCGTACGCCGAGATCGCCCGCTACCTCAAGGCGCACCGACGCCACGAGGAACAGGTGTTCCGCACCCTGTCCTACTTCGACGGGGTCAACTTCGCCTCCCGGGGTCGGGCCCCCGCGCTGTTCTCCACGGCCCTGGAGGACATGGTCTGCCCGCCCTCCACGGTCTTCTCCGCGTACAACGCCTACGCCGGCGACGACAAGCAGATCGAGGTCTTCTCGTTCAACGGGCACGAGGGCGGTGGCCCCTTCCTCCAGGACACCCTGCTCCACTGGCTCCCCCAGCGGCTGCGGGGCCGCGCGGCGAGCACCGCCTGAGCCACCGCCCCACCACGGCCACCGGCCCGTCGACCCGGAAGGGCTCCCGGGCGACGGGTGTCGATCCCTCGGCGCCCCCGTCACCAGTGAGCTGACGACCCGTGACATTGTTCTCACATCATCTGACTAAGCTTGCGGCAGCCGTGGCCCCGCGCCACGACCGTGGGCGACTCCGGTGACGGTCCGACAGCGGACGCCGCTCCAGCGGAGACGTTCGGACCTCGATGAGAGGAGCACCGGTACGTGGCACGACTCGAGCTCGACAACGTCGTCCGGGAGTATCGACGCGGACAGCAGTCCGTCCGTGCCCTCAACGGAGTGTCCCTGTCCCTGTCGGGCGGTCAACTCGTCTCCGTCCTCGGGCCCAGCGGCTCCGGCAAGAGCACCATGCTGCACCTGATGGGCGCCCTGGACTCCCCGTCCAGCGGCCGGGTGCTGCTCGACGGCACCGACCTGGGCGGGCTCAACGACGACCGGCTGGCGGACCTGCGTCGCCGACGGGTGGGCTTCATCTTCCAGTTCTTCAACCTGCTGCCCTCGCTGACGGCCTGGGAGAACGTCGCCGTGCCCCGGCTCCTCGACGGAACCCGCCTGGCCGACGTGCGGGACGAGGCGATGGACCTGCTCCAGCGGGTGGGCCTCGGTGAGCGCGCGGACCACCGCCCCAACGAGATGTCCGGCGGGCAGATGCAGCGGGTGGCCGTCGCCCGGGCCCTGATCATGGACCCGGTCGTCATCCTCGCCGACGAACCCACCGGCAACCTGGACTCCAGGACCGGCAAGGAACTGCTCGACCTGTTGGCCGGGATCGCCCATGACGAGGCGGGGCGTTCGGTGGTGATGGTCACCCACAGCATGGAGGCCGCGCTGCGCAGCGACCGGGCGGTGTTACTGGTGGACGGTCAGGTCGCCGCGGACGGCCCCCCGGACGACGTGGTGGCGGCGGTCGTGGGCAAGGGCACGGCTCCGGGGGCCGGGAGCGGCACGCCGGGCGGGGGGGCACCGCGGTGACGGGGCGGTTCTGGGCCGCGCTGTCCCGGCTCCGGCTGTTCAACCTGCGCTACCTGCGGGCCCACCCCGCCAGGACGGTGCTGTGCCTGAGCGTGGTCACCGTCTCCGCCACGCTGATCGTGGCCGTGATCGGCATCTACGGTTCGGTGGGCGGGTCCGTCCAGCGGCTCTCCGAGCGGGTGGCCGGCGACGCCGACCTGGAGGTCACCGGGCGGACCGACGCCGGGCTCGACCCGTCGGCGTTGCGGGAGATATCCCGGACCGAGGGGGTCCGGGTCGCGGTGCCGCTGGTGCGCTCCCCGGTGGACGTCGAGGGCGAACGGGTGCTGCTGTTCGGCACCGACGCCAGCGCCCTGGAACTCGGGAGCGACCTGTCCGCCGTGGTCCGCGACACCTCCCGGCCCGCCGCGGACCGGACTCCCGACCAGGCCGCCGCCAACGGCTCGGTGCTCCTCGGCCCCGCGCTCGCTGACCGTGTGGCGGGCAGGGAGGTCATCGACATCGAGTCCATGACCGGTGAGCACAGCACGGTTCCGGTCGGCGGCACGGTGACCGGCGGGTCCGCCGGCCGGGTCAACGACGGGGCCTACGTCGTCGCGCCGCTGCGACTGGCCCAGGACCTCAGCGGGCTCGGCGCGCGACTCGAGTCGGTGCTCGTGCTCGCCGACCCCGGGACGGACACCGCGGACCTGCGCCGACGGCTGACCCAGGAGCTGGGGCCCCAGGCGTTCGTGGCCGATCCCGCCTTCCGGGCCGACCAGGCGGACGACGCCACCGCCATGGTCCGCAACATCACCCTGCTCGTGGCCATGATGGCACTGGCGGTGGCCGGCTTCCTGATCTTCAACACCATGAACATGGCGGCGGTGGAACGCCGGGGCGAGATGGCCAGTCTGCGCGCCCTCGGCGCCCGCCAGCGGCCGATCATGCGTGACTTCCTCGCCGAGGCCGTGGTGTTGGCCCTGCTGGGGGCGGCGCTGGGCAGTGTCCTGGGGTACGCGGTGGCGGACGCGGCGGTGGGTTCGCTGCCGCCGGCGATCACCGACTCGGTGAACGCGTCGATCGAGTTGGCCATGCCGGGCAGTGCGGTGCCGGCCGCGGTGGTGGCCTGCCTGGGCGCCGGGGTGCTGGCGTCCTGGCTCGCCGCCCGAAGGGTCTCCCGGGTGCGCCCGGTGGAGGCGATGCGTCCCGCGGACCCCATGGACCTGGCCGAGGGCCGCACCGCCGGGCGCACCTGGGCACTGGTGGGGGCGTTGCTCCTGTTCGTCGCGGCCATGGTGGTGGCCGCGGCCTTCGACGACGCCCGGGCGTACGGCAGCGGCGCGCTGTTCCTGCTCGCCGTCATCGTCCTGGGCTACGCCCTGGTCGAACCGCTGTGCCGGGCGACGTCGCGGACGGCGGCCCGGTTCGGCGCGGTGGGGCAGCTCGCCGCGTCCTCGGTGGACCGGGCACCCCGCAGGGTCTGGGCCACGGGGATGACGGTGTGCCTCGCGGTCGCGATCGGCGCGGCCACCACCGGCGCCTCGCAGAACGCCGTGGACGCGGCGTCGGCGAACGTCTCCACGTTGAGCCAGACGGAGTTCGTGGTCCAGCGCTCCCCCGCCGACGTGCTGCCGGTGCGGCCGCTGCTGCCGGCGACGTTCGGCCGCCAACTGGCCGCGATCCACGGGGTGAACCGGGTCACCGCGGGTCAGTTCACCTACCTCAACCTCGACGAGGGGCGGGCCCTGCTCCAGGGCATCAGCGGTCCGAGCAACTCCACGGCGTACCAGCTCGCCGACCCGGAGGCGCAGCGGGCGCTGCTGGCGGGGAGCGGGGCCGTGGTGTCCCGCACGTTCGCCAAGGAGCACGGGCTGGCGAAGGGCGACGTGCTGACCCTGCCCACCGCGCGGGGTGAGCAGCGCGTGCGGGTGGCCGACGTGGTGGACTACGTGAGCGTGGACGCCGGTCTCGTCGCCATCTCCCTGCACCGCCTCACCGAGTGGTTCGGCCCGGACGGCGCCTCCTACTACGAGGTGGAGGTCGCGCACGGGGCGAACGTGGCGTCCGCCCGGGAGGGCATCGAGCACCTGGTGCGGGAGCAGCCCTACCGGGTGAACGTGCTGACCGGCCACGAGTCGGTGGACGCCACCAAGTCCGCGGTGCGGCAGATGGGGGCGCTCGCGCTGGTCCTGCAGTGGGTCATCGCGGCAGTGGCGGCGCTCGCCCTGCTGAACACGCTGATGCTGTCGGTGGTGGAGCGGCGCAGGGAGTTGGGCATCCTGCGGGCGCTCGGCTGTGGCAGGCGCTACATTCGGCGGATGATCCTCGCGGAGGCGGCGGCCGTGAGCCTGGTGGGCGGTGGCGCCGGGATCGTCGTCGGCACCGCCCTGCAGTACCTGTCCACCGAGGTGATGTCCGAGGTGCTCGCCCTGGACATCCCGTTCCGGGTGACCCCGGCCGCGCTCGCCCTCGCGGTGGGGGCGATCCTCGTCGCCATGGCCGGGGCGTGGCCACCCGCCCGCAGGGCGGGCCGTCTCGACGTCATCCAGGCCATCGGCTACGAGTGAGCCGCCGCCGGGGGCCCGGCGGTCCAGCCGACTCCCGGTCCACAGGTTCTCGGTCCAAGAACGGCATCGAACGACACACACCAAGGGGGAACGCCGACGATGGGACGTGACGCACCCGGGCCCGGCCCGCACCAGATACCCGGCCTGCTCCGGCTGGCCGTCACCGACCCGCTGCGGTCGCTGTACCAGACCGTCAGCCGTTACGGGGACGTCGTGGAGGCGCCGATCGCTCCCGGGCGGAGCTTCCACCTGTTCACCAGGCCCGAGCACGTGGAGCACATCCTCGTGGCGCGGCAGTCCCGCTACGGCAAGGCGTTCACCTACCGGCCGCTCCAGGAGTGGATCGGCCTCGGTCTGATCACCAGCGACGGCGAGTTGTGGGAGCGCCAGCGCCGGCTGATCCAGCCGCTGTTCTCCTACCGGCGGGTGGCCGCGCTGGAACCGCTGATGGTCACGGCGGTGCGGCGGATGCTGGACGACTGGGACAGGACGCCGGAGTCCGGCCGGGTGGTGGACGCGGCCGTGGAGATGAGCGGGCTCACCCTGGACATCGTCGGCGCCACCTTGTTCGGGGCCGACCTCAGCGGGGACCGGGACCGGATCTTCCACGCGGTGGAGACCCTCCAGGACGCGGTGACCAAGGTCATCCGGAACCCGTTCACCTGGGTGTCCACCACCATGGCCAGGTACACCAGCCCCGGGTTCCGGTCGTGGGACCGGGCCATCGCCACCATCGACGAGGTGGTGAGCCGGGTCATCGCCGAACGCAGGGCCCGCCCCGCGGACGACGGGGCGCCCCGGGACCTGCTGGACGCGCTGTTGGCCGCCCGCTATGACGACGGCTCGGCGATCGACGACAAGCAGTTGCGCGACGAGATCATCACCTTCTTCATGGCCGGGCACGAGACCAGTGCCAACTGCCTGGCGTGGACCTTCTACCTGCTGTCCACCTCCCCGCACGCCCGCGAGCGGCTGGAGGACGAGGTGGACACGGTGCTCGCCGGACGCACCCCGGAGCCGGAGGACCTGGACAAGCTGGTGTGGACCAAGGCGGTCCTGAGCGAGTCGATGCGCCTCTACCCGCCGGTGTGGACGGTGGAGCGGGACGCGGTGGAGGAGGACGAGGTCGGCGGGGTGCGGGTGCGTCCGGGCAGCACCGTGGTGGTCCCGCCCTACCTGGTGCACCGTCACCCCGGGGTCTGGGAGAACCCGGAGGCGTTCGACCCCGAGAGGTTCCTGCCTCCCCGCTCCACGGGCCGGCCCAAGTACGCCTTCATCCCGTTCGGGGGCGGCAGGCGCGGCTGCATCGGGAACGTCTTCGCACTGATGGAGGTGACCCTGGCGCTCGCCATGATCACCCAGCGGTACCGGCTGGACCTGCTGCCCGGCTTCGACCCGGAGCCCAAGGTCACGGTGACCCTGCGGCCCAAGCACGAGATGGCGATGTTGCTGCACCGCAGGTCCCGGTGACCCCGTGCGCAGCGGAATGAGGGAGGAAGCAATGCCGGGTGGTACCGCGCCCGTCCACACCTCGCCGGGCCGGGTCGCCCCCGGTCCGGGAAGGGTCGAGAGCCTGCGGGTCCTGGCCGCCCTGGGGCGCGACCCCCTGGCCGTGGGCATCGACCTGTACCGGCGGTACGGGGACCTGGTGCGGGTGCCCCTGCCCCGGGGCCACGAGCTGTACCTGCTGTGCCATCCCGCGCACGCCGAGCACGTCTTCGTGGCCAGGCAGGACAACTACGTCAAGGCGGCCACCTACCGTCCGTTGAAGGTGTTCCTCGGCGAGGGACT
The DNA here is from genome assembly GCF_000380165.1 of Wenjunlia vitaminophila DSM 41686. GTDB lineage: Bacteria > Actinomycetota > Actinomycetes > Streptomycetales > Streptomycetaceae > Wenjunlia > Wenjunlia vitaminophila. The sequence continues at coordinate 218,909 of NZ_KB904691.1, forward strand.
GGTCACCAGTGACGGGGAGTTGTGGGAGCGGCAGCGCCGGCTGATCCAGCCGCTGTTCTCCTACCGGCGGGTGGCCGCGTTCCAGCCGGTGATGGTCAGCAACGTGCGGCGCACCCTGGAGCAGTGGGAGCGGCTGCGGCCGGGCGCGGTGGTCGACGTGTCGGAGGCGATGAGCCTGCTGACGTTGAACATCGTGGGCGAGACGCTCTTCGGCTCTGACCTGAGCGGGCCGGGAGCCCGGGTCTCCCCGTCGGTCACCCGGATGCAGGACTTCGCCGTGACCGCGATGCGTAACCCGCTGCTGCTCAGCTCCCCGATGCTGGGTCTGCGCACCACCCCCGGGTACCGGGCGTGGGCCGCCGCGGTGCGGGCCGTGAACGAGGTGGTGGAGCAGGTGGTGGCCCAGCGGCGGGCGAACCCGCGCCAGGACGGGCCGCGGGACCTGTTGGACGCGCTGCTCGAGGCCAGGTACGAGGACGGCTCCGGCATCAGCGACCAGCAGTTGCGGGACGAGATCATGACGTTCCTGATGGCCGGGCACGAGACCAGCGCCACCGCCCTGACCTGGACGTTGTACCTGCTGTCCGCCAACCCGGCGGCCCGGGAGCGGCTGGAGGAGGAGGTGGACTCGGTCCTGGCCGGGCGCGTCCCGGAGCCGGACGACCTGGACAAGCTGGTGTGGACCAAGGCCGTGATCAGCGAGTCCATGCGGCTCTACCCGCCGTTCTGGACGCTGGAGCGGGACGCCCTCAACGACGACGAGATCGACGGGGTGCGGATACCCGCGGGCAGCACCGTCGCGGTCCCCCCTTACCTGGTGCACCGCCACCCCAGCGCCTGGGACAACCCGGAGGGCTTCTCCCCGGAGCGGTTCCTGCCCGGTCGCGGGGCGGGCCGCCACCGGCACGCGTTCATCCCGTTCGGCGGCGGCCGGCGGGGCTGTGTGGGCAACGTGTTCGCGTTGATCGAGACCGCGCTGACGGTGGCCATGATCGCCCAGCGGTTCCGGCTGGACATGGCCGCGGGCGGGGTGCCCAGGCTCCAGCCCACCGTGACCCTGCGCCCGTTGGGCGGGCTGCGCATGGTGCTGCGGCACCGCCAGGGAGCGCAGTAGTCCGGGTCCGGCCGGGGGTCCGCGGGGCGCGCTGCCCGTGCGGACCCCCGGCCGGCCGATCGGCACCGTCAGGCGGGTCCCGTCAGAGCCAGGGCACGTCCAGGACGTGCGGCAGGCCCAGCTTGTAGCGCCACTCGTCGGCCTTCTTCAGCAGCCGGAACTCCGGCATCTCGTACGCCGGCTGGACGTGGCACGCGTCGGCGTCAGAACCGGCCGCCTCCAGCAGCGAGTTGACGGCGCGCTTGGCCGTCTCGTTGGCGCCCTCCATCGTGGCGCAGCTCAGGTTGTCCCGGACGTAGTCCGAGGCGAGGAAGAGGTTGGGGATGGCCGTGTTGTGCGTGGGGCGCAGGTCCCACGAGCCGACGTTGCTGACGATCAGCGACTCGTCGTTGGCGGCCGTGGTGCCCCCGTTCGGGTAGGTGATCGCGGGGTCGAGGTGATAGGACCTGATCGACGACTCGGGCAGCACGGTCCGGCCGGTGTCCTCCAACGCGGCCCGCATCTGGGCCAGGGTCTCCTCCGCGATCTCCGACGGGCTGCACTCCCTGGCCGGCTTGCCGTACAGGATGCCCGGCTTGTCGAAGTTGGCGATGTTGACCGAGAGCACGTCCTGGACGGTGCCGTCGCCGTAGGTCGCGGACATGTCGCGGTCCCAGGTCTGGGCCTGGCTGATGGACACCAGGGCCCACGGCGAGTCCAGGTAGTCCACGAAGCCCCGGATGATCGGCGTCGGCCGGTCCAGGTAGAACTGGATGCCGTTCATCCACTCGGTGCGCAGGCCGTCCATCTTGGCCAGCGCGGGCGCGGCGTTGCGGATGTCGGTGTTCCACAGCTTGCGGGCCCGCTCGACCGGCAGCGCGCAGACGAACCAGTCGGCCTCCACCTGCTGCGCCTGCTGTTGCGGGTCGAGGACCTGGGCGGCGGCGATGCGCCCGTTGCGCAGCGTCAGGTCCTGCACGGTCCAGCCCACGTGGAAGTTGACCCCGCGGCGGCGCAGGTAGCTCACCCACGGGTTGATCCACGCCTCGTTGCTCGGCCCGTCCAGGGAGCGGCCCATGTAGCCGGTGCTGCCGCGGCCGGCGAGCGAGTAGAAGTACAGCTCGCTCAGGACGCCGGTGGCCCGGGCGGAGGCGATGTCCGGGCGGGAGGCCACCAGGTGGGTGGTCATCCCGTCGGAGAGGATCTTGTTGTACTCGTCGCTCATCTGGTCGGCACGGATGAACTTCCGCCACGACGTGTACTCCCACTGCCCGAAGCGGCGGGCGTCGCAGCTCGTGGCGAAGATCGCCAACTGCCGGACGAAGAACGTCAGCTCGTCCCCGGGGAGCGCCTCGAACTGCTGGAAGAGCGCGGTGAGGAACCGCTGGAACTCCTCGAGGGTGACCGGTTCGCTGTAGTTGGACTTGAACGACAGGTCCTCGCGGTGGCCGGCCCTGGAGTAGAGCACCCCGTCCAGCGGCACCAGGTGGTCGTGGACGGTCTCCGAGCCGTCGCCCACCGGTATGCGGGCCATCGTCTCCGGCAGGTGGTGGTAGAAGCCGGGGACGTAGCGGAACCCGTGCTCGCCGGGAAGGTCGGCGCGCCCCCCGGAACCCGAGTTGGGAACAGGAATGGAACGGGACTTGCCGCCGAGCTCCTTGCGCTCGTACACATCCACACTAAAGCCGCGCTCGATTAGCTCTTGAGCCGCGGTCAATCCGGCGACTCCGGCTCCGAGCACCGCGACGCGGCGACCGTTGCCGGTTGCCGCTCTGGCCCGTTGGGTATTCACCCCGGAGAACGTCACGGCGCCGGCGCCAATGGCCCCAGCAGCCCCGGCAATAAAGCGCCTTCGCGTTGCTTCGCCCCGTGAAGGTTGATTTGTCATCGCACGCCTTCCTCGCCCCCGTCGGGCTTAACGTTGATCTTGGCGGGTACCGAAAAGACGCTACCCGGCATCTGGTCCGCGTCAAGCTGTACGCCTATCCTTGCCTCTTACTGTTATGACATCAGCAGCTAGGAGACCACGCGGTGCCGGCAAGCATGTGGCGCAGAACTCTGAAAGCGGCCTTCGGACAACCCGACGCCACCGCGCACCTTCTGTTCCTGCGGGATTCCCAGACGGTCACGCGAATCCACTTCCTCCACGCCGCGGCCCATCTCGGCGTGCTGGCCGAGTTGAAGAGCCCTTCCGGTCAGGAGGCCCTGGCGTCCAAGCTCGGCATCACCCGCAGCCAGCAGTTCGGCCTCTTCCTCAAGCTCGGCGTCTCCCTGGGCGAGCTCGCCGACGACGCCGGCACCTACCGCCTGAAGGGCCGTCGCGCGAAGGCCCTGGTGGGGCCGAACGGGAACGTCCTGCGGGCCCTGCTCGACGAGCAGATCGAGTACCACGGCTCGGTCTACCGGGAGCTGGCAGAACAGCTCCGCGGCGGCCCGCTCGGCGACTACCTGTCGGCGACCGCGGCGGTGGTCGCCGAGTCCTCGCGGATCGCCGAGCCGGTCATCTCCTCCTACGTGACCGACGTGGTCACCGGCGCCGGGCCCACCCCCCGGGTGCTGGACATCGGCTGCGGCTCGGGGGTGTACCTGCGCGCCGCCTCGCAGAACGCCGGTGCCACCGGCCAGGGCATCGACATGCAGCCGGCCTCGGTGGAGCTGACCACCAAGAACCTCACGGACTGGGGCATCGGGGACCGGTTCCACGTCACCCAGGGGGACATCCGCAAGGGCGCCTCGGAGGCCGACGGGCCGTACGACGTGGTGCTGCTGATGAACAACATCTACTACTTCGCCCCGGAGCAGCGGCCCGCGCTGTTCGAGACGTTGCGGTCGCTGGTCAAGGAGGGCGGCACGCTGACCCTGGTCTCCATGTTCCACGGGACCAGCCCCACCGCCCTCAACCTCGACCTGGTGCTGGCCTGCACCCAGGGCTGCTACGCCCTGGTCAGCCCCGAGGAGCTGGCGCCCGAGCTGCGCGCCGCCGGCTTCCGGAACGTCACGGTGGACCGGCTGGTGGCCCGCGAGTCCCTGCTGGGCATCAGGGCGAGCTGACTCCCGGCGACGTCGAGCCCGCACCGCGGTCCCCGCACGGCGGGCCGCGGTGCTCGGTTCGCGGCGGTGTTCGGTTCGCGGCGGCGCTCGGTTCGCGGCGGTGTTCGGCGGCGGCAAAGATCCGGTACAGGAATCCGGAACACTCCATTCCGAGAGTTGGCGCATTGCCATAGCACCCTCGGTCAACGGGACAAACAGCAGCAGAACAAGGAGAGTTGGACTTGCGTCCACGGCGGCGTGGTGACATGGTTGCTTCCGTCCGCCCGGGCGAAGAAGCGGGGGCTTTTGTGTACGACCGGAATACGTACGACCGGAATACGGCATGGTGACCGCGGCGGAGGAGCCGGACGTCACCATCGTGGGCGGCGGTCTTGCCGGACTGTCCACCGGTATCGCGTTGGCGAACGCCGGTATCAGCACCGTAATTCTGGAATCACGCCGGAAATCCGCAGCCGATGTCTTCGGATTCCTTCTCTGGCCACCCGGGACGCGTTCCCTCGGATGGCTCGGCGTTCTCGACGACGCGTTGAAAGCCGGCGCCGAACTGGAATCCCTCACGTGGTTCGTCGCCGGCCGCAAGAAGGATGACCAGACCTGGCTGAGCGTGAATCTCCCGGACCTCGGCGTCGGGCCCTTCCTGGGAATTCTCCCCTCCGCGCTCGAGGGCATTCTGCGCGACGCCGCCCTGCGCAGCGGGGTGCGCATCCTGGATGCCGTCGAGGAGTGGGCGGTGCGCCGGGACCAGGGAGGCTGGACGGTGCGGGCCACCCGCGCCGGGGAGCCCGAGGAGATCCGCACGCGGCTGCTCGTGGGTGCCGACGGCGCCAACTCGCGGCTCCGCGACGAGGTGGGCCTGAAGTCCTCCCGCTGGCAGCCCGCCGGGCAGGTCATCGTGACCGGCGTCGGTGGGGCGGTGCCGCTGCGCGAGTCCCGGCAGGCGTTGTCGGCCACCGGGTCGGGCGGCTGCGTCAGTCTCGGCGAGGACCACAGCTGGCTCTACACGGTGGCGCACGAGTCCGAGGCCACCGACCCGCAGCGGACGCTGCGCCACTACGCCACGCTGGACCCGAAGCCGGCGGCTGCCTTCGAGCACGTGGAACGCGTCGCGGTGCTGCGCCCCTGGACGATCACGGTCCCCGAGTGGGCGGCGGACGGCGCGGTCCTGATGGGGGACGCCGCGCACGGGATGCTGCCGCACTTCGGACTCGGGGGGTCGATGACCCTGGAGGACGTGCCCATCCTGGTCGAAGTGGTGCGGGACGCCCTGGGCGCCAAGGACACCAGCGCGGCCAGGCTCGGCGCCTTCCAGCACCGCCGGCGTGCCAGGGTGGCCTACGCCCAGCGCACCTCCAACCAGTGGGCACGGCTGCTGAGCAGCAGGCTGCCGGGTATCCAGGCGGCCAGGAACGTCAGTGTGCGCCGGCTGTCCCGGAACATGGAGCTGGTGGAGACCTTCTACCGGGAGCTCGCCTCGCCGTCCGTCCCCGAACTGTCCACGCGGCTGCGCATGCTGCTGCTGTAGTCCCTTAGGTGAGTTATGCCCAAGCGAGGAATGGCCGCCGTGGTCGGCGGTCGAGGCTTCATCGGCGGCGCCATCGTGGAGGCCCTGCGGGCCGACGGCTGGCAGGTGACCGTGGTCACCCACAACGCCAGACTGGCAGCCCAGCACGCCGGCTACCGGTGGGGTGACATGTTGGACCCCACGACCCTGGGGCCCGCGGTCGAGGGTGCCGACGTGGTGGTGCAGTCCGCCAACTTCCCCAACTACCCGTTCGAGCGGCCCCAGCTCCACCACACCTTCATGGAGTACGACGGGATCGGCACCGAGCGGCTGATCCGGGCGGCCAAGGCCGCCGGGGTCCGCCGGTACGTGTTCATCTCCGGCGTGGGGGTCACCGACACCCCGACCAAGCCGTACTACCAGGCCCTGCTCCGCGGCGAGCGGGCGGTCACCGAGTCCGGTCTCGAGGCGATGGTGCTGCGCCCGGCGTTCGTCTACGGCCCCCGGGACAACGGGATCAACCGCATCGTCAGGGCCGCCCGGTTCCTGCCGGTGCTGCCGCTGCCCGCCAACGGCGACCAGACGCACCAGCCGGTGCACGTGGACGACATCGGCGCCGTGGTCAGCCAGGCCATGGACCCGGACTCCCCGCAGGGCGTGTTCGAGATCGGCGGCCCGGACCGGATGTCCATGCGGCACATGATGGAGTTCGCGCTGCGGCTCGCCGGCAAGCCGCGTCGGGTGGTCAACGTCGCCCCGGGCTTCGCCAGGTCGGGCGCCAGGCTGCTCGAGCCGCTCCCCGGCCCGCTGATCACCAGGAACGCGCTGGACTTCATGCTCGAGGACTTCGTCGCGGACATCGAGACGCTCCAGAAGTCGTTCGACATCCAGCTCACCCCGTTCGAAGCGGGGTTGCGGAGCTACCTGGTGCGCTGACGGCCCGGCGGGGTCCGCCCCGTCGTCGTCACCCGGCAACACGCCGAGGCGCCGTCACCGGTTCGACCGGTGGCGGCGCCTCGTTGTCGTCGTTGCGAACCCGTGGCCACCCGTTCCCACGGGCAGGGGAGCGCCCCGGCCTCCATGCCCGGCTCCCGGCTCCCGGGGCGCGGGGCGCGGGGGCCGGGGGCCAGGCATGGGGGCCGTCCCTACCGTCCGGCGCCGGCGAACGGCCGCTCCTGGCGGAGCACATGACGGGCGATCTTGCCGGTGGGGGTCCTCGGGAGGTCTTCCACGATCTCGATGGTGCGGGGCCGCTTGTAGGCCGCGAGGTTCTCCCGGACGTGGGCACGCAGCCGGCGCCGGGCCGCGGCCGGGTCGTCGGGCTCCTGGCGCAGCCGCACGAACGCCGTCAGCTCCGTGGTGGCGTGCTGCCCGGACAGCCCGACCACCGCGCACTCGTGCACCTCGGGGTGGCGCAGCAGGCACTCCTCGATCTCCGCGGGTGCCACCTTGTGACCGCCCACCTTGAGCAGGTCGTCGGAGCGGGCCACGAAGTGGTAGACCCCGTCGGCGTCCCTGCGGACCTGGTCCCCGGTGCGGGTCCAGCCCCCCACCATGGTGGCCTGGGTCTTCGGGTGCTGATTCCAGTAGCGGGCGGCGTTCGCCTCGCCCCTGACCCACAGGTGCCCGATCTGGTCCGGGCCGAGGTCCCGCCCGTCGTCGTCGCGGACCACCGCCTCGTACCCGTCCACCAGCGTCCCCGAGCTGCCGGGCGGGGTCGTGCCCGGACGGGTCACGATGAAGATGTGCAGGCACTCGGTGGAGCCGAGCCCGTTGACGATCTCCATCCCGAAGCGGTCCCGCCACCGGTCGGCGAGGCTGACCGGCAGTGGCTCGCCCGCGGAGACACAGACCCGGACCCCGGACAGGTCGAGCGAGGGGTCGCGCTCGGCCACCGCGAGCATCGCCGAGTACAGCGCGGGCACGGCGCACAACACCGTCGGGCGCTGCTGCCGCACCAGGTGCAGCACCCGGGCCGCGTCGGTGGTCTCCGGCATCAGCAGCACCCCGGCACCGGTCGCGAACGGGAACAGGAACGAGTTGCCGAACCCGTAGCCGAACGACAGCTTCGCCGCGGAGAAGCAGACGTCGTCGGGGGTCAGCCCGAGCTCCTGGGGCATGCCCCGGAGCACCGCGAGCAGCCCCCGGTGCAGGTGCACCACGCCCCTGGGGGTCCCGGTGCTGCCGGACGTGTACTGGATGACCGCGGTGTCGTCCAGGCTGGTGGGGCGGATCGGGCAGTGTGGCGGCGCCTGGGCCATCAGCTCCTCGAGCCGGGGGTGTTCCGACGCGCCGGCCCCGGCGCCCACCGTCCACACCGCGCCGGGCCAGGGACCCGCCCCGGGGACGGTCTCCGGTCGCACCGCGGAGACAACGGTGGGGAGCTGGGCCGGCCCCGCGACGGCCAGGTGGGGGCGGCAGTCAGCGAACACCCTGGCGTAGTCCTGCCCGGTGAGCTGGGTGGCGAGCGGCACGGGCACCGCGCCGATCCGCAGGAGACCCAGCACGCAGGCGAGGTACTCCGGGCTGTCCGGTAGGACCAGTGCCACCCGGGTCTCGTATCCGACCCCAGCGGCGGCGAACGCGTTGGCCGCCCGGCAGGCCATCTCGTGCATCTGCCGGTAGGTGACGGTACGGTCCGCGGTCCGGGCGCACACGGCGTCGCCGCGGCCCTGCTCCAGGTGGGTGTCGAGAAAGCGATGGACGCTGTTGCCGGTGCTCATCGGTGTCCGCCTGTTCGGGAGAGCTGCAGAGCTGGGTGTGTGGGGTTCGGAACGGGTCTGGTCGCGCGGGTCGGAGGGCCGACGGACGGTGGGGAACGGCTCCGACCGGGGACCCGCCGGTGCCGGTCAGGCGCTCGCGGGTGGGTCCCCGGCGGCGGCCGTGCGCCGCGGCCCGGCCGGGTCAGGGGCCGGGCCCCCGCTCGCCGGCGCGGCGAGCAGCAGCGCCGAGGCGTGCCCGTGCGGATCGGTGCACAACACCAGCACCTGCCTCAGCGCCTCGTCCCGTGGCGCGGTGGGGAGCCGGAGCGCCGGGAGGGCGGGGTCGGGTTCGTGGTGCCCCGCGGTGCCGGGGAGCCGCTGGGCGTGCAGGGCGAGCACGGCCGCGGCGGCCTGGACTGCCCCGGCGGCGCCGGCGCAGTCCCCGAGCCTGCCCTGCACCGCGCAGACCGGCACCCGGTCGCCCCAGAGTTGGCCCACCACTGTCGCCTCGGTGGCGTCAAGGCCGGGGTCGCCGCAGGCGGACACGAACACCGCGTCCACCTCGTCAGGTGTGGCGCCGGCGGCGGCCAGGGCCTGGTCCACGGCACGGCGGGCGGCGCTGACCGAGCCCGCGCCGGTGGCCGGGCCCATGGCCGCCCCGGTGCCGACCACCTCCGCCAGCACGACCGCGCGACGGCGCGCCGCCGCGTCGGCGGACTCCAGGGCCAGCACCACGGCGGCCTCGCCCGGCACCGCGCCGGCCCGTTCCCGGTCGAGGGGCCTGGCCCGGTCCACGGTGCCGAACCGCGGGTCGACGCCGCGCCGGGCGTACACCTCGGGGTACGTCAGGGTCTGCACGCCGCCGGCGAGCATCACCGTGGCCTCGCCGGCGTGCACGGCGCGCGCGGAGGCGGCCAGCGCGTCGGCGGAGGCGGCCCGGCCGGTGGACAGGGTCAGGTTGGGGCCGCCGGCCCCGGTGAAGATCGACGCGGTGGCGGCGGGGGCGTTCAGGCCGGTCTGGGGTCCCTGCGCGGGGTTGACGCGTTCCACTCCCAGGTCCAGGCGGGTGGCGAGGAGCTCGACGTAGTCGGCGAGTCCGGCGGTGGTGGTGCCCGCGGCGACCCCGACCGTGGGCTCGCACTCCCAGCGGGTCGGCAGTCCGGCGTCCCGGCACGCGGCGACCGCGGCGATGGCGAACGCCTTGCTCTCCGGGCTGAGCACGCGGATACCGCGCCGGCCCAGGTACTCCTGGGCGGGCGGGGTGGCCATCGGGGCGAGGAGGACCGGGTCGGCGGCGGGCAGTCCTGGCGGCGCCACGGGCGTCGAGGAGGTCGCGGGGGCACCGCCGTCGCACAGCGCGTTCCACAGCGCCTCACGGCCGGTACCGGCGGAGGTGACGGCGCCGATCCCGGTGACCAGTACCCGGCTCATCGTTCTCCCTCGTTCGACCGTCCCGGCCTTCCCGTGGCGCCCGTGGCTCCCGTGCCGCCCGTGCGGTCGTTCCCGGCCGGGGCCGGGGTCGGGGTCCGCGCGTCGGGCGCGGTGAACACCACGCAGCAGTTGTTGCCGCCGAAGCCGAACGCGTTGTTGAGCGCGACCCGCACCGGCATCCGTCGTGCCTCCTTGAGCACCAGGTCCAGGTCGTACTCCGGCTCCAGGGTGTTCCCGATGGGCGGAACCACGGCGTCCCGGATGGCCAACGCGCAGGCCACGGCGGCGATCGCGCCCGCGGCGCCCTGGGCGTGCCCCAGCAGGGACTTGCACGCGGTCACCGGGACCGGCAGGTCCCCGAAGACCTCGCGCAGCGCCACCGCCTCGGCGTCGTCGTTCGCCGGCGTCCCGGTGCCGTGGGCGCTGACGAAGGAGACCTCCCCGGGCTCCAGGCCGGCCATGTCCAGCGCGGCGCGCATGGACCGGGCGGCGCCGAGACCCGCGGGGTGCGGGGCCGTCATGTGGTGGGCGTCGGAGTAGCCGCCGTGCCCGGCGACCACCGCGTACACCCGGGCCCCCCGGGCCAGCGCGCGCTCCTCGGACTCCAGCAGCAGCGCCCCGGCGCCCTCGCCCAGCATCAGCCCCCGCCGGTGCCGGTCGAAGGGCTGCACGGCCTCCGGAGCGAGCGCCCGGAAGCTGTTGAACATCAGGAACATCGCCTCCGACAGCTCGTCGGTGCCCCCGGCGACCATGGCGTCGGCACGGCCCTGGGCGATGGCGTCGGCGGCCTGGGCGATGGCGGTGTTGCCCGCGGCGCAGGCGGTGGGGAAGACCATGTTCGGGCCCCACAACCCGAACGCCCGGGCGGGCAGCCCGGCGACCCGGGCCGGGTCGTGCGCGGTGATCGGGGCCGTGGGCACCCGCCCCCGGTGCAGGTCCCGCAGGGACGCCTCAAGTCCCGGGCGGTTGCCGATGACGATCCCGAGGGCCACCCCGACACGCTCCGGCCGGTACGCCCCGCCGAGCCGTGGACCGACGTCGGCCGGGCCCGGCCCCCGGGCGAGGTCGCCCTCGGTGAGGAGCCCGGCGTCGAGCAGGGCCATCCGCACCGCGGAGAGCGCGAACGACTCGCTGCGGCTGAGCTGCCCGTACGCGTCCTGGTGCGGCGGTCGCGGCCAGTCCCGCACCTCCCCGCCCTGGTGGGTCAGGCAGTCGGCGGTGTCGAACAGGGTGATCCGGTCGGTGCCCACCGTGCCGGCGACGGCCGCGGAGAAGAACTCCTCGGCCCCGGAACCGATCGGGGTGACCACCCCGAGGCCGGTGACCACCACACGTCGACGGCCCGGGGCGGCGGACGGGGCACCAACCCGCTGGCCGAGGGGCTGCTCGATCAGGCCTGGCACGTCAGCTCGCAAGCACGTTCTGGGTGATCTCGACGGCGCTCTTCACCGAGTTGATCCGGACCTCGTCGTCCACGGTGTACCGCACACCGAGCCGTTGCTGGAGGGCGGAGACCAGTTCCAGACGCATGATGGAGTCACCGCCGAGGTCCTCCAGGTCGGCCTCGTCGGCCAGTTCCTCGGGTTCGAGCTCCAGGATCTCCAGGGCGACCTCCCGCACCGCCGCGCGGATCTCGTCCTCAGTCATCGGGCCTTCCCTTCCATGGTCGGAATCGGATGGGGATCCGGGCGCGGTCCGCGGCCCACGAGGGACACCAGCGCCCGCAGCGTTCCCCGGCGCACCCCTGGTGACCAGTGCACCCGCTGGGTGGTGAACACCCAGAAGGCCAGGCCGCCAACGACCCCGACGACCGTGGACAGGTGCGGGGAGTACAGCGGCACCGCCACCGCCAGGTTCAGCACCCAGTACTGGTAGAAGAACTCCCGGGTGGCCGACCGCTCCTGTTCGGAGGAGGCCCGCCACAGGCAGCGGCCGAGCGCGGTGGCCACGGGCAGCAGCAACAACCAGAAGAGGAACCGCGGCGGGAACAGGCCGACCGCCACGAGCAGCCCGACCATCACGTAGGTGGACCACACCATGGCGGTGGTCACGGCGGATCCGTGGCGGCGCACCACGCCCACCCAGGCGCTGTGGTAGCCGATGCTGACGTCCCCGGCGAGGTCGGTGAGGTCCTTGGCGCCGCCGAGCACCAGCAGGGTGAGGAAGCCGACGGCGAAGAACGGGAGCGGGTACTCGGCGAAGCCCTTCCACACCTCGGTGCTCCAGTGGTCCTGCGCCAGCGTCCAGCCGATGACGAACGTGCCGCAGAAGTGGAACGTCAACACGAACGGCGCGGCGAAACGATTACGTGACAGCCGCAGGCCGTACGAGTAGTTGACGCTGCTCAGGCCGCCGAGCACCAGGAACAGGGCGAGCACGGGATCGGGCCGCATCGCCAGGAAGGCCAGGTCGAGGACGGCCACGGCCACCCAGGACCAGACGGCGGCCCGCCGGATGTTCTCCCATCCGGCGTGCTGGCACAGCGCGGTGCGTTCCGGCCGGTTGACCTCGTCCTCCCGGCGGTCAGCGAGCCGGTTCAGCGTCTCCGTGCCGACGGAGTGCGCGAACCAGTAGCCGGCTCCCATCACCACCCATTCCCACCTGGCCTGGCCGGCGGCGGACAGGGCAGCGTAGAAGGGAAGGAAGTACAGGGAGGTGAACCGGACACTCGTCGCGCGCAGGAGTGCGGCTGTTCTGCTCAATCGTCCGCGACCCCACTGCTCGTGAGCGGGCGGTGCATGTGCTCTCTCCTAACGGGTGCGCTCCACGACGGCCGTGCACATGGCCCGCAGGCCGTCCTTGGCCGGCCCGTCCGGCAGGGGGTCCAGGGCGGTGCTCGCCCGGTCCGCGTACGACCGCAGGACCTCGCGGGTCTTGTCGAGGGCCGGGTGGGCGCTCAGCAGCGACAGGGCTTCGGCGCGGGCCTCCGCCTCCAACTCCTCGGTCTCGAGCAGTTCCCGCAGCCGGACACTGGCCGGGTCGTTGCCGCGCGTGGCGTACAGCAGCGGCAGCGTGGTGACGCTCTTCTTGATCAGGTCGCCACCCAGGTGCTTGCCGAACTCCTCTTCCTTGCCGACCAGGTCGAGCAGGTCGTCGGAGACCTGGAAGGCCACGCCGAGGTTCTGACCGAAGGCCTCCAGCGCGTGCACCGCCTCCTGGTCCGCGCGGGCCACCAGGGCACCGAGACGCAGGCAGGAACGCATCAGCGACGCGGTCTTGTCCGAGACCATGGCCACGTAGTGGTCCACCGGGTCAGTGCCCGGCTCAGGGCCGCTCATCTCACGGAACTGACCGGCCACCAGCAGGGAGAAGGTCTGCACCTCCATCCTGGCCGGCTGCGAGTGCATCGCGGCCAGCAGCAGGAAGGCCTGCGAGAACAGGTAGTCGCCAGCGAGGATCGCCACCGCGTCGTTCCACTTGGCGTTGACGCTCGGCACGCCGCGCCGCAACGTCGCCTTGTCCATGACGTCGTCGTGGTACAGCGCAGCCAGGTGGACCAGCTCCACCGCCGCGGCGGCGCGCAACACGTCGGGGTCCCTGTGGTCACCGAACCGGGCGGCCAACAGGGTCAGCATGGGCCGGTAGCGTTTGCCACCCGCGTCCATCAGATGCCGGCAGGCGTCATGCAGGAGACGGACATCACTCTTCACCGCGTCCTGGACGATCTGGTCGACAGCCGCCATGTCCGAGATCAGTTCGACGGCCAACTCCTCTGCCAAAGTAGGCAGCCCGGAGTGAGTTCCTGCGGTCACGCGCTCCCCCATCTGTCCGCGCAGCGACGTCACCGGATCAGTCCGGTTCCGCCGCTGACAGGCGTCGAGGTGAGGTTACGGAATTCGCTTCCTGTTGCGATAGTGGAATCGATATTCGACCTCGGCAGGGGTGACTTCCGTCCTCCCGAGTAACCCCCCTGCCACCCCGTTTGACCTGCGCGTTCGATCTCACGAGCGACCCGCGGAGAGACCGCGTTCTCCACCGTTGCTCAAGCAGAACACGAGCAGCGGACAGTGGTTTTCACGAGCCTGGGGGAAAGCGCCCCGAGACGCCGCTGACGTATACGACGCCGCCCGTCAAGAGGGCCTCCGGGCCATCCGGCGGGACCACCGCCCCGCTACCCGCCGCAGGGTGTTCGGGGACACCGTCCGGCGCCCCCGAACGCCCCGTTCGCCCGTCGCTCTCCTACCGCTCAGACGCCGTACCCGAAGGTCGAGGTGATGTAGTAGCAGTCGGAGTAGCCGGTGCCCGACGCCAGGTGCCACGTCCCGGAGAGCGGCGGCACCGTGTCGTCCGACGGAGCGCGGATCACCACGTCGTACGCGCCCGGCTCCAGCTTCAACGTGATGGACGGACGGTCCTGCGTCCCACAGCTCTCCTCGTACCCGTCGATCTCGACCAGGTCCGTGTTGTGCGAGGTGCACTCCTGACAGGCCTCGACCGTGGCCCGGCCCGTCTCAGGTCCCGAGTAGAGGATCTGCATGCTCTCTGGTGACTCGTTGATCAGTTCCACCGTCACCGTCCCGGCCGGCGCACCGGTCCAGGGCGAGGGTCCCGTCAGGGAGTCGGTGTCCCCGCTTCGCGCCTCGGCGATGTCCACGTCCACCAGCAGGTCCGCGGCACGCTCCGCCGTCCCGCCCTTGGGGTAGTCGTCCACCAGCCGGTTCAGGGTGGTCCTCGCCTCCTCGTACTCGTCCTTCCGGTAGTGCTCCAGGCCGCACCGGTACAGCGCTCCGCGCAGCGCGGACACCGCCCTGGCCGCGGTCTTCGGCGACACGTCCCCGGCCAGTTCCCTGGCCTTGTCGAAGTCCTCGACCGCGACGCAGTACCGCCGGTCCGCGTGGTGGACCCGCCCACAGGCGTAGGTGGCGTCCGGCAGCGATCTGACGGCGCGACTGGCGATCCCGCCGGTCAACGGGTCGGTCGACGGCCTCAGTCCGGACAGCGCCCGCAGGTCGTCCAGCACCTCGCACGGACGGTCACCGTCCGTCCACGCCGCGGTTCCCGCGTCGTAGAGCGCGTCGAACCGCTGGTCAAGCTGCTCCGCCTCGGCCGAGCCCGGGTGCTTGCTGCGGATCTCCAAGTACGCCCTCGCCGCCGCCTGGTAGTCCTCGCGCGCCGTCCCGGTGGACCGCCCCCCGGCGGCCCGCCGCGCCAACGCGTCCGCGTACGAGAGCCGTGTGGCAGCCGCGTGCTCCTCGGCCCGACCCCACGGCGGCGACTCACCGTCGTAGCGGGCCAGGTACAGGTCATAGCCACGGATGGCGTCGGTGTACCTGTCCTGCTGCTCGGCGAGCCGTGCCCGCATCAGCACCCGGCACGACTCGGTCCCATACCTGGCGTCGTCGAACGCCCCGCTGAGGGTGAACTCGTAACGTGCCCGCACCGCCCGGGCATAGTGCCCCATCGCCCCGGGGCAGTCACCGGCCGCGTGCGCCTCCACCGCCCGCTCCAGCTCGCTCTCCGGCACCGAACGGCAGTAACCCAACCCCCCGGCCACCACGAACGGCGCCCACCGCCGCCACCCACCGCCCGCCGCCCCCGACTGCGGCGCCGGCTCTCTGCTGTGAGGCGCGGCGGAAGGGTCCGCGTGCACGGGCTGGTCCGCGTGCACGGACGGGGCTCCGTGCGGGAACCGGTCCGCGTGCAGGGACTGGTCCGCGTACGGAGACTGGTCCGCGTGCGCCGGGGTCCCGGCCCTCCTCCACCCGACCGCCACCATGACGACCAGCCACACCAGGTAGCCACTCCCCCACAGCACCGGGTGGTCACTGGCGTGCTGCGTGATCGCGAGCGTCAACAGCGCCACGTCCACCACCCACACCAGTGCCAGCCACTTCCACGCCCGCAGGTACCAGAACCCCGCACCGCACCCACTGACGTTGAGCAAAGCCGCGGCCAACCGCCTGCGGCCACCAACCACCACTCGGACCGACCCCCTTCGGTTCCCTCACAGACGCCCGCATCGACCCGCGGGCGTCCCGGAGCGGGAAGTGTCCACCCATGCCCCGGAGACCCCTCCCGAACGCCCCTGCCCCCGCCACTAACCACCTGGTACGTGCCGCTGTGGGGATTGTTCCCACTCCCCCGGACCCGCAACGGCGCGGACAGCGCCGCGTCCTGGCTCGGAGTCATCTCGCGAAACGGAATCCCCGACATGGCCAGCTTCATTGCGGCCGAAGCTGAGCGGAAGATAGTTGCTGCAACAAAGACGGAGTTGGCCAAAGAGCCGGCCGCGCACGGCCGGCAGGACAACGGTGGACGCTCGTACGATCAAGACAGTGATCGGCCAACGCTTCCACCTGGCCGTGTCAGACCGCCGCTTGTTCGGACCGGACAGCGTCAGCGTCCCCGACTTCGTCAGGAGCAGGTACGGGAGCCGGATAGGAGGCCTGGATGGGATGGCCCCCCCACGTTCCGGGCACGGGTTCAGGATGAACAGAGGTCCTTCAAAATCCCCTTGGGAACTTCACTCCTTGGCGGGAATACTCTGCCACTACGCAGTCCCGAATGTCCCGATCAACCGCCTCGTATACACCTAGGCTGATCTCTCCATCTCGCATCCAGATCGCAGCAAGGGATATGGCTACCTCATATGGAGCTGTCAGTCGAAGCTCTTGATCTCCGGCGACCACATCCTCGATAGCCTCTTTAGCACGAGGATCATTCCACACCGTCAGATCAAGAAGTGAATTTACTCGCCATCCCGGGTCCGCATCCGGGTCGCGGAGCATGAGGCGCAGTGTTTCCGCCCGAAGGTCCCAAGCAAGCCCCTCAGGGAATCCATTGAGGGCCTCACAGAACTCGATTGGCGGAACATACCCATGGCACTCCACATAATGCATAACTAGAGTTGGGGCAGAATACACTTCTCCCGATCTGGAGAAAACATGGATCTCACCGTTCCCGACCGCAGCGTCGACCCCGACGCAGAACTCACACTCATGCAGCCCCAGGCTCAAGCTTCTTGTCTTCCTCACCTCTTCTTTGAGCCGCTCTACGACTCCATCCGGAACGGCACGAGACAAACCTTGAATCCCTAAATCCTTGCCCAGCCAACCGATGTTCTTCATTGGGAACGGGGGTTCGCCATAGACGTAGTTAGACAGGTCCTTAAATTCAGCCATTTCCATATCCCGGATAACGACATGCAACCCAGTGACAGACGCCCATGTTGGGCTTTAAGATATCACCCAATAGCGTACGTTCATCGACTACTATCGAACCCTCCCTATATACCATAGGCAATCCAGTGTGCGGATTCGTTCCGAGCGGAGATAAGGTATAATTAGGAATTGTATCACCCGCCGTAAATACTTCCACGGGCGCCACTCCAGGACCTCCAGGTCCGGCTATTCGGAGACCCCTCGCAGCATCCAACCTTTGCCCATCGAGAACATACATATGGATAGCTGTCCCCTCTGGCACAACAAATGTTCCACCTCCTCGGTAGCTGCCATGGCCGTGAATCACGGTCGTTCCGTCCGCCCGATGACCTGGGATCGCACGCGCACCGCCAGATGTCGGCCCGGGATCAGCGAGTGCGCCGGTCGTTCTCTTTGACGTTTCTCCACAGTCTGGTGCGAGTCCGAGGTGGTCGGTCCGTGTGTGGGGATTCTCAACGTATGTAACGGGGTTGGGTGCGGGGGTGAGGCCGAGGGGGTCGGGGGTGAGGTAGTGGGCGGTGGTGGGGTTGTAGTAACGGTGGTGGTTGTAGTGGAGTCCGGTTTCCGGGTCGTGGTATTGGCCGGGGAAGCGGAGGGGTGTGTGGGCGGTGGCGTTGCGGTTCCAGGTGGTGGTGCCCCACAGGGTGGTGCGGGTGCGCCAGGTGATGGTGCCNTNGGGGGTGATGAGTTCGGTGGGGGTGCCGACGAGGTCGGTGATGATGGCGTAGAAGCGTTGGTCGGTGGTGTGGTGGTGGGTGGTGTCGGTGATGCGTTCGGTTTGGGTGAGGGGGTGNAGGCCGTGGTGTTCCCAGGTGAGGGTGAC
>NZ_KB904692.1 GCF_000380165.1 Wenjunlia vitaminophila DSM 41686
GTCCAGAGTTGGATCTGGGTGCCGTCGGCGGTGTTCGCTCCGGCGACGTCCAGGCACTTGCCGTTCACGCCCCGCACCGCACCACCGCGCGGGCCGGCGGTCGGGGTGCTGAACTGGAAGTCGTCCACGTCGAACAGGGCCCCGGCGCCGCCCCGGAAGACCAGGTACAGCGTGGTTGTCCCGGCGGGCCGGTTGGTCAGCGCGGTGGTCACGTCCTGGAATGTCTCCCAGTCGCCGGTGACCGGCACGGTCACGGTGCCCAGCAGCGTCCCGGTGGGGGAACCCGACCGCACCTCGACGGTGCCGCCGGCGCCGGCGGAGGAGACCCGGGCGGTGAACGCCGAGGCGTCGTCCAGGGCGTAGGGGGCGAAGGAGATCCAGTCCCCGTCCTCGATGTGGCCGACGGTCTTCCCGCCGTGCGCGGCGGTGTGGTTGACGGTCTGCACGCCGGAGGACCCGCTGTGGTGCTCGGCCTGCCGGTGGCTGGGCTGGCTGGTGTTCTGGTCGTGGGTGGTCAGCGGCGGCTGCCCGCCCGCGCCCGCGTCGGTGTACTCCGCGTCCCAGACGCCGTAGATGTTGGCGTTGGGGTCGTGTTCGCCGTCGGCGATGGTCTGCAGGGTGCCGGTGCAGCCGGTGGCGGAGGTCTGGGGGTGGCCGTGGCTGTCGTGGCCGAGGATGAAGGTGACCTTCACGCGGGAGCAGTCGACGGTGGCGTCCTCGGGGTCGGTCACGGTGACGCGGAAGGGGACCGCCGCGCCGGGGTCGATGATCCGGCCGTCCACCGGCAGGTCGAGGCGGACGGTCGGGGCGGTGTTGCCGACGGTGATCAGGACGGAAGCGGTGGCGCTCTTGCCGGTGGAGTCGGAGACGGTGAGCGTCGCCGGGTACTGGCCGTTGGTCCGGTAGGTGTGGGTGGGGTTGGCGGCGGTCGAGGTGGCGCCGTCGCCGAAGGCCCAGGAGAAGGTGATCGGGTCGCCGTCCGGGTCCGAGCTCCCGGCCGAGGAGAACGAGACGTCCAGCGGCCCCGGTCCCGAGGTGCGGTTCGCGGTGGCCCTGGCCACCGGCGAGAAGCCGCCGGTGACGTGTTCTATGCGGTACAGCGCGGAGTTCTCGTCGCCGGCGAACGAACCGGTGCCGTAGTCCAGGACGTACAGCGCGCCGTCCGGCCCGAAGGCCATGTCCATCACCTGGGTGCCGGTCCAGGGGAAGGTGTTGATCGACTGGACGGTTCCGTCGCCGCCCTGCTCGATCCGGCGGATCCACCGTCGGCCGAACTCACCGGCGAAGAAGTCGCCGTCGTAGGCCTGCGGGAACTTCACGTCGGAGGTGGACGCCGCGTCGTACCGGTAGACCGGGCCGCCCATCGGGGACTCTGAGCCGTCGCCGAACTCGGGGACCGACGCCCCGTCGTAGGGCACCCACGCCGGCTGGGCGGGCGGGAGGTCGGTCAGACCGGTGTTCCGCGGCGAGGTGTTCTTCGGCGCGGAGCAGTCGTAGGTGGCCCCCGAGGTGCCGGTGGCGAAGTCGTAGTCGACGTAGGCGTCGTTGTCGCCGGTGCAGTAGGGCCAGCCGAAGTTGCCGGCCCTGGTGATCCGGTTGAACTCGACCTGCCCGGCCGGGCCGCGGGCGGGGTTGGCGGTGCCGGCGTCCGGCCCGTAGTCGCCGAGGTAGACGATGCCGGTCGGCCGGTCGACGCTCATCCGGAACGGGTTGCGGAAGCCCATGGCGTAGATCTCGGGGCGTGTCTTCGGGGTGCCTGGTGGGAACAGGTTGCCGGCCGGCACCGTGTACGTGCCGTCGGCGTTCACCTTGATCCGCAGAACCTTGCCGCGCAGGTCGTTGGTGTTGGCGCTGGAACGCTGGGCGTCGTACGCGGGGTTGCGGGAGGCGCGCTCGTCGAGCGGTGCGTACCCGTCGGAGGCGAACGGGTTCGAGTCGTCTCCGGTGGACAGGTAGAGGTTGCCCGCGGCGTCGAAGTCGATGTCGCCGCCCACGTGGCAGCACATCCCGCGGGACGCCGGAACGTCCAGGATCTTCTTCTCGCTGGCCAGGTCGAGGGTCCCGGCGGTGCTGAGGGTGAACCGGGAGAGCCGGTTCACCCCGTCGAACCGGGCGAAGTCCGCCGCCGAGCCGTCGCTGGGGGCGTCCCCGGTCGGGGTGTCGAGCGGCACCGCGTAGTAGAGGTAGATGTACCGGTTGGTGGCGAAGCCCGGGTCGATGCCGATGCCCTGGAGCCCCTCCTCGTCGTGGCTGTAGACGGCGACCCGCCCGCTGACCCTGGTGGCGCCCTCGGCGTCGGTCAGCCGGAGCGTGCCGTCGCGGGAGGTGTGCAGCACCGAGCGGTCGGGCAGCACGGCCATGGTCATCGGCTCGCCGGTCTCGGCGACCCCCTTGGCGAGGGTGACCTGCTGGAACTGCTCGGCCTGCGACGTCACGGCCGGGCGGTGGGCGGTGGGCTCCGCCGCCGCGGAGCCCACCGGGGCCAGGAAGCCGGTGGCCAGGACGGCACAGACCAGGGCGGCCGGGGCGCGGAGGAGCCGGAACGGTTTCTTGCGCAAGGGGGTCTCCCAGGGACTCGGGGTCAGCGGGCCGGGGGTGAGGCCGGCCGGGGTGGGACAGCGGACGCCGCCGGGCCGGGGCTGCGCGGAGAAGGGTGCGGCCGGAGGCGGGGGCACGTGGACTCCGGTGCGCGTGGAGGCGGGTGCGCCGGGAGCCGGTGCGACGAGGATCAGGCGGGACCAGAACCAGCAGACTGGCAGGTTCATTTCAATAATCGGAGAAGTGGGACCGGTCCACAAGCTTCTTTCGCGCAATTCGTGAGATCTTTCTCTGCGCGCTGGACAAAGCTGCCCGGGGTGCGGCCCCGCCCCCCGGACGACGTGCGATCATCACCGGATGACGGACATCACGCTGGTCCGAGGGGACATCACCGAACAGGCCGTGGACGCCGTGGTGAACGCGGCCAACTCGTCGCTGCTCGGCGGCGGCGGGGTGGACGGGGCGATCCACCGCAGGGGCGGCCCGCAGATCCTCGCCGCCTGCAGGGAGCTGCGATCCAGCCAGTACGGCCGCGGCCTGCCCGCAGGCCAGGCCGTCGCCACCACCGCCGGCCGGCTCCCGGCCCGCTGGGTGATCCACACCGTCGGCCCCGTCCACTCCGAGCAGGAGGACCGCTCCGCCCTGCTCGCCTCCTGCCACCGAGAGTCGCTGCGCCGCGCCGACGAGCTCGGCGCCGAGACGGTGGCCTTCCCCGCGATCTCCACCGGCGTCTACCGCTGGCCCCTGGCCGACGCCGCCCGGATCGCCCTGACCACGGTGCGGCAGACCCAGACGCGCGTGATCGAGGTGCGGTTCGTGCTCTTCGACGACCCGGCGTACACGGTCTTCCGGGACACCCTCGACGCCCTCGGCCCGGCCTGACGTCACGGATGTCGCCGCCAGGTCGGGACACGGTCGGGGCGGCACCGTTGACCTGACGCTCCACCACCTGGCCACCGGCGGACTCGCTCCCACGGGTGGTGACCACAACCTGATGGATGCGATCTCGCATCACGGAGCGAAAGGGATCACGCAGGTGGAGGTGGAAAACCGGCAGTGCCTCCGTTCCGTCAGGGAAGCCTGCGGTTTCAGCTCATACGATTGCGAGTGGTGGCACTACACACTGATGGGTGGACCTTACCCGGACACCTGTTTTGATTTTCCCGTCGCGTGAGTCGGGCGCGCGCCGGCCGCGGCACGGGCGGGGTGGTTCAGAAGTCGTCGTGCTGTTGCGGGTGGCCTCGTCAGGGGGGCGCCCCACCCCCGCGGTGCCAGCGCCGCCCAGGCCACCGTGACCTCGCCCTGCCGCCAGCGGGCCGGACCGTCCAGCACCGGCCAGTCGCCGGCCACGGAACGCACCGCACCGATCCACCGCTGCCGGGCTCCGAACGCCCGCAGCGGGGCCGCGGCGTTCCAGGCCCGGTCGAGGTCGCGCAGGAAGGAGTGGACCGGCTCCCCGGGGACATTGCGGTGGATCAGCGCCTTGGGCAACCGTTCGGCCAGGTCGGACGGGGTGTCCAGGGAACCGAGCCGGGCCGCGAAGGTCACCGTGCGAGGCCCTGAGGGACCCAGCGCCACCCACACGTGACGCCGGCCGACCTCGTCGCAGGTGCCCTCCACCAGCAGACCCCCCGGGGCCAGCCGTGCGCACAGGGCGGCCCACGCCGTGCGCACCTCGCCCTCGTCGTACTGGCGCAGCACGTTCGCCGCCCTGATCACCGCGGGCCTGCGTCCGGGCAGGGGCACCTCGAAGCCGCCGCGTCGGAAGGTCAGCCCGGTGCGGGCGTACGGCAGAGCGGCGGCCACCCGTTCCGGGTCGATCTCCACCCCGACCACCTCGGCGTCCGGGCGGACCCGACGCACCTGGTCCAGCAACTCCACCGCGGTCCACGGGGCGGCGCCGTACCCGAGGTCCACCGCGACCGGGTCGGCGGCGCGCCTGAGCACCGGGGCGTGCACGGTGGTGATCCAACGGTCCATGCGCCGCAGCCGGTTGGGATGGGTGGTGCCCCGGGTCACGGTGCCCAGGGGCCGCCCGGGTC
The DNA here is from genome assembly GCF_000380165.1 of Wenjunlia vitaminophila DSM 41686. Classification (GTDB taxonomy): domain Bacteria; phylum Actinomycetota; class Actinomycetes; order Streptomycetales; family Streptomycetaceae; genus Wenjunlia; species Wenjunlia vitaminophila. Next base: position 4,581 of record NZ_KB904692.1, read on the forward strand.
TCATGGCGGGAGCCTCATGCCAACAGCCTAGGAAAGCTCCAAGGATCCCCACGACTTTCATAACGATTAGGCAAAACGGAAATGCGAAAGGGGTCTGTTGGTGTTGGAGCGGCCGGACCAGAGGAACGGGGCCGGATGCTGTCGAGCAACGTTGCTCGGGGCGCAACCGCGCAACACAGGAGGTCGCTCGACGTGAGCCAGCACGTTGCCCGACTGCAGAGGCGTGCGGGTGCACGCCAGGTTGTGCGTCCACTCCGCCCCCCGGCGGCCGAGGGGCGTCCCCGCCGGGTCGCCATGCTCAGCGTCCACACGTCGCCGCTGCACCAGGCCGGCACCGGTGACGCCGGCGGGATGAACGTCTACATCGTGGAGCTGTCCACCTGCCTGGCCCGGCTCGGCGTCGAGGTGGAGATCTTCACCCGGGCCACCAGCGCCGCGCTGCCGCCGACCGTGGAACTCGCCCCCGGGGTGCTGGTCCGGCACGTGGACGCGGGGCCCTACGAGGGGCTGGCCAAGGAGGACCTCCCCAGGCAGTTGTGCGCGTTCACCCACGGGGTGCTCACCACCGAGGCCGCGCACCGACCCGGCCACTACGACCTGGTGCACTCGCACTACTGGCTGTCGGGGAGCGTCGGCTGGCGGGTCGCGCAACGTTGGGGCGTGCCGCTCGTCCACACCATGCACACCATGGCCAAGGTCAAGAACGCCGCCCTGGCGGAGGGCGACGTGCCCGAGCCGGCGGCGCGGATCATCGGCGAGAGCCATGTGGTCTTCGCCGCGGACCGGTTGATCGCCAACACGGCCGAGGAGGCCCACGACCTGGCCCACCACTACGGCGCCAGGGCCGGACAGATAGCGGTGGTGCACCCCGGGGTCAACCTGGACGTGTTCCGCCCCGCCGACGGAAGGGCAGCCGCCCGGCGCCGCCTCGGGCTGCCACAGGACGCGTTCGTCCCGCTGTTCGCCGGCCGTATCCAGCCGCTCAAGGCGCCGGACGTGCTGCTCCGCGCCGCCGCCCGGCTGGTGGCGGACGACCCCGGGCTGCGCCGCAGGCTGGTCCTGCCCATCGTCGGCGGCCCGAGCGGCAGCGGCCTCGCCAAGCCGGAGCGGCTGCACAAGCTCGCGGCCAGGCTGGGGCTGTGCGACGTGGTGCGGTTCCAACCACCGGTCACCCAACAGGAGCTGGCTGACTGGTACCGGGCCGCGACCGTTCTGGTCACCCCCTCCTACAGCGAGTCCTTCGGCCTGGTCGCCCTGGAGGCGCAGGCGTGCGGCACCCCGGTGGTCGCCGCGGCGGTCGGCGGCCTGCCGGTGGCGGTGCGCGACGGGGTGACCGGGTACCTGGTGAGGGGGCACGACCCCGCGGGGTACGCGGCGGCGCTGCGCCGTTTCGTGGACGTGCCCGCCCTCGCCCGGGACCTGGGCACGGCCGCGGCCCGGCACGCCCGGGACTTCGGGTGGGGGTCCGCCGCGTCGGCGATGGCCGCGGTCTACTCCGAGGCGGCGCGCCGCGGCCACGCTGCCGAACCGGCCTGACCCGGCCACGTGGGAAGGCCGCGGCGGACGGCGTTACCCCATCAGACAGGCCCTAAGCTCGGACCATGCCGGAAGCAGAGACCGCGGAGCGGGTGGCACGGGTCGTCCGACGCACGCTGGAGGAGGCGGAGCTCGAGTTCGAGCAGCCCGGACCGGGCACCTTCGTCGTCACCCTGCCCGGCACCCGCAAGCTCGCCACCACCTGCTCGCTGGTGGTGGGGCAGCACACCCTGTCCCTCAACGCGTTCGTGGTGCGCCGCCCCGACGAGAACCACGAGGCCGTCTACCGCTGGCTGCTCGAGCGCAACACCCGGCTCTACGGCGTCGCCTACGCGATCGACCGGCTCGGCGACGTCTACCTGGTCGGCAAGCTGTCGCTGGCCGCGGTCACCCCCGAGGAGGTGGACCGACTGCTCGGCGCGGTCCTGGAGAACGCGGACGGCAGCTTCAACACCCTGCTGGAGCTGGGGTTCGCCGGCTCCATCCGCAGGGAGTGGGAGTGGCGGGTCAAACGCGGCGAGTCGCTGCGCAACCTCGAGGCGTTCGCGCACCTGACCGACCCGGAGCAGCGTCCACGGCCGTAGCCGGTTGCGTCCGGCTACCACCGGAATGTCGGTGAACCGGCATGGCCTAGGCTCAGCACCATGGCCGACGCTCCTTACCAACTGATCCTCCTCCGCCACGGCGAGAGCGAGTGGAACGCCAAGAACCTGTTCACCGGGTGGGTTGACGTCAACCTCAACGCCAAGGGCGAGGAGGAGGCCGTCCGCGGCGGTGAGCTGCTGCGTGACGAGGGGCTGCTCCCCGACGTCGTCCACACCTCCGTGCTCCGCCGGGCGATCCGCACCGCAGCCCTGGCGCTGGACGCCGCGGACCGACACTGGATTCCGGTGCGCCGCTCCTGGCGGCTCAACGAGCGGCACTACGGCGCGCTCCAGGGCAAGGACAAGGCGCAGACACTCGCCGAGTTCGGCGAGGAGCAGTTCGCCCGCTGGCGCCGCTCCTATGACACCCCACCCCCGCGGCTCGCCGACGACTCGGAGTTCTCGCAGGTCAACGACGCCCGCTACGCCGTGATCCCCCCCGAACTGCGTCCGCGGACCGAGTGCCTGAAGGACGTCGTCGAACGGATGCTGCCGTACTGGTACGACGCCATCGTCCCGGACCTGCTCACCGGGCGGACCGTGCTGGTGGTTGCGCACGGCAACAGCCTGCGCGGCCTGGTCAAGCACCTCGACGGCATCTCGGACGCCGACATCGCGGGACTGAACATCCCCACCGGCATCCCGCTCCGGTACGAGCTGGACAGCGAGTTCCACCCGGTCACCAAGGGCGGGACCTACCTGGACCCGCAGGCGGCGGCAGCGGCCATCGAGGCGGTCAAGAACCAGGGCCGCAAGTAGCAGCGGCGGAGAAGGGCAGCGGACACGTGCGCCCCGCTCCGGCCCGTCGGGGCCGGAGCGGGGCGGTCACCGCCGTGCGGCGATGACCACAGCGGGGCGGTTGCCGCGGTGGGGCCCGACGGGCCCGTCACCGACGCGGGGAGGCGTCATCCGGTCAGCCGCAGCCGCCACCGCACGAGCAGGAGCCGCCGGACTGGCAGCCGCAGCCGCACGAGGGGCCGCAGCTACAGGAAGAGGCGGCGAGGAGCGCCACCTCGGGGCGCGGGTGCGCGGGTATCTCGGGTCGGACGTGCTCGCCGGTGCGGGTGGGGGAGTTCGGCATGGTGCCCTCCTAGGCCGTCCTGGTCCTCTGGGCCGTGCCCCGGTCCTGGTGCCGCCGCCGGGGCCGGCGGCGGCACCGTGGCTGTCGGTCCTCCGGCAGCCGGCCCCGCGGGTGCCGACCACCAGGCGGCCGGCACCGCGGATGCCCACCTGGCCGCGGAACCGTGCCGCTCCCCCCAGTGAACGCCCTCCCGACTGGCGCATCAACAGCGCGTGGGTGCACTCGGACAGCACCTCCGCACCCCCGGCGGGGAACGGGCGGGCGGGAAGGGTCCGCGGGGCAGGTGCCTGGGCCGCCGGCGCCGCGACCGACCGGACGGTGCCCGCGGGGGCGCTCAGGTCCCCGGCGTCGCGGACAACTCGTCCGCGTGCTCCCCGGTCACCAGGAACACCACCCGCTGCGCCACCGACACGGCGTGGTCGGCGAACCGCTCGTAGTACCGCCCGCACAGCGTCACGTCCACCGCGGTCTCGATCCCGTGCTGCCACCGGTCGTCCAGCAGGTGCTGGAACAGCGTCCGGTGCAGCAGGTCCATGGCGTCGTCGTCCTGCTCGAGCTGCATCGCCGCGTCCACGTCCTTGGTGGTGATCACCTGCCCGGCCTTGGCCACCAGGCGCTGCGCGAGCTGGCCCATCTCCAGGATCGTGGGGTGCAGGTCGGACGGCACCGCGGACGTCGGGTAGCGCAGCCTCGCCACCTTCGCCACGTGCCGGGCCAGGTCGCCGCAGCGTTCCAGGTCCGAGGTCATCCGCAGCGAGGTGACCACTATCCGCAGGTCCGTGGCGACCGGCTGTTGTCGCGCGAGCAGCGCGATGGCCCGCTGCTCCAGGTCGCGCTGGAGGTCGTCAACCCGTTCGTCGGCGGCGATGACGCTCTCCGCCAGCTTCAGGTCGGCGTCCAGCAGCGCGGTGGTGGCCCGCCCTATGGCGGACCCGACAAGCCGGGCCATCTCCACCAAGCCGTCCCCGATCGAGTCCAGCTCCTCGTGGTAGGCGTCGCGCATCGTCTTCCTCTCCTCATGCCGCGGAGGCACGGCACATGCCTTCCGAGCCTCGAGTCTGCCCCGAGGAGCCCTCCGGGTGCCACGCTGCGCGACCCGCCTGACCCCCCAGCGCTGGAGACCTGAACGCTCGCCCACGGCACGGTGAACTCTTGGCAACGTCTCTGCTCAGGACGCCGCCGACCGCTACGGGCCACCCGGGCTCCCCGCCTACGCTGGTGAGCATGGACATCAACGCGGCGGTGGCCGCAGCCAGCGCGATAGCCGGTCTGTGCACCGGTGTCGTCGCCGCGCTGTCCATTCGCTGGAGCGAACGGGAGCAGGCCGGGCTGACCCGGTCCTCCCTGCACACCGAGGCCGTCCTGCCACCCGGGGTGGACACCGTGCTGTCCGTGCTGCGTTCCTCCGCCGTGGTGCTTGACGAGGCCGACACCGTGGTCAAGGCCAGCTCCGCCGCCTACGCCCTGGGGTTGGTGCGCGGCGGCCGGCTCGCGGTGGACCGGATGCTCCAGATGGCCAGGGAAACCCGGAGGGACGGCGAGATACGCCAGATCGAGCTGGATCTGCCGCGCCGCGGCAGCGGACGCGGGGAGGCGCTCGCCGTCTCCGCCCGGGTCGCCCCGCTCGGCTCCCGGCTCGTGCTGTTGCTCGTGGAGGACCTGACCGAGGCCCGCAGGATCGAGGCGGTGCGCCGGGACTTCGTGGCGAACGTCAGCCACGAGCTGAAGACGCCCGTGGGCGCGCTGTCCCTGCTCTCCGAGGCGGTGATGGACGCCAGCGACGACCCGGAGGCCGTGATCAGGTTCGCCGGCCGGATGCAGGTCGAGTCCACCCGGCTGACCAACCTGGTCCAGGAGCTGATCGACCTGTCCCGGGTGCAGAACGACCACCCGATGCAGGACGCCGAACCGGTCGCGGTGGACGACCTGGTCAACGAGGCCGTCGACCGCTGCCGTAGCCAGGCCAACACCAAGCAGATCACCATGGCCTCGGGGCCGGCCCCGGGGCTGCGCGTCTTCGGCAACCGAGGCCAGCTCGCCGCCGCGCTCGGCAACCTCGTCGAGAACGCGGTCAACTACAGCCCCTCGCGGACCCGGGTCGGCATCGCCGGCCGCCGGATCACCGCTGGGGGCGTCAACCTCGTTGAGATCTCCGTCACGGACCAGGGCATCGGCATCCCGGAGCGCGACCGGGAGCGGATCTTCGAACGGTTCTACCGGGTCGATCCGGCGCGTTCCCGCGCCACCGGTGGCACCGGTCTTGGCCTGTCCATCGTCAAGCATGTGGCCGCCTCGCACGGCGGGGAGGTCACGGTGTGGAGTGCCGAGGGCCAGGGCTCCACCTTCACCCTGCGCCTGCCGGAAGCGGCGCACCCCCGTCGCGACGGACGTGACAGCAAGGCCCCGGACCGGCAGGACCCCCTGCCGGGCACCCTCCCGTCCCTACCCGCCCCGGAGGTCCTGCCGTGACCCGAGTGCTCGTCGTCGAGGACGAGGAATCGTTCAGCGACGCCCTGTCGTACATGCTCCGCAAAGAAGGCTTCGAGGTCGCCATCGCCCCGACCGGCCCCGACGCGCTGGACGCGTTCGAGCGCAACGGAGCCGACCTGGTGCTGCTCGACCTGATGCTGCCCGGGCTGCCCGGCACCGAGGTGTGCCGGCAGCTCCGCAACAGATCCAACGTCCCGGTGATCATGGTGACTGCCAAGGACAGCGAGATCGACAAGGTCGTGGGCCTGGAGATCGGCGCGGACGACTACGTGACCAAGCCGTTCTCGTCGCGGGAACTGGTGGCCAGGATCCGCGCCGTGCTGCGCCGGCGGGGCGAACCCGAGGAGGTCGCGCCCGCCGCCCTGGAGGCCGGCCCGGTCCGGATGGACGTGGAGCGGCACGTGGTGACCGTCAGCGGCGCCAAGGTGGACCTGCCGCTGAAGGAGTTCGACCTGCTGGAGATGCTGCTGCGCAACGCGGGCCGGGTGCTCACCCGGATGCAGCTCATCGACCGGGTGTGGGGCGCCGACTACGTCGGTGACACCAAGACCCTGGACGTGCACGTGAAACGGCTCCGGGCGAAGATCGAGCCGGACCCGGGGACCCCGCGTTACCTGGTCACCGTGCGCGGCCTCGGGTACAAGTTCGAGCCCTGAGCCGATCGACGGGCCACGGGAGCACGGGTGGGGCCGCCGGACCCGGCGGCCCCACCCGTCCCGCGTCAGTGACCGCTCTCGGCCTCGTCGCCGGCCTTGGCGCTCTGGCTGGCGTTGGGGCTGGCCGGAGGGGTGTTCGAGGCCTTGCCGGCGTCGGCGGACGACTCGCCGCCGGCCTCGGTCTCGGCGTCGGCCGGCTCCCCGTCCTCGGCGCCCTCGTTCCCCTCGGCGCCGGCCGGCGGGGTCTCCCCGGCCTGCTCCGCCGTGCTCGACGGGGTGGCGGAGGGGCTGGGGGTGGCGGCCCACGGCGTGTAGAAGTCCTCGTCCGGCACCACGCTCGCCTCCAGCGGCACGTCACCGGCCTCGCTGAAGGCGAAGGTCACCGTCCGGAACCGGCCGAGCGCCTCGCTCATCTCGTCGGACGCGTCCGGCAGCGTCGCCGAGGCGCCGTCCTTGCCGCCGATCCGCACCGTGCCGCCCGCCGGCACGGTGATGCCGGACTCGCCCTTGGGGCCGGCCAGCTCCAGCGGGGTGGAGAGGCCCTTGATGGTCACCGACTCCAGCGTCTGGGACGTGGACGTGTTGTTCACGACCGAGGCGGTGACCGCCACCGGCTGGTCCTCGCCCTCGCTGACGATCACCACGCCGCTCTGGATCTTGATGCCCCCGACGGAGGTCTCGGGGTTGTCGGGCTTGATGCCGAGGCTGGCCGCGTCGTTGCCGGCCGCGCACGCGGACAGGGAAGCGGTGGCCAGGACGAGAGAGGCGGCGAGGACGCCGCGTCGAAGGCTGCGGCTCACGGCGGCGGCTTCTCCTTCGGGTGGTTGTCCGGTGGTACAGGATCTTCCAGCGCACTTAGGTTACCGAGCCGCTCCCGGCCGACCGCACCGGCCCACCCACGACCGGCCCGGCGCCGGTGGCGCCGTCTGCCGGCAGGAGCACCGGAGGGCGCCGGCAGGGGGACCGCACGCGACGAGAACCGCGTTTGCCGGCGGGGGGCGACAAGATCAGGAATACGATCGAGAACGTGTTCCGCCAAACAGGCCCGATTATGGCTCGAGTGTCACTCGTCCGTCATTTGCCTCGGATCTTGCTCCGAACGGTCGAACGCACTCCCACCGGGCATCCTCGAGGTCTGGACAACGCGGACGGATCGACACGCGCTCGCCGCACTCAAAGACGGGTAACGGGTGCCATTCGCGGCTTCCCCAGAACCGCTCCGACCTGCGCAGACCTCGTCCCCGACCTGAGCCGCAGCACGCTCAAGCCGCTCTTGTCAAGCCCCGAGATGTGCTCTGACCTGCGCAAACGCCATTCAAGTGCACACGTTCCCGTGTTACCCTGGAAAGCCACGGAAGGGGTACCTGTCACATGACGTTCAAGGTTGGCGACACCGTGGTCTACCCCCATCACGGGGCCGCGCTGATCGAAGCCATCGAAATTCGGCAGATCAAGGGCGTGGAAAGGACCTATCTGGTGCTCAAGGTCGCCCAGGGCGACTTGACGGTACGCGTGCCGGCGGACAATGCGGAGTTCGTCGGAGTGCGCGACGTGGTTGGCCAGGAAGGGCTGGACCGGGTCTTCGAGGTGCTGCGCGCGCCGTACACCGAGGAGCCCACCAACTGGTCCCGGCGTTACAAGGCGAACCTCGAGAAGCTCGCCTCCGGTGACGTGATCAAGGTTGCCGAGGTGGTACGCGACCTGTGGCGCCGCGAGCGCGAACGCGGCCTTTCGGCCGGGGAGAAGCGCATGCTGGCCAAGGCCCGGCAGATCCTGGTCAGTGAGCTCGCGCTGGCCGAGAACACCAACGAGGACAAGGCCGAGGCGCTCCTCGACGAGGTACTGGCCTCCTGACGCCTTCCGCCGCGACGCTCGGCCGAGCCCACGGTGTGGACCCCGAAGGTGCCGAACCCAGGGAAACTCCCGCGCGGACCCCTGGAGCCCCGGAACCTCGATCCACGGAACCGAACGGCACGGTCGGGCGCTTCGGCGCGCCCGGGTGCCCGACGCCCCAGTGCCCGACGCCTGAGTGCCCGACGGGGCCTCGAGGTGTTCTCCACCGCGACCCCGTCCACAGTCCACGCCGCCAGTCGGACCGACCGGGCCCGCGGCCGGCGAACCGCGCGCCGAACACCCGACCCGCCCCCGTTGTCGATGGCTCCTCGCCTCCCTACGACCGCGTGTGCCCGCGGCGGTCCGCCCGGGACAACACGGTGCTCCACTCCCACGTGACCTGCGTTTCCACAGGGGCATCGCTGCGATCTTCCGGTGCGACGCTGCGCCGGAGCATCGGGCACGGATACCATCCGGTCGTCACGGAAGGGGCCGGACGGTGTGCCGTGCCCGGCACGTTGAGGCGATACCCATGTCGACTAAGGAAGCAAACCTGACGACCGCAGCGGTCATTCCCGCCGCGGGCCGAGGAGTTCGGCTCGGCCCCGGGGCCCCGAAGGCGCTGCGGACGCTCGGGGGTGTGCCCATGCTGGTGCACGCCGTCCGCGCGCTGCTGCGCGCCCGAGCGGTGACCCTGGTCGTCGTGGTGGCGCCCCCGGACGGCGCGGTCGAGGTCCGGCTGCTGCTGGACAGCCACGGCCTGCCGGAGGGCAAGGAGATACTCGTCGTTCCCGGTGGGGCCACCCGGCAGGACTCGGTCCGGCTCGGTCTCGAGGCCCTGCCGGACGACGTGGGCACCGTGCTGGTGCACGACGCCGCCCGCCCACTGGTCCCGGTGGACATGGTGGACGCGGTGGCGGCGGCGGTGTGCGAGGGCGCACCGGCGGTCGTGCCCGCGCTCCCGCTGGCCGACACCGTCAAGCAGGTGGAACCGCGGGACCACGGCCCGGAACCCGTGGTCGGCACCCCCGAGCGCGCCCTGTTGCGTGCCGTGCAGACCCCGCAGGGGTTCCGTCGGGACGTCCTGGTCTCCGCGCACCTCAGGGTGCCCGCGGAGGGCGAGGGCGCCACCGACGACGCCGGGATGGTGGAACGGCTGGGGACCCCCGTGGTGGTGGTGCCCGGCCACGAGGAGGCGTTCAAGGTGACCCGACCGCTGGACCTGGTCCTGGCCGAGGCCGTGCTCGCCCGCCGGAGGGCCGCCGATGACTTCTGAGCCGACGCGGTCGGGCGCGCCCCTGCCGCCGGCCCCCGAGCCCCGCTTCCCGCTGCCCCGCACCGGGGTCGGCACCGACGTCCACGCCTTCGAGGAGGGGCGTCCGCTGTGGGTGGCGGGGCTGTGCTGGCCGGAGTCCGGTCACGGCCTCGCCGGTCACTCCGACGGTGACGTGGCCGCCCACGCCGCGTGTGACGCCCTGTTCTCCGCGGCGGGGATCGGCGATCTCGGCGCTCACTTCGGCACCGACAGGCCCGAGTGGTCGGGGGCGTCAGGCGTCGCCCTGCTCACCGAGGCCGCGCGGATCGTCCGGGCGTCCGGCTTCGCCATCGGGAACGTGGCGATCCAGGTGATCGGGGTCCGCCCGAAGATCGGCAAGAGGCGGCAGGAGGCCGAGGCCGCCCTGTCCGCCGCCGTCGGAGCCCCGGTGTCGGTGTCCGGCACCACCACCGACGGACTCGGTCTGACCGGTCGGGCCGAGGGGCTCGCCGCGATCGCCACCGCCCTGGTGGTGCCGGCCGGCTGAGCCGCCCTCCGGTCCCTCCAGGTCCCGGGCCGGGACCGGCATCCGGCGAACACCCCACCAACGGCGGTATCGCGCACCGCGGGAGCTCCTGGCCACGGGGTGCACCATGGAGGGAACCGCACCTCCACGCTCACCTTTCCAGAGACGAGGCGATCGACTGTGGCCACCGCACTGCCCGAGGCGCTGAGGAACCTCGTCGACGAGCCGGTCTTCGCCACCCTGGCGACCATCCAGCCCGACGGCAGCCCCCAGGTATCCGTCGTGTGGGTGAAACGTGACGGCGACGACGTGCTGTTCTCCACCGTCGAGGGCCGTCGGAAGCACCTCAACGTCGCCCGCGACCCGCGGGTCAGCGTGGTCCTCGTCTCCCCGTCGAACCCCTACACCTACTTCGAGGTCCGGGGCACGGTGTCCCTGAGCCACGAGGGGGCCAGGGAGCTCATCGACGAACTGGCGCGCAAGTACCTGGGTGCCGAGCGGTACGAGGCTGACGGGCCCGACGACGTCCGGGTGGTGGCACGCGTCACCCCGCGCAAGGTGGTGAGCTGGGGCTGAGCCCGGTCCGGCGGCGACGGGGCCCGGCCGCCCGGGCCCCGCGCGCGACGCCGGCGCCCTTCGGGACCGACGGCGTCGTGGGGCACGCCGCCGCGCCCACTACTCTTGGGACCGTGACCATTCGCCTGTACGACACCAGCACCCGGCAGATCCGTGACTTCACACCGCTCGTGCCGGGGTGCGTCTCGATCTACCTGTGCGGGGCCACCGTCCAGGCACCTCCGCACATCGGCCACATCAGGTCCGGCCTCAACTTCGACATCCTGCAACGGTGGCTCATCCACCGGGGCTACGACGTGACGTTCGTCCGCAACGTCACCAACATCGACGACAAGGTCATCGCCAAGTCGGAGGAGCAGGGCCGTCCCTGGTGGGCCATCGCCCACGCCAACGAGAGGGCGTTCAACCAGGGCTACGAGGCGCTCGGCTGCCTGCCGCCCGCCGCCGAACCCCGGGCCACCGGCCACATCCCGCAGATGGTGCGGCTGATCCAGGAACTGCTGGACAGCGGCCACGCCTACGCGGCGGACGGCAGTGTGTACTTCGACGTCCGCTCCTACCCGGGCTACCTGGCGCTGTCCCACCAGGACCTGGCCCACCTGCGGCAACCGGGGGGCGAAGGCGAGAGCGGTAAGCGGGACCAGCGGGACTTCGCCCTGTGGAAGGCGGCCAAGCCGGGAGAGCCGAGCTGGGAGACGCCCTGGGGGCCGGGACGTCCCGGCTGGCACCTGGAGTGCTCCGCCATGGCCCGTGAGTACCTCGGCCGGGAGTTCGACATCCACGGCGGCGGGCTGGACCTGGTCTTCCCGCACCACGAGAACGAGATCGCGCAGAGCAAGGCGGCTGGTGACCCGTTCGCCCGGTTCTGGCTGCACAACGCCTGGGTCACCATGGCCGGCGAGAAGATGAGCAAGTCGCTGGGCAACTCGGTGCTGGTCTCCGAGATGGTCAAGCGGTGGCGGCCCATCGTCCTGCGCTACTACCTGGGCACCCCGCACTACCGCTCGACCATCGAGTACAGCGAGGAGGCGCTGCGCGAGGCCGAGTCCGCGTTCCGGCGGATCGAGGGCTTCGTCCAGCGGGTGGTGGAGCTGGCCGGGACGGTGGAGCCGGCCGCCGAGCTGCCGGCCGCGTTCACCGAGGCGATGGACGAGGACCTGGGCGTCCCCCAGGCGATGGCCGTGGTGCACACCACGGTCCGCCAGGGGAACATGGCGCTCACCGCCGACGACAAGGACGCCGCGGTCGCCCGCCTGGCCGAGGTGCGGGCGATGCTGGGGGTGCTGGGCCTGGACCCGCTCGACGCCCACTGGGCGGCCGAGGAGGACCAGGGCGAGGAGCTGCGCGGTGTGGTGGACGCGCTGGTCCACCTGGTCCTCGAGCAGCGGGAGGCGGCCCGGGCGCGCAAGGACTACGCGACCGCGGACGCGATCCGGGACCGGCTCGGCCGGTCCGGCCTGGTGATCGAGGACACCCCGTCAGGACCGCGCTGGCAGCTCGGCGAGACCTGATCCGCCCCCGCGGCGAACCGCCCGTCGAACACCCCCGTCCGTCCCTCCGCACACGGTCCGGCCACACCGACCCGCCGCACCCGAACCACCCCTATGACGGCTGTGTCGCCCCAGCCGAACCGACACAAGGAAGTTGCAGATCATGGCCGGGAACAGCCAGCCCAGGAACCGCCGCACCTCGTCCAAGAAGGGCGCCCAGGTGGGCACCGGGGGGCACAGTCGCAAGGCGTTGCGCGGCAAGGGCCCCACTCCGCCCGCCGAGATGCGCAAGGGCCACCCCAAACAGCGCGCCGCCGCGGTCAAGGCCAAACAGGCGGCCCGTCGCCCGCAGCCGCGCCGCGGCGGCCCCCGGGGCACCGCCGAACTCGTCGTCGGCCGCAACCCGGTGGTGGAGGCGCTGCGCGCCGGGGTGCCGGCCAGCGCGCTGTACGTCCAGCAGTTCGTCGACAGCGACGACCGGGTGCGCGAGGCACTGACCCTGGCCACCGAGCGGTCCATCCCGCTGATGGAGGCGCCCCGCGCCGAGCTGGACCGGATGACCAACCACCTCAACCACCAGGGTCTCGCGCTCCAGGTGCCGCCGTACGACTACGCGCACCCCGACGACCTGGTCCAGGCCGCGCTGGACGCGGGCGCCGCCCCGTTGATCGTGGCCCTGGACGGGGTCACCGACCCGCGCAACCTCGGGGCGGTGGTCCGCTCCGTGGCGGCCTTCGGCGGCCACGGCGTGGTGGTGCCGGAGCGCCGGGCTGCCGGGATGACCGCCGGGGCCTGGAAGACGTCGGCGGGCACGGCGGCCAGGGTGCCGGTGGCCCGGGCCACCAACCTCACCCGGGCGCTGGAGGCCTACCAGAAGGCGGGACTGACCGTGGTGGGCCTCGCCGCGGACGGCACCGTGGACCTGACCGAACTCGAGGTGCTCGACGGGCCCGTGGCCATCGTGGTCGGCTCAGAGGGCCGCGGCCTGTCCCGGCTGGTCGGTGAGACCTGCGACCTGACGGTCCGCATCCCCATGCCCGGCGGGGCGGCCGAGTCACTCAACGCCGGCGTGGCCGCGGGCGTGGCGCTGTACGAGGCAGCGCGCCGCAGGGCGTGAACGACCGGCACGGGGCGTGGACTCGCCCCGTGCGCGGGGGGCGGTGGCACGGGGGTGCCGGCGTGCGGCCCACCGGGTCGGTCACAGCGTGTCCTCGGGCAAGTTCACTCGGTTAGTTCAATGTGTCGTCCACCAGAACGGCCCGGCCTTCCCCGGGAGGGCGGGCGCGGGACAGCGGTGAGCCGGTGATCCGCGCCGTGCGGGTCCCCAGCGATCCGGCTCAGATCTACGTCAGCCAGGCCAGTTTCCGGGTGCGGTTCGCACAGCTCCCGGCCGCGGCCTCCTCCTTCGTCCCCGCCCCCCTCCGCCCCCGGCTGGTCCCGCACGGTCGTGGGGCACGCCCGATCCAGGTCAGGCCCCGGCTCCCGCGTGAGCGACGCGGTGCCGGCGCACTCGGAGGGGCCCCGTCGGCGGCCGACCCGCGCGCCGACGGCCCCAGGCCCGAACCGCCGACCGGGGAGGCCCCCCTCGGCCCTCCGGCCCTCGGCGTCCACCCCGGGGGGGCGTTCCCCACCGAGCTGGCCCGCGGGGCCCGGGTGCTGCGCGCCGGCAGGGCCGCCACCGGCCCGGCCCCCGCCGCTGGCCAACGCCCCCGTGTCCCGGGTGCCAGGCAGGCCGCCATATCCGGGACCCCGGCGGGCGGGAGCGCCACCGGCGGTCCCCCCGGGTACGGCCCGGCGCCCGGGAGCGACCTGGAGACCACCCAGCCCCTGGCCCCCGTCCTCCAGGACGACACCCGGCCGCTGCCCCGTGTCCAGGAGTTCGCCGAACCGCCGGTCGCCACCGTGTTCGGGCGGTTCGGTGACCACGACGAGGACGGCGTCCACGACGAGGACGGCGGGCCCTGGGCCGCCCGGCCCGGCTCCGGCGCGCCCGGAGGGCACCCGGCGCCCCAGGCCCGCCGCAACCCCGGGGTGGTGCTGCTGCCGCTGCGCGTCTTCCTCGGCGGGATCAGCGTGTACGCGGGCATGGGAAAGCTCTGCGACCCGGTGTACTTCGACGGCGGGGAACGCGGGTCCATGGTCGCCTGGCTCTCCTCGCTGCACCCCTGGACGGCGGTCGAACCCCTGCGCCACTTCGCGCTCAGCCATCCCGTGGGTGCCGGACTGACCGTGGCCTTCCTCCAGATCGTCGTCGGCGTGTTGTCGGTGCTCGGGCTCTGGCAGCGGGCCGCGGCGGGGGCCGGGATGCTGCTGTCCGCAGCGCTGCTACTCACCGTGAGCTGGCGGACCGTTCCGGTGTACGAGGCGCCGGACGTGGTGTACCTGGCTGCCTGGAGCCCGTTGCTCATCGCCGGGGCCCCTTACGGTTCGCTGGACGCCCGGCTGGCGGAGCGGGGGCGGCGCCGGTTCGGCCACCGCGCGCCGCCGGGTGAGCGCCGCCGGTGGGTGCTGCGGCGCGGCGCCGTCGTGGTCACGGTGGTCTCCGGTCTCTGCCTGCTGACCGGTTCACTGTTCGGGGCCGCCGTCCGGTCCGGTGGCGCCCACACCGACCCGGTCGCCCCCACGGCCCCGCCCACCAACAACCTGCCCGGCTCGCCGCTGCCGACCAGGAGCAGCGGCGAGCCCGACGGCGGCGTCCGGTCGCCCCTGCCACCGCGGTCGGCGCCGAGCGGCCCGTCGGCCGGACCCACGCCCGCCGTCCCCCCGCTGCCCGGGACCGGGACCTCGACCGGAGCCGGTGACGCCCCCGCGGTGGGCGGCACCGTCACCCCCACCCAGGGCACTGACCCATGGGCCACCCAGGTCCCCGAGCCGGTCGCCCCCGGCCGGACGCTGACTCCCTCGGCTCCCAGCGCCGGGCCGGACCTCGGGGGCGGCGGGACAGCCGTGGACGGCGGGCGTGGGTCCGGGGGCGCGCTCGGGGGCATCCTCGGGCGCGGGCTGCTCGGCATGGAGGCGGGCGCGGCCCAGGGGGACGCGGAGGCCTGAGGGCTCTCTGGCGGGTCCCGCCGGGTGCCGTAGCTGCCCGGCCAGGTCCGTGCGGCCCCGGGCCCGCACCTCAGCCCGCGAGTTCCCGGGCGGCCTCGGTGAGGTCCTTGGCCGTGTCGATGGCCCGCCAGTAGGCGCCCTGCGGGATGGGGAAGCCCGCGAGGGTGCGTTCCCGGGCCAGCCTCGGGAACGTGGTGCGCTCGTGGTCGCCCCGCTGCGGCAGCAGGTGGGTGAAGGAGGGCGAGAAGACGTAGACCCCGGCGTTGATCAGGTAGGGCGACAGGGGGGCCTCGACGAAGTCCAGCACCTGCCCGAACTCGTTGGTCTCCACCGCCCCCCAGGGAATCCGTGGCCGCGCCAGGGCGAGGGTGGCGACGGCGGCGCGTTCCTCGTGGAACGCGGCCATGTCGCGCAGCCGGAACCTGGTCCAGATGTCGCCGTTGGTGGCGTACCAGGGCTGGTCCGGGTGGGGCAGCGACGCCGCGGCGTGCCTCAGGCCGCCTCCGCGGCCCAGCGGCTCGGTCTCCACCACCGTGCGCGCCCGCAACGGCAACTCCGTCTCGTCCAGCCAGGTCCGCAGCACCTCGGCGAGGTGGCCGCAGGAGATCACCACGTCGGTGACGCCCTCCTCGGCGAGCCAGGCGAGCTGATGACCGATGATCGGGGTTCCGGTGCCGGGGATCTCGACCATCGGCTTGGGACGGTCGTCGGTGTACGGGCGGAGCCGGGAACCCTGGCCGCCCGCGAGCACGACGGCCTGGGTGACGGGGGCGGAGGCATGGTGGGCACCTGTCATGCCGGAAACCCTATGCGCCCCGGCTCCGGCCCGGTCACCGTGGCGGCGACGGGGCGCCGCCGGACGACGGGCTCATCCGGCGGACAGCACCCCCGAGGCGAACGAGGTGTCGCAGACCGGACGGGACCACTGCTGGGCCCGGAGCGCGTCGCCCTGGTACCGGGCCACGGCCGCGCGGCCGAGCGCACGGGCGATGGAGGCGCAGTGGCCGGCCAGCGCGGGCCTGCGGGCCACCTCCTGCTGCAGGTGGGTGAGGGCCACGCCCGGGTCCCTGGTCTGCACCTCGTGCAGCAGCCGGGCCCGCAGCGCCTCCTGCGGACGCCGTTCCGCCCGGGTGTCCACGGCGTCGGAGGAGGCCCCGCCGGGTTCCTCGGCCGACGCGGTGAGCACCTGGGCGTCCGGGCCGGACGGCGTCCAGGCCACGCGGGTGACCGCGAGCGTCCCGGAGAGCACGAGGACGACTGGGAGGACGAGGGCGAGGGACTTACCGAAGCGACGGGCTGCCTGGTTCACGCCGGCGATCGTAGCGTCCGGTGATGATTTGGCGACAAACGGTTACACCATCGGGTGACGGTCCGCCGCCCTGCTGGTGCGCAGCGTTGACGTTCCCCGCCGACACCGGGCCGCCACCGCTTCCCCGCGTCGCCACGGCTTCCCGTTGCGGCCGGTCGGCCCCGGTACGCGACTGCCCTCTCCGTCCGCACCCGCACCACCGTCGGGGGGCCGCCGTGGGGAAGACGGCAGGGGCTGCTCTCCCCTCGGGGGAGCAGCCCCTGTTCGTCCTGCCCAGGGCGCCGACCCGGTCGGCGCGTGCCTCAGTCGGTCAGGCGCTCGCCGGTGCTGGTGGAGAAGACGTGGGTCTCCCCGGCGCGCGGCACCACGTGCAGCGTCTCGCCCTTCATCGGCACCTCGCGGCCGTTGACCCGGACCACCAGGTCCTTGTCCTGTCCGCCGACGTGCGCGGTGCCGTAGACGTAGCCGTCCGCGCCCAGTTCCTCGACGACGTTGACGGTGACCGCGAGACCGGCCTTGTCGTCCTTGGACAGGCTCTTGGTCTCGCCGTTGACCAGGTCGAAGTGCTCGGGCCGGATGCCGACGGTGACCGTGGTGTCGCCCTTGTTCGCCGCCTCGGCGATGGCGTCGCGGTTGACCGGCACCACGGAGTTGCCGAACTTCACGCCGCCGTCCACGATCGGCACCTCGACGAGGTTCATGGCGGGGGAGCCGATGAAGCCCGCGACGAAGACGTTCGCCGGGCGGTCGTACATGTTCCGCGGCGAGTCCACCTGCTGGAGCAGCCCGCCCTTGAGCACCGCCACCCGGTCACCCATGGTGAGAGCCTCGACCTGGTCGTGGGTGACGTAGACCGTGGTGATCCCGAGCCGGCGCTGGAGGCTGGCGATCTGGGTGCGGGTGGACACGCGGAGCTTGGCGTCCAGGTTGGACAGCGGCTCGTCCATGAGGAACACCTGTGGCTCACGCACGATGGCCCGGCCCATGGCGACACGCTGCCGCTGACCACCGGAGAGCGCCTTGGGCTTGCGGCCCAGGTACTCGGTGAGGTCGAGGATCTTGGCGGCGTCCTCGACCTTCTGCCGGATGGTGGCCTTGGGAACCCCGGCGATCTTCAGCGCGAAGCCCATGTTGTCGGCGACGGTCATGTGCGGGTACAGCGCGTAGTTCTGGAACACCATGGCGATGTCCCGGTCCTTCGGCGGGAGGTGGGTGACGTCGCGCTCCCCGATCCGGATCGCGCCCTCGTTCACGTCCTCGAGACCCGCGAGCATCCGCAGCGAGGTGGACTTCCCACAGCCGGAGGGCCCGACCAGGACGAGGAACTCGCCGTCGGCGATGTCCAGTTCGAGCTTGTCCACGGCTGGGCGCTCGGAGCCCGGGTAGACCCGGGTCGCCTGGTCGAAGGTTACGGTTGCCATGGTGAGTGGTCCCTTCACCGGCAGGAACGTGCCGGACGATCCGAGTAAAGGAGAAATGGTCTGGTCCATTGGCCTGGACTGTTGTGCGACCGTACCCGCAGGTGGGGCACTTTGTCAGTAGGATCAGACGGCGGATTTGGTAACGGCTCGGATCACCCGTTGAGTACACTGCACAGCAGCCCCACGAGGGCCGCGCCGCCTTAGCTCAGTTGGCCAGAGCATCGCTCTTGTAAAGCGAGGGTCGTCGGTTCGAACCCGACAGGCGGCTCCCAGGTCAGACCACGGTGAACGCCCCGACCGATCATGGTCCGGGGCGTTCGGCACCAGTTCTCGCAACGCGGGCGTGTGGTTCCCGCTGCCGGCTTCCCGCGTCCCGCGTCCTGCCCGGGCGCCGGGCGCCGGGCCCCGGGCCCCGGCCAGCCCCGTTCCCCCGCGAGGTGACGCCGCCGTGGGGGCCGACCGGGTGACCGGGCGGGTTCACCGGCGTGACGTCGCCGCCCAACGGGCGCGGGCTCCTATCGTGGGAGCGACGCGACGGTGGATGGCGAGGCGGACGCAGGTGAGGCGACCGGAGACCGACTACGCGGCCGTCTTCCAGGCGCTCCCCGGGGTGGTGGCGCTCCTGACGCCGCAACTGGTGTATGTCGATGTCAACGGGGGGTTCCTGCGAGCCACCGGCCGCACCCGCGACCAGGTGATCGGCCGCTACATCTTCGACGTCTTCCCCGACAACCCCAACGACCCGACCGCGACCGGCATGCGGAACTTCCAGGCCTCGCTGCTGCGGGTGGTCGCCACCGGCGAGCGTGACGTCATGGCGGTCCAGCGCTACGACGTGGAGGACCCCGCCCGACCCGGGGTGTGGCAGGAGCGGTACTGGAGCCCGATCAACGTCCCGGTGTTCGCCCCCGACGGGCAGGTGATCATGGTGATGCTGCGGGTGGAGGAGGTCACCGAGCTCGTCCGCACGTGGAGCACCAGGAACGGCGGCAGCGGCGCCAGGATGCTGGAGGCCGACCTCTACACCCGCGCCCGCGAGTTGCAGGAGGTCAACGAACGGCTGCGCCGGGCCCACGCGCACGAACGGGAGGTCGCCCTGAGCCTCCAGGCGGCGATGCTGCCGGTGCCCCGGCCGGTCGGCCACCACCGGGCGGCCGTGCGGTACCAGCCGGCGGTCGGCACGTTGAACGTGTGCGGCGACTGGTACGAACTGACCGACATGCCGGGTGACCGGATCGCGGTGGCGGTGGGCGACGTCGTCGGCCACGGGCTGCGGGCGGCCGGCGTCATGGGGCAGCTCCGCAGCGCGCTCAGCGCGGCGTGCCACGTCGCCAAGCGGCCGGCCCCGGCCCTGGAGGCACTGAGCACCTACGCGCTCTCGGTGCAGGGCGCGGAGTCCAGCACGGCGTTGCAGGCCTTCGTGGACTGGGAGACCAGGATCATCACCTACAGCAGCGCCGGCCACCCGCCGCCCGCCCTGGCGCACCCCGACGGCACCGTCGCCTTCCTCGACCAGGCCACGGGACCCCCGCTCGGCATCCCCACCGACTCCGAGGTCCGGCCCGAGGCCGTCGAGGAGTTCGACGAGGGGGCCGTGCTGGTGCTCTACACCGACGGCCTGATCGAACGCCGCACCGAGGACATCGACACCGGGCTGCGCCGGCTGGCCGTCTCCCTCGCCCGCCACCGCGGAGCGGACCCCGAGAGCCTGGCCGACGCCCTGCTCCTGGACCTGCTCCCGTCCAGGGGCATCACCGACGACACGGTGCTGGTCGTCGTGCGGCTGTGACCGCGTCGCCCGGGCTCCGGCGGCACCGGAGCGGGACGGTGCGGGGCCGTTCGGGGTGGGGGCCGCCTTACGGGTTCCGACAGTCGTGCGGGGTACCGGTCGGGCGGCGTTCCACGACTTAAGTCGAGGTCCGGTGGACCTTCGGCCGACGCGTCCCCCGCTGGTCGGCGCGAGGCTGGTGCCCGGAAGCAACCGGAACCGGCAACGGCCGGGCACACTTCGCCCGCGTGCGGTGGTGCGGCGTGGGGCCCGTGCCTTGGAGGACAGACGTGAACAACGACGCCTTGACGCGCAGGGCCACCTTCCTCAAGGGGGCGGCGGTCCTCGGGGCGGCGGCCGCGGGCGGGGTGCTGTCGGGCCCGGGCGAAGCGCGGGCGGCCCACCGCGGGAGGCGCGGGGCGCGCCGGGCCGGTGGGGGCCTGACGTACCGGGGCGTCGTCTATGACACCGGGACCGCCTTCGGACCGGGGTGGCCGCTCACCCGCGAGCTGTGGACCGACGCGTTGATGGGCACGGACATCCGGGCCATCGACCAGGAACTGCACTGCTCCGCGGTGTCCGTCATAGGGACCGACGTGGACCGTCTGGTGTCCACCGCGACGGCGGCCCTGGAACGCGGTCTCCAGGTCACCGTCCAGCCGCGGCTCTTCGACCACCCCCAGCAGGAGGTCCTGGAGCACCTGCGGCGGACCTGCCGGGAGGCGGAGAAGCTGCGCCTGGCCCACCGGCCCGAGGTGGTCCTGGCGGTCGGCTGCGAGTACGTGCTGTTCACCCCGGGCATCGTGCCGGGCGACACGTTCCTGGAGCGCATCCAGTACCTCGTCGAGGGGAACTACGACTACCGGGAGATCACGCGCCGGCTGCACGCGTTCGTCGCCAGGGCGGTGGCGGTGGCCCGGGAGAACTTCGGGGGGCGGATCACCTATGCGGCGGCGACCGGCCTGGAGGAGATCAACTGGAACCTCTTCGACATCGTCGGCCTCGACTACTACACCTTCCACAGCGATCCCGCAGAGCACACCAGGGAACTGAGCCCCCACCGCCGCTGGGGCAAGCCGATCATGATCATGGAGTTCGGCTGCTGTACCTACCGCGGTGCCGCCGAGCGAGGCGGCGACGGCTGGGACGTCATCGACTACGACAAGCCGGTCCCGGAGATCGTCGGGAACCTGGTGCGCGACGAGGCGGAACAGGCGCAGCACCTCGCCACCATGCTCGACGTCTTCGAGGCCGAGGGGTTCCTCAGCGCCTCGCCGTACCAGTTCATCGCCACCGACCTCCCGCACTCGCCGAACCCCAGGTTCGACCTGGACATGGCGTCCTTCAGCCTGGTCAAAGTGGTTCGGGAGGACTTCGCCGACCCGCTCTCCCCGTACCACTGGAAGCCCAAGTCGGCCTACCACGCCGTTGCCCGGCACAACTGCGCCGCGGCCCGACGCCAGCGGGCCGCGGGGCGCTGACGCCGGGCGGTGCGCCGTCACACCCGGGGGAAGCGGCTGCCCAGGTGCCAGACGGTCGGGTTGTCAGCCAGGGACTCGTGCATGTCGGTGAGGTCGGCGAGCAGGTCGTGGAGGAAGTCCCTGGCCTCCCGACGCAGATCGTGGTGTCGGACCGTCAGCGGCTCGCCCTCCACCCAGTCGGCACTGATCCGCACCCAGCCGAAGCGGCGGGCGAAGCGGAGCCGGTCGGCGGTCTCGGTGAAGTCCAGCTCGGCGGTGGTGACGCGGGACGCGCGACTGCCCGCCGGGTCACGGTCGAGCTCCTCGACGATGTCGCACAGCGCCCAGGCGAAGTCCAGCACCGGCACCCATCCCCAGGCTGTGGACAACTCGTCGGCGTCCTGCGCCACGTAGACGTCACCGCAGAACAGGTCGTGGCGCAACGCGTGGACGTCGGCGGTGCGGTAGTCGGTCTGCGGCGGGTCGGGGAAGCGCCTGGACAACGAATAGCCGATCTCGATCACGCGGGTGATGGTGTCACGACGGCCCGGCCGGGCGTTCGGGTCCCGACCGGTCCGCGGCCGGGCGGGTTGGATGACCGCGGCCCCGGTCCGGCTGTCAGCCGGACCGGGGCCGCGAGCGCCTGGGTTCAGAGGTTGACGCCGAAGTCCTGGGCGATGCCGGTCAGACCGCTGGCGTACCCCTGGCCGACCGCACGGAACTTCCACTCCGCGCCGTGGCGGTACAGCTCACCGAAGACCATCGCGGTCTCGGTGGCCGCGTCCTCGGTCAGGTCGTAGCGGGCGATCTCCGCACCGCCGGCCTGGTTGAGCACCCGGATGTAGGCGTTGCGGACCTGCCCGAAGTTCTGACCGCGGTTCTCCGCGTCGTACACGGACACCGGGAAGACGATCTTCTCGACGTCGGGGGTCAGCGCGGCGAGGTTGACGTTGATCTGCTCGTCGTCGCCCGCGCCCTCGCCGGTGCGGTTGTCGCCGGTGTGCACGATGCTCTGGTCCGGGGTGGACCGGTTGTTGAAGAACACGAAGTGCGCGTCCGAGACGACCTTGCCGGCCTGGTTGACCGCGATGGCGCTGGCGTCGAGGTCGAAGTCGGTTCCGGTGGTGGTCCGAACGTCCCAGCCGAGGCCGACCGTGACCGCGGTCAGGCCCGGAGCCTCCTTGGTGAGGGAGACGTTGCCACCCTTGGACAGGCTTACAGCCATTTGGACGGATCCCTTTCCTCTGTCGCGAGCCTGGTTTGCGGCTTGCGTCGGCCACGAGCGACGCTATCGCTAAGGGACAGAACGCCGTCAGGGGGATGGCCGGTTCCCTGGTGGAAACGCGGATGACGTGCGGCGCCGGTTGCGGGACCATGGGGCGCATGACCGGGACCACACACGTCCGCGGCTCGGTCTCCATTCCGGAGGCCGAGCTGGCCTGGCGTTTCTCCCGCTCCTCCGGGCCCGGCGGGCAGCACGTGAACACCACGGACAGTCAGGTGGAGCTGCGCTACGACCTGGCGAGGTCCGAGGCCCTGCCGCCGGTGTGGAAGGAGCGGGCGCTGGAGCGCCTGTCCGGGCGCCTGGTGGACGGGGTGCTGGTGGTCCGCGCCTCGGAGCACCGGTCCCAGTGGCGCAACCGCGAGGTGGCCAGGGCCCGTCTTGCCGCGCTGCTCGCGGAGGCGACCGCGCCGCCACCCCGCGCACGCAAGCGCACCAAGCCGACCCGGGGCATGATCGAACGCCGCCTGGAGAACAAGCGGCGCCGGGGGGAGCTCAAGCGTGCCCGGCGCGCCCGGTACGACGGCTGACCCGCGCAGGGGCCTCCGGGGTCCTCCCCGGACCCGGAAGGGACCCGTGGGCTGACGGGGGCCCGTGGGACGTGGCCCCTCAGCTCAGGTAGCGGTAGCGCCCCCGGAAGTAGAGCAGCGGCCGGCCCTCGGCACTGGGGGTCGCGGTGGTGAGCACACGTCCGATCACCAGGCGGTGGTCGCCCGCGGGCACGCTCTGCTCGGTGCGGCACTCCAGCACCGCGAGCGCCCCGCCGAGCAGGGGGGCGTCGGTGGCCTCCCCCCGGTGGTACGCGACGTCCTCGAACAGCAACCGGTCGCTGACACGCCCGCGCATGGCGAACCGTCCGGCGACGTGCCGTTGGCTCTCCGCGAGCACCGACACCGCCCACAGCGGCTGCCTGGACAGCAACTCGTCCATCCGGGAGTCCGCCCGCACGCTCACCATCACCAGGGGTGGGTCCAGCGACACCGACACGAAGGCGGTGGCGGTCATCCCGATGTCCTCACCCCTGGGGCCCTCCTCGGGGTCGTGTGCGGTGACCAGGACCACGCCCCCGGCGAGCCGGGAGAGTGTGGCCCGGAACGCGTCGGGGTCCACTCCGTGGTGGTCCCCGCCCGGTTCCGTCGCGTGATCTGTCACGGAACCAGGATGCGGGACGGCTGAGGTGGGAGTCTGTGGTCGCACACGGTGAACGCTAACCCGGCGGAGTCGAACGGTCATCGGACCGGGGACGGAGCCGGGGCGGGACCTTGGACCGAGTGATGGCGGGGCGACGTGCCCGCCCGCCGGACGTTGTCCCGGTGTGACGCACTCGCCGTGGGGTCATGGCGAGTGAAAGTGGGGAAGGATCAGTGCGGGGCGGGACAACGGGGTCAACGCCTTTGGGGGCGAACGTGGAGAAGAGCCAAGAAATCCGACACCTCACTTCTGGATGAAGGGCGATTGTCGGATATGTTCATCCGCGTTCGAATGAATTCATACAATTCATAAATGTTGCACACGGGGGTGTGATGTGAGTCACAACATGAGGCTATTGTTGACCCTGCGTACCGGGCGAACTCCTCCCTGTGATTCAGTTGCCCTTGCAATCGGACCATAGGAAATGTCGGGAGTAGTCGTCGAGGCTCGGGGAGAACAATGGAAGCCGAGTCGGAGCCGTACGTCAGGCTGGGGACCCTACGCCAGTTGCACCAGGTCGTCGCCGGACTGAACACGGCCCGCAGCCTGGCGGAGACGCTACAGGCGGTCGCTGACGGCGCGGTGGCCGGGCTTGGTTTCGAGCTGTCCGTGGTGAACCTGGTGGGCCCGGACGGCGACCTCGTGGTGGCCGCCGTGGCCGGCAGCAGCGCGGCCGAGGCGTTGATGGGCGGCCGGGTGGGTTCCCGCGCGTCCTGGGAGCGGCGGCTGTCCATGGGCGAGGCGTGGGGCACCCTGCGGTTCATTCCCTACGAGGTCGGCTGGGTGCTGGACGGCGACGACGTACCCTCCTGGGTGACGGAGGGGCCCGAGCCCACCACCCCGGACGGCTGGCACCCGGGCGACCGGCTGCTGGCGCCGATGTACTCCGGGTCCGATCTGCTCGGGGTGGTCTCGGTGGACCGGCCGCGCAACGGCAAGCGCCCCAGCGCCTGGGTCCGCGAAGCCCTGCACATGTACAGCAACCAGGCCGCCGTGGCGATCAGCAACGCCCGGCTGCGTTCCAACATGCAGCGCGCCCTGATCCGCCTCGAGCGGGAGCAGCAGGCGCTGCGGGCGAGCGAGGAGAGCTTCCGGCAGGCGTTCGAGTACGCGCCCAGCGGGATGGCCATCGCGGAGATGAGCGGGGGGCACCAGGGCAAGCTGCTGCGGGCCAACGACGCGCTGTGCCGGCTGCTCGGCCGCCCCGCCAGCATCCTGCGCCGCTACTCCTTCGCCGACCTGGTGCACCCCGAGGACAAGAACCTCTTCGACCGCACCTCCGCCGAGGGCGGCAGGGCCGAACTGCGGCTGTCCCGGCGGGACGGCACCTACCTCTGGGTCCACCTGAGGAACTCCGTGGTCGCGGACGCCGCGGACGGGCCCCGCTTCCTGCTCACCCACGTCGAGGACATCGAGGAGCGCAAGCGGCACGAACTACAGCTCGCCCACCGCGCCAGCCACGACGCGCTGACCGGCCTGCCGAACAGCGCCGAGCTGCGCTCCAGGCTGGGCCGGCGGCTGTGCGACCGCGGCCAGGACGAGCAGACCACCCAGGAGGACCCGGCCCTGGCCGTGCTGGACGGCACCGGGGACGAGTTCGCCTACCGGTACGCCGGCCAGGACAACAACGGGTTCGACCACCACGTGCACGCGGTGGCGCCGGACGAGGTGGGTGGGGTCGCGGGCGACGGCGAGGACCGCGGGACCAAGGGGCTCGCCGTGCTCTTCTGCGACCTCGACGGCTTCAAGCTGATCAATGACAGGTACGGGCACCACGCCGGTGACGCGGTGCTGGTGGAGGTGGCCCGCCGGCTGACAGGCGGCGTGCGGGACGGCGACACCGTGGCCCGGCTCGGCGGTGACGAGTTCGTGGTGCTCGCGGACGGACTCGGTCGTCAGGACGCCGCGGACCTCGCCGAGCGGCTGCGCGCCGAGTTGCTGCCGCCGATCCGGGTGGACGGCCGGGCGGTGCGGGTCGGAGCCAGCTTCGGCATCGGCTGGGCGGCCTGCGGGATGACCGCGGACGAGGTCCTGCACTCCGCTGACCAGCGGATGTACATGGACAAGAGGTCGCGCTCCCGCAACCACAAACGAGCGGGTTGATGGGCCGTCACCACGCGCGCGGGACGCCTGGACAACCTTCCGTGATCGGGCCACCCGGTCGAACCCGGGCACAGGAGGTGCCCCGTAAGAGGTAGTGTGCACTGGGTCAGTGATGTCCTCGAGATGACGGTGAACACCAACCCGCGGGGTCCCGCCATCAATTGAAGATCATGAATTTTGGCCATCCGTGCCCACCGTCCGCCCACTGGGCGTTGCGTGCCTCCAGGGCAGCCAGTGAGTGGGTGTGCGTCGTGGCCTGCCTGAGTGGGGAGTTGACGAGCGGATGACGGCCGGCAGCAACGGCAACGGCGACGGCGCGCCCGAGGACGACGACCCCTTCGCCTACCTGTACCGCCAGGAAGGCGACCCGGGGCCGGGGGAACCGCAGGGCGTGCCCCAGCAGCCGCACAGCACGACCGGGGTGCCCAGGACCTCGTACCACCAGGTGACCAGGGTCGGCCAGACCACCTACGGCGGCCAGCGTGACCGGTCCGGTGGCTATGGCTATCCCCAGGCGACGTCGGCGCAGGGCGGTTACGGCTACCCCCACGCCACGTCCTCGCCCGGCCCGCAGCCGCCCGGTCACCCGCCGGCCGCCGTGCCCGCCCAGCAGCCGGGGGACCGCCGTGGCGGTCCGGCCGCCGCAGGCCCCGGTGGGGGGCGCGGGAGCCGGTCCGGTGGCGGACAGGGGCTGTTGATCGGCGCGATCGCCGTGGTGGTCGCCGTGGCTGTCGGCGTGGGCGTGGTGATCTGGGCGGGGAACGACGACAACAAGGACAAGGCCGAGCCGGAACCAGCCAACAGCGTCACCGAGAGCGCGAGCTCGACCCCGACCAAGAAGTCCACGCCGCTGCCGCGGCAGCTCCCGCCGGTCACCGACGCGGTCAAGCTGCGCCCCGAGGGCGGTGCCCACCCCGAGTCCCAGTACTCCGGGGCGTTGGCCGAAGGCGGCTCCTACATCGCCGGGATGGACACCGTGGGCGCCAGCGTCACCTGGACGTTCACCGTTCCGGAGGACGGGCAGTACCGGGTGAACGTCCGCTACGGCAACGCCGGGGGGGAGGCCAAGGCCACCCTGGTGGTCAACGGCAAGGGCCAGTCGATCTCGTTGGACAACTTCTCCGGCCAGAAGGACTGGTCGAAGGCGTGGACCCGCTCCTGGGGGCAGGTCAACCTGACCAAGGGCGACAACACGGTCACGCTGACCTGCGGACAGGGTGACTCCTGCGGGTTCGTGCTGGACCAGCTCGCGATCACTCGGGACAGTTACCCGTCGAACTGGCCGTGACCGTCACGGGGTCCCCCGGCGACAGCCCGAGCCGGGCCTCCGCGGAGCCGCCGTTGACCGCGAGGGCGAACCGGCCGGAGGAGTCGACGAAGCCGACCAGGGCGCCGCGCGGCACCTCGCCGAAGGTCGTCGCGTAGGGCACCTCACCGCCCCCCGGCTCCGCGCCGACCCGGAGCCGCAGCCGCTGGCCCGGACGCAACCCCAACGCCAACAGCATCTGTTGGCCCAGCGACGTCTGCACGTTGCCGAACCGGTCCACGGTCACCACCTCGCCCTCGGCCAGCCCCGCGGCGGAGTCCAGGCGGCACCTGGGCACCGGGAGCCGCACCAGGTCCGCCGGGTCGATGGCCGGTCCGGTGTCCGCCAGCCCGACCCCGAGGGCGAGGTGCGCGGCGACCGGGGCGAAGACGTCCCGGCCGTGGAAGGTGCTGGACGGCGACGCGGCCATCAACTCAGGGTTGGTCAGGGTGTGCGCGGCCACGACGCCCCCGAGGGCCTCGGCGGCGGGCGGCAGCAGGCCGTTGTCCGGTCCGACCAGCAGGTCGCCGCGGGCGGTGGCCACGGCCACCGGACGGCGCGCGGTGCCCACGCCGGGATCGACCACGGCGATGTGCACGGTGCCGGGCGGCAGGCTGGGCACCGTGTCGGCGAGCACCGCCGCGCCGCGACGGACGTCCTGCGGCGGGACGAGGTGGCTGATGTCGATGACCACCACCCCGGGGGCGATGGTCGCGATCACCCCGCGGCAGGCCCCGACGAACCCGTCCTGGAGCCCGTAGTCGGTGAGGAAGGAACAGGTGCGCACCGCCCCCGGTGCCGGTGCCCGCGGGGGCCTGGGTGTACCGGGGGCCTGGTGCTCGTCGCCGACGTTGGTCACGAGGGCAGAGTAACGACGCGGAGGCACCGGGTCACGGCCAGGGCCGTCGCCTCCCGGGCCGACGCCAGGTACCCGCGGGGGTCCACCCCGGTCGCGTCATCCTCGAGGTGGCCGCGGACCGCCCGGGTGAACGCCACGTTGAGCGCCGTGCCGATGTTCACCTTGACCATCCCCGCGCCGACCGCGGCCCGCAGTTCCCCGTCCGGCACCCCGGAGGAGCCGTGCAGCACCAGCGGGACCGGGACCGCGCGCCGCAACGCGTCGATCAGCCCGTGGTCGAGGGTGGCGGTCCGCTCGGTCATGGCGTGGCTGTTGCCCACGGCGACGGCCAGGGCGTCCACGCCGGTTGCCGAGACGTAGGCGGCGGCCTCGTCCGGGTCGGTGCGGGCCCCGGGTGCGTGCGCGCCCAGCGGGGGCTCGCCGGCCTTGCCCCCGACCCTGCCCAGCTCGCTCTCCAGCCACAGCCCGTGCCGGTGGGCCCAGCGGACCGCTTCGGCGGTGGCGGTGACGTTGTCCCGGTAGGGCAGCGTGGAGGCGTCGAACATGACGGAGCTGAAACCCGCGGACGCCGAGGCGCGCAGGAGCTCCGGGTCCCGCACGTGGTCCAGGTGCAGGGAGAGCCGGGTGCTGCTGGCCCGGGCCACGGCGGCCACGGCAGAGGCGAGGGGCAGCACCCGGCCGCCGTGGAAGCTCACCGCGTTCTGGCTGATCTGGAGCACCGCGGGGGCCTCCGCGGCTTCGGCCCCGGCGGCGACGGCCTCGGCGTGCTCCAAGGTGATCACGTTGAACGCGGCGACCCCGCGGCCGGCCCCGGCGGCCTCGGCGACCAGCTCCGCGGTGGTCACCAGGGACACGGCTGCTCCGTCCACCGGCCGCGCCGCATCACTGCGACCACGTCGAAGGCGTCGTCCAGCACGACCAGGTCGGCGTCCTTGCCCGGCTCCAGGGAACCGACGCGGTCGTCCAGCCCGAGGACGCGGGCCGGGGTGAGGGAGAGCGCCAGGGCCACCTGCTCGATCGGCACGCGGTTGATGAGCACCGCCCGCTTCAGGGCGGTGTCCAGGGTGAGGGTGCTGCCGGCGATCGAGCCGCCCTCCACCAGACGGGCGACGCCGTTGTCCACGCGGACCTGCATCGGCCCCAGCGGATAGATCCCGTCCCCCATCCCCGCGGCGGCCATGGCGTCGGTGATGAACACCGTCCGCTCCGCGCCGGCCTGGCGGAACGCCAGGTTGAGCACCGCTGGGTGCAGGTGCACCCCGTCGTTGATCAGCTCGACGGTGATCCGTTCGTCCTCGAGCAGCGCGGTGACCGGACCGGGGTCACGGTGGTGCACCGGGGGCATGGCGTTGAACAGGTGGGTGGCGACGGTGGCGCCCGCCTCCACGGCCTGCAGCGCGCTGTCGTAACTGGAGTCGGTGTGCCCGATCGCGGCGATCACCCCGCAGTCGGCGAGCAGCCGCACCGAGTCCAGGCCACCGGGCAGTTCCGGCGCCAGGGTGACCATCCTCGCGGCCCCCCGGGCCGCGTCCACGAGTTTGCGCACCACGGCCGGGTCCGGGTCCCGCAGCAGTGACGGTTCGTGCGCGCCGCACCTGGCCTCGCTGATGAAGGGTCCCTCGAAGTGGATGCCGGCCAGCTCCCCGTCCTCCACCAGCTCCGACAGCACGGCCGCCTGCCGGCTCAGGTCGTCGATGTCCCCGGTGACCAGGCTGGCCATGGTCGTGGTGGTGCCGTGGCGCAGGTGCAGCGCGGCCACGGTCCTCGCCTCCTCCACGGTGCCGGCGGAGAACGAGGCCCCACCGCCGCCGTGGACGTGGATGTCCACGAAGCCGGGCACCACCCAGTGCCCGGACAGGTCAAGGACCCGGGTGGGCGCCGCCTGTGCGCCCTGGTCGCCCTGGTTCGCAACGATCCGGCCGCCCTCGAGGGTCAGCTCCCCGTCCTCCACCACGCCGTCGGGCAGGACCACCCGGGCACCGCGCAGCACGGTGCGTTCGCCCGCCGTCCCGCCGGTTCGCCGTTGGTCCGGTGCGTCCGTTGCCCCGTCTCGGGCAGCCGAGCGTGCGTCGGTCACGGCTTCTCCTCCATCGACTCAGTGGTCAGCAGGTCCCAGGCCAACAGGCCGGCCCCCAGGTGTCCGGCGGCGTCACCCAGGGCCGCCGGGATGATTTCGGGTGGGTGCTGGAACGTCAGACGGTCCCGCACCGCGGTGCGCAGCGGGGCCAGCAGCGTCTCCCCGGACTCGGCGAGGCCGCCCCCAAGGACGATCAGCCTGGGGTCCAGCAGGGTGTGCGCGATGACCAGGCCGTCGGCGAGCGCCTCCACCGCGTCCTGCCAGACGCGGATCGCCCGGGGGTCCCCGGCGTCCACGGCGCGGGCCGCGTCCGCCGCGTCCGCGGTGGGGTTGCCGCTGGCCCGCGCCCAGTCCCGGGAGACGGCCGCCGCCGAGGCGACGATCTCCAGGCATCCGTCACGGCCGCAGCCGCACCGGGGGCCGTCGGGCCGGACCACGATGTGACCGATCTCACCGGCTCCACCGTGCGCCCCGGCCTCGATGCGGCCGTCGATCCCGATCGCGGCGGCTATGCCGGTGCCGAGTGCGACGAACAGGAAGCGGTCCTGGCCGCGTCCCGCGCCGATGCGGCCCTCGGCGAGACCGCCGGCCTTGAGGTCGTGGCCGAGCGCCACCGGGAAGGGGGCGGGACGGGAGCCCGTCAGCCGTTCGGAGAGCAGTCGGCGCAGGGGTACGTCGCGCCAGTTGAGGTTGGCGGCGAAGACCGCGACCCCGGCCGCCACGTCCACCAGGCCGGGTACCACCACACCGGCGGCCCGGGGAGGCTCACCGAAACGGCGTTCCCCGGTGGCGTACAACTCGGCGGCGAAGTCCACCACGTCGGCGACGACGGCGTCCGGCCCCCTCTCCCGTCCGGTCGGGCGCTGCTCCCGGTGCAGCACCGTGCCGTCCGCGGCCACCAGGGCAGCCTTCATCCCGGTTCCGCCCACATCGAGGGCGATGACGTGTCTCACGGGAACAGTGTCGCGTTTCGACCCACAAAAGGTCTAGTCCACTCATCGAGAATCGATCATCGCGTCGCCGGGTCGTCGTGGTGCCGGGCCGCCTCCGAGGGATCGGTGACTCCCGGAACCGCGCCCCGGCGTGGCGGTCACCGCCCCCGCGGCCACCGGGACGTGGGGGCGTGTCCCCATCACTGGTGTAGACCAAATGTCAGGCAACGAGGCAGGCCGGAGAGTCAGCGGGGCCGGTTACGCTGAAAACCGTGGCCGAGGAACCCGGGGGAGACATGGCCAAGGAACCTCAGAACGAACCACCCACCACACCGGCGCCGTCCACACCCGAAGCTCACCGACCGCGCAGCTCGGACGCGCCCCAGCCCGGCCCCGCCGACCCCAGCTCCAACCCCGGCCCCAGCCCCAATCCCAGCCCCAATCCCAGCCCCATCGAGTCGGAGACGGAGCAGAAGGAGCAGGCGGAGGGGGCGGCGGAGGAGCACGTCCCCGCCGGCGCCTCGGAGTTGTCCGACCGGGACCGCGCGGTCCTCGCCTTCGCGCGCCGCACCTGGCACCTGTCCGGGGCGAAGGAACGAGCGATCAGGGAACAGCTCGAACTGAGCCCCACCCGCTACTACCAGGTGCTGAACACCCTGATCGACCGCCCCGAGGCACTGGCCCACGACCCGGTCACCGTCAACCGGCTGCGCCGGATGCGTCAGGCCCGCCGCTCGCGGCGCTGAGGCGCGGGCACGCGGGGCCGTTCACGCCCCGTCCAGGTACGCCAGCACCGCCAGCACCCGCCGGTTGTCGTCGTCCGACGGTGGCAGGTCGAGCTTGGCGAAGATGTTGGAGGTGTGCTTGGTCACGGCCCGCTCGGTGACCACCAGCCGCTGGGCGATCGCGGCGTTGGACCGTCCCTCGGCCATCAGCTCCAGCACCTCGCGTTCCCGTGCGGTCAGCCGGGCCAGGGGCCGGTCCCGCGCACTGCGGGCCAGCAACTGGGAGATCACCTGCGGGTCCATCGCGGTGCCCCCACCGGCCACCCGGCGCACCCCGTCGATGAACTGGTCCGCGTCGAACACCCGGTCCTTGAGCAGGT
>NZ_KB904693.1 GCF_000380165.1 Wenjunlia vitaminophila DSM 41686
CTGGCGCTGAGGGCGCAAGACCCCCGGGAGCGCTGCTCCCGGAGGCAGCCTGAGCCAGGAATCCCCTCCCTTCAGGGAGGGGAGGATTCAAATCGACGGACCACTCCACCGGCCCGGCCGCGACCGGTGCGCTCGACCACCGCGGTTCGTTCACCGGCGATAACGATTTGTGCAAAATCGGTTCCGGATCGGGTCCAGGTGCAACCGTCGGTGGGGTCCACCGGTCGTAGTCGTAAGACCGTCGGGGGGACCGCCCCACGTCGCTCATTTCTGAAGGGT
Source organism: Wenjunlia vitaminophila DSM 41686 (assembly GCF_000380165.1). GTDB lineage: Bacteria > Actinomycetota > Actinomycetes > Streptomycetales > Streptomycetaceae > Wenjunlia > Wenjunlia vitaminophila. Next base: position 280 of record NZ_KB904693.1, read on the forward strand.
GTTGTCGTGATGCGTAGGACCGTGACCGCTGTCGGCTGTGCCGCGGCCCTCACCGTGGGTGTCGTGGCCTGTGGCACCGTGGAGAACCTGAGCGCCGGCCAGAAGGTCTCCCGGGCCATGGACCGGCTGGTGGAAGGGGAGTCCCTGTCGGTGACGGTGGACCTGGAGTCCACGCCCGACCAGTTGATGGCCATGGTCACTGACTCCTCCGATCCCATGCCCCCGGAAGCGGCTGACGTGTTGGCCAACAGCACGATCAAGTTGTCGGTGAAGGCCGACAAGCCGCTGAAGGACGCCAAGGAGTCCGACCTGGTCGCCGCCGAGCTGGTGTTCGCCAAGGGCAACACCAACCTGTTCGAGCTGCGCGTGGTCGAGGAGACCGCCTACGTCCGCGCTGACCTCGAGGAGATCGCCGCGATCTCCGGCGAGGAGATGCCCCCGGTGGAGACGATCAAGAGTGAGCTGCCCCCGGGGTCGGAGTTCGCCGAGCGGTTCCTCGACGGCGGCTGGGTCGCCATGGAACAGTCGGAACTCGAGAAGAGCAGCAAGATCGTGGAGGACTACACCGGCGAGGACACCGGTTGGGACTCCGAGTCCGCGCCCAGCCTGAGCGACTCGGCCAAGGACAAGATCTTCGGCGCCGTCAAGCAGGCCCTCGGTCAGGGCGTGACGATCGAGGAGAAGGGCAAGAAGGACGGCACCGAGCACCTCCGGGTCAGCGCTCCCGCCCGGACCCTGCTCAACGGCCTGGTGGACAAGCTGAAGCCGCTGGAGAGCGAGATCCCCGGCGCCGAGCTGCCCAGCTCCTCCGACATCCAGGACGTTCCCAACCGTCGGGTCGCGATGGACATGTTCCTCAAGGGCAAGGACCTGAAGAAGCTCACCGTCGACATGGCCCAGTTCGACGACGAGCTCAGGAGCGCGGGCAAGCTCCCGCTGTCCCTGTCGTTCGACAAGGGCGGCATGGTCTGGGCGCCCAAGGACGCCGTCAAGATCACGTCTGCGGACCTCGAGAGCCTGATGAACGGCGCGGCCGGCAGCAACTACGACGACGGCGGCACGTTCGAGGACGACAACCCGTTCGGTGGCGACCCGGCCGACGACAACCCGTTCGGTGACGCGAGCCAGGACGCGGGCAACCCGTTCGACGCCACCTGGACGTCCGCGATGTCCAGCGCGTACCCGGGTCTGTCCCTGCTCGAGAGCGCCTGAGCGCACCCCCCACGCCTCACCAGGACGGCGCGGGCCCGGTCCGACCGGCGGAGGATCACTCCGTCGGCCGGTCCGGGCCCCTGTCCTTTCCGGTGCGCACCTGACGGGGCAGGTCGAGGGCGGTCGTGTCGGTGTACTCGCGCACCGCGCTGGTGCGGCTGACCACCCGCCCGCGGTGCACCACCACCCGGCTGTAGCCCACCGAGAGCACCCCGGCGACGCAGTCCCCGCGGACCGCGAGCAGCTCGGCCGGGAACCCGGCCTCGAGCCGCACCTCGGGGAGTCCCATCACCGCCCGCGCCCGGCCACTGACCGCCTCGTAGGCGTCCGCGGCGTCGGTCGCCCCCCAGGACGCCAGCAGGTACGCCGACTCCAACGGGTCCGCCCGGCCCACCGGGTTCGCCTGGTCCCGCAGCGCCCCGCCGCCCGCGGCCACCCGCACCCCGGCCGCCCGCAGCGCCCGGACCGGGGCGACCCAGCCGGCGCGGCCCCCCGCCAGCGTTCCGCACCCGCCCTGCGGCAGACACACCACCGCCACCCCCGCCGCGGCGAGCTGCGCCGCGGCCCTGGCCACGGCGTCCTGCGGCAGTCGTGCCAGGCCCTCGCACGGTCCGATGGTCACGCTGGGCCGCAGCCCGCCGGCCATCGCCGCCAGCCGCCCGAGACGCGCCGGGTCGGCCGCCTCGCTGTGCAGGTCCACCGCGCAGCCGAACTCCGCGGCCAGCCGGAGCACCGCCTCCACGTACCCGGCCGGGTCGGGGTCGAGGTCCGGGCAGCCCCCGACCACGGACGCGCCCATCTTCAGCGCGTCCCGCAGCATCGCCAGGCTGTCCGCGCCGGCCACCCCGGTGAGCACCCGGGGCACCGCGACCGCCGAGATGTCCACCAGGCCGCGCAGCGCCCGCCGGGCCCGGAGCACCGCCTGCAGTGTGCGCAACCCCTGGACGTCGCCGATGCGGACGTGGGTGCGCACCGCGGTGGTGCCGTGACCGAGCTGGAGCAGCGCCGCCTCGGTCACCCGCCGCTGCACGTCCTCGGGGCCGTCCGGCGGGGGCCCGCCGAGGCTCTCCGCGGTCAGCGCGGTGTCCAGGTGCGCGTGCGGCTCGGCGGGGGCGGGCAGCAGCAGGTACCCGGACAGGTCGAGACCGGGACGCTGGTCGCCCTCGCCGGACCCGTTCCGGGGCGCGGCCAGGCTTCCCGGGGTGCCCACCGCCTCGATGCGTCCGTCGCTGAGCCGCACGTCGACGGTGCGGCCGTCGGGCAGCCGCACCCCCGACAGCAGCAGCGTCTCGGCCTCGGGCTGGCCGTCAGCGGTCGGTTCCTGACCGGCGGGGCCGGAGGACCCGCGGGAACGCTTGCTGCCGGGCATGGCGCTATCTCCTGCTCGACTGGTTGTGGGACGGGTTTCGAAGGCGTGCTGGTCGGTCGGCTCGGGCCGTACATGATCACGTGGTTCGAGCCTAGGACGACGGGCCGCGCGCAGCCGGGAGGAGGGAAATAGTCGTACTGGTGCGGTCGGATTCCGGTGAGTGCCGGGGACGCCTCCGGACCGGGGCGGCCGCCCCCGGATCGCCGGGCCGGCGGGGCGGGGACGGCGGTGGTCGGTGGGCCGGTCGGGGCGCCCGCGGAACGGGGCAACTGGCTGGTGGCGCCAGTGGATCGCCCGTCCGGATACGGATTTCACCTTCGGCGACGAACGGTGTAATGTCTTCCTCGCTCGCCCCAATAGCTCAGTCGGCAGAGCGTCTCCATGGTAAGGAGAAGGTCTACGGTTCGATTCCGTATTGGGGCTCGGATGCGACGGTGCCTCGTCGAAAGGCGGGGCGCATGTCCATCGTGGCGGTGTAGCTCAGTCGGTAGAGCAAGCGGCTCATAATCGCTGTGTCACCGGTTCAAGTCCGGTCACCGCTACCCCGCGTAGCCGATTGTGGGGTTGGTACCCCGGTCGGCTACTCTCGTCTGCGTACCTGGTCTTTTTCGCTCTAGGAAGGCACTCCAGTGGCTGCCACCGACGTTCGCCCCAAGATCACGCTGGCTTGCGTGGAGTGCAAGGAGCGCAACTACATCACCAAGAAGAACCGTCGGAACAACCCCGACCGGCTCGAGCTCAAGAAGCACTGCCCGCGCTGCAAGGCCCACACGGCGCACCGCGAGACCCGCTGACCTCGGTCGGGCGCGGCGTCCGCTCCTGGAGCCGTCCCCCGGGTGTCGCCCGGCCGGGTCCACCCGGCAAGCTTTGAGGCTGTCCCCGCTCGCGGGGGCGGCCTCGTGGCGTTGGCGGTGGCATGTGGGACACGTCGCCGCCGCCCGGCCCCCGTGGGCACCCACCGTTGCACCGTGAGGAGCTGCCGATGCCGCTGGACCAGTCCTTCGTCGGGCGGAGCTACCCGCCCACCAGGCCGTACGAGGTGGGGCGGGAGAAGATCCGCGAGTTCGCCGAGGCCGTGGGCGACACCAACCCCGTGTACACCGATGTCGAGGCGGCCAGGGCACAGGGGTACCCGGAGGTGATCGCCCCGCCGACGTTCGCGTTCATCCTCACGTACCAGGCGGCCGACCAGGTGGTCAACGACCCGGAGCTGGGCCTGGACTACAGCCGGGTGGTGCACGGCGACCAGAAGTTCGTGTACTCCCGTCCGCTGCGCGCGGGGGACCGGCTGACGGTGACCTCGCACATCGACTCGATCAAGTCGCTGGCCGGGAACGAGGTGCTCGCGGTGCGCGGCGAGGTGTACGACGAGGACGGCCAACACGTGGTCACCGGGCACACCGTGCTCGTGGCCAGGGCACCGGAGGGGGAGTGACGGTGGCGGCGCGGATCAGCTACGACGAGGTCGAGGTCGGCACCGAGCTGCCCGGGCAGCAGTTCCCGGTGACCCGGGCCGCACTGGTCAGGTACGCCGGCGCCTCCGGCGACTTCAACCCGATCCACTGGAACGAGCGGGTCGCCAAGGAGGTCGGGCTGCCCGACGTGATCGCGCACGGCATGTTCACCATGGCCGAGGCGGTCCGGGTGGTCACCGACTGGACCGGAGACCCGGGGGCGGTGGTCGAGTACGGGGTGCGCTTCACCAAGCCGGTGGTGGTGCCCGACGACGACAAGGGCGCGACCGTCGAGGTCTCCGCCAAGGTCGCACAGAAGCTGGATGACCGCAGGGTGCGGGTGGACCTGACGGTGGTGAGCGCGGGCGTGCGGGTCCTGGGCATGGCCCGGGCCGTGGTCCAGCTCTCCTGACGCCCCGGTCGGGCCCCGTTCCCCTCGGCCCCCGCCGGGGTTGACGGGGCCCCGCCCAGCGCTCCTGGCGGTGAGCCCGCCGACGCGCCCCTGGTCCCGCCCCCGCCACCTGCCGCGCGGGGGCCCGGCGAGTTGACTAGATAGTTATTACTAACTAAATTCCTCTCCATGGAGCAGAGGCGAACGCGGATGTCGGCCGGGGAACGTCGGGAGAGCGTCGTCGTCGCCGCTGTCGCCGAGTTCGGCCGCCGCGGCTACTACGGGACGTCGACCGAGGCCATCGCCCGGCGGGTGGGGGTGTCCCAGCCCTACCTGTTCCGGCTCTTCCCCGGGAAGCTCGCGCTGTTCAAGGCCGCCGCCGAGCGGTGTCTCGACCGGCTCGCCCAGACCTTCGCGCAGGCCGCCGAGGGGCTGAGCGGGGCCGAGGCCATGGACGCGATGAAGGAGGCCTACCCGCGTCTCATCGTGGACCGGGACCTGCTGATGATGCAGATGCAGCTCTACTCGGTCGCGGCCTCCGCGGAGGACCCCGAGCTCGGCGCGTTCGTCCGGCGGCGCTGGGTGGAGCTGTGGGACCTCGTGCGCAGCCGTACCGGCGCCGACGACGCGGAGATGCGCGACTTCTTCGCGATCGGCTTGTTGATCAACGCGCTGCTGTGCCTCGACCTCCCCGGGCGGCACCGGGCCTGGGCGGGTCTCGACGGGGCCTGCCGGGTGGCGGCGTCCTCCGCGTCCGACGAGCCCGACGAGCCCGACGCCCATCCGGAACCCGCGGCCCCCGCGGGCCCCGCCCCCTCCTGAAGCCCCCCGCCGGCCCGTGGCGCCGGCGACCGCGCCCCGCGCCGCACCGGATCACCCCCGTGCGCCCCAAGAACTTAGTGATCAATAACTATCCCGTCGGTCACCGGCCCACCAGCCCGCGGGGGTTCCGTGAGAGCAACCAGCCCCCGCGCGGCCCACCCGCACCGACGACCACACCGAGGAGCCCCCGTGTCCCACACCGCGGACCCGCCGCCCACCGCCAACCTCCGCACCGCCGTCTGGGCGCTGGTGGTCACCGCTCTCGCCGGCTTCATGGCCTCCCTGGACAACCTGGTGGTCACCACCGCCCTGCCCTCCATCAGGAACGACCTCGGCGGTGCCATCGAGGACCTGGAGTGGACGGTCAGCGCCTACACCCTCACCTTCGCGGTGCTGATGATGCTCGGCGCCGCGCTCGGTGACCGCTTCGGCCGCCGCCGGCTCTTCCTCATCGGGATCAGCATCTTCACCGGCGCCTCCGCCGCCGCCGCGCTCTCCTCGGGAGTCACCGGACTGATCGCCGCCCGGGCCGTCCAGGGCCTCGGCGCGGCGATCCTGATGCCGCTCACCCTGACCCTGCTCACCACCGCGGTCCCGCCCGAGCGCCGGGGCACCGCCTACGGCATCTCGGGGGCCGTCAACGGCCTCGCCGTCGCCATGGGACCCCTCATCGGAGGAGCCCTCACCGAGCACCTGTCCTGGCAGTGGATCTTCTGGCTCAACGTTCCGCTGGGCCTGCTCCTGCTGCCGCTGGCCCGGTTCCGCCTGGACGAGAGCCGCGGGCCCCACGGCCGGCTGGACATCCCAGGCACCCTGTTGGCCAGCACCGCCCTGTTCGGCCTGGTCTTCGCGCTGGTCAGGGGGAACGCGGACGGCTGGACCAGCCCCCAGGTGCTGACCGGCCTCGCGGTCGGCGCGGTGCTCCTGCCCGCGTTCGTCGCCTGGGAGCAGCGGGCAGCCGCGCCCATGCTCCCCATGCGCCTGTTCCGCAGCCGCGCCTTCAGCGCCGTCAACGCCGCCAGCCTGCTGATGTTCCTGGGCATGTTCGGGTCGATCTTCCTGCTCAGCCAGTTCCTCCAGAACGTCTCGGGCTACTCGCCCACCGAGGCCGGCGTGCGGATGCTGCCGTGGACCGCGATGCCGATGGTCGCCGCGCCCATAGCCGGCGTGCTGTCCGACCGGATCGGCGCCAAACCGCTGGTCGCCGCCGGACTGTTCCTCCAGGCCGTGGGCCTGGGGCTGTACGCGGTGGTGCTCGCCCCCGACGTCTCGTACCCGGCGCAGCTCCCCGCCCTGGTGGTCAGCGGGCTCGGGATGGGGCTGTTCTTCGCCCCCGTCGCGTCGGTGGTGATGGGCAGCGTGCGGCCGGAGGAACAGGGCATCGCCTCCGGCGCCAACAACGCGATGCGGGAGGTCGGCGGTGCCCTCGGCGTGGCGGTACTGGCGTCGATCTTCTCCGCCCGGGGCGGCTACGAGTCCGGACAGGCGTTCGTGGACGGCCTCACCCCGGCCCTGTGGGTGGGCGCCGCGATGGTGACGCTGGCCGCGCTCGCCGCCCTGCTGGTCCCCGGCCGTCGGTCCGCGCAGGGCCCCGGGCCCAAGGACGGACGGCCCCACACGGGCGGACGGCCGGCCCGGCATCCCGTCACCACCCGGTAGCCGTCGCCCGCCCGGTCGGTGCCGAGGGTCCGTCCCGGGCGGGCCCCGCTCCGGCCCCCACATACCCTGGTCCCGTGCAGGAACTCCACGACGCCCCCCTGGCCCCCCTCACCACGCTGCGGCTCGGCGGGCCCGCCCGCCGGCTCGTCGTCGCCACCACGGAGGCGGAGGCGATCGACACCGTGCGCGCCGCCGACCGGGCCGGTGAGCCGCTGCTCGTCGTCGGCGGCGGCAGCAACCTGCTCATCGGCGACCAGGGCTTCGACGGCACCGTGCTGAGACTCGCCACCACCGGTTTCGAACTGGACGGCACCGAGCTGACGCTCGCCGCCGGCGAGGTGTGGAGCGACGCGGTGGACCGCTGCGTCGCCGCCGGGCTCGCCGGTGTCGAGTGCCTGGCCGGCATCCCCGGCTCGGCCGGCGCCACGCCGATCCAGAACGTCGGTGCCTACGGCCAGGAGGTCTCCGCCACCGTCACCGAGGTCACCGCCTACGACCGCGACGACCGGCGGACGGTGGTGCTGGGCAACGCCGACTGCGCCTTCTCCTACCGGCACAGCAGGTTCAAGGGGAACCCCGGTAGGTACGTGGTGCTCAGGGTCCGGTTCCGGCTCGCCGACGCCGGCGGGATGTCCGCGCCGGTGCGGTACGCGGAGGTGGCCCGCGCCCTCGGGGTGGAGCAGGGGGACCGGGTGCCGGTGGCCACCGCGCGGGACACCGTGCTGCGGCTGCGCGCCGGCAAGGGGATGGTGCTGGACCCCGACGACCACGACACCTGGTCCGCGGGCTCGTTCTTCACCAACCCGATACTGGACAACACCCAGTACGCCGCGTTCCTGGCCCGGGTGCGGGACCGGCTCGGCCCGGACGCCGTGCCACCCGCCTACCCGGCGGGGGAGGGCCACATCAAGACCTCGGCCGCCTGGCTGATCGACCGGGCCGGCTTCACCAAGGGCTACGGCACCGGGCCGGCCCGGATCTCCACCAAGCACACCCTGGCGCTGACCAACCGCGGAACCGCCAAGACCGAGGACCTGCTCGCCCTGGCCCGCCAGGTCCGGGACGGGGTGCGCGAGGCGTTCGGGGTGGAACTGGTCAACGAGCCGGTCATGGTCGGCGTGGGTCTCTGACCGCGGCGGCACCGCCCGCCAGCCAGTCGTCGATCCCGGCCAGCAGGGTGTCCCGCACCTGCGGCGGGGCCGTGGACGCCCGCACCGACTGCCGGGCCAACTCGGCGAGCTCCGCGTCGGTGAAGCCGTGACTGACCCGCGCCAGCTCGTACTGCGCCGCCAGCCGGGAACCGAACAGCAGCGGGTCGTCCGCACCGAGCGCTATCGGCACCCCGGCGTCGTACAGGGCGCGCAGCGGCACCAGCTCCGGCTTGTCGTACACGCCCAGGGCCACGTTGGACGACGGGCAGACCTCGCAGGTCACCTCGCGCTCGGCCAGTCGCCGCAGCAGCCGGGGGTCCTCCGCCGCGCGCACCCCGTGCCCGATCCGGGTGGCGTGCAGGTCGTCCAGGCAGTCCCGGACGCTGCCCGGGCCGGACAGCTCCCCGCCGTGCGGCGCCGCGAGCAGGCCGCCCCTGCGGGCGATGGAGAAGGCACGGTCGAAGTCCCGGGCCAGCCCGCGCCGTTCGTCGTTGGACAGCCCGAATCCGATCACGCCCTGGTCCCGGTACCGCACCGCGAGGCGGGCCAGGGTCCTGGCGTCCAGCGGGTGCCGGGTCCGGTTGGCCGCCACCACCACCGCCATCCCCACCCCGGTGTCCCGGGAGGCGGACCGCACCGCGTCGAGGATCACCTCGAGCGCCGGGATGAGCCCGCCGAGCCGGGGCGCGTACGAGGTCGGGTCCACCTGGATCTCCAGCCACCCCGAACCGTCGGCGGCCTCCTCCTGCGCCGCCTCACTCACCAGGCGCCGGATGTCGTCGGGGGTGCGCAGCACCGACCGGGCGATGTCGTACAGCCGTTGGAACCGGAACCAACCACGCTCGTCGGTGGCCCGCAGCTTCGGTGGCTCGCCCGACCCCAGGGCGTCGGGCAGGTGTACCCCGTACCGGTCGGCCAGCTCCAGCAGGGTGGCCGGGCGCATGGACCCGGTGAAGTGCAGGTGCAGGTGGGCCTTGGGCAGCAGGCGTACGTCACGTGGGCGTTCTTCCATCCTGAGATGGTGCCGCACTGTCAGGACGCGCAGGTAGCAGATCCACGAACGAGACGGGGCCCGGGGCCGGCCGTCCGCTGCCCGCCACGCCTCTGCCCGCCGCGCAGCTCGGGAGCACACGCCCCGACGACGACGGGTCCGTGCCCGACGGTGCCGGACACGGACCCGTCACCGGGCACCGGCCGTCAGGCCTTCGCCTCGCCCAGCAGCTTCTGGAGCCGGGAGACGCCCTCGACCAGGTCGTCGTCGCCCAGCGCGTAGGACAGCCGCAGGTACCCCTGGGTCCCGAACGCCTCACCCGGCACCACCGCGACCTCGACCTCCTCGAGGATCAGCTCGGCGAGCTCCACCGAGGTGGCCGGCCGCCGGCCGCGGATCTCGCGGCCGAGCAGTGCCTTGACCGAGGGGTAGGCGTAGAACGCGCCCTCGGGAACCGGGCAGGTGACCCCCTCGATCTCGTTGAGCATCCGGACGATGGTGCGCCGCCGCCGGTCGAAGGCGGTGCGCATCCCGTGGACCGCGGAGAGGTCGCCGGAGACCGCGGCGAGCGCCGCCACCTGCGCCACGTTGCTGACGTTGGACGTGGCGTGGGACTGGAGGTTCGTCGCCGCCTTGGTCACGTCCTTGGGGCCGATCATCCAGCCGACCCGCCAGCCGGTCATCGCGTAGGTCTTGGCCACGCCGTTGACCACGACGCACCGGTCGGCCAGTTCGGGCACGAGCACCGGCAGCGAGGAGAACGCCGCGTCCCCGTAGACGAGGTGCTCGTAGATCTCGTCGGTGAGCACCCACAGGCCGTTTTCGACGGCCCAGCGACCGATCTCGGCGACCCGCTCGGGCGGGTAGACCGCGCCGGTCGGGTTGGACGGGGAGACGAAGAGGAGCACCTTGGTGCGCTCGGTGCGGGCCGCCTCGAGTTGCTCGAGCGAGACCCGGTAGCCGGTGGTCTCGTCCGCCACCACGTCCACCGGCACCCCACCCGCCAGCCGGACCGCCTCGGGGTAGGTGGTCCAGTACGGGGCGGGCACCAGCACCTCGTCGCCCGGGTCGAGGATCGTGGCGAACGCCTCGTAGATGGCCTGCTTGCCGCCGTTGGTGACCAGCACCTGGCTGGCGTCCACGGCCAGGCCGGAGTCACGGAGCGTCTTGGCGGCGATGGCGGACCTCAGCTCGGGCAGCCCCCCGGCCGGGGTGTACCGGTGGTACCGCGGGTCGCGGCAGGCCTCGGCCGCGGCGTCCACGATGTACTCGGGCGTGGGGAAGTCGGGTTCGCCGGCCCCGAAGCCGATGACCGGTCGGCCGGCCGCCTTCAACGCCTTCGCCTTGGCGTCGACGGCCAGGGTCGCGGACTCGGAGATCGCGCCGACCCGGGCCGAGACCCGGCGTTCGGCGGGGGACTGTGCTGGGGAGGTAGCTGCGGTCATGTCTGCATCGTCGCAGACGCCGCCGGGGGCGGGCACGGGAGATCTGCCACGGCCCCGCACCGGTTCCTGTTCGACCGGAGGGCACTTGACCACGTACACTCTTGGGTCGGTGGCCCTCCACCTCATGAGGCACGCCTCGGCGAACGCCTCACCGTGGTGTCATGCGGTAGGTTGAGGGGACTGCAGCAAAGGGCAATAGCTCAATTGGTAGAGCACTGGTCTCCAAAACCAGCGGTTGGGGGTTCGAGTCCCTCTTGCCCTGCTACACGCATCTCCATCACGGTGCGTGCGACCCTATGTTGAGAAGCACTCGCCGTGCGGCCGGGAAGGCTCGCGACGGGGCATGACCGGATCAGGTGAGGATGAGTGACGGAAGCCCTGGGCTCCACCGCGACGCCTGAGCGTGGTCGTCCCGAGGACCAGACCAGCCCGTCGCGACGGGGCAAGCGTAAGAAGAAGGGCCCCCTCGGGCGCATGGGGACCTTCTACCGCCAGATCATCGCCGAGCTGCGCAAGGTCGTCTGGCCCAAGCGCAACGACCTGGTGACGTACACGACGGTCGTCATCGTCTTCGTCGTCGTCATCATCGCCTTCGTCTCCGTGTTGGACCTGGGCTTCGCCAAGCTCGTCGAGTGGGTCTTCGGCTGATCCCCCCCGCGGAAGAGCGGGCCCCGGGGCCGCCTGACCGCACTGGTTCCACCCCCTTGATTTCAGGAAGAAGCCAACGTGTCTGACCCGGACCCGAACCTGTACGAAGCCACCGAGCCCGCCCCGGGCGAGGAGGCGACGACGGCCGACGAAGCCGCGCAGCAGGCCGCGTCCCCCGACTCCGTGGAGCTGGGTGAGGACGTGGCCGAGGAGTCCACGGAGCCGGAGGCCGCCGGGGGGGCCGACGCCGGGGAGACCGCCGCGGAGGAGACCGCCGCGGAGGAGGCCGAGGAGCCGGTTGCCGAGCCGGCCGCCGAGCCCGACCCGGTCGCCGAGTTCCGCAGGTCCCTCCAGAGCCTGCCCGGCGAGTGGTACGTGATCCACACGTACGCCGGCTACGAGAACCGGGTGAAGTCGAACCTGGAGACCCGCGCCGTCTCGCTGAACATGGAGGAGTACATCTTCCAGGCCGAGGTGCCGCAGGAGGAGGTCGTCCAGATCAAGAACGGCGACCGCAAGACCATCCGGCAGAACAAGCTCCCCGGGTACGTGCTGGTCCGGATGGACCTGACCAACGAGTCCTGGGGCGTCGTCCGCAACACCCCGGGGGTCACCGGCTTCGTCGGCAACGCGTACGACCCCTTCCCGCTCACCCTGGACGAGGTCGTCAAGATGCTCGCCCCCGAGGTGGAGGAGCGGGCCGCCGCCGCGGCGGCCGAGGGCGGGGCCGCGGTCCCCAGCCGCAAGGTCGAGGTCCAGGTGCTGGACTTCGAGGTCGGCGACTCCGTCACCGTCACCGACGGTCCCTTCGCCACCCTCCAGGCGACGATCAACGAGATCAACGCCGACTCCAAGAAGGTCAAGGGCCTGGTGGAGATCTTCGGCCGGGAGACCCCGGTCGAGCTGTCCTTCGACCAGATCCAGAAGAACTAGCGCCGTTCCGGCCGTCCGGGCCCGCCCGGCCGGCCGGTTCGACCGACGACGTCCGTCCGGGCCGGCCCGGGGGTCAACCCCGGCCCGGCCCGCTCGGTTTCCAGCCGTGCCGCGACACCCGTTATCGTGGTGCGGTATGCCTGACGTCCGGCCGGAGCCGGACCGGGGCGAACACCTCTCACTCAAGGACCCGGAGAGAGCATGCCTCCCAAGAAGAAGAAGGTCACGGGGCTGATCAAGCTCCAGATCCAGGCCGGCGCGGCCAACCCGGCGCCGCCGGTGGGCCCCGCGCTGGGCCAGCACGGCGTCAACATCATGGAGTTCTGCAAGGCGTACAACGCCGCGACCGAGTCGCAGCGCGGCATGGTCGTCCCGGTGGAGATCACGGTCTACGAGGACCGGTCCTTCACCTTCGTCACCAAGACTCCGCCGGCGGCCAAGCTGATCCTCAAGGCCGCGGGTGTGGACAAGGGCTCCGGCGAGCCGCACAAGACCAAGGTCGCCAGGATCACCCGGGACCAGGTGCGGGACATCGCCACCACCAAGATGCCCGACCTGAACGCCAACGACCTCGACGCCGCCGAGAAGATCATCGCCGGCACCGCCCGTTCCATGGGCATCACGGTCGAGGGCTGACCCTTCCCCGCGGCCCACGGGCCCGCCGGCAGTCCCCGTGGAAGGACCAGGCGCTGGTCCCCACCACGACTCCGAACGACACTCAGGAGCAGCAGTGAAGCGCAGCAAGACCCTCCGCGCTGCGGACGCCAAGGTCGACCGGGAGCGTCTCTACGCCCCGCTGGAGGCCGTCCGTCTCGCGAAGACCACCGCCACCACCAAGTTCGACTCGACCGTCGAGGTCGCCATGCGGCTGGGCGTTGACCCGCGCAAGGCCGACCAGATGGTCCGCGGCACCGTGAACCTCCCGCACGGCACCGGCAAGACCGCCCGGGTCCTGGTCTTCGCGACCGGTGACCGTGCCGCGGCAGCGGAGGCCGCTGGAGCCGACATCGTCGGCTCCGACGAACTGATCGACGAGGTCTCCAAGGGCCGCCTCGACTTCGACGCGGTGGTCGCCACCCCTGACCTCATGGGCAAGGTCGGCCGGCTCGGCCGGGTGCTCGGCCCCCGCGGTCTGATGCCGAACCCGAAGACCGGCACGGTGACCCCGGACGTCGCCAAGGCGGTGACCGAGATCAAGGGTGGCAAGATCGAGTTCCGTGTGGACAAGCACGCCAACCTGCACTTCATCATCGGCAAGGCGTCCTTCGCCGAGCAGCAGCTCGTGGAGAACTACGCGGCGGCGCTCGAGGAGATCCTGCGGCTGAAGCCGTCCGCCGCCAAGGGCCGGTACATCAAGAAGACGTCGATCAGCACCACCATGGGCCCCGGCATCCCGGTCGACCCGAACCGCACCCGCAACCTCCTGGTCGAGGAGGACGCGGCGGCGGTCTGAGCACCGTCCGTCCGACGCGGGACGGGCCCCGCCCCCTCGGGGGCGGGGCCCGTCCGTGTTTTCCGGCCGACCAGGTCCTGATCTGGTCACAGACCGTTCCCGCGTCCGTAACGAGAGTGGAGTCGCCGCCTCCAGGTCACACAGATGGGTTACATTTCATATCCCATGCCGTGAGGGGGACACACCATGCATCGGAAAGACGTCCGTCGGGCCTGCGCAGCCCTTGCCGCAGCCGCCGCTCTCACCGGGCTCGCTGCCTGCGGATCGGACAGTGACGGCAAGGGGCAGAACCCGTTCCAGAAGACCGAGCAGACCACCGGGAGCGAGGCGCCCTCGGGTAAGTCCGCGACCACCATGTCCATAGCCGCGCTCCAGCGCGTCGAGGCCGCCACCGAGGACAAGGAGTCCGCCAAGGTCAGCGGTTCCATGGAGATGGGAACCCAGAAGATGACCATGGACGGGGCCATCGACTGGGCCGACGGCCTGCTCGGCAACCTGACCATCGAGCAGCAGGGCGGCACCGCCGCCGGCGTGGGCACCGACGGCAAGATGCTCGCTCGCTATACGCGGGGAGCCATGTACCTCAACATGGGGCCCACGGTCGCCAACCAGATCGGCGGCAAGAGCTGGATCAAGTACGACTACGCCAACCTTGCCGAGATGAACGGTGCCTCCGGCGCGGTGATGCAGGACCAGCTCCAGAGCCAGAGCCCCACCAAGTCCGTGAAGCTGCTCCTGGCCTCCCCCGACGTGAAGAAGGTCGGCACCGAGCAGATCGGCGGCGAGGAGACCACCCACTACTCGGGCACCATCGACGTGGCCGACTTCACCGAGCAGGCCTCGGAGAACGTCAGCGCCGAGGAGCTGGAGCAGTTCCGCAAGGAGCTCGAGCAGAACGGCGTCACCACCGAGACCATCGACGTGTGGATCAACGACGAGGACCTCATGGTCAAGAAGGTCGAGAAGGCGGACACCGCGCAGGGCAAGATGCTCTTCACCGCCAACTACTCCGAGTACGGGGTGGACGTGGACGTGGAGATCCCCCCGGCGTCGGAGACCGCCGACTTCCGGGACCTGATGCAGCAGCAGACGGGCTGAGGCCCCTCCGGTCCCGACCCGATTTGCCTGCGCCCCGGCCGTTCGCGTAGCGTTGCGTCCTGAAGCCAAAGACCGCTGGTCGTTGCCGTGCACTCGTCCCCATCCAGGGGTACAGGGGCGCGGTGGCCGAAGGAGCCGCTGACGCGGACGGCCTGCGCAGGTGAATGAGGTCGCTCCTCCCGTGGGCTCGTGTGCGAGCCGTCACGGTCGAGTCACGCCCCGTGCGCCTGCGCCGGGGCGTTTTCCGTGGCCCCCCTTCCCGCTTCGCCCCCGACCGGGGGACCGGGCGCACGCCCAGGTCCCGTGCCGGTCCTGCGGCGCGGCGGAGTGCGCCCGACGTGGGCGGTCCGGCCCAAGGCGGCCGCCCGGCGGGGCGGCCAAGGATCGCATCACCCGGAAGGAGGCCGAGGCTCAGATGGCGAGGCCCGACAAGGCTGCCGCGGTCGCCGAGCTGACGGATCGGTTCCGCAGCTCGAACGCCGCCATGCTGACCGAGTACCGCGGTCTCACCGTGGCCCAGCTCAAGCAGCTGCGCCGTTCGCTCGGTGAGAACGCCCAGTACGCCGTGGTGAAGAACACGCTGACCAAGATCGCGGCCAATCAGGCCGGGATCAACCAGTTCGACGACCTGCTCGTGGGTCCGTCGGCCGTCGCCTTCGTGACCGGTGACCCGGTCGAGGCGGCGAAGGGCCTGCGTGACTTCGCCAAGGAGAACCCCGCTCTGGTGATCAAGGGCGGTGTCCTTGACGGCAAGGCGCTGTCCGCCGAGGAGATCACCAAGCTCGCGGACCTGGAGTCCCGTGAGGTGCTGCTCGCCAAGCTGGCGGGTGGCATGAAGGCGACCATGGCCAAGGCCGCGGCGACCTTCCAGGCTCCCCTCACGCAGTTCGTTCGTACCGCGGAGGCGCTGCGCGCCAAGCGGGAAGAGCAGGGCGGTGCCGGTGCGCCGGCTTCCGCCGAGGCCGAGGACGCCGGGTGACACCGGTCACGCCCGTCCGGGCGTGACCATCCCGACCCTCTGCCACCGCGGGCCCGCCCAGTGCCGCGAGGCACCCGCCCGCTGATATCCACCCCGGCACCAGCCACAGATCAGGAAGGACCGCCACCATGGCGAAGCTCGACAACGCCGAGCTCCTCAACATCTTCAAGGAGATGACCCTCCTTGAGCTCTCGGCCTTCGTGAAGGAGTTCGAGGAGACCTTCGACGTCAAGGCCGCCGCCCCCGTCGCCGCCGTCGCCCCGGTCGGCCCCGGTGGCGCCGAGGCCGCCCCGGTGGAGGAGCAGGACGAGTTCGACGTCATCCTCACCGCCGCCGGCGAGAAGAAGATCCAGGTCATCAAGGAGGTCCGCGCGCTGACCTCCCTCGGCCTGAAGGAGGCCAAGGACCTGGTGGACGGCGCTCCGAAGCCGCTGCTGGAGAAGGTCAACAAGGAGACCGCCGACAAGGCCAAGGCTGCCCTCGAGGGCGCCGGCGCCAGCGTCGAGGTCAAGTAACACCAAGGCGCGAGCAACACCTGGCCCCCTCGGGGGCCCACGGGGGCGGCCATCCACTGCCGGGTGGCCGCCCTCCGGCATGTCCGCCCCCGTCGACCCGCGGGGCGTGCCTGTCCTCGGTATCCGAACTGGTGTACGGTTTTCGGTAGTTGGCGAGGCGGGGCCACCGGTCCCGGCGACGCGGCGGAGGCGGGGCTCCACCGCATTGTCAGCCCCCGCGAGTATGGTGATCACCATCGGTTCGGCCAGGCCTGATGAAGATCACCAGGAAGGGTCCCGCGACAGGGGGGCCTTGACGAACCGGACGCAGCGCGCAATTCTCAGGACGCGTCGCCACATTGGCCGGGCTCCGCAGGCATGGATCGCGGCCGAGGTGGGAATGCCTTGCGACAAGCGCAGACCCTGAGCCTGCCTGGGGCAAGCCCGGTTCCGAGGCCCGGGCCTGACAAGGAGGGGGCGAAGATTCGGACTCCGAATCGCGGCTCTGGACAGCAGTGTGCCTAATGGCTACACTGTCCCTTTGCGCTGCCTGTTAGCTGCTCCCTGGCCCGTCACCAGGAGCTCGCCCTAGCCCGACCACGAACCGGAAACGCCTCTCATCAGGGCGTATGCCCCGTGTTCGGGGATGGGCCACCGGTATGCGCGTAGTGAGTCCGAGCCCTCGGAAGGACCCCCTCTTGGCCGCCTCGCGCAACGCCTCGACTGCCATCACGAACAACGGCGCCAGCACCGCCCCGCTGCGCATCTCATTCGCAAAGATCCGGGAGCCCCTCGAGGTACCGAACCTCCTCGCGTTGCAGACCGAGAGCTTCGACTGGCTGCTCGGGAACGCCGCGTGGAAGGCGCGGGTCGAGGCCGCCCTGGAGAGTGGGCGCGACGTCCCCACCAAGTCCGGCCTCGAAGAGATCTTCGAAGAGATCTCCCCGATCGAGGACTTCTCCGGGTCGATGTCGCTCACCTTCCGCGACCACCGCTTCGAGCCTCCGAAGAACTCGATCGACGAGTGCAAGGAGCGCGACTTCACCTACGCCGCGCCGCTCTTCGTCACCGCCGAGTTCACCAACAACGAGACCGGTGAGATCAAGTCCCAGACGGTCTTCATGGGGGACTTCCCCCTGATGACCAACAAGGGCACCTTCATCATCAACGGCACCGAGCGCGTGGTGGTCTCCCAGCTCGTCCGTTCCCCGGGTGTCTACTTCGACAAGCAGATCGACAAGACCTCCGACAAGGACATCTTCTCCGCCAAGGTCATCCCCTCCCGGGGTGCCTGGCTGGAGCTCGAGGTGGACAAGCGGGACACCGTCGGTGTCCGCATCGACCGCAAGCGCAAGCAGTCGGTGACCGTGCTGCTCAAGGCCCTGGGCTGGACCTCCGACCAGATCCTGGAGGAGTTCGGCGAGTACGAGTCGATGCGCACCACCCTGGAGAAGGACCACACCCAGGGCCAGGACGACGCGCTGCTGGACATCTACCGCAAGCTGCGTCCGGGCGAGCCGCCGACCCGCGAGGCCGCGCAGACCCTGCTGGAGAACCTCTACTTCAACCCCAAGCGGTACGACCTGGCCAAGGTCGGCCGGTACAAGGTCAACAAGAAGCTCGGCACCGACCAGCCCCTCGACTCCGGCGTGCTGACCATCGAGGACGTCATCGCGACCATCAAGTACCTGGTCAAGCTGCACGCCGGGGAGACGGAGACCACGGGCCGGAACGGGCAGCGGATCGTCGTCGAGACCGACGACATCGACCACTTCGGCAACCGCCGCCTGCGCAACGTCGGCGAGCTCATCCAGAACCAGGTCCGCACCGGCCTGGCCCGGATGGAGCGGGTCGTCCGCGAGCGGATGACCACCCAGGACGTCGAGGCGATCACGCCGCAGACGCTGATCAACATCCGGCCTGTCGTCGCCTCCATCAAGGAGTTCTTCGGCACCAGCCAGCTCTCGCAGTTCATGGACCAGACCAACCCGCTCTCCGGGCTGACCCACAAGCGCCGCCTGTCGGCGCTTGGCCCCGGTGGTCTGAGCCGTGAGCGGGCCGGCTTCGAGGTCCGCGACGTGCACCCCTCGCACTACGGCCGGATGTGCCCGATCGAGACCCCCGAAGGTCCGAACATCGGTCTGATCGGTTCGCTGGCGTCGTACGGCCGGGTCAACGCGTTCGGCTTCGTCGAGACCCCCTACCGCAAGGTCGTGGACGGCGTGGTCACCGAGGAGGTGGCGTTCCTCACCGCGGACGAGGAGGACCGCTACGTCATCGCCCAGGCCAACGCGCCGCTGACGGACGACAACACCTTCGCCGAGTCCCGGGTCCTGGTCCGCCGCCGCGGCGGTGAGATCGACTACGTCCCGGGCACCCAGGTGGACTACATGGACGTCTCCCCGCGCCAGATGGTGTCGGTGGCGACCGCCATGATCCCGTTCCTGGAGCACGACGACGCCAACCGCGCGCTGATGGGCTCCAACATGATGCGGCAGGCCGTGCCGCTGCTGAAGGCCGAGGCGCCGCTGGTCGGCACCGGCATGGAGTACCGCTGCGCGGTGGACGCCGGCGACGTGATCACCGCCGAGAAGGACGGCGTGGTCCAGGAGGTCTCCGCGGACTACATCACCGTCGCCAACGACGACGGCACCTACACCACCTACCGGGTGGCCAAGTTCCAGCGCTCCAACCAGGGCACCTCCTTCAACCAGAAGGTCCTGGTGGACGAGGGTTCCCGGGTGGTGGCCGGCCAGGTGCTCGCGGACGGCCCCTGCACCCAGAACGGCGAGATGGCGCTCGGCAAGAACCTCCTGGTGGCGTTCATGTCCTGGGAGGGCCACAACTACGAGGACGCCATCATCCTCTCCCAGCGCCTGGTCCAGGACGACGTCCTGTCCTCGATCCACATCGAGGAGCACGAGGTGGACGCCCGGGACACCAAGCTCGGCCCGGAGGAGATCACCCGGGACATCCCGAACGTCTCCGAGGAGGTCCTGGCCGACCTCGACGAGCGCGGCATCATCCGGATCGGCGCCGAGGTGATCGCCGGCGACATCCTCGTGGGCAAGGTCACCCCCAAGGGCGAGACCGAGCTGACCCCGGAGGAGCGGCTGCTGCGCGCGATCTTCGGCGAGAAGGCCCGCGAGGTCCGCGACACCTCGCTGAAGGTCCCGCACGGTGAGACCGGCAAGGTCATCGGCGTCCGGGTCTTCGACCGCGAGGAGGGCGACGAGCTCCCGCCCGGCGTCAACCAGCTCGTCCGGGTCTACGTCGCCCAGAAGCGCAAGATCACTGACGGTGACAAGCTGGCCGGTCGGCACGGCAACAAGGGCGTCATCTCCAAGATCCTCCCGGTGGAGGACATGCCGTTCCTCGAGGACGGCACCCCGGTGGACATCATCCTCAACCCGCTGGGTGTCCCCTCCCGGATGAACCCCGGGCAGGTCCTGGAGATCCATCTCGGCTGGCTCGCCAAGGCCGGCTGGAAGGTGGAGGGCGAGGACGCCGAGTGGAAGCGGCGGCTGAAGGTGATCGGCGCCGACGAGGTGGCGCCCGGCACCAACGTCGCCACCCCGGTGTTCGACGGTGCCCGCGAGGACGAGATCACCGGTCTGTTCGAGTCCACCATCCCCAACCGCGACGGTGACCGGCTGGTGCTGCCGTCCGGCAAGGCCCGGCTCTTCGACGGCCGCTCCGGTGAGCCGTTCCCCGAGCCGGTCTCGGTCGGCTACATGCACATCCTGAAGCTGCACCACCTGGTCGACGACAAGCTGCACGCCCGGTCCACGGGTCCGTACTCGATGATCACCCAGCAGCCGCTCGGTGGTAAGGCGCAGTTCGGTGGCCAGCGCTTCGGTGAGATGGAGGTGTGGGCGCTGGAAGCGTACGGCGCCGCCTACGCGCTCCAGGAGCTGCTGACGATCAAGTCCGACGACGTTCTCGGCCGGGTGAAGGTCTACGAGGCCATCGTCAAGGGTGAGAACATCCCGGAGCCCGGAATCCCCGAATCCTTCAAGGTGCTCATCAAGGAGATGCAGTCACTCTGCCTCAACGTGGAGGTGCTCTCGAGCGACGGCATGTCGATCGAGATGCGCGACACCGATGAGGACGTCTTCCGCGCCGCGGAAGAACTCGGCATCGACCTGTCCCGGCGCGAGCCGAGCAGCGTCGAAGAGGTCTGACCGGTTGGCCGGCCGGGTCACCCCCGGCCGGCCACCGCAGGCCCCCTCGGACCAGTGAAGCCTTCAGCAACTGCCGGACATTGCCCAGGCAGCGGCGACAAACCCCGAAAGAGGGATTGACGACAAGTGCTCGACGTCAACTTCTTCGACGAGCTGCGGATCGGCCTCGCTACCGCGGACGACATCCGTCAGTGGTCGCACGGCGAGGTCAAGAAGCCCGAGACCATCAACTACCGCACCCTGAAGCCGGAAAAGGACGGGCTCTTCTGCGAGAAGATCTTCGGCCCCACCCGGGACTGGGAGTGCTACTGCGGCAAGTACAAGCGCGTCCGCTTCAAGGGCATCATCTGTGAACGCTGCGGCGTCGAGGTGACCCGGGCCAAGGTGCGCCGCGAGCGCATGGGCCACATCGAGCTGGCCGCACCGGTCACCCACATCTGGTACTTCAAGGGCGTCCCCTCCCGCCTCGGCTACCTCCTGGACCTGGCGCCGAAGGACCTGGAAAAGGTCATCTACTTCGCCGCCTACATGATCACCTGGGTGGACGACGAGCGCCGCGCCCGCGACCTGCCCTCCCTGGAGGCCCAGGTCTCCGTGGAGCGCCAGCAGATCGAGCAGCGTCGTGACGTGGACGTCGAGGGCCGGCAGAAGAAGCTCGAGGCCGACCTCGCCGAGCTGGAGGCCGAGGGCGCCAAGGCCGACGTGCGCCGCAAGGTGCGCGAGGGCGCCGAGCGCGAGATGAAGCAGCTCCGGGACCGTGCCCAGCGCGAGATCGACCGGCTGGACGAGGTCTGGACCCGTTTCAAGAGCCTGAAGGTCCAGGACCTCGAGGGCGACGAACTGCTCTACCGCGAACTGCGGGACCGCTTCGGCACCTACTTCTCCGGCGGCATGGGCGCCGCCGCACTCCAGAAGCGCCTGGAGTCGTTCGACCTGGAGGAGGAGGCCGAGCGGCTCCGGGAGATCATCCGCACCGGCAAGGGCCAGAAGAAGACCCGCGCCCTGAAGCGGCTCAAGGTGGTCTCCGCGTTCCTCCAGACCCGCAACAGCCCCAACGGCATGGTGCTGGACTGCGTCCCGGTGATCCCGCCGGACCTGCGCCCGATGGTGCAGCTCGACGGTGGCCGGTTCGCCACCTCCGACCTGAACGACCTGTACCGCAGGGTCATCAACCGCAACAACCGGCTCAAGCGTCTGCTGGACCTCGGCGCCCCCGAGATCATCGTGAACAACGAGAAGCGGATGCTCCAGGAGGCCGTGGACGCGCTGTTCGACAACGGCCGCCGCGGTCGCCCGGTCACCGGGCCCGGCAACCGCCCGCTGAAGTCGCTCAGCGACATGCTCAAGGGCAAGCAGGGCCGGTTCCGGCAGAACCTGCTGGGCAAGCGCGTGGACTACTCCGCCCGCTCGGTCATCGTGGTCGGCCCGCAGCTCAAGCTGCACCAGTGCGGCCTGCCCAAGGCCATGGCGCTGGAACTGTTCAAGCCGTTCGTGATGAAGCGCCTGGTGGACCTGAACCACGCGCAGAACATCAAGTCCGCCAAGCGGATGGTCGAGCGCGCCCGCCCCGTGGTGTGGGACGTGCTGGAAGAGGTCATCGCCGAGCACCCGGTGCTGCTGAACCGCGCGCCGACGCTGCACCGCCTCGGCATCCAGGCGTTCGAGCCCCAGCTCGTCGAGGGCAAGGCCATCCAGATCCACCCGCTGGTGTGCACCGCCTTCAACGCGGACTTCGACGGCGACCAGATGGCCGTGCACCTGCCGCTGTCCGCGGAGGCGCAGGCCGAGGCCCGCATCCTGATGCTGTCCTCGAACAACATCCTCAAGCCGGCCGACGGCCGGCCGGTGACCATGCCCACCCAGGACATGGTGCTCGGTCTGTTCTTCCTCACCTCCGAGCGCGCCGACGAGGAGCTGGTCGGGACCGGGCGTTCGTTCTCCTCGGTCGCCGAGGCCATCATGGCCTTCGACGCCCGGGAGCTCGACCTCCAGGCCAAGATCGAACTGCGTCTCGCCCCGGGCACCGTCCCGCCGCGGAACTGGACCCCGCCGAGCGGCCCGGACAACACCACCGACTGGCAGCCCGGTGACCCGTTCCGGCTGGTCACCTCGCTGGGCCGGGCGCTGTTCAACGAGCTGCTCCCGGACGACTACCCGTTCGTCGACTACTCCGTCGGCAAGAGGCAGCTCTCGGAGATCGTCAACGACCTGGCGGAGCGCTACCCGAAGATCGTGGTCGCGGCCACCCTGGACAACCTCAAGGCGGCCGGCTTCCACTGGGCCACCCGCTCCGGGGTCACCATCGCCATCTCCGACGTGGTGGTGCCCGAGGCCAAGGCGCAGATCCTCCAGCAGTACGAAGCGCTGGACGAGAAGGTCCAGAAGCAGTACGAGCGCGGTCTGATCACCCGCGACGAGCGCCAGCAGGAGCTCATCGCGATCTGGACCAAGGCGACCAACGAGGTCGCCGAGGTGATGAACGAGAACTTCCCGAAGACCAACCCGATCTTCATGATGGTCGACTCGGGTGCTCGCGGAAACATGATGCAGATGCGGCAGATCGCGGGCATGCGCGGTCTGGTGTCGAACGCCAAGAACGAGACCATCCCGCGGCCGATCAAGGCGTCGTTCCGCGAGGGCCTCACCGTGCTGGAGTACTTCATCTCCACCCACGGCGCCCGAAAGGGCCTGGCGGACACCGCGCTGCGCACCGCGGACTCGGGCTACCTGACCCGTCGCCTGGTGGACGTCTCCCAGGACGTGATCATCCGCGAGGAGGACTGCGGCACCGACCGCGGCCTGAAGCTGGACATCGCGGTGACCGGTCCCACCGGTGGGCTCCGCAAGGCGGACAACGTCGAGACCAGCGTGTACGCGCGCTGCCTCGCCGAGGACGTGGTGGTCGACGGCAAGGTGATCGCCCCGGCCAACGTGGACCTCGGGGACGTGCTCATCGACGAGCTCATCCGCCACGGCGTCTCCCAGGTGAAGACCCGCTCCGTGCTCACCTGCGAGTCCGCCGTCGGCACCTGCGCCATGTGCTACGGCCGCTCCCTGGCCACCGGCAAGCTGGTGGACATCGGTGAGGCCGTGGGCATCATCGCCGCCCAGTCCATCGGTGAGCCCGGAACCCAGCTCACCATGCGCACCTTCCACACCGGTGGTGTGGCCGGTGACGACATCACCCAGGGTCTGCCCCGTGTGGTGGAGCTCTTCGAGGCCCGCACCCCCAAGGGTGTGGCCCCGATCAGCGAGGCGGCGGGACGCGTCCGGGTCGAGGAGACCGAGAAGACCCGGAAGCTCGTCATCACCCCGGACGACGGCTCCGACGAGATCGCCTACGGCGTGAGCAAGCGCGCCCGGCTCCTGGTCGGCGAGGGCGACCGCGTCGAGGTCGGCCAGAAGCTGACCGTCGGCACGGAGAACCCGCACGACGTGCTCCGCATCCTCGGCCAGCGCGCCGTCCAGGTCCACCTGGTCGGCGAGGTGCAGAGGGTCTACAACTCGCAGGGCGTGTCGATCCACGACAAGCACATCGAGATCATCATCCGGCAGATGCTCCGCCGGGTGACGATCATCGAGTCCGGCGACGCCGAGCTGCTCCCCGGCGAGCTGGTCGAACGTTCCCGGTTCGAGGCGGAGAACCGCCGGGTGGTCCAGGAGTCCGGTCAGCCGGCCTCCGGGCGTCCCCAGCTCATGGGCATCACCAAGGCCTCGCTCGCCACCGAGTCGTGGCTGTCGGCGGCCTCCTTCCAGGAGACCACCAGGGTGCTCACCGACGCGGCCATCCACGCCAAGTCGGACCCGCTGCTGGGCCTGAAGGAGAACGTCATCATCGGCAAGCTCATCCCGGCCGGTACGGGTCTGCCCCGCTACCGCAACATCCGGGTGGAGCCGACCGAGGAGGCCAAGGCCGCGATGTACTCCGCGGTGGGCTACGACGACATCGACTACTCGCCCTTCGGCGCCGGCTCCGGCCAGGCGGTGCCGCTGGAGGACTACGACTACGGGCCGTACAACGGCTGACCGGGTCCATCCCGCGGGCGGCCCCTGCCCCTCGCCCTCCCCTGGAGCTCCAGGAGGAGGGGGAGGGGCAGGGGCCGCCCTCTGGTTTCCTCGCTCGCAGACAGACAGACAGACAGACGGACGCGGAGGCGGGGGCGGGGGCGGCAGCCGGTGGTCGGCCGCGGGTCCGCGTGTCACGACCCGGCAGATCCCGAGCTGGCCACATCAACCCTTCCACGCGAGCGGAAGTCCTTCATGATGGACACAGGTTCAGGTGTGGGGAGGGACACGGTGCCGATGCAACCGACACAGCCAGACCAGCCGTGGCGGGGTGGGGGCCAGCCGCCGTGGTATTCCGGTCAACCTGCCCCGGGCGGCATGGACGGGATGCGCGCCTCGAACGCGGACCGGGAGAGAGCGGTGGACGTGCTGAAGGCGGCGTTCGCCGAGGGCCGACTGACCAAGCAGGAGTACGAGCAGCGGGTGGAGTGGGCCTACCAGGCGTACACCTACGGCGACCTGGGCCGGCTCGTCGCGGACCTGCCGCAGGGCCCCCTGCCGCCCGCTCCGCTGGTTCCGGCCCCGATGGTCTTCCACCCCCGGCCCGTGGCCCCGTTCCCCGTGATGCTGCCGCCTCCGCCCATGCCCCGCCGCCCCACCAACCCGTACGCGATCGGTTCCCTGATCTGCGGCCTGATCGCCCCGTTCGGCGGGATCACCGCGGTTCCCGCGGTCGTCCTCGGGCACGTGGCCAAGTCCAAGCTCAGGGGCGGTGGGGAGGAGGGCGACGGGCTGGCCGCGGCAGGACTGGTGCTCGGCTGGCTCAGCATCGTCTTCTGGCTGATGGTGGTGATCGCGACAGCGGCCTGAACGAGCTGGTCAGCACCGTCGCACGGACCCCCCTCTTGTTTTGACCTGAGGCGATGCGGTAGGTACGCTCTGTCCTTGTGCCTGGGGTGCCCCCGGGTTCCTGTGCGTGCCGTCGCGGCCACCGCGATGTGGGCGGCACGGGACACCGAGATTTCCGCACGTCCTGACTTCATCACGATGCTGTGATGAGGCGAGGGGCCCATGCAGAGCATCCGACACACCCGACCGCGTGGGTCGGGCAGTGGCCGGAGCCCTCCAGGTTAGCTTCATCACACTGGCACACAGAAAACGGAGAAGCGGTGCCTACGATCCAGCAGCTGGTCCGGAAGGGCCGGCAGGACAAGGTCGAGAAGAACAAGACGCCCGCGCTGAAGGGCTCCCCGCAGCGGCGCGGCGTCTGCACGCGTGTCTACACCACGACGCCGAAGAAGCCGAACTCGGCGCTTCGCAAGGTCGCACGTGTTCGCCTGACCAGCGGGATCGAGGTGACCGCCTACATCCCGGGCGAGGGCCACAACCTCCAGGAGCACTCCATCGTGCTCGTGCGTGGTGGCCGTGTGAAGGACCTGCCGGGTGTTCGCTACAAGATCATCCGCGGTTCGCTGGACACCCAGGGGGTCAAGAACCGCAAGCAGGCCCGCAGCCGCTACGGCGCCAAGAAGGAGAAGTAAGCATGCCTCGCAAGGGTCCTGCCCCGAAGCGCCCGGTCATCGTTGACCCGGTCTACAACTCTCCTCTGGTGACCTCGCTGGTCAACAAGATCCTGCTGAACGGCAAGCGCTCCACCGCCGAGCGCATCGTGTACGGCGCCCTGGAGGGCCTGCGGGAGAAGACCGGCAACGACCCGGTGATCACCCTGAAGCGCGCCCTGGAGAACGTGCGGCCGACCCTGGAGGTCAAGTCCCGCCGTGTGGGTGGCGCCACCTACCAGGTGCCGGTCGAGGTTCGTCCCGGACGCTCCACCACGCTCGCACTGCGCTGGATCGTGGGCTACTCGCGCGCCCGCCGCGAGAAGACCATGACCGAGCGTCTGATGAACGAGCTGCTGGACGCCTCCAACGGCCTCGGTGCCGCGGTCAAGCGCCGCGAGGACACCCACAAGATGGCGGAGTCCAACAAGGCCTTCGCGCACTACCGCTGGTAGTCGACCCCCGCTAACGACGAGAACCGAGAGAAGACTGAGCCACATGGCCACCACTTCACTTGACCTGGCCAGGGTCCGCAACATCGGGATCATGGCCCACATCGACGCGGGCAAGACCACCACCACCGAGCGCATCCTGTTCTACACCGGTGTGAACTACAAGATCGGTGAGGTCCACGAGGGCGCTGCCACGATGGACTGGATGGAGCAGGAGCAGGAGCGCGGCATCACCATCACCTCCGCCGCGACCACCTGCCACTGGTCCCTGGAGGACGTCGACCACACCATCAA
This sequence comes from Wenjunlia vitaminophila DSM 41686, assembly GCF_000380165.1. Taxonomy (GTDB): domain Bacteria; phylum Actinomycetota; class Actinomycetes; order Streptomycetales; family Streptomycetaceae; genus Wenjunlia; species Wenjunlia vitaminophila. Next base: position 26,873 of record NZ_KB904693.1, read on the forward strand.
CATCATCGACACCCCGGGTCACGTGGACTTCACCGTCGAGGTGGAGCGGTCGCTTCGGGTTCTCGACGGTGCCATCACGGTGTTCGACGGCGTCGCCGGCGTGGAGCCGCAGTCCGAGACGGTGTGGCGCCAGGCCGACCGCTACGGTGTGCCGCGGATCTGCTTCGTCAACAAGCTCGACCGGACCGGCGCGGAGTTCCACCGCTGCGTGGACATGATCGTGGACCGGCTGAACGCCACCCCGCTGGTCATGCAGCTCCCCATCGGGGCCGAGGCGGACTTCAAGGGCGTGGTGGACCTGGTCTCCATGAGGGGCCTGGTCTGGCCCGCCGAGGCGGCCAAGGGCGAGATGTACGAGGTCGTTGACATCCCGCAGACCCACCTCGAGGCCGCTCAGGAGTACCGCGACAAGCTCCTGGAGACCGTGGCGGAGTCCGACGAGGAGATGATGGAGCTGTACCTGGAGGGCACCGAGCCCACCGAGGAGCAGCTCATCGCGGCGATCCGTCGGGCCACCATCGCCCGTGCGTTCACCCCGGTCTTCTGTGGCACCGCGTTCAAGAACAAGGGCGTGCAGCCCCTGCTCGACGCGGTCGTGCGGTACCTGCCGTCGCCGCTGGACATCGAGGCGGTCGAGGGCCACAAGGTCGGCGACGAGGAGACGGTGCTCACCCGCAAGCCGAGCACCGACGAGCCGTTCGCCGCGCTGGCCTTCAAGATCATGAGCGACCCGCACCTGGGCAAGCTCACGTACCTGCGCGTCTACTCCGGCGTCCTGGAGGCCGGCACCCAGGTGCTGAACTCCGTCAAGGGCCGCAAGGAGCGCATCGGCAAGATCTACCGCATGCACGCCAACAAGCGTGAGGAGATCGCCAGTGTGGGCGCGGGCGACATCGTCGCGGTGATGGGCCTGAAGGACACCACCACCGGCGAGACGCTCTGTGACGCGTCGAACCAGATCATCCTGGAGTCCATGAACTTCCCGGCTCCGGTCATCGAGGTGGCCATCGAGCCCAAGTCCAAGGGCGACCAGGAGAAGCTGGGTGTGGCCATCCAGCGCCTGGCCGAGGAGGACCCGTCGTTCCAGGTCCACACGGACGAGGAGACCGGGCAGACCATCATCAAGGGGATGGGCGAACTCCACCTCGACGTCCTGGTCGACCGCATGCGGCGGGAGTTCAAGGTCGAGGCCAACGTCGGCAAGCCGCAGGTGGCCTACCGCGAGACGATCCGCAAGGGCGTCGAGCGGGTTGACTACACCCACAAGAAGCAGACCGGTGGCTCCGGTCAGTTCGCGAAGGTGCAGATCGCCATCGAGCCCCTCGAGGGCGGCGACGGCAACTACGAGTTCGTGAACAAAATCACTGGTGGCCGGGTTCCCAGGGAGTACATCCCGTCGGTGGACGCCGGGTGCCAGGAGGCCATGGAGTTCGGCGTGCTCGCCGGGTACCCGCTGGTCGGGGTCCGGGTCACGCTGCTCGACGGCGCCTACCACGAGGTGGACTCCTCCGAGCTCGCCTTCAAGATCGCCGGTTCGATGGCGTTCAAGGAGGCAGCCCGCAAGGCCAGCCCGGCTCTGCTCGAGCCGATGATGGCCGTCGAGGTGACCACGCCCGAGGATTACATGGGTGACGTCATCGGTGACCTGAACTCGCGCCGTGGCCAGATCCAGGCCATGGACGAGCGCAGCGGCGCACGGGTGGTCAAGGCCCTCGTGCCGCTGTCGGAGATGTTCGGTTACGTCGGTGACCTCCGCAGCAAGACCTCGGGTCGGGCCAGCTACTCGATGCAGTTCGACTCCTACGCCGAGGTTCCGCGCAACGTCGCGGAGGAGATCATCGCGAAGTCCAGGGGCGAGTAACACTCCGTTGCTCAGCACCTAGGCTGAAGCACTAGGCTCGGGACAAACCGCCGCACACCGTCTGTGGTGTGCGGTGGGACCCCGGTAGCCGGCCCAAAGCGAAGCGGTCAAGGGCATCCCCCTCGGGGTCCTGGCCGGTTCGGTAGACCCAACTGGCAGCCGTACCGCGTATGGCGCTCAGATACCAGTCCACAGGAGGACCCCAGTGGCGAAGGCGAAGTTCGAGCGGACTAAGCCGCACGTCAACATCGGCACCATCGGTCACATCGACCACGGTAAGACCACGCTCACCGCGGCGATTACCAAGGTGCTGCACGACGCGTACCCGGAGCTGAACCCCTTCACGCCGTTCGACCAGATCGACAAGGCGCCGGAGGAGCGGCAGCGCGGTATCACCATCTCCATCGCGCACGTCGAGTACCAGACCGAGTCGCGTCACTACGCGCACGTCGACTGCCCCGGTCACGCGGACTACATCAAGAACATGATCACCGGTGCGGCGCAGATGGACGGCGCCATCCTGGTGGTCGCCGCGACCGACGGCCCGATGCCGCAGACCAAGGAGCACGTGCTCCTGGCCCGCCAGGTCGGCGTGCCGTCCATCGTGGTGGCCCTGAACAAGGCCGACATGGTGGACGACGAGGAGATCCTGGAGCTCGTCGAGCTCGAGGTCCGCGAGCTGCTCTCCGAGTACGAGTACCCGGGCGACGACATCCCCGTGGTCCGCGTCTCGGCGCTCAAGGCCCTCGAGGGCGACACCGAGTGGGGTGCCAAGCTCGTTGACCTGATGCACCAGGTGGACGAGGCCATCCCCACCCCGGAGCGGGACGTCGACAAGCCGTTCCTGATGCCGATCGAGGACGTCTTCACCATCACCGGTCGCGGCACCGTGGTGACCGGCCGCATCGAGCGCGGTGTCCTGAAGGTCAACGAGACCGTGGACATCGTGGGCATCCGGCCGGAGAAGACCTCCACCACGGTCACCGGCATCGAGATGTTCCGCAAGCTCCTCGACGAGGGCCAGGCCGGTGAGAACGTCGGTCTGCTGCTCCGCGGCATCAAGCGCGAGGACGTCGAGCGCGGCCAGGTCGTCATCAAGCCGGGCTCGGTCACCCCGCACACCTCGTTCGAGGCCCAGGCCTACATCCTGTCGAAGGACGAGGGTGGTCGCCACACCCCGTTCTTCAACAACTACCGTCCGCAGTTCTACTTCCGTACCACGGACGTGACCGGCGTGGTGACCCTCCCCGAGGGCACCGAGATGGTCATGCCGGGCGACAACACCGGCATGACGGTCGAGCTGATCCAGCCCGTCGCCATGGAAGAGGGCCTGAAGTTCGCCATCCGTGAGGGTGGCCGGACGGTGGGCGCCGGACAGGTCACCAAGATCCTCAAGTAGTTCCGAGGATCCTGCGCCTCAAAGGGGCCCGCACGACCACGGTCGTGCGGGCCCCTTTCGCATGCCCTGCCCCGCGAGCCCACCCCGGACCTGGGAGCCCCCGGGGAGCGCCTCGCCCGTCAGGTGCCGAAGCGGTGGCGGGCCGCCTCGATGTGGCCAAAGTACCGGTGGGTCCAGTCGCACATCCCGTCCACGGTGGCCCGGAGGGCTTGGCCGGGCTGGGTGAGGGTGTAGTCGACCCGCGGCGGCACGGTGGGGTGCACATGCCGCTCGACCAGTCCGTTGCGCTCCAGCATGCGTAGGTTCTGGGTGAGCATCTTGTGGCTGATGCCCTCGACCTCGTTCCGCAGTTCACTGAAGCGCATGGTGCGCTCCCCCAGCGTCTCGATGATCAGCAGTGCCCACTTGTTGGCGATGTCCGAGAAGATCTCCCGTGCCAGGGAGTCGGCGCGCGTCAGGTCTGCTTCGTCGGGTGAGCCCTTGGGCTGTGTGGTCACCATGAGGTTCCCCAGTCACTTATAAGTGCGTTCTTCCACGTCAGCACACACTCTCCTATGGTTACCTTGTAACCGCAAGAGATCGTAAGGATCTCTCGACAGATGCGAGCCCACAGGCTCACATGACAAGGAGAGCCAGCCATGGCCATCACTCTGGTGGACCCCGAAGGACTTCCCAAGATCGACCTCTACCGGCAGGTGTCGGTTGCGACCGGCTCGAAGCTGGTCTTCATGGCCGGGCAGGTCGCCTGGGGCGCCGACGGCCACACGGTCGGCGTGGGCGACCTCGCCGCTCAGGTCGAGCAGGCCTACCTCAACGTCGGCACGGCCCTGGCCGAGGCTGGTGCCTCGTTCGACAACGTGGTGAAGCTCACCGTCTACCTCGTCGACTGGACCCCCGACAAGATGCCCCTCTTCGTCGAGGGGGTCGCCCGGGCGTCCGCGAAGCTGGGGATCACCTCCGCCCCGCCGCTCACGGGGATCGGCGTCGCGGCCCTGGCCGGGCCCGACCTCCTGGTCGAGGTGGAAGCCACCGCGGTCATCGACTGACCCGGTGGCCTCCGCTGAGCGGTCCGGCTGTGAGTGGTCCGGCCCTGAGCGTGGTCGGCCTGACACCGGCCGGCCCCGCTCGCCGCTGGCCGGCCGGACCCCTGGGGACCGCGTCACGCGGTCGCTGAAGCCCCTGCGGCTCACGGTCCGGCCCGGCAGGCGGCGTCGCTCGGCCCCGAGCCCCGGCCCCGGGCGCCCCGGCCCGGGCTACCGGTACCGCGGCAGACCGTCCGTGGAGATCGTCCACTCGCCGATCGTGACGTCCTCCCCGTACACGAAGTCCTTCCTGGTCGCGTAGCGGGGCCCGGTCGGCGTGGGATGGATGTCGGACAGCACGGCGCCCTCACCCGTGCGGGGGTCGAAGACGACGTACAGCGGGACCCCGAGCAGCGGGTAGTCCCGCATCTTCCCCACCCAGTCGTTGTCCGGGTTGGAGCAGGAGACCACCTCGACGGCGGCGATCAGGGTGCGAGGGTCAAAGGACCCCTCCACCTCCATGTCGGCCTCGGAGATCACCATGATGTCCGGATGGCGCAGCACTCCTTCGCGGGCATCCTCCACATCCGGTGTGCCGGTGTGCGCCAGCAGCCCTTCCGGCATCACCCGCTCCAGCCGCCGACTGATACGCGCCGCCGTCAGCTCGTGCGGTCCCTTCGGGAACGTCATGTCGTGCACGATCCCTTCCCTGGTGACCTCGAGCTTGCCGGGGACGCTGTGCCGCATCCGCTCGGTGACGTCCCGCATCGCCTGGTAGACGAAGGCGTCGTGCTGTGGGCGGCCAGGAGCGATCGTCACGGTGCTCGCTCCTCGCTGGCGGCGGCTCGGCTGGTTGCCGAAGTTCCTGCGTTTCATGCTAACGAGGTGGTGGCTCACACCCCCGCGCCTGGCACCCGGCCCCGGAACCCCCACACCCTCACGCCGCGGTGAACGGAGCCGGAACCCCGGACCGTCGCCGGGTACCTTCGCGGCAGTCCCGGCAGCGTCCCGGTTCCGCGGCGCGGAAGGCCCGATCACCAGAGTCGCAGTTCTGGAGCGGGGGCACTGGCCGCCCTGTCCCCGCCGGGCAGCGCACCTGCGCCCTCGGCACCTGCGGCCCCGGCACTCGAACTCGGGCACTGCCTGTGGCTCCCCGCCGAGGGGCCCCGTGCGTGCGACCTCTACCTGACCTGCGCGACGTTCGTCACGACTCCGGCCTACGCCCCATGGCCACGGGCAAGACGCAAGGTCGGTCGAGAACGCCCTCGCCACCGACGCCGCCAATCACGGCTGGACACGCGAAGTCGAGCGTCACCACTGCACCGCCGGCCGAATCGAGAAGCTCCTGAACGCCCCGGCCAGCCGCTCGAAGACCCCACCGACACCCCGGAGAAGGGTCACCACTGATCAGCGAGTCGGGAAGGGAAGCAGCGCAAGGTCCCATTCGTCAGCCGCGTGAAGCAGCGCAGCCGCGGCCACGACCTGATCCGCATGCCCTCCCGGGACGGCAAGCCGACGGGGCTGGGCGACGCGTTCGCCCATTACGGGCGGATCTTCAAGACCCTGACCTGCTCCAGTTCGTCTCGGACGAGGGATACCGGCGGATGATCGGCGCTCAGCTCAACGTCACCGAGGCACGCCACCGCCTCGACCGGAAGATTTTCTTCGGGCAGCGCGGCGAACCGCACCAGCACTACCGCGAGGGCATGGAGGACCAGCTCGGCGCGCTCGGTATGGCTCTGAACGCGGTGGTGCTGTTCAACAGCCCCTACATCGACACCGCCGTCAAGCAGTTGGCTGCCGACGGCTTCCCGATCACCGATGAGCTGATTGCTCGCCTCTCTCCGCTCCAGTACGGCCACATCAACTTCCTGAGCCGCTACGCCTTCACCCGGCCGCCGGCTCCGGGACCGCGGCAGCTGCGCGACCCGCACAGCGACGACGAGATGGACGACGACGAGCGCGGATGGCCGCGAGCCCGTGCAGCCGAAAGCGGTCCCGCCCGGAGTCACCGTTTATGACTCCGGGCCGGACTGCCTTGTGCGTCACGGTGAGTCGAGGCGTCGGTGGCCCAAGTGCCCCACCGATGCCGCGCACAGAGCCGTCTCCCCCGCTGGTGTGGGCTGCCCGGGGCCGTCGAAGGTCAGGACGTGGTAACCGCGTTCCTGTCCGCCGACGTCCGAACCGTCGTAGACGACCAGGCCGAGATTACGCAGGGTCTCGAACCAGAACTGCTGATCGTCCTGGAACATCAGCTGCTGCATCGCGTCTCCCTCCCAAGGAGGGCCCGAAAGGCGCGCGGGGGCCGACCGGTGAGGCGCTGGACGGCGTCGGTGATGCGGTCCTCCGCCCCTCCGGCGATGGCACGGTCCATGCCGGCCAGCATTGCGGCGAACCGCACCGGGACCTGCGTCGTGAGGTGATCGCACATCTGCTCGTAGGACAGACGGTGGTGCACCACGGACCGACCGGTGACCTCGGTGATGATCGCGGCGATGTCGTCGTAGCCGAGTGCCTCGGGTCCGGTGAGGACGAGATCGGTGTTGGGGGCCTGCTCGTCGGTCAGAGCGCGGACGGCGACGGCCGCGATGTCCTCGGCGTCGACGAAGCCGACCCGGCCGCTTCCGGTGGCGGTCCGGATGATGCCCTCGTCGCGGATGCTGCGGGCGTGCGCGTGCTCGCCGGTGAAGTTCTGCATGAACCACGAGGGCCGCAGTACCGCCCACTGTTCGAACAGACCGGGCAGGGCCTGGTGCACCGTTCCCACCGCCGGGCCGCCCTCAGGGATGGCCGAGGAGCTCAGCAGCACCGCGCGGTGCACACCGGCGGTGCGGGCCTGACGGAGGAACGGCAGCATGATCGTCGCGGGGTCGGAGTCACCCACGGGCGGTATGAGGTAGACGCCGTCGACGCCGTCGAGGGCGGCCGCGTGGGTGGCGGGGTCGTACCAGTCGAAGGGGACCGGCTCGGTGCCGGCGACCGGGGTGGCCCGGCGGCTGGCGGCTTTGACGCGGTGACCCGCGGCCGTCAGCTGTGCCGCGGTGCGGCTGCCGGTGGTGCCGGTGGCGCCGATGACCAAAGTGGTGCCGGCGGTGGTCATCGGCTGCTCCTGGTGAAGTCGGTGCCGGGTTCCTGGACGGCGAGGGGGTTCCAGTAGTCGCGGTAGGAGATGAGGTGTCCGTCTCGAACGGTCACGACGGCGATGTAGGTCATGTCGAAGGGAGCGTCGCTCTCCACCAGGCGGCCGACGCCGCGCATCTCGACCACGATGGTCGCCGGATCGGTGGTCTGGTGGATGCGTAGGTGGGGGAAGTCGTGCAGGTCGATGTGCTCGGGGTAGTGGCGCATGTAGGCGGCGATGGCCTCCTTGCCCTCCAGACGCCGGGGCCAGCCGTCGGGGGCGAAGGGGAACTCCATGAGGCCGTCCTCGGCCCACAGGGCGACCCACGCGGGAATGTCCTTGTCGAGCAGCAGTCGCAGGCTGTGGCGGTACAGACCTGCCGGGGAGGTCGGTGCGGACATGGGTATCCTCCAGTCACAGAATCCGGACCCTAGGTCCGCTTCAATGATACGGACCGCAGGTCCGTTTTGCGAAAGGGAGGAGCGGCATGCCCGAACGCCAGTCGTCTCGCAAGGACGCCATCCGCAACCGGGAGGCCGTGCTCGTGGCCGCCGACGCCCTCTTCACCCGCCGTGAGAGTGCCGAGGACGTCACCATGGCCGACGTCGCGACCGCGGCCGGCGTCGGCAAGGGCACGCTCTTCCGGGCCTTCGGCGATCGCGCCGGGCTGCTCCGCGCACTGTATGAGGCACGGCTCGAACCGATCAGGCAGGCGGTCGAGACCGGCCCACCACCCCTGGGACCCGCGACCCCACCGCACGATCGCGTACCCGCCCTGCTCGACGCCGTCCTGTGCTTCAAACTCGACAATCGGCGCCTCGCGCTGGCCCTGGAGGAAGGCGGGAGCAGCAGCCCGTACCGGGCGGAGCACTACGAGCCGTGGCACAGCCTGCTCCGAGCCGTACTGGAGCAGATCCCCGGCCTGACCGACAGCGACTTCACCGCCCATGCCCTGCTCGCCGCCACACGAGCCGACCTCGTCGAGCACCTGGCCGGAGAAGAGCGCATTCCGCGGGAAAGAATGCGGGCACAGTTGGCGAACTTCGTCACCAGAGTCCTGGCCTCCGGCCCACTGCGAGCGCTGACCGCCGAGGAGTGATCGAGGATCGGGCGAGTCCTTGATCGGCGGGGCCTCTCGCGAACGACCCTTTGCCAGACACCGGCAAGCGCAAGGGACAGAACCCCTCGGTGGCCAGCGTTTACCGGGCACTCGCCGAGCACGCCAAGCGTGAGACGCACCCCGCAGCCGTCGAGGCAGCACACGCCGACTTCGCCGCCCTTCAGAACGGTGAAGTCCCCTGTCCGCGTGCGGAGACCGAGCCCGCTCGGTGACGAGTGGGTTACGTCAGCGGCTACCGCTGATTTCCGTTCGGGTACTCCCCGAGGGCCGATTTCCACCCCCACGTCGGTTCAAATCCTAGAACACAGGCACGGAATCCTCCGGGCTCAGGCCTTGTCCCCGTGTGAGTCGCTGGCCTTCATCGGCAATCTGCTGGGAGAAACATGACCTGCAAGCCATCCGAACTGGACTGGTTCAAGAGCACCTACAGCGCCAGCAACAGCAATGACTGCGTCGAAGTGGCCCGCACGCCCGACACCATCCACGTTCGTGACTCCAAGGACCCCCACGGCCCCCAGCTCACCTTCACTGCGGAGGCCTGGGCCTCCTTTGTCACCCACGTCGGGACGTTGACCTAGCCGGTGTGGCGCCTGTTGCTCACAGGACCACGCGCCACCACTTCCCATCCCGGCCAACGCCCCACGGGCGGCTGTGGCCGCACCGCCTCCTGTCCGGACCACGCCCCTGACGAGTGATGGATGAGTACGGTGTTGACGGGCGGGGAACGCAAGGTAGTCGGCTGGTCACGTGGTTTGGCCGCAGAGGTCCCGGGGGGCTGGGGTGGGCTTGGGGTTGGGTCCTTTCGACGCGGGTGACTTCGTTCCTGATCCGGTTGAGGACGTGGTCGAGAAGGGCAAGGAGAAGGC
>NZ_KB904694.1 GCF_000380165.1 Wenjunlia vitaminophila DSM 41686
CGCCAACAACGCCGGCGGCGGAAGCCTCTCCCTCCGCCCCGGCTGCACCTACACCCTCACCACACCCCTACCCGACATCACCGGACGCCTGGTCATCGACGCCAACCGATCCACCATCACCCGCGACACCACCGCCCCCTCCTTCACCATCCTCACCGTCCGCGGAAGCCTGGCGCTGGACGCGGTCACCATCTCCGGCGGTGACTCCCCGAACTTCATCGGCGGCGGCATCCTCAACCACGGCCGACTCACCCTCACGGCGGGCAACATCACCGGCAACAGGGCCCTGGTCGGGGGTGGCATCGGCACCACCAAGAGCGCCGTCACCGAGATCACCTCAAGCAACATCATGGGCAACCAGGCCATCGTCAACGGCGGCGGCATCTCCAACGACGCGACCATGACCGTGGCCTCGAGCCGCGTCATCGACAACACCGCCCAGAGCCTGGGCGGCGGGATCGCCAGCCGCGGTCGCCTCCAGGTCCTCAGCAGCAACGTCGTCGAGAACCACGCCGGCAAGGGAGGGGGCCTGGCGAACATCCTCGGCACCACGCGGGTGTTCCGGAGCAACATCAACGACAACACCGCGGACGCCGCGCCGGGAGGCATCCTCAACTCCGGCATCGCGGTGCTCCTGGAGTCCAGCCGGGTCCGCGGGAACACTCCCACCAACTGCGCGGGCAGCCTGAACCCCGTACCGGGGTGTGTGGGCTGAGCCACCCGGCGGGTCCGTCACGGAAGACCGGCGCGTCGGGGCCGAGCATCCCGCCGATGCCTCGGCGCCGACGCGCTCACCCCACGGGCAGGGCCCCGCGACCGGACGCTGTGGCGTGCCACCGGGCTGCGGACGGCGCCCCCGGAGGCACGGCCTCACGAGTCGGTGGTGGCCCCCGCCACGGAGTTCGACACGGTGAGCGGCAACAGCTTCCTACCGTGGATGGAAGTGTCTATCTGTGGACAGAGTGAAACATAGCCACAACCGGTAGCCTGCTGGTCATGGCAACGAAGAGCAAGCGAGCAACGGCGGCCGAGCGGGCTGCGTACGACGTCGAGGCCGAGTGGACACCGGCAGACCTGGCGCTACTGGAGGAGCTGAAGAAGGCCGAGGCCCTGCTCCCCGAGGACGCCCCCCGAGCCCTGCTCTCGGTCCGCCTGTCCGTGTTCACCGACGAGACGACGTCCCCCGTCCGGCAGGAGCTCGACCTACGCCTACACGCCAGGGAGAAGGGGTTTCGGGTCGTCGGCGTCGCATCGGACCTGAACGTCTCGGCAACGAAGGTTCCGCCGTGGAAGCGCAAGAGCCTCGGCGAGTGGCTGAACGACCGAGCACCTGAGTTCGATGCTCTGCTCTTCTGGAAGCTGGACCGCTTCATCCGCAACCTGTCGGACCTCTCGGTCATGGTCCAGTGGGCGGAGCGATACGGGAAGAACCTCGTATCGAAGAACGACCCGATCGACCTGTCTACGACCATCGGCAAGGTTCTCGTTACGGTCATCGGCGGTATCGCGGAGATCGAGGCGGGCAACACGTCGACCCGCGTCACGTCCCTGTGGGAGTACGCCAAGACTCAGGATGCGTGGCTCGTCGGCAAGCCTGCGTACGGCTACGTCACGGAAGAGGGAAAGGATGGACGCCCCCGGCTGGCCGTCGACCCCGACGCGCGCACGGCTCTGCACTGGGCTCGGCGCATGGCTCTGCGCGGTCGGTCGGCTCGGTTCATGGTCCGGTGCATGGTTCGTTCGGGACTCATGAGCGAAGGGCTCACGACGACGACTCTCCTCCGCCGTCTCCGCAACCCTGCCACGCTCGGCTACCGCACCGAGGAGCACAAGAACGGAGGAGTGCGCCGCTCTCGGTTCGTGCTCGACAGGCAGGGCAAGCCGATATGGGTCGCTCCGGAAATCTTCACTCAGGAGGAGTTCGACTCTCTTCAGGCGGTGCTCGACGGCCGATCGAGGAAACAGCCGACTCGGCAGCCGGGAGGGGCGACCCGCTTCCTGGGGGTCATCGTGTGCGCGGACTGCAAGGGACACATGCTCGTCAAGAAGACCTCGAACAAGGGGCGCTCCTACTCCTACATGCGGTGCACCGACTGTAAGAGCGGAGGGCTCGGCGTCCCTGCCCCCGATGCCCTCTACCTCGCTCTCTCGCAACGCCTCCTGAAAGCTCTCGGCAGCTTCCCCGTGCAGGTGCGCGAGTACGCCGAGGCGTCGGAGGCGCGGTCGGAAGTGAAGCGGCTGAAGGAGTCGGCGGCGTACTACATGAAGGAGCTCGAACCGGGAGGACGGTACGCCCCTTCAGCGTTCGCTCGGGAGCAGGCTCAGGCGACGCTGGACAAGCTCTTGAAGGATTTGGATGCCGTCGACCCTGTGACCCTTCAAGACAGATGGGAGAACGTCCACAACGGCGAGACGTGGCGCGAACGCTGGGAGTCGGGAGGGCTCGAAGCGCTGGAAGAGGACACCCGTCGAGTCGGCATCAAGTGCGAGGTGACCCGCACGAAGGTGAAGGGGCAGCGTGCCCCGGACGTGAGCCTTCGAGTCCTCCTCCCCAAGGATGCGCGAGACCGGCTCGTCATCAAGGAGGACGCGTTCGCTGTCGAGCTGTGAGGCTCTGGCGCGCCGATCACTCTCCGCACTGGCCAGCGTCGACCCTCCGTAGCCGGCTCACCTTCGAGACCCCGTCTGTCACCCACCGGCAAGCGGGGTCCCTGCGTACAGCACAGAGCCCCTGTCGACCACACAGCAGCGCCAACACACAGAGCCCCAGCTCTTCCGGGTCATGAACGACTCGGGGAGGTCGGGGCTCTTTCCTGCATGTGGACAGGGGTCCGGCTACACCCACTCGATTGAGGCGGAGACGGACACTCGGGACGCTTCTGTCTCTGTCGGTAGCGGCGTACGAGGAGCGGGGGCAGGGGTTCGTTCCATACGTCGAGCACCCATCCGAGAGAGCGCCTGTACGGCCTGCTCCCGCTCATTCTCGGACAGCTTGGCCAGGGCCTCGGCTACCGCCTCACGGGCCCGCTCAGGGGCAGGTAACGGCCTCCCTGACCTGCTCACTTCCCCTCCCTACCGGTGTTGATGAGGGTCAGGGAGAGCAGGCTCTTACCCGCCGTGGGGCTCAGTTGTGGCCATGTGTCGAATTGGGGACACACGCCGCAGTCGAAACACGGGGTCCACCGGCAGTCCTCGACCTCGACCTCCTCCAGGGCGTCCTGCCAGTCCTCCCAGAGCCAGTCCTTGTCCAGACCCGAGTCGAGGTGGTCCCAGGGCAGGACCTCCTCGTAGCCCCGCTCCCGGGTGGTGTACCAGGCGACGTCCACCACCTCGTCGGCCAGCACCCGCTCGGCGCACTCCATCCAGCGGTCGAACGAGAAGTGCTCGCGCCAGCCGTCGAAGCGCCCGCCGCTGTCGTACACGGCCTGGATCACCCGGCCCAGGCGGCGGTCGCCTCGGGAGAGCAGGCCCTCGACGATCCCCGGCTTGCCGTCGTGGTAGCGGAACCCGATGGACCGCCCGTACCTGCGGTCCGCACGGATCGCGTCGCGCAGCTTCTCCAGCCGGGCGTCCGTCTCCTCCGCGCCGAGCTGCGGCGCCCACTGGAACGGGGTGTGCGGCTTGGGCACGAAGCCCCCGATGGAGACCGTGCAGCGGATGTCGGAGCGGCCGGAGACCTCACGCCCCTTGGCGATCACCTTCTTGGCCATCTCGGCGATCTGGAGCACGTCCTCGTCGGTCTCGGTGGGCAGGCCGCACATGAAGTACAGCTTCACCTGGCGCCAGCCGTTGCCGTAGGCGGTCGCGACCGTGCGGATCAGGTCCTCCTCGGAGACCATCTTGTTGATGACCCGGCGAATCCGCTCGGACCCGCCCTCGGGGGCGAAGGTCAGCCCGGACCGGCGCCCGTTCCTGGTCAGCTCGTTGGCCAGGTCGATGTTGAAGGCGTCCACCCGGGTGGACGGCAGGGAGAGGCCGATCTTGTCGTCCTCGTACCGGTCGGCGAGGCCCCTGGTGATGTCGGCGATCTCGGAGTGGTCGGCCGAGGAGAGCGAGAGCAGCCCGACCTCCTCGAAACCGGTCGCCTTCAGGCCCCGGTCCACCATCTCCCCGATCCCGGTGATCGAACGCTCCCGCACCGGACGAGTGATCATGCCCGCCTGGCAGAAGCGGCACCCCCGGGTGCAGCCCCGGAAGATCTCCACCGACATCCGCTCGTGCACGGTCTCCGCCAGCGGCACCAGGGGCTTCTTGGGGTAGGGCCACTGGTCCAGGTCCATCACGGTGTGCTTGGCGACCCTCCAGGGCACGCCGGAGCGGTTCGGCACCACCCGGCCGATCCGGCCGTCCGGCAGGTACTCCACGTCGTAGAACCGCGGCACGTACACCCCACCGGTCCTGGCCAGGCGGAGCAGCAGTTCCTCGCGCCCACCGGGCCGGCCCTCCGCCTTGAAGGCCCGGATCACCTCGGTGATCTCCAGGACCGCCTGCTCCCCGTCGCCGACCACGGCGCAGTCCAGGAAGTCGGCGATCGGCTCGGGGTTGAACGCGGCGTGCCCACCGGCGATCACGATCGGGTCGTCGGGCCCGCGGTCCGCGGCGCGCAGGGGGATGCCGGCGAGGTCCAGGGCGGCGAGCAGGTTGGTGTAGCCCAGCTCCGTGGAGAAGCTGACGCCGAACGCGTCGAACGCGCCGACCGGGCGGTGGGCGTCCACGGTGAACTGGGGCACGCCGTGCTGCCGCATCAGCGCCTCGAGGTCGGGCCAGACGCTGTAGGTCCGCTCCGCCAGCACTCCGTCGCGCTCGTTGAGCACCTCGTAGAGGATCATGACGCCCTGGTTGGGCAGGCCCACCTCGTAGGCGTCCGGGTACATCAGCGCCCAGCGGACGTCGCAGGAGTCCCAGTCCTTGACCGTGGAGTTGAGCTCGCCCCCGACGTACTGGATGGGCTTCTGCACGTGCGGGAGGAGCGCTTCCAGGCGCGGGAAGACCGACTCGACAGGCATCGCTGTGTCTCTCGTGAGCGGGTGGGGAGTGTGGTCCCCAACCCTAACCCGCCGAGCGGGTCACCGACGACGTCCTCCGGCTCCCCCCGGGGGGCACGGGTGGCCGCCAGGGGGAGCCGGAGGCACGCGTACCGGGCACCGCGGCGGGACCTGCTCCCGGTCACGCGGAGACGGGGCGTTGCAGGCGGATGGACTGGAGGAGCCCCACCGCTATCCAGACCGCGAACATCGACGTCCCGCCGTAGGAGACGAACGGCAGCGGAAGTCCGGCCACGGGCATGATGCCCAGCGCCATCCCGATGTTCTCGAACGCCTGGAAGGCGAACCAGGACACCACCCCCGCGGCCACTATCGTGCTGTAGAGGTCCTTGGCGTTCCGGGCGATGGCGCAGGCCCGCCAGAGCACGACGCCGATCAGCAGGATCAGCCCGCCGGCCCCGACGAAGCCCAGTTCCTCCCCGGCGACGGTGAAGATGAAGTCGGTCTGCTGTTCGGGGACGAACTGCCCGGTGGTCTGGCTGCCGTGCAGCAGCCCCTTGCCCAGCAGCCCGCCGGAGCCGATGGCGATCCTGGCCTGGTTGGTGTTGTAGCCGACGCCCGCGGGGTCGAGGGCCGGGTTGGCGAACGCCGCGAACCGGTTGATCTGGTACTCGTCCAGGACGCCGAGCTGCCAGATCAGCACCGCCCCCGCCACACCGGTGCCGATCAGGCCGACCACCCACCGGTTGGAGGCGCCGGACGCCAGCAGCACCCCCAGCACCACGATGGCCATCACCATGACCGAACCCATGTCCGGCATCAGCAGGACCACGCCCATCGGGAGCGCGGCCAGCGCCAGGGCGTACAGGACGGTGCGGTGGTCGGGGTGTTCCCGGTCGCCGGTGTCCACCTTGGTGGCCAGCAGCACCGCCATCCCCAGGATGATGGTGATCTTGGCGAACTCCGCCGGCTGGATGGTGAAGCCGCCGCCGACCACCAGCCAGGCGTGCGCGCCGTTGATGGTGGTGCCCAGGGGAGTGAGCACCGCCCCGAGCAGCAGGATCGACAGGATGTAGAACGCCGGGACCGCGCTGCGCAGCCGGCGGTGCCCGATGGCCATGACCGCACCGGCCAGGACCAGCCCTATCACCACGTTGACCACGTTGCGGAACAGGAAGTAGTACTGGTCACCGTGGGTGAGCTCGGTGCGGTTCCGGGTGGCGGACCACACCAGCACGGTCCCCAGGCCGGACAGCATCAGGGCGGCGATCACCATCACCCAGTCCATGCGCCACAGCCAGGAGTCACGGGCGAGCAGCCGGCCCAGCGAGGAGCGGGGCGGGGAGTACCGGGCGACGGAGTAGCCGGTGCTGGTCATGGGCGCTTCCGGGCGTGCTGGACACGGTGGGGGCGGTCTGCGGGCAGGGCGGCGAGCACCGGCGGGACCGCGCCGGACCCGCCGGCGGGGGCCAGCGCCTGGTCGCTGCTGCTGGGGGGCAGCGCGTCGTCGAGGTCCGTCGTGCCCGCGCCGGGGGTGCTCGTCGGGGCGGACGGCGTCTTGGTGTCCCGCCAGGAGCGTCGCTTCTTGTCCAGGTCGGCCTGCTGGATGGTGCCGTCCTTGTTGATCTTCGGCAGCTCGGTCTTCGGCTTCGGCAGCAGCCCGTTCTTCTTGTTGACGCCGCCGCCCCCGTCCACGCCGTAGAGCGCGTTGTAGATCTTCCGCACCGCGGGCGCGGAGGCGCCGGAGCCGGTGCCTCCCTGGGAGATCGTCATCACGATCGAGTACTCCTTGGTGTACGTGGCGAACCAGGAGGTCGTCTGCTTGCCGTACACCTCGGCGGTACCGGTCTTGGCGTGCATGGGGATCTTGGCCTGGGGCCAGCCGCCGAACCGCCAGGCAGCGGTGCCCCGGGTGGCCACGCCGGCCAGTGCCTCGTCCATGTAGTCACGGGTCTTGCGGCTTATCGGCAACTTCCCCTTGACCTTGGGCTTGAGCTCCTTCACCCGGGCGCCGTCGGGGCTGATCACCGCCTTGCCCACGGCCGGCTCGTAGATGGTGCCGCCGTTGCTGATCGCCGCGTAGATGCTGGCCATCTGGATCGGCGTCACCAGGGTGTCGCCCTGCCCGATGGAGAAGTTCACCGTGTCACCCGCGCGCATCCGGAAGCCCTCGGCGCAGTTCTCCCGGGCGATGGCGGTGCCGTAGTCGTCCTTCTTGGACTTCGCCTGCTCGCACCAGGCGTCCTTGTTGAGGTCGTAGTAGTCCTTCTTCCACTTCCGGTCCGGAATCCGGCCGTCGGCCTCGGAGGGCAGGTCCACGCCGGTCGCCGAGCCGAGACCGAAGTCCTTGGCGGTGCGGAAGAACCAGTCCTTGGGCTTCTTGGGGTCGTTCCCGCCGTCCTTCTTCCACTCCTGGTAGGCGAGCCGGTAGAAGACCGTGTCGCAGGAGACCTCCAGGGCGCGGCCCAGGGAGATCGGGCCGTAGCTCTGGGACTCGAAGTTCTTGAAGCTGTGACCCTCGATGTCGAAGGCCGAGCTGCAGTCGTACCGGCCGTCCAGGGGATAGCCGGCGCGCACGGCCGCCGCGGTGGACACCACCTTGAAGATCGACCCGGGGGCCGCCTGCCCCTGGGTGGCCCGGTTGAGCAGCGGGTAGTTGGACTTCTCCCCGGTCAGCTTCCGGTACTCGTCAGCGTCGATCCCACCCACCCAGACGTTGGGGTCGTAGGTGGGGGCGCTGGCCATGGCGACCACCCTCCCGGTCTTGGCCTCCATCACCACGATGGCGCCCGAGTCCGCCTTGTAGTTGCGGCCGGTGTTGTGGTCGAACTGGGTGCGGGCCTCCTTCATGGCCTGGACCAGTTCCTTCTCGGCAAGGGCCTGGACCCGCGAGTCGATGCTGGTCACCACGGTGGAGCCGGGCTTGGCCGGGGTGCTTCCGGCCTTGCCGATGACCCTGCCGAGGTTGTCCACCTCGTGCCGGGTCACCCCCGCGGTGCCGCGCAGCTCGCTGTCGTAGGTGCGCTCGAGGCCGGCACGGCCGATCTGGTCGGAACGCAGCAGCGGGGGCTTGCCCGACGCCTCCCGCTCGGCGATCTCCTCGTCCGAGACCGGGGAGAGGTAGCCGAGGACCTGGGCGGTCTTGGCGCCCTTCGGCTTGCCGTAGCGTCGCACCGCGGTGGGTTCCGCGGTGATCCCGGGGAACTGGTCGGGGCGTTCGACGATCTGCAGGGCCTGCTGGCTCGTGGCCTCGTCGCTGATCGGGATGGGCTGGTAGGGCGATCCGTTCCAGCACGGCTGCGGGGTCTGCGCGTCGCACAGCCGCACCTTGTCGGTGACGTCCTTCTCCTTCATCCCGAGCACCCCGGCCACGCGGGCCAGCACCGCCTCGCCGTCGTCCGGTTGCTTCAGCAGCTCGGTGCGGTCGGCGGAGACGACCAGGCGGTTCTCGTTGTCCGCCAGCGGAACGCCGTTGGCGTCCAGGATGGCCCCGCGGACCGCCGGGGTGACGACTTCCTGGACGTGGTTGCGGGAGGCCTCTTCCGTGTACTGCTCACCGTTGCGGATCTGGAGGTACCACAGCCTGCCGCCGAGGGTGAGCAGCAGGGAGAGCACCAGGATCTGGATGGCGACCAGGCGGATCGCCACCCGCCGGGTCCGGCCGGTCTCCGGGATGTTGCTCACGGGCGCCGTCCCGACTTGCCGAGCAGCAGACCGGAACGGGACCGGCCGTTGCGGGGCAGCCTCCCGGTGCCGTTGAGCCGACCCGTGCTGGTGAACCGGCCGCCCCGGCCGTTGGCGGTGGACAGCCAGCCGGAGGCGGCGCTGGAGCTGGCGCCGCTGTCGCCGGTCGCGACCGGGTCCCGTTCCAGCCGTCTGGCCAGTGCCATCACCCAGGGCACCACGAACGGGGCGAGCAGCAGGTCGTACAGGAGCGCCGACAGGGTGAGCCCGGTGAGTCCGACGTCACCCGCGGCGGTGTCACCGACCAGGGAACCGACGCCGGCGTGCAGCAGGGTGCTGGTCACCGCGGCTGCGGCGACCACGAACATCGGCTTGGCGATGGAACGCAGTTGCCCGTTCTCCGGCTTGACCAGCCCGGCGAGGTACCCGATCAGACAGAGCACCAGGGCGAACCTGCCGGCGGCGTGGTCGGAGGGCGGGGAGATGTCGGTGAGCAGGCCGGCGGCGAAACCGACCACCGATCCGGCCATCGGCCCGTAGACGATGGCCAGTGCGACCACCACCAGCATGGTGAGGTCGGGGACGGCGCCGGGGAGCTGGAGCCTGGCCAGCGCGCTCACCTGGATGACCAGGGCGACCGCGAGCAGGACGGCGGGGAGTAGGACACGGTTGACGATCAGCATCGGTCAGCCTCTCCTCGTACCTGCAGTGGTGGTGCCGGTTCTGCCCCCGTCCGGTGTGATGTCCGGTGGGACGCCGTCCGGCGAGTAGCCGTCGGCCTCGGGATCGGTGCCCTCGGCCTCGGTGCCGTCAGTGGCGGCGTCGGTGCCTTCGGCACCGGTTCCTCCGGTCTCGGTGCCCTCGGTACCGGTGGCGTCCGGGTCCAACGCGTTCGGGTCCGTGCCATCGCGCGCGGTTCCGGTGCCGGAGGTGTCCGGGGTCTTCTTGGGGGCCTTCTTCTTGGCGGCCTTGGTCGCGCTCTTCGGCTTGGGAGGCAGCACGCTGTCCCTGGGGTTCTTGCGCGGGGCCTCGACGACCACTCCGACGAGGTCGAGCTTGGTGAACGACACGAAGGGTTCGACCAGCAGGGTGCGGGTGAGGTTGCCCGTGGTCCGTTCCACCTCGACGATCCGTCCCACCGGCACCCCGGGGACGAACGGTTTGCCGCCCTGGGAACCGAAGGTCACCAACCGGTCGCCCGGGCGGACCTTGGCCTTGCCGTTGAGGAGCTGCACCCGCAACGGCCGGTCGCCCTGCCCCTTGGCGAACCCCAGCTCGGAGGTCCGCTCCAGGCGGGTGCCGACGGTGAAGTCAGGGTCTATGGCGAGCACCACCGTGGCGGTGGACCTGCCCACCGTGCTGACCCGGCCGACCAGTCCGTCCCCGTTGATCACGGTCATGTCGCGGTCGATGCCGTCGTCGCTGCCCACGTCGATGGTGACGGTCCAGGACAGCCCCTGGGCGGCTCCTATCCCGATGATCTGTGCGGCCTTGACGCGGTACTGGCCCGCGCCGGCGGTGTTCAACAGCCGGTCAAGTTCCGCGGCGCGACGGCTGTCGGCCGCGTCACCGCTCAGCCGCTGTTTCAGTTCCGCGTTCTCCCGCTCGAGTTCGGCGACCCGGTCGGCCCGGTCCCCGGAATCGCGGACCGCCGTGATCGCGTCGCTGATCGGGTCGATCGCCGAGGAGACCCCTTCCTGCGCGGGGCCGAACACCGAGGCGGCGGCCGACCGCGCTCCGTTCAGCGGGGACTCCTCACCGCCCCTGATGTCCACGGTGATCAGCGCGAACGCGATGGCGACCAGCAGCACCAACAGCAGCCGGCTCTCTCGGGTGTCCCTCACGGTGCGCGGCAGTGCCTTCCTCGTCGGACCGGCTCGGCCCTTGGTGCCGGTGCCCGGTCAGCAGTGTCCTGCCCTAGATGGAACGGCCCCTCCCAGCGGATGGTTTCGCCAGGTCAGGCCAATGTTCTATCGGCGGGGCTGGGAATCGAGTACCTGCTGCAACGCCTCGAACTCCTCCACGCACTTGCCCGCACCCAGGGCCACGGAGTCCAACGGAACCTCGGCGGTGTGGATGGGCATGCCGGTCTCCCGGCGCAGCCGCTCGTCCAGGCCACGCAGCAGGCCGCCGCCGCCTGTCAGCACGATACCCCGGTCCATGATGTCCCCGGACAGCTCGGGCGGGCACTTGTCCAGGGTGGTCTTGACCGCGTCGACGATCGCGTTGACCGGCTCCTCGATGGCCTTGCGCACCTCGGCCGCGGAGATCACCACCGTCTTGGGCAGTCCGCTGACCAGGTCACGGCCCCGGATCTCGGTGTGCTCGTCGTCGTCTCCGACGTCGAACGCGGATCCGATGGTCATCTTGATGTGTTCGGCGGTGCGCTCACCGAGCAGCAGGGAGTACTCCTTCTTGATGTGCTGGATGATCGCGTTGTCCAGCTCGTCCCCCGCCACCCGGATGGACTGCGCCGTGACGATCCCCCCCAGGGAGATCACCGCCACCTCGGTGGTGCCGCCGCCGATGTCCACCACCATGTTCCCGGTCGCCTCGTGCACCGGGAGCCCGGCCCCGATCGCCGCGGCCATCGGCTCCTCGATGATGTGCACGGTACGCGCCCCCGCCTGCGAGGACGCCTCGATCACGGCGCGACGCTCCACCCCGGTGATCCCGGACGGCACGCACACCACCACCCGGGGGCGGGCGAGGTAGCGCCGGCGGTGGATCTTCAGGATGAAGTAGCGCAGCATCCTTTCGGTGATCTCGAAGTCAGCGATCACACCGTCCTTGAGGGGCCGGATCGCCACGATGTTGCCGGGCGTGCGACCGATCATCTTCTTCGCCTCGGCGCCGACCGCCAGAATGCCGCCCGTATTGGTGTTGATGGCGACGACGGACGGTTCGTTGAGGACGATACCGCGGCCTCTGACGTACACCAGCGTATTGGCGGTCCCGAGGTCAACAGCCATGTCACGGCCGATGAACGACATGTTGTTCGCCATGGGTATGCGGAAGCCTTCCCGAGCTGAAGCGATGAGGGCGGCAGGCGTGTGAGGAGGAGAGCATTCGGTCCTGGGACCGGGATTCCATGGTAATCACGCCTGTCCGGGCGGGCATTGGCGGGTGCCGCTGCAATTGTCAGCTTAAGGACTGATCGTCCCCTGTATTGGTGACGCCGTGTCGGGACGATTGGTGCCGTTGGCCCAGCGCGGCACCCGTGGGGCGCGGTCGCTGGGCCAGGTGGCCGTCCCCCCGTGTGACAACCGGCTTCACCCGGCCAGCCGTCAGACAGGCAGGGGTCGGTCGGCTCGGGCACGATCCGGTCGGACTGACGACCCGCGGTCAGACCAGCCCGGGGAAGAAGATCTTCACCTCGCGCTCGGCGGACTCCTCCGAGTCCGAGGCGTGGATCAGGTTCTCCCGCACCTCCACCCCGTAGTCCCCACGGATGCTGCCGGGGGCCGCGGCGATCGGGTCGGTGGCCCCGGCCAGTGCCCGCACACCAGGAATGACCCGCGCCCCCTCAACGATCATAGCCACGCTGGGCCCGCTCGCCATGAACTCCACCAGCGGGCCGTAGAAGTCCTTCCCGGCGTGTTCGGCATAGTGCAGTTCGAGCGTCTCCCGATCAAAGGTCCGGAGTTCCATGGCCGTGATCCGCCAGTCGGCCTTGCGCTCGATCCGGCCAACGATCTCACCGATCAGCCCCCGGCGGACACCGTCGGGCTTGATCAGGACGAGGGTGCGCTGGGTCACGTGCGGCTCCTAGAAAGGGGAAGAGGAATCGGCAAGTGGGAAGACATTACCCGGCGGGGGAATTGACGTGGGAACCAGCTAGGCACCCTCCGCCGCACGGGCCGCCTTGATCATGTCGATACGACGCCCGTAGTACACGGCCGCCCACCACAGCGCACCGAACGCCACTCCCAGCACGAACATCAACGGCACCACAAAACCGCTGGCGACCAGGGCGACCTGCAACACCCAGCCGATCATGACACCCCACGGGCGGTTGACCACACCGCACAGCACCACGCACAGCAGCATCGCCGGCCCGCTGACCGCCCACACCGTGGCCGCGGACAGACCGGAGAGCTCCATGGCGGCCAGCCCGGCGAAACCGATGATCATCGCTTCGGCGACCAGGGTGGCCGCGCACAGAGTCCGCATGGTGTCTCACTCCTTGCCCAGCAGCAGCCGGGCCTCTCCGACGGTAATGACCGAACCGGTGACCAGGACCCCGGCACCGGCGAACGCGCCCTCCTCCTCGGCCAGCTCCACCGCGGCCTCCAGCGCGTCGTCCAGCCTGGGCTCCACCCGCACCCGTTCCGCACCGAAGATGTCCACGGCGAGCGCGGCCAGTTCGTCCACCGGGGTGGCGCGCGGGCTGGAGTTCTGGGTGACGACGACCTCGGCGAAGATCGGCTCGAACGCCTCGAGCAGCCCCGCGGTGTCCTTGCCCTGGCTGGTGCCGACCACGCCCACCAGACGGGTGAAGTCGAACGCCTCGCTGACCGCGCCCGCCGTCGCGGCTGCGCCCGCCGGGTTGTGCGCCGCGTCCACCAGCACGGTGGGGCCGTGCCGCACCACCTCCAAGCGGCCCGGCGAGGTCACCCTGGACAGGGCTGAACGCACGACGTCGATGTCGAGCGGTTCGGTCTGGCTCGAGCCCACCCCGAAGAACGCCTCGACCGCGGCGAGCGCCACCGCGGCGTTGTGGGCCTGGTGCGCGCCGTGCAGCGGCAGGAACAGGTCCGGGTACTCCCCGCCGAGCCCGCGCAGGGTCAGCAGCTGTCCGTCCACGGCCAGCTCCCGGCGCAGCACCCCGAACTCCATGCCCTCCCGGGCCACCGTGGCGTCCATCTCGACCGCGTGCTTGAGCAGGGTCTGGGCGGCGTCCACCGGCTGCTGGGCCAGGACCACCACCGGGCCGGGGGCGCCCTCGCCGGCCCGCCGGCTCGCCTTGATGATGCCGGCCTTCTCCTTCGCGATCTCGCCCGGCGTGCTGCCGAGCCGATCGGTGTGGTCCAGGGCGATGGGCGTGACCACGGCGACGGTGGCGTCCACCACGTTGGTCGCGTCCCACCCGCCGCCCATGCCGACCTCCACCACCGCCACGTCCACCGGGGCGTCGGCGAAGGCGGCGAACGCCATGCCGGTCAGCACCTCGAAGAACGACATCCGGTGCGGCTGGGCGGCGTCCACCATCGCCACGTACGGCGCCAGCTCCTGGTAGACCTCAACGAACCGCTCGGCGCTGATCGGCTCGCCGTCCAGGCTGATCCGCTCGGTGACGGACTGGACATGGGGGCTGGTGTACCGACCCGTGCGGAACTGGAACCCGCCGAGCAGTCGCTCCACGATCCTGGCCGTACTGGTCTTGCCGTTGGTTCCGGTGATGTGGATGGCCGGGTAGGTCCGCTGAGGCTCTCCGAGCACGTCCATCAGGGCCCGGATGCGGTCCAGCGACGGCTCCAGCCGGGTCTCCGGCCACCTGGAGGCCAGCTCGGCCTCCACCTCACGCAACGCGGCTCGGTCATCCGGCCGGGGTTCGTCACTCACGCGCCCCAGTCTACGGAGCCGACCCGGGCCCCTGCCCGGGGGCGCCGCGCGCCCCCGGGGGAACCCGGACGGAGTCCGCGGCTCAGGACCGGGGCAGCGCCGCGAGCTGGTTGGTGAGGCGGGTGACCTCCTGTTCAGCGGTGGCCAGGCGCTCCCGGATGCGGCCCACCACCTGGTCCGGCGCCTTGGCCAGGAACGCCTCGTTGGAGAGCTTGGCGGAGGTCTGGTCCCGCTCCTTCTCCGCGGCGCGCAGGTCCTTCGTCAGACGCTTGCGTTCGGCCTCCACGTCGATCGCACCGGACAGGTCCAGGGCCACCACCGCACCGGCCACCGGCAAGGTGGCGGTGACGCGGAAGTCCTCGCCCTCGGGGTCCAGGCGCAGGAGCTGCCGGATCGCCTCCTGGTGCGGGATCAGCACGGTGCCGTCCAGGGTCAGCCTCGCCGGCACCCGCTGGCCGGGCTTGAGGCCCTGCTCGGCGCGGAACCTGCGGACCTCGGTGACCAGTTGCTGCACGGCGGCGATCTCCGCCTCGGCCGCGGCGTCCCGGAAGCCGCTGTCCCGCGGCCACTCGGCGACCA
This sequence comes from Wenjunlia vitaminophila DSM 41686, assembly GCF_000380165.1. GTDB lineage: Bacteria > Actinomycetota > Actinomycetes > Streptomycetales > Streptomycetaceae > Wenjunlia > Wenjunlia vitaminophila. The sequence continues at coordinate 14,814 of NZ_KB904694.1, forward strand.
CCACGGACTCCCGCCCGGTGAGCGCGGTCCACAGGGCCTCGGTGACGAACGGGACGACCGGGTGGAGCAGCCTCAGCATGACCTCGAGGACCTCGCCGAGCACCCGGCGGGTGGCGGTGGCCGCTGCCCCGCCCTGGGCCAGGGTGGTCTTGGAGAGCTCCACGTACCAGTCGAAGACCTCGTCCCAGGCGAAGTGGAACAGGGCGTCGGAGACCTTGGCGAACTGGTAGTCCTCGTAGTAGGCGTCCGCCTCGGCGACCGTGGCGTTGAGCCTGGACAGGATCCACCGGTCGGCGGCGGTCAGCTCGTCGGGGGCGGGCAACGGCCCCTGGACCGTGGCCCCGTTCATCAGGGCGAAGCGGGTGGCGTTCCAGATCTTGTTGCAGAAGTTCCGCGACGCCTGGACCCAGTCCTCGCCGATCGGCACGTCCACCCCGGGATTGGCGCCCCTGGCCAGGGTGAACCGCACGGCGTCCGAGCCGTAGCGGTTCATCCAGTCCAGCGGATCGACCGCGTTCCCGCCCGACTTCGACATCTTCTTGCCGAACTGGTCCCGGACCAGGCCGTGCAGGGCGACGACGGGGAACGGCGGGACGCCGTCCATCGCGTACAACCCGAACATCATCATCCGGGCGACCCAGAAGAAGAGGATGTCGTACCCGGTGACCAGGACGGAGTTCGGATAGAACTTCTCCAGGCTGGCGGTGCGGTCCGGCCAGCCGAGCGTGGAGAAGGGCCACAGCCCGGACGAGAACCAGGTGTCCAGGACGTCCTCGTCCTGCCGCCAGCCAGGACCGGTCGGCGGCTCCTCGTCAGGACCCGGGCAGACCACCTCGCCGTTGGGCCCGTACCAGATCGGGATGCGGTGCCCCCACCAGAGCTGCCGGGAGATGCACCAGTCGTGCATGTTGTCCATCCAGCCGAAGTAGCGCGGCTCCATCTCCTTGGGGTGGATGGTGACCCGACCGTCGCGCACCGCGTCCCCGGCGGCCTTGGCCAACGGGCCGACCTTGACCCACCACTGGAGGGACTGGCGCGGCTCGATGGTCGTCTTGCACCGGGAGCAGTGTCCGACCGCGTGGACGTAGGGCCGCTTCTCGGCCACGATCCGGCCGTCGGCGCGCAGCGCGGCGACAATCGCGGACCGGGCCTCGAACCGGTCCAGCCCCTGGAACGGGCCGTGCGCGGTGATCACCCCGCGCTCGTCGAGGACCGCCAGGGACGGCAGGTCGTGGCGGCGGCCGATCTCGAAGTCGTTGGGGTCGTGGGCCGGGGTGACCTTGACCGCACCGGTGCCGAACTCCGGGTCCACGTGGGGGTCCGCGACCACGGGGATGCGCCGCCCGGTCAGCGGCAGCTCGATCTCGGTGCCGACCAGGTGCCGGTACCGCTCGTCGTCCGGGTGGACGGCGACCGCCGTGTCCCCGAGCATGGTCTCGGCCCGGGTGGTGGCGACCACGATGGCGGCGTCTCCGTCGCCGTACCGGATGGAGACCAGCTCGCCGTCGTCGTCCTGGTACTCGACCTCGATGTCGGAGATGGCGGTGAGACAGCGCGGGCACCAGTTGATGATGCGCTCGGCACGGTAGATCAGGCCGTCCTCGTAGAGCCGCTTGAACATCGTCCGCACGGCCCTGGACAGCCCCTCGTCCATGGTGAAGCGCTGGCGTGACCAGTCCACGCCGTCGCCGAGGCGCCGCATCTGGCCAAGGATGCGCCCCCCGGACTCCTCCTTCCACTGCCAGACCCGCTCCACGAACGCGTCACGGCCCAGGTCGTGTCGGGACTTGCCCTCCCTGGCCAGTTCACGTTCGACGACGTTCTGGGTGGCGATGCCCGCGTGGTCCATGCCGGGCTGCCACAGCGCCTCGTAGCCCTGCATCCGCTTCCTGCGGGTCAGCGCGTCGATGAGGGTGTGCTCGAAGGCGTGGCCCAGGTGCAGGCTGCCGGTGACGTTCGGCGGCGGGATGACGACGGTGAACGGAGGCTTGCTGCTCTTGTCGTGTGCCTCGAAGTAACCAGCGGCTACCCAGCGCTCGTACAGCGTCTCCTCTACCTCAGCGGGCGTGTACTGGGTGGGCAGATGCTCGGGCGCGCTGGAATGCCCCTCGTTGGTGGGGCGCTGGTTAGTGTCGGTCACGACCGCCAGTGTACGGAAGCGGCGCCCACGCTCACGAACGCATAACCATGGCAACCCCCGGCCGATGGCGCGCGTCGGAGTCCGAGAGGATGTCCGGCCCAGAGCAACCATCCCGAGGAGCTCCTACCGAGATGAGCAACTACCAGCCGGGTGCCCAGCCACCGCAGCCGGGGTTCGGACCGCAGCCGGGGTTCGGACCGCCGTCGGCGTACCCGGCGCCCGCCCAGCCCCAGCCGGGCCAGGTACCGCCGCCGTCCGGCCACGGCCACCCACAGCCCGGCTACGGGACCGGCCCCCACCCCGGGTACGGCTACGGCCCCGGGTACCCGTACGCGCCCCAGCCGCAGCCCGGGTACGGCCCGTCCACGCCGCCGCCGTCCCCCGGCGGCGGACGGCGCACCGGCCTGGTCGTCGCCGGCCTGGCCACCGCGGTGGCGCTGGCCGTGGCCGGGGTGTTAGTGGTTCCGCGGCTGCTTCCCGAGGACGACCCGGACCCGGCGTACGAGCTGCGTTCCCCCGAGCGGTTCGCCGGCCCGGACGGCCTGGTCTACGCGCTCGAGGAGGACGAGGACGGCAACGACCACAGCGGAACCACCTACCCCGACCTCAGCGCCGACGGCAAGGACCTCACGCGCGTCAACCCCACCTTCCGCGCCAAGGACGCCGAGTACCCGTTCTACTCGGTGAGCGCGGCCTACGGGGCGATCAAGGACCCGGAGGCCGCGATGAACGCGCAGATGCAGGACAAGCGCGACCGGGGCTTCAAGGTGGTCGGCACGCCCAGGGACTTCGACCCGCGGGCCAGCGGGGACGAGGGCGACGTGCGCATCCGGTGCGTGGTGCTGGAACGGCACGAGGAGGGCGACACGGACTACTACATGGGGACCTGCGGTTGGGCGAACCGAAGCACCATGGGCATGGTCGCCGAGTTCGCCGGGAACGACGGCGCCCGGCCCAGCGAATCCGACCTGGAGGAGCTGTGCGAGATGACCATCACCATCCGCAAGAACATGCAGGTCGCCGCGGGCTCCTCAAACGAGCACGGCGCTCGGACCTGACCGCGGGCCGGCCGCGCCCACGGACGGTCCGCGGGCGCCGGCGGGGCCGCTCAGGCGCTCTTCTCGTGGCGTTCCTTGGTGATGCTGCGGGGCTCGCGCGGGACGAGGGTGGGGTTGACGTTGGAGAGCACCACATCAGCGGTGATCACCACGCGGGCCACGTCGTTGCGGGACGGCACCTCGTACATCACCGACATCAGCACCTCTTCCATGATCGCCCGCAGCCCTCGGGCGCCGGTGCCGCGCAGGATCGCCTGGTCGGCGATGGCCTCCAGGGCACTGCGGTCGAAGTCGAGCTGGACCCCGTCCAGCTCGAACAGCCGCTGGTACTGCTTGACCAGGGCGTTGCGCGGCTCCACCAGGATCTGGAGCAGTGCCTCACGGTCCAGGTTGTGCACACTGGTGATCACCGGGAGGCGGCCGATGAACTCGGGGATCATGCCGAACTTCACCAGGTCCTCCGGCATCACCTCGGAGAACATGTCGGCCGCCTCGATCTCCTGCTTGGACAGGATGGTCGCGCCGAAACCGATGCCCTTCTTGCCGGCCCGGGCCTCGATGATCTTCTCAAGGCCGGCGAAGGCCCCACCCACGATGAACAGCACGTTGGTGGTGTCGATCTGGATGAACTCCTGGTGCGGGTGCTTGCGTCCACCCTGCGGCGGCACCGAGGCGGTGGTGCCCTCGAGGATCTTCAGCAGCGCCTGCTGGACGCCCTCGCCGGAGACGTCGCGGGTGATCGAGGGGTTCTCGCTCTTCCGCGCCACCTTGTCGATCTCGTCGATGTAGATGATCCCGGTCTCGGCCTTCTTCACGTCGTAGTCGGCGGCCTGGATCAGCTTCAGGAGGATGTTCTCGACGTCCTCACCGACGTAGCCGGCCTCGGTCAGCGCGGTGGCGTCGGCGATGGCGAACGGGACGTTGAGCATCCGGGCCAGCGTCTGCGCCAGCAGCGTCTTGCCGGACCCGGTGGGGCCGAGCAGCAGGATGTTGGACTTGCCCAGCTCGATCGCGTCGTCGCGGTTGTTGCCCGTCTCCCCGGCCTGGACGCGCTTGTAGTGGTTGTAGACGGCCACCGACAGGGCCCGCTTCGCCGGCTCCTGGCCGACCACGTAGCCCTCCAGGAACTGGTAGATCTCGCGGGGCTTGGGAAGGTCCTCCCAGCGCACCTCGGAGGTCTCGGCCAGCTCCTCCTCGATGATCTCGTTGCACAGGTCGATGCACTCATCGCAGATGTAGACACCGGGCCCTGCGATGAGCTTCTTGACTTGCTTCTGGCTCTTGCCGCAGAACGAGCACTTGAGCAGATCGCCGCCGTCACCGATGCGTGCCACGAGGTGCTTCTCCTTCGCCTCGGTCCCTGGTTTCCGCGAGACCTGGTGCTTGGTATCCGACCGTACCCTGACTGGCCCGGTCAATGGCCCCCCTTGGGCCGACTTCGTCCGTCGGCCCAAGGGGACTTCACGTCAGGTGAGCGTGGCCGAGCTCTTCCGGGTGGAGATGATCTGGTCCACGAGACCGTAGTCCAGGGCCTCTTCGGCGGTCAGGATCTTGTCACGCTCGATGTCCTCGCGGATCACCGCGACGTCCTTGTTGGAGTGCTTGGCCAGCATCTCCTCCATCTGCTCCCGCATCCGGAGGATCTCCCGGGCCTGGATCTCCAGGTCCGACACCTGCGCCCTACCCGTCTCACTGTACGGCTGGTGGATCAGGATTCGGGCGTTGGGCAGCGCGAGGCGCTTGCCGGGGGTACCGGCGGCCAGGAGCACCGCCGCGGCCGAGGCCGCCTGTCCCATGCAGACCGTCTGGATGTCGGGCTTGACGAACTGCATGGTGTCGTAGATCGCGGTGAGCGCGGTGAAGGAACCACCGGGGCTGTTGATGTAGATCGAGATCTCCCGGTCCGGGTCCATGGACTCCAGGCACAGCAACTGGGCCATGACGTCGTTCGCGGAGGCGTCGTCGATCTGCACGCCGAGGAAGATCACCCGCTCTTCGAAGAGCTTGGCATACGGGTCGTACTCCCGGATGCCCTGCGAGGTGCGCTCGACGAACCGCGGAACGACGTAGCGTCCCTCCGCGCGCATGGCCTCGAACCTGGACGCCGGCTGGATCGGGGTGTTCATCTGGTGGTTCACCGTCCTGGTGGTGAGCTGGCTGGGAGCGGATCGGTCCTGCGGGGCGTGCCGTGCTCAGGCACCGGTCCCGCCCCCGCCGGGGACGCCGGTGGCGGAGTGCATGACCTCGTCCAGGAGGCCGTACTCCTTCGCCTCCTGAGCGGTGAACCAGCGGTCGCGGTCGGAGTCCCGGGTGATCTGCTCGACCGTCTGGCCGGAGTGCCGTGCGGTGATGTCGGCCATCTTCTTCTTGGTGCGCAGGAGCTGCTCCGCGTGGATCTTGATGTCCGACGCGGACCCGGCGAGGCCGGCCGAGGGCTGGTGCATCAGGATCTCCGCGTTGGGCAGCGCGAACCGCTTGCCCGGGGTGCCCGCGGTGAGCAGGAACTGCCCCATCGACGCGGCCAGTCCCATCGCGATGGTCACGATGTCGTTCTTCACGTACTGCATGGTGTCGTAGATCGCCATGCCGGCCGTGACGGACCCACCCGGGGAGTTGATGTAAAGGAAGATGTCCTTGTCGGGGTCCGCGGCCAGCAGCAGCAACTGCGCGGTGATCCGGTTCGCGATCTCGTCATCCACCGGCTGGCCGAGGAAGATGATGCGCTCGTTGAGCAGCCGGTTGTAGACCTGGTCGCCCAGACCGCCGATGTTCGGCTCAGTCGTGGCGGTGGGCGTCACGGGCCCCGGCGTCATGCCGTACCGGATGGTTTGGGGGCGTGAAGTCGTCACTGATCCACCTGCTCGGTCTCGGACGGCGGCAGGCCGTCTAGCGTTTCCTTCGAGGGCCCGGAGCACCGCGCCGGCCGTGCGAACCGCGGCTCCTCCACCCTCATTACATGGACCCTAACGCGCAGGTGGTGCGGAGCCATCCCCCACGCAGAACTGTTCGCTGTGAGCGCAGGCTCACCGGTGCGACCAGCGCCGTGGGCCCCGGACACCAGGGTGTCCGGGGCCCACGGCCCACCGTCGGGCAGGTCAGCCTCGAGCCTGACTCAGCCCTTGGCCTCGGCGTCCTCGGCGGGCCCGGCCTCGGCCTCGGGGGCCTCCTCGGCCGCTGAGCCCTCCTCGGCCTCCGCCGCCACGGCCTGGCTGGCGTTCTCCGCGGCCACGGCCTCCGCGGCCTCCTCCTCGTCGTCCTCGTCGAGGTCGACCTCGACACCGTTGGTGTCCACCACCTTGGCGGCCTCGACCACGGTGGCCAGCGCCTTGCCGCGGGCGACCTCGCCGACCAGCATCGGCACCTGCCCGCCCTCGACGATGGCCTGGGCGAACTGGTCGGGGGACATCCCGGAGCTGGCGGCACGCCGCATCAGGTGCTCGGTCAGCTCTTCCTGGCTCACCGAGAGCTGCTCCTTGGCGACCAGCTCATCCAGCACGAACTGGGTCTTGATCCCCTTCTTGGCCTCGGCCTCGACCTCGGCGTCGTACTCCTCGTGGGTCTTGTTCTGGATCTTCAGGTACCCGTCGAGGTCCAGCCCCATCTGGCCGAGCTGGTGGTGCTCCAGGTTGTGCTTGCGGGTCTTGATCTCCTCCTCGAGGAGCTTCTCCGGGAGCGGGATCTCGACCAGGTCGAGGAGGGCGTCCAGCACCTTCTGCTGGGCGTCCGTCGCCTGGTCGTACTGCTTCATCTGCTCCAGGCGCCTGCGGCTGTCCGCCCGCAGCTCCTCCATGGTGTCGAACTCGCTCGCGAGCTGGGCGAACTCGTCGTCCAGCTCCGGCAGCTCGCGCTCCTGGACGGTGGTGACGTTCACGGTGATCTCGGCGGACCGTCCGGCGGCGGAACCGCCCTTCAGCTCCGAGGTGAAGGTGGCCGAGCCCCCGGCCTCCAGACCGATCACGGCCTCGTCCACGCCGTCGAGCAGCTCGCCGCTGCCGATGGTGTAGGTGACGCCCTTGGCCACGCCGTCCTCGAGGACCTCACCGTCGACCCGGGCCTCGAGGTCCAGGACGACGACGTCACCGTCGGCTGCGGCCCGCTCCACCGTGTTCACCGTGGCGAAGCGCCCGCGGAGTTGCTCGATGCTCTTGTCGACGTCCTCGTCGGTCACCTCGACGGCGTCCACGGTGACCTCGATGCCGTCGTACGCCGGCAGCTCGATCTCCGGGCGGACGTCCACCTCAGCGGTGAAGGTGAGCTGCTCGCCGTCGTTGAACTCGGCGATGTCCACCTCGGGCTGCCCGAGGACCTTCAGCTCACCCTCGTTGACCGCGTCCGTGTAGAACTTCGGCAGGGCGTCCTGGATCGCCTCCTCCAGGACCGCGCCCCGGCCGAACCGCTGGTCGATGATCCGGGCGGGGACCTTGCCCTTGCGGAAGCCCGGCACCGAAACCTGCTGGTTGATCTTCTTGTACGCCGCGTCGAGGCTGGGCTTGAGCTCCTCGAAGGGCACCTCGACAGTGAGCCGAACCCGGGTCGGGTTCAGAGTCTCCACGGCGCTCTTCACGGTTGGGTCTCCTTGGGGGCTGACTTCGTTGGTCTGGGGTGGCCGGGGAAGGCCGCCCGCATACGCGCCAACGGCCGGGACTCCCCTCCACCGGGCACTGGATCCGCCCGGCCGGAGCACCGGTCGCTGACGAGACTGATGGCGGGGCCCCTGCCCCTGCTTCGCCCCGCGTGTACGGGCGCGACTTGCATAGTACCGGTAGCGGGAGAGGGTCGACCCGCTTCCCCCGCCACCCAGGACGGACACAGAAGAGGTCACCACGGGCACCCTCCACCGACCGTGGAGGGTACGGGCCCGTGGGCCGACTGGTCGGGGTGGCCGGATTTGAACCGACGACCTTCCGCTCCCAAAGCGGACGCGCTACCAAACTGCGCCACACCCCGTCGGGACGACACGTAGCGTACATGCCCGGAGCCACCGGGGCGGCACATATTCGGGGCCGCCGGAGGGTGTCCCCGGGACGTACCGGAAGTCGTGTGCGGACACGCGCGCGGAGCCGGTAAGGTGGGGGCCGTCCAGGCGCCTCCGGTGCCAGGCCGTGGGACCCTCCTCGGCCATGCGGGCGTAGCTCAATGGTAGAGCCCCAGTCTTCCAAACTGGCTACGCGGGTTCGATTCCCGTCGCCCGCTCCATTCACGTCGGCCCAGGTCAGAGCGTTGATCGCTCGCCTGGGCCGGAGCGTTTCCGGGGGCTGTGCGGGGGCGCGTGCCCCCCGCGTGCCCCTTCAGCTCCGCGCTACGCCGACCGGGCTCTCGGGGATGCCTCCCCCTGGCCCTCTCCACCAGGGCGCTCACCCCGTCGGCGACACTCCGTGACGTCGTGGGCACGGCCACACGGATCGTTGTCCGCGAACGCTCCAGTGGATCACCTCGGACGCGGCTGCGGCGCTCCGAGATCCCGGGTCAAGGATCCCTCGTGCCACCTGCAATAGCATGCCGGGCGTTTCGTTCACATCGCGATCAGCGCATCAGTGTCCCAATGGTTTCGGACAGGAGAAGGTGATTGATGTGACGACGTCAGACGCCACACTCGCACGGTTCCGTGAATACATGGTAGGACCTTCGCGGTTTATGACCCTGCTGTCCTGCTTCGAGCTGGGGCTCATCGACAGGCTCCGCGAAACCCCGGGCCTGACCGCGGACCAGTTAGGAGATGTCGTCGGCGCCAAGCCGGACGCTCTGGAACAGCTCCTTCTCCTGCTGGTGAAGGAGGGATTTGTCGCCTACGACGAGAATTCCGGCTCCTACTCCCTCGACGCGCTCGCGGACGTCGCCGAGAAGGACCTCCGGCAAGTACTCGCCGACATGGATATGATCAAGGTTGTCACACTTCGGCAGCTATTCTACCTCACCGACAGTGTGCGGACCGGCACGACCGTTGGTCTGAAAGAGCTGTACGGACATGAGGGAGACCTCTTCGGCGCCTTGGTCGAACACCAGGACCTGCGTGAGTCCTGGGCGAAGCTGATGGACACCGCCACCGCCCACATCGACCCCTGGTTCTTCGACAACATCGACATCCCGCCCGGTTCGCGGGTACTCGACCTCGGCGGGCACACCGGTCTCGGGGCCATTCACACGTACAACCTGAAAGCGTCGCCCGGGCTTCGGGTGACCACCTTCGACCTGCCCGACAGGGAGAAGGAATGCCTGGCGAACTTCCGGGCCCATGGCGTGGAGGACCACTGCTCGTTCATCGGTGGTGATGTCTTCGAAGGGGTCCCCAAGGGGTTCGATGTCGTGCTGATCAAGCACTTCCTGCCCATGTTCGACAAGAGCAAGGTGTTCCGGGTCCTCGAAGAGGTCAGCAGGTCGCTGGAGGCCGGTGGGCAGATCAACGTCCTGGTGCCGGTGTTCCCCGAGAACACCGATGAGCCCAACAACCACACCGTGGACTTCTACCCGAGCTTCTTCCTCGGCTGTGTCATGGGGCAGGGCGGGCCGCGGAAGCTGTCGACATGGCAGCGCTGGATCGAGGAATGTGGGTTCGAGGTCACCAAGGCGATCGCCCAGGACCCCGCGAGCATGCCACCGCACGCCCTCCCGGTAGAGGGCATCCTGTGCGCGACGAAGGCCGGGTGATCGGACCACGGGAAGTGCTGCTCCGGAGCGGCCACTGACCCCGTGTTCCTGGCGCTGTCCCGGTCCTCGTGGAGCGGGACAGCCCGAACGGTCCGCGGAAGGCCGTGCGATGACCACACTGGCGCTCGCCCCTGCCTGTACCGTGCTCAGGGATGGGACGGTTACGGGGGCGGGTTGTGAAGCGGAGTTCTGTTCTGGTCGCGGTGGCGCTGGCGGTGGCCCTCGCGGGGTGCGCGGGGGACGACGACCGGGACGACGCCCGGACGCCCACTCCGAAGGGGCCGGTCGCCTTGGCCCATCCGCTGCGGTTCGTGCCGGTGGAGGCCGTCTCAGCCGAGCCGTGCCCGCCCGGTGCGGCTCCCCCCGCCCTGACGGACGACCGGACGGGTGGCTGCCTGACACCCGGTGAGGCTGGCGGGATGACCGTCGTGCGCACCGAGCACGCCGAGGCGATCAACGACGTGACGAACGGCAACGGCTGGACGGTCCGGGTCACCCTGGTGGACGAGGACGCACAGCGGTTCGCTGACCTCACCGCGAAGGCCGCGCGGAACCCCCCACCGCGCAACCAGATCGCGATCGTGCAGGGAGACCGTCTGCTGTCGGCCCCGCAGGTGGTCTCGGCGATCACTGGCGGCGAGGTGGACATCTCAGGCGGGAGCACCCGCGAGCAGGCGGAGGAGCTGGCGCGGGCGCTGGGTGCGCCGGCCCAGCCCTCGGGTGGTTCACCGTCGCGCTCCTGACCGCTCCCGACCGGGCGGGTTCATCGAGGGCCGCGTCGAGCCGGAACGGGCCGGTCCCGACCGGTGGCCTCGTTCCCGCGGCGTTGGAGTTCCTGCCGGTAGGCGGCGAGACGCGCGGTGCGGCCGATGGTGAGGGCTCCCACGAGCCGCCCCTGGTGTTCGTAGGCGACCTCGAGGCGTCCGGCGGCGGGTTCCCGTTCCACGACCCTGACGGTGTCGGCGAGTGCCGGGAGCCCGACGGAGCGTATCCGGGCGCCGTGCAGGTCCGACCAGAACGAGGGGACGCCGCGGAACGGTTCTGGCCGGTCGGGGTGGAGCAGGGTGCGTGCCGCCGCCTCTCCCTGCTCCGCGGCGTTGGTCCAGTGCCCGAGCAGCAGGTGCCGGCCGCCGGCGAGGGGGTGCGGGACGCTGGCGACGTCGCCCGCCACGACGACGCCGGGGGCGACTGTTCCGTCCTGGCGCAGGGCGCGCAGGTAGGCGTCGCAGCGTATGCCCGCACGGATGTCGAGGCCCGCCCCGGCGAGCCAGCGGGTGGCCGGCACCGCGCCGAGGGCCAGGACGGCGGTGTCGGCGGGCAGGCGTGACCCGTCGGAGAGTCGCAGCGCGACGAGCCGGCCCCGCTCGGCCTCGAAGGCCTCCACGGTGGTGCCGGTGCGCAGGTCGATGCCGGCTCCCCGGTGGAGCGCGGCTACGTGGGCTCCGACCTCGGTGCCGACGGCGCCCAGCAGGGGCTGTTCTGCGGCCACCAGGAGGGTGACGTGGGCCCCGCGGGCGCGGGCGGCGGCGGCGACCTCGCTCCCCAGGAAGCCACCGCCGACGACCGCGGTCCTCCGGCCGGGGCGCAGTTCGCCCCGCAGTCGCAGCGCGTCGTCGAGGCCGCGCAGGGTGAGGACGCCGTGCGGTGGGGGACGGTGGCCGGGCCAGCTCCTGGCCACCGCTCCGGTGGTGATGACCAGGGCGTCGTAGGGGACGGCCGTGCCGTCGCTGAGGTTGACGGTGCGGTGTTCGATGTCCAGGCCGGCGGCCGGGCGGCCCAGGAGCCACCGTGCGTGCAGGTCGTCCCGGACGGGCAGCGTGGTGTCGGGGGGCGGGCCGGTGGCGGTGAGGACCTGCTTGGACAGGGGCGGCCGGTCGTACGGAGGGTGTGGCTCGGCCCCGACGATGGTCAGGGTGCCGGCGAAGCCACCGGCACGCAGGGCCTCGGCTGCGCGGAGGCCGGCGAGGGAGGCGCCGACGATGACGAGTTCGGCGGGGACGGTCATCGGGCGCCCGGGGTGACGGTGATGGCGCGGACGGGACAGGAGGCCGCGGCGCGTTCCACCTTCTCCAGCAGGGAGTCGGCGGGTGAGGGGTCGTGCAGGAGGCGGTCCTCGTCGTCGAAGGAGAACACCTCGGGCGCGGCGAAGACGCACTGGCCGTGGCTCTCGCAGAGGTTCATGTCCACGGTGATCCGCATAGCTGCTCCGGTTCGGGGGGTCGTGCGGGGAGGGCGGGGCGGGCGGGGCGGGTCTCAGCGCACCGGCGGGTTGAAGCGGGAGAAGTGGGGGGCGCCCCAGCGCAGGGACGAGGCTCCGGCGATCTCGCGCACCGTGGTGATGCGGAACTCCACCATGCGTGGGACACCACGGTCTCCTGGGGTCGTCCCGTCAGCCCACAGGGTCTCGGCGGTGCCGGTCAGGTGCAGCGTCGTGCCCGTCTCCCAGTGGGGTACGAGCAGCCCGGCCGCCGGGTTGGTGGCGAGGTTGCCCAGGGTCAGGAACATGTTGTTGCCCGGGTAGTCGGGCCAGCGCAGCAGGGTCGGTGACGGGACGTCGACGAAGCCGGGGTTGCCGCCGCGGTGGGAGGCGTCCGCCTCGCCCGTGTCGGAGGCCGTCGCGACGAAGAAGGTGTCGGCCGAGCGGACCACGCGCTGCTGGGCCTCGGTGAGCGCGGAGCCGTCGGTGACCGTGCGGGTGTCGGGCGAGGGCCCGGCGGTGCCGTGGACCTGCCTCTTCTGGATGTACTTGGGGCAGTTGGCGATGACCTGGTCGAGTTCGACGCGCAGGCCGCGACCGTGGGGGACGGCGCGGCCGTTCATCCGCATCCGGCGCCGGGTGGCGGGTTCGATGGCGATCAGGCCCAGGTGGACCGGCGCCGGGGGGTCCGTGAGCGTCCCGAGGAGCGGGTCCCCCGGTGCGGGCAGGGCGTCGATGGTGAGGCTGCGCGGGGTGTCCGCCCGGAGGAAGCCGGGCGGCCCGGTCAGCATGGTCGCCCAGACACGGCCGACCGGGTCCGTGCCTCCCAGGACGAGCAGCGGTTGTTCCGCGAGGAACGCCGCGGCGACGTCCGGGATCGTGTCCCCGATGCCGCCCAGGGAGAACGTGGCCTGGCTGGTGAGACCGGCCCGGGCCTGCACCGCGGTCTCGCCTCGGTGGTACTCGGCCATGGGATGTTCCTTTCCGGGGGGCCTGGGCGGCGGCGGGGGTGGGTGCCTAGAAGAAGCCGCAGGTCGGCGCGCCAGGTGTGGGTGCCGCCACCGGGTCCGCGCCGGTGGGCGCGTAGATCTCCAGCCGGATGCCGTCGGGGTCGTAGAAGAAGATCCCTCCCGAGGTCTCCCCCTCGCCGTGCGGGACGACGCCGTCGTGGGCGAACTCCGCACCCATGCCACGCAGTACTTCGGTGGCCGCGTCCACCTCGGCGGGGGTGTCCACCTGGAAGGACAGGTGGTGAAGACCGGGGGAGTCGGTACGGAACGCGCCGTCGCTCTGCTGCCACAGGGTGACCATCAGCCGGTTCTCCCGTCCGAGGAAGGCCCAGCGGCGGCCCTCCTCCCGGCCCTCGGCCATCACTTCGACGTCGAGGACCGCGCGGTAGAAGGCGAGCGAGCGCTCGAGGTCGGTGACGTTCAGGCCGACGTGGCCGGTCTGCAGCGAAACGATCTTGGTCATGTCGATTCCATGCCTTCGACTCAGGATCACAGGGAGGTCCCCGTAACCAGTGATACGGACTTTAAGGGTTAGATGCCCGGACCGTCAACCAGTGATCTCCGTTTGGTCGGTTAGGGTTGGACGCCGAGCGTCCCGCGAGAGGAAGTACGCCCCGTGCCACCAGCCCCCGCCGACCCCCGACCGCTGACCGGCGAGCCGCTCGCCATCGACCTGCTCAACACCCGCTGGATCGACACCGAGGGGTTCCACGACCTGCTGGAGGACGTCCAGGGGCTCGCCGTCTGGCTCGACAGCCCTCCGGTGCGCCAGGCGCTTGGCGGGGCCGGGGTCCGCGCCGACGCCGCCACCCTGCGCCCGCTGCTGCAGACCCGGGCGGCGCTTGACGCACTTGTCGACCAGCGCCCCCCGTACCGGGCGGACGCCGTCGCGGGACTCAACTCCGTCCTGGATCACGGCCGGATCAGACACCGGCTGACGCCGGAGGGTCCGGCGACCGACGTCGAGCTGGACGCCCCGTCATGGCAGCCGGCCTGGGCCGCCGCCGTTGACTTCCTCCGGTTGCTCGCGGAGCGCCCCGAACGCATCCGCCCGTGCGCCAACCCCAACTGCGTCCTGCACTTCTACGACGTGTCGAAGAACGGCAACCGCCGTTGGTGCTCCATGGCGGGTTGCGGCAACCGCGCCAAGGCCTCGCGGCACTACGCCCGCAGGAGCCAGGGGTGAGGTTTCGCTTCCCGACGCCGGCCAGCCCGTTCCGGATCGACCGCCCTCCGCGTCGCCGTGCCGCCGGGGGACGCGTGGTTCGCTGACCTCACGCGGTCCGAGCATCCCGGGTCGGGAATCAGAACTTGATCTCGCCGATGGCCTCGATGACGGAGTCGCAGAGCCGCTCGATGGTGGGCGCCATTCCGGTGGACGCCAGGAAGAAGCCGAAGAGCACGGCGACGATGGCCGGCCCGGCCTTGATGCTCCCGCTGCGCAGCATGAGGGCCAGCACGATGGCGAGCAGCAGCACCACGGAGACGTTGATGGCCACGGCGGATCACTTCCTCGGTCGAGCGGTCTTTCCCGGGGGCGCGCCAGCAACGCACCTGTCGAACGCCGCCGTCCCACAGCCCCCGTCGCACCATCGTGCCACCGCTCGAGGACGCCCCCGACCGGCGGGGGAACGCCAAACCCCCCTGTAGTCAGGACAGTTGGCGAACGCGTCAGTAGCACTTCGGGGCGGGCGCGGAAATTCCCAGTGATCACGCCACCGTTCCCACATGTGGAACAGGCCGGTATTCACCAGAGGTTTCTCACCTGCCTCCCTAATCACGGAAGACCCTCACGCCCCACCCGCTCAAACAAGGACAAAACGCCGAACCTGACTATACCATGAGCGACATATCCGGTGATTGATTTCCTGATGATCGGCATACTGGTCGGCGTTCACCGAGGTCAGGAGAAATTCCGCGACGGAGCAGCGACAAACTCCCGGGACAGGGCCCCCGAAAGCGTGGCGGGAAATTTGCCCCACCAGATGCCGGGAGTATGGTGAAGCAGATGTTCCACGCCCTTTGGACCAGACTTGTCAGCTCCTCGCGGCCCGCTCCCCCACCCCGCCGGTGGGAGGGCCTGTGACCCAGGGCGTTCCCCACCGCCTCGCCGGACGCGGCAGGTTGCTCCCCTCCGCCAGGTCCGGCCCCGGACGACACGCGGCGCACCGGGCCCCGCCCGCGGCCGGGGGCGGATCGACCGGACAGCGCGACCCCTTCTTCGACAACGCGAAGCTGTTCGCGATCGCGCTGGTGGTAGCCGGTCACTCCTGGGAGCCGCTCACCGACGGCAGCCGGGCGGCCAAGGCGCTGTACCTGCTGGTGTACGCGTTCCACATGCCGGCCTTCATCGTGATCTCGGGGTACTTCTCGCGGAGCTTCGACTCCCGCCCCGACCGCGTCCAACGGCTGATCAGCGGCGTCGCGATCCCGTACCTGGTGTTCGAGACCGCCTACAGCGTCTTCAAGCGGTACGCCGACGACGACCCGGCCCACCCCGTCAGCCTGGTTGATCCGTGGTACCTCACCTGGTTCCTCGCCGCCCTGTTCGTGTGGCGACTGACCGCGCCCATCTGGCGGGTGGTGCGTTGGCCACTGCCGCTCGCCGTCGCGGTGGCGTTGCTCGCGACCACCTCCAACCTCGGCGACGAGCTGGACCTGCAACGGGTCTTCCAGTTCCTGCCGTTCTTCGTGCTGGGTCTTCGCCTGGGTCCGGAGCACTTCGCCCGGGTGCGCAGCCGGCCGGCACGGCTGGCCGCGGGACCGGTGTTCGCGGCGGCGTTGGCGTTCGCCTACTGGATCGCCCCTCGGGTGGACCGGGCGTGGATGTACCACCGCGAGAGCTCGGACGACCTGGGTGTGTCCCGGTTGGCGGGGGCGGCGACGACCCTGTTGACCCTGGGCTGCTCCACCGTGCTGACGGTGGCGTTCCTGGCACTGGTGCCCACCGGTCGGAGGTGGTTCACCACGCTGGGGACTGGCACGCTCTACGCGTTCCTGCTACACGGGTTCCTGGCCAAGGGGTCACGCTACTGGGGCTGGTACGACAACGGCTTCGCCGAGTCGCCGCCGGGAGCGGTCGTCATCACCGCCATCGCGGTGACCATCGCGCTGGTCCTGTGCAGCGCGCCGGTGCGGAGGCTGTTCCGACCCGTGGTGGAACCCCGACTTGACTGGGCGTTCCGCCGGGGACCGGGGCGCGCCGGCTCACGCGCCCGGCCACGCTCCGGCGTGCGCGGTGCTCCCGAACGCCCCACACGGCACCTGGCCATCTCCAGGAGCGGGTCAGCAGACCCCTAGGACGCACCAGACGGCCTTCCCTCCGGGGGTGGAGCGCACCCCCCAACTGCCGCTGAGCGCCTGCACCAGGAACAGGCCCCGCCCGGCAGTGGCCGTGACCTCCGGCGCGGACGAACGCTGCCGCAGGGTCAGCGGGCGGCCGCCGTCCCGGACCTCGATCCGCAGCCACTCGTCGCGCCGGCCGAGCACCACCGTGAACTTCCCCGCCGGCCGGCCCCCCGCGTGCTCCACGGCGTTCCCCGCGAGCTCGGTGACCAGCAGCGCGGCGGAGTCCGCCGCCTCGCCCAGCACACCGTGCGACCGCAGCGCCTTGAGCACCGCCCTGCGGCACCGGGGAACGGAGGCCGCGGTCGCCGGGTAGGTCCAGGACCGCGCCCAGGGGCCGTGCGCACCTGAGCGGACTCCAAGGAAACCGTCCACGGCCGGAACCGGTCTCGGCTGGGTCTGTGGGCTCAACTGTTGCCCCCTGCGGTCGGATTCACACGCTCGGGCCTGAGGTGACGAGCACCCAGACATGAACACTCTAAGCAATCATTCCACTGCGATGAGTGACGATCTGGGATATTCACACGGGCACACGCCTTCGACTGTCAATTCCCCACGTCAACCGGACCGCGGCGAGCGGGGCCCGCGGGTCCGGCGCGCCACGGACGGGAGGCCCGACGGGCGCCCCTGCGGGAAGTCACAGGCGGCAGATCAGCAGGATGGCCCGGTCGTCGTTGACGTCCTTGGCCACGGCGTCTATCAACCGCCAGGCGGAGTCCTTGAAACCACGGGTGACATAGCGTTCGGCCTCCCCGACCAGCCGGTCCACCCCGTCGATCAGGTCCCGGTCGGCGGCCTCCACCATCCCGTCGGTGAACAGCATCAGCACGTCACCCGAGCGCATGGTGCCGCGCACCCCGTCGAACTTGGCGCCCTCGTAGACCCCGAGCAGCGGCCCCTCGGCCGACTTCTCCTCCCAGCGGCCGGAGCCGGCCACCAGGTGCATCGCCGGGAGGTGTCCGGCGGAGAGCAGTTCGTAGTCGCCCGTGTCCAGGTCCAGGACCAGGTGCGCCGAGGTGGCGAAGCCCTCCGCCCACTCCTGTCGCAACAGGTAGCCGTTGGCTGCCGGCAGGAACTCGTGCGGCGGCAGCGAGCCCAGCAGCCCGCCGAACGCGCCGGAGAGCATCAACGCCCGCGAGCCGGCGTCCATGCCCTTGCCGGACACGTCGGTGAGCACGGCCTCGAACACCCGCCCGCCGGCGGTGCGGGTGGCGACCAGGAAGTCACCGGAGAAGGACTGACCGCCGGCCGGCCGCAGCGCCATCTCGGCGTGCCAGCCCTTGGGCAGAGCGGGGATCTGGCTCTGCACCCGCAGCCGTTCCCGCAGGTCGAACAGCATGGTGCCGCCCCCGCGCCAGGGCACGCCGACCCGGCTTCGGAACTGAGCCAGGGTCAACCCGGCACAGCCCACAGCGATCACGACCAGGATGCTGCCCGGAGCCACCCCGCCGCCGATGTCCAGTCCGCCGCCGGCCCGGTCCCATGCCTCCAGGTACACGGTCTCCACCAGCAGCGCCACCGCCACCAGGGCGTACAACAGCAACAGGCTCGACGGGCGGAGCATGATGCCGCCCACCACGACCGGCAGCACCACGGCCACCGGCGGACACCACGCGGGCGCCAGCAGCGTCCCGGCGACCAGGATGGGAACGGTCAACATCAGGGCGGCCATGGCCGTCCAGTCGGCCCCGTCCCCACGGAAGTAGTCCACCCCGGAGCGGCGCACCCGGCGCCAGGTCCGGCGAAGCGCCCTGCGTACCCGGGCCCGCGGGCCCTCCGCCGCCGCACTTACTGCCATGGTGGGCGACACTAGCCGCCTTCCCCGTACTCCGCACGGGAACATCACGGACGACCTGTGGTGAAAGCGGCAGTTCACGCCGGGCGCGTGAGAAGGGAACACGCCGGCCGTTCGCCGTAAAACAGTTCGCCAGGGGCGATGCCGCCCTGGTACTGAAGGTTCATGGGTACTCACACCGCCACCGGTCGGGGCCACGCCACCGACACACTGCCAGCAGGACTTGAGATGGGCACGATGCGGCCCGGGGGCTGGGACGCCTACTACGACGCCCTGGAGCGGGCCTTCGGCGGGGTTCCCGAGCCGGAGGAGTACCGGACGCTGTGGAACCGGCTGACCGAGCCCGAACGGACCCTCGCCGTCTACGACCAGGACGAGGTCGTGGGCACCGCGGGGGCGTTCTCCTTCCGGGTGTCGGTGCCCGGCGGGGCCGTGCTGCCGGCGGCCGGCGTGACGATGGTCAGCGTGCAGTCCACGCACCGGCGCCGCGGGCTGCTCAGCGCGATGATGCGGCGCCAGCTCACGGACGTACGGGCGATGGGTGAGCCGTTCGCGGTGCTCACCGCCTCCGAGCCGCCGATCTACGGGCGGTTCGGCTACGGGGCGGCGACGGAGCGGATGCTCCTCCAGGTGGACACCAGCCGGGTGTCCCTCCGGGTTCCCGAGGGCACGGACCAGGTGCGGCTGCGTCTCGCCGATCCCGCCAAGGCGTTGGACGCCTGCGAGGAGGTCTACGCCCAGCAGGTGCCGGGGCGTCCCGGGATGCTGGAGCGGCAGCCGGGCTGGGCCGAACTCGGCGTCGTGGACCCGGAGAAGGACCGGGAGGGCCACGGCGAACTCCTGTGCGTAACGGCCGAACGTGATGGGAAGTTGACCGGATATGCTCGATACGCGATCAAACCAGACTGGTCCTCCACGACAGGAGCCGCCTCCGGCACGGTGACGCTGCGCGACCTCGAGGCGCTCGACCCGGTGAGCTACGCGGCCCTGTGGCGGTACCTGTTCGAGGTCGACCTGACCTCCACGGTCGTCGCCCTCAACCGACCGGTGGACGACCCGCTGCTGCACATGGTCTCCGACATCCGGCGCTGCGGCGTCCGCGTCCGCGACGAACTGTACCTGCGCCTTGTGGACCTCGGTGCCGCGCTCGCCGGCCGCAGCTACGCGGTGCCGGTGGACGTGGTCCTCGAGGTGCGGGACCCGTTCTGCCCCTGGAACGAGGGGCGTTGGCGGCTCAGCGGGGACGCCGACGGGGCGCGGTGCGAGCGCACCACCGACCCGGCGGACCTGTCGCTGTCCGTGCGCGAGCTGGGCACGGTGTACCTGGGCGGCTCCTCCCTCCGCGCCCTGGCCGCGGCGGGCCGGGTGGAGGAACTGCGCTCCGGTGCACTCGCTCCCGCGGCACGGGCCTTCAGCAACGACCCGGCCCCCTGGAGCCCGCACGGCTTCTAGGGCGCGACGCCCCGGCGGGTACGGCTCCTGCTCGGTCCGGACCGCCGGCCTGGTCGTCCACGGCGCTGGCCCGGACATCGCAGCCGGGCCACGGCAGGGGCCCGGGTGACCCCAGGGCCTGTCTGATAAATCCCGCCTGGGTCGTGACGCCTGGCACGCACGCTCGCTGCGTTGTCGGGATCGTCCATGTACGCCCAGTACGAGGACGACCCTCCACCTTGCGATCGCACGCACCAGACGCCGCGACCCCCGCCCTCCGGGCGGACGACGCTACTCATCAGACAGGCCCTAGGGGCCGCACCGCCGTCGCGAGGGGAACGGGGGCGCCTGCTCCCTGCGGCGAAGGGGCTCAGGCCTTCTGGCAGGTGGGGCACCA
>NZ_KB904695.1 GCF_000380165.1 Wenjunlia vitaminophila DSM 41686
CGGACACCGGGCCTGGTTGAGCCGGGCCAGCCCCAGGCTGCGCCTCCTGATCACCCTGGCCGGCCTCGGCGAGGCGCTGCCGTTCGCCGACACCGGCCCGCCCGGTCCGCCGGCACCGGGATCTTCCTCCGCGCCCCGGCCGGGGTTAGGGCAGCCCTAGGGCTTGTCTGATGAGTAGCGCCGTCCGCCCGGAGGGCGGGGGTCGCGGCGTCTGGTGCGTGCGATCGCAAGGCGGAGGGTCGTCCTCGTACTGGGCGTACATGGACGATCCCGACAAGCAGCGAGCGTGCGTGCCAGGCGTCACGACCCAGGCGGGATTCATCAGACAGGCCCTAGGCCTCCAACCGGGACGGGAGGCCGAACAGTGGGAACAGCCGCGCGGTGTCCAGGAAGGAGTTCAGCCCGACGATCTGCCCGTCGGATATCTCGATCACCTGTAGCGCCCACGGCTCGAACCCACCCTCGGGGCCCGCGGCGGGCCGGTACTGCCCGAACGCCGGCGCGCCGTTCGCCTCCACCGGGACCAGCCTGGAGCCCCGGCAGCCGACGCCGTGCCCCAGCATCCAGCCGCGGATCTCCGCGTGACCGCGCAGCCACAGGTCGTACGGCGGCATGGACAAGATGGCGTCCTCACGCAACAGGGAGGTGAGGGCGTCCAGGTCGTAGGACTCGAAGGCCGCGACGTAGCGGTCGAGCAGGGACTGCTGCTCGTCGTCCATGGCCGCGGCGGGGGAATCACCGGCGAGGGAGCCCACCTCCCGCTCGGCCAGCGCGGCGCGGGCACGCTGGAGGGCGCTGTTGACCGAGGCGACGGTGGTGCCGAGCAGCTCGGCGACCTCGCTGGCCTTCCACGCCAGCACTTCCCGGAGGATCAGCACCGCCCGCTGCCGGGGGGCCAGGTGCTGGAGCGCGGCGATGAACGCCAGCCGGACGCTCTCCTTGGCCACCGCGACGTCGGCCGGGTCACCGTTGGCCGGCAGCACCCGCCCGTCCGGGATCGGGGAGATCCAGGTGGCCTCGGGCAGCGCCTCGGGCAGCGGGCTGTTCGCCGGCACCGGGGACGCCAGGTCCATCGGGCGGGCCCGGCGGCTGCTGCCCTTGAGCATGTCGAGGCACACGTTGGTGGCGATGCGGTAGAGCCAGGACCGCAGCGCCGCGCGGCCCTCGAAGCGGTCGAGCCCACGCCACGCCCGGACCATCGTCTCCTGCACCGCGTCCTCGGCCTCGAACGCCGACCCGAGCATGCGGTAGCAGTACCCGGTGAGCTCGGAGCGGTACTGCTCCAGGCGGGCCTCCGGGGCCACGGCGTCGTCCGGCTCCAGGCCCTCCAGGGCGGCGCCTCCGGCGACCGGGTGGTCCGTCCCGGCGTCCTGTGTCACAGCGAGATCAGTCATCGTGGCCCCTTTCCCACACCCCCGCAGGCTACGTGAGTGCACTGACAACGCCACCGGTGCGGCGCCGCGCATCCGGGCTAGGGCTCCGCCACCCGGGCCGGTCCCGGCCGTTTCGCAGGACGGGCACCGGACGGCGACGCGTCCTCCGCCCGGCACCGGTCCACCTCCACGGCACCGGTGGACGCCAGTGACCACCATGAGAGAAAGGGGCGGCAGATGTCCGTCAAGACCTTCGTCAACCTTCCGGTGAAGGACCTCGACCGGTCGAAGGCCTTCTTCAGCACACTGGGTTTCTCCTTCGACCAGCGGTTCACCGACGACAAGGCCGCCTGCCTGGTGATCAGCGAGGAGTCCTACGTCATGCTGCTGACCGAGCCGTTCTTCGAGGAGTTCACCAAGAAGGAGATCGCCGACGCGGGCGCCGTCACCGAGGCCATCATCGCCTTGGGCGTGGAGAGCCGGCAGCGGGTGGACGACCTGGTCAACGCGGCCCTCTCCGAGGGCGGCAAGCCGTCGAACGAGCCGCAGGACCAGGGGTTCATGTACGCCCGCAGCTTCCAGGACCCCGACGGCCACCTGTGGGAGGTCGTCTTCATGGACCCCGGCGCGATGTCCGGCCGGTCCTGAGCCGGGGCCGCGCGTCCCCCGGGCCGACGCCGGGCCCGGCGCCTGCCCGGCCAGGCGCCGGGCTCAGCGTCCGGGCCGCGCTGTCGGACCCGCCGTGCACACTTGACGCATGTGCCGCAGCATCAAGACGCTCCGTCCACCCGTGCAGCCCGAGGTCACCGAGGAGGACATCCGCGCCGCCGCGTTGCAGTACGTGCGCAAGATCAGCGGTTTCCGGGCGCCAGCCGCGCACAACCGCGAGGTCTTCGACCAGGCGGTGGAGGCGGTGGCGCAGGCGACCCGGCAGCTCCTCGACGGCATCGAGGTCCGCGGGGCCGGGGGCGCCGCGCGCCGGGCCGCCTCCTGAAGCGTGTGGGTCACGGGCTCCGGGGGCTCCGGCGCCCGTGACCACCGGACGCCGGCCTACATGCGGTTGTACAGCCGCATGGTGAGCGGTGCGAAGACCACCGCGAACGCCCCGGCCCACCCCAGCGACCAGGCGACCTCCGCGGCGGGCCACTCCCCGGCCATCAGCTCGCGCACCGCCGACGCGAGGTGGGTGATCGGGCTGTTGTTGACGAACGCCTGGAGCCAATCCGGCATGGTCTCGGGGTCCACGAAGATGTTGCTGAGGAACGTCAGCGGGAAGATCACCATCATGCTGACGCCCATCACCGACTTCTCGGTCCGCAGCATCAGGCCGAGCATCGTCCAGATCCACGAGAAGGCGAACGAGAACACCAGCAGCAGCGCCACGCCGCCCAGCACCCCGACGACACCACCGTCCGGGCGGTAGCCGAGGACCAGGCCGACGGCGAGGATCACCGCCGAGGCCACGGTGTACCGCAGCATGTCACCGAGCAGGTACCCGACCATCGCCGCGGGCCGCCAGATCGGCAGGGAGCGTATCCGGTCGAACACGCCCTTCTCGATGTCCGTGTTGACCGCGACCCCGGTGTACATCGTGATCATCACCACGCTCATCACCAGGATCCCCGGCAGCAGGAACTGCAGGTACTCCGAGGTGGACCCGGCGAGCGCACCCCCGAAGAGGTACGTGTACATCAGCACCATCATGACCGGGAACGCGGTGACGTCGAAGAGCTGCTCGGGGACGTGTTTGATCTTCAGCACCGCCCGCCAGCCGAAGGTGAGCGAGGCCGAGAGGGCACTGGGCCGCTCGGGCCGCTGGCCGGAGGCCAGCACGGCGGAGAGGTCCTGCGCGGTCACCGGCGCGACGCGCACGTCCTGGTCGTTGACCGTCGCGGTGCTCATACCCCTGCCCCCTGCTCCATGGTGTGCCGTGCCCGATCGGCGGCGTCCTCGTCCGTGCCGCTCCCGCTCACCCGGCCGGGGACGCCGTCCCCGGCGCCGTCGTCGGCCGGTGTCCCGGTGAGCGCCAGGAACGCCTCGTCCAGGCTTGGCTGGCCCAGCGAGAAGTCATCGACCCTGATGCCGTTGCCGGCCAGCTCGGCGAGGGCCCGGGCGGCCTGCTCGGCAACCCCACCGTCGGCCACCTCGGTCAGGACCCGGGCGCTCAGCGCCACCGGGTCCGCCTCCCGCTGCACCGGGACGCCCAGCACCCGCTCCAGCACCCGCTCGGCCTCGGCGCGCTGCTCCGGGTCTCGCAGCCGCAGGTGCACCGCGCCCGCGCCCACCGAGGCCTTCAACTCCCCGGGTGTGCCCTCGGCGATCACCCGGCCGCTGTCGATGACCGCGATCCGGGAAGCGAGCCGGTCGGCCTCCTCCAGGTACTGGGTGGTCAACAGCACCGTGGTCCCCTGGGCGACGATGGCCCGCACGATCTCCCAGACCTGGTTGCGGCTGCGCGGGTCGAGGCCGGTGGTGGGTTCGTCGAGGAACAGCACGTCGGGGGTGCTGAGGATGCTGGCAGCGATGTCCAGCCGGCGGCGCATCCCACCCGAGTAGGTCTTGACCTGTCGGTCGGCGGCGTCGCTCAGCCCGAACGCCTCGAGCATCTGGGCGGCCCGGTCCCGGGCGGCCGGCTTGCGGTAACCGAGCAGCCGCCCGAGGAGGACCAGGTTCTCCGTGCCGCTCAGGTCCTCGTCCACGGAGGCGTACTGCCCGGTCAGGCTGACCCTGGCCCGTACCGCGTCCGGCTCGCGGGACACCTCGTGACCGAACACCCGGGCCTCGCCCCCGTCCGGTCGCAGCAGTGTCGCCAGCATCTTCACCGTGGTGGTCTTGCCCGCGCCGTTGGGTCCCAGGACGCCGTAGACCGTGCCGGCGGGCACCGTGAGGTCCACGCCGTCCACCGCCCGCTTCTCGCCGAAGACCTTGACCAGCCCGGACGTCTCGATGGCCACGTCGATATCGCTCTTGTTCATCCGCTTCCTTGCTTCCCTCGAGGGTGCCCGTGGGCGTCGAGTCAGTCGTGGCGGCCAGGGAGCCGGTGGGCCAGCAGGGTAGGAGAACGGTCTGACACTGCCTGGCGGACCCGCCCGTCAACGGGCTCCGGCGGGCCCCGAGGCGTCCTGGCCACCACGGCCCTGTTGAAGGGACCGGAGTCGCGCGGCGAACTCAGCGGTCCACCGCCAACAAGTGACGCAGATCACATTTTACCGTTCGGTCCGCGCCCGGGGTGGGCTCACCAGGGCAGCAGAACGCGGACGTCCTTGCCCCCGGCGCGGACGACGACGTTCACCTCGGCGGCCAACCGGTGCACCAGCGGCCAGCCGAAGCCACCCCCGCCGGTGAAGTCGGCCGGCCGGAAGCGCGGCGGGCGGGAACTGGTGTCGCTGACCTCGACCACGACGGCCCCGGGCTGGTGGGACAACTCGAGCGCGCACCGCCCCGGGGCGTGCCGGACGGCGTTGGTGACCAGTTCGGAGACGACGAGCAGCAGGTTGTCGCGGGCGTCCGGGGTGGCTGCGGGGCTGGTGACCTGCAGGGCCGTCGCGTACGCCGCCGCGGCGTCCCGGGCCGCGCCAATGGTCCCGGCGTCGCCCCGGTACTCGTTCCTGGCCCGGAGGTCTCCCGGGTCGCCCGTCCCGCGGTGGTCCACTGCGCGCACCCCCGTTCGGTCGTCCCCGCCCGTCCGCACCACCCCGCCGCCGGGCAGCGACGGCGCGGGCATACCGCACATGATGGCGAGGATAGGACAGCGGCCGACAGCCCCACCCCCGGTCGGGCCCGGCTCCGCCGGGGGCGGCCGACCGGCGGGCGCAGCCACGGCCGGGTGCGCGTGCGCGTCACCACCGGCACCGGCGGTCAGTTCACCTCGCGGGTGAGCGCGTTGGCCACGCGGTGCTCCAGGCTGCGCACCGCCGGCAGCTTCTGGTAGGGCCTCAGCCGGACCCGGAAGTCCCGCAGGTACGCCCGCACCCGCATCGACTGGATGTCGATGACCGCGGGCAGCGCCTGCAGGGCCACCTCACAGGCCCGTTCCACCTCCCGGTCCAGGAGGTAGGCGTTGGCCAGCGTGAGCCTGGTGAAGACGGCGCTGCGGGCGTACTTCTGCGGGCGGCAGGCCAGCGCCGTTCCCGCGTACCGCCGGGCCTCCCGGCCCCTGCCGAGCGCCACCAGGCAGTGACCGAACTCGTCCGCGAGCTCCGCCGTGTCGAAGAAGCCCAGCCATTCCGGCTCCTCCCCGTGGCGGATCGCCTCGAAGTGCCGTTCCGCCTGCGTCAGTGCGGTGTTGGTGGCCCGCACGTCGCCCAGCGCGGCGTGCGCGCGGGCCTCCATGGCGTACAGGGTGGCCCGGCCCGCGGGAGTGGCCACGGAGCCCGCCCTCTGCAGGGCGGCGTGCACGATGTCCAGCGCCTCCCGGTAGTCCCCGAGGAAAACGGCCTGGTGCGCCAGCACCCCCAGGCTCCGGGCGGCCAGCGGACGGTCGTCGGCGTGGTGCGCCAGGGTCACCGCGAGCAGCAGGTGCCGGCGGGCCAGGCCGTGGTGCCCGATGTCGTACGACATGTGCCCGGTGCGCAGCGCGGCGGTGGCCGCCGCGGCGAACAGCGGCCGGCCGACGGCGGTCCCGTACCGGCCGTGCAGCAGCGGCAGCATCTCGGTCCGCAGGAAGTTCAGGGCCGCGGTGCGGGTGGCGCCACCACCGAACCGGTTGGACAGGGCCGCGTGCACCGAGGTCGCCGCACGCACCCGCGCGACGTCGGCGGCGCCGACCCGGGGACCGTGCCCGTGGGCCTTGGGCGGCGCCGAGGGCGACGCGACCAGCCAGCGCAGCACCGGCCCCGCCAGCGAGGCCGCCGGCACGGGCGGCAGCCGGGGCGAGTTGAGGTCGTGCTCGGTGCCCCAGAGCACGGCCGCGGCGTGCACCGCGGCGATCGGCAGGGTGGGACCTTCCATGCCGATGTGCGGGTCGATGCTGTGGCCGGAGGACGCCATTCCGATGTCCGACGGGGAGAGGACCTGCCCCGAGGCCATGGTGAGCACCTCTGCGATGATCTCCGGGGGGACGGCTCTGGTGGGGGAACCCGACCGCCAGCGCTTGACCGTGGTGTGGGTGCACTTGAGGTCCAGACCGCGCTGGGCTCCCAGTCGGCGTATGCGCTGGGCCAGGCCCTTGTTCGACAGGCCGGCCTGGTGCATGGCGGCGACGAGCAGGGGGTTCCCCTCGGCTGCCGCGAACTCCCCAGGTCCGTCTACCCCGTTGGATGTCATGGCCTCGGACTGTAATCCTGCACGTCATCCCGTTACCGCCGGGATGAACCCCGGTGAACCCCTTGTGGGCCCACATCGACGCGGGCCGTCACGGGTGGGGCCGGCGTCCGGTGGGACCGCTCGCCCGGCGTCCGGTGGGACCGCTCGCCCGACAGTTGGGGGGCGCCCGCCGATCTTGCGCACCACCCGCCGCACCGGTCGCGCTCCCCCCACCAGCCTCCCGCGAGCCGGCCGCGAGCCAGGCCGTCGGATGCTGGTGACCTGTGCTGTTCCCCACCAAACCCCGCACCGGGCCCATATCTGTATCGCCATCCTCATCCACATCCATAAGTCCACACCGGCCGCTCCCGGGCCCCGCTCCCCGGTCCGCGTCGGTGACCAGCAATAACCCCTGACCCATGGCTCGTTTTCGTGTTCCCCGTCCCTCTCTGGTATCCACCGTGCGAGCCCCTCCGAACGCCACCCGCCGCCGGAGCACCGCCGGCCACCGGCACCACCGCTCACCCACCCTCCCTGACCCTGAGGAACCTCTATGGCCACCACGTCCCTGACCACCCGTGCCGGCTCCAGCGGCGGCGTCCTGTGGTGGGTAGGCGTCTGCTGCGCGGCGGGTGTCCTGGGAGCCGTGGGCTTAGCCGTGCTGGCCGGGGCGGAATCCACCTCGGCCGCCGGGCTGGCCGCCATCGCCCTGGCCGGAAACGTTGTCCTGCTCGCGGCCACCCTCCAGCAGCGGCGCACCGCTTCGGGGCTGCGCCGGGAGGCCTCGGCTCTCCGCCAGGACGTGGCCGCCGCCGTCGCGGAGACGGCCCACCTGGTCGAACGCCGGCTGCCGGCCGTCGCCCGCGGCGACCACCGCGCGCCGCTGCCGGGGCTGGCGCACCCGACCCTCGCCGGCACCCCCTGGGAGGGGTACCACCAGGCCGCCGTGGACCTCGTCCGCGAGGCGGTGCGCGGTGCGCACGAGCAGCTCTCGGCCAACCAGGCCGCGTACCTGGCGCTGGCCCAGGACATGCAGGCGATGGCGCTGGACCAGCAGCGCGGACTCGACGCGATGGAGCGGTCCCACGACTCGCCGGAGACGCTGGAAGGCCTGATGCACGCCGACCACGCGGCGGCCCAGCTCGCCCGCAAGGCGCAGACCCTGATGATCCTGTGCGGCACCTGGCCGCAACGCCGCTGGACCGCACCGGTGCCGCTGCTCGACGTGGTGCGCGGAGCCCAGTCCAGGATTCCCGACTACCAGCGGGTCCAGGTCCGGGGCGGCTTCGACCACGCGGTGGTCCCACAGGCCGCCGAAGCACTGGTGCACGCGGTCGCCGAACTGCTGGACAACGCGGCCCGCCACTCGCCGGAGACCACCAGCGGGGTGCTGGTCACGATCGGCTCCACCAGGACCGGCGCGGTCGTGGAGATCGACGACGCGGGCCCCGGGATGTCCCCGCGGGACCTGAAGCGGGCCCGGCTGCGGCTCGACCCGCAGGACTCCTCCGCCCTGCCGGGCCCCGTGGACTCCCGTCCCCAACTCGGCCTGGTCACCGTGGGCCGGATCTGCGCCCACTACGGTTTTTCGGTCATCCTCGACGGGCCGTCGTCCTTCGGCGGCGTCCGCGCCGTGGTCCACGTCCCCGCCGCGCTGCTGGCCGAAGGGGACCCCTCGACGACCGGCAGCTACGCCTTCGGTGTGTCCTGACGCACCTCGGGTCCGGCGGCCACCTCGACTGGTGCGCCGTCCCCAGGACGGCGCTGACCGGAGGACCCGGCCGCCCGGTGCTCCTGCGGACTGACCCCGTGGACCCGTTTGAACGCGGCGCTCAACGCGAACGGACTCGCGTAACCGACCTTCCTGGCCACCGCGCCTACCGTGGCGTCCGGCTCGCCCAACAGGTCAGCGGCGAGCGCGAGGCGCCAGCCGGTCAGGTACGTCATGGGCGGCTCACCCACCAGGTCGGTGAAACGACGGGCCAGGGCCGCCCGGGACACCCCCACCTCGGCGGCCAGCCGCGCCACCGTCCACGGCCGGGCCGGCGCGTTCTGCAACAACCTCAGGGCGGGACCGACCACCGGGTCCCCCAACGCCCGGTACCATCCGGGCGGCTCCGCCTCGGGGCGGGAGAACCAGGCCCGCAGACCGGCGATGACCAACAGGTCGAGGAGCCGGTCGAGAACCACCTCCTGCCCCGGGTCCGACTTGACGATCTCCTGGGCGAGCAGCGGCGTGAAGGGGCTGTCCCAGACCTCGGACGGCAGCACGAACAACGGCGGCAGCGCGTCGAGCAGCCGCCTGTTGACCTCTCCGTGCGCCTGGTAGGTGCCGATCAGCAGCACCGCGTCGCCGTCGGTGCGGTCCCCCCAGGTGCGCACGCCCAGGTAGCCCGACTGCATCAGGGAGCTGCCGTCCGGGGTGCTGCACCGCCCACCGGGGTGGATCACCGCGCGCGGCGCGCCCTGCGGGTCGTCGGCGACGGTGTAGGGGGCGGGGCCCCGGGCCATCGCCACGTCTCCCGGCCGCATCCGCAGCGGCTCGCCGTCGTCGGGCACGAGCCAGGCGTCGCCCCGGACCGGGAGCATCAGCGTCAGCGGCGCCTCGTCCTCCACCCGCACCGACCAGGGCGGGTCGAAGCAGGCGCGCACGAGGAAGGCCCCCCGTGCCCTGGCTCCGTCCAGGAGCCCTGCGAGCGGATCCACGGCGTCCAGCGTAGACGGACGCGCATGCGGGCGAGTCCGTGACGCATGGCCGCACGCACCGACCCGCGGGTTCACTGGGGTCATGCAAGAGAACACGCACGTCGGAGCCACCGACCGCCCCGACCACGGCGCCGCCGGCGCGGACCGCCCCCGCACCGTGCTGGTGACCGGCGGCACCGGCAAGACCGGGCGCCGCGTGGCACGTCGCCTCACCGACCGCGGGGTGCGGGTGCGACTGGCCAGCCGCTCCGGCGCCCCGCGCTTCGACTGGACCGACCACACCACGTGGGGGCCCGCCCTCCACGGCGTGGACGCCGCCTACCTGGCGTACTACCCGGACGTGGCCGCGCCCACGGCGGCCGACACCCTGGGGGCGTTCGCCGAGCAGGCGGTGCGCAGCGGCGTCCGCCGCCTGGTCCTGCTCTCCATCCGGGGCGAGGCCCAGGCCGTGCCGGCCGAGCAGGCGGTGCGGGAGTCCGGGGCCGAGTGGGCGATCCTGCGGGGGAGCTGGTTCTGGCAGAACTTCAGCGAGGGCTTCCTCACCCCCGGCATCCACGCCGGCGAGGTGGTCTTCCCCGCCGCGGACGTCCTGGAGCCGTTCCTGGACGCCGACGACCTAGCCGACGTCGCGGTGTCCGCCCTGACCCGGTCGGCGCCCCTGGCCGACACCTACGACCTGACCGGTCCCCGGCTGCTGACCTTCGGCGGCGCGGTGGCCGAGGTGGCCCGGGCCAGCGGCCGGCAGGTCCGTTACGTGCCCGTTCCGCCCAGCGAGTACCCCGCCCACCTCACCGCCCTCGGGCTGCCCGCCGAGGAGGCCGCCTTCCTCACTGACGTCTTCACCACCCTGCTCGACGGCCGCAACGCGCACCTCACCGACGACGTCCGACGCGTCCTGGGGCGCCCCCCGGCTGACTTCGCCGCCTTCGCCCGGCGCGCCGCGTCCGAGGGCGCCTGGTGACCGCCGGCCCCGGGCCGGACGGCAGCCGTCCGGCCCGGGGCCGGCGTCCCGACCGTCCAGCGCCGTTCCCACGAGCAGACGCGTCGCGTGGTCACGCGTCCCACCGTTCCTGACACGCATTTCCTTGTGTGATCGCCTGAACGGTGATCCGTTCATCCCCACCCGCTGGCCCAGTCCGCCCGTAGCCACCTGTGCCTGTTCCCGTGCGTACGCGTCACCGGTCTGCGACTGCGCCCCCGGTTCGACTGTCGCGGCAGCGGTCTGCGCCTGTCCGGCGCGGCGACCGCACCGGCCGCCGCCTTCCTCGGCCTGGGACGCCTGTGCTGGGCATCCGTGAAGTCACCACGCCCCGGAACCTTGGCCCGGCCGGGGCGCACACATGGATAAGAATCGCCCATAGAGCAACATATGCGCATTTTTCCCCGAAGTGACTTTGGTCAATGTGCACCAGCTCTTATTGATTCACCATGACAACCCTGACCACAATGTTGCCCGCTCAGCGCTGGTCGGAGATGTGTTCGATCGTCCGGCTCCGAGGCGAACACCGGCGCAGGCAGATCCTGGCAGCGACGAGCCCGCACCGTGCAGGGCAGGAACAAGCACACGGCGCGACGACGCCCCACGAGCAAGGAGACCCTCACGGTGCCCGTCCTCCGCGTCCCGGAACCTCCGCGGTCCGCCCCCGACAGTTCCCCATCCGGTTCGGAACCGCGGGGCGGTGCACCCGCAGAACGAGGGAAGCGGGCCGCTCCGGCGGCGGCGGACAATGCCCGACTGAGGCTGGACATCCAAGGGCTGCGTGCAGTGGCCGTCCTGCTCGTGGTGCTCTCCCACTCGGGGGTGCCCCGCCTGGCCGGTGGGTACATCGGCGTGGACGTCTTCTTCGTGATCTCCGGATTCCTGATCACCTCGCTGATGCTCCGCGAATGGGGCCGCGACGGCCGAATAGCACTGGGCCGCTTCTACGCCCGCCGAGCGCTCCGTCTGCTGCCCGCCTCCACCCTCATCGTCGTGGCGACGCTCGTGGGCTCCTGGCTCTACCTGGGACCGCTGCGCTTCGCGGAGTACACCAAGGACGCCATCGCGTCCTCCTGGTACGTCATCAACCTCCGACTGGCCGACGCCGGTACCGACTACCTCAACGCGGACGTACCCCCCTCCCCGTTCCAGCACTTCTGGTCGCTGGCGGTCGAGGAGCAGTTCTACCTGATCTGGCCCATCGTCCTGATCGTCTCCCTCAAGCTCTTCCGGCGCCGGGCCCTACTGGCGATTCCGCTGCTCGCCCTGGCCACTGCCTCGTTCGTCCTGAACATCAACCTCACTGAGACCTCGCCCTCCTGGGCCTACTTCGGCTCGCACGCCCGGATCTGGGAGCTGGCGGCCGGCGCCCTGCTCACCCTGGTGGCGGACCGCCTCGACGACATTCCGCGCCTGGCCGCGGCGGCCCTGAGCTGGGCGGGCCTGGCCGCCATCGGATACGCGGCCGTGGCCTTCGACGAGGGCACCCGCTTCCCCGGCTACAACGCCGTCATCCCGGTCGCCGGCGCCACCGCCGTCCTGGCCGGCGGAGCTGCGGCCAGCCGCTACGGAGCGGGCGCTGTCCTCTCGCTGCGCCCCGCCGTCTGGGTCGGCGGGCTCTCCTACGCCTGGTACCTCTGGCACTGGCCGCTCATCCTCATCGTTCCCGCCGCCGTCGGATCCGGCCAGCACGACGGGCCGCTGCGGCTGATCGCCGCGCTGGGCGGTCTCGTTCTGGCCTGGTTGACCCTCCACCTGGTCGAGAACCCGATGCGCTTCCACCGGGCGTTCAAAGCCCGTGCCCGACGAGGGCTCTCGCTGGGTGTGAGCCTGTCGGCCACCGCGGCCGCGGCCGCGCTCATCGCCGCGCAGTTCCCGCCGACCCTGGCCGAGGGCGCACCGAAGCAGAGCACCAGGGAGACGATCGCCCGCGCCTCCGACCCCCGAGCCGCACTGGTCGAGTTGCTGGAACAGCGGGTGGAGAAGCTCCCGTCCAACCTCGAGATGAGTCTGCGGAACGTGGCGTACCACAAGTCGGAGGTGTACACCGACGGCTGTGCCCTGGGCATGAACGAGGAGGTGCAGAAGCAGCCCTGTCTGTACGGCGACACCACCGCCGACCGCACCGTGGTCCTCTTCGGCGACTCGCACGTCGCGCAGTGGTTCCCGGCGCTCCAGCCGATCGCCCTCAAGCACCACTGGCGGCTCTACTCGTTCACCAAGTCGGCGTGCAAGATCTCCGAGATCACCATCGAGTACAACGACCGCCCGTACTCGACCTGTGACAACTGGCGGGCGGCGACCATCAAGAAGGTCCGGGGGCTGAATCCCGAACTCGTCATCACGTCGAACTCCAACGTGGCGAAGGTCTACGGGGGCGGCGACACAGCGGCGGCGTGGGGGGAGGGGCAGGCAAGGACCTACCGGCAACTCCAGCAGGGCCGCACCCAGGTGGTCACCCTGCTGGACAACCCCTGGCCGAAGAACAACGCGGCGGACTGCGCGGCGGAGCACCCGACCAACCTGAGCTCCTGCGAGCGCGACCGTTCGGGTGCCGACCCCCAGCCAGAGGTCACGGAAGCCATCAGGGCCGCGGCAGCCGCCGAGGACGTGACGGTCATCAACCCCTACGACTGGGTCTGCGCACCGTCCGGCAACTGCCCGGTCGTGGTGGGGAACACCATGGTCTACCGGGACTACGGTCACCTGGCGGACAGCTACGTCGAGGCGCTCGTCCCGGTGGTGGAGGAGGAGCTGCTGCGGCTCTTCGGGGCGGACCTGAGCCGGCACCCCGGGGCCTGAGCCAGCACGCGCCGCCGCCCGGGCCGTGGGCCCCCCGCCTGACCGGTCGGTCGGCCGGGACCGTCGCCAACCTCCCGTACCCCGCTCAGCGGGCGGGTGAGCACGCCCGCGCGGCTGGACGCCACCAGCCCCGCCCCGGCGGGGGCCGGACCGCCAGCCGCCCGGCCCCCCGCCAGCTCAGGACGAAGAAGGTGCCGGAAGCCGGTAGCGCGCCAGGTCGACCGGGCCGGGCAACCCCGTGGCGGGCCGTGCCGCGGCGGTCCGCGCACCCGGCATCTGCCGCTGCGGCGGCGGCGCGGCGACCTGTTTGAACGACACACCCGGCGGAACCGCCACCTGCGCGGTGGTGCCCGGCGCGGACAGCGGGACGTCACGTCCCGGGCAGGACGTCACGGCGGACGGCAACGACCGCGGGCTGGTGGGGGCCGGGCCGCCGCCGGTGAAGCAGTTGCCCCCGGTGCGGGCGGCGGCGAGGACGAACCCGGTTCCGCCGCCGACGGCGTTGTCCCGGATGCTGTTGCCCCGCACGGGATAGCCCTGGACGTCCCGCAGCACGAGCGCGGCCACGCGGTGCCCGTCGATGCGGTTGCGCTCGACGCGGTTACGGGTGCCGCCGCCGATCCCGATGCCGATCCCGAAGCCTCCGTCGGCCTGCTCGGGGCTGCGGTCGTCGTTGTTGTCGGTGATGGTGTTGCCGATGACGACGGCCTCGTGCTGCGGGCCGAGTGCCTCCAGGTTGTTGGAGTTGATGGTCAGCCCGACCCGGTTGCGGTGCGCCGTGTTGGCGAGGAAGTACAGGTCGCGCGAGGCGTTGGTGACCTCGATGCCGATGGCGTTGTGCTCCAGCGTGTTGTGCCGCACCACGGTGTCGCACGGGTCGCACTGTCCGACGTAGATCCCCGAGT
This sequence comes from Wenjunlia vitaminophila DSM 41686, assembly GCF_000380165.1. Lineage (GTDB taxonomy): Bacteria > Actinomycetota > Actinomycetes > Streptomycetales > Streptomycetaceae > Wenjunlia > Wenjunlia vitaminophila. The sequence continues at coordinate 14,010 of NZ_KB904695.1, forward strand.
CGGACTGCCCGGAGGCGTAGGAGTGCTCGATGACGCCGCTGCGGGCGTCGAAGGCGTAGATGCCGTACAGGGCGTTGTTGTACGCGGTCACGTACGAGGCCCGGAAGCCCTTCAGCGGGGGGAACTTGACGGTGTCCAGCGGGTCGTAGCTGTCGCTGCCGCCCGCGCCCGCCTGGAGGCGTTCGTCGGTGACGCCGGTGAACAACACGCCGTTCGCCAGGTGGTTGCGGACGGTCAGGTTCTCCACCACCGACGCCGCGCCGGTGACGGTGATGCCGTTGGCGCGCCGGAACTCCCCGTCGATGACGGTCTTGTCGCGGTCGGCGCCGCGCAGCACCACGCGGGGGCGGCTCACGGTCACGCTCTCGTGGTAAACACCCGATGAGATGAGTACGACGTCCCCTGGTCGGGCGACATCGACGGCCTGCTGGATGGACGGGTACCCGTCGGGCACCCGCAGCACGGTCGGCGGTCCGGAGGGTTCCCGCTCGCCGTCGTTCTCGGTTGAACCGCATCCGGACAGCGCCAGGAACGCCGCCGCGGCCAGCGCCGCGACCCGTAAGGGCCGTGACCTCCGGCCGCCCGTTCGATATGTCATAACAAGAGATCTCATGATGGAAAGGTGTATCATCGCGCCTCACCGTCCGGCGGATTTTGCGCGTGCTCTGCCCCCACCGCCCCCTGTGTCTCTGCGTTTCTGCCTGGAGTCCTGGTGACCGTCCCGCCCTCGCCCCGCCGTCGTACGCTGTTGGTCGCCCCGCTCGCCGCGGCCACCGCCTGTGGCACCTCCTCCACCGAGGACCCCACCCGCACGACGAGCCCCAAGAGTTCCGCGGCCCGCACGGGCCCCGACCGGAGTCGTCGGGTCATCCGCACCCAACAGGGCATCGCCACCCCGCAACCCGCCCATGTGCTCCTCCTCTCCTACGACCTCTCCTCCCCCCGGCCGACCGTGGCGGCCGTCCGCCGCGTCCTGTCCGACTGGTGGGCCCGTCCCACCCCCGAAGTGACACCGACCGTGGCCACCGGTCCCTCCCTCTACCGCAGACTGGGCCTGGCCACCCCGCCCCGGTTAAAGGACCTGCCGTCCTTCCCGCACGACCGCCTCGAGGCCCACCTCGGCGGGGGCGACGTCCTGGTTCAGCTCTGCGGCCGGAACGCGTCCGACTGCGAGCGTGCCGCCACCCGGCTCACCGCCCGTGCCGCCGGCGTCCTGGCAGAGCGCTGGCAGCAGTCCGGGTTCCTGCCGCCCCACGCCGCGGGTGAGACCCCGCGCAACCTCTTCGGCTTCAAGGACGGCACGGAGAACCCCTCGACGGACGAACTCGCCCGCTGGGTGTGGCACGGCGATGGCAGCACGTACCTCGTCTACCGACGCATCCACATGGCCGTCGCCGCCTTCGACGCCCTGCCCGTGACCCGGCAGGAGCAGATCATCGGACGCCACCGCGCAGGCGGGGCGCCCCTGGGCGGTCGGCGCGAGCACGACCCGGTGGACCTGTACGCCAAGTCCCCGCAGGGCCGTTACGACATCCCGGCCGACGCCCACGTCCGCCTGGCCCACTCACGCTTCGACGGTGGCGCCCGGATGCTGCGCCGGGGCTACTCCTACGACGACGGCGCCGGTGACCAGGGCCTGCTCTTCCTCGCCTACATGCGCGACCCGGCCCTGTTCGTACGGGTCCAGGAGCGGCTGGCCGCCGCCGACGCGATGAACGCCTTCATCGAGCACCGGGCGTCCGCCGTGGGCCACGTGCTCCCCGCTCCGCCACCCGGCGGCTCCTTCGGTGACCAACTGCGCTGACCAGCGGCGGCGTTCGCCCTCCCCGGCCGGGAACCGGGACGCACGCGATGTCAGCCGGTGCCCCACGGTGCCTCGGGGAGTTTCGCCCCGCTGTCGCGTCCGGAGAACTCCACGGTGGTCGGGGTCCCCAGGCCCCGCATCCGCATCGTCACCCGCCGCAGGCCACCCTCATCGTCGACCCAGTACGTCAGCGGGGACCGTCCGCCGTCGGCCCCCGCACCGGGCGTGGCGTCCTTGGAGCGCGGCCCGGCGAGCCGGTCGTAGCCGCGGCCGTCGATGTGGTCACGGTCCAGCCAGCGGGCCCCCGACTGGGCGAGCAACACCGGGTTGTCGGGGCGGTTCGCGCCGAGCCCGATCAGTAACTGGAGCCCGGCGTCCAGGGGATCGGTCGTGTAGGAACGCGAGGACCAGCCCGAGCGCGGGATGTGCGCCGCCTGCTGCCAGGGCGGGCTGCTGTTGCCCTCCGGCGCGGGGGCCATGCCCAGGCCCCCGGTGTCCCAGACGATCAGGCCGTGGTCGAGCTGCCCGGTGGGGGCCCCGGAGGAGCTGGAAGACGCCGAGTCCCCGGTGGAACCAGTGACCTGGTAGGTCCCCACGGCCCGGTGGGTCCGGTAGTCCACGACCCCCTCGACCCGCACCACCACTCCGCCGCCCTCGTTGGCGGTGAGGGTCACAGCCACGGGACTGGCCTGGTACAGGTTCAGCCGCGTCATCGCCAGCCTGGACGCCTCGTCCATCGTCACCGGCCGCTCTGCGGTGTCGTCGGAGCGGGTCTGGTAGGCGGCCACGCCGCCCACCACGGTGCCGCACGCAGCGATCGCTATCAGGGTTCTGATCAACCAGAGGGGCCGACGCGGCGTACGGCCTTTGGTCTTCCTCTTCCGAGCCATGTGGTCGCCTTCTCTCGTCGGTCGGTCACGCAGGAGGGCGGGTTCGCGAACCGCTGGTCCGCGAACCCGCCCGATCCGGCCCCGGGGTTACCGGCACCGGCTGCCCCTCTCAAGGGCTAGCAGTGCTGCACCCTTCGCCTGCGCACCAGCACGACCAGGGCCGCGCCGAGGAGGGTGAGCGCCACGGAGCCGGCCAGGGCCAGCGGAACCATCCCGCTGGTGCCGGTGGCCGCCATGCTCCCGCCGGGCGGCTGGCCCGGGTCGTGCGGCTTGGCCGGCGGGTCCGGTGCCGGCGTGGTGGGTGTCGGCGTCGGGGGTGGCGGCGTCGGGGTGGTGGGCAGCCGCCGGTTGACCGCCGTCACCGAGACCCCGGCGTCGAGGTTGTCGGACGTCAGCTCCAGCGGCCCGAAGACCGCCACGTCCGGTACGGCGTAACCCTTGGGCGGGCTGACCTCCTCCCAGTAGTACGTGCCCGGCACGCCGGTACCGCCGCACTTGCCGTCGGCCTTGGTCATGCAGGGCTCGCCAACCTTCGTGTCCGGCTCGTCCCCGGTGGCCTGCAGGCCGTCGGTGCCGTTCGTCTCCTTCCACAACTGGAACTTCGCCCCGGCCAGCGCCTTGCCGTCCTGGTCGTGCTTGACCAGGCGCAGCTCGCCCTCCTGCTGTCGGAAGCCGAAGTCGTAGGTGTGGTCGTTCTCCCCAGGCCCGCCGGTGGTCAGCGCCCGTTCGGGGAACTTCGCGCCGGTCGGGACGATGCCCTTGGAGTCGACGAAGTGGTTGTCGCCGACGTCCGCCTCCGTGGGCACCCACTGGTGGAGCGGTCCACCCTCGGCGTAGTCGGCCGGGTTGTCGAGGCGGATGGTGTACTTCGTCTTCGGCTTGAGGCCTCCGGTGACGTTGGAGTCGTCGAAGTAGTACTCACCACGCGCCGTCGTCTTGGTCGTCCCTACGAGCTCGCCGGCCTCGTCGTACAGGTTGACCGTCACGCCCGCGACAGGCTTCTGGCCAGGGAGCTGGAGGCCCGAACGCTCGGGGTCGTACCAGACCCGGTTGCCGATCTGGAGGGGCGCCTGGTCGCAGAGCACCTCCAGGTCACCCATCGAGGCGCCCTTGCCGAACGGGGCGGACGTCCCCGCGGGGGTGAGCCGCAGGCCGTACTTCGGGTCCTGCGTGCCGTCGCGCTTCACGAAGGAGGTGCCGTACCCGACAGGGGTGCTGTTGGGGTCGAAACCGGAGGACGCGATGGTGTCCTCCACCGCGGAGCGCGCCATGCCCGCGAAGGCCGCGTTGTGGTGGAACGTCATCCGGCTGTTGTCGAAGAAGCGGGTGCCCCGGGGGGAGAGCCCGCAGCCCTCGTTGGTGTCCAGCACGTACGTCCCGCCCGACAGGCAGGCCTTGTTCAGGTCGCCGCCGGACAGGACCGTGGTGATCGGACCAGGTGTGACGCCGGCGGGGGCGCGGTCAGCGAAGCGGTCACGGAAGGCCACCAGCATCGAGCCGTCGGTCTCGAAGTCGATCTCGCCCACCTGCGGCTCCGGTTGAGCCACGGCGCCACGGCACTCCTCACCGTTCTGGGAGGTCGGGAAGGTGTTGGTCCAGGGGAACCAGCCCGCCCCGCCGCATCGCGCCCCGTCGCCGACCGTGGACTCGCGCGGATAGTCCAGCGGCTGGTCCAGCACCGGCTCCCCGAACGCTCCGGTGTCGAGGTCGAAGGGCATGACCACCGCGCGCAGGTCCGAGACCTTGCCGGTGGACTCGCCCGAGCACACCCCGCCGAGGTAGCCGACGCCGTCGTGGATGCCGAGGCCGAACGGGCGCCAGTCCACTGCCGCCGGACATCCCGGGTCCGGGATGGCGGTGACGGCCTTCGGTCGCACGGCGGTCGCCACCGTGGCGTTGTAGCGGTAGAGCTTGCGGTTGTTGAGGTTGACGACGAACAGGTCCTTGCCGTCATCGGTGATCTTGATGCCGCCCAGGCTCTCCTTGCCGGGCGTGCCGATGAACCCGTCGTCGGTACCCGGGCCGTGCGCCGTCGTCCCCGCGTCCGGGACGACGGTGAACAGGGTGGTCTTCTTCTGTGCCAGGTCGGTCACGTAGACCGCCCCGGGGCCACCAGGACCGTAGGCCGTGCTGCGCTTGGCCACCGCCGAGGAGAACACCCGCTTGTCGGCCTTGTTCCACGCGATGCCGTACAGCGTGCCGGTGTCGGCGTTGGTGGCGATGTTCGTGACGTTGACGTCAACGCCGTCCTGGCCGCGTGCGCTGTACGGGAAGGAGACCAGCGTGCGCGGGTTACCGCTCTCGGTCGAGGCGGCCTGGCAGGTGGTCACCAACGGGGCGTTCTTCTGACAGTACTCCGCCGGGCTCCACAGCCCGGTGGTGTACTCCACGCTCTTCCCGTCGGAGAGGTCGACGAACTCCTCGTTGCTGCTCAACTGGTTGGGCGCGCCGTCCAGCCCCTCGCGCGAGGCGAAGGCCGGGAACAGCACGCCCGGCTTCGGGTTCACGACCTGCACCCGGTACTTGCCGTTGGTGGTCTCGCCCGCCGGCGGAGTCAGGGTCACGGTGCCGTCGGCCGCCGTGACCCCCTCGGTGCCCACCCCGGCGTCGTCGGTGAGAGTCACCTTGACGCCCGCCATGCCCGGTTCGAGCGCGGGCGTCCACGCGCCGCTGGTGTCCACGGCCCGGACCACCCGGACCTTCACCGACCCGTCCTGCGCCTGCGAGTGTGCTGCGGGCGCCCCGACTATCGAGCCACTGCCGATTCCCGTGGCGAGCGCGACCAGGCAGCCAACGGTGCGGCGACCGGGTAAGCCCGGCCGTCGCCGACGCAGCCCGGGCGCGGCTCCCTTCACTTGATCACTTGTGGATGTCATCCCCTGCTCTCAGCGTTAGACAGCTCTGCTCATGAGGGAGTGCATAGAGATGCGGAGAACCGCATCGCCAGATCTTAAGGGAGTTTTGAGCGAGACTTTGACGGAATGACGAAACTCGTCCCTGCAAACCCTCGCGCAACACCCTTTGGGGGGGATTCCATGCTGGTCCAGGTATCTGTGGAAGGCTGCCGGAACGCGTGAAGGTCGCGGTTCTCGCGGGGGGCCTGGCGGCTGAACCGTTCGATGTTGACGGCGATCGCGATCAGGACGTGCTGGACGTGAACCCCCACTCCCCAACGCGCACCCGCGGTGCGGTGACACCCTGGCCCCCGGCTCGTCGCCATGTTCGGTACCAAAGTCGCCACCCGGCGGCGGCCCAGTCGGTGGGCAGCGGGCCCCGTCCGGCACGAAGAACACCCTGCCGACCACTGCGCACGTCGACCCGGTCACGTCGTGCCAGGGCCACCGGGATCTCCGTGGCGTGACCAACGCGCGGCCACGCCATGGCCGTACCGGCACAGAGGCCAGCCACGAGCCGAGGGCACACGTCGCTCTTGTCGACAACCCATCCGCCGGGAGCTACTTCACCCAGGTCCGCCAGCCAGTCCCCCGGTCAACATCACCAGTCATCACCAGTTGGACGGCACTCAGTTTCGGGGGCTGGCTTTGTGAGTGAGTTTTTCAGCCTCGGACTTTCATGCAATGGCCTGTTCAGCAGTTGACCGGCGAAGCAGGAGTTCCTCTGCGCAGTGAGAATGAGGATCACCGAGGTCGTTGTTCCCGCTGAACCGGAGCACTTTCCGGGTGGCGCAGCCGATCGGTTGGCGCCGCGTGTACGCGTCCAGGTGGAACAGCCGCCAGGTCGTCGCGCGGGCCGGCTCGCGGTCCACGGGAAGGGCCGTGGCCCGGTCACCGGGAGGTGACCGGGACCTTGGTGTCGGCTGTCGGCTCGTCCGTGGCCTTCGCCGCCGGGTGCGCCTTGGTGAGCGTGAGGGTGCAGACGCCGTCCACACACTGACGCTCCAGACGGCCGCGGGAAACGGTCTGTGCCAGGCCGACCATCCAGCAGGTGGGGCAGCCGCGGAAGGCGACCAGGGCCAACGGGGCCGCCAGCAGGGTGGCCGGGCCAGCGACGGGCACCAGGCCGACCGAGCCGATGATCAACCCGAAGCCGATGGCGCCGCGCGCCAGGTGACGCGGGACGGACCTGCTGGCGAAGTTCGTCCCGGACACCCCGGACCGTGCGGTGGCCCAGGGCCCCCGCGGGGGCTTCACGGTTTTCACGGTCACGCGTCTCCTCCGATGGGTTGGTCGACGGATCGATCGGTTGCTTTCAGCGAGTGACGCAGTGCCGCACGCGCCCTGTGCAGACGCGACTTCATGGCGGCGTTGCTCAGACCGAGCGAATGGGCGACGGTCTTGCCGGGCAGGCCCTGTACGTCCCGCATGATCAGGACCTGCCGCTGGTCACGGGGGAGGGCACAGACCGCAGCCGCGATCCGTTCCACCTCCAGCCTGCGCAACACCGCGTCCTCGGCGGACGGTTCTGCGGACGCCTCCGGCTCGGCCGACGCGTCGTCGCTCCGCGGGACGAGCAGCCGGACCTGCCGGAGGCACTCGTTGCGCACGATCCGGAACATCCACGAGGCGAGCGCGCCAGTGGCCCGCAAGGTGCCGATCTTCCGATAGAGAATGATCAATGCCTCCTGCGCCGCGTCCTCCGCGTCCTGCGGTGAGGCGCACAGCGACAGGGCGAACCTGCGCACATGAGGCTGCGATGTCGCGACGACGGTGATGAGCGAAGTGACGTCGCCGTCCTGAGCTGCCTTGATCAGCCGCTCGTCCGGCCAGGGGAAGCGTTGGTTCATGTGCTACTCACACTCGGAAGGCGCTCTGTGCTCGGGCGCTGGTCAGCTTCGGCTCTTGTAGCGCCGCACCAGGTGCCAGCTACACGCGCCCACGAGCAGGGCTCCTATCACTACGAGGCCAGTAACCATCATGGATGTTTCCTCCCGGTTCCGCCGGCCCGTTCGACCGGTGCACAGACAAGAGACGGGGAGATCGGGAAAGGATTCAGCTTCCGGCGCTGTCGAACGTCTCGTTCCTGGAACGTTGCTGACCCGCCCCCCTGGTTCCCACGCGGTGCGCGACATCGGCGCCACCCTCTTCCCCGCCACGGCGCGGGCTCCGGAGCAGCACAGCACCATGCTGCGCGGCCGGCCCGTTCGGGCCTGGCTGACGGAGTTCGTCCCGACGGCGCGGCCGTCACGACGGGCGGTCGCCGGCGCCGTCCGGGGAGGCGTGCACCAGACCCGTGCGGTACGCGATGACGACGAGTTGCGCCCGGTCGCGGGCCTCCAGCTTCGTCATCGCGCGCTGCACGTGGGCGCGGACGGTGAAGGGGCTGAGGAACATCCGCTCGGCGATCTCCTGGTTGGACAGTCCCGTGGCGACCAGTGCCACCATCTCGCGCTCGCGCGGGGTGAGGACGGCCAGCCGTTCGGGGTGGTGCCGCGGGGCGTCGTCCGGGGTGGCGAGGAAGCGGGCGACGAGGGAGCGGGTCGCGGCGGGCGACAGCAGGGTGTCGCCCGCCGCGATCGTACGGACCGCGTCCACCAGTTCACCGGCCCCGATGCCCTTGCCGATGAAGCCGCCGGCCCCCGCGCGCAGCGCCTGCGCGACGTACTCGTCCGTCTCGTACGTGGTGAGGATCAGAATCCGGCTGCCGCGCAGCTCGGGGTCCGCGGCGATCTCCGTCGTGGCGGTGAGACCGTCCACCTCGGGCATGCGGATGTCCATGACCACCACGTCCGGGCGCAGTTCGCGGGTGAGGTTCACCGCCTCCCTGCCGTCCGCGGCCTCACCGACCACGGTGATGTCGTCGGCGGTCTCGAGAAGCATCCGGAAGGCCCCGCGCAGCAGTGCCTGGTCGTCGGCGAGCAGCACCCGCACCGTCATCGCGCGTCCCCCGCCTCTCCGTCACCCACCCGTCCACCGTCCCTCACTCCACCGTCCGTCGTTCCGTCGCCCGACGCTCCGTCGCCCGTACGCCCCCCGCTGGTTGCCGCGGCGTCGCTTGCGCGCGGCGTGTCCTTGGCGGCCGGGAGGGGCAGCTCGGTGGAGACGAGGAAGCCGCCCTCGGGACGTCTGCCCGCGGAGAGGTGTCCCCCGACCGCGGTGGCACGTTCACGCATCCCGATGAGACCGTAGCCGGGCGCACGCTCCCGCGCGGTGGCCGCACCCGGCGCCGTGGACGCGGCAGGTGCCGTACGGGCGCCGCCACCGTCGTCGGCGACGGTGATGGTCACGCGATCACGGTTCCAGACGAGGCGCACCCGGGCGCTGCCGGTGCCGGCGTGCTTGGTCACGTTGGTCAGGGCCTCCTGGACGATGCGGTACGCGGTGAGGTCCACCCCCGGCGGCAGCGGCCTGGCCGTGCCCTCCTGGTCCAGGGACACCTCCAGGCCCGCGCGGCCGAAGGATTCGAGGAGCGTGGCCAGCCGGGACAGCCCGGGGGCCGGTTCCGCGGGCTCGGCCGCGTCCCCGGACTGGCGGAGCAGCCCGACCGTGGCGCGCAGGTCGTCGAGGGCGTCGCTGGTCGTCTGGACCAGCTCCGCCAGGCTCCTGCGGACCTGTTCCGGGCGGGAGTCGAAGAGGTGGGCGGCGACCGTGGCCTGCGCGTTGGCCAGGGTGATCTGATGGGCAACGAGGTCGTGCAGCTCCCGGGCGATACGCAGCCGTTCCTCGGCCACCCTGCGGCGCGCCTCGCTCTCCCGGCTCTTCTCCGCCCGCCGCGCCCGCTCCTCCATGGCGGCCAGGTACGCCCGCCGGTTGTGTGCCGAGTGTCCGAGCACGCCAGCCACCAGCGGGAACGCCGCCACCGAGCCCATCCGGCTGGCGTCCTGCCACGACAGGTCCTCGAACCAGGGGGTGGCGGCGAGCAGCAGCGCCGCGGAGGCGAGCGACACCATGGTCACGGCGCGCAGTTCGGTGCGGGCACGGAGCGCGTACGCGTAGGCGGCGATCACAGCGGGCGCCATGATCGGCGGGCTCAGCAGGAGGCCCAGGGGCGGCACCAGCAGCCCGGCCACGGTCGTGGCCGCCAGAGCAGCCAGGGGCGCCCGGTGCCGAACGGGCAGCACGGCACAGGACGCCACTGCGATCAGGTAGGCGGCGGCGGGCGGCGGTGCCAGCGTGTCGTCGACCCGCACCACGCCGCCGAGCAGGCAGAGCGTGAACGCCGTCGCCGTGATCGCCGCCTCCCGCCACCAGCTACGACGTGGTCGCCGGCCGCAGCCGCCCGGGTTCGTCACGGCCGGGTCAGTCCCGGCCGACCGGGAGCCGTGGCACCGCCGTGCCCGGCCCGCCCGCAGGGACGGGGACCCCCCTGCTCAGCGCCTCGCCCTCGATGTCCACGTTCGGCAGCACACGGTGCAGGATACGAGGCAGCCACCAGGCCCGGTGGCCGAGCAGCGCCAGGACCGCGGGCACGATGGCCATCCGGACCACGAAGGCGTCGAAGGCGACGGCCGCGGCCAGGCCGAGGCCCATCGTCTGGATGGTCGGGCTGCTCATCCCGATGAACCCGGCGAACACGCTGATCATGATGATCGCCGCGGCGGCCACCACACGGCCGCTGTGCCGGAACCCGTTGACGATCGCCTCGACGGGCGACGCGCCGTGGACGTATGCCTCCCGCATCCGGGTGACCAGGAAGACCTCGTAGTCCATGGCGAGGCCGAACACGATGCCGATGATGAGGATCGGCATCAGCGACATCACCGGTCCGGTCTGCTCGATGCCGAGCAGGTCCGCCCCCCATCCCCACTGGAAGACGGCGACGAGGACGCCGAAGGCGGCACCGACCGACAGCAGGAAGCCGAGCGCGGCCTTGACCGGGACCAGGATCGACCGGAAGACCACCGTCAGCAGGAGCACCGCCAGGCCGATGACCACGGTCAGGTACGGGAGGAGGGCGTCGGACATGGCTTCGGAGATGTCGATGTTCATCGCGGTGGTGCCGGTCACCAGGACGGCGGCGCCCGTGTCGGCCTCGAGGCCGGTGGCCGCGTCCCGGATCGCGTGCACCAGGTCCCTGGTCTCGCCGCTGTTGGGCGCGGCCTTCGGGACGGCGGTGAGGACGGCCGTGTCCCCGGCCTCGTCGCGCACCGGGTCGCCTACCGACGCGACGCCGTCGACGTCCCGTACGGTCTCGACCACCAGGTCGGTGGTGGCCTCGGGGTCCGCGGACTTCGACGTGTCGACGACCACGGTCAACGGGCCGTTGAAGCCCGGGCCGAAGCCTTCCGCCAGCAGGTCGTAGGCGCGGCGCTGGGTGGTCTCCACCGACTTGGACTCGTCCCCGGGCAACCCGAGTTCGAGGCTCAGCGCCGGCACGGCGACGGCGCCGAGGCCGAGTCCGGCGACCAGCAGCACGGCCACCGGCCGCCGCAGGACGAACCGCGCCCAGCGGGTACCGAAACCGGGCCCGCCGGCCGCGGCGGGCACCGGGTGCGGGCCCTCACCGGCGCGCCGGGCGGCCTTGCGGGCGGCACGGGACAGCACCTTGGGGCCGGCGAAGCCGAACATCGCGGGGACCAGGGTGAGCGCGACGAGCACGGCGAGGGCCACGGCGCCGGCACCGCCCATGCCCATCCTGGTGAGTTCGGGGATGCCGACGACCCCCAGCCCGAGCAGGGCGACGAAGACGGTCGCGCCGGCGAAGACCACGGCGGACCCAGCCGTGCCCACCGCCCGGCCGGCGGCCTCCTCCGGCTCGCTGCCCCGGGCGAGTTCGTCGCGGAACCGGGAGGTGATGAAGAGCGCGTAGTCGATGCCGACCGCCAGCCCCAGCATCAGCGCCAGGATGGCGACGGTTGACGTCAGGCCCAGCGGCACGGCCAGCGCTGAGACCAGGCCGAAGGCGGTGGCCACGCCCGCGAAGGCGGTCAGCAGGGACAGTCCGGCCGCGACCAGCGAACCGAGGGCGAGGACCAGCACCACCGCGGCCACCGCCACACCGACGAGCTCCGTCGTCCCGCCCGGCTCCTCTTCCGAGTCCAGGGCGGAGCCGCCGATCTCCACGGTCAGCCCCGCGTCCCGGCCCCGGTCCGCGGCGTCCTCCAGGGCGCTCTTCGTCGGCCCGGTCAGGTCGACGGTGTCCGCGGTGTAGGTGATCGTGGAGTAGGCGACGGTGCCGTCCTCGCTGACGTCGCCGGCCTCGTACGGGTCGGTGGCCGACGCGACCTGGTCGCCGCCGTCCAGCGAGCCCAGCGCGTCCGCGACGGCCGCCCTGTGCTGCTGCGCCGTCACCCGCTGACCGTCCGGGGCGCGGAACACCAGGCGGGCCTCGGCCCCCTGCGCGTTCTTCTCGGGGAAGCGCTCGTCCAGCAGGTCGAACGCCTTCTGCGACTCGGTGCCGGGCATGGAGAGGTCCTCTTCCTCCCCGGCCGGCGCCACGGCGGCGGCGACGCCGACCAGCACCAGGGCGACCAGCCACGTGCCACCGACGAGCCGGCGCCGCCGGAAGGCCCACCGCCCGATCTGGTAGAGAATTGTCGCCACTTGTCGATCACTCCAGACACCGCTAGGAACGGGGATCGCGCGAGATCTCACGCGCTTTCCACACTCCCGGCCGGCGCCTCGCGGGGCATCGTCTGCCGTGGCCGTCTTCTCCTGGTGCATCCGGACCGGTCACCGAGGCGTCCTGGTGCCCACGCACCACGTCCCGCCCCGGGCCGGGGCCACCCCGCCGGTTACTCCCCGCCTTCCTCGAAGTCCTCGACGAAGAAGCTGTCGTGCCGGATGCGGAACCGCCTCAGCTCCTCGCCGCCGCGCCGCGACATCTCCGCGACCCGCTCGAAGTACTCCTCGCGCGGCGCGCCCGGGGAGAAGAGAATGAGCATGCGGGCGGGCTCGTCGGTGGCGTTCCGGAAGGCGTGCAACCCGCCGACGGGCACGTACAGGAAGTCCCCGCTGCGCCCCGTCACCCACCTGTCGCCGTCGTACAGCTCCAACTCGCCGGAGACCACGTAGAAGGACTCCGACACCGCCTTGTGGAAGTGCGTCTTGGCCCCCGGTGAGCGAGGGCCGAGCTGCATCTCGTACAGCCCGAACTCGCCGCCGGTCGACTCCTCGGTGGCGAGGTAGCGGGTGTAGCCGCCGGGCGAGGTGATGTCCGGCGGGGTGCCGGCGGGCCGGAACGTCGCGTTCACCTCACCTCTCTCCCCGTGGTAGCGGGGCTCGGGATAGGCGAGGTCTTCCGGGTACGACATGGGTGCGCTCCTTCCGGCGGGTCCTCCGGCATCGTGCCCCAGGCACCGGGTGAGCGGCATCGGACAACCGGATGATCCTCGGGGGCACCGGGCCGGGGCCCGTGGACCTCGTACCGCACGTGTGGTTCGCTACCGTCGCCGGTGTGGCCCCTCACCCTCGGGGTCAACCCGGCGGCGGCCACGCGTGCGGTGGTGTCGTCGGCCAGAGCTTCCCGCGGGGGCACGAGGTGTTCCTCCTTTGCCGCGGCGTCATTCACAGCGAAGTGGGTCAACTCATTGGCCCTATTGGGCTAGATTCTCCGTATGCGTGAGCAGCCGCCGTACCTCCGCATCGCTGACCTGCTCCGGGAGCGGATCGCGAACCACCAATGGTCACCTGGAGACCGGCTACCGTCACGGGCCCAGCTCGGCCGGGAGCACGGGGTGGGTGAGAACGTCGTCCGCCGGGCGCAGGAACTACTGATCTCCAAGGGAGTCCTGGAGGGGCGCGCGGGGTCGGGCACGTACGTCGCGGAGCCGCGCGAGCGGCTGCGGGTGATCCGCTCGCGCCGGCAGGACCAGCGCGGTGGCCCGTCCTTCCGCGCCGAGATGTCCGCCCTCGGCAAGCGTGGCACCTGGGACAGCGGAACGGAGCCCCGGGTCCCCGCCCCCGCGGACATCGCCGGCCGGCTCGGCATCGCCGAGGGAGATCTCTGCGTCCGCACCAGGTACGAGTTCCTGGCTGACGGACGCCCCGTCCAGCTCTCCACGAGCTGGGAGCCGCACGCGCTGACGGCCGGCACCCCGGTGATGCTTCCCGAGAGTGGCCCCCGTGCCGGAACGGGTGTGGTGGCCCGCATGACGGAGATCGGCATCAAGGTCGATCACGCGGTGGAGCAACCTGAACCGGGGCGGGCCACGGCGGAGGAAGCCGTCCTCCTTGGCATCCAGCGTGGCGTGTTGGTCACGCGGATTCAGCGCACGTATGTCGCTGACGACGGTCGGGCCGTTGAGACGGCGGACATCATCGTGCCGGCCCGACTCGGCACGATCATCTACGAGGTGCCGGTTGGCCCGTGAGGGCGCCGACCACGTCCTGGCGCCTCCCGCCCCCATCGGCTCGTCCGCGATGTCCCGTTGCGTCGCCGCACACGGATGGGTTGGATGCGGCCATGAGCGGGGGAGAACACCAGGAATCAGGCCTCTCGAAGAGCGTCTGGAGCGATGCGGACTTCGAGGAGATGGGGTGGCACGACGCCACCATCCATGGTGTGTACCTCCAGCAGACTGACGCCGTCCTACCCCGTCTGTTGCTCGACCTTGACTACATCGTGCGCTGGGTCCACCCGCTCCCGCCGGAGGAGTACTTCAGCTTCTGGCTCTCTCCGGCAACGCTCGCCTTCGAGGACGTCTGGGATCTCGAGGGAGACCTTGCGGGAGCGGATCTACAGATCGACACCCTGCACCGGCTGGCCCCCGACGATGGTCGAGAGGACCTGCCGTTGTGGCACATCGAGGGCCACGCCTTCGACCTGAAGTTCCGCGCGTCCAGCTATTGGCAGTACTTCCGCCGGCCCCCCAGAATCAACTCCCGCCTCATGCTGTCGCCGACAGCCCGCGGAGGCTGCTCCTTCGACGAGGTCGCCTTCGACTGAACGACGGCGACGCCCTGCCCCATGGCAGACGAGGTCGACACCGGCGCCCACCAGTCAGTGCCCGGGTACCGCCACCGTGGGTGCGCCAGCACGCCAGCCCCCGCCTGCCCCGGACGCCGCGGCGAGTCCGCTCGGGCAGCGTGCGGCAGGGGTGAGGGCCGAGACAGCCCACACACCCCAGGGGGTGCCCCCGTCCCGGGGCACCCCCTGGACAAACGCCGACAACGGACCGGCTTCGCGCGGTTGCGCCCTGCCGTGAGATCAATCCCAGTAATGGACACGGAGCATTGAGCCATCGGTGGTCCCGATGAAGAACTCCGCACGATTGTTGTCTCCGTCAACGTAAGACCCGATGTCACGGAAAATCCAGCAGCCGGCTCCGTACACGGTTGCGACTCGCTGCGTATGTTGAGGGTCCCCGTCCCCTTCACGCAGATGGTAGGCCTCGTTCTCGGTCGTCGTAGTGGTGATACACGCCTTGAAGTCACCGCCAGCCGACTTCACCGCATCCGTCCTGTACATACTGCGATAAAAGACGTCGTGCGAACCCAGGTCATCCCACTCGCCCGGGCCTGCGGCGGCAGCGTGCGCGGCCTGCGCAGAGGAGAGCGGGAGCGCGACCGCCAAGACCGCGACACCCGACACAATACGCCGACTGATCGTTTTCACTACGTCCCCCTGTCAGTATCCGGACTCGCCCTCTCTCATCTGCTTTGCAGCACACTTACCAGCCCACCGGCGCCGGGAACAGGTGATACTGAGACATTTTGGGCAGCTCGCTCTCAACGACCAACTCCGTCCCGCCAACCATGCACTTACCAAAGCGACGTCCACACAGGGCAACGCGGTGGCGTACCAGGGAGTCATGGATCTTGGCTTGGCCAGGGTACGGACGGTACCCAGCACGCTCGAACAAGGCGCGTCGCACGGCCTGCTTGGCCTCTAGTGCACGGCCAGCGATTAGCGGGACCTTGGCCTGTACATGGCCCACACGCGCTGGTCAACCCCGGGATACCGGCGAGTCAGCCTGAGACAGCCCACACACCAAAGGGGTGCCCCCGGCCCGGGGGCACCCCTTGTGAGCTGTGGTTTTGTTCCGCCCCTCCGGCCCTGAGTGCCCCGCCCGTCACGGTCGCACGAGGCCATCGCGGACATGTATCAGGTATTCCAAGATTTAACGATGGCCGGAAACCCCCTTCTTTTCACATTGCGCTGACAGGGATCATGGCAGCGAATGACCTCGGATACTTTCAATGCCCACCTTGGATTTTCCTATTTCCGGCGACGCGGGGGATCACCGTGATGAATAAGGGCACCGAACTCGCAGGGAAAAACGCGGCGGCAGACAGTTTCGAACGGCATTCCAGGAACACGCCGGAGCGGAGCGCGATTCTGTATCAGGGCACCGTGACCGATTACGGGAAGCTGAATCGGCGGGCCGAGACGATCGCCGCGCGTCTGACAGCCGCGGGCGCCGGTCCCTCGACGCTGGTGGCGGTGGTCCTGCCGCGCGATCCCGATCTCGTCGCCACCTTGTGTGCGGTGCTCAAACTGGGTGCCGCGTGTCTCCCCGCCGACCCTGGTGCCCCGGCCGGACGGCTGCGCGAGATCCTCGCCGACGCGGACCCCGACATCCTCGTCACCACTCGTGCCGCCGCTCCGGAATTCACCGTCGACGGGCCCGTCTGTTTCCTGGACGACAAGCCGCCGACACCCCCCGTTGCCCCGCCGGAGCATATCGCGCGGGGCATGCCGGGAATCGCCTATCTGCTTTATGCGGCACCTTCTGAAAAAAGGCCGGGGAATTCGATCGTCTCCTACGCCGATTTGGCGCACTATATCGACGATCCAGGCATCGGTATTCCGGACGGGGCGGAGATCCTCCATCTGGTCGCGCCGCTCCTGTCAGGCAATCGTCTCGTGTTGGACGCGGATGAGGTCCCACACCGGCCGGCCACCCGAGTGGCACCACGCGATGTGGTGGAGGAGGTCATTGCGCAGGTCTGGTGCGCCGTGCTCGGCGTGGACCGGGTCGGCGTACGGGACCGTTTCTTCGACCTGGGCGGCAAGTCGCTGCTAGCGCTCCAGGTGGTGGCGCGCCTGCGGAAGCTGCTCGGTGTCGAACTGCCGGTGCGGGTCCTGTTCGACGCGCCGACGGTCGAGGAGCTGGCCGCCTGGGTGCGGGCCGGACACGCTGGCGGCCAGGACGGCCGCGAGGAGGCGGCACTCCGGCCGGTGGAGCGCGGCAGGCCGCTGCCGCTGTCATTCGCGCAGCAACGTCTCTGGTTCCTTGACCAGCTGGTGCCCGACAGTGCCTTCTACGTGATGTGCGACGCCTTCCGCATACGGGGACGCCTCGACCTGGACGCGCTGCGGCGGGCGCTGCGGATGCTGGTCGCTCGGCATGAGACGCTGCGGACGGCGTTCGTCGAGCGGGACGGTGTGCCGTACCAGGTCGTTGACGCCGTCGACGGGCCGGGCGCACGGCGTGCGGCCGCCCTCACGCGGGTCGACCTGACACCACTGGAACCCGCCGAGCGGGAGGAGTCGGCCCGCAGGCTGGTGGCGGCGGAGTCGCAGACCCCCTTCCGGTTGGAAGACGGCGCGCTGATGCGTGCGGTGGTGACCCGGCTGGCCGACGACGACCACGTACTGGTGGTCACCATGCACCACATCGTCTCCGACGCCTGGTCCGTGGGTGTGCTGGTGGACGAACTCGGCCGGCTGTACCGAGAGTGCGTCACCGGCGACTCCGCCGGACTCCCTCCACTGGACGTCCAGTACGCCGACTTCGCCCTCTGGCAGCGCGACTGGATGACCGGCCCGGTCCAGGAGGAGCAACTCGCCTACTGGAGGCGGGCTTTGGACGGCGCGCCCTCGGTGCTGCGGCTGCCCACCGACCACCCGCGACCCGCCGTCCAGTCCGAGCGGGGCGAGACGGTCGAGTTCACGCTCTCCGACGCGGTGGTCACCGCGCTGGAGGAGTTCGGCCGGGAGCAGGGCGTCACCCTCTTCATGACACTGCTCGGCGCCTTCCAGGTACTGCTGGCGCGCCATGCCGGGCATGAGGACATCGTGGTCGGCGTGCCGTCGGCCGGGCGTACCCGCACCGAGACGGAACCCCTGGTCGGCTTCTTCGTCAACACCCTCCCCCTGCGCGTGACCTGCGCCCCCGGCTTGTCCTTCCGGGACCTCCTGGAGCAGGTGCGCGAGGCCGCGCTCGGCGCCTTCGCCCACCAGGACCTGCCCTTCGAGACCCTGGTCGAGGCACTCGCACCCGAGCGCGACCTCAGCCACAACCCCCTCGTCCAGGTCACCTTCCAGCTCCTGAGCACGCCGGCGGCGCGACCGAGCCTGCCCGGGGCGGAGGTGGAGCGGTACCCGGTCGGGGAGGTCGTCTCGCAGTTCGACCTGTCCTTGGACATCAAACGGTCCGACGATGGTTCGTACCGGGGAATCCTGAACTACTGCCCCGATCTGTTCGACCGGCCCCGCATGAGCGTGCTGGCCGCCCAGTATCTGACGCTGCTCGGCGCCGCTGCCGCGGACCCAGGTTGCAGGATCGGCGATCTGCCGCTGTCCGACGAGGCTGAACGGCGTCTGGTCCTTGACGAGTTCGGGCAGCGGGACGCGGCGCTCACCGGACCGGGCGGCGTCCCGGAGCGGTTCGCGGAGGTGCTGCGGGCGGCGCCGGACGCGCGGGCGGTGACCTGCGGCGAGGACACACTCACGTTCGCCGAGCTGGACGCTCAAGTGGCCTCGTTGGCAGGGACGTTGCTCGCCTCCGGGGTCACCCCCGAGACACCGGTCGCCGTGTGCCTGCCGCGCTCCACCGACAGCGTCGTCGCCCTGCTGGCTGTGATGCGGGCGGGCGGCGTCTACGTACCCCTGGACCCGGAGTGGCCCGCCGACCGTACGGCCTACGTCCTGGAGGACACCGCGGCACCCGTCGTCATCACCCGCGACCTGCCCGCAGGCCCCGGCCGCCTCCACCTCGACCCGCGGCAGCCCCCAGCCGACGGCTCGGTGACCGCGCCGCACATCCGCCCCGATCAGGCCGCTTACATCATCTACACGTCCGGCTCGACGGGCGCGCCGAAAGGTGTAGCCGTCCAGCACCGCTCGCTGAACCACCTCACCAGCACCCTGCAGGCGACCTTCCTCGGCCACGACCCGTATCTCGCCGGCGCCGACAGCGTGCCGCCCGGGGACAGGAAGCTGCGCGCGACGCTCACCGCGCCCTTCACGTTCGACGCGTCGATGGAGCAGCTGAGCTGGATGCTGGCCGGTCACGAGCTGTTCATCGTGCCGGAAGACGTGCGCCGCGACCCATCGGCCCTGGTCCGGTTCGTCGAGGAGCACCGGATCGACGTCATCGACACGACGTCTTCGCAGCTCGAACTCCTCACGGCCGCCGGACTGCTGGAGGGGGCGTGGGCGCCGTCCATGGTCATGGTGGGCGGGGAGGCGGTCTCGCCGTCGCTGTGGCAGGCGCTGCGCGGCCAGCGGCGTACGCGCTGTTTCAACCTGTACGGCCCGACGGAAGCGACCGTAGACGCCACCTGCCACGACCTGTCCGACCCCGTCGACGTACCCGTCATCGGCACCCCGCTGCCCAACGTCCGCCTCCGCCTCCTCGACGAACAACTACGGCCGGTCCCCATCGGCGTCGCCGGCGAGATCTACCTCGGCGGCCCCGGACTAGCCCGCGGCTACGTCAACCGCCCCGCCCTCACCGCACAACGCTTCATCGCCGACCCCCACGGCGACACCCCCGGCAGCCGCCTCTACCGCACCGGCGACCGAGCCCGCTGGCGCCCCGACGGAACCC
>NZ_KB904696.1 GCF_000380165.1 Wenjunlia vitaminophila DSM 41686
GTGACCGTCGTCGTCATCGACTGCACCGACACCGGAGCCCCGTCCCCCACAGGAACCGAACCCACATTGATCCGCCGAGTCTTACGACGCTCGGCCAGGAGCCGCTCCGGAGGCCGCGGCATGCCCAGATCGACTGACATGGTGTTCACTTCCCCCTCGTGGTCCGGGTCGGGAACGGCCCGGAGGTGGACGGCCTGAGTCGGGTGGTCTGGCGGTGGAAACCGTCACTGACCTCTGCGGCGACCTGTTCCGCGGTCAGCCCGCAGCGGGCGAGCACCTGCCCCCGCGAGCCGTGCGCCTGGAACTCCTGGGGCAGGCCGAAGCAGCGCAGCGGAGTGGTGGCCCCGGCGTCGCCGAGCGCCTGCCCGATCGCCGCACCGATGCCGCCGGTGCGGCCGTTGTCCTCCAGGCAGGCCACGAACCTGAAGTGGGCCGCCGCCCGCACCAGTTCCGGGTTCACCGGGGACACCCAGCGCGGATCGACCACGGTGCTGCCGATGCCCTCGGCAGCCAGCAGGTCCGAGACCTCGAGGGCGAGCCCCGCCATCGGCCCCGCGGCCACCAGCAGCACCTCGCGGCCCGGGTCGTTGCGCAGCACGTCCATCCCCGCGTGGGTGGCGATGGCGGGCACGTCGGGGCCGGTGCGCCCCTTGGGGAACCGGACCACCGTCGGCCCCTGCCGCCAGGCGACGGCCTCGCGCAGCAGCCCGCGCAGGCGGGTGGCGTCCCGGGGGGCCGCGATCCGCACCCCGGGCACGGCCTGGAAGACGGTGAGGTCCCACATGCCGTTGTGGCTGGGGCCGTCGTCGCCGGTGACCCCGGCCCGGTCCAGGACCAGGGTCACCGGGCAGCGGTGCAGCGCCACGTCGACCAGGAACTGGTCGAACGCCCGGTTCGCGAAGGTGGCGTAGACCGCGAGCACCGGGTGCAGCCCTCCGTACACCAGGCCGGCGGCCGACGCGGCGGCGTGCTGTTCGGCGATGCCCACGTCGATGGTGCGTTCGGGGAACCGGCGTTGGAACTCCAGCAGTCCGACCGGCTCCAGCATGGCGGCGGTGACGGCCACCACGTCGGGGCGTTCCTCGCCGATGCGGACGATCTCCGCGCCGAACACCGAGGTCCACGACGGTGACGCGGGCGCGGAGGACCCGTTCCCGGGCGGCGGCGCGGCCCGCACCACGTGACAGCGGTCCAGGTCGTTGCGGCGGGCCGGCTCCCAGCCGCGTCCCTTCTGGGTGACGACGTGGACGACCACGGGTCCACCGGTGCCCCGCGCCCGGCACAGCGCGTCCTCCACGGCGGCGATGTCGTGGCCGTCCACCGGGCCGAGGTAGCCCAGGCCCAGCTCCCGGAAGACGTTGCCGTGTCCCGGGTCGGGGTCGCGCAGCCGGCGCAGGTGGGCGGCGAACCCGCCGACCGTGGGCGCGTAGGAGCGTCCGTTGTCGTTGAGCACGACGATCACCGGGATGTCCCGGTGCCCGCCGAGGTTGTTCAGCGCCTCCCAGGCCAGCCCTCCGGTCAGCGCGCCGTCCCCGATCACCGCGACCACCGCCCGGGACCCGTCGCCGGTCAGCGCCCGGGCCCTGGCCAGGCCGTCCGCGTAGGAGAGCGCGGTGGAGGCGTGGGAGTTCTCGATGACGTCGTGCCTGGACTCGGCGCGCGACGGGTAGCCGGAGAGGCCGCCCTCCGAACGCAGGCCGTCGAAGTCGTGCTGCCGGCCGGTCAGCACCTTGTGCACGTAGGACTGGTGGCCGGTGTCCCACAGCAGGGTGTCCCTCGGCGAGTCGAACACCCGGTGCAGGGCGATGGTCAGCTCCACCACTCCCAGGTTGGGGCCCAGGTGTCCCCCGGTTCGGGTCACCTTGTCGATGAGCAGTTCCCGGATCTCACCGGCGACGGTGTCCAGTTCCGCGGGGGACAGCGCGCGCAGGTCGCCGGGGCCGGCGATGGTCTCCAGCAGTGGCATGGCAGGTCTCTCCTCGTGCGTGCGGCGGTCCGGGTGCGGCGACCGGGTGGGGCCCGGACACGGAGGTGGGCGCGGGGCGGGGGCCGGACCGGGGTGCGGCCCCGCGGTCCCCGGGCAGGGGCGCGGGGCCGGGGACGTGTGGCGCCGGTCTAGTTCCGCACGCCCGCGCGGTTGGTGGTGCCCGGTTCGTGGCGGGCGTCGGCACCGTTCCAGGCGTGCTCGGGGTGCCAGCGGTGGGTGGACCCGACGGCGTCGCCGCGCTCCGTCGCGTCGTCGTCCCCGTCGTCGTCCTTGTCGTCGTCGGGTCGGGTCGGGGCCCGGAAACGGACCCGGGAGCCGGGGGCGAGGCCCACCTCGGGACCGGTCAGCGGTCGCTCGGTGTGGATCAGCACGTTGTAGTGGTTGGGGAAGTGGCAGCCGTCGAAGCCGAGCACGGTGCCCACGGCCACCCCGTCGACCAGGAGGACGTCGCCGCGCTCGACGACCCCGGCCACCTCCACCTCCGCGAAGCCGAGGAACCCGACCCGGTCGATGCGGGCCCCCTCCTCGGTCTCCAGGTGGTCGGTGGTGACCAGCTCGTGGACCTCGCCGCGCCGCACGCAGCGGGAGGCGAACTCCTCCAGGCGCATGCCGCGGTCGTCACGGCGGTGGCACAGCACCTTGACCACCTCGGCGAGTACGTCGCGTTTGGCCCCGTTCTCCGGACTGGGCGGCAGGGCGGGGTGGGGTATCAGCACCTGACGGCCCCCCGCTCGCGTTCCGCCCGGTAGGTGGCGGCCACCAGTTCCAGCATGGCCTGGCCGTCCTCCGCCACGTCCCGTCCGGCGCGCACCACCCGTTCGAAGTCCCGCAGCACCCCGACGTACTCGTGCCACAGGGAGCCCTTGAACTCGTGGCAGTCCCGGAGCATGTCGGCGTGCCGCTCGGTGCCGTCGGCGAGCCGCACCGTGACGTCCTTGGCCTCGCCGTGGGGGTAGGACCAGTCGAGTTCCACGGTCGCCGGGACCCCGCCGGTCGAGCGGAGCCGCACCAGGGCCTGCCGGTCCACTCCCCCGGCGTCCCGGGTCACCTCCGCGGCCTCCAGGGTGAGGTCGCCGAGGAACAGCCTGACGACGTCGAAGGCGTTGGGGCCGTTGTCGGCGACGCAGCCGCCGCCGCACCGGCCGGGGTCCAGGTACCAGCGGTCCTGGCCGACGTGTTCCTCGATCCGTTCCAGGTAGCGGACCACGACACCGGTGACCGGGACGTCCGGGGGCAGCTCCCGCCGCAGCGCCAGCACCGGGTCGTTGTACCGGCGGTGGAACGCGGTGAACAGCACCGTGTCGCGGGCCCTCGCCAGGTCGACGAGTTCCCGCCCCTGTTCGGGGTCGAGGGCCAGCGGCTTCTCCACGCACACGGCCACGCCTGCCCGCAGGACGTCACGGCACACCTCGGCGTGGGCGTCGTTGGGGACGTTGACCACCACGGCGTCCAGCTCGACTTCCGCGAGCATCCGGCGGTGGTCGCGGTGGCAGGGCAGCACCCCGCGGTGCGGTGCGAGGGCCTCGTCCCGCAGGTCACAGACGGCGGCGAGGTCCAGGGTGGGCAGTCGGTCGAAGGCGGCCAGGTAGAAGCGGGAGATGACGCCGAGGCCGATCACGCCGATCCGCAGCGGACTCATCGCCGCCCCCCTGGGGCGTCGGGGCCGGTGGTGGGTGCGGCGCCGGGCGTGCGGCCCGGCAGGTCCGCGGGGGCGAGCGGCGCGGGCGGGGTCAGGCCCAGTGTGCCGGCGACCTCGGTCAGCTCCTGGTACAGGGACGGGGAGAGCGGGACGCCGGTGGCGGTGTGCCGCGCGGCCCGTTCGGCCTCGTGCCAGCCGGGGTAGCGCACGGGACGGTCCGCGCGCAGCGCCGGGGCGTCCAGCAGCGCGCCGAAGAGGCCGCCGGCCGCCTCGGCGAACGCGTCGTCGGGGCGCAGTTCCGCGGGGGCGACGACCAGTGCGGTGAATCCGATGTTGTCGTCGACGCCGCTGGGGCTTCCGGTGCCCGGCCAGGCCGCGGGGTCCGGTCCGAGGCCGGCTCCGGGCAGTGCCGCGCCGAGCACCTCGACCAGCAGCCCGAGGCCGTACCCCTTGAACGCCCCGGTGTCCGGGTCCCCGCCGAGCCACTTCAGGTAGCCGTCGCCGCGGTCGAGGGCGTGCGGGTCGGTCAGCGGGGAGCCGTCCGCGGTCTCCAGCCAGCCCTCGGGGATCGGCCGGCCGGCCCGGGCGGCGACCCGGACCCGACCGGTCGGCACCACGGTGGTGCTCATGTCCAGCACGAACGGGTGGTGGGGACCGGCGGGCGAGGCGAAGGCCAGGGGGTTGGTGCCGAGCATCGCGGGCCGGGCACCGGGTGGGCGGATGATGCGCTGCTGACCGCAGTTGGACACCAGCAGGCACATCATGCCGTGGTCGGTGGCGCGGAGCGCATGGACACCGGCGCAGCCGAGGTGGGT
Organism: Wenjunlia vitaminophila DSM 41686; assembly: GCF_000380165.1. Lineage (GTDB taxonomy): Bacteria > Actinomycetota > Actinomycetes > Streptomycetales > Streptomycetaceae > Wenjunlia > Wenjunlia vitaminophila. The sequence goes on from NZ_KB904696.1 coordinate 4,442, forward strand.
GCTGTCCCGCACGGTGACCAGGCCGACGCCGAACCGCGCGGCCCGTTCCACGGCCAGGTCCACCGCCTCGCTCGCGGCCCAGAGACCCAGCGCGCGGCGGGCGTCGATCAGGACGGCGGCACCGCGGTCGGCGAGCACCTCGGGTTCGGCGTCCGGGTCGCACCTGCCGTCGGCGAACAGCTTCAGGTACAGGCGGGTGAGGTTGGTCAGGCCGTGCGAGACGATGCCGGTGAGGTCGCCGTGCACCAGGGCGTGCGCCGCGGTGGCGGCGCGTTTGCCGGGCACGGAGTGGGCCTCGAGGACGGCGGCGGTGAAGTCCACCAGGGCGGTGCGGTCGACCCGCACCGGCGCGGGTTCCCCGGCCGGCGCCGCGGCACCCGCTGGTGTGGTGGTGGTCATCGATCGTTCTCCCTGGGGTGGTGTCGAGCGAAGGCGACGAGCAGCGCGGCGATCCCGCCGGCGTAGGCGTCGAGGTCGGCGAGGTCGGCGAACTCCCCCTCGGCGTGTGCGCGGTTGGCGCCGAGGTCACCGGGGCCGAAGACCACGGTCGAGGTGCCGGGAACGCCGTCCAGCCAGATCGCGTCGCAGGTGAACGCGGGGGCGTCGGTGGGCCAGGGGGTGAGGCCGGCCCTGCGCAGCAGCAGGTCCTCGGTCCACGGATCGTCGGTGCGCAGGGCCGGCAGCCCCCGTTTGAGCCAGTCGAGGTGGACGATCCGCTCCGCGTCCCGCGCGGTGCGGGCGAACGTGGCACGGTCCGCGAACCGGGCCCGGAAGCCCTCGATCCCCGAGCGGACCTCGCGGGTGAGTGCCGCCTCGAGGGAGTCCGCGGCGGCACGCGAACCGTAGGAGAGGTTGAGGAGCAGGTGCCCGCTCCCGTAGACCTTGTTGTGCATGGTGCCGGTGTGCAGTCCGGCGACGCACACCTGGCCGTCCACGGCGTGCTGGGGCAGCTCGGCAGCGAGGTGCTGGGCCAGGTGGCCGAGGAGCACCGTGGCGTTGTGCCCGGCGCCCGGGTCGTCGTCGATGCCGTCCTCGCCCTCGACCCGCAGTCGGGCGGTCATCGCCGCGGTCGAGCGGGGCAGCACCCGCAGCCCGGTGGGCTCGCAGAACACGTTGAGCCTGCCCACCCACCCCTGTTCGACCAGGGGACGGGTGCCGAACACGCCCATGGCGCCGCCCTCCTCGCCGGCCACGAGCTGCACCAGGACGGAGACGTCCCGGCCGAGCTCGGGTGCCGCGCGGCGGGCGGCACGGATCCCGGCGAGCAGGGCCACCGCGGGGCCCTTGGCGTCGATGGCGCCCCGACCGTGGAAGCGGGTGCCGTCGAACGAGACGGGTCCGCCGCCGGCGACGGTGTCCAGGTGCACGTTGCACATCACCGTTGCCCGGCGTGGGCGCCGGGGGCCGAGCCGCAGCACCATGCTGGGCTGGCAGGCGAGGAAACGGGGGTCGGCGGCTGCCTCGCGCACCGCGGCGGGGACGCCGGGGCGCAGCAGCTCGGCGGTGTCGGCGGGGCCGTGGTGCACCACGGTGAGGCCGAGTGCCGCGGCTGCCGAGGCGTACGCGGACTGTGCCTCGCGCAGCCGCACCGGCCCGGTGGCCCCGGTCTCCAGGGGGCCGGCGGTGGGCGTGGAGAGCAGGAGCAGCAGCAGTTCCCGGTCCGCGGCGGTGAGCCGGGCGGGTGGTGCGGCGGTCGGGTTCGGGGTCACCATCCGACCGCCTTCCGCGGGCCGGTCCCCGATCCGTCGGGCAGTGGTCGGAGCACCTCCTCGGCGACGAGGTGCTCCAGTCGTCGCCCGTACGCGACGAAGGCGTCCACGTAGTCGCCCGAGGGGTCGGCCCATCCCTCGTGGGGGCGGATGTTGAGGTGCGGTTCGATCGACACCGTGCCGCGGTACCCGTGTTCCAGCAGGTGACGCAGGCTGTCGGCGACCCGGCAGTCCCCGTCGCCCGGCAGGCAGTAGCGCTGTTGGCTGGTGTCCCCGGTCCCGTCCTTGACGTGCACGTGCCGCACCCAGGGGGCGATGTCGGCGAGCAGGTCGAAGGCCTGGTAGCCGTAGGCGATGCCGTTGCCCACGTCGAACAGCAGCCGCAGTGCCGGGCTGTCGGCGACCTCGAGCATCCGCAGCATCCGCCGCGGGTCGCTGCTGGCCCAGCCGGCGCAGTTCTCGTGCAGCAGGAGCAGGCCGGCGGCCTCGGCCCGGGCGGTCAGCCGCCGTATCCGGGCGAGTGCCTCGCGCTCCCACTCCGGCTCGGGCAGGCCCGCGTTGGGGTAGGACATGATCCGTACCTGACGGGTGCCCAGGGCGGCGCAGCGTTCGGCGAGCACGTCCAGCTCGGCCAGGTCGTCCTGGAAGGGGGTGCTGACCGAGCGGGCCCAGTTGGCGATCCTGGAGTCCACGCAGCTCACGCCGATCCCGGCGTCCGCCAGGGTGCCGACGACCCGGTCGAACGCGGCCCGGTCCAGGTCGGCGACGGCCACTCCGTCCACGGAGCGCAGTTCGACGGTGGCCCAGCCGAGCCGGCGCACGGCCTCGAGCTGCCGGTCCAGGCCCGGCGCGGCCTCGTCCCCGATGCCGCTGAACCGCAGGTCGCTCAGGCGCGTGGCCTCGAGCGGGACGTCCTGGGCGGACGGTGTCCCGACGGACGGGACCTGCCCTGGGGCGTTCATGCCGCACCGTCCGTCCTGCTGGCAGGGGCGTGGCCCGCGGCCAGCGACTTGGCCCGGTGCAGCAGGCTGACCACCCGCTGCCCGATGGGGTAGTCGTCCCCGCTGGTCACGCCGGTGGCGTAGTCGTGGTAGACGTTCCGCAGGCAGGCGGCGAAGGCGTCGTCCTGGAGGATGCGCCGGGCGGGTGGCCGGTCCCCGTCGGCGGAGGCGGCGACGGTGAGGCTGGCGTGGTGGTCGGCCTCGCTCACCGGGTAGTGGCCGACGGCCAGTCCGCGGTCGAACCGCACGCTGACCCGGCGTTCCCTGACCGGTGAGGTCAGGTCCGAGGTGATGTCGGTGGTGACGCCGCCGGTGTGGCGCAGCACCAGCCTGGCGCGCCCCATCGCCGGGATCACCCGGTCGCCGAGCCTCATGTCCTCGCACTCGGCGTCCTCGATCCGGGCGTCCCCGGCGAGGCGCAGGGCGACGCCGATCGAGTGCGGCAGCTCGACGTCGAACGCGGTGGGGTGGTCGTCGGAGCGCAGGGTGCGGGTCCAGCGGGGCTTGGACTGGGTGAAGCTGATCGACCGCGGTCGCCCCAGGGACTGGTCGCGTACCAGTTCCCCCAGTGCATGGGTGAGCGAGCTGAACAGCCATGGGGACACCACCCGCAGGAGCAGTCGGCGCTCCCGGGCCAGCTCCGCGATGGCCTCGGCCCCCGCCTCGTCGCCGGCCAGCGGCTTCTCCATCAGAATGCGACGGAAGCCCAGGTCGGCCAGGGAGCGGAGGAGCCCGGGCCGGTCGGCGGGCGGGGTGCACAGGTGGACCACGGTGCGCGCCGGGTCGGTGAGCCGGGCGGCGTGGTTCAGGGAACGGGCGGGGACCAGCCCCAGGGACCTGGCGTCGGCCCCGACGTCCCGCACGTCCAGCACGACGGGTGGCTCCGGCGACCACGGGGCGGGGCGGTTCCCCGGCTCGGCGCGGAGCCCGCGCAGCACCTGCCAGTGCAGCCCCGCCCCGGCCCGTCCGAACCCGACTATGAGCGTACGCAACATCAGGAACCGTCCTCCTCGGTGGTGAGGTGAGTGGTCACGGGGCGCTCGGCCCGCTCAGCGGTCCCGGTAGGCGACGGCCACCGCCATGTCGTGGAGCTCCCGGCGCCACCGGTCCTCGATGGGGGCGTCCGCGAGGGCCTGCCGGGCCCGGATCACCAGGCCGTCGATGCGCCGCTCCACCTCGTCCCGACCGCCGGCGTCCTCCAGGGCCGCGCGCAGTTCCGCCGGGTCCCAGCGCCCCGCGCGGACGATGGCCCGCACCCGCGGATCGCGGCGGGCGGCCAGGCTGACCAGGAGCGTCATCTTGTGCCCGGTGGCGTCGGACCCCACCGGTTTGCCGGCCACGTCGGCGTCGCCGAAGGCGTCGATCAGGTCGTCGCGGAGCTGGAACGCCTCGCCGAGGGCGGTGCCGTACTCCTCGAAGGCCGGGGCGAGCGTGGTGTTCCCGGCGATGGCGGCACCCAGTTCCAGCGGCCGGTGGATGCTGTAGCGGCCGGACTTGGCGTTGGCGATGTACTCGGACAGCCCGGGGTCGAGCAGCGACTCGGCGGCCACCGCGACGTCCAGGTACTGACCGACGATCATCTCGCTGACGAGTTCGGCCCACACCGCGCGGGCCCGGGCCGGGAGTTCCTGGGCGAGCCGGGCGGCGTAGGAGAACGCCAGGTCGCCGGCGAGCACCGCCACGCCCTCACCGAACCTGCGCGCCTCGCCCTGCCAGCGCCGCCGCCCGTGCTCGGCCTCGTACCTGACGTGCACGGTGGGCCTGCCCCGGCGCAGCGGCGAGTCGTCGATGACGTCGTCGTGGATCAGGGCGAAGGCGTGCAGCAGTTCCACCGCGCCGGCCGCGTCCGCCACCCGGGGGTCCGCCGGCTCGCCGCCGGCCGCGAGGAACCCGACGGCGACGAAGGCGGGACGCAGCCGTTTGCCTCCGGCCCGCACCAGGTCCACGACGGCGTCCACCGGGACGGCGGCGCGCGGGTCCACGCCGTTCCACCGGGCGCGTTCCGCGGTGAGCAGTTCGGTGATCCTGGCCTCGGCCCGGGCGAGCACCTCGGCGCGGGCCCGGGCGGCGACGTCCGTGCGGGCCTGGACGGTCGGTGACTCGGTCATGCGGGCTTCCTCTCTGCTTCGCGGCAGGTCACAGGGAGTGTGGGCGGGCCGAAGAGGTGGGTCAGGACGCCGCCCGGCGGGTGCCGGTCAGGCTCGCGGGCATCGCGAAGACCACGTCCTCCGTGGCCGTGGTGGAGAGCTCCACCTCCTGGTAGCCGAGGCGGTGCAGACGCTCGAGCAGCTCGTCCACGAGGATCTCGGGGGCGCTGGCCCCGGCACTCACCCCCACCGCGGTCACGCCGTCCAACCAACGTTCGTCGAGGTCGCCGACGTCCGGCACCAGGTGGGCGGGGGTGCCGTGGCGCTGGGCGACCTCGACCATCCGCACGGAGTTGCTGGAGTTCCTCGAGCCCACCACCAGCACCAGTTCGGTGCGCTCGGTGACGGCCTTCACGGCGAGCTGCCGGTTGGTGCTGGCGTAGCAGATGTCGTCGTCCGGTGGGGTCACCAGGTCGGTGAACCGCTCCCGCAGCGCCTGGACGATCCCAGTGCTCTCGTCCATCGACAGGGTGGTCTGGGTGAGGACCGCCACGGGGGTGTCGTCCGGGAGGTCGAGGGCCCGGGCCTCGTCCTCGCTCTGCACCACGATCGTCTGGTCCGGGGCCTCGCCGTAGGTGCCCTCCACCTCCTCGTGGTCGGCGTGGCCGACGAGCAGCAGGGTCCGTCCGTCCCTGGCGAACCGCCGCGCCTCCTGGTGCACCTTGGACACCAGTGGACAGGTGGCGTCGATGGTGCCCAGGCCGCGGGACTCCGCGTTCGACCGCACCGCCGGGGCTACCCCGTGCGCGGAGAACACGCACACGGCGCCACGCGGGACCTCGTCCTCGGATTCCACGAAGACCGCGCCGCGGCGTTTCAGCACACCGACCACATAGTGATTGTGAACAATCTCCTTGCGCACGTAGACCGGCGCGCCATGGATCTCCAGTGCCTTTTCCACCATGGCGATCGCCCGACGCACACCGGCACAGAAACCGCGCGGTTCGGCGAGCACCACCTTCTTTTTCGCTGCCCTGTCAATTGGCTGCTCGCCCGTTCCCCGATCGGTCGGCTCAGCCTTGTGTGCGAAGGTCACCAGCGGACACTCCCCGGTCATCATGGACGGCGTGATCGGCTGATCGAGCCTCACCCTCAACCATATTCGGGCACCGGTCAAGGCGTTCAGGTGGACAAGAAATGCGGGCACGGAATTCGGCAGCATCCTGCGGCGAATTGCCATCCGCGTCCCCGGTTCCTGCCATTCACCTGCCGGTGCACTGTCACCTGGGGAAGGGGAGCGGGGCCGCTGCCCGGGAGTGGCTTCCGGGGCTGCGTGCGGTGTTGGGCCCGAAGCCGTACGTGGTGCCCCGCGGTCCCGGGCGGAGCGTACCGCCGGGCCGCTGGCGGACCGGCGGCAGGGGGTACGGCGTCACCCGGCGTGGTCGTGGACGGCCCAGGCCCCGCGGACCGGAGGCATGCCCGAGACCCCGTCCGGCGCGGTGCGCACCGCGAGGACCTGGTTCACGCCCAGGCGGTTCCGCTCGAAACTCAGGGCGGAGGCGGCCATGTACAGTCGCCACACCCGGGCCCGGCCCGGGCTGGTCAGCCGCACCGCCTGGGCCCAGTGGCGTTCCAGGTTGGCCACCCAGGCCCGGAGCGTCAGCGCGTAGTGCTCCCGCAGCGCCTCCACGTCCCGGACCTCGAACCCGGCCCGCTCGAGCAGGGACACCGTCCGGCCCAGCGGGGCCAGTTCACCGTCAGGGAAGACGTAACGGTCGATGAACGTGTTGGTCCGGTAGGTCTGCTCGTCGGGCAGCGGTCGGCGGGCGATCTGGTGGTTGAGCAGTCTTCCGCCGGGGCGGAGCAGCCGGTGCAGGGTGTTGGCGTACACCTGGTACCGGCAGGCGCCGACGTGTTCGGCCATGCCGATCGAGGAGACCGCGTCGAACGGGCCGTCAGTGACCTCTCGGTAGTCCTGGACCCGGATCTCGACCCGGTCGGTGAGCCCGGCCGCGGCGACCCGCTCTCTGGCCAGGGTGGCCTGCTCCGCCGACAGGGTGACCCCGACGGCGTGCACCCCGTGGTGTTCCGCGGCGTGCATGGCCATCGCGCCCCAACCACAGCCCACGTCCAGCAGTCGCTGCCCGGGGCGGAGCGCGAGCTTGCGGCAGATCAGTTCCAACTTGTCCCGTTGGGCGTCCTCGAGGGTGGCCCCGGGGCCGTCCTGGGCGGTCCAGTAGCCGCAGGAGTACACCATGGACGGCCCGAGCACCAGCGCGTAGAAGTCGTTGCCCACGTCGTAGTGGTGGCTGACCACCGCGCGGTCGCGGCGCAGGGTGTGCCGGGCGCCGTGCCGCCGGGCCACCTCCTCCGCCGGGGGCGGTGGTGGCAACGCGGGTCCTGCCACGGCCAGCAGCCGGGCGGCCCGGTTGAAGGTCCGCACGTCCACCAGCACGCTCAGCGCCCGCATCAGGCCGGTGCGCCCGCGCGCCCGGTACCGTTCCGGAACGACGTCGGACATCCGGCCCAGTGCCTGGTAGAGGTCGCCTTCGACGTCGATCTCGCCGGCCACCCAGGCCCGGGCGAGGCCCAGTTCACCGGGCCGCCACATCAACCGGTGGAGCGCCCGGCGGTCCCGCACCACCACCACGGGTTGCTGCGGCGGGCCGGCCTCGCTGCCGTCCCAGGCCCGCAGGCGCAGGGGGAACGGGACGCCGAGTCCCTCCCTGACGAGCGCGACCAGCCGTGCAGCCGTATCCGACATGGCCGATTCCTCTCGGTATCAGTGGGAACCTCACCCTCACCGTAGACCCCCGCTCCACCGCGTGCCGAGGGCCACGACGGAGGCGGGCCACAGGCGCATCCGTACGGGTGGCTCGGGACGCCCGGCGGACCACACCGACCCACCGGGAGGTTCCGGCACCGCCCCGGGCGACGGGACGTGCCCGGCTGTTCCCCGGCCGTTCCTCCGCCGTACACGCGGGGAGCCCTCCGCGCTGGCAGGCTTCCGGCGTCGACTCGCCCGCGACTCGGGCGGGGTAATCCTCCGGGAAGGGGCTGACCCGCCCGTCGCCGGACCGTCCGCTCGCCGCCGGGGCCGGGGCCGGGGTCCTGCCCGGTCCCTCGTACGAACGGGTGGGACAGGTGTCTGGCGAAGGTGTGCGCGAGGTTCCGTCAGGGGTGGCCAGGAGCGGTCGGGACGGCCCCGCCGCCGTGACGGTCCCCGCCCCGCGGAACGGCTCAGGACGGGTGACGACGCCCGCCCCGGACACCCCGGACCGGGCCCGGCGCGAGCACCGGTACGACATCGACGTGCTGCGGGTGATCTGCGCGTGCGCCGTCATCGTCGGCCATGTCGGGGGCGAGTTCATGAACGCCGTGGACCGGAGCCCGGACAACGGCGGCCCCGCCTACTGGACCGGCGTCTTCCTCGATTCGCTGACCAGTTGGGCCGTGCCCACCTACTTCGCCATCGCCGGCTGGGCGGTGCTGGTCGGGGCCCCGCCGCGGAACGGCGCCACCCTCCGCACCCGCTCCCTGCGGATGATCGTTCCGGTGGGCGTCTGGTCAGCCGTCTACCTGCTGTGGGGACGGTGGCGGGGCACCAACGACGCCCCCCTGCGGGAACTGGCCGTGGACGCCGTCTTCGGTACGGTCCAGCCCGCCTACCACCTGTGGTACTTCTACGCCCACGTCCCGCTGATCCTGTTGCTCGGATGCGTGGTGCTGCTCCGGGACGGCAGGCGCCCCTGGGGGGTGGTCGCCGCCCTGCTGGTGATCGCGGCCGGGCCGACCGCGCTGGGCGACGTGGGCGAGCTCACCGGGTGGGACGTGCCCAGGTTCGGCTGGCAGACCGGAATGTACTCCCTGGTGTACGCGGTGTGCGGAGCGCTGCTCTGCTCCCTTCCGGCCACCTCCCGGCGGCACCGCGGATGGTGGTGGGTCGGCGCGGCGGTGTCGCTCGGCGCGGTGGTGTGGTCGCAGCACCGCATCCACTTCGTGATCCCCAACGCCAGCGTGCTGGTGGCCGCGCTGACGGCCTGTGTGCTGATGGCGCTGACCGGGCTGCGGGTCCCGGACCGGGTGCGGCCCGTGCTGAGCCGGCTCACCGGGGCGGGACTCGGGGCCTTCATGTGCCATGTGCTGTTGCTGAAGACGTTCGCCCCGCGGATCGTCTCCGCGGACAGCGGGTGGGCCGGCACCGTCGTCGCCGCGGTGGCGCTGACCCTGGCCACGGCGGTTCCCGCGTTCGCCGCGAGCCTGCTGTGGGGGCGTCTGGGCCTGCGCCGCTACCTCGGTTGACCGGCTGGGGGGGCCGGTGCCCGGTGCAGTTCCTCGTGGCGGGAGACGTCGCTTGGGGTAGGGAGGGGGAGGCCCTCGCCCGAGGCTTCCCCTGCCCCGTCACCGCCCTGTCGCCGGCGAAGGCTGCCACGTGTCGAACACCCAGCCTGGACAAGAGGTGCCGAGGTGGGGCAGGTGAGCGTTCCAGTCCGCAGGTGACAACGCCCGTACGGGTTGCAGCGTGATGCGACCGTCCGAGTCCACGTCGAATCCCCAGGAGAACCCGACCAGCGGCCGGACCCGCCGTTCGGTGTCGTCCATCGGTGTCCATGCGAGGTAGCTCTGGGCCGTCCAGACGAGGGGATCCCGCCTGACGCGGGACGGCGCGTCGAACAGGGTGGGATTGATGCCGAAGAACGCGTACGGCGACGGCGCGTCCTCGAAGAGGTAGAACGGGTCCATGTCAAAGGCGGCCCCGGCGGAGGAGTTGTCCGTCGAACGAACGAGCTGTACCCATCCGAAGAGGGCCCGGTAGCCCTTCCCCGGGTAGTCCACCACGGCCGTGCAGCTCGGGAAACCACGGGCCGAGGGGTGCTTGCCGATCGCGGCGGGGTCATCCACGTGCTCCACGGTCACCGCCAGCGAGCCCTGCGTGTCGTCACGCAGGAAGGAAAAGATCATGACTTCACCCTGCCTCTCGGGCACCTCCCCAGGAGGAGCCCGGACGAGTCGCGGAAGCCAGTAAAGCAACTGCGAGGGGGCCGGCGCGCCGGCCCCCGGCGGTCAGCGGCGGGCGCGCTCCCTGGCACGGAGGGTGCGGGCGACCCGTCGGGCGACCGGGTTGCCCCGCAGCGACCGCGGGCCGGGTGGGATGCCCCCGCCCGGCAGGGCCAGCGCGGTCAGCCTGCGGCGTTTGAAGTAGCGCCGGGTGTGGTCGTCCAGGTTGGCCCGGAGCCAGGCGGCCGCGCCGTCCCGCAGCGCCGGATGGTGTTCGGACTGCATGCAGTACCCGACGGTGCGTACCAGCTCGCTCAGCGCCGCCACCTCGGCGGGGGCCGGCCGGCGGCCCCCGCCGAGGGCGGCCCGGGGTCCGGTTGTCGCCGGGGGGCCGGACAGCTCGGGAGCCAGGAAGTCCACGATGGTCACCGGCACCCGGTTGCTGTTCTGGTACGGGGTCAGGCGCTCGAGCAGCAGCTCGGTGCCGGTTCTGGCGACCGGGATGCCGTAGTACGTGGCGGCCGTCAGCAGCGCGGTGGAGAAGCAACCGACGACCAGTTGGGGCCGGCACCGTTCGAACACCGCCTCGGCCAGCACCGGTCCGTCCAGCACACGGAGCGTGACGCCCGCTTCCGCGGCGGCCTCCGCCAGCGCGCGGGAGTGGCCCCACGGAGCGGTGGGGTGGGCCTTGAACACGATGCTGCGGTGCCCGGCCGCCACCGCGCCGCGGAGCATCCGCAGGTGCAGCTCGTCCTCCTCGTCCGCGGTGAGGATGTCGAGGGCGGCCAGGTACTGGCCGAGCAGCACCGCGGTGGGCCGGTCCGCGCACGCCCGTTCCAACGCGGGGTCCGACCTGGCCGCCTCGCCCAGCTCCGACAGCACCCGCAGGAAGGCGTCGTCGGGCACGGCGACGGGCTCGACGTCCAGCTCCGACAGGAGCAACGGGCGCAGGCCCGGCACCAGGTCGAGGTGGAGGAACCGGTGCAGGCGACGCCCCAGGGTCTGCGGCAACCGGTCCCTGGTGGGGCCGTAGCTCATCAGGCCGTCCGCGTACACCTGAACGTCGCTCTCGGCGAAAATGGTGGTCAGCGCCTTGGCCGGACTCACCTGTACGGACTCCACGACGAGGGAGACCGGCGTGTCACCGAGTCCCCACAGGCTCCGGAGCATCCGCTCCCACACCGGTGCGTCGTTGGGCTGCGGGGTCCACCCCCTGGGGTGGTGGGGACGGATGGTGTCGTTCCAGTCGAGCACCTGGTCGAACCGGGTGGCGATCCGTTCGAAGCCCCGCATCGCGCTCAGCGGCGGGGTGGTCTCGGGTACCGCCGCGTTGTTGCAGACCAGCAGCACCCTGCGGGCCGCGGCCGGGCCGCCGAACAGACCGGCGTCCAGGGCGGCGGCCAGGGTGGCCGCTCCGTAGAGGGTGGACGCCTGGAACACCTGGGTGGGGGTGGGACGCATCTCAGGCAGCCCTCCTCGTGCCGCGCAGCCGTCGCAGGAGCCGGCCGCGTTCGGGGTCCATCGCGGCCAGGGTCTCGTCCAGCACGTCCTGGGGCATGCCGCGCAGGGCGGCCACGGCCATCCGCCGCAACTGGCGGACCACCTCGGGCTCGTAACGGTCCGCGTGGTTGACGTGGAAGGCGATCATCGCGCAGTAGGTGCGCACCGCCTTGGGCATGAACCGGTCGGCCTCCCGGTCCGCGGCGACGTGTGCGAGCAGGGCGTCATGGGCGGGGATGAAGTCGAGCTGCCGGGCGTCCTTGATCTGGGTCAGCGAGGTGGTGACCCCGCGCCGGTAGAAGATCCCGGGCAGTCCGACGGCGGCGAACGACCTGGCGCGCAGGTGGAGCCGCCAGGTCCACAGCCGGTCCTCCGCGGTCTTCAGGCCGACGTCGAACCGCATCCCCCGGTCGTCGAACAGGTGGCGCCGGTAGATCCCGGCCCAGACGAACGGGTAGTCCACCATGGTCTCGGCGTTGGCCGGCCCGATGACGTCCCTCGGGTCGAGGACCGTGTTCCTGCGGGGCGCCGGGGCCCTGCGCACCACCCGTTTCACACCGGTGCACTGGACGTGGTCGGTGCGCAGGAAGTCGCAGTCGAGTTCCTCGACGACGCGGACCAGGGTGTCGAGGTGCCCGGGGGCGTACCAGTCGTCGCCGTCGAGGAAGGTGACGTACGCCCCGTCGGCGGCGTCGATGCCGCTGTTGCGGGCCTGGGCGATGCCGAGGTTCCGCTCGTGTCTGATCAGGACGGCGTTGGGCAGTTCGGCCCGCCACGAGCCGAGGATCTCCCCGGTGGCGTCCGTGGAGCAGTCGTCCACCAGGACGAACTGGGTCGTGGGCCCCGCGTTGGCGGCGAGGCTGCGCAGGGTGTCCTGGGCGTACTGCTGCACGTTGTAGAACGGCACGACGACGGAGAGCTTGGGCACACGGGGTCCATGGGTCGGCTGGCGGGAAGGACCCGGGCCCCCGTCGGGTGACGGCACCGCGGGCGGGCCCGGAGTGCACACCGTAGGCCGGGCGAACGGCCCCCGGGCACCGGGAAGGTGAACGGCGGGGGAAGCGGAGTGGACCAGTGCCCCGGCCCCGGTGTGGTGCCGACGGCCGGTGGGCCCCAGGAGGCAACCACGGGGGCCGCCGGGAACGGGACCGGCCCGGCCCGCCGCCGGGCACCGGGCCGGGGCACGCGGCCGGGCGGCCGTGTGCTCACCCGGGTGTGTTCCGGTCCCCCACCACGGCTCCTGCCGCGACCGGAGCACCGCCGGCGGCCGGGCGCAGCACTGCCGGGACCGCCTGGTGGCCCGGGTTGATGAAGGAGGGCTGGGGCCGCAGTTCGCCGGCCGGCACGGCGAGGGCCAGGTCGGGGAAGCGGTCGAAGAGCGCGGGGAGGGCGATTCCCGCCTCCAGGCGGGCCAGCGCGGCACCGAGGCAGAAGTGCGCGCCGTGGCCGAACGCGAGGTGGCTCTTGTCCTCGCGGGTGACGTCGAAGGCGTCCGCGGTGGGGCCGTGCACCGCCGGGTCGCGTCCCGGTGCCCCGAAGGCGATGAGGACGGGCTCCCCGGCGCGGATCACCGTGTTCGCGTCCACGACGACGTCCTCGGTGGTGAAGCGGAGCGGCAGGTGCATCACGGGCGGCAGCACGCGCAGCGCCTCCTCGACCACGTCGTCCCAGGTGGCCCTGGAGTCACGGACCAGGTCGAGTTGCCCCGGGGTGGTCAGCAGGGCGACGACGGCGTTGCCGATGAGGTTGACCGTGGTCTCCGCGCCCGCGCCGATCATCAGGATGAGCGTGCTGACCAGTTCGTCCTCGGTGAGCCGGGAGTCGCTGTCGGTGTCCGTCGCCGCGATCAGGCCGCTGGTCATGTCGTCGCCCGGGGCGTCGCGCTTGGCGGCGACCAGGGCGTGCATGGCGGCGTAGAGGTCGGTGGCGTTGGCGGCGGCCTGTTCCTGAGTCACCTGCGTGGTCAGGATCGCGTCGGTGACCCGGCGCACTTCGGCCCGCATCGGCTCGGGCACGCCGAACAGGTCGCAGACCAACTGGGTGGGCAGCGGGTAGGCGTACTGGGCGTGGAGATCCACGGGGCGGCCAGGCGGCACGGCGGCGAGCCGGTCCAGCAGGTCGGCGGTGATCCGCTCGATGCTGGGGCGCATGGCCTCGATCCGCCGGGGGGTGAACGCCCCGGTGACCAACCGCCGCAGCCGGCGGTGGTCCTGGCCGTCCGAGGTGAACATGTTCTGCACGGACACCAGGGGGTGCAGCGGCCAGTCCGCGGGGACCTCACCGTTGCGCAGCGCCGGCCAGTGCTCGCGCGCGTTCTTCACCACGCGCGGGTCGGACAGCAGCCGCCGCACCAGGTCGGTGTCGGTCACCGACCACGCAACCACCCCACCAGGGAGTTCAACCAACGTCGCGGGCCCGAGCCGGCGGAGTTCGCGGAGTTCGGCGTGGACGTCCCGTCCGCTGGTGTCGAGTCGGAACGCGTGGGCCGGGCAGGAGCTGTCCATGAGGTGCCTCCAGGTCGGTCGGGGCCGCAGCGACGGCGGAGTCGGAGGTGAACCGCACCGGTAGGGCGGCGGGGCAGCGGTAGAAGGGGCCTGGCTGCCAGGCCGACTCCTCGGCTGGCAGGGGTGAGTTCCACGTCGGGCAGCCGGTCGAGCAGGCTCTCGATGGCCACCATGGCGATGAGCCGCGCCTCGGCCTGGGGGGCCATCCCGTCGATCAGGGCCCGGGCGCCGGTCTCCACGTAGCCGCGCAGCGCGTTGGGTTCCACCTGGGCCAGGCTGTCGTTGATCGCCTGCCGTAAACGGGTGTGTTGGTCGCCGTCCGCGAACAACGCGCTCGGCCGGTAGGCCATCATCGGCAGGACGGGGCTGTCGCGGGGCACCCTGCCCTCGGTCAGCGCGGTCCAGCGGCGGGCGTCCTTGACGAACGTCCCCGGGTCGCGCACCACGTCGAGGGCCGCCTGGTAGCCGGTGACCAGCAGGGCGTCCACGCCGGGGGCGAGGGAGACCGGGGCTGTGGGGCCCTGCTCCCCCAGGGCGGCGTAGACGGGTAAGGGGTCGGCGGTGCACTCCGCTCCGAAGAGCGGGAACCGGGCGCCCGGTGGGTGCGCCGGGCAGCCCGGCGGGGGTATCGCGGCGTGATCGGCTGAGGTCACACGTTCTCCTGGTCGTTCGGGTGACACGGGCGGACGTGCTCCCGGTGCGGGACACCGCCCCGTCACGGACCGCGGGACGAACCGGAGCCGCCCCGAACTGCGGCCCTGAGCCGTGCCGCTGGATGACGGCCCCCGCGGACGGGCCCCGGTGACAACGGTGTTGCGTGCGACGGCGCCGGAACGGCGGCTCCGAAACGGTGGTGGGGGCGGGGAACACGCCGACCCACGGTCCGACGGAACGGACCCGTCCGGCTCGCGGGCACCGCAAAAGTACAACATCGGTGACGGTACGCCCACCGTGCGGCAACGCATCGCAGTCGCCCGTCGGGGCCGGTGCCCGTACAGCGTTGGTGCTGTACGCTCGGCCCATGTCGAAGCACGTGACCATCCGCCTGGACGAGGAGTTCCTGGAACGCCTCAAGGCCCGGGCCGCCGAACAGGGGACCACGGTGACCGCGTTGATCACCGAGGTCACCAAGCGAGAGTTGGACGAGAACCGGGACCGCTTCCTGGCCGCGGCGGCGGAGTTCAACACCGAGGAGAACTGGGCTTACGTCCAGCGGCGGTTCGGTCCTAGCACGTGAAGGTCGACCTCACCTGGGCCTGGAACGTCCTGGCCCACCACCTGCCGTCCGACCCCACCGTGTGGGACCCGTCCGGCATCGAGGCGGCAGTGGCCCGGCACGCGTCAGACCTGGTGATGGCGCCCGACTCCACCGGCCACGACACGGCTTGGCGCGCGGCCGCGCTGCTGCACACGCTGACCGTCTGCCCGCCGTTGGACTCCCCGATGAACGAGTTCTACGCCATGGCGATGACCCGTTCCTACTGCGCCGCCGCCGGTTGGACCAGGCTGCCCGGCACCGTCGTCCTCGGTGACCTGGTGGAGCAGGCCAAGTCCGGCCTCGCCGACATCCACGGGATCGCCGAGGCGCTGCGTGGGTTGCCGGACGAGGCGCCGTGAGCGCGGGGCCCGTCGAGTCTCCCACCGTCCTGAACGACCGCGGCGGGTACGGGGAAGCCGCCACGGCAAGTCGGCGCCCCGGCCGGCACGAGCTGGCTAGCTGACTCATCGTCAGAAAAAGCTCGCTGGTCACCAGGCACGGGCGGGAGCCGTCCCCCGTGCCGCTCGCCGGCCATCTCCGGAGCGGCAACGGGTGCCCACCGGGTCGAGCCAGGTCTCAGCCGACGGGCGGGCTCTCCTGGTCCGCCGGTCGAACGGGCCCGGCCGGGGCGTCCCCGCGCACGGAGAGCCTGCGGGCCACCGGTGTCAACGCGGCGCTCAGCGCGGTGGCCGACGCGACGGACCCCAGGGCGATGCCCCAGCCGACCGGGCCCAGCGGGGTACAGCCGAAGAAGTGGCTCACCCCCGGGGTCTGGATCACCCCGGCGAGCAGTGCGGCGGAGCCGAGGCTGGCCACCAGTACCTTGCGGTCGAGACCGCCGGTGAGCATGGTCTGGGACAACTGGGTGCCGACCAACGCGGCCAGCGCCACCGTGCTGCTGCGCCGGTTCCTCCCGGTCAGCCGGGCCCCCGCCCAGGCCAGCGTGGCGCCGGTCGCGGTCGCGGTGGCGCGCAGCAGGACCTCGTTGGTGAGGGCCGTGCCCAGCGAACGGTCGGGGCCCTCGGACAACAACCGCTCCCCGACCTGGGTGCTGGGGCGGCGGATCGCGATGGCCAGGGCCGGGGCCAGGTCGGTGAGCAGGTTGACCAGCATGAACTGCCGGGCGTTCAGCGGGGCGCCCCCGGTCAGCGCGGAGGTGAGCACGGTGAAGGCGATCTCCCCGAAGTTCCCGCCGATCAGCACGGACAGCGCGGCCCGGACCGAGGTCCACATCGCCCGGCCCTCCATCAGCGCGGAGATCACCGTCTCCAGCCGGTCGTCACCGACGACGAGGTCGGCCGCGGCCGTGGCCGCCGGGCTGCCGCGCCGCCCCAGGGCGATGCCGACGTCGGCGAGGCGGATGGCGGGGGCGTCGTTGGCGCCGTCACCGGTCATCGCCACCACCCGGCCGAGACGCTGGTACGCCTGCACGATGCGGACCTTGTGGTGGGGGCTGCACCGGGCGATCACGTCCACGGTGGGAAGCAGCGCGTCCAGTTGCTCGTCGTCGAGTTCGTCGAGTTCGACGCCGGTGCACACGGTGCAGTCGGGGTTGTCGTTGACCGCGGCGGCGATGGCCTCGGCGGTGGCCGGGTGGTCCCCGGTGAGCATGACGGTCTTCACCCCGGCCCCGCGCAACTGGGCGACCGCGGGGGCTGCGCTGGTGCGCACCGGGTCGGAGAGCGCGAGGAAGCCGAGGAACACCAGGTCGGTCACGGTGTCGTCGGCGAGCTTGGTGTCGCTGTCCAGCGTCCGCTCGGCCACCGCGAGGACCCGGCGGCCGGCCCCGGCGAGTTCCTCCGCGGTGGCGGCGAGGGCGTGGCGGGCGGCGTCGTCCAGCGGTCGCTCGGTGCCGTTCACGCGCCGTCGGCCGCACCGCTGGAGCACGTTCTCCGGCGCGCCCTTGACGCTGAGCAGGGCGGTGTCGCCGGTGCGGGTGCCCGCGGTGGCGTGGTAGGCGCGGGAGGGTTCGAACGGCAGGGAGGCGGCGCGTCGCCAACGGGCCATGCCGTGCCGGACGCCCACCCGCGCCCGGCGGGCACCGACCACCACCGCGTGGTCGGTGTGGTGCGCCATCGGCTCGGACTGGCGGGCGGGCGGGGTGGCCCGCAGCGCGGCGGCCAGGATGTCCCGGTCCGCGGCGGTGAGCCGGTCCACCGGCGTCTCGCGGTCGCCGTCGCTCACCGCGGTGAGGGCCAGGTCGCCCTCGGTCAGGGTGCCGGTCTTGTCGAAGCAGAGCACGTCGGCGCGTCCCAGGGCCTCGATGGTGCGCGGGTTGCGGACCAGGGCTCCGTGCGCGGCGAGGCGGCGGGAAGCGGCCAGTTGGGCCGCGTTGACCACGAACGGGAGCCCCTCGGGAACGGAGGCCACGGCCAGCCCTACCGCGGAGGACAGGGTGTCGGCCAGCCGGCGTCCGCGCAGGAGTCCGAACCCGGTCACCGCCGCCGCGGACCCGATCGCCACTGGCAGGGCCGACCTGGTCAGCGTGGCCAACCGGGCCTCGGCGCCCACGGCGGGCGCGGCCTGGCGGGCGGTCGCCAGGCTCCGCCCCACCTCGGTGTCGAGCCCGGTGGCGACCACCACCGCCAGGGCCCCACCGGCGACCACGGTGGTCCCCTCGTACAGCATCGACCTGCGGTCGGCGGGCTGTGCGGCCACCACCGGCGCCGGGTCCTTGGCCACCGGCAGCGACTCACCGGTGAGCGAGGACTCGTCCACCTCGAGGCCCTCGGCGTCCAACAGCCGGCAGTCCGCCGGCACCACCTCGCCGGAGCGCAGGCTGACGACGTCCCCGGGCACCAGGTCGCCCGCTGGGACCAGCCGCTCACGACCGTCGCGACGGACCCGGGCGCCGACCGCCGAGCGGGTGAAGAGTTCGGCCAGGGCCCGTTCGGTGCGCACCCGTTGCGCCGCCCCGAGCAGCGCCGAGGTTCCGGACACGGCGGCGACCAGGGCCGCGTCAACCCGCGAACCGACCGCGGCGGCCAGCGCGGCGCCCGCGGCGAGCACCGGGGTCAGGGGGTTGGCCAACTCCTCGACGAACGCGGTGGGCACCCCGACGCGGCCCGGCTCCCCGGGCCCGGCGCCACGGCCGACCCGCTCGGCGGCCTCCTGTTCCGTCAGTCCCTCGCGGGAGGTCACCAACCGCTCCAGCACCTGCGGTGCCGGCATCAGGTGCCAGGGTGCAGCCGCGGCGGGGGTGTGCACCGGACGGTCCAGCAACTGCCGGGCACGCCACAGACCGAGGCCGAACGCGAACGCCCCCGCGACGTTGCCCGCGGTGGCGCCCCGGGCGGCGGCCCGCTCCGGGGGGGCCTGCACCGCGGCGACCGCCCCGACGCCGCTGCCGCCCGCGGCCAGCATCGCGCTCTCCCGGTCCACCTGCCCGGCGGCCCCGACGGCGTCCACGACCAGGCGTGCCGCCTCCAGGTCGGTACCGACCAGCAGGTGCGCGCCCCAGGCCGGGGGCTCTCCCTCCCGGTGCACCCCGATGCCGCAGTCCGAGGCGCCCAGGGCACGGCGGTTGCCGGAGACCAGCAGCACCACGGCACCGTCCGCCTGGAGGCCCCGCACCGAGGCCACCAGCCGGTTCCCGGTGGGGACGACCGCGTCCGCGAAGTCCACCACGGGCTCGGCGCTGTTGCTGGCGAGCACCAGCCGGACCCCTACCCGGCGGGCGGCGGCGGCGACCGCGTCCACGCCGGGGACGGTCAGCGCGGACAGGCCGACCACGGCCCGGAGCTGGCGTCCCGTCGCCAGGCCGAGCACCCGGACGCTGCCGCGGCGGCGCAGCCGGTCCGCGGCCCGGTGGCCGTTGCGCCCGGACAGCTCGAGGCGGTCCAGCGGGCCGAGCACCCAGCCGTCGTCGTCCCGCGCCACCCGCCCGGGGCGCCTGGCGTCGAAGAGCGCGAACAGCCGGGTCACCACCTCGGTGGCGTCGGCCCCGCCGAGCAGCTCCAGGTCCGCGGGCTCGAACCGGTCGCTGCGCAGGGCCTGTTCGTCCAGGACGACGGTGTCCACGCGGCCGAGGCGGCGCAGCACCCCGCGGTCCATCACGACCGTCCCGCGCAGCGCCAGGTAGCGGCCGAAGCTCGTGGCGAAGCCCTCCCGGCCCACGGCCGGCGCCTTGGCCACTCCGCAGAGCGCCACCGCAAGGCCGCGTCGGAACCCGACGAACGGCGTGGCGGCGGCCCCGGCCAGGGTGCTGAGCAGCACGGTTCTCTCGGCGTGCCGGTCCGCCACGTCCCCGGGGGCGGGGCCTGGCCGTTCGACCACCAGGGCGTCGGCTCCGGCGTGTTCCGGCCCGGGGACCAGTTCGGGTTCCGCCTGGCGCCAGGCTTCGCGGTGCGCCCCGGCCTCCCGCCACTGGGCCAGGCGCTGGACGACGTCCAGGGCGATCCCGCCGCCCCCGGTGGCCACGCCGTGCGCCAGGGCGCTGATCACGGGGAGGATCGACTCGGCCTGCTGGGGGTCGGGGAAGCCGCGGGTGGCCAGGCCACGCAGCCAGGGGTGGTGCTGGAGCGCGCCCGCGACGGCCGCCACCTCGGGGGGCAGGGGCGTCCACGGGGCGACGCGGGCGACCGTGCTCAGGCCCAGGCCCACCGCGTCGGCCAGCAGTCCGGAGACCGACTGCCGGGTGCGCGGTCCCTCGCAGGGGTGGTGCGGTTCCAGGCACCGTTCCCCGATGTCCTCCTCCGCCCCGGAGATGCCGTGGGACTCGGCGTGGGCGACCAGGTCAACCAGGTCGCGCTGGCGGGGCGGCGGGGTGGTCAGGGCCACCGTGACCCGGGCGGCGGGGGCGTTGACCCGGGCCCAGAGCACGCCGGGGTGGCGTTCCAGGGTGCGTTCCACCCGCCGGGCCAGCCGGTCGGCGTCGGGGCCGTGCAGCCCGCGGACGGCGATGTGGCAACGGCCCGGACGCGCCCACACCTCACGCCGCGGCACCCCGGCCAGTTGCCCCGCGAGGTCGGCCACTTCCCGGACGCCCGCGGTGACCGGCCCGGTCAGCGCGCCGAGGCCCCGCGGCGGCACCCACAACCCTGTGAGTGAGAACATCAGTCACCCTCCGGCCACTGTTCCCCGACACGCGCCGGGCGTGGCGGTTGGCGGGTAACCCGGTCCGCGCCCTCTACACCTGGGCCCACCCGGATGCCGCGGACGGCGGACACCGACCGGCGGGGTCGAACGTACCCGCGGCACCCTGGCCCCGATCGAGGACAGGGCCGACCCTTGAGGGGGGCACGCCGGCCGCTCCACCCGGGAAGTGGACGCGGCGGCTCAGTAGGCTGGCGGCACCTGCCGACCGGCGAACGCCACGGGCGGTCGGCTCCGTGGCGCGGGAGCACACGGCGCGCGACGTCGAGGGGGTGGAGGAGGACGTGGAGACATCGAGGCGCGCGGGGAGTGCGGACCGGGTCCGGGGCGCCCGCCGGGACGTGCCGGCCGGCGAACGGTTCGCCCGCTGGCAGGAGCTGTTCTCCCCGCTGGCGATCCCGTTGGAGGTGCGCAGCGATCCCTCCATCGAGTTCCGGGCCGAGGTGCGCCACGTGAACCTGGGCGCCGTCGAGGTCGCCTCCGTGGTCGCCTCCACCTGCGAGGGGCACTGGACCCCCAAGCGGCAGGAGATGTTGCAGCTCAAGCACGTGGTGCACGGTTTCCAGACGTTCCAGCAGGGCCGTACCAGCTTCCGGCTGCGGTCCTCCGACCTGGCGCTGTACAACGCGTCACGGCCGTTCCAGATGTCCGTCGCCGGCGAGTGCGGTGTCTCCGAGGGCATCATGGTGTCGTTCCCGCGCAACCTGCTCCCGCTGTCGGAGCGGCAGGTGGAACGGATCACCACGACGCCGCTGTCGGGCCGGGACGGCATCGGGGCGCTGCTGTCCGGACTCCTCGTCCGGCTCGCCACGGACAACACCGACCAGTACCTCACCCGGGACGCGCCCCGGCTGGGCAACGTCGTCGTCGACCTGGTGGCCTCGCTGCTCGCCCACGAACTCGACGCGGGCGCGGCGGTGCCGCCGGAGACCCACCGTCAGACGCTGCGCCTCCAGGTCCGTTCCTTCATCCAACAGAATCTGGACAATCCGGACCTGTCCCCCGGCACCATCGCCGCCGCGCACCACATGTCCACCCGCACCCTGCACCGGTTGTTCCAGCACGACGGCCAGACGGTGACCGACTGGATCCGGCAGTGCCGGCTCCAGCGGTGCCGGCAGGACCTGGCGGACCCCCTGCTGCGCCGCGACCCCATCCAGGACATCGCCGCCCGGTGGGGGTTCTTCAACCCGGCTCACTTCAGCCGGTTGTTCCGCGGAGCGTACGGGGTCAATCCCCAGGAGTACCGTGACCGCCACGTCTCCCCGCGGATGGCCGAGCTGAACTGACCCCCCGGCCGACGGGTCCGGCGGGCCGTCAGCGGCGGGCGCCGGTGGGGCCCGGGCCCGACGGGCCGTCGGCGGCGGGGCCTGCGGGGTTCGCACGGGGCTCGGACCCGGCGGTGGGGGCCCTGGTGGTGGGGGCCTCGATCAGCACGGCGAGGCCGTCGAGCACCCGGGCGAGGCCGAAGGTGTAGGCGCGGTCGGGATCGTACGCCGCCCCCTGGGCGGCGCCGGCCGCGGCACCCACCCGTGCGGCGGTGGGGTACCTCTCCGGATCGAACACCCGCTCGAGGTACGGCGTGACGGCCTCCCACCACTCCTGGTCCGTCATCTCGGTCTGCTGCCGGGACGCCCTGGCAGCCCCGGCCGCCCGGGCACAGGTCTCCACGAAGCCCAGCAGGAAGGTGAGGGCGGCGTCGCGCTGCACGTCGTCGAGGCCGGTCCCGTCGAACGCCCGCAGTTCGTACTCGTACTTGGCGATCACGCCCGGCCCCAGCGGGGGGCGACTGACCGCGGCCACCGCCGCGAGCCAGGGGTGGCGGGCGTACAGCGCGCGGTTGTCGTCGGCCACGGCCGCCAGCCGGGCCCGCCAGTGGTCACTCGCGGGCGCGGCACGGGTCATCCCCGCGTAGACACCGTCCAGCATCACGTCGATCAACTCGGCCTTGCTCGGCACGTAGGTGTACAGGGACATGGCGGTCACGCCGAGCCGCTCGGCCACCCGGCGCATCGACACCGCGGCGATGCCCTCCCCGTCGGCGATCCCGATCGCGGCAGCCACGATCCGATCCACCGTCAGCCGCGGGCGCGGGCCGCGTCTCGGCTGTTCCCTGGTCCGCCACAGCAGCTCCATGCTGCGCCTCGGATCACCGCCACTGCTGTACTCCGTGGCCACCTCACCCGCTCCTTCGCCAGCCGCAGGGGGCTCGCAAGCCGTTCCCCCAGCCCACTCTTTACGGCGTACGCTACACTCCTCGACCTGTTCCCTACGTTGTAGAGAGTTTCGGGGTGGCAGACGGGTGAACGCGGATGACCACGCGACGCCGCGCCCACGTGACCCGCCCGGTCGGCCGCGGTCCTCCCCGTCGGCGACCGCCGGTGCCCGCCCCGTTCGCACCGCCCGGCCCACAGCCACACCGTTGACGGCGTCCCGTTCCCGCGCGGGCTGCCCGGTCCACCCGCCACGCTGCAAGGAGCAACCCCCCGTGTCCCACGGCCACATCGAGATCACCGGTGCTCGGGAGAACAACCTCAAGGACGTCTCCCTGCGCATCCCCAAGCGTCAGATCACCGTCTTCACCGGTGTCTCCGGGTCCGGCAAGTCATCGCTGGTCTTCGACACCATCGCAGCGGAGGCGCAGCGCCAGCTCAACGAGACGTTCACCACCTTCGTCCGGAACCGGTTGCCGCGCTACGGACAGCCGAACGTGGACACCATCGAGAACCTGTCCGCGGCGATCGTGGTGGACCAGCGGCGGCTGCGCGGCGGGACCCGCTCCACGGTCGGCACCATCACCGACATCTACGCCCTGCTGCGGCTGCTGTTCTCCCGGGCCGGCACCCCGTTCGTCGGGTACTCCAACGCCTTCTCCTTCAACGATCCGCAGGGCATGTGCCCGAACTGCGAGGGACTCGGCCGGACCAGGGAGCTGGACCTGGAGAGCTTCCTGGACCGGTCCAAGTCCCTCGCCACCGGGGCACTGCTGCACCCCCACTTCAACGTCGGCTCCTGGTACTGGAAGATCTACGCCGAGTCCGGCCTGTTCGACAACGACCGCAAGCTCGAGGACTACAGCGAGCAGGAGTGGCACATGCTCCTGCACGGCAGCGGCACCAAGGTGCCGTTGACCTGGCAGGGCGGCACGATCAACTCGTCCTACGAGGGCCTGGTGGTCAAGTTCACCAGGCTCTACCTGAAGAAGGACGAGGCAGAGATGTCCGAGGCCAACCGGGAGATCCGCGACCGGTTCACCCACTCGACCACCTGCTCGCTGTGCGGTGGCGCCCGGCTCAACCAGGCGGCGCTGGGGTGCACGGTCCACGGTCACACCATCAACCAGCTCGCCGCGATGGAGGCCACCGAGCTGCGGAGGGCCCTGGCGGCCATCGACGACCCCGTCGCCGCGCCGGTGGTGGCGACGCTGCTGGAACGGCTCGACGACCTGATCACCATCGGTCTGGGCTACCTCAGTCTGGACCGGGAGACGTCCACCCTGTCCGGCGGTGAGGCGCAGCGGGTGAAGATGGTGCGGCACCTGGCCAGCAGCCTCACCGACATGCTCTACGTGTTCGACGAGCCCAGCGTGGGACTGCACGCCAGGGACGTCCAGCGACTCAACACCCTGCTGCGCAAGCTCCGGGACAAGGGCAACACGGTGCTGGTGGTGGAGCACGACCCGGACGTGATCGAGATCGCCGACCACGTGGTGGACCTCGGGCCGCACGCCGGGACGGACGGTGGCGAGGTGGTCTACCAGGGGACCGTCCCCGGTCTCGCCGCGGCGCCCACGCTCACCGGACGACACCTGCGGCAACCGCTGCGGGTTCGGGACGAGGTGCGCGTACCCACCGGCTGGATGACCGTGCGGAACGCGACCATGCGCAACCTGCGCGACCTGACCGTCCGCTTCCCCTGCGGGGTCCTCACGGTGGTCACCGGCGTGGCCGGGTCGGGGAAGAGCACCCTGGTCCACGAGGGGCTGTTGGGGCAGTACCCGAAGGCCGTCACCATCGATCAGTCACCGGTGAGCACCTCGCGCCGGTCCAACACCGCGACGTACACCGGGATGCTCGACGGCATCCGGAAACTCTTCGCCAGCGCCAACAAGGTGAGCCCCTCACTGTTCAGCTCGAACTCCAAGGGCGCCTGCGAGAACTGCCAGGGGCTCGGCGTGCTCTACACCGATCTGGCGTTCCTTGAAGGAGTCACATCACCCTGCGAGGTGTGCCAGGGACGACGGTTCGGCCCGGAGGTCCTGCGGCACACGCTTCGGGGGCTGTCCATCAGTGACGTGCTGGGACTGACGGCGCGCCAGGCCAGGGAGTTCTTCACCGCCCGGTCCAGGGCCGAGGAACGCATCCGGGAGGTGCTGCGGTCGATCGACGAGGTGGGCCTGGGCTACCTGACGCTGGGGCAACCCCTCAGCACCCTGTCCGGCGGGGAGTGCCAGCGGCTGAAACTGGCCAACGAGCTCCACCGGGACAGCGCGGTGTACGTCCTGGACGAACCGACCACGGGACTGCACATGTCCGATGTGGGCCGCCTGTTGGAGATCTTCGAGCGCCTGGTGGAGCACGGCAACTCGGTCGTGGTGATCGAGCACAACCTCGAGGTGATCGGTGCGGCCGACTGGGTCATCGACCTCGGCCCCGGCGGCGGCAGCGACGGCGGACGGGTGCTGTTCGAGGGGACCCCGGCGGAGCTGATGACCGCCCCGGAGTCCGCCACCGGTCAGTTCCTGCGGCGCACGCACGGCAGCGGTGAGCCGCGCCGCCACGGGGACGCGCCAGGTGAACGGCGCGACTGACCACGTCCACCTGCTCGAGCACGGTCCACCGTCCGCCGGCCCGCACCGAGTTGGCAGCCGCGGCCGGGAACAGTCCGCGGGGGGCTCCGGGCCGCGGGGCTCGGGATACGATCCCCCGGCGTGAACCCCCGAGTTCCCCGCACGACCAGGCTGAACAGTCCCTGTGGGACCGGCTCGCCCCTCACCCGGCCCTTGGGCGAGGGGCTGCCCCGGGCACGGTCCCCCTGGCGTCCGCAGCCGTCGTCCCCAGCCCGCAATGATCGAGGAGTTGAACCCTGATGTCCCACCCGCAAGGCCCAGCGATCCGAGCCGACATCCCGCATTCGGCGCGCATCTGGAACTTCTGGATGGGCGGCGAGGACAACTACGAGGTCGACCGGGTCGTGGGCGAGGCGTGCCTGGAGATCGACCCGGACATCGCCACCATGGCCGTGCAGTCGCGCCAGTTCCTCATCCGCGCGGTGCGTCACCTCGCCGGTGAGGCCGGGAGCCGTCAGTTCCTCGACATCGGCACCGGCCTGCCCTCCATGCAGAACACCCACGAGGTCGCCCAGGCCACCGCGCCCGATTCAAAGATCATATATGTCGACAACGACCCGTTAGTCCTCACCCATGCGCAGGCCCTGTTGACCAACACCACCGACGAGGGGGTCACGGCCTACATCGACGCGGACTTCCACGACCCCGAGCAGATCACCGCCCACGCCCGCAACGTACTGGACTTCTCCCAACCGGTCACGGTGATGTTCATGGGCGTGCTGGGCCACGCCCGCAGCCACGACGACATGCTGCGCATCGTGCGCACCGTCATGGACGCGGTGCCCTCGGGCAGCCACCTGGTCCTGTGGGACGGCACCACCGACAGCCAGGCGTACGTGACCCTCTGTGAGGAATACGCCAAGACCGGCGGAGTCCCCTACCACCCGCGCACCCAGGCCGAGATCCGTGCCGCCTTCGACGGGTTCGAGTTCGTCGAACCGGGCTTCGTCCCCATCACCGAGTGGCGCTCCGATCCCACCCAGGTGGGCGTGGACCGACCCCTCGCCGCCTACGGCGGCGTCGCGCGCAAGCCCTGACGCCCCGTGATGTCGCTGCGGCAACGACGAGCCGGGGCAGCGGCTCCCGCCCCCGTGTGACCACCACAGGGGACCTGCTCCCCCGACCGTTCTCGTCCCGCGGTGTGGGTCGGCCGACCGGTTCCCGCCGGCCGCAGACGCGGCCGTGACGGCGGGCCGGCTCCTTGCCCCCGGTGGGTAGTGGGTCCAGCCGGACCCACTACCCGCACGACGGGTCCCACGGCGCCCGGTCCGGGGCGATCCGGACCCGGTGCTGGGGTTCAGTCCCAGCTGTCCTGGTTGATGAAGCGGGCGAAGCCGCGCCAGGAGTTGGGGCCCATGACTCCGTCGACGGGACCGGTGTAACCCCAGGCCGCGGCGAGGCGCTGGACCGCCATCCAGGTGTAGGTCCCCGGCACGCCGTCGATGGGACCGGTGTAACCCCAGTGGTCCCGCATGTTGCGCTGCAACGCGGCGTAGGTGTTCACCCCCGGCACACCGTCGATCGGACCCGTGTACCCCGACTCGATCCGCAACCAGTTCTGCGTCCGCATCCACATGACCGGACCCGGAACCCCGTCCTCCTCAGTCGTCGTCTTGGGCAGCCCGTCACCGGGGGGATCGCCGCCGTCCTCGACGATGTCGAAGGCGCTCGCCCGGGCGAGGTTGAGGTCCACGGCTGGCACCCCACCGGCGGAGCCGGCCGAGGTGTACTGGTGGACGGCCCAGTCGGGGTACTTGCCGCCGAGCTCGGGGTCGTCGTGACGAGTGCCGTCGTTGGGGCCGTACGCCGCCACCCACAGGTGGGCGCCGCTGGCGATCGTGCGCGGCCAGTTCCCGGCGCGCAGGTTCGCGGCCCCGATGTAGAACCACGGGACGAAGGCGCCCACTCGTTCCCGTACCCGCCAGAACCAGGTGGCCACCTGGGTGTCGTCCCACAGCCGCGTGGAGTCGTCCAACACCTCGACGTCCAGCGCCAGGACGTCGCCCTGCCGGTAGTCGTGGAGGTGGTCGACGAAGTAGTCGGCCGCGGCCGTCGGGGTCTGGTAGTCGCCGGAGAGCCAGTAGTGCCCGAGCCGAAGGCCGGCGGCCCGTGCGCCCTGGACCTGCCGGGTGTAGTAGGGGCTGGTGTACGGGCCCTCGGCGAGCTGGCAGCCGCCCGACTTCACGATGGCGAACTGCTGGCCCTGGGCTCGGGCAAGTGCGAAGTCGATGCCGGCCTGGGTGGTGCCGACGTCGATGCCCTGGAGGTCGGTGGCCGCCGACGCGCCCGGAGCGAGCAGGGTGTCGCCGGCCGGGGCCAGCACGGCGAGGGTCAGGCCGCGGAGCCAGGTTCTCCTTCTCATGGCAACTCCTGTCATGTCACAATCAATCAACGCGTGTAGAATGCCATGAGCCTGTCATTTCTTCTGCCCCGCCCTCGGAGGCGCACATGTGTGAGCACCACTCACCCGAACCGACGTCGCGGTTGAGCCGGCGCGGGCTGTTGCGTGGTGGAGCGGTCACGCTGGGACTGGCTGTCGGTGGCAACGTGCTGATGCCCGGCAAGGCGTTCGCCGCCGACTACTACCACCCCTTCAGCGGCTACCCGCTCACCGGGACATGGCAGGACCACCTCGACGCCGGCTCGCTCGGCGGGCTCGACTACGGGATGTCCGTGGGCACCCCGCTCCGCGCGGCCGGCGCGGGCACCATCACCAACATCCCCTACAACGGCACCGGTGGGCACACGGTGACCATCAGCCACAGCAATGGCTACCGGACCCAGTACATGCACCTTTCCTCGTTCTCCCTGAGCAACGGTGCCTGGATCGGCATGGGCGGCGTGGTCGGCCTCTCCGGCGGGCAGCCCGGCGCCCCGGGCTCCGGCTCCTCCACCGGGCCCCACGTGCACTGGCACATGATCAATCCCAGCGGCGTCCGCATCAACCCGCTGGACTACCTCGGCGGAGGAGGGGGTGGGCTGCCCAAGACGACGACTGAGGAGGACGGGGTTCCGGGTCCGGTCATGTGGATGCGGACGCAGAACTGGTTGCGGATCGAGTCGGGGTACAC
>NZ_KB904697.1 GCF_000380165.1 Wenjunlia vitaminophila DSM 41686
CCCGCCAAGCAGGTCAGTCCGAACCGGGCCCAGCCAGCACGACTAGCGCGCAATAGCCTCCACACAACCAGCAATGGCGCTCACAGTGGTCAGAACAGCCACTAGCACCGCCAACCAGTACGGCGGCCCGTGGCGTCCTTCGTTGTGTTCGGGCACTGCTGCTCGGCTCCTCCCTGTGTGAGTGATTTCCCCCGTAGCCCCCGGTTGGGGGCGCTCGAGTGAGAGGAGCTGACGACCACTCTAGTGGCCTGAGGTTGAGACGCTTAAATCCCGATGACCGAATGGGATATGGCTGTTGGGATTCCTCGCAACTTGACGCCCCCGTGTGAAGGTCTCCCGGATGCCCCACACATTGGTGGGCCGCTGCCGCAGGACTTTCCTCGACGTGGTCACGTCGAGGGGAGAACACGCGCGGATCAGGCAGTGGACTGCGGCGGCAGCGGTGTGCGCGGCGGTGCTGGGCGGGATGGCGGCCCCGGCGCCAGCAGCACCCAGGGGGCCGGCGGAGGCTGGGGAGATGAATGACACCACCATGCGGCGGGCCCTGATGGCGCTGCCGGTGGCCGACGAGGACAGGAGCGGCTACGAGCGGTCGAAGTTCAAGCACTGGATCGACGAGGGCGGCGACCAGTGTTCGACCCGGAATGAGGCGCTCTTGAAAGAGGTGATCCGGGGGCCGTCGCGGGGCTCGCGCTGCTCGCTGTCCGGCGGCGTCTGGCACAGCTACTACAACAACGTGGACGTGTTGGCCCACGTGGGCTCGACATCGACCACCTCACACCCCTTGCTGAAGCCTGGGACAGCGGGGCGTCCGCCTGGTCCGCGAAGGAACGGGATGAACGGGATGTCTACGCGAACGACCAGCGCGATCAGGCAGTTTGATCGCGGTGACCGCCCGGTCGAACAGGTCGAAGGCCGACAACGACCCGGCCGAATGGCTGCCGCCGGACCCGGCCGCTCACTGCCGCTACTTAAGTGAGTGGGTGACGGTGAAGACGCGCTGGCGCCTTTCCGTTGACGAGGCCGAGCGCACGGCCCTGTGGCAGGTGGCCGCCGGGTGCCTAGACCAGCGGATCACGGTGGAGACGGCCCGCTGCCCTCGCGACGACTGCCCCGCTCTCGGCTACAACCTGACCGGGGCGGCTTCGTTGCGATCTCTTCGGGGCTGATGACGACCCCCAACAGGACGGCCACTACCTGATCAGGGTGGTGCCGTTGCGATCCCTTCAGGGCTGATGAACGACCCCGAGGGTAAAGTCCCAGGTCAGGCGGCTCTTGCGACGCTCGTTGGCGTCTAGTTTTGCAGCGTTCCGGCGGTTGTGCATCTACGCAGGTCACAGCCGTGGCGGAAGATGGCAGACGTGCGACGGCCATGCTGCGGGTCTGTGGCAGGCCCTGAACCGATGATCGCCCCGCCTTGGCTTCGGCTGGGAGGGGCGACTTCATCATGTCCGGGAGCCGCGGCCGGTGGCGCGGCGTGGCACCAATCAGTCTCGAGTTGCGCCCGCCGGCCAGATGACACGGACTGGTACCCCAGTCTCGTGGGCGTAGGCCACAACGTCTGCCGTACCGCCGTACCCGCGGGCCGGTTGTCCGTCCCACACAGCTAGGAGCACATCTACCAGTCCAACCAGGATCTCACTTCCGGCCATATGCGCGTTCGAGTCTGATTCGACCAGTCCGGTGGAGTGCGTTTCGACTGCCTCTCGCAGAAGCGCATCATAGGTGGCGTGGTGATTCTCCGGCAGGCCCGAGCGGTATTCCTGTGCAGGGACCACCACCTCGAGACTCCCGCCAAGCTGAAGGATCATTTCCGCGAACCATGCATCGGGACCATCCGCGATGCATGAGACGGCAACCAGTCCGTTGGGATCTTGGTCACGTATCACCTCGGCCAGGAGCGCGCGAACTTGCCGCTCAGTCTTGGTCGAGAGTCCTCGGTGCCCAGTAATGCCCATGCGCATATGGCGTTCCCTCGAATCACAGATAG
Source organism: Wenjunlia vitaminophila DSM 41686 (assembly GCF_000380165.1). Taxonomy (GTDB): domain Bacteria; phylum Actinomycetota; class Actinomycetes; order Streptomycetales; family Streptomycetaceae; genus Wenjunlia; species Wenjunlia vitaminophila. Next base: position 1,991 of record NZ_KB904697.1, read on the forward strand.
ACGTCATGTAGGCGATCATCAAATTCGCGGACGATCTTTGGCGGCGTTGGCGACGAGTAGGTGCGCCGAAGAGCACGGACTCTCTCCACGATCCGACCAGACCGGTACCGAGTACCGATCTCCAATGCGCGGGCACCGAGGGCGAACGCGCCGTCAATCCGACCCTCTGCCATATGCGCCATGGCAAGGTCAGCAAGTAATAGGGCGCGTTGCTTTTCGTGGCCAGAGGTCATGACGGAGGAAACGCTGTCTTGAGCGGCGAGCACCCATCTGGGCCGCCCGAGCCATGCCCCACAGGTTACCCGGGTTGCGGCGACCTTCCCAGGTGTGAAATTGAGAACCCAGGGCCACGGCGGGGGATCTTCCACCGCGATGCGTTCGACGATGCACGCAGCGGTGGTAAGGGCTCGATCTGCCGCGTCACTGTCTCCGGTCGCGGCGTGCGCCAGTGCTTCATTCGCGGCTAGCCACGCTTCGGCAACTGCTGGGCACTGGTCCGCGAGATGCCGACGCGCCGACCGGATTAAGCTCAAGGCTTGTGCGGAATTACCCGCATGGGCCTCGAACTGCGCGAGGCTGCCAAGTTGGTATGCAGCCAAAAGCGAGTTCGAAGCGCGGCGTGCCGCCCGGATTGCAGTTCCATACCAAGTACGGGCTGACCCGTGGTCCCCCATGTCCCACGCCAGCCAACCGGCAAAAGAAGCAGCCTCGCTACCCACTGCGGCCAGTTGGACCTTCGCAGTCCTGTCGGCCTCGGCAGCGAGGGATTGTGTCAGACGGAGATGAGCGAGCAAGGGCTCGGTCAGGAGTCGGGACGGTGTCTGTCCGTCCATACGCCGGAAGGCAGTGGTGACCAAGCGGAGTGTGGCCGCGTAGCTTCCGTCCTGTCTACCTACTTTCGGCGATGAAGGCAGGGACGGAGCGGTGACGACCGCTGCTGCTCCGGCAAGAAAGTTGCGCCGTTCCACTTCAGTTCCATCCGCGCGGGCGGCCTGTGCCGCTGTGAGATCGGCGAGGCCGACCAGGCGCGGCGGGAGATGCAGGTGCAAGGCGGCCCGCGCCAAGAGGGTCATGTTGTAGGCGGCAGTCCCGCGGCCCTCAAGCCGTGAGATGGCGGACTGGCTGACGCCGCACGCCTCGGCGAGCTGCTTCTGTGAGATGTGGGCGTCAACCCGCGTCAGTTTGATCACTCTTCCGTAGTTGCCTGCGTGTGCAGCATCTCGAACAGCTTGCCCGGACCAGGTCACCGATTACCCCTGCCTCTTGGTACCTCGACTGTGTACACCCTCTGCGGTGTCTATGCAGTACGTGCATATGTGTATGCGGCAGCAGGGTCATAGCTGGTGTCGCAGTATGACGCGCGGTTTCGTCTCCTCACTACCCGTAGTGGGAAGGGGACACAGTGACCACCGTTGAACTCAGGTCCGACCGACGGCGCCCGCCCAATCCCCACTGTCGTATCTCCCCGGGAAGGGGCGGGCGGCGCACCGCCATCAAGGACGCCCTCGCGCATCGGGGATGTTCCTGGTGACCGGCGGGGGAACCGCGCAGGGGTGGAGGCCGCCCAGTGATGACGTGCCCCGGCCGGTGGCCACCCGGGTCCACTGGGACGCCGTTCGGGTCCCGGACCCGGCGGTGGCAGCCTCGGTGCTCGACCGCCTCGGGCGGGAGACGGGGGCGGTGATAGCGGACAGCCGCACCGGGGTGCGCTACTGGCTCGTCCGCCCGCACGCCGCCGACTCCTGGCCGGCCATGACCGGGGTATCGGTCCTTGGCCGCGACGACTTCGTGGCCGTCCCGCCGATCTGGAAGCTCCAGGGCCCGGGCCCGCACTGGCGCGTGCCGTTCCTGGCCGACTCCTACCTGACGCCTCCCGACCCCCTGTGCGGCGCGCTGCTCGCTGCCACGGAGCACCTCCAGGAGGAGGACGACGACGCGCTGGTCGGTCTCACCGCGGAACGGCGGGCGTGGAAGGACCGGGTGCTGCGCATACGGCTGCGGGAGGTCAACCGCCGCAGCATCGGCCGGGAGTCGCGGCCATGGGGGTGAGGGAGCGCCGGTTGGCGGACCGGGCTGGCGGCTGCCCGGGCGGCGTGGCAGGCCCAGGCCGCCCGGGCAGCCGGAGGCCGCGACGCGATGGTTGGAGAAGGCGCTCAGCATGGTTCCCGGCAGCACGGGGCGGTTACCGGACCTCGGCGACGGGCCGCCCGCCGGCCCGGCCCCCTGACCCCCGCTCCCGTGCCGTGTCCTCCCCACACAGCACCGGCACGGGAGCGGGGCACCATCCCCCGAGCTCCGTTCCGGCCGGCGCTCCCGCGGCCCGGTTCCATGCCGGCGGGCCGGTCCCCCGGCCGGCCGGAACGGACCCGTCCGAAAACCCGATCGAAGGAGATGAAGATGACGGTTCTGGCACCTCCGATGCTCTCGAGGCAGCCCGCCCCCACGCAGGGACCGGGGCCAGTGACCGGCTCGGTACGGCCCTTCGGGCTGACTACCGCCCTGCCGGCCAGGGCGCAGGCGCCCTCCATCGGTGAGGGCCTGTCCCTGTGTCCGCAGCGGCAGGTGACGGTCGTCACCGACACCGGCGAACCGGCGATCCACGCGCCGTCGATGAAGAGCCAGTTCCTCACTACCTCGCAGACACAGGAGGACATGCAACTGGCCACCGACACCGACAACGACACGGACTGAGGCGACGGTGACGGTCCTGGTACTGACCCGCGCCATGATGGACGCGACCGCGGACCTGGTCATCACCGAGCTGTCAAAGCGCGGAGTCCCGGTCGTCCGGCTCGATCCCGCGGACTTTCCGCAGCATCTGGCCATCTCGTCCCGGATAGGGCCCGGCGCCCAGTCCTGGGAGGGGCTGTGGCGCGGGCGGTACCGGGACCTACGCCTTGGGGACGTCACCGCTGTGTACTACCGGCGCCCCGGCCCCTTCCGCCTGCACGACGGGCTCTCGCCCGAGGACGCCCGTTGGGCCCGTGAGGAGGCCCTCGCCGGGTTCGGCGGGGTCCTCTCCGCCCTGCCCTGCATCTGGGTGAACCACCCGTACCGCAACGCGGTAGCCGACATCGCGCCGTACGCGCTGGCCACCGCGGCACGCTGCGGGCTACACGTGCCTCGCACACTGATCACCAACGACCCGCAGGCGGCCAGGGAGTTCGTCGCCGCCCTGCCCGGTGGGGCCGCGGCCTACAAGCCGCTCGCCGCCGCCGGACCGATCGGACCGGACGGGCAACAGAGCGCCGTGTGGACCAGCCGCGTCACCGTTGACGGCCTCACCGACGCCGTCGCACTGACCGCTCACCTGTTCCAAGAGTGGATCGACAAACAGCACGAAGTGCGGGTGACCGCCGTGGGCAACCGGCTGTTCGCTGCCGAGATCCACGCCGGGTCACCGGCGTCCCGGATCGACTTCCGCCGGGACTACGACAGCCTCACCTACCGGCCGTGCGAGGTGCCCGACACGATCGCGGTCGGCGTCCGCTCCCTGATGCGCGCCCTCAGCCTGCGCTACGTGGCACTGGACCTTCTCGTTGGACACGACGACACCTGGTACCTGGTCGATGTGAACCCGGGTGGCCAGTTCGGATTCATCCCCGACCTGCGCGACCCCATCACCCACGCCCTGGCTGATCTCCTGGGGGGAACCCGCCGATGACCACCACCACTTCCGCCGCGTCGGCCGCCGAGCTGCGCCGTCTCCTGGTCGAGCAACTCGCCGACCAGGGAGCCCTGTGCGACCCGGCCTGGCGAGCGGCGTTCGCCGCCGTTCCGCGGGAGACGTTCGTGCCCTCCTTCTCGGTCCGGCAGGGAAGCGAGGACCAGCTCTACCAGGACGGCGACGCCGGGTACCTGGCCGCGGTCTACAGCGACACCTCACTGACCACCCAGCGGGACACCGCGGGATGCCCCACCAGCTCCTCCAGCCAGCCCTCCTTGATGAGCCGCATGCTCGAGGCACTCAACGTCGATGAAGGACCCGTCCTCGAGGTGGGCACGGGCACCGGGTACAACGCCGCCCTGCTGTGCCACCGCTTCGGCGACGACCAGGTGGTGAGCGTGGACATCGACCCCGAGCTGACCCACACCGCCCGCGACCGCCTGGCCGAGCTCGGCTACCGGCCAACCCTGCTCACCGCCGACGGCACCGCCGGCGCCCCGGAGCGCGGCCCGTACAACGGACTGCTGGCCACCTGTAGCGTGACCCGGGTACCCGTCGCGTGGCTCCGCCAGGTCAAACCCGGCGGCGTCATCGTCGTCAACCTCGGCAGCGGCATCGCCCAGCTCACCGTGACCGACGAGCGCGGTGCGATCGGAGGGTTCCTGTCGGGCACCGCGTCCTTCATGGCCGCCCGGCCCACCGCGACACACCCGGCCCCACACGCGCCGCGGTACACCGCCCTGATCGCCAACGCCGAAGGCGAACCCAGCACCGAGGACCTGCACGGTCTACCAGCCGACGGCCTGGGGCAGCTCGTCCTGTCCGGATCGGCGATGCCCCTGACGTTCCACCAACCCGACGTCCTGGGCGTGGAGCTCCACGCCGACACCGGCACCATCTACGGTCTGGTCCACCCCGCCACCGAGTCATGGGTGCGGGCCACGGCTGCCGCCGACGGCACCGCACGGGTCGTGCGGGGCGGCCCGCTGGACCTGTGGACCGACCGCGTCCGGCTCCTGCGGGAATGGATCGCCGCCGGGCGCCCCGGTCCCGACGCCTACCGCCTCACCGTGGAGCCGACGGGCGAACACCACCTGACCCACATCTGACCCTGGCCACCGAAACCGCCACCGGGCGCGGGCTTCTCGTTGCCCTTCTGCGGGGATGCGGGAATGCGGATTCCTTGCGGACTCCTGGAGTGGCCTTTCCGGAATGGTCTTCCGGTGGGCCCTGACCTGCGGTGGGCACAGACGGATTCGAACCGCCGACATCTGCCTTGTAAGGGCAGCGCTCTACCGCTGAGCTATGCGCCCCGCGCCCCGGGTGGGGCGAGGTATGAGAGGACAGCCTACCTTGTTATGACGTCCAGGTATCGAGGTCCTTGGCCGACCCCGCCGCCCCTGCCGACCCCGCCGCCCCCGCCGCCAGCGTGACCGTGCGGTCGCACCAGCGGGTGAGGAGTTCGTCGTCGTGGCTGACGGCGAGCAGGCCGGCGCCGGTGCGGGTGCGGTAGGACTCGACGGCGCCGACCAGGGCGGCGGTGGTGGAGGCGTCCAGCATGGAGGTCATCTCGTCGCAGACCAGCCAGCGGGGTTCGAGGGCCAGGGCGCGGGCGAGGCAGGCGCGTTGGAGTTGGCCGTCGCTGACCTCGTGGGGGCGGCGGGTCAGGAGTTCGTCGGTGAGGCCGACGGACCGGGACAGTTCGGGCAGGCGGTCGGGGACCTCCGCGCGGCGGCCGTTGGCGCGCAGGGGCTCGGCGATGACGTCGGCGAGGGTGAGCCTGGGGTCGGCCGACTGGCGTGGCTGTTGGAAGACGACGCCGATGCGGGTCCGCAGGGAGCGGGGGGCGCGGTGGCGCCAGCCGTGGACGCGGTGGCCGTCCACGGTGACGGTGCCATGGTCGGGGCGGTGGAGCAGGGCGGCGACCCGGGCCAGGGTGGACTTTCCGCAGCCGCTGGGGCCCTGGAGGCCGACCGCCTCGCCGGGGGCGATGGTGAGGCAGGCGTCGCGGAGCACCGGGGGGCGTCCGGGGTAGCCGGCGGTGAGGTGGGCGAGTTCAAGCATGGTGGCAGGCGGTTCCGTCGGTGAACGCGGGAAGCGTGGTCGTGCACTGCGCCGTGGCCCGGCCGCAGCGGGGGGCGAAGGCGCACCCGGTGGGGAGCCGGCTCAGCTCCGGCGGCATCCCCGGGACGGGGACGAAGGTGCGGGACGGCAGGGCCTGGAGGAGCCCGTGGGCGTAGGGGTGCCGGGGGCCGGGTTCCCCGAAGAAGGAGGGGGCGGGGGCGATCTCCACGATGCGTCCGGCGTACATCACGGCGACGCGGTCGGCGACGCGTTCCGCGGCCACCAGGTCGTGGGTGACGATGAGCACCGCCCGTCCGGCGTCGGCGTGCCGGCGCAGTTCGTCCACGGTGTGTTCGACCAGGTCGCGGTCGAGGCCGGTGGTGGGCTCGTCGGCGAGCAGCAGCGGTGCGTCGCCGACCAGGGCCGCGGCGGTGGCGGCGCGTTGGGCGAGTCCGCCGGAGAGCTGGTGGGGGTAGTGGTCGAGGTGGTCGGGCGGGAACGCGGCCCGGGCCGCGGCCCGCTCGGTGGCGGCGCGCAGTTCGGCGCGTGGGGTGCCGTGGAGTTCGCGCACGGTCTCGGCGAGTTGGGAGCGAACGGTGCGCACGGGGGTGAGGTGCGCGGCGGGGCTCTGCGGGACGAGGCCGATCAGGCGCCCGCGGACCCGGGTGGCGAGGGTCTTCTCGGGTGCGGACAGGACGTCGAGGGGGGCGGTCGGGGTGCCTGGGGAGTGGACCAGGGCGGTGCCGGAGACGACGGCGTTCCCCGGGAGCAGGCCCAGCAGGGCGGAGGCCAGCACCGACTTGCCGCAGCCGCTCTCCCCGACCAGGGCGAGGCACTCCCCCGCGGCCAGGTCGAGGTCGATGTCGTTGACGGCCCGGACGGCGCGCCCGCCGCGCATCCGGAAGGTGACGGTCAGGTGGCGCAGGGACAGGACGGGGCGGGGGTCGGTGGGGGGCGAGGGGTCGCCGCGGGTGTCCGCGGCGGGGCCGGGCGTGGTCGGCTGCCCGGTCACGGGGCGGGGACTCACAGCATCAGCTCCGATCGACGACGGGGACTGATCCGTTCGCGCCAGACGCCGGCGAGTCCGGCGATGGCGAGGGTCGGCACGATGATGAACAGGCCGGGGAACAGGGTCGGCCACCAGTCGCCGGCGAGCAGCGAACCCCGCCCGGCGTGGATCATGGTGCCCAGGCTGGCCTGGTGGCCGGGCATGCCCAGGCCGAGGAAGGACAGCGCCGACTCGTGCCAGATGGCGTGCGGGACCATCAGCACCGCGGCGAGCCCGGCGCGGGGGAGCACCGCGGGCACCAGGTGCCGGACCGCGATCCGCCAGCGGGTGGACCCCCCGGAGATGGCGGCCTCCACGTACGGGCGCTCGCGCAGCGAGAGGACCTCGGCGCGGACGAGCCGGGCGGTGGACAGCCAGTGGGTGAGCCCGACCGAGGCGATCACGGGCCACAGTCCGGGGCGGAACATCGCCACGACGAAGATGCCGAGCAGCAGGTGGGGCACCGACGCGAAGGCGTCAACCAGCCGCATCAGCAGCCGGTCGGGCCAGCCCCCCAGCGCGCCGGCGAGGGCGCCGACGGTGCTGCCGACAACGGTGGCGACGAGCGCGGCGACCACTCCCACGAGCAGGGACACGCGCAGCCCGTAGACGCAGCGCAGCAGCACGTCGCGGCCGGCGTCGTCGGTGCCGAAGGGGTGGCTCGGGGTGGGTGGGCGGAGCTTGTCGGAGAACGCGACGAGTTGCTGGTCCAGGTCGGTCAGTGGCGGCACGACCAGCACCGCGAGGACCACCGCCAGCAGGATGGTCGCGGACGTCCACAGCCTTGCCCTAGCCATCGAACGCCACCCTGGGGTCGGCCAGGCCGTAGAGCAGGTCGGTGAGGAGGGTGCCGAGCAGCACCGCGGCGGTGGCCAGCACGGTGAGTGCGGCCAGGAGGGGGAAGTCCACGGCGAGGGCCGCCTCGACGGTGGCGGCGGCGATGCCCGGCCAGCTGAACACCGTCTCCACCAGCAGGGCTCCGGTGATCAGTTCGGGGATGCGGGTCCCCACAAGGGTGAGGACCGGCAGCAGCCCGGACCGCAGGGCGTGCCGCAGCAGCACGGTGCGCCCGCGCAGGCCGCGGGCCCGGGCGCCGCGGACGTAGTCCTCGTCGAGCGCTTCGACCAGCGACTCGCGGACGAACAGGGCGAACCACGGTAGCTGGGAGACGGCCAGCACCGCGGCGGGCAGCACGAGGTGGCTGGCGACCTGCCCGGCGGTGACGGCGTCGCTGCGGGTGTCGGTGAGTCCGCCGGCCGGCAGCACGTCCAGTTCCAGGGCGAACAGCCAGATGGCGAGCAGGCCGAGCCAGAACGTCGGTGCGGCTTCCAGCGTGTAGCAGGCCGCGGTGGTGAACCGGTCGGCCGGGCCGCCGCGGCGCCGGGCGGCGAGGACGCCCAGCGCCGTGCCCAGCAGCACGGTGAGGGTGAACGCCGTGACGCACAGCAGCACGGTCCAGCCCAGCCGTTCGGAGATGACCTCGGAGACGGGCTGGCGCAGCGCGGTGGAGTGGCCGAGGTCGCCGGTGGCGGCGGAGCCGAGCCAGTCCCACCACTGCTCGGTGAACGGCCGGTCGGCGCCGAGGTTGTGCCGCAGTTCCTCGAGGGTCTGTTCTGACGCGGTGCGGGCGGCGGTTCCGGCGTAGGCGTCGACGGGGTCGAACGGGGAGGCGGCGGCGACCGCGAAGACCCCGAAGGTCACGGCGAGCAGGACCGGCACGGCGAACAGCAGCCGGCGGCCCGCCATCCTGGCCATGGGTGCCCAGGGGAGGGCGCTCATCCGCGGGGCCGCCAGTCCTCGACGTTCCACCAGGGGCCGGCGCCCAGGCCGTGGTCGTGCGGCTCGGGTTGGGTGGTGACGCCGGTCCAGTCGTCGTCCATGACGTAGATGTGGTCGACGTGGGTGAGGAAGACGCCCGCGGGGTCGCGGACCAGTTCGCGTTGCAGGTCGGCGTAGGCCCTGCGGCGTTCGCCGTCGTCCTGGGTGCGCCGGGCCTGGGTGAGGTACCGGTCGACGGCCCCGTTGCGGTAGTGCGACATGTTGTTGAAGCCGTCGCCGGCGAGGCTGGAGTGCAGCAGCCCGTACAGGTCGTAGTCGGGGTCGGCCGGGTTGCCGCCGCCCTGGAGGACGGCGTCCTCCGGCAGCCTGGGTTCGATGGTCTCCCAGGTGCCGGCCTGGACCCTGACGTCGATGCCGACCTTCCTGGCGTCCGAGGCGAAGGCCAACGCGTGGTCCTGGCGGAGTTTGTCCCCGGACGGGTACCACAGGGTGAACGAGGCCCGGGTGCCGTTCTTGGCGCGGACGCCGCCGTCGTCGTCGGTCTTCCAGCCGGCGCGGTCGAGGATCTCCCGGGCGGCCTCGGGGTCGTGGTCCCGTTCGGTGCCGCGGGCGAAGTAGGGGCTGGTGGTGGGCAGCGGGCTGTGGGCGGCGCGGCCGGCGCCGTCGAGGACGTCCCTGACCATGGAGTCGCGGTCCACGGCCACGTCCAGGGCCCGCCGGACAGCCGGGTCACCGGTGACGGCGTTCCCGCTGGGCAGGGTCACCCCGCGGTAGTCGGCGCTGGTGGCGGTGAGGGTCTTCTTGCCGTCGGTGTCCTTGAAGGCGGCGGCGAGGTTCGGCGGGNGGACGGCGGCGTCGAGGTCGCCCGACCGCAGTCGGGTGGCCCGCACGTCGTCGTCCTTGACCACGGCGAAGGTCAGCGAGGTGACCTGTGGGGCCCCGTCCCAGTAGTGGGGGTTGGCCTTCAGGGTGAGCTTCTCGCCCCTGCGCCAGTCGGCCAGCAGGTAGGGGCCGGTGCCGATGGGCTCGGTGGTGAAGGAGCCGGTGTTGACGTCCTGCTCGGCCAGGACGTGCTCGGGGACGATGGGCAGCACCGTGCGCCCGGCGAAGGCCGCGTAGGGGTACCTGAGGGTGAAGACCACCCGGTCGCCGTCGGCGCGCACCGACTTCAGGGCGTCGAGTTCGGTGCGGTTGGGGTTGTTGGTCCCCGGGTCGAGCAGGGTCCGGTAGGTGTACACCACGTCGTCGGCGCCGAACGGCTCGCCGTCGCTGAAGGTCACGCCCCTGCGGACGGTGTAGGTGTAGGTGAGGCCGTCGGCGCTGATGTCGGGCAGGGCGGTGGCGAGTGCCGGCTCGAGGTTGAAGTGGGCGTCCCTGCGGAGCAGACCGTCGAAGATCTTGGAGTTGCCATCCTTGCCGTAGCCGAGCAGCGGGCTGAGGGTGTCGGGCTCGGTGGCGACGCCGACGACCAGCGAGTCGGCCGCGCCGCCGGTGGGGTCCTGGCCGCCCGCGTCCGGGTTGGAGCAGGCCGCCGTGACGGTGAGCGCGACCCCAGCGGCCACCACCACCAGCGAGCGACGAATGCGCCGAGTCACGGCGTACCCCCTATTGCGTAGCTGTGTCTATTGCAAAGCGATCGCAATTAAATCGCACAACCCGGTGTCCCCACCATCGGGGGATCTCGGTGGGAGGATGGAACCCAGCACTGGGGCGCGAACGGGAGAGGGATGTGAGGGCACCGACGCCGGTACATCGCGGGGCCACCGACGCACTCGGAGCGCTCATCGCGGCGCCGCTGCTGGCGACCGCCGCCCTCGTCACCCTCCTGCCCACCTCCTTCCTGGGCGGCGGCACCCGTTCCTGGTGGCGGCGCGGGGACAACCGCGGCGACGCCCTGGCCGCCAAGGACGCCGCTGCCGAGGCGTTCTACGAGCTGGACTCCGCCCAGCGCGAGGTGCGGATCTCCGTGGAGATGATCGAAGCGGTGGAGGACTCCCCCGCCGCCCACCGGGCGGTGGCCGAGTTCGCCACCCTCTCCCAGCGCGTCGACGAGGCGAGCCACGCCTACATCGAGGCCGTCGACGCCCACGACCTCACCTCGGAGGAGCTGGACGCGGGCGCAGCGGCGCGGGCACGGCGCGAACTGACCAAGGTCTGCGACGAACTGCGCGGGGTCAAGGCGGACCTGGACCGGTTCGCCGGCACCCTCGCCCCGCTGCTGGAACGCGCCGAGGCTGAGCTCTCCCGACTGGTCCCGGCCGTGGACCGGGCCAAGCAGGCGCTGCTCGGCGCCACCGAGGCGCTGGACGCGGCTCGCGCCCTCGGCCTGCGCGCGGACGACCTCGCCGCCCGACTGGCCGCCCTCGCCCCCGAGCTCACCAAACTCAACCAGGGCGCCGGCGTGCACGGTGTGCGCGACACCCTGCGCCGCGCCGAGGAGGTGCACACCGCCGCGGAGGCGATCCGCGGCGAAGCGGCACGGCTCCCCGAGCGCGCCCGGGAGATCGACCGCCGGCTCGCCAGCCTGCGCACCAGGACGGAGGCCCTGGCCAACCGCGCGCAGACGGTCGATCCGGTGCTGAGCGAGCTGCGCCGCCGCTACACCGTGTCCTGCTGGCAGGACCTCCAGCAGGTCCCGGAGCGCGCCGCCCACGCGATCGAGCAGGCCCGGGCGAAGCTGGAGGAGGCCGCCCGGGCCCGGGCCGAACAGCGCTGGCCGGACGCCACGGCGCAGCTCGCCACCGTCCGCGCCCTGCTGAACGACGCCGACGAGGCGGTGTCCGGGGCGGCCAGCCGGCTCCAGGCGCTGAACGAGGTCGCGAAGGACCCGTCGGCCGAGGTGGAGAGGACCCGCTTCGCGCTGCGGGACGCCCAACGGCTGGCCATGGCCGGCCGTTCCACGCCCGACCCCCGGCACGCCGTTCCGCTGGACCGCGCGGTGTCCCGGGTGGACCTGGCGGTCGCCGCGTTGGAGGAGGGCCGCCACCCCGACTACTGGCACTTCCTGACCGAGATGGCCGCCATCCGCCGCACGGCCGGCGAGGTGGTGGCGGCGATCCGGGAGGACCTCGCCGCGGGACGCTGAGGGCGGAGGCGTCGCGGGCCCACGGCCGATGAGCGAGGCGGTGCTCACCGAGCGTCCCGGAGCCCGACAAGGTCGGGTGGCCGCGACCGCGTGGGACGGTTCAACCGTTGCCCGGGAGACCTGCGCTGGTCGCAACGGACGTCGTCATGACCAGCGCAGGTCCCGTGCGTTCCCGGGGCCCGGTTGCCCCCGGCGGCTACGCGGAGTCGGGGCTCATGGAGCGGACCTCCAGCCGCCACAGCGAGTAGCCCCAGCCGGTCGCCCGCTTGACGCCCTGCATCCGTACGTACCGGGCGGTCACCGGAGCGAAGGTGAGCTCGTCCACGCGGGCGCCGGCCGGCTTGTCCCGGACCGAGGCCACCGTCCTCCAGTTGGCCGCGTCGTCCGAGACCTGGATGTCGTAGTCACGGGCCGAGGCGCCCTCCCAGTCGAGCAGGACGCGCTGCACGGTCTGCGGAGAGCCGAGGTCCACCTGGATCCACTCGCCGTCGCGGTAGCCGCTGGCCCAGCGGGTCCTGCTGTCACCGTCGGTGGCGTTCTCCGGTCCCAGGCTCGCCACCTCGGACGAGGACGCGGTGGTCGGCCGGTGCAGGGCCAGGTCCGGCACCTCGAAGACTCTCATGCTCCACAGGGCGTACCCGTCCTGCTTCTTCGCCGCGTGCGTGCCGACGAGTCGTACCTGCCGTGCGGTGACCGGCTCGAAGGTGAGGGTGTCGGCTCCCGCGGCCTCGCGTCCGGTCCTGCTCGCCACCGTGGTCCAGTTCGCACCGTCCTTCGACACCTGGACCTCGTAGTCCCGCCCGTGGGCGGCGGCCCAGTCCAAGTCGACCTTGCTGACCACGACCGGCTTGCCGAGGTCGACCCGCAGCCACGCCTCGTCCCCCGGGCCGCTGGCCCACTGGGTGGTGCGCACCCCGTCGAAGGCCGCCGCCGCGTCGCCGGCGGACGCTGTCGCCTCCCCGCGCAGGCTCACCTCGCCCGACGCCGGCGCGGCCAGCGTGGTGGAGACCTTGGTCAGCCCGGTGCCCACACCGAGCTTGCGGACCGTGTCGAGGAAGGAACCGTAGGAGACGCCGGCCTTGCCCCCGCTCCACATCTTCTGGGCCAGTACGCCGAACGTGGGCTCGACCAGCCCGTGCACGTCGAGCTCCGAGTAGTCCTTCAGGGTCAGGTCGTTCCACACCGCCGACATGGCTCCGAGCAACTGCGGGTCGCCGGGGGTCACGCTCTGCCCGCCGGGGAAGACATGCGGCTCCCACTGCTCGTAGAGGTACTTACCGTCCAGTCCGCGGCCGTGGTAGTAGGGCGCGAACGGGACGATGTAGAGCAGCGCGTCGTTGGTGTTGATGAAGGAGTAGCCGTCCCGTTTGAGCGCCTGCGGCCCGTGCCAGCCGTTGTTCCAACTGTTCATGACCACGTCGCGGTCGTAACCCTCGGTGTTGGCCGCCATGACCGACAGGCTGCCCCAGGCCCGCGGCTGCTTGCCGAGCCCGCGGATGTGCGCGGCCATCTCGTTGAAGTAGTCCTTGTAGCGGGGCTTGTCCACCCGGTACTCGTCGGCGCCGAAGTGCACGTCTGAACTGCGGAACCAGGGGACGAACTCGTCGAACACCGACTTCATGAACTCGGTGGTCTCGGGCTTGGACAGGTCGAGGTGGTCGGAGTCGCCGTTGTTGAGGCCCAGCGACGGACGGAACCGGATGAACGCCAGCGAGTGGGCGGGCGCGTCGATCTCCGGGATGATCGTGACTCCGTTCGCGGCGGCGGTGTCCTCGAAGGAGTCCCAGTCGGCGCGGTCATAGGCCCCGTCCTGGGAAGCCAGTCCGGCCAGCTCGGGGTTGTCGGTCTTGAGACGGAAGCCGGCCTGCACCTCGCTCCAGGGCCTCCCCTCCCGGAAACCGTTGTCGTTGAGGTGGAGCTGGAGTTCGTTGAGCTTGAACCAGCCCATCACTTTCAGGTAGTCGCGGATGTACTCGGGGGTGAAGAACCGCCGCCCGACATCCAGCATGAACCCGCGGACCTCGTAGTTGGGCCAGTCCACGGCCGTGCCCACGGGCACCGAGTCGCGACCGTCGTCGAGCAGCAGGATCTGCAGGAGGCTGCGGGTGCCGTAGTAGACACCCTGAGCGGTCGGCGCGCTGATCGTCACATTGCGATCAGTGACCGTGAAGACGTAGCCCTCCTCGGCGAACCGGGCGCCGCCCGTCTCGTCGGTCAGGGACGGGTCAACCGACAGGACGATGTCGCCTTCCTGGGGCACCCGCGGGGAGACATCCAGTTTCCGCCCCGTCACCTGAGCGATGTCCGAAGAGAGCTCCGCGCCCTGGTCATCGAGCTGGTTGACCTGCCCCTTGGCCAGCACGATCCGACTGTGCTTGCGCAGCTCGAACTGGCCGGCACCGCCCTCCCACTGCTGGAGGGCGGGCACCACGGTGGGCTTGGGGTTGGGGTCAGCCTTCGCGGGGGCCTGTTCGGCGGTTGCGGACGGCACGGCCAGGACGGAAGCCAGCAACCCGACCGCCAGCCCTCTGAGCAGTCGGGCCACTTGTCGTTCTCTGCGCACTCGAACCTCCTTCTGAGCGGGATCGGACAACGTATAGCCCAACTTCCCAGTGAGGTCTAGACCACTGACACCATGATCTTCGGACCTCGCCGGCTCCGTGGTCCGTGCCCGCGGGCCCGGCTCGCCGCCGGGGGTGGAACGGGAAACGGCGGTGCCGCCCGCGACCGGCCGCGGGTCACCGCCCCGGTCCGCAGCCGGTGCCACGGGGCACGGGCGGGAGGCCCAACGTGCCGGGAACACCGGCGACCCGACCCGCAACACCGGCGCTGACGTGCGCGGACGAGCGGTCCAACGGGACGGCCAACGACCTCCTCGTTCCGGCAGGATGCTGCACGGCAACTCGCGGACAGTACCCGGCGCTCGCATGCTGTCTGGTTCCCGCTACTTTTAGAGGGCGCCTCGCTGCTGCATCCCCCGTCGGTAGCGGGGCGTTTTGCTGCCCGGGGGCGGCCCGCCCGCGCGGCAGCGGCACCCCCGACGGCTCCTGTTGCGCGGTGTCCGCTCCCGGCCCCTCCGCACCGCCCGCCCCCCCGCTCACTCGAACGGACGACGCCGATCGCGCCCCGACGGTGCGGCGGTGACGATGGGGGCGCACCCGGTGGCCCTCGCCGGGCGGTTTTCAGGAGGTGAGTGATGACCACAGCCGGAGAGATCATGCACCGGGGCGCCCAGTGCATCCCCATCACCGAGACGCTGGATCGCGCGGCCCAGCTCATGCGGGAGATGGACGTGGGGTGTCTCCCGATCTGCGACAGCAGCGGCAGACTGGCCGGCGTGATCACCGACCGTGACATCGTGGTGCACTGCGTTGCCCTGGGTCGCGAGCCGTCCCGGGTCACCGCCGAGGACCTGGCACAGGGCACCCCGGTGTGGATCGACGTGAACGCCGACATCGAGGAAGTGCTGCAGGTGATGGAGAACCACCGCATCCGCCGCCTGCCGGTCATCGAGAACAAGCGGCTGGTCGGCATCATCAGCGAGGCGGACATCGCCCGGAACCTGTCCGAGGAACAGGTCGCCGCGTGGGCGGAGCGGGTCTACGCCAGATGAGGTCCGGTTCCCTCCGCTCGGGAACCACCCCCTCGTCCACCAGCCCGCCGTCGGGGAACGCCCCGGCGGCGGGCCGCCGTTGTGCCCGAAAGGCCCGTCCCCGGACTTCCGTGTGAACATCCCGGAACATGCCTTGCTGTTCGCGGTGGATAGCCCGAGAAACCGGGTATGGAGAATGTACACGTACAGCAGTTCGGCTGCGTGTTCCAACTCCCTGCTTCGAGAGGGAATTCCTCATGGCCACACCCATGAGCGCTGACCGCTTTCTCAGTGCGCTGAAGAAGGAAGGACTGAAAGTCGTCGAGGTCGGATCGTGGCGGACGCACAACCGCAACCACAAGGGCGCGTGGGGCCCGGTGCACGGGGTGATGCTCCACCACACGGTGACGTCGGGCACGGCCGCGTCGGTGCGGATCTGCCGGGACGGGTACACCGGGCTGCCGGGCCCGCTGTGCCACGGCGTCATCGACAAGGCCGGCACCGTCCACCTGGTCGGCTACGGACGGGCCAACCACGCCGGGCTCGGCGACGACGACGTGCTCCAGGCGGTCATCGCCGAACGCACCCTGCCCCAGGACAACGAGGCGAACACCGACGGCAACGCCAGGTTCTACGGGTTCGAGTGCATCAACCTCGGCGACGGCCACGACCCCTGGCCGGCCGCACAGCTCGAGGCGATCGAGAAGGCCGCCGCCGCGGTGTGCCGGGTGCACGGGTGGAACCACATGTCGGTCATCGGGCACCTGGAATGGCAACCGGGGAAGATCGACCCCCGGGGCTTCACGATGTGGGGCATGCGGGCCCGGATAGGCGACCGCCTCGGCACCCGATAGCCGTGCCCGTCCGACGCCGGCCCTCGACCGGAAAAGGCCGGCACGCATTTCCCTTCGGAGCGGTCCCGCATTGACAATCTCGTGCCACATCCGTGTCCGGGCGCCGCACACACCGTTGTCGTTGTGGTTCGGCCCGTTTACCCGGTCGGAATTCGCCGGTGAACGGGAAGGAAGTGCCACATCAACGGAGGAGTCATCCCATGCTCGGTGTGTTGCTGCTCGCGGGGGCCCTGCTGGTCCCGGGAACCCCGCCCGGGGAGGTACTGGCGGACGACCACTTCGCCCCGGTCGGGGCCACGGTGCCGAAGGCGGTGACCCACGACGTCCACGGCGTGCCGCCGGGCAGCCACGTCTGGCTGGCCGAGCGCGCCGGGGAGCGGGACACCTGGCTGACCCTGAGGGTCCACGGGCTCCGCCCCGACCACACCTACGGCATCCACGTCCACACCGAACCGTGCGGAAGGCAGCCGAAGGACTCCGGGCCGCACTACCAGGACCAGGTGGATCCCCGGCAGCCCTCCGTGGACCCCGCCTACGCCAACCCGCGCAACGAGGTCTGGCTCGACCTCACCACCGACCGGCACGGCGCCGGCGAGGCCACGGCCCACCAGCGGTGGCGGTTCCGGCCGGGCCAGGCCCGTTCCGTGGTGCTGCACCAGCACGGGACCAGCACGGAGCGGGGTCACGCCGGTACGGCCGGCGACCGGCTCGCCTGCGTCAGCGTCCCCCTCCGTTGACCCTGCGTTGATCCCGAAGGGGGCCGTGGGCCGCGCCGGGCCCCCACGAGGTGGTCACCACGCGGCCTCGCGGTAGTCCTTCAGGAAGACCCCGGAGACCGGCTCTCCCGCCTCACCGCGCACGATGGGGTCGTACACCCGTGCCGCCCCGTCCACGACGTCCAGCGGAGTGCGGAAGCCGACCGCCGCGGTGCGCGCCCTCAGCGGTGCCGGGTTCTCGTCGGTGATCCAGCCGGTGTCCACGGCGCACATGTGCACGCCGTGCTTCGCCAGGTGCGGGCCGCTGGTGCGGGTGAGCATGTTGAGCGCGGCCTTGGCCATGTTGGTGTGGGGGTGACGGGGGGACTTGTTCCGCACGGTGAACCTGCCCTCCACCGCGGAGACGTTGACGACGTAGCGCCGCGGGTGCGCGGAGGCCAGCAGCAGGGGAAGGAGCCGGTCGCACAGCAGCAGCGGCGCGAGGGCGTTGACCAGGTGGGTCTCCAGCACCTCGACGCCGTCCAGCTCGCCGAGCCGGACCGACCAGGAGTTGACCGGTGACAGGTCGGGGAGGAGTCCCGCCTCGTCCACCGCGACCGGCAGGGCCGCACCGCCCCCCGCTCCTTCCCCGACGTACCCCAGGGCGTGCGCCAGGGCCCCGGCCGGCAGCGCCACGGGGGCCATCGGCCGGTAACCGGGGGCCGTTCGCCGCCGAGCTCCGGGCGGGAGCGGCGCACGTTCCCCCTCGGCCAGCGGCAGGTACGCCTCGGCGGGCCGACGCACGGTCTGCGCCGCGTTGTTGACCAGGATGTCCAGCGGCCTGCCCTCGTCGGTGAGCTCCCCGCAGAGCCCCAGCACCTGCCGGGGGTCCCGCAGGTCGATCCCGACGACGGTGAGCCGGCCGAACCACTCGTCGCTGTCCTCGACCTCCCGGAACCGACGCAGGGCGTCGGTGGGGAAGCGGCTGGTGACCAGGAGCTCGGCGCCGTCCCGCAGCATCATCAGGGCCAACTGGAAGCCGATCTTGACCCGCCCGCCGGTGAGCAGGGCACGGCGCCCCCGCAGGTCCGTCCGCAACCCGCGGCGGGCGAAGTTGTCGGCGGCGCACCCCGGGCACAGTCGGTGGTAGAAGCCGTCCGCCTCCTGGTACGGCTGCTTGCAGACGTAGCAGCGCACCGGCTTGAGGTACCGGGCGGGGGTCCCCCGTCCCGCGGTGAGCGGGGCGTCCTCACGCCTCGCCGGATCGCCGGTGGCCGTACCCGCCTGCACGGCGTCGTCCGCGGCGCGCCGCCGGGCGTTCTGCGCCCTCTTCCGCTTCTGCCGCCCGTCCCGGACGAAGGAGGACACGAGCCGCTCCATCCGCACGCGCACCGGATCGTCCACGGACAGGGTCCGCAACCGCTCAACCGTCGTCTGGAAGGCCGCCAGCTCTTCCTCCCCGATCAGCCCCTCGCCGCCCACCTGTCCCCTCGGCTCCCCCACCGTGCTCCCACCCGACCCCGGCCGGACCCGTCTCCGCGTGGCCGCCGGGGTCCCGGGGTGCGCCCGCGACCGCGCCGCGGATCGGACGTCAATGACCGGTGCACACGGTACCGCCACCACGGATCACCGGGCGCACGTGCGTTCGGGGCCCCGGGGCTGGCTGCCACGGAGCGACCCGCTGCTCACCGCCCGCGGTCGAGCAGCGCGTACGCCGCACCGGTGGCCACCGCGTACACCAGGTGGTGCCACCCGTCGACGGCGACCTCCACCGCGCCCCACCGCGTGGCCGGCGGTGTCAGGTCCAGGGCCGGGAGCACGACCAGTTCCGCACCCCAGACCAGGGCCAGGTGCGCCGCCGACGCCGCCACGGGCGACATGCCGCGCGCGGCCAGCACGCCCCGCACCGAGCCGAGGGCGGTTCCGTAGCCGAAGTGCGCCGCGTGGTTGAGGAGTGCCCGGCCGCGCTCGTCCACCGGCCGCACCCGCAGGAGCCGGACGACCGCGTCCGCCGGCACGTTGCTGCCCGCCCGGCCGCGGAGCTTCGCCTCCAGTGTGCTGCTCACCGTCATCGCCGCGGTGCCGACGAGTCCCGCGGCCATCCCGACTCCGGTGTCCGCGGCCAGACGCCCCAACCGCCCCATGAGAGCACCTCCGATCCCGGCGACGCCCGCGGCCCCTGCGGGCCCGTCCGGTTCGCCCGTCACCCCGGGTTACCGCGACCGGCGTCTTCATGCCGGAACCGGCCCGGCGACAGGGCGCGGAACGGCGGGCCGTCAGCCCCCGCGGCCAGCGGCGTCGAGGGTCTCGGCGAGGGCGTCGAGCGCGGCCGGATAGGCCCGTTCGGACGGGGTTCCGTACCCGACGATGACGGCCTGGGGGTGGTCACCCGGCGCGTGCCACCACTCGCCCAGGTAGCCCAGGGCCAGCCCGCGGGCCTCTGCCTGCCGGCGGACGTCCGCCTCGGTGGGGCCCTCGGCGGAGAACCGGACCAGGGCGTGGAGGCCGGCCGAGATGCCACGCACCTCGAGGTCGGGTCGGTCCAGGCGGGAGAGCAGCAGGTCACGACGGCGGCGGTAGCGCAGCCGGGAGGCGCGGACGTGGCGGTCGTAGGCGTGGCTGCTGATCAGCTCGGCCAGCGCGAGCTGCCCGATTGTCTCGGTGCAGTGGTCGGTGAGGAGCTTGGCCTCGACCACCGGGTCCACCAGGTGGTCGGGGAGCACCATCCAGCCCAGGCGCAGCCCCGGGGCGAGGGTCTTGGAGGCGGTGCCGAGGTAGACGACGTGGTCGGGGGCCATGCCGTGCAGGGCACCGACGGGTTGGCGGTCGTAGCGGAACTCGCCGTCGTAGTCGTCCTCGACGATCAGGCCACCGCGGGAGCGGGCCCACTCGGTGAGGGCCCGACGGCGGGTCGGGTGCAGGGACACGCCGGTGGGGAACTGGTGGGAGGGCGTCACCACGGCGGCCCGCACCGCCCGGAACCCGGGGGTGGCGAGCAGCTCGGTACGGGCGCCGCGGTCGTCCACGGGCAACGGGAGCACGGTCAGGCCCCGGCGGGCGGCCACCGCGCGGTGGAAGTCGAGCCCCGGGCTCTCCATCGCCACGGTGGCCGGCCCGGGGTCGTTCAGCACCTGGGCGAGCAGCCCGAGGGCCTGGACGAACCCGGAGACGATGACGATCCGCTCCGGCCGGGCCAGCACCCCGCGGGTGCGGCCGAGGTACTCGGCGAGCGCGGTGCGCAGTTCGGTCCGGCCCCGCGGGTCGCCGTAGCCGTAGGCGGTGACCGGGGCACGGGACAGCGCCCTGCGGGTCGCCCTCAGCCACGCCGCGACCGGGAAGGAGGTGGCGTCGGGGGAACCGGGCACCAGGTCGTGCCGGGGCGGGTCCGGTGCGTCGGCCGGGCCCGGTGGCTCGGGGCGGCGTTCGGGCAGCACCGCCACGGTGGTCCCCGACCCGCGTCGGGTGGTGAGGTACCCCTCGGCGACGAGCTGGTCGTAGGCGGCCTGCACGGTGCCGCGGGCGAGGCCGAGTTCCACGGCGAGCCTGCGGGTGGACGGCAGCCTGGCCCGCGGCCCCAGGCGCCCGTCCCGGATGGCGCCGCGCAGCGCCCGCTCGAGGCCGGTCCGACGCCCACCGGCCCCGTCGAGCTCCAGATGGAGGTCCACCCCCGAAGTGGACCAGGAATTCTTCACAAGGGTGGATCTTAATGGTGGGCCAGTCGTCACCGTAGCCTCATCGGGACCGTTGCACCGTGTGACACCCTTCGAGGCGAGGAGCGCCCCATGAGCCAGCACACCACCGCATCGCAGGACACGGCCGGAGGCCGGACCCGGGTCGACTTCTACTTCGACCCGGTGTGCCCGTTCGCCTGGATCACTTCCCGGTGGATCTGCGAGGTGGAACAGCAGCGCGACATCGACCTGCGGTTCCGGATCATGAGCCTGTACGTGCTCAACGAGGACCGGGAGCTGCCCGACTGGTACCGGAAGCTGGTGGACGAGTCACTGGGGCTGATCCGGATCGTCGCCGCCGCGGCGCACCACCACGGCGACGAGGTGCTCCGTGACCTGTACACCGCGCTGGGGACCAGGATCCACCCGGGCGGCGAGAAGGACTTCCGCTCGGTGGCCTCGCAGGCCCTGGCCGAGCTGGGCCTGCCCGCGGAGCTGCTGGACGCCGCGGACAGCACCGACTACGACGCGGAGATCCGGGCCAGTCACCACGAGGGGATGGCCCCCGTCGGCGAGGACGTGGGCACCCCGACGATCCACATCGAGGGGGTGGCGTTCTTCGGCCCGGTGCTCAACGCGATCCCCCGCGGCGAGGAGGCGGTCCGCGTCTTCGACGCCACGCTGGCACTCGCCCGCCACCCCGGGTTCTTCGAACTGAAGCGCACCCGCACCGGCGGGCTCCACTTCGACTAGCGCCGTGACCGGGAAGACCCGCCAGGGCGCCCAGGCCGCGGTGGTGGGGGACCGGGCCAGTGCCTCCGGGGCCAAGGGGTTGTCGCGGCGTCGAGCGTGTCCGCCTTCCGCGGTGTCCCTCGGGACGGACTGCGCCGTGGTCTCCGCGTCGGCGACACGGAGACCACGTGTGCCGGTCACACCCCGATGAAGCTCACTGTTTCTGTCATGTCCGCCCGTCCGGTACGCAGGCGTGGCACGCCTTCCTTCTCGAATCCCACCGCGACACCGCAGAACAGGGTGAGCCTGTCATCGGCGCCGACTGTGCGGCTGACGGTCCTGCGATAGTTCGTCCACATCACCTGGGGGCAACTGTGCAACCCTTCCGCCCTCAACAACAGCATGACCGTCTGCACGTACATCCCCGCGTCCCCCCACTGACCGGGTCCCATCCGCCGGTCGAGGTAGCAGAACAGCACGACCGGCGCCCCGAACGCCTCCGAGTTCAAGGCGGCGATCTTCATGGGCCTGTCGGGGTCCTCACGCTCGATCCCCAGCGCTTCGTACCGCTGGGCAGCCGCCGCGGAGAAGCGGTCCAGGTAGGGCGAGGTCAGCTCGGCCGGGTACATCGGGTACTCCCGCTCATCACCCGGGTCTCCCGCCAGTGCCCTGGCCGTCGCGCGCTTCTTCAGTTCGGCCAGGGGCTCGCCGGTCACGACATAGACGTGCCACGGCTGGAGGTTCCCACTCGACGGAGCCCGCGACGCCGCCGTCAGCACTCGTTCGAGTACTTCCTTGGATACCGGCTCATCGCTGAACGCCCGCACGGCCCGGCGGCTGTCCACGGCTTCGTACACATCCACGGCTTCCTGCCCCCTCATTCAACGGCGACCACCTCCCTACCGCCTTCAGCAGGAGGAGTTTCCACGGCCCCCAGGACCGACGAGGCCGGTTTCGACTCCCCGGCGGTCAGGGCCGGACCCGGGCGACCCGGTGGGGTTCCGGTCACCGACATGTCGCGCCCCGCTCCCCTACCGTGGGCGGCGGGCGGGCACCGGGCCGAGGGCGGGCCAGCGGGCGAGCATCCGGGCACGCAGGTCCGCGGCGAGCCGGCCGGTGGCCGTCAGCCCGGGGCGGTCGGCGGCCAGTTCCGCGACCACCCCGAGCCGGTGGACCAGCCGCTGCCGGGCGCTGGCGGTGCCCCAGGTCCAGTCCTCGACGGGAAGTCGTCCCAGGTGGTCAACGGTGTCCCGCCGGGCCCGTTCCACGAGGGCGTCACCCCGCAACAGCCAGCCCACGCAGTGGTCCGTGGGGTCAGGGGGCGCGGCGGCGCCGGTGGCGGCGCGCCACGCCGACCGGTAGGCCGCCTCCGCCTCGGCCAGCAACGGCCCGGCCGGGGCGGTGACGCACCAGCAGGTGGGGAAGCCGATGCGCAGGTAGGCGAGTTCCACCGCCGGGTCACCGAGCGACGCCTGCTCGAAGTCCACGAACCTGACGCCGTCGGCGGTGTGCAGGTCGTTGCCCGGGCACGGGTCACCGTGCAGCAGGGCGTGGCCGGGCGTCCGGTCCAGGCGCCCCAGCAGGTCGTGGAGTTCGGCGCGCAGCCGGTCCGGGACGGCCCCGCCCAGCGCGGCGGCGAACTCGAGGAACCGGGTGACGTCCCCGGGGGTGGGCCCGGACCAGGCCGGCAGGGCCCCGACGTCGGCCGGGCCGGTGGTGGCGTGCGTGCGGGCGAGCGCCACCGCGTAGTCGATCACCCAGTCGTCGCCGGGATGACGGTGCCGGAGGTACTCCAGCACCAGCACCCGGGCTGTGGGATCGGCGCCGAGGAGCCGGGGCACCACCGGGGGCGTGGCGCGGGAGGCCAGTCGTAGCGCCGCCACCTCGCGGGCGTAGCGCTCGTCCGCCTGCGGGGCGTCGACCAGTTGCTTGACCACCACGGGGGTGCCGGAGAGCTCCACCCGCCACACCCGGGACCGCGGGCTGCTCTCCAGCGCGCGGGGCTTCGCCACGGAGCCCAGTTCGGCGCGGAGTTCTTCGGACAGGGGCAGGTCGGCCGGGTGCACCCGCCCATGCTGTCACGGGGGTGAAACCGCGGGAACCCGCCGGTTAACCTGGGGCCATGCCTCGTTACGAGTACCGGTGCAGGGCCTGCGGCGCCACCTTCGAGCTGCGGCGGCCCATGGCCCAGGCCTCCGCTCCCGCGGTGTGCCCAGAAGGACACCAGGACACGGTGAAGTTGCTCTCCACGGTGGCCCTCACCGGCGGCGCGGCGTCGTCGTCCGCCCCGGCCGGCGGTTCCGACGCCCGGGGCGGCGGGGGCTGCTGCGGCGGGGGCTGCTGCTCCTGACGACCGGCGTCGGACGGGCCGCTGTTCCGCCGACCGCTGACGGGGGGCGCCCGCCCGCTGACGGGGGGCGCCCGGGGCGGCTCGGTCGCCGCGGTGTCAGCGGGCGGCGGGCTGGGGGTTCGGACGGGGGGGCGCCGGTTCGGC
The DNA here is from genome assembly GCF_000380165.1 of Wenjunlia vitaminophila DSM 41686. Lineage (GTDB taxonomy): Bacteria > Actinomycetota > Actinomycetes > Streptomycetales > Streptomycetaceae > Wenjunlia > Wenjunlia vitaminophila. The sequence continues at coordinate 25,672 of NZ_KB904697.1, forward strand.
GTCACGCGACGTGACCCTGGCCAGCATCCGACGGACGATCTCCTGGCCGGCGAGCACGCCCACCTCGTCGAGGGCGGTGACGCCGGGTGCGGACCACCCGGACTCGGCGAGTTCGCCGTGGCCCGGGCGCCAGCCCGCGTCGGCGGCGAGCAGCAGGTCCGTGTCGAGCAGCGAGTCACCCGCGGCGAGCACCTCGGTGGCGCCGGTCCTGCGCACCACCTCGGCCAGCGCGGCGCTCTTGGTGAGCGGCCGGGGCACCGCGTAGACCTTGCGTCCCTGGAGGGAGACCGTCCAACCGCGTTGGTCCGCCCACCCGGTGAGGTCGGTGAGCCACCCCCGGGGCAGCCGGGCCCGATCCACCACCAGGTAGGCGAACAGGTCCTCGGCGACCCGGTTCCGCAGCAGCCACGCCGGGTCGGCGACGGCGGTCAGGTGGGCGCGGACCTCGGCCAGCTCGGCGCAGGAGTCGGTGAGCCGCCGCTGGACCTCGGCCCGCCAGTCGTAGTCGGTCCGCCCGTCCACCAGGAGGTGGCCGCCGTTGGCGCAGATCGCGTAGGGCGGCACACCGCCGGGCAGGTGAACCCGCCGGTACTGCTCCCGGGTGCGGGTGGTGGCCGGTACCAGCGTCACCGCCCCGGCCAGTTGCCCGAGCAGGTCGGCCGCCCGCTCGGTGAGGTAGGACAGCGGGGACCGCTGGTAGACCTCCACGCACAGCAGCCGGGGGGCCTGGTCGTCCGGCATGGTCAGGCCGAGGGCTCCGGCCGAGTAGATCAGGGTGCGGTCCAGGTCGCTGGCGACGATCGTGGTCACGCGGCACCCGCCTCGGCGGCAGTCCCGGCGGCGCCGACCGCGCCACGGGTGTACCGGGGGTGGATCAGCCCGACACACGAGTAGGGGCCGATCAGGCCCTCGGCGGCGGCCCCCACCTCCTCCACGGGCACCCCGCGCTGCTCGGCGAGGAGCCGGACGTGGTCGAGTTCGGCACCCGCGCCCTTCCTGGCCAGGACCCGCCAGGGCACCCGGCGCAACAGCACCCTGGTGGTCTCCCCCACCCCCGGCTTGACCAGGTTGAGGTCGCCGATGTCGTAGGCGTCGGCGACCCGCCGCACCGCTGCCCAGCCCTCCCAGGTGGGGGTGCGGTCCTCCCCGGCCAGGGCCGCGCGGTCGGCGGCGACGGAGTCGCGCACGGCGGGGAACCGCTGACTGACGGTGTCGAGGAACAGCCCGGAGACGTCCGCGTCGGCCAGTTCCCGGTAGTACTTGGCGCCGTGGAAGTCGTCGGGTCCCACGAGGTCCGCGCGCAACACGGTGCGGGAGACCAGGCCGGAGACGGTGGAGTTGAGGCACGCCGACGGGATCAGGAAGTCGTCGCGGGTGCCGTAGGTGCGCACGCAGCGGCCGGGGTCGGCGAGCACGGCGATCTGCGGGTCGAAGGCCCCGAACTCCTGCAACGCGGCGTCCAGTTCCCTGGTGATGGCGCCCTTACCGGTCCACCCGTCCACGAAGACCACGTCGGCGGGGTCGTGCCTGGCCGCGAGGTAGCGCAGTGCCACGGTGTCGATGCCGCGCCCGCGCACGATCGAGAGGGCGTAGTGCGGCAGGTCGGTGCCGTGTGCGTACCGGGCCCAGCGGCGCATCAGCACCCCGACGGGCGTTCCGGCCCTGGCCAGCGAGGCCAGCACCACGTGGGGTCCCCGCTCCTCGAGGACGGTGTCGGTGACCACGCCCACGGCCCGCGCGACCCGGTCGGCCGAGTTGCGCAGTGCGGCGTGGAACAGCGCCTGGTACCGCTGGTCGGGCTGGTACTCCACGGGCAGCGACTCGGCGTAGTGGGCACCGCCGTGCTGGATCGCCTCCTCGCGCTCCTCGGTGGGGGCCTCCAGCGAGACCCGGGACAGGTCCTGGAGCAACCAGGTCACCTCGTCCGGCCGGTAGGAGGAGAACTCCGGGCCCCGCAGGGGCCGTGGCAGTGCCGGGGACGCGGGGGATGTGGTGGTCATGGTGGCGCTCACCTCGGGGCGGACGGGACGGAGGGGGCGGACCGGTGGGCGGGCGGCGGTCCTGGCGGGCGGGGTGCGGGCACGTGGGACGGGACGACGGTGAGGAGCACCCGGTCGGTGGTGCCCCGCAACGCGTCCACCAGGCCGCCCGGGGCGTGCAGGGCCGGGGTGTCCGCCGCGGAGTCCACCACGAGCAGCACCGTGTCGAACCGGCGGTCCGGGTCCTTGCCGCAGGCCACGTTGTACGCGTACCGGGGGCCCGGGCCGTCGGCGGGCGCGTCGTGCGCGGGGAACGTCACCCGGGTCCTGATCGCGTACCCGGGGTCGTCCACGGCGAGCACCGGGGATCGGGTGGTCGTGGAGAAGCGCACCTCGGCGCCGTTCCCCAGGGCGTCCTGGAGGGCGAGGGCGAGCCGCAGCGGCACGTACATCAGCTCCTCGCAGCCCAGCACCAGCACCCGCCTGGCGGTGGCGCCCACGGCGGAGGCGAGTCGCCCGCCCAGCGTGGGCAGCGCCTGCTCCAGCACGGCCCGGTGCGCCGGGGTGAACCCGTGGCGCCCCCCGTCCGGGAGCCCCGCGGGCCAGGGCACCTCCACCCGCCGCAGCGAGCCGGAGGCCACCGGGCGGGGGTCGTCGTTCTCGTGGCCGTCGACCAGGGCCCGGCCACGTTCCAGGACGTCGTCGGGGAGCTCCACGGTGCCGGTGGCCAGGGCCGCCACCCGGATCGTGGTGCCGAGTTCGGCGGCGAAGGCGTCGAGTTCCCCGCGGTGCGCGGCCGATCGCAGATCGGTGAGGGCCACCACCAGGTAGGTGTCTCGGGGGTGCAGGGCGTGCAGGGCCGCGATGGTGTTGCGGACCGTCCTGCCGGTGGAGAACTCGTCGTCCACCAGCACCAGCGGTCCGTCCCCGGCGAGCAGCCCGGGGTCCTCGGGAAGCAGCAGGTGCGAGGTGGCGTGCGAGTGCTCCTCCTGGAAGCCGCCGACCGGGGCGACGCCGGGGACCGGGCGGCGGGTGGAGTGCAGGTACGGGACGGGTCCAAGTCCGTCGGCGACGGCGTGCCCGAGTCCGGTGGCGGTCTCCGCGTAGCCGAGGACCACGGCGCGGGCCGCCTGTTCGTCGCCGAGCAGTGCCCGGGCCCGCCGTCCCAGGTCGAGCCCCGCGCCCAGCACGGTCGCGGGGCGCTGCGGGACGTGTTTGCCCAGCACCTCGGAGACCAGCAGGTGGGCCCGTCTGGGGTTGCGGCGCAGGGCCAGCCCGAGCAGGGGGCGCAGCTCCGCGCCGCGCAGGGTGATCCCCAGTCGCTCGGTGACCCAGCGGCCGGGCCAGACGGGGCCTGCGGCGGGGGGCGGGGTGGGGACGGTCGGGCCTTCCGGCTGGTACGGCTCGTCCGGCATGCGTGGGGGGTTCCGTTTCGGTGAGTGGTGGGGGTGGGCCACAGTGGTCAGGACAGCAGCAGGGCGCCGAGGAGTTCCACGAACGAGACGTCCTGCCGGGCCACCCCGAAGGCGTCGGCCCGCCGCAGGGTGCGCTCCGCCCAGGCCCGGTGCGGTTTCACCTCGTTCATCTTGTTGGTGTACGAGGAGCGCAGCACCCCGCCGCCCGCCTGCTCCCCGTCGATGATGTCGAGGGCGTCGCTGTACTCCTCGTGCGACACCACGGACAGCGCGTGCACCGGAGCGACGTGCGTGGGGTGGATGCACGTCTTGCCGAGCAGCCCGTTGGCCCGGTCGAGTTCGATCTCCCGCAGCAGCCCGTCCATGTCGTGCTCGATGAGCTGGGTGCGCAACCGGTCGGCCCGGGCGACCTGGACGAACGGGGAACGGCGGAGCTGGGGCTTGAACATCCGTTCACCGGCGCGGAAGTACTCCCACACCGGCCCGGTCACGACGAGGCCGGAGGCGTCGGCGCGGCCGAACACGTTGACCACGTCGGCGATGGCGGAGGCCACCACGTGGATGTCGTAGGCGGTGAGGTCGGGGGGCCGGCGCAGTCCGTAGGCGGAGCAGAAGTCGGTGACGCCGAGCCGCAGCACCAGCACCCGGTCCCGGTACTTCTGCACCGTGCGGGCTATCCCGAACAGCGTCTCCTGCCTGCTCTCCAGGTACAGCAGTTCGGGCGACTCCAGCACGGGCATGGCGAAAAGCCGCCGGCCGCAGGTGGATTCCGCGGCGGTCAGTGCCTCGAGGAACGGACGGCCGGACTCCTCGGTGAACTTGGGGAGGACGAAGCCGGAGACGAGGCGAATCGTTTCGCCGAACCGTCGCACCAGGGAACCGATCTGGTCGGGCTCGCGCACCCGGATGAACAGCAGGGGGAGGTCGGCGTCGCACTCCGCCAGCTCCGCGAACTGCCGGACCAGGTTGTCCTCGGCCTCCGCCACCTCGTGGTCACCGATGGAGTCCTCCAGGCACAGCACCATGGAGACGACCCCACGGCCGGCCAGCTTGACGATGTCCTCCGCGAGCCCGGAACGGGTGGCCGGGCTGTAGAGGGTGGCGCCCAGCGCCACGGCGAGCGTGTCGGCCGGGGAGTCGGCGTTGAAGTCCTGGGGCTCCCGGTGGAACAACTTCGCCCGCTCCTCGTCCGCAAGGTGCCCGAAATGGCGCATATATGTCCTATTCTACCTAAGTCAGCGACCAGCGACTGGCCGATTGTCGTATGTACATAGTGCTTGATGGGGCCCGTGTTCCAGTGAATGCCGGGGAACCAGGGCGTTTCCACAGGACAACCATCAGTTCACCGGATTTCCCCTGCCGCGGAACCGCCGCAGGTCCGCCCGCAGGGCGAGGGACCGCCGCCGGACCGTCGGTCGTGCCGGCCGACAACGCCCCTTCCCGCCACCCGCGTTGTCCGCACCCGCCGTGCCAGGGCAGGATTGCGGGCATGACGCACGCCATGATGAAAGGGTCGAACATCCCTCTGGGCGCCTCCGCGGTGCGCGTGGTCCTGCGGTGGAGTCCCAGCGCCGACGTACCGGACATCGACGCCTCGGCGCTGTTGCTCGGCGAGAACGGGCGCGTGCGTTCCGACCGCGACTTCGTCTTCTACAACCAGCCGCGCCACCCCTCCGGCCTGGTGCGGCACCGCCCGAAGCGGCGCGACTCCGGCGGCATCACCGACTCCGTCGAGGTGGACCTCGGCAAGCTCGACACCTCGGTGGACCGAGTGGTGATCGCCGCCTCCGTCGACATGGGGACCTTCGCCGCGGTGAGCGACCTGCGGGTGCAGCTCTTCGACCTCGCCGCCGGCGAGGAGAGCGAGGCGGTGGCCGAGTACCGGGTCACCCCGGAGACCGGCGAGGAGTCCGCCCTGAACTGCGCGGAGCTCTACCGGCGCCAGCACCAGTGGAAGTTCAAGGCCGTGGGGCAGGGGTACACCACCGGCCTGATCGGCCTGGCCACGGACTTCGGGATCGCCGTGGACGACGGCGACCAGCCCGGCCCCGCTCCTGCCCCGACGCCCTCGCCGGCGGCCCCCGAGCCGCCCCCGCCTGCCCGGTCCGAGCCGTCCACTCCCCCGCCCCCGCCGGTACCCGCGCCCGGCGGCTACGGCTACCCCCAGGCTCCCCAGCAGCCACCCGCGCCGCAGCCACAACCCCAGCCACAGCCCCCCGGCGGCTACGGCTTCCCGCCCCCCGGGCCGGGACAGCCCCAGCCCCATCCGGTCGGCTCCTACGGCTACCCCCAGGCACCACCCGGCTCGTACGGCTACCCGCAGCCCCAGCCCCCGCAGATGCCCCCGCAGCACCACCAGGGCTACGGCTACCCACCCCAGTACCCGAACCGGCAGCCCGCCACCGGCTACCCCCCGGCGCCGGTCCCCCCGCCGGTCCAGCCGCAGCCGGGCAACGGCGGCTTCACCCTGCCCCCACAGGGACCTCAGTTCCAGCCCAGCCGCTCCGGACACCGTTAGGGGCTGTCTGATGAGTAGCGCCGTCCGCCCGGAGGGCGGGGGTCGCGGCGTCTGGTGCGTGCGATCGCAAGGCGGAGGGTCGTCCTCGTACTGGGCGTACATGGACGATCCCGACAACGCAGCGAGCG
>NZ_KB904698.1 GCF_000380165.1 Wenjunlia vitaminophila DSM 41686
ACACCTAGGGCCTGTCTGATGAATCCCGCCTGGGTCGTGACGCCTGGCACGCACGCTCGCTGCGTTGTCGGGATCGTCCATGTACGCCCAGTACGAGGACGACCCTCCGCCTTGCGATCGCACGCACCAGACGCCGCGACCCCCCGCCCTCCGGGCGGACGGCGCTACTTATCAGACAGGCCCTAGGCCTCCAGTCAGCATGACGACGAGATCACCGCGGTGGAGGGTGAGCCCTACCGTCGTGCTGTCGGCGCACCATCTCGGTGATCCAGACGGGCGCGAAAGGAGACGTGCAGCCCGGGGACGTCGGGTAGTCCTTGAGCACCTCCAGGCGCTCACCGATGTCGATGGCACGGGCGCGGTGCTCGGCGTGCTCGATCCCGATCTGGGCCAGGCAGTGGTTCATCGCCCACTGCAGGCGGTCCGGGGCGCCCTTCATCTCCGCCTCAATGACATCGAGCAGTCGTGCGAGGTCGAGTCCCTCGGGCTTCTTCGCCACGCGTTCGGTGGTCAGCGCCCAGCCGGCGCTCGCGACCACGGGACTCGGATCGGCGGACCAGGCCAGGCGCAGCTCTTCGGAGTGCGGGTTCTTCTTCACCACGTAGTTCACGAGCCAGTCGTGCACCTTGGGTGTGCGTGCCTCGCGCACCATGACGTCCAGCTCGTCGCGCTCGAACGCCTTGGGGCGGCCGACCAGGAGCGCCAGCAGTCGCGCCGCGGTGTCACCCGTCTCCCAGAGCTGGCGCGCGAGTTCCTGCTGCGTCCCCAGTCGCTTGGCGAGCGCGCGCAGCTTGCCGAGGTTCACACCGTGATCGTCACCGTGTCTCTCGTTCACCTCACGCGTCTTCGGGTCCTCGAGCCCGGCCAGCTCGGCCAGCACCTCACCCACCGTCGTCCCGGCCACCTCAGCCCCCTGTCCAGCACTGCGAAGTCCAACCTACGACGGGAATCGGCCTGCTGTCGGCCGGTTCGGCCGCAGCCACCGACACGCGGGCCCGCGGCCTCACGGACCTGCTGTACCTCGCCGTTCCGCACGGGTCCCGCTGGCCCCGCAACGGCTCAGCCGTTGGCGCCTGCCGCCTCGTCGGCGGGGGCGTAGTGCTGCGTTGCGAACGCGACCGCCGCGGCGATGTCCTCATCACTGGTGCCCCAGGTGGCCTGGATCGCCGGCCCCCAGGCCTGGCAGCCACGGACCGCGAACTCCCTGACGTCCGGCGCGTTCGCCCGCGTCAACGGGTCGAGGTCCTCGCCACGGAGGTGCAGGTCCAGCCCGAGGAGGGCGAGATCCCACCCGGCCCCTATCCCGATGGTGCCGCCGGGGCCGTAGGAGCGCACCATCCCGTCGACGAACTCGGCTGGGGAAGCGTGCACCAGCTCGAGGACGGTGTCGTCGTCCTCGCCCTTGGAGAGACGAACCTCGACCTCGGTGGCCATGCCTTCCCCGAGGGACCAGGTCACCTTGAGCAGGTGCGGCTCCTCACAGCGCAGGATCTCCCCGCCCGCGTTGCCCTCGAGCTGAAAGGTGCCGCCGAGCCGGAGGTCGCCGGTGACCGGTGCCAGCCACCGGCCGATCCGGTCGGGTTCGGTGCAAGCGCTCCAGACGTCCTCGATGGAGGCGTCGTAGGTGCGGCGCAGCAGCAGCGAGCGCCCCTCACCCGTGCTGACGGGGTGGTTGCCGACCTCCCGGTGGGCGGCGTTGACCTGCTTGATGACGTCGATCATGTGTCTCCCTTGCTCTTGGTGGGTGGCACGTCGCCCCCCGACAGCCTGTCCTCGCGCCGTTCGCGGCGTTCGCGCTTGCCTCGCTCGAGTTCGGTACCCAGCGCATCCAGGCGCTGGTTCCAGAACCGGCGGAAGTGCTCCAGCCAGATGTCGATCTCCTGCAGCGGCTCGGTGTTGACCGCGTAGAGGCGGCGCGCGCCCTCCGCCCGGACGGTCGCGAACCCCGACTCCCTCAGCACGCGGAGGTGCTGTGACACGGCCGGCTGGGAGATCCCGAACTCCTCCTGGATGGCCCCACTCACCACGCCAGCCGCCCGCTCGCCCTCTGCGAGCAGCTCCAATATCCGGCGGCGAACGGGGTCACCGAGTACGTCGAAGGCGTGCACGCCGCCATAATTTCAATGAGCACTTATATAAGTCAAGTCTTATACCCTCGCGGTGGGCACGGCAACCAGCTCGGCCCCTGCGCCCCCGCCGGTCGGGCCGTGCACCGTCCCGGCGGGGGACGCCCCCGGCCGGGACCCCGGACTGTCAGTGGCCCGTGGCACCCTGCCGTCATGCGTCCGTGGACCCTCACCGAGATCGACCAGGCCCTGCGGGCCAGTTTCGCCGCCGACACCTGCTCGCCCGACGACTTCGCCCGCGCCGGCTGGCACCAGGACAACCCCTCCTGGGGGCACTGCGACGTCACCGCCCTGGTGGTCAACGACCTCCTCGGCGGCGACCTGGTCGTCGGTGAGGTCCACCACGGCGGGGAGCACATCTGCTACCACTGGTGGAACCGCCTCCCCAACGGCGTGGAACTCGACCTCACCCGGGAGCAGTTCGTCCACGACGAGGTCGTCAGCGGCGCACGCGTCGTCCACCGCCCCCCGGGCCCACTGCCGCACCGCTGGGCGGAGTACCTGCTCCTCCGCGAACGGCTCACCGCGCGCCTGGGGCCGCTGCCGGCCCCGGCGGGGAGCACCCCGGAAGGTCAGGGGCCGGTGCCGGCGGCCGGGTCGTCTCCCGGCCACCTCCCTCCGACCACCACCACCGCCGGCCGGTCCAACACCGTGAAGTCGCGCAGCGGGTCGGACGGGTAGGCGACGTAGTCGGCGAGGGCACCGGGGTCCAGGGTGCCGGTGAGCCCGGGCAGGGCGAGGGCCGCGGCGGCCGTCTCGGTGGCCGCGACGAGGGCGTCGGCGGGGCTCATGCCGCACTGGGTGAGCAGGGTGAGTTCCCGGGGGAGCGCCGTGAACGGCGTGTGGCGCCAACCGGCGTCGGTGCCCGGGATGACGGTCACACCGGCCCCGAGGAACATGGCGGTGTCGTCCAGGTCGCCGTCCTGGCGGCGCAGCCACAGGTCGTAGGCGTCGCCCGCCGCGGGCCCGCGGGCGATGACGAAGTGCCCCACGCTGAGCGTGGAGGTGACGGCGGTGCCGGTCGCCCGTAGCCCCTCGGCGATCCGCGTCTTCTCCCGCGGCTCGACGGTGTCGCCCGGGGCGTGGCGGAACTTCCCGTGTTCGATGGTGCGGGGCCGGGCGCGCAGGGCGGCGCGCATCGAGGCGGCGGACAGGCAGTGCACGGCCACCGGCCTTCCGTGTCCGGTGGCCCGGTCGACCACGGCGCACAGTTGGTCCGCGGTGAAGGAGGCGTCCCAGGGGTGCGTCCCGGCGGTGCCACCGCCGGAGCCCATGACCTTGACGAAGGCCGCGCCGGCGAGGACCTGTTCGTCAACCAGGCGCAACAGGGCCCCGGTGTCGGCGGCCTCGCCGCCCATCCACCCGCCGTGGCCGCCCGGGGTGGTGAGCGGGGGGCCGGCGGTGAGCAGTCGTGGTCCCGCGGCGGAGCGGGCGGTGTGGATGAACGGGGTCGGGCCGCCGCAGTCCCGGGCGGTGGTCACCCCCACGGAGCGGAGCCCGTCCAGGGCCCTGGCGGCGGCCTGGGACAGGTCACCGCTGGGGACGCCGTCCGGGGAGCCGTCACCGGGTGCGGTGACGTGGACGTGCGCGTCGATCAGGCCGGGGCCGACGTACAGGTCGCCGAGGTGCGCCCTGGGGTGCCGGCGCCAGGGCGGCGGGCAGGTGTCGCTCCAGGCGACCTCCCTGATCCTGCCGGCGACGACCAGCAGGTGGGCGGGGGCGGGCCTGGGTTGGCGGTAGGAGGTGCGCACCCTGCGGCCGTACAGGACGTGGGTGGGGTGCGGTCCGCGGGGTTCGTCCGCGCTCACGTTCACGTTCGTCTCCCTGGCGCTCATCGGTGGTGGACTATCCGGGAGTAGCTGTCCGGGTCGGCGGCGCCCTCGGTGTTCAGCAGCAGCACGGTGGCGTCGGCGGGCACCTCGAGGCCGCGCAGCGCGTCGCGGCCCTCGTCGCTGCGGAACAGCACGTGCGCGCCGGCCAGGGCGGCGGCCCCGCTCTCCCCGGCGACGATCCCCGCGGTGGCCAGGTCCCGCATGGCGGCGCGGGCCTCGTCGTCGTTGACCGCGACCGCGGCGGCGACCCCGGCGGCCAGTACCGGCCAGGCGAGCATGGACGGTTCGCCGCAGTTGAGCCCGGCCATGATGGACAGGTGGGGGCCGGGGACGTTGGTCGGCGCGCCGAGGGCCAGTGACTGCTGGACGCACGCGGCGGTGTCGGGTTCGACGGTCACCACGCGGGTGTGGGTGTCGCCGGGCCAGCGACTGATGACGGCCGACGCCAGCGCGCCCACGCCGACGGGTACCAGGACGACGTGCGGGTCGGTGCGGGCGTCGGTCCCCGGGGCGCGCAGGTCGTCGTCGATCTCGTCGAAGATGGTCTCGTAGCCCTGGACGACGAACCGCGGGACGGTCTCGTAGCCCGGCCAGGAGGTGTCGGAGACCAGCACCTGGTTCGGGTGCCTGGCCGCCTGGACCGCCGTGTACCGCACGGCGTCGTCGTAGGTTCCGAAGACCCGGACGACCTCGGCGCCCTCGTCCTCGATGGCGGTGATCCGGGGTTGGGACAGGTCGTTGGGGACGTACACCGTCGAGGTCAGGCCGAGGAGCTTGGCCATGTGTGCCACGGCCCGGCCGTGGTTGCCGTCGGTGGCGCAGGTCAGCACCAGGTGGCGGTGGCCGGCGAGCCGGTCGCGCAGTTCGTCGAACCGCAGCTCCGGGGAGACCTCGAGGCGCTGGCACAGCGCCCGGTGCACGGCCCACGAGGCGCCGAGGATCTTGAACGACGGCAGTTGGAGGCGTTGCTGTTCGTTCTTCACCAGGACGCGGCCGACGCCGAGGCGCTCGGCCAGCGTGGGTGCGTCCACCAGCGGGGTGGGCGCGTAGCCGGGGATCGTGCGGTGCCAGTCGCGTGGGCGTGGATCCCCGGGAGCGCGGCGGAGTCCGGACGCCTGGCTGACGGACCGGCGGGTGACGGGCAGGGCGACACGCGGTGCCTTCGTCATGCGGCACACTCCCTTGTCTTGTCTCGTCTCTCGAGTAAACTGCGTTCTGAATTCAGAGTACAGTTCACCCGAGCATGAGAGGAGACGAGATGTCGATTTCGGTCCGCCTGCTCCGTCAGGACGTCCGGCAGGAGATCGTCAACCGACTGCTGCGCGGGGACTACCCGATGGGGACCCGGATCAACGAGACACGGCTCGCCGCGGACCTGGGCGTCAGTCGGACCCCCCTGCGCGAGGCGCTGTTCGGTCTGGCCCGCGAGGGCCTGCTCGAGGAGCGCCCCAACCGCGGGTTCTGGCTGTCGCCGCTCACCGTCCAGGAGGTCAGCGAGACGTACCCGATGATCTCGGCGCTGGAGCAGTTGGCCCTGCGCCTGTCCGACGTCGAACGCCTGAAGGACGTGGCGTCCTCCCTCGCGAAACACGCGGCCGACATCGGCGAGACCGAGGACCCGGTGGTGGCCCAGGCGATCGACGACGAGTGGCACGCCCGTTTACTGAACGCCTGCCCCAACCAGCGACTGCAGCGGCAGATCGAGGAGTTGAAGACCGTCGTGCACCGGTACGAGCACGCCTACCTGAGCGAGCCGCAGGCGGTGACCGAGTCGGCCCGGCAGCATCTGTGCATCGCCGAGGCGCTGGCCGCGGGGGACATCGACCGGGCGTGCCGGGAGCTCGACGAGAACTGGACGACCGGCATGCACAAGCTGATCGCCCGAGTGGAGAGCGGCAGTTCCAGCCAGACCTAGGAGACGACGCACGACCATGTCCCCATCCGACCCTCCCGACAGCCAGCCGGAAGACCGGCCGCCCCGCTCCGCGCACGCCGCGCCTCCGCGGACGACGACCGCCCGCTCCCCCTCCGGCGGACCCCGCCCCCCAACACCGGCCCACCTCCGGGGAGGAGCGCGCCGGTGGACCGGGCCACCCGGCTCCAGCCACGGCGGGACCGGGCCACCCGCCGACCCGCCGACCACGGTGCGGACCGCACGACGCCGGGCCGCCGTCCCCGCGGGGGCGAGGAGGTGCCGCCGTGAAGCTCAGTAGCCGGGTGCGACGTTCCCGGGCCCCGGCGGTCCCGACGGTCGCCGCCCAGGCCGCGGCGCTGCGGGCGGCCGGGCGGCGGGTGATCTCACTCGCCGCCGACGAACCGGACTTCGCGGTGCCGGAGCCCGTCCTCGAGGCCGCGCGCAGGGCCTGCGCCACGAGCGCCAACCACCGGCACGCCTCCCCGCCGGCCGGCTGGCCACGACTCCGCGCGGCGGCGGCGCAAGCCCTCTCGGCACCCGGCGGCACCGCACTGGCCGAGGACCAGGTCGTGGTGACCAACGGTGCGAGACAGGCACTCCTGTTGGCCTGTGCCGTCACGGTTGACGCCGGGGACGAGGTGCTGCTCCCGGTCCCCTCCTGGCCCGGGCACTCCGCGGCGGTCACCCACCACGGCGGCGTGCCGGTGCCCGTCCCCACCACCGCGGAGACCGCGTACAAGGTCACGCCCCAGAGCCTGGAAGCGGCCTGGACGCCCCGGACCACCGCGCTGCTCCTGGGGTCCCCGGCCAATCCCACCGGCACCGTCTACACCCCCGCCGAACTGCGGGCGATCGCCGCGTGGGCCGCGGCCCACGACCTGTGGGTGATCAGCGACGAGGTCTACCAGCACTTCGTGTACGGGCGGGACACTCCCTTCCTCGCCCTGCGGGACGCCCACGAGTCGATGCCGGAGCGCTGCCTGACCGTCCACGGGGTCTCCAGGACCTATGCGATGACCGGCTGGCGCGTCGGATGGCTGGCCGGGCCGCGGCCGGCCATCGCGGCCGCGACCGCCCTGCGGTCCCACCTGCCCGCGCCGGTGTCCAACGTCGCCCAGGCCGCGGCCCTGGCCGCCCTGGACTGCGGCACCTCCCACCTCTCCCCCGTCCTGGCCGCCCTCGACCGCCGGCGGACGCTGACGCACCAGGTCCTGGGTGGCCTGCGCGGCGTCCAGTGCGTCGAGCCACGCGGCGGGTACTTCTGCCTGCTGGACGTCCGCGGCCTGCTCGGCAAGGAGATCCACGGCCACGTCCCGCGCACCTCGCGCGACCTCGCCGAGTACCTCCTGAACCAGGTGCTGGTCGCCGTCGCCCCCGGGGAGGAGTTCGACGCCCCGGGCCACCTGCGCCTGTCCTACGCGCTCGCGGACGAGCCCCTGGTCAACGCGCTGGCACTGGTCCAGCGCGCCCTCGCGCACGGTGTGCACCACCCCGCCCATCACTGAGCGAACCCGCATCAACGAGATCTAACCGTTACATACCCGCCACTTGTTGCCTCCCAAAACTGAGTTCAGTATTCAGAAGTCAGTTTGGAGAAGCAGGAGGATCTCATGCGCCCACCACGACGCTTCACCGCCGGAGTCGTGCTGCTGGCCGTCGCCCTGCTCGCCGCGTGCGGCACCGGCGGCCCCAAGGGGTCAGGTCCCGGCAGGTTCTCGGCCGCCATCCCCGAGCCGTCCTCGCTGTTGCCGGCGAACTACTCCGAGGTGTTCGGGGCACAGGTCGTCTCGGCGCTGTTCACCCAGCTCGTCACCTTCGACCCGGAGACCAGCGACGTCACGTTGGCGGTGGCCAAGAGCGTCGAGTCCGAGGACAACCGGAACTGGACGGTCGAGCTGAAGGACGGCTGGACCTTCCACAACGGGGACCCGGTGACCGCGCACTCGTTCGTCAATGCCTGGAACTTCGCCGCGAACCCCAAGAACGCCCAGCTCAACAGCTATGTGTTCGACCGGATCGACGGTTATGACGAGGTGGCGGACGGCAGGGCCGAGACGCTGCGCGGGCTGAAGGTGGTTTCGAACTCGAAGTTCACCATCAGGCTGGACAAGCAGTTCTCCCAGTTCGAGATGTTGTTGGGGTATCCGGCGTTCTCTCCGCTGCCGGATGTCGCGTTCCAGGACCCGAAGGCCTTCAACGAGGCACCGATCGGCAACGGTCCGCTGAAGATGAGGGGGACCTGGGTGCACGACGAGTCCATCAAACTCGACCGGTACGACGACTACGCCGGCACACCGGCCAAGGCGACCGGCGTGGACTTCCGGATCTACCAGGAGTTCACAGCCGCGTACAACGACCTGCTCGCCGGCAATCTCGACGTGCTCCAGTCCATCCCCAACGCCAACCTCAGCACGGCGCGAGAACAGTTCGACGACCGCTACTTCCAGGTGCCGAGCGGCCGGATGGAGTACCTCGGATTCCCGTTGAAGAACGAGAAGTTCGCCAACCGGGACGTCCGCAAGGCCATCTCCATGGCGGTTGACCGGAAGTCGGTCACCAAGGCCATCTTCCAGAACACCAGGACACCGGCGACCGGCTACGTCCCCCCGGTCGTCCCCGGCGCGGCACGGAACCCGTGCGGAGCCACCTGCCGGTTCGATCCGGCCGCCGCCAAGGCCCTCTTCGAGGAGGCCGGCGGAATCGAGGGGAACTCATTCACCATCGGCTACAGCGTCGATGGCGACAACAAGGAGTGGGTCGAGGCCGTGGCTCACCAGATATCCGACTCACTCGACATCGACGTCGCCACCAAACCCTACGAGAAGCTGTCCATCCTCCTCGACGACCTGAGCAAGGGAAAGGTCGACACGGCGTTCCGAACGGCGTGGACGTTCTACTTCCCCAGCGTCGAGAACTACCTCACACCGATCTTCCGCAAGAGCTCGGGGGAGAACTTCTCCGGGTACTACGACGCGGACTTCGAAAGGCTCCTCGACGAGGGCAACGCCGCTACCGACCCGGAGGTGGCGACGCAGAAGTACAACGAGGCCGAGCGTGTCCTGCTCGATGACATGCCCTACCTCCCGATGTGGTANCAGGAGACCGCCGGCGCCCATTCGAAACGGGTCAGCGACGTCGTGGTCGATCCCTTCCGCCGGCTGCACGTCGAGAACGTCGTCGTGTCATGAGCGCCTACGCCCTCAAACGGCTCCTGCGCGCCGTCCCCGTCGTGATCGGCGCCACGTTCGTCGTCTTCCTGCTCGCCTTCGCCGTCCCCGGGGACCCGGCGCAGGCGCTGGCCGGTGAGCGTGCCGCGGACCCCGCGTTCACCGCGGTGATCGAGGCGAAGTACCACCTCGACGAGCCGCTGCTGCAACAGTACGGGCGGTTCCTGCTCGGCGCGGTCCAGGGGGACTTCGGCGAGACGTACTCCGGCCAGCAGGTCTCCGGCGTCCTCGCCGACCGGTTCGCGGTGAGCCTGCGCCTCGCCACCACCGCCCTGGTGATCGAGGCGGTGCTCGGCATCGGGCTCGGCGTCGTCGCCGCCCTGCGCCGGGACCGGTTCGCCGACCACGCCATCCGGTTGCTCAGCCTGGTCGCGCTGTCCCTGCCGTTCTTCGTCACCGCGTTCGTCCTCCAGTTCCTGCTGGGGGCACGGCTGGAACTGTTCCCGGTGGCCGGGATCGAGGACGGCCTGCGCAGCTACCTCCTACCGGGGTTCGTCCTCGCCAGCTTCTCCATCGCCTACGTCACCCGGCTCACCAGGTCCTCCCTGCTGGACTCCCTCTCGGAGCAGTACGTGAAGACCGCCGTGGCCAAGGGGGTCCGCTGGCGCACGGTGGTGACCCGGCACGGCCTGCGGAACTCGATGATCCCCGTCGTGACCTTCCTCGGCCTGGAGTTCGGCGCCATGTTGAACGCCACGGTGATCATCGAGAGCATCTTCAACCTCCCGGGTGTCGGCCAGGGCCTGGCCCGCGCCATCTACCTCGGTGAGCGAACGATGATCGTCGGCATCGTGACCGCCCTGGTCCTGGTCTACATCGTCCTCAACCTGATCATCGACCTGCTGTACGCGGTACTCGACCCGAGGATTCGCTATGAGTGACGTCCACCTGGCCAGTGAGGCGGCAGCGGCACCGACAGCGCCGGGTCCCACCGTGCTCGCCCCCTCCTCGGTGTGGCACCGCCTGCGCGCCAGGCCCCTGTTCTGGGTGGCGATCAGCCTGATCACGCTGTTCGTCCTGATGGCGGCGGTCCCCTCGCTGTTCACCTCCGTCGATCCCGAGGACTGCAACCTGTCCAGGTCGCTGGTCGGCCCCAACGGCGACCACTGGCTCGGCACCGACGTCCAGGGCTGCGACGTCTACGCCAGGTCCGTGCACGCCACCCGGGCGTCCCTGCTGATCGGCCTCAGCGTCACCGTGGCCACCTTCCTGATCGGCGTGCTGGTCGGCTCCGTGGCCGGCTACTTCGGCGGGATCGTCGACGCGGTGCTCAGCCGCATCATCGAGATCTTCCTGGCCATACCCCTGCTGCTCGGCGCCACCGTCCTGTTGGCCACCGCGGCCAACGGTGACGGCGGAGTCCTCGGCGTGATAGTGGCGCTCTCCCTCTACGGATGGACCCAGACCGCACGCATCATGCGCGCCAGCACCATGGAGACCCGCGGGCTGGACTACATCGTCGCCGCCCGCGCATCCGGCGCGAGCGACCCGCGCATCCTGCTCGAACACGTCATCCCCAACGCGATCAGCCCGGTGATCGTGGTGGCCACCACCAACGTGGGGCTCTTCATCACCTACGAAGCGACGATCTCCTACCTCGGGCTCGGACTCCAGGACTCCACGCTCTCCTGGGGGCAGATGATCCACGACTCGGTGTCCCGCTTCCTCACCTCGCCGCACGCGCTGCTCGCGCCGGCGGGCTTCCTGAGCCTCGCGGTCCTCGGCGTCCTGCTGCTCGGTGACGCCATGCGCGACGCGGTCGATCCCCGAAGCCGCCGCTGACCCCGTTCCGCGAACCGCCCACCACCGGGCCGTCCACCACCGGGCCGTCCGCCACCGGACCGCCCCCTCCCGACCATCCCCCGCACCACCTCGCGCGTCAGTGCGCGCGACACCTCAACACAGGAGCGAAAGAACACATGAACGACACCAGTGACGGCACCCAGTACGCCATTCGCGCCCGGCGGGTGCTCGACGTCGACCGGGGCGAGTACCTCGACGACGCGGTGGTCGTCATCGCCGACGGGGTGATCCAGTCCGTGGTGGACAGCGCGCCCCGGGACGCCACCCTCATCGACGCCGGGGACGTCACCCTGATGCCCGGCCTCATCGACTGCCACACCCACATGCTGCTGCGCCCCGAGGACCAGGTGTGGCCGCCCGCCATCCTGTTCAAGACCCAGGTCTACCGGATGGCCGAGGGCGTCGCCGCCGCCCGCCGTGCCCTGGAGATCGGCTTCACCAGCGCGCGGGACACCGACAACGAGCAGGTCTGGCACGGTGACACGGCGCTGCGCGACGCCATCGCCCGCGGCGTCATCCCCGGCCCGCGCATGTGGGTGGCCACCGACGCGATCTCCATCACCGGTGGCGACATGCGCATCGACGACATGGTCAACCCGGAACTGAAGCTGCCCGACGTCGCCGCGATGGCCGACTCGCCCGACGAGTACATCAAGGAGATCCGCCGCCAGATCCAGATCGGCGCGGACTGGATCAAGATCTACTGCACCAGCACCCGCAAGGACGTCGAGCGGGAAACGATGGAACCCCTGCACCAGTTCACCCTCGAGGACGTCACGAGGATGGTGAACGAGGCCAAGCGGTACCGCCGCGACGTGGCCGCGCACGCCTACGGCGGCTCCGGCGCCCAGGCCGCCATCCGCGGGGGCGTGCGGACCCTGGAGCACGGCCCGCTGCTGCTCGAGGAGGACCTCCAGGCGATGCTGGAGTGCGGCACCTACTGGGTCCCCACCATGCAGACCTACTACAAGCGCCAGTTCAGCGACTTCGAGCGGAACTTCGTCAAGCGCCACGAGGGTGCCTTCAAGCGCGGCCTCGAACTCGGCGTCAACGTCGCGTTCGGCACCGACGTCGGCTCCTTCCCGCACGGCGAGCAGATGGACGAGTTCGACCTGATGGTCCAGTACGGCATGTCCCCGCTGGACGCCATCCGCTCCGCGACCGTCGTCGCGGCGGAACTGCTGCGGAAGACCGGCTCGATCGGCACCCTCGCGCAGGGAGCGCACGCCGACCTCGTCGCGGTCGACGGCGACCCGTTGGCCGACATCTCCGCGCTGCACCGGGTGCGCCTGGTGATGAAGGAGGGCAAGGTCTTCCGCGACGACCACCGGGTGGCCGACGGGGTCGAGCAGATCCACTGGCAGCCCAGCCGCTGAGCACCCGCCCGAGCCGGACCGACCCCTCACGGAGCTCGACATGGTCACCGTCACGTCAACCCCAGCCCCGTACGACAAGAGCGCCACGACACAGCCGCTGCTCCAGGTCCGTGACCTGAGCGTGGACTTCGTCACCGGCAAGACCCGGGCCTCCGCGCTGCGGGGCGTGAACCTGTCGGTCGCCGCCGGCGAAACGCTCGCCGTGATGGGGGAGTCCGGCTCGGGCAAGAGCGTCACCGCGCAGGCGATCATGGGCATCCTGGACACCCCACCCGCCCGGATCACGTCAGGTCAGGTGTGGTTCCAGGGGCAGGACCTGCTGACCATGCCCGAGGAACAACGGCGCCGGCTGCGCGGGGCCGAGATCGCCATCGCGTTCCAGGACTCCCTCTCCGCCCTCAACCCGGTGATGAAGGTGGGGGACCAGATCGTCGAGGCCCTGCGCACCCACCTCGACATCAGCAGGCGGGACGCCCGGACCCGGGCGAGGGAGCTCCTGGAACGGGTGGCGATCCCCGCCGCCGCCCAGCGGATCGACGAGTACCCGCACCAGTTCTCCGGCGGCATGCGGCAACGTTGCATGATCGCCCTGGCTCTCGCCCTGTCGCCCTCGCTGCTCATCGCCGACGAACCAACCACCGCCCTGGACGTCACGGTGCAGGCCGACATCCTGCGGCTCCTCCGCGAGATGAAGGAGGAGACCGGGATGTCGATGCTGCTGATCACCCACGACGTGGGTGTGGTGGCGGAGACCGCCGACCGGGTCGCGGTGATGTACCACGGCCGGGTCGTCGAGCACGGTTCCGTCGTGGACGTGCTGACCCGGCCGGCGCACGCCTACACCAGGGCCCTGCTGTCGAGCGTTCCCCGGCTCGACGCCCCCGCCCACCGGCTGCCGGCGATCCCCGGCACGCCCCCCAGCCTGCTGACCCCGATCACCGGCTGTCCGTTCCGTCCGCGCTGCGGCTTCGCGTCACCCGAGTGCGCCGTCTCGGAGCCCGACCTGGTCGAGGTCATGCCTGACCGACAGGCCGCCTGCCACCACACCCAGGAGGTGATCGAGGATGACTGACACGCCCGGGGCCCCCAGGACGGCCGGTTCGTCCCCAACGTCTGACACGGTGCTCGAGGTCACCGAGGTCACCAAGCACTATCCGGTACTGAAGGGCCTGATGCGCCGTCAGGTCGGCAGCGTCCGGGCGGTGGACGGCGTCAGCTTCACCCTGCGGGCCGGCGAGACCCTCGGCATCGTCGGGGAGTCCGGCTGCGGTAAGTCCACCCTGTCCCGACTGCTGTGCGGGCTCGAGAAACCGGTCAGCGGTCAGGTCCGGTTCCGGGGGACGGACCTGGCCTCCCTGAACCGCGCCCAACTCCGGAGCCTGCGGGCGAAGATCCAGATCGTCCTGCAGGACCCGTTCACCTCCCTGGACCCCAGGATGACCGTGGACCGGATCATCTCCGAGCCGTTGCGCATCCACGGCTGGGGGGACTCCAGGCAGGACCGCCAGCGACGGGTGCGCGAACTGATCGACATGGTGGGACTGAGCCAGGAACACCTGCGGCGCTACCCCCAGGAGTTCTCCGGCGGGCAACGGCAGCGGATCGGCATCGCCCGCGCACTGGCCCTGGAACCCGAGGTCCTGATCCTGGACGAACCGGTTTCCGCGCTGGACATCTCGATCCAGGCGCAGATCGTCAACCTCCTCGGCGACCTGCGGAGCGCCCTGGGCCTGTCCTACGTGTTCGTCGCCCACGACCTGTCGGTGGTGCGGCAGATCTCCACCCGGGTCGCGGTGATGTACCTCGGCCGGGTCGCCGAGATCGGCCCGACCGGGAACCTCTTCGACCAACCCCAGCACCCGTACACCGCGGCCCTGCTGTCGTCCGTGCCCTCACCCGACCCCACCAACCCCTCGCTGGACCGGCGCATCGCGCTGCGCGGCGAGGTGCCCAACCCGGCCGACCCCCCGTCCGGGTGCAGCTTCCACACCCGCTGCTGGCGCGCACAGGAGCTGTGCACACGCGAGCAACCGACCCTGACCAGCCGGAACCCCGGCCCGCACACGACGGTGGCCTGTCACTTCCCGGTCAGCGCCACCTCGCCCGTGCCGAACTGACCGACACGCTCCCCGAGGAGACGCACCATGGACCGTCGCGTCCTGCTCGCCTCTGCCGTCCCCGCCGCCCTCACCACCGCCGCGCTGAACAGCGGCACCCCGGCCACGGCCGCCCCGCGCCGGCCCCGCGCCGACGACGTCCTCCAGGTCCGCGACATCGGCAGCTTCCACGTCGGGGGCCGGGCCGTGACGTTGACCGGGGCGCCGCTGCGGGACGCCTTCGCCGGCCCCGACCAGCCCCCCGCCGTCATCGACCCCAACGGGGACTTCGAAGTCGGCCAGGTGTACGTGCAGTACTGCGCCCTCGCCCGGCCGGTGAGCCCGCACCCGCTCGTCATGTGGCACGGCGGCGGCCTGACCGGCGTCTGCTTCGAAACCACCCCCGACGGCCGCCCCGGGTGGCAGCGGGACTTCCTCGGCCACGGCCACGACGTCTACCTCACCGACGCGCTCGCCGGTGGCCGCGCACCGTTCGCCCGGTACCCCGAGCTGTCCGGTGCGGAACCACGGTTCCGCACCAAGCGGGAACTGTGGGAGCTCTTCCGGTTCGGTCCCGCCGGCTCCTACACCACGGAACCCGGCCACCGGGCCCCCCACCCGGACACGCTGTTCCCGACCGCGTCCTTCGACACGTTCGTCAAGCAGGTCGTGCCCCGGTTCACCACCTACACCGAAGCCACCCAGCACGCCTACGGGGCGCTGCTCGACCGGCTCGGCACCAGCGTGGTGCTCACCCACAGCGCCGCGGGCCCCCTCGGGTTCGCCGCCACCCTCGCGGCACCGCACCGGGTGGCCGCCCACGTCGCGGTCGAGCCCTCGGGAGCCCCCGACCCGGACACCGTGGACCTCGCGTCCATCCGGCACGTGCCCCACCTCATCGTGTGGGGGGACCACCTGGGCCTGGACGACGACCCCGGCGGGAGCTGGGCGAACCTCTACTCCTCGACCCGCCGCTTCCACGACGCCCTGCTGGCCGCCGGCGGCCAGTCCACCTGGATCGACCTGCCCGACCACGGGGTGACCGGGAACTCCCACATGATCATGATGGACCGCAACTCCCGGGACGTCGCGGACCTGATCGCCTCCTGGCTGCGCCGCCACGGGTTGGGGTAGGACCGCGGTTCAGCGGGACGCCGACGCGGAGGGCAGCGACACAGAGGGCGGGGGCGCTTCACCGGGCCGGCTCGCCCTTGCGGAGCAGCAGGTGGCCCCTGCGGAACCGTTCCCCCTCAAGGGGCTCGCGCAGCATCCGGCCGACCTCGAAGAACCCGGCTTCGCCGGCCAGCTCCGCAAGGGCGTCGATCGGCCACCGGTAGGCCGTCGTCACCTTGTGGTCGAACGGCGCGACCGGGCCCCCCTCCGACTCGAAGAACGCGAGCAGGAGGTGGCCGCCCGGCGCGAGCACCCGCCGGAACTCGGCGAGGTACGAGGGCACCTCCCCCGGCGGGACGTGAATGACCGAGTACCACGACACGATGCCGCCCAGCTCGCCGTCGGCCAGGTCCAGGGCGTCCATGGAACCGACCTCGAACCGCAGGTCCGGGTACGCCTCCCGGGCAAGTTGGATCATCACCGGCGACAGGTCGACGCCGAACACCTCGAGCCCCAGGTCCCGCAGGTGCGCGGTCACCCATCCGGGGCCGCATCCCAGCTCGGCGACGGGGCCCGCGTCGGCGGTCCCCCGCGCCAGCTCGGCGAACGCGGCGAGCAGCGCACGGTCCAGGGGGAGGTTGTCGTACGCGTCGCGGAAGAGCTCCGCGTACAGGACGGCCACGGCGTCGTAGGCGTCCGCTGTCGCACTGAGGTGCGAGGAAGGTCCGGTCACAGGAGAGGAGAGTAGGCCCTCCCCCGTGACGCCGACGACGGTCACCCCCGCACGGTGTTCTTCCGGTGCGCCTGGTCAGGCGGCGTCCAGCAGCCAGTGCCGCCCCGTGGTCCAGCCCAGGAAGCGCCGGGCCCGGGCGTTGTCCGCCGTGCCGCCGGAGTCGAACTCGCCGCCCGCGGCCACCAGCCGGAGCCCGGCGAGGGCCGGGCCGAGCCGGATCCCCACGTCGGGGCGGTACCGGGCGACCTCCTCTTCCATCCACGCCAGTACCGACGCCTCCTCGGCGGGGGTGCACAGCGACAGGTGGAACAGCATCTGCCGCCATGCGTACGCGGCATCCTTGATGACGCGCAGTGGACGCGGCTGGACCGACACCAGATCGACCAGCCGGCACACCGTGCCGAAGCACCGCCGCGCCAGGTCGTCCCAGCCGGGTTCGGGGGTGATGCCCACGTCGTGAACGAGCGTCGCCAGGTTGTGCGTGGTCAGGATCTGGGACTGCTCGATCACCGTGCCGTTCCTGGCAACCCCGTTGAAGCCGCGCGGGGACCGGGAGCCGCTCGCCGCGCCAGCCAGCTCGACGCACAGACGGGCGAACTCCGGTGCCGCGTGCCGCGACCCGCGGTCACCAGACCCCGGATCGGTCGCCAGGGCCCGCACGGCGGCGTAGTCGATCCCGTAGTAGCGCTCGTACAGGGTGCCGGTGAGCACCAGCGCTGCGACCCGCGCCGCGTCCAGGAACTTCCGACTGAACGTGCCCATGAAGATGTCCGCGGCCAACTCCTCGACCAGCGGCAGTTCCAGGCCGGCCGCCCGGGACAGCTCGCCGAGTTCACGGACCAGCGGGTTCGGCAGGAGCGTCCCCGGGAACGCCTGAACGGCGAGCTCGCCGACCTGTCCGAGCACGGCGAGGGGGACGTTCCGCTTCGTCCGGTCGCGGTGCCCCGACGCCGCACGGGCCCAGGGCAGCTCGTTGACCCGGACCTGCTTCGCCAGGTTGAGCAGCAACAACGAGCGGCGGTTCCGGAACGCACAGTAGTTGGCGGCGACCAGGGCCCGCAGCGCCGGATCCGGGTAGGAGTCAGCGGTGGCACCGGCGACCAACTGCGGCACCAGCTCGGCCAACACCTCGGCCGACGGCACCACGCCGCGTTCCACCAGGGTGCCGATCGGAGCGCTCAACGCCGCCTCGACCACCCGGCGGAGCACCGGCGGGATCCGCGTCCCCGCCGGCAGCCCGGTCTCCGCCTGCTCCTCCGGGGACACCGGGGCGACCAGCGGCGCCACGTCCGCCACCCCCATGTCCTGGGGCACCGCGGAAAGCCGACGCATCACCAGTTGGGCGATCGCGTGGTAGGACGGAAGGGCGCCCTGGGCCGCCTGTCGCCGGCGCAGCGCGGTGTGCCTGTCCGAACCGGGACGTCCGCGGCGGCGCACCATGGAGTCCACGGCGTGGACCAGCAGGCCGCGCTGCCGGGGGGACAGCGGCCGACCGGCCACCGTCTCCTCGAGCGCGCCGCGCAGGATGCCCAGGTTCTCCCTGGGGTTGCGGTGCTTCCCGCAGGAGGCGTGGGTCGCGGCCAGCCGCCGGTAGCGGTTCAGCAGGTCGGCGCCGCGACGGTGCCAGTCCGGGTCCGGGGCGGTCTCCAGCACCCGTCCGCGGACGGCGGTCTCCAGCCAGTGCACCAGGAGCTCGTCAGCGAACGGCTGCCACACCGTGAGCGCCTCCCGCTGCGCCTCCACGGCCGAGTTGGGCTGCCGCGCGGCCAACACCGCCCCGGCGTCCTTCGCGCTGCGGCGGTACACGGCGGTCAGGTCCGGCGGGGGCTGGTCCGCGGGCTGGGGCAGGAACCGCAGCCGGTCAGCGAACGGCTCCAGGGTCGTGACGAGCTCCACGGCGGCGTCCACGTCCCGGGCACGCACCAGCCACGCCACGGTGAGCAGGGCCGCCTCCTCCGGCACGGTCACCCGGTAGCAGCCGCTGTCCAGCAGCCCGCACAGTTCGGTGAGGCCGGGCTCGGTGAGGTAGTGGGCGAACAGGGCCGCGCGGGTCGCCGGCAACCGGTGCCGCCGCGCCGCCTCCGTCTCGTACGGCTGGAGCGGACCGCCCGCCACCGGCTGCCCCGTGGCGAAGCCACCCCTGACCACCTCTGGCGTCACCCACGCGGGGAGACCGGCCACCGGGGTGCGGGAGCCGATGTCGAGCCGTCCGTCGGCCATCCCGGAGAGCACCGCACGCCAACGCTCGGCGCGCTTCTCGGCCCGGGCCCTGGCCGGTTCGCTGCGGTGGCCCCTCGCGGTGGTCAGCGCCCTGGCCAACTCACCCAGCGCATAGCCGGGGTTGACGGCCTGCGCGGCGATGACCTGGGTGTCCTGGAAGTGGGAGGAGAGCTGCTGCTCAGCGTCGTCGTCCATAGCCGACGTGGCGGGTCCTGCCCCCGCGCCCCCCAGGTAAGAAGCCTGGTGCTCTACTGCTGAGCTACACGTCGATGAACAGGGACTGTAGTGCTCGAACCAGGGTGCGGCAGCTCCTTTTTCGCCCGTGTACCGCCGCCGGCCGGCGATCGCCAGCGCGGATGTGGCAGGGGCGAGCCGGCCGGGGGCGAGGTGCCTGGGAGCCGCCCCCGCTCTCAGGGCCGGCCGGTAGGTTGCTCCACCAGCACCCTGTCGGGTTCCCCGTCAGTCTCCCCGTTCGGTTCCTCGTCAGGCACCGACAGGTGGTTGAACGCGTAGTACACCGCTGTCGCTCCGTGCATGACGAGCATCGCCAGCGGGGAGAGCAGGGCCAGGCCGACGGTCGCCGGGTACGCCACCGCGCCGATGCTGAACCGGACCCGGGTGGCCCGCGCCGCCGCCCGGTCGACCTCCGGACGCAGCAGGTGCCCACGGTGGGTGACGTACCACCAGATCGCCCCGTAACAGATGGCGTGCGCGACCATCACGCCGCTGTAGACCACTCCGGCCACCCGCGCGTCGTCGGCGTCCCGCAGGTGCGCGGCGAGCAGCGCCGTTGGCCACGGCAACGCCGCCACCACCATGAGCAGCAACAGGTTGAGGAAGACCAACGTGCGATCGACCCGAACCAGGTGTCCGAACAGGGCGTGGTGATTGACCCACATCACGCCGATGACCAGGAAGCTGACCACGTAGGCGGCGTACGACGGCCACTGGTGGGCGAGTGCCTCGGTGAGCTCGTGGCCGTGCTCGGCGGGCACGTCGATCTCCAGGACGAGCAGGGTGATGGCGATGGCGAAGACGCCGTCGCTGAACGCCTCGACGCGGCCGGTGGTGTTCACGCCAGGCCGTCCCAGCCCCAGCGGGGCGTCGGTCCCGGCTCACCGAGGTCCTGGCCGACGGGGTCGGCGGAGACGTCGCGGGCGATCCGGGTCCCCCAGTCGAAGTACTCCAGCACCCGGGTCCGCAGGGTCTCGTCGTCCGGGAGTTCCTTGCCGACGGCGTCCGCCATCAGCTCCATCCACCGGGTCCGCTGCTCCTCGGTGATCGACAGACCGAGGTGGGACCGGAGCAGGCCCTGGTGGCCGCCGAGTTCGGCGGTGAAGCGCGCGGGCCCGCCGAAGACCTCCGCCAACCAGACGGCGACGTGATCGATGTGGGTGCGGGTGAAACTCTCGAAGACCGGTGCGAGCACCGGGTCCCCGAGCACGCCCTCGTAGAAGGTGTTGCTGAGCCGCCGCAGGGCGTCGATGCCGCCCACGGCCTCGTACAGTGTTCCGGCGCGCTCGGTCACGGCGTCATCCGATCCGTGCGCGCCATGGCTCCGCCGGACACCACGGACGTCCTGGCGTAGTGCTTCATCTCCTCGATGTCCCCGATGTAGGGACGGATCGCGGCGAGGAAGGGCGGGAAGTGCGGACCGCCGCGGAACCCCCGCTCGTGGTCCGTCACCGAGGTCCACTCGATCCGCAGCACGTACCGGTCCGGCTCCTCAACGCCGTGGCAGAGCTCGTACCCCAGGCACTGCGGAGCCTGGTCCAGGTGGTGCGCCGCCGCCGCGTAGGCCTTCTCGAACTCGGCCCGGCGCTCCGGGTCGGCTATCCGGTACCGCACGTACTCGACAGTCATGCCGGTCCTCCATTGATTGACTTTCGGCCATGATCACTGAGATTCCCTGAGTGAACGCAAGGTGTGTTCGCCTTCGGCGGAAGGAGCGGAGGACACGGTTCTCCCGGCTTCCCGGCACGGGCGCCCACTACGCAAGCCACAGCGAACCGCGCCGGTGGCGCGCTGGCGGCACATCCACGGCGTCCGCGGCCTCGAGGGCGAGTTCACCGGTGCCGGAGTTCACCAGTCCTCTGATGGTCCCGGTCCGGGTACGGAGTCGCTGCCGAGCCCGGCGCTCCTCCACCGCGGACCAGCGCCCCACCGAACGGTCCCGGTTGTACCGGGGGAACGAGTACACAGCCACCGTGCGGCGGACGCCCCGCGGTCGGGGTCGTCTGGACTCACGCGCCGCCTCGGCGAGGCTGTGGGCGCTGTACCGGAGGTCGTCGCGCACCACGGAATGCCAGGGACCCCCCAGCAGGCGGTCGCCTTCGTTCCGAGCGTGCGAGCGTGGTTGATGGTGGGCGGTGCGTGCCACGGGGACTCCCTGGTAGCAACCGCCAGGCGTCTCCTGGCGGACTACCTGAAGCCCCTGGCCCCGGAACGCACGTCGTCCATGCCGCGAACCCTACCCCCGTGGTCGCGGCAGGCACCACGGCCGTTCAGCCAGCGCCGCCGGGACCGCCCCCCAAGGGGGCAGGGGAGCACGCCGGACGGGGCCGGTGGTCGTCACCGGTCACCCGCCGGGCGCGACCGGGTTGCCGCGCAGCAGGGCGCGGGTGGGCAGGGCGGTGGTGACCAGGGTGAGCAGGACGACGCCGGCGCTGAGGAGCAGGGCGGTGCCGGCGGGGACGTGCGGGCCCTCCCCGGTGAGGCCGCGGGTGACCGGGACCAGGGTGGTCCAGGCGATGACTCCGCCGAGCAACAGACCGGTGGCGGCGACCAGCAGGGCCTCGAACCGCACCATGCCGCGGACCTGCCGGCGGGTGGTGCCGGTCAGGCGGAGCAGGGCCAGTTCGCGGCGGCGCTGGAGGACGGTCATCACCAGGGTGTTTCCCGCGGCCAGCGCGGCGAACCCGCCGAGTACCGCGGCCATCACGTAGTTGGCCCAGGCGTTGAGTTCCTGGTCCCGGTCGGCCTGGGCGCGGTATCCGGCGGCGTCGGTGACCGACGCGGCCAGGGTGAGCTCCGCCAGGGCGTGGGCGACTGCGGCGTGGTCGGCGTCGCCGGAGTCGGTGACCAGCACCTGGTCGTCGAGGGCCGCGGTGACGTGGGTGGTCAGGGCGTCGCGGGAGAACAGGACGTCGCCGAGGCCGAGGCCGCGCTGGTACACGGCGACCACGGTGGGGCGGGCCCGGGTGCCGTCGCCGAGCCGCAGGGAGAGCCGGTCCCCGGTGCTCACCCCCAGGGAGTCGGCGAGCAGGGCGTCCACCGCGACGGTGCGGGCGTCGGGGGTCAGACGGGCCAGTGACCCGCTGGTGACGTCGAGGTCGAGGACGTCGGGCAGGGCGGCCGGGTCTCCTGAGACACCCAGGGCCGTGGCCGAGTTCAGGGCCCCACCGGACTGGTAGAGCACCCCCGTGCGCAGGACCCCCGTCGCGGTCCGGACCCCGGGCAGGTCCGCGGCGCGCTCGGCGACGGTGTCGGGCAGACCGGGGCCGGTGGGGGACAGCACGTGGTCGGCCACGACGGCGTCCCGGACGTGCTCGTCGGAGACGTGGCGCACGGTGGTCTGGAGGAACACCAGGGTGCCGCAGAACGCGGTGACCATGGCGATCGGGATGACGGCCGAGGCGAACCCGCGGGCCTGCGCACGGACGTTGTCCGCGGCGAGCGACCCGGCGACGGAACAGGCCCGCGCCGGCAGCCCGAGGACGACGACGAGCAGGCGGACCAGCAGCGGGCCGAGCAGGGCCACGGCCGCCAGGAAGCACATCACCACGCCGAGCGCGGTGTTCGCGGCGTCCTCCCCGTCGAGGTCGGCGGCCACGGTGGCCAGCACCGTGCCGCCGACGGCGAAGGCCACGCCGAGGACCGTGCGCACCACACCGGGCCAGGCCCGTTCCAGGGCGGCCTCGCCCAGCGCCTGGCTGGGCCGGAGCCGGGCGGGCCGGCGGCCGGCGACCCACCCGGCGAGGAGCGCGGCGAGGGCGACGAGGCCGACGGCGACGACCATCGGCAGGAAGCCGACGTCGAGCCGGACCTGCTCCGGGACCGCACCGCGGTCGACGAGTTGGCCGAACCACCAGTGGGCGAGGGCGACACCCGGCCAGACCCCCAGGGCCCCGGCGACGGGGGCGAGCATCAGGGCCTCGGCCGCGACGGTGCGGCGGATCTGCCGCGGGGTCGCCCCGACGGCCCTGAGCAGGGCGAACTCGCGGGCTCGCTGTCCGACGGCCAGGGCGATGGTGCCGATCACCACGAAGACCGCGGTGGTGGCGGCGATGCCGCCGAAGGACCCACCCAGGCCGAGGAGCAGGGTCCTGCCGTCGGCCAGCCCCGGTTCCTCCACCTCGCCACGGTCGTCGCCGGTGAACACCTCGGCGCGGCCGTCCAGGACCTCGCGGACCCGGGTGGCCAACTCCCCGGTGGTCACGCCGGGGCGGGGCCGGACGGCGACGGCGTCCACGGTGCCGGGGTGGCCGGAGAGCCGGTCGGCGACGGGGCCGGCGAACCAGGCACTGGCGCCGTCGCCGCGGTCGGGTGCCAGGCCACAGACCCGGTAGGTGCCGCTGCCCCCGGGCGCCGTGAGGGCGACGTGGTCGCCGACGGCGAGGCCGGCGGCGTGTGCGCTGTTCCGGTCGAGGACGACCTCGCCGGGTCCGGGGACGCACCCGGGCGCGGGGGCGTCGGGGGCGGGGATGCCGGACGCGGCGATGTTGCGACCGGTCAGGTCGGGCAGCGGCGCGCTGCCCGGCACGGTGGACTGGAGGGGGAAGGCGACGTCGGGCACGGCGGCTGCCACCGTGGGCAGTTGGGCGATCCTCGCCGCGGTGGCGGCCGGCACCCGGTCGCGTTCGGGCAGCGCGACGTCCTCGGTCTCGTCGGCGTGCGCGGCGTCGATCCGGGCGTACTGGTCGCCGGCGACCACCACCGGGGTGTGCGCGTAGCGCTGCGGCGGGACGGAGGCGGTGATCCCGGTCTGCAACAGGATGCCGCAGGCGGTGACGATCGTGACCGAGAACACCAGCGCCACCAGGCTGCCCACGAACGAGGCGGGGCGGAACCGGATCGAGGCCCGGGCGAGTCCGTTGGTCATGCCGCTGCCCCGGCCGGCCGCGCGGCCGAGGTCAGGCGGACCATCCGGTCGGCGACGGTCTGCGGGTCCGGGTGGCTGACCTCTCCGGCGAGGGAGCCGTCGGCGAGGAAGAGCACCCGGTCCGCGTGCGAGGCGGCCACCGGATCGTGGGTGACCATGACCACCGTCGCCCCCAGCGCGTCGACGGCGCGGCGCAGCAGGGTGAGGACCTCGTCCGCGGAGCGGGTGTCCAGAGCGCCGGTCGGCTCGTCGGCGAAGATCACTTCCGGCTGGGTGATCAGCGCCCGGGCGATCGCCACCCGCTGCTGCTGTCCACCGGACAACTGCGCGGGGCGTCGGCCGCCGTGCCGGTCGAGGCCGACCTCGGCGAGGAGTTCCCCGGCGCGCCGCCGGTCCCCGCGCACGCCGGCCAGCCGCTGCGGCAGCAGGACGTTCTGGAGCACGGTGAGGGAGGGCAGGAGGTTGAACGACTGGAACACGAACCCGACCCTGGTGCGGCGGAGCCTGGTGAGCCGGTCCTCGCTCAGCTTGGTGATCTCCTCCCCGCCGAGCAGCACCTGACCGGCGTCCGGTCGGTCGAGCCCGGCGGCGCACTGGAGGAAGGTGCTCTTGCCGGAGCCGGACGGGCCCATCACCGCGGTGAAGCTGCCCCGCGGCAGCGCCAGGTCCACACCCCGCAGGGCCTGCACGGCGGACGCACCCCGGCCGTAGTGGCGGCGCACCCCGCGCAGTTCGATCGCCGGGGCGGGAAACTGACTCTCCCCGGTGGTGCTCCGCTGGTCGGCGCGCCTGCTCATGGACTCTCTCTCCCTGCCTGGTCAACCACGCTCTCGACGCTAGGGAAAGAGCAAGGTCGGGGCCATGGAGCAGGCCCGGCTCCACGGGGTGGGGAAAGCCCCAGGTCGGGCCGGGGGCATCCCCGCGGTGCGGAGGCCCTGCGCGGGGGTGCTCGGCTCGGGCTCCCGGCCGGGCACCCCCGCGGGGGCCACGCGTCAGCGGCTGGGATCGCCCTCGGGTCGCCGGTCCGGGACCGGGGACGAGGTCTCCCGTTCCGGCGTGCCGGCCTTCCCCGGCCGGCGACCGGTCGCCGTCAGCAGCGCCACCAGGCACGCGGCGGCGAGGAGGATGCCGAACGCGACGGTGAGGGCCGTGGTGTAACCATGCACGGAGGCCGCGGCGGCCGTGGCGTGCCCGTGTGACGCCAGGTAGGCGGCGCTGGCGCTGGCCGCGACGGTGTTGAGCAGCGCGGTGCCGAGGGCGGCGCCGAGTTGCTGGGACGCGTTGTAGGCGGCCGACGCGGCTCCGATGTCGTGCCCGCGCATGCCCGCCGTGGCGAGGCTGGCTGTCGGGGGCATGACGCAACCGAGGCCGAGCCCGGTGAGCACCAACGCGGGTACCAGGTACACCGGGAGGACGTGGGTGCTGTCCGGCGTCAGGCGGGTCAGGACGACCATGCCCAGGGCCGTGACGAGCAGGCCCGGCAGGATCAGCGCCGTGGGCGGGACGCGCCCGTGCAGCCTCCCGGCGACGAGGGTCGAGCCGACCAGTGCGGCGAGGGCGTTGATGATCAGCGTCAACCCCGCCTGGACGGGTGAGTAGCCGAGGACGGTCTGGGTGTAGTAGCTCATGAACAGGTAGAAGCCGAACATCGCGACGAACATCAACGTGATCGCCAGGAACGCCGCCGCGCGGGCGCGGTGCACCAGGACGCGCATCGGCAGCAGCGGCTGGGACCTGCGGACCTCGACGACGACGAACCCGGCGAGCAGCAGAATCCCCCCGCCCAGCAGGGCCAGCACCCGCACCGAACCCCACCCGTGCGGCTGGGCCTCGTTGAAGGCGTACACCACCGCGGCGAAACCCGAGGCGCTGAGCAGGGCACCCGGCAGGTCGAGCCGACCACCGCGGCGGACCGGCCGGTCCGGCGGCACCAGCACCGTGCCGCACACGGCGACCAGCGCGATCGGCACGTTGACGTAGAGGCACCACCGCCAGGACGCGTACTCGGTCAGCAACCCTCCCGCGATCAGGCCGACCGCGGACCCCGCGGCACCGACCGCGGCGAACACGCCGAACGCCCGCCCGCGTTCCCGGGCCTCGGTGAACGTGGTCGCCAGCAACGACAACCCGGCGGGCGCGAGCGCGGCGGCGAACACCCCCTGCAGGGCCCGCGCCCCGAACAGCGTCTCCGGGATGGCCGCGGCTCCGCCGAGCGCCGACGAGCCGGCGAAGCCGACCAGGCCGACGACGAACGTCCTTCGGTGGCCGAGTGCGCCACTGACCCTGCCACCGATCAACAGCAGCCCGCCGAAGGCCAGCGCGTACGCCGTGACCACCCACTGCCGGCTGGCGTCGGACATGCCCAGCGCCTGCTGCGCCGAGGGCAACGCGATGTTCACGATCGTCCCGTCCAGCACCACCAGGAGCTGGGCCGCGCTCACCACCAGCAGCGTCCACCATCGCCGTGGGTCCGCGCCGCTTCCTTCCGTGTCCCCGACCATGACCTCGACCTCCCTGCCCCACGGGCCCACCCCGGCGAGCCCTCAAACGGTGTACGGCAATCCCTAACAACGTTAGGGAGAGCGAACAACGTACTACACTGCCCGGGAGCGGCAGGGTGAGCGGAACGTCAGGTGAGGTGGGATGGGGACCGTGGGCGACGCACGCGACCAGCGCAAGGGCGGAGAGGTGCGGAGCGTCTGGCTGCGCCCCCGCCGCGCCACCCGGGGGGAGCCGCCGCTGACGCTCACCCGCATCGTGGAGGCGGCCGTCGCCCTGCTCGACGAGGAGGGCATCGAGCGGCTCACCATGCGGCGCCTCGCCGAGCGGCTCGCCGTCGTCGCCCCGTCGCTGTACTGGCACGTCGACACGAAGGACGACGTGATCGACCTCGCCGTCGACGCGATCTTCGGCGAGGTCCCGGTGCCGGCCCCGGGCGGTCCCGACTGGCGCGGGGACATCACCGCGGTGCTGTCCGGCTGGCGGGCCGCGCTGCTGCGGCACCCGTGGGCCGCGGCCGTCCCGGCGCGGCAGCGACCGACCATCGGCCCGAACTTCCTCGCGTCGATGGAAGTCCTCCAGGCGACACTGGTCCGGGCCGGCTTCACCGGCGGGGGCCTGTCCGCGGCGACCTGGGCGCTGTACAACCACGTCATGGGCTCGGCGTCGACCGAGTCCACCCTGCGCATCACCGACGAGGAACGCCGCGTCGGCCAGGAGCAGTTGCGCGCCGAGCACGACCGGTACCCCACCCTGGCCGCCCACGGGTACCTCTACGACGACGACTGGGACGGCAGTTTCAACACCGGCCTCGACTACCTGCTCGACGGACTCCAGGCCCAGCTCGACCGAACCGGGTAGGCGCGGAGCCACGTCCTGCGCCCGGCCACCGCCGGGGCGGGGCGGCTTCGTTGCGAGCCCTCCAGGGCTGATGAAGGCAGCCGCCTACGAAGACGTGGGCGGCTGCGTTCTGGGTTCTGAGCCCTCCAGGGCTGATGACGACGCGCCTACCCGGCGTGGGGGTGGAGGGACTGCGCCCGGTGGTAGAACTTCTTCGCGACGTTGCCGAAGTACGGGCCGAACTTGGTCTCGTGCTGCCCGCGGTAGCTGAAGCTGGTCAGCGAGGACTGCAGGCCCGTCCCAGTGGCCTCGTCGAACCGCTCGAACCAGGGGCCGCCGCTCGAGCCGCCGGTCATGTCGCAGAGCAGGCCGTGGTCGTCGGTGCCCTGCGTGTCCCTGGTGGTCCGGCCACTGCAGTAGATCAGCTTCTCCCCGTCGTACTGGTGGCCGGCGGGGAAGCCGAAGGCGTACACGTCCTTGCCGTAGCCGGAGTTGAACCTCAGCCCCTGGCCGCCGACGACGTCGGTGAGGCGCCTGCCGTCGAGCCGGTTGACCACGGCCGCGCCGATGTCATAGTCGATGGCGTCCTCACTGGCCACCCACTGCGGCGTGGCCATGGTCCTGGCGGCCGTCCACACGCCGAACGGGGCCTGGCCGTCGTGGTAGTTGGGCACGAACACCCAGTTGGTGTGCCAGTTGCCGAACAGCTTCACGCAGTGCCCCGCGGTGAGCACGGTGCTGTGGTTGGCGCTGGTGACGGCGTTCCCGGAGCAGAAGGACGGTTCGCCGTCCCAGACGAAGAACACCCGGCCCGAGGTGGTGACCACCTCGCCGCCGCCGGTCCACGGCCCGCCTTCCTCCGGGAACGCCTGCGGGCTGACGTCGCCGGGGGTGGCCGGCACGGTCTCCGGGGCACCGCGAGCCACGTCGGTCGGGCTGACGTCCCCCGGGGACACGTCGGACAGGTCGAGCGGCGTGGCCTGCCGCATCCGCTCGGCCGTCCAGAACGCGCTCACCTGCTCCTGCGCCGCCTGCGACGTGGCCGCGCCGTGGACGGCCGCGTCGCCGGCGGGCGCCGGACTCGCCCCGGCAGGACCCGCCAGGGCCCCGGCGGCCACCAGAACACCGACGGCGGCCATGGCCCGCGCGGTGGTGTGGAGGGTTGACGTCATGTGTGCTCCTTCGCATGCGGCCCGACGGGGCACGCGGAGACGGACCGGACGGGCGCACCGGACCGTCCGGCCGGATCACTGAGGGAAAGCCACACACGGCGGAACAGGGAAGACACCGTCCCCTGCCGTTCCCGGTTGCGAGTCTGTGGCGTCCTCCGCGACACCGTCAAGTGATCGGCGGAACACCCGAGTTCACCTTCTTCGGGGGCACGCTGGGGCGGACGCGGCAGGCGATGGGTACCCACCTTTCCAGGAGGCCGACCGAAGAACCACGGGGTGACTCACCCCGCCAGCCCCCCACTGCGGCGTCGGGCGGCGCCGGTATCCGTCTCCGCCCGGACGCGTCCGACCCCCCGCACCGTGGCCGGCCGCGGCATGGTGTGCGGTTGCTGGTCTGGTGAGGGTCGAGCCGGCGTACCTGATCGTCTTCGATGTCCCGCACCGCGCCGGATGCTGCGCAGGCCACGGAACTGATGTCGAGCATGGATGTCAAAGGCCCTACATCAAGATTCGCCGATCGATTGGGGGCCTTCGTGCTGGTGGGCACAGACGGATTCGAACCGCCGACGTCTGCCTTGTAAGGGCTGAACCACAGTGAACGAGGCGCGTTGGCTAACAGACTATGCCGGGTTGCGATCCTTTCAGGACTGATGACGACTCGTGGCCGCCATCTGGCGCGTCCACTCGCTCATGCAGTTGCGATCCCTGCAGGGCTGATGACGACCCGAGAGTAAATCCCCAGGTCAGGCGGCTCTCGCGGCGGCAAGCCTCGTCTAACTTTGCAGCATTCCAGCGGTTGTGCATCTACGCAGGTCACAGCCGTGGCGGAAGATGACAGACGTGCGGCGGCCATGCTGCGGCCGTGCCAGGGTGGTGTTGGGCTAGCCCGACCGCCGCAGTATCCCCCTGCGGGACCCGCTGGGCCGGCTGCCGCCGGTGGTGCCGCGGTGACCCCGCCGGAGACCGCCACCGTTGCCGCCGAACCCGAAACGGCTACGGGGCGCGTTGGACACAGGGGTTCGCCACGGCGAACGGCCGGCTCGAAGTCCAGGTGGACCGGCCGACCTGACCGAGGCGGACATCCGCGACCTTGAGAACCGGGTGTCAGCCCTCGAACTGTCCCGGTGGCCGCTTCCGTCCCTCGCCGCTCTGGTGTCCGTGGCCATGCTCCTCGTGACGGTGCGACAAGTCCCGCGGCGCCGACCTGATACCTAGTTCCGAAACTCGTGACCACAACACAAGTACTCTCGCAGTACAGTGAACTTGCTATCTGTCGGGGAGCTTCAATCTGACAGGTTGGACTCCTTGATTGTCGCTCACGCAAGGAGGCCCGAGCCTCGTTGCAGCGAGGTCGGGCCTCCGGTGTGCGGAGCTTGGCGGGNCCGGTCCGNTTTTTGGTGACCGGNCCCNCCAAGCAGGTCAGTCCGAACCGGGCCCAGCCAGCACGACTAGCGCGCAATAGCCTCCACACAACCAGCAATGGCGCTCACAGTGGTCAGAACAGCCACTAGCACCGCCAACCAGTACGGCGGCCCGTGGCGTCCTTCGTTGTGTTCGGGCACTGCTGCTCGGCTCCTCCCTGTGTGAGTGATTTCCCC
>NZ_KB904699.1 GCF_000380165.1 Wenjunlia vitaminophila DSM 41686
GGGGGGGGCCGGCTCCGCGGGGGGTTGCTCCGGCGCCGCGCCCGGGGCGCCCTGCTCGCCGGGCACGTGCCCCGGCGTCTCGTCCGGGTCCGGGTCGGGGTCGGTAGCGGTGGCGGGCTGGTCGGCGGCGGGCTGGTCGGCGGCGGGCGCCGCACCCGTGGGGGCGTCGGCCGTGGGGCTGGTTGCCGGGGACGCGTCGGCGAAGGACGGAACGGGGGCCGGGAACCCCCCCGCCGCTGGCCCCTGCGTCAAGGGCACGTCGGACGGCGGGACCTGGGGCTCCGGGGCCGGGGACCCCGGTGCGTGGAGGGCAGGGGCGGGGGCGTGGAACTGGGGGTCCTGGAGCAGCGGGTCCTGGAGCAGCAGGTCCTGGAACTGGAGGTCCTGGAGCGGGCCGCCACTCGTCTGGAGGCCCTCCGGCCCGGCCCCGGCGGAGTGGTCCGGCACGGTGTCCCGGGCACTGTCGTCCCCCCCGGGGTGGGGCGCGTCGCCCAGCGGTGCCGGCGGAACCGGGTCAGCCTGCGGAGCCGGCGCCGGCGGGGGCAGCGGGTCGGTGAGCGGCACGGGGACGGACGGCGGCGACGCGTCGGCCGGGAACACCGGTTCCCCCGGTGCGACGTCGTGGTGCGGGGGGAACGGATCGGCCGGGGGGAACGGGCCCGCCGGGGCGGCGTGGTCCACCTGACCGGACGGGCCGGTCAGGTGGGCGGCGTCGGGGGGCGACGCGTCGGGTGCGCGGTCAGACTGCGACGGGTACCCACCACCGGGCGCCGGGTAGCCGTCGCCTGACACCCACGCCACCGCGGGGCCGGGGTCCGCCGGGCCGGGCCAGGAGAACCCGGGTGTGCCAGGACCGGTCGCCTGTCGTCCGGTCGTGTGCGGGCCGGGTGGCCCCGGGGCGGGCCCTGGCGCACCGGTCGCCGGTCCGCCGCCGGCGGAAAGACCCGGAGCCGCCAGTGGGTCATGGCTCTGTACCGGCGGAAGGCCACCGAGACCCGGCAGGTGGGAGAGGTCGG
This sequence comes from Wenjunlia vitaminophila DSM 41686, assembly GCF_000380165.1. Taxonomy (GTDB): domain Bacteria; phylum Actinomycetota; class Actinomycetes; order Streptomycetales; family Streptomycetaceae; genus Wenjunlia; species Wenjunlia vitaminophila. Next base: position 1,017 of record NZ_KB904699.1, read on the forward strand.
GGAGGTTGGCGAGGTCGGGCAGCGGCACCGCGGCGGTGCCCTCGGCGTCGAACTCGGCGCCCTGGGGCAGCGGCTGCCACACCCCGGGCCCCCCGGCGAAGCCCGAGGCACCCTGCTGGTTGCCCGGCGTTCCTTCGTGATCGGTCATGCCAGCGCCCTCCCCAAGGCCCGACGGGCCAGCACGGCGACGGTGCGCCGCAGTTGGAGCAGGCTGGCCGGCGGTGCCGCGGCGGCGCCGTCCTGCGTTGGTGGATCACCCGAGGGCTCGTGTGCCGGTACGCACGCCGCCGCCACGTACTCCCCGAACGCGGCGCACGCCTGGGGGTCGATGAACCGTCGGCCGTCCCAGTCGATGCAGCCGGAGACCCAGCCCTCCACCTCCAGCGGGCGCAGCGGCATCGGGGCGACCGCGCCGACCGCGCAGCGCACCGCGCGCCGCGCCGGGTCCAGCACCACGGCCACGGAGGCCACCGCGCGTGCCGGCCCCGACCTGCCGGTCGCCTTGAGGAACGTCTGGGGTGCGTGCAGCAGCGGGACGCGGACGAAGGCGACGAGCTCGCCGGGGCGCAGCGGGTCCATTCCGGTGAGCAGGTGACTGATCGACACTTCCCGGGTGCCGTCGGGGCCAGCCAGCAGCACGGTGGCCTCCAACGCGGCGAGCACGGGCAGGGCGTCGCCGGTGGGCGCCGCGCTCACGATGTTCCCGCCCAGGGTGCCGGCGTTGCGGATCTGGGTGGGACCGGCGGTCCTGGCGGCCACCGCCAGGGCGGGGATCAGCGCGGCGAAGTCGGGGCGTCCCATCCTGGCGTGGGTCAGTCCGGCGCCGAGCAGGGCGTGTCCGTCCTGGTACTGCCAGCCGCGCAACTCGTTGATCCGGCCGAGGCCGACCAGCGCGGCCGGGCGCAGCAACCCGGCGTTGACCGCGACCATCAGGTCGGTCCCACCGGCCACGGGGACAGCCTCCGGTCTGGCGGACAGGGCCGACACCGCCTCGTCCAGAGAGGCGGGCAGGACCACCGCCTGCTGCAACTGCTGACCCACCGTGCTCACCCCGCTGCCCCTTCCCACTTCCGCCGTACGGTACGTGCTGACAGCCCGGACGGGGCAACTCTGGCACATCTCCGGGGTCGATCATCGCGGGGGTCCGCGAAGGGTTGATTCGTCCGTTGTGCGCCAACCACCCGCCCCAGACCGATCATTCGATCGTCGGCAAGGGTTTCTCCGCTGCTCAGCAGGGGTTCCACGGTGCCAGTAAGGGACGTGGGGCGTCGTACGTCCGGTCCCGGCTCACACGATCGGGGGCCGCTGCCGGGGGTGGCCGGCCACTCCCGGACGACGCTGCCAGGGCCGGGGGCCGGACGGCGGGCGGTACTCCACCCCCAGGGCGTCGAGCCTGCGGTAGTGCTCGGACATCCGGGCGGTGAACGCGGCGAAGTCCCGTTCCCCGGCGGGTCCCAGGTCGGACCAGGCGACCTCGCTGAACGCGCAGAGCCGGGGGAAGGCCATGTAGTCCACCGCGCGGACGGAGTCCATCATCTCCGTCCACACGTTCGCCTGCACCCCGATCACGTGCCGTGCCTCGTCGGGCGTGAGCCCCGGCGGTACGGGCTCGAACCTGTGGACGTCCTGGAGGGTGCGCAGGTACCCGACCGGGATCGGCTCGTCCGGTCCCTCGTCCTGCCGGTGGTCGAGGTAGACCTCCTCCTCCGGGCACATCACCACGTCATGGCCGGCCCTGGCCGCGGCGACACCGTGTTCCGCCCCGCGCCAGGAGGCGATGGTGACGTCCCGTCGCAGCGCGCCGGCGGTGCCGTCGAGGATCTCGTCCCACCCCACCAGGCGGCGTCCGCGCGCGGCGAGCCAGTCGGCGAAGTGACGGACCATCCAGCCCTGGAGTTCCGCCTCGTCGGCGAGGCCGAGTTCGGCCGCGCGGGCGCGGGCGGTGGCCGAGCGCCGCCACTGGTCCTTGGGGCACTCGTCGCCGCCGAGGTGCACGTGGACGGACGGGAAGACCTCGAGCACCTCGGTGAGGACGTCCTGGAAGAAGTCCAGCACCCGCGGGGTGGGGGCGAGCACGTTCTCGCTGATCCCCCAGTCGGTCCACACCCCAAGCGCGGCGGTGTCCAGGACGTCGCGGTTGCCGAGTTCGGGGTATGCGGCGATGGCCGCCTGGCAGTGGCCGGGCAGGTCGATCTCGGGCACGACGGTGATGTGCCGCAGCGCCGCGTACGCGACGATCTCCCGCAGGTCGGCCTGGGTGTAGTAGCCGCCGTGGGGGCGCTCGTCCCAGCGCCGGCCGGAGCGGTGCCCGACCATGGAGCGTTCCCGCCAGCCGCCCACCTCCGTGAGCCCGGGGTGGCGCAGGACCTCCATCCGCCAGCCCTGGTCGTCCGTCAGGTGCAGGTGCAGGACGTTGAGCTTGTGCGCGGCCATCAGGTCGATCCAGCGCAGCACCCCGTCCTTGGGCACGAAGTGCCGGGCGACGTCGAGCAGGGTGCCGCGCCAGGGGAACCGCGGGGCGTCCTCGATGGTCACACCCGGCAGGCTGCTGGGGCCGACGGGGCGGACCGGGGCCCGGCGGAACGCGTCAGGGCCGAGGAGCTGGCGCAGGGTCTGGGCGCCCCAGAAGACGCCGGCGGGGCCCCCACCTGCGATCTCCACGCCGTGGTCCCGGGCGACGGTGAGCCGGTACCCCTCGGGCGGCAGGGCGGGATCGGTGCGCAGCAGGACGGCGTTCCGCGGGGGCCGGCCCCCGCGGGCCCCGGGGAGCAGGGGCAGCCCCAGGGCCCGGCCGACCGTCTCCCTGAGCCACTGCCCGGTGTCCTCGGTCCCCGGCGCGGTGAGCACCGTGGTGGACCGGTCGAGGAGGACCGCGCCGCCCGTGGGTGCGGCGGCGGTGCGGGGGACGGGGAGCAGGTGCACGGTTCGGTCAGCCCTTCACCGCGCCGCACGGCCCGGGGGCCGGTCGGCCCGGCCGGAAACGGAGCCGGGACGGCCCCGGCTGGGACGGCCCCGGCCGGGACACGACGACGCGCCCGGTCCGCTCCCCCAGCGGGGAACCGACCGGGCGCCGGAGAGCGAGCACGGGGGCCTGGTGCGCCCCTGGACGGCCGCGGCCGGCCACGGGCACGGGTCAGCCCTTCTTGCCGCCCTTCCCGCTCTTGTCCTTGTCCCCGCCGCCGGCGGGCATGGATTCGAAGATCTCCTTGCACATGGGGCAGACGGGGTACTTCTTCGGGTCCCGGCCCGGCACCCACACCTTCCCGCACAGCGCGACCACCGGCGACCCGGAGAGCGCGCTCTCCATGATCTTGTTCTTCTGAACGTAGTGGGCGAAGCGCTCGTGATCTCCGTCACCGCGCGAGACCTGCGGCGTCGGCTCGACGAGGGTCCCGGTACCTGTTCCGCGCTCGTGCTGGGGTTCCAGAGTGCTCATGCTGACAGGGTAAGACAGCCGCGCTCAGTTCAGCGACGGGTCATCGGGGTAGGTGGCCACCATCGCCAGCTCACCGCGCTGGCGACGCAGCACCGACCGCCACAGCCGCTCGGGGGACGGCGAGAACACGTCACCCGGCTCGGAGTCCACCAGGTACCAGGCGCCCTCCACCAGCTCCTCCTCGAGCTGCCCCGGCGCCCATCCGGCGTACCCGGCGAAGATCCGCAACGAGCTGAGCTCTCCCGCGAGCAGCTCGGGCGGCGCCTCCAGGTCCACCAGGCCGATGGCCCCGTGCACGCGCCGCCAGCCCAGCGGGTTGCCTTCCACCGACCCCCCCGGCACCACCGCCAGGGCCAGCGCCGAGTCCAACGCGACGGGACCGCCCTGGAAGATCACCTGGGGGCGCCCGGCGAGGGCGGCCCAGGAACTCAGGACGTCCTGGACGTCCACCGGGGTGGGACGGTTCAGCACCACGCCGAGCGACCCCTCGTCGTCGTGGTCCAGGAGCAGCACCACCGCCCGGTCGAAGTTCGGGTCCGCAAGGGCCGGGGTCGCCACGAGCAGCCGACCGGTGAGCGAGGACACCTCCGTCATGACAGACATGATCCCGCATCCGGGCTCATCGTGGGACTGCAACCAAAGGGTGTACTTCGGTCGTCTCGGGGTAGGTCGGCCCGTCGAAGGGGACGGGTCGGACGATGCCGCGGGGCCACTACCATTTCTCCCGGACCGCAGTCCCTGATCGGACCGAGGACCCATCGCGGCGCACCTGACCGCCCCGGCAACGAGGCAGCACCTGTCCCCCGCCCCTCTCCAGGAACGCGAGACTCATGACCGACGACGTCCTGCTCGTCCACGGCGGTACCCCGCTGGAAGGCGAGATCCATGTCCGCGGCGCGAAGAACCTCGTGCCCAAGGCGATGGTCGCGGCCCTGCTGGGCAGTGGGCCCAGTCGGCTGCGCAACGTGCCGGACATCCGGGACGTCCGCGTGGTCCGCGGCCTGCTCCAGCTCCACGGGGTCACCGTCAGGTCAGGGGACGAGCCGGGGGAGCTGGTCCTCGACCCCTCCCACGTGGAGAGCGCCAACGTCGCCGACATCGACGCGCACGCCGGTTCCTCCCGCATCCCGATCCTGTTCTGCGGCCCGCTGCTGCACCGGCTGGGCCACGCGTTCATCCCCGGACTCGGCGGCTGTGACATCGGCGGGCGGCCCATCGACTTCCACTTCGACGTGCTGCGCCGGTTCGGCGCCGTCATCGAGAAGCGACCCGAGGGCCAGTACCTCGAGGCGCCGCACCGGCTGCGCGGCACCAAGATCGAGCTGCCGTACCCCTCGGTCGGCGCCACCGAGCAGGTGTTGCTCACCGCGGTGCTCGCGGACGGCGTCACCGAGCTGCGCAACGCCGCGGTGGAGCCAGAGATCGTCGATCTGATCTGCGTGCTCCAGAAGATGGGCGCGATCATCGCGATGGACACCGACCGGGTGATCCGGATCACCGGGGTGGACGCGCTCGACGGCTACACCCACCGCGCCCTGCCGGACCGCCTGGAGTCGGCCTCCTGGGCCTGCGCCGCGCTGGCCACCCAGGGCAACGTCTACGTCCGCGGCGCCCGGCAGCTCGAGATGATGACCTTCCTCAACGTCTTCCGGAAGGTCGGTGGCGCCTTCGAGGTCGACGACGACGGCATCCGCTTCTGGCACCCCGGCCGGCCGCTCAACGCCATCGCCCTGGAGACGGACGTCCACCCCGGCTTCCAGACCGACTGGCAGCAGCCCTTGGTGGTGGCGTTGACGCAGGCCAGCGGCCTGTCCATCGTGCACGAGACGGTCTACGAGTCCCGTCTGGGCTTCACCAGCGCGCTCAACCAGATGGGGGCGCACATCCAGGTCTACCGGGAGTGCCTCGGCGGCACCCCCTGCCGGTTCGGGCAGCGCAACTTCCTGCACTCCGCGGTCGTCTCGGGCCCCACCAAGCTCGAGGGGGCGGACCTGGTCATCCCGGACCTGCGCGGGGGCTTCTCCTACCTGATCGCCGCGCTGGCCGCCCAGGGCACCTCCCAGGTCCACGGGATCGACCTCATCAACCGGGGCTACGAGAACTTCATGCACAAGCTCAGGGCGCTGGGCGCCCAGGTGGAGCTCCCGAACAGCCGTGCGGGCGTCAAACAGGCTGCTCCGGTCGCCGGATGAGCCACTGACGCCGGCCGGGCGGCCGACCGAGGGCGCCCCCGGAGGCGGCCGGCGGCCGAACGGAGCACAGTGAAATCCGTCACCACCGGGGCAGCACCGTGTTCCGTTAACCGCCGGCAGGCGTGTTGTCGGCGCACAGTGGCACGGTGAGGGTTAAGCGGGGTAACAGCCGACCCGCCGACCGCAAACCGGCGTTCTACGCGCGGTGGTGACATGTTCACCGCACATCTCAGGACGTAATTCCACAGGCAATATGGCGGCCCCCCGCAAGGGGTGACCGCCATATTTCTGCTTTATCTGCGGAACCCGTCCTGACGGGTCACTTGCCCTTGGCCGCTTCCTTCAGCTTCGACCCGGCGGAGACCTTCACACTGTAGCCGGCGGGGATCTGGATCGGGTCGCCGGTCTGCGGGTTCCGCGCCGTACGGGCCGCGCGGTGGGTCCGCTCGAAGGTCACGAAACCGGGGATGGTGACCTTCTCGTCGCCCTTGGCGACGACGTCGCCGACGACCTCGGCAAAGGCGGCCAATACGGCGTCGGCGTCTTTGCGGGTCACCTCGGCGCGCTCGGAAAGCGCGGCCACCAGCTCACTGCGGTTCATGTGTACTCCCGTGTTCATCTTGCCAATTGGCGTGAGTTGAAGCTGATGCTGCCAGGGCCTTAGGACACTTCCCGGCCCGGGTCGGCCGCAACGGGCTCTCACCCAACAACGAATCCTGCCCTTATCCAGGGCGGGAAAGCCAATCCGGTGTCCGGGACAGTCACCTGGACAGTGCCAGGGCCTGCCTGACACAGCGCTGAGTTCGCCAGCGGACCACAGTGCGCACGACCGGACCGCGGCACACGGTCGCAGGCCACCATAGAGGGTGCTTACCGCGCAAGTCGGTCACGACTCGCGTGGCGCCGCCTCCGCGCCGCCCCGGGCCGCCTCGCGGACCGCCGTGGCGACGGCCTTCGCCACGTCCGCGTTGAACACGCTCGGCACGATGTAGTTCGCGTTGAGCTGGTCCTCGTGCACCACGTCGGCCAGGGCCCGCGCGGCGGCCAGCATCATCGGGAGGGTGACGGTGCGGCTCTGCGCGTCCAGGAGGCCGCGGAAGACGCCGGGGAACACCAGGACGTTGTTGATCTGGTTGGGGAAGTCGCTGCGCCCGGTCGCCACCACGGCGGCGGTACGGCGGGCGACCACCGGGTCCACCTCCGGGTCCGGGTTGGCGAGCGCGAACACGATCGCGTCGTCGGCCATGGCGGAGATGTCGTCCGCGTCCAGCAGGTCGGGGGCGGAGACCCCGACGAACACGTCGGCACCGCGCACCGCGTCCTTCAGGGTTCCGGTGATGCCCTCCGGGTTGGTGTGGTCGGCGATCCACCGCAGCGCGGTGGACGGGTCGGCCCCCACCAGGTCGGGGCGTCCCGCGTGCACCACCCCGTGGATGTCGCTGACCACCGCGTGGGCGACACCGGCCGCCATCAGCAGCTTCAGGATCGCGGTGCCGGCCGCCCCGGCGCCGGACATCACCACCCGCACGTCCTCGATCTTCTTGTTCACCACCCGCAGCGCGTTGGTGAGCGCGGCCAGCACCACGATGGCGGTGCCGTGCTGGTCGTCGTGGAACACCGGGATGTCCAGGGCCTCCCGCAGCCGCTCCTCGATCTCGAAGCACCGCGGGGCGGAGATGTCCTCCAGGTTGATCCCGGCGAAGCCCGGGGCGATGGCCTTGACGATCTCCACGATGGCGTCGGTGTCCTGGGTGTCCAGGCAGATGGGCCAGGCGTCGATGCCGGCGAACGTCTTGAACAGGGCGGCCTTGCCCTCCATGACCGGCAGCGCCGCCTGCGGCCCGATGTTGCCGAGGCCGAGCACCGCGGAGCCGTCGGTCACCACCGCGACCGAGTTGCGCTTGATGGTCAGCCGCCTGGCGTCCTCGGGGTTCCGCGCGATCGCCATGCAGACCCGGGCCACGCCCGGCGTGTAGACCATGGACAGGTCGTCACGGCTGCGGATGGGGTGCTTGGACGCCATCTCGATCTTGCCACCGAGGTGCATCAGGAAGGTGCGGTCCGAGACCTTGCCCAGGGAGACGCCGTCGATGCCGCGCAGCGTCTCCACGATCTGGTTGGCGTGCTCCGTCGAGGAGGCGGCGAGCGTGACGTCGATGCGCAGCGTCTCGTGACCGGAGGCGGTGACGTCGAGGCCGGTCACGGACCCGCCCGAGGACTCCACCGCGGTGGTGAGCTGGCTGACTGCCGTCCCGCTCGCCGGCACCTCCAGACGCACCGTGATCGAATACGAAACGCTTGGCGCCGTTGCCATGGTTCGACTTTCCTTCTGCTCGTTGCACGCTACATGCAGATGTGTGGTGACAACCGATCGTCCCACTTACCGACTGGTAGGCCGAACCAACTTGCGAAGCCTTGGTCGAATCCTCACCGGCGTCCGCCCGACAACCTGGAGCCGCCATCTACCACTCCTTTGCGCGAACCACACCCGAAACACCTACAAAATCTGGCGTACCGGCATAAGCTCTGCTGACATTCGCAGAACGGACTTCGCATGTCGAACTTCAGAGAGGGCAGGGCGAGCATGGCCCAGGGCACGGTCAAGTGGTTCAACGCCGAGAAGGGATACGGCTTCATCGCCCAGGAGGGCGGCGGTCCCGACGTCTTCGTTCACTACAGCTCCATCACCGGCGACGGTTACCGCAGCCTCGAGGACGCCCAGCGGGTGGAGTTCGAGATCGCACAGGGCCGCAAGGGGCCCCAGGCCGAGCGGGTCCGGGTCGTCTGAGGTGACACCCCTGTGGCCGGTGGGGCCGGTGGGACCGGGGCGACGCAACACGTGGCCGGATGACCACGCTCATGGGAATGACTTTCCGGGACGATTGGTTATCCTGAATGTGGCACCGGCCCGATCCAAGCCCCCGGGCCCAACCATTAGTCCCTTCGAGGGACCACTTGCCGAGAGGCGAGCATTGGCGGGTCGGTGTCACCCAAGCAGTGCGTGAGGGCCGGAGCCTCCCTGGGAGGTCCGGCCCTCAGCCGTGGTCCGGCGTCGAGAACGCCTGGTCACCCGGCCCCGCTCCGCCCGTGGCCGGGCGCGGGGCGACGCCTCACCACGGGCGGACCTCCCGCGTGGTGCTGCGGTGGTTGATCTCCCGGAGCCGGGTGCGCAGGGCCGCGTCCCGCCGGGCCCGTTGCACCGAGGCGAGGTCGGTCCCCGCGCCCCCGGCCCCCGGCGCCCCGGTCCGTTCCACCGCGGCGCGCAGCGCGCCGCGCAGGAGATCGGGGGGTGTCAGGTACGAGTCGGCCAGGTACGGCACGCGCCAGTGGGGTCCGGGGCCGTGTGTGAGCCAGACGGGCGGGATCGCCAGGAAGTCGCCGCGGGCGAGGACCGACACGGCCGGCATCGCCGGCCAGGCGTCGGCGGCCCGCGGCCGGACCAGCCAGTAGCTGACCCCGGTGCGCCCGTCCTGTATCACCGCTCCCGTGTTCCGCCCGAGGTGCGCCAGCACCGCGAGGGCCAGGGTCGGGTCACCGACCCTGACGCCGTCCCAGTGCACACCGGCGGCCACCGGCGTGGCCATCTCACCGTGCGGCGGCATCCACTCCGCCGGCAGCGCCGCGTCACCGGTCACCGGGTCCGCCCCCAGCGCCAGGTCACGTCCCTCGGCCCGACCACTCCGCGAGCGTCCCGGAGCGGGACCCCGGGTGTCCCGGCGGGCGGCGGACCGGACGGGGACGTCCGTCTGTCGGTCCGCTCGCAGCCGGTCGCGTCGTGGGTGACACCAGTGTTGGTCTCCGTCATTCCAGCCCCCAGCATCCCTCTTCGCTGTGGATCCAGGGTGACCACCGGGACCCCGCCCAACTGTCACCGTTCGGTGACAGTGGGTAGGGGTGCCCGGGGGCTACAGGTTGATCCAGTCAGCCATGTGGTTCAGGGTGTCCGGAGTGCGCCGCTGCATGTGCAGCAGCGCCTTGATGGTCTCCCGCGCACCCGGGTGGTACCGGGTCTGCTGGGGCGCGAGACGTCGGGCGGTGACCAACGAGCCCAGGGCGCTCTCGGTGTGGCCGGTCTCCATCTCCGACCGGGCCCGGTCGATGTAGAAGTGCGAGCGCCTCGACATCGGCCACCCGTGCGGCAGCGCGATCCTGGCGGCCTTCCCCAGGGCCTGTCCGTACTGGTGCATCTCCACGGCTGCCGACACCTCGTGCACGGCCACGTTCGTCGGCCCGAAGGACAACCAGTGGACGTGCATGGCCTCCCCGGTCCGCCGGGCGTGGCCGGTCGCCTCGCGCAGGTGCGTCCGCACGTCGTCCGCCCGGCGGGCCCGGGCCGCGATGACCGTCGCGCCCAGGTGCAGTTGGCCGGCGACCGCCAGGGAGGCCCGGGTGACCTCCGCCTGGCGGACCATGTCGTGGCCGAGCGCCACCAGGCGCAGTCCGACGGTGTGCTCGCCCTCGCGGAAGTAGACCAGCGCCCGCATGTACTGCCGCACCGCGGCGAGCAACGGGTCGGACGCCCGCTCCGCCGCCCATCCCATGCGGTCGAGCGCGATGGTGGACAGGTCGTAGAACCCCAGCTTCACCGCCACGTCGTGGGCGGTGCGGTAGGCGGAGCCCAACGCCTGCCACACCTCGGTGCACGGCGTGCGGCACGCCGCCGTGGTGATCTCGGCGATCAGCCCGGGCAGAGCCGCCGCGGCCCTGTGCAGGTGGGTGGCGCGCACCTGGCGGCACAGGTCGTCGGCCTCGGACACCAGGGTGGTGACGGGGCGTGGTGCCAGCTCCGGGTCGGCACCGAGGTCGTAGAGGTCCAGGGACTCGCGGATCGGTCGGATCATGCCCTCGAGCCGGTCCTGCTGGAGTTCGGCCACGTAGGGCTGACCCGTCAGGGCCGTGACGTCCACGCGGAGCGCTTTCGCCACCGCCGAGACGAGGTCGGGGCTTGCGGATTTGTGCCCCCGTTCGACCTGGTGCAACAGACTGTACGAGTACGGAATCCGCTGGGCGAGTTCACGCTGGGTCAGCCTGGCACGTTTCCGGTACTCAGCAATGCGAGTACCCACGTGCTCGACAGCCAGTTCGGGCATACCGGCCTCCCTTCCTTGCAGCCACCGGGAACGCTATCCACAGCAGCAGCGTTCGCCTCCGCCTCCAACTCTCATTGACCCGCAGGTGGACGCATGTGGTGAGATTGCCCTCATGACCTCGCGCGTGCTGTATCTTTTCGGCTCCGCTGCCCCGCCGGTGCTCTCCTATCCGGAAGTGGTGCGCCTCGCCCAGGCGGACGGGTGGCGGGTGTGCGTGGGGTTGACGCCCACCGCGGCCGACTGGTTGGCGGCGGACCTGGCCGCGCTCGGGGAGCTGACCGGATATCCGGTTCGATCGCGGTACAAAAGTCCCGGAGATCCGGACGTGTGGCCGCCGGCGGATGCTGTCGCGTTCGCTCCGATAACGTTCAACAGCATCAATTCATGGGCGCTCGGACTGACGAGCAGCTTCGTCGTCGGGGTGGCGGCTGAGGCAATCGGCAAGGGAATTCCGATATGCGCGATGCCGTCCGTGAATGTGGCGTTCACCCAACACCCACAGTTCGAAATGAGCGTCAGCCGACTACGCAAAGCAGGCGTAACGGTTCTGTACGGCCCCGACGGATTCGTGCCGAATCAGCCGGGCCGGGGAAACCCGGAGGAATACCCGTGGAATGTGCTGCTGGGCTCCGTCTCGGCGTTGGGCTCCCCGCGGTGAGCCGCCCCTCGACCCCCGCCGACGACCCGTTCCCGCCGGGGCCACGGGCGGTCACCGCGCGTCAGTGAGGTCCCCCGCGAAGACGATCATCTGGTCGATCCTCCCGTCCCGCAGGTGCACCACGTCGGTGCCGGACAGCGAGAGGCCGTCGCCCGGCGCGGTGTACCCCCAGCGGTAGCGCGCCCACTCCCCCGGTGCGTCAACCGCCGAGACACGCGCCATGGTGCCGGGTCCTGCCGGGTGCCGGCGCATGTCCAGGACGAAGCGCTCGACCGCCGCCACGCCCTCGCTGCGCCCCAGCGGACCCCAGAAGAGGACGTCCGGGGTCAGGGCCTGGGCCAGTAGCTCGGTGACGTAGGCGTCCGCGGACGCGTTGAAGGCCGAGAGGAACGTGTCGATGGCTGCCTGCGCTTCTTCCTCCTGCATGACCGCTTTCTATCAGAGGCCCACCCCACCGCCACCGGCCAAGTCGGGCCACCGCCGCGCGGGTGCCCGGCCCGGGGTGCCACCGGGCCGGGGGTCACCGCAGCAGTGCCGGCACCCCGTCGGCGTCGGGGTCGTCGGCCGGGGTGGACAGCACACTGAGCCGCTGGGTGGCCCGGGTCAGGGCCACGTAGAGCACCCGCATGCCGGCCGCGGACTCCGCGGCTATCCCGGACGGGGCCACCACCACCGTGGCGTCGTACTCCAGGCCCTTCGCCTCCAGGCTGCCCAGGGCCACCGCCCGTTCCCCGAGGCCGTCGAGCCAGGTGGCCGCCTGTTCCCTGCGGTCCATGGCGACCACCACCCCGACCGTGCCGTCCACCTCGGCCAGCAGCCGGGTCACCTCGGCCCGCACCGCGCCGCCCAGCGACTCCTCGGTGGCGGCGGCGAACCTCGGGTGGGCCCCTGTGGTCCGCACCGCCGCCGGGAACGGGGTGCCCGGGGCGGCCAGCGCCAGCACCCGGCGGGCCAGGTCGGCGATCTCGGCCGGGTTGCGGTAGTTGGTGGTCAGGGTGAACCGGCGCCGGGAACGGGAGCGCAGCGCCTCGTCCCGCGCCCGGGCCGCCTCCTGCGGGTCGGTCCACGAGCTCTGCGCGGGATCGCCGACGACGGTCCAGGTGGCCTGGGTGCCCCGGCGCCCCACCATCCGCCACTGCATGGGGGTGAGGTCCTGCGCCTCGTCCACGATCACGTGCGCGTACTCGGTGCGCTCGGCCTCCCGCTCCCGGTAGTCCCGTCGCCCGCCCAGGTGCCGGTCGGCGAAGGTGGTGACCTCGTCGAGCCCGGTGAGCTGGTCGAGGGGGTCGATCCGCCGGACCGTGGTCACCGGCGGAGGACCGAGCAGCACCCGCAGCTCGTCCAGCAGGGCGACGTCGTGCACCGAGAGGGTCCCTGGGGCTCCCGCCCGGGCGCCCCCGGTCAGACGCCGCAGGGAACGGGCGACCAGGCGCACCTCCCCGGGGCTGAGCACCCGGCGGGCCCAGCGGGCCAGACGCCGTTCCTGGGCCAGCGCGGCCAGCACCGCCAGCGGGGTCAGCGGCGGCCACCAGGCAGCGAGGAAGTCCAGGAACTCCGGTTCCGTGGTGACGTCCTCGTCGAACGCCGCCCGTTCCTGTCTGGCCAGCTCGGGGTCGGTCAGGGCGCGTTCCCGGCCCAGCTTCGCCCACAACGCGTCGAGCAGGAGCCTGCGGGCCCTGGGCCGGAGCAGGTTGACCGGTGCGGTCCCGGACAGGGCGGCGCGGCGGACGTCGGCCAGCTCCGCGGCGTCCAGGCGCAGCGTCCGGCCGAACGCCACCACCCGGAGCGCCTCGGCACCGCCGCCGGCGCCCGGAGCGGGGCCCTCGAGCACGCCCCGCGCAGCGTTGCGCAGGACCTTGACCATGCGGAGCGACCCCTTGACCCGGGCCACCGCGGGCTCGTCGTAGGTGTCGGCCGCCAGGCCGTCCACCAACGACCCCACCGCCCGGATCGCCACCTGCCCCTCCTCGCCCAGCGAGGGCAGCACCCCCTCGGTGTAGGCGACGAGCAGCGGGGTGGGGCTGACCACCAGGATGCCGCCGGCGTACCGACGGCGGTCCTGGTACAGCAGGTACGCGGCCCGGTGCAGGGCGACGGCGGTCTTGCCCGTGCCGGGACCGCCGGTGACCTCGGTGACGCCGCCGGCTGGGGCGCGGATCACCACGTCCTGTTCGGCCTGGATGCTGGAGACGATGTCCCGCATGGTGTGGCCGCGGGCCCGGCCGAGGGCGGCCATCAGCGCGCCGTCGCCGACCACCGACAGCTCCTCGCCGTCGAGGGTGACGCGCAGTTCCGGCCGGAGCAGGTCGTCCTCGACACCGAGCACCCGGCGTCCCCGGGAGCGGATCACCCGGCGGCGCACCACCCGGCCGGGCTCCTTGGGGGTCGCCCGGTAGAACGGGGCGGCGGCCGGCGCCCGCCAGTCGATCACCAGCGGGGCGTAGTCGGCGTCGAGCACCCCGAGCCGGCCGATGTGCAGGGTCTCCGCGACGGCCGCCCGCCCGTCCGGGCCCACGGCGTCCCCGGCGGGCTCGGTGGAGGTCAGCGCCCCGTCGGGGCCCCGCTCTGCGTCCTGGCCCGCGAGCAGGTCCACGCGGCCGAACAGGAAGTCCTCGAACTCGCTGTTGAGCCGGTTCAGGTGGATGCCTGCCCGGAAGACCTGGGCGTCCCGCTCGGCCAGCGCGCCCGGCGTGCCGACCTGCACCCGCTTGGCGGCGTCGTTGAGGACGAACTCGGCCTCGTCGAGCTTCTCCTCGAGTCGGCGGTAGACCCGGTCCAGGTGCTCCTGTTCCAGGGCGATCTCCCGGTCCCGAACGCCGTCCCGAACGCTGTTGGACAAGGCCACTCCACGGCCCCCTTCCGCTGTGCTTCGTCCCCCGCCCCGCGCCGGCGACGCCGCGGGCCGCCCGCCGCCGGCCCACCGCGGGCCCCTGGGTGCGGGGTGTCCCGGGGCGGCGGCGACCTGGGCCAGCGGAGAAGGCTAACGCGTTCCCCCGGGCCGCTCCACGGCGAGCCGTGTCCGGAAGGTTCCCAGTGGTCCGGACTCCACCGTAAGGGGTGAAAGGTCGTGGTGGGCCATCGGCCGGCGGCGACGAGGCACGCTAGCCGAAACGGCTCCCCGACGCACCCCGTGCCGTCGCCGCGCCCGGGCGAGTCCGGCGGGGCCGCTCGTCACCCCGGTGACGCGCAGGCGCGGCGACGGTGCCTGGCGACGCGTTCCCGGTTGCCGCACACCTCGGAGGAGCACCACAGCCGACGTCTGCCGCGGGAGGCGTCCACGTACACCACGTCGCAGGACTCCCCGGCGCACTCGCGCAGCCGGGCGCGGGTCCGCGGGTCGGTCAGCAGCGCCACGGCGTCCCTGGCGACCAGCGACAGCAGCCCGGCGCAGTCCGGCTCGACGGCGAAGGCGCGGCGCAGCAGCCCGTCCTGGTCCCGCCGGGGCAGGGGCGGCGGGGGCGGCGGCAGGCAGAGCCGGCCGAGCCGGTCCAGGTCCCGGGGTTCGGCGACCCCGGCCAGCTCGGCGTGCACGATCCGGTGCAGCAGTTCCCTGGCGCCCCGGAACCGGCGCAGCCACCGGTCGTCCACCGGCACCACGGCCCCCGGGGGCACGAGGCCGGAACGGACCAGCCACTCCCGCAGCCGCTGTGGGCTGCGCAGTCGCTCCACCGGGTCGTGGCCGGGGGCCCGCGGGGCGGTGGCCAGCAGGTCGAGACAGGTGCGCCCGGTGTCGAAGCGCAGCTCGTGGGAGGTCGTCGGCATGGGCCCTCCTCACCGGTGGAGACGCTGTACCGCTTGCCCTCCAGGGTGCCCGTCGCCCCCGCGGCGGCGCGAGGGGGCGTGCCAGGCGCGGCCAGGAGTCAGGCGTCCTCGCGGGACATGCACCCGTCGTCGTCCTGGGAGGAGGCGTCAAGCGCCAGCCGGTAACCGCGTTTGACCACGGTCTGGATCAGCCGTGGGCGGCCCAGGGCCCCGCGCAGCCGGGCCATCGCGGTCTCCACCGCGTGCTCGTCGGTTCCCGCTCCGGGCAGCACCCGCAGCAGTTCGGCCCGGGGCACCACCGAGCCGGGTCGCGCGGCCAGTGCCCGCAGCAGTCCCATCCCGGCCGGCGCCACCTGGCGCAGCTCGCCGTCGACCAGGACCGCGTGGCCGCGGATCTCCAGTCGGTGACCGGCGACCGGCAGCGGACGCACCCGGGCCGGCAGTTCGGACACCACCAGTTGCGCCAGCGGGCCGAGCCGGTAGCGCTCGGGTTGGACGGTGGGGACGCCCCGCGACTCCAGCACGGTGGCGGTCACGGGCCCCACGCAGGCCGGAAGCACCCGGTGCCGGAACGCCTCGAGGACCTCCTCCCGCATGCCGCGCTGGGCGGCCCGGTCGAGCAGGCTGACCGCGGCCGGGGCGCTGGTGAAGGTGACGGCGTCCACGCCGCAGCCGACCACCGCGTCGAGCAGCCGGTCCATGGGGGCTATGTCGGTCGGTGGCAGCCACCGGTAGACGGGGATGCCCAGCGGCTCCGCGCCGGCCGCCCGCAGCGACTCGACGAAGCCGGGCAGCGGTTCCCCGTGGAGCTGCACGGCGATGCGCTGCCCCCGCACGCCCTCGGCGAGCAGCCGGTCGAGCACCTCGGCCATGGACTCCGACGGCGGGGACCAGGCGTCGGTGAGCCCGGCCGCCCGGATGGCGCCGCGGACCTTGGGGCCCCGGGCCAGCAGCTCCACCTCGTCCAGACAGGCCCGCAGGGCCTCGCCGACGCCCCAGCCGTCGGCCGCCTCGATCCAGCCCCGGAAGCCGATGGCCGTGGTGGCCACCACCTTGTCCGGGGGGTCGGCGAGCATCCGCCGGGTGACGGCGAGCAGTTCGACGTCGTCGAAGAGCGGAACGAGGCGCAGCGCCGGCGCCATCATGACCGTCGCCCCCCGCCGGGTCAGCAGCGCGGCGAGATCGTCGGCCCGCCTGGCCGCCGTGACGCCGACGGTGAACCCGGCGAGCGGCGGGACAACCGCCCGCTCGTTGTCCTGTACCCCGCTGTGGTCGCGCATGATCACGGCCCCGCCTCGTTGAACTGCACCGCCCGCCGCGCCGGCCGGCCCGTCTCCGGTCCGACGGCACGGCGCTCCCGGTCTGCTGGCAACTTCGGGTGACGATATCGGTTCCCCGTGTGCCACGAGCCTTTCCGGAACGTCGGTCGGGCGCCACCGTGCTGCCGGGAGCGGGCCCGGGCCCGCTCGCGGGTCAGATCTCCGCGTGGCTCAGTGCGGGCTCGCGGGAGCGTTCTCGCAGCTCACCGGGGCCACTGGGCGCGGGCCCGCGCAGGTAGGCGGCCCAGGTGAGGGTGGAGCAGACGGCGTAGGCGCCGAGGAAGGAGACGAAAGCGGGGGTGCCGCTGTCGGCGCTCAGGAACGACTGCCGGAAGGCCAGGTTGATCAGGAGTCCGCCCAGCGCGCCGACCGCCCCGATGAGGCCCATCGCCGCGCCGGACAGCCGCCGGGTCCAGGCCTCCGCCCCGTCCCCGGTCATCCCCCGCTCCCGTGCCTTGGCCCGGAAGATCGCCGGGATCATCTTGTAGGTGGACCCGTTGCCCAGCCCGGCGAAGAAGAACAGGCCGACGAAGCCCACGAGGAAGATCCCCAGTGACTCCTCGAGCGAGGCGTAGATCACCACCGAGGCGCACACCGCCATGACGACGAAGTTCCAGAAGGTGATCCTGGCCCCGCCCACCCGGTCCGCCAGCATGCCGCCCAGCGGCCGGATCAGCGACCCGATCAGCGGGCCTATGAAGGTGAGCTGCGCGGCCTCGTACGGGGTGCGCCCGAACTGGTTCTGCAACACCAGGCCGAAGGCGAAGCTGAACCCGATGAAGGAACCGAAGGTGCCGACGTACAGCACCGCCATGATCCAGGTCTGGGGCTCCCGCACGGCCTCCCTGGCCGCGCCGGTGTCGTTGCTGACCGGCGCCAGGTTGTCCATGAACAGCGCCGCGCCCAGCACCGCGACCAGGATCAGCGGGGTGTACACCGCGAGCAGGACCCGCGGGCCGCCGGCCGCCGCGATCACCGCGAGGCCGATGAGCTGCACCACCGGGACGCCGATGTTGCCGCCGCCGGCGTTCATTCCCAGTGCCCAGCCCTTGCGCCGCTGCGGGTAGAAGGCGTTGATGTTGGTCATCGAGGAGGCGAAGTTGCCGCCGCCGACGCCGGTGAGCGCGGCCACCAGCATCAGGGTGGTGTAGGAGGTGCCCGGCTCCATCACCAGCCAGAGCGCGGTCACCGGGAACAGCAGGATCAGCGCCGAGACGATGGTCCAGTTCCGGCCGCCGAAGACGGCCACCGCGAAGGCGTAGGGGATCCGCACCAGGCCGCCGACCAGGGTGGGCATGCAGACCAGGAAGAACTTGCCGGCCGGGTCCACCCCGTACTCGGGGCCCATGAACAGCACCATCACGGACCACAGGGACCACACGGAGAACCCGATGTGCTCCGAGAGCACGGAGAAGGCGAGGTTGCGGGAGGCGATCCGCTTTCCTCCCCCCTCCCAGAACGCCTCGTCCTCGGGCTCCCAGTGTTCGATCCAGCGTCCGCCCCTGCGGCGGGCTCCGGTCCTGCCGGCCATGACGCCTCCCTTGGTCGCCAGCTCGTGATGACGCTGTGAGCTGCCGGTTTCCTCGCGGCGACCCGAGGTCTCAGCGGGGGAACCGTTACCTCACACACACAGCCGGAGCATTGTGAGGTCATCGACCACGAGCCGGGGTGGAGCGGCCGCGCATCCGCCCCGCGGACGGAGGGGAACGACGGCAGGGAACGACGACCCGGCCGCGCGGGAACACGGCCGACCCACGGGACCCGCGACCGGCCGGCGCCGCCACCGGGCGGCCGGGTGCCCGGAGGGAGCCCGCAAGCCACGTGCACCCCGGCGGCCTACCGCCCGTCGGGGCACCGGTGGACGGTATGCGTGCGTCTCGGCGAGCACGGCCTGGGCGGTACGCCGGTCGATCACGCTGTCCGCCTGGCGGGCCGCGCGTTGGGCGTCACCGATGAGGTCCTGCAGTAGCGCGCCGATAACGTCCCTGTGGTTGGGGGCCGAGTGCCGCGCGGACCACGCTCGGTCCAGTCGTGCACGGAGACGCTAGGTGGGGCGGCGCTTCCCGCGGCGCCGGCCGGCTACCCGCTGGCCGCGCGTGGCCGTGACCTGCACAGATGCACGACCGCCGGAACGCTGCGAAAATCCCCCACAAGGACCTCCTCATGGTCCATCTGACCTGGGGTTTTACCCTCGGGTCGTCATCAGCCCTGAAGGGTTCGCAACACCACGCGTCCGCGGCCGGCCCCCGGGACCCGGGACCGGCCGGCGCCACCACCGGGCGGCCGGGTGCCCGGTCAGCGCAGCGGGACGCCGTCCACCTCGACGCGCACCTTGGCGTCGTAGAAGCAGACGTGTTCGATGGCCGTGGTGGCCTCGGGCAACGGGTGCGGCAGGCTCCAGGCGGCGTCGGGGACGCGTTGGCCCCCAACGACCAGGTGCCAGTGCTGGCCGTCGCCCTTGTAGGGGCACTCGCTGACCGTCTCGCTGCGCTCCAGCAGGCCGATCCGCACGTCGTCGAACGGCAGGTAGTAGCGGACCGGGAGCCCGGTCTCGAACAGCAGCTTGGGCCGGTGGCTCTCGGCGACCACGACGTCGTGGTGGCGCACCACCACGTGCTGCGACGAGTTCCGGACGTCCACCCGGTGGTAGGGGTCGCGCGGTCGGGCGTAGACCGGGTCGTCCTCCTCGAACCAGCGGTCCATGGCCCCGTAGTCGATCGTCACGTGGTCGTCCAGGGGCGGTCCTGCCGGGTCGGACGTCACCAGTTCCAGGACGCACTCGGGCGCGGACCGTCCGTCCACCACCACGCTCCACCTGCGCCCGCCGTCGTCCCCCTGGTCCGCGGCGACCAGCAGGTCGCCGCGGAGGTCCGCCAACGGGAACCAGAACTGCGGGGCCGGGGTACCGGTGCGGTAGAGCGCCTGGCCGCGGCGGCTGTCCAGCACCACCTCACCGCCCAGCACCGCCCGCATCCTGCGCGGCCAACGCTCCAGGTACCACACGCGCTCGGGTACCGGGCCGAAGCTCAGGTCCCCGCCTCCCGGCCCGAAGACCCCGTTGCCGAACACCAAACTCATGATCGCCTCCTCGCCACGGGTACCGACGCCTGCGGCGTCACACCACGGTCCCTGCGCGGTACCCGGCAACGCCCGCCCCAACCCCGCCGCCCGGGCGGACGGCGCGGTCGGACCCGGTCCGTCCCGCGGTCGCCGCGCGGCGGGTCCGGACCCACACTGGAAGGGTGCTGACCGCCTACCGGGAACGCCCCCGGGCCAAGGGACCACAGCGATGAGGATCGCGCTGGCCGGGGACACCATGCTGGGCCGCGGCGTGGCCGACCGGTTGGCCACGGCCCCGCCCACCTCGCTGTTCGCCGACGAGGTCGTCGCGGCGGGGCGGGAGGCGGACCTGTTCCTGCTGAACCTGGAGTGCGCCGTCTCGGACCGGGGTGAGCCGTGGCCCGATCCGGCGAAGCCGTTCTTCTTCCGGGCGCCGCCGGTCGCCGTCGAGGCCCTGCGGCACCTGGGGGTGGACTGCGTCACCCTGGCCAACAACCACGCCCTCGACTACGGCGTCGAGGCCCTGGCTGACACGGTGCGGCACCTCTCCGCCGCCGGGATCGCCTGGGTGGGGGCCGGTGACGACCTGGCTCGGGCCCGCGCTCCGGCAGTGCTGGAGCGGGCGGGGGTCCGGGTGGGCGTGGTCGGGGTCACCGACCACCCGTCGGACTACGCGGCCGGGCCCGGGCGGCCCGGTGTCGCCTACGCCGACCTGGCGAACGGCGTGCCGGACTGGCTGCCGGAGACCATCGAGGGCCTGGACACCGACATCACCCTGGTCTTCCCGCACTGGGGGCCCAACATGACCGCGGGCCCGGTGGACCACGTCCGCTCGGCCGCTCGCGCCTTCCTGGAGACCGGCGCCACCCTGGTCGCCGGCCACTCCGCCCACGTCTTCCACGGGGTGGGCGACCGCGTCCTGTACGACCTCGGGGACTTCCTCGACGACTACGCCGTCCACCCGCGCCTGCGGAACGACCTGGGCCTGCTCTTCCTGGTCACCTTCGAAGGGCCGCGGCCGACCCGGCTCGAGGCGTTGCCGTTGGCCCTGGACTACTGCCACACCCGGCTGGCCACCGGCGCCCGGTACGCCTGGGTCGCCACCCGCTTCCGGGAGGCCTGCGCGGCGCTGGGGAGCGAGGTCACCGAGTCAGCGGGGCGGTTGGTGATCAGTCCGTTCCCGACCGCCCCGGGCCCGGGCCGACCCGGTGCGGGACCGCGGGCACGGCGCCGACGGTGGGTGGGGCGCCGTGGTCGGTGAACCGGGCAGCCTGCGGTACGGTCCGGACGACGAGCCGGCGGGCCGGTCCGGCTGCGGTGAGGAGTCCGCGGGGCGGTCGGGCAGGGGGCACCGGGCGGTGCCGCACACCGCGGACATCAGGGTCGAGGCGTGGGCCGAGGGCCGGGAGCAGTGCCTGGTCGAAGCCGTCCTCGGGTTGGTGGAGAGCTTCGCGGAGACGTCCGGGACGCACCCGACGGCGGTGGAGCGGGTCCGGGTGGAGCAGGGCTCGGACGACGACCTGCTGGCCGGCCTCCTCGACGAGGTGATCTTCCGGCTGGACGTGCACGGGCAGGTTCCCGTGGACGTCGAGGTGGAGGCGGTGGGCGGCGGCCTCGACGTGCGGCTCGCGGTCGTGGACGTGGGCTCGGTGGCCATCACCGGGGCGGCGCCCAAGGCCGTCTCGTTCCACGAGCTACGGCTGGAGCAGGGGCCGTGCGGGTGGACGGGTGAGGCGACGGTGGACGTCTGAACGCACCTGACGTCTGAACGCCCGGCCCACCCCCGGCCGTCCCCGCCGGGTCCTACCCCTTGACCACGCCGAGCGGGGTGAGCCGGGCCACGCCGCGGCAGAGCCCGGCGCCCTCGCTCACCTCCACCACGGAGGAGACGTCCTTGTACGCCTCGGGCGTCTCCTCGGCCAGTCCGCGCCAGGACGAGGAGCGGACCGCGACGCCCTCCGCCTCCAGCCGGGACCGGAGTTCCCTGCCGCCGACGGTGCGGGCGGCGGCGTGCCGGCTCATCACCCGGCCCGCCCCGTGGCAGGTGGAGTGGAACGCGCCGCCGCCGACCACGCCGGTGAGCACGTAGGACTCCGTCCCCATGGTGCCGGGGATCAGCACGGGCTGGCCGACGTCCCGCAGGTCGCCGGGGAGCGAGGGGTCACCCGGGGGCAGGGCCAGGGTGGCGCCCTTGCGGTGGACGCACAGGCGTTGCGGCTCCCCGTCCACCTGGTGCGTCTCGATCTTGGCCAGGTTGTGCGACACGTCGTAGACCAGCGACAGCCGCGCCCCTGTGGAGCGTCGGAAGATCCGGCGGGCCGCCTCGGCCAGCAACTGCCGGTTGGCGCGCCCGTAGTTGGCCGCCGCGGCCATCGCCCCGAGGTATGCGCGGCCCTCCGGGGACTCCACCGGGGCGCAGGCGAGCTGCCGGTCGGGGACGTCGATGCCGTACTGCGCCATCACCCGGTTCATCACCCGCACGTGGTCCGAGCAGACCTGGTGGCCCAGGCCGCGCGAGCCACAGTGGATCATCACGCACACCTGGCCGGGCGACAGCCCGAACGCGGCGGCCACCGCCTCGTCGTAGACCTCGGCGACCCGTTGGACCTCCAGGAAGTGGTTGCCGGAACCCAGGCTGCCGACCTGCCCGAGACCACGTTCCATCGCCCGCCCGCTCACCTGCTCCACGTCGGCGTCCGGCACCGCCCCGCCGTCCTCGCAACGCTCGAGGTCGCCCGGTTCGCCGTGGCCCTGCTCCACCGCGTACCGCGACCCTCCGTCCAGGACCCGTTCCAGCTCACCGCGACCGCTGAGCCGCCACACCGCTCCCGGCCCCGCGCCCCGCGGGATCACCTGGCCGAGCCCGTCCATCACCTCGTCCAGCGCCGGCGCCAGTTCCTGCTGGGTCTGGTCGGCAGCCAGCAGCCGAACGCCGCACGAGATGTCGAAGCCGACGCCGCCGGGGGACACCACTCCCCCGTGGTCCACGGCCGTCGCCGCGACGCCCCCGATGGGGAATCCGTAACCCCAGTGGATGTCGGGCATGGCGTAGGAGGCTCCGACGATGCCGGGCAGGGTCGCCACGTTGGCCACCTGGTCCAGTGACTTGCCGGCGTCCTGCAACAGCTCCCTGGAGGCGAACACCACCCCTGGCACCCGCATGCCCCCACGGGGTTCGATCCGGTAGCGGTAGGGGCCCTCTTCGACGATGTCCAAGGCGTCCATGGCAACCTCCGGTGTCGGCTGCCCGGGTGCCCGTCGGTGACCGAGCGCAAACGGAGCAACGCCCCGCCGCCTACTTGATCGCCAGGGCGGCACCGAGGAGCTGGCCGAGGATCTCCACGATCTTGATGTCCTCCTCGGTCAGGTCTCCGGCCTCCGGGCTGTCCAGCGTCAGCAGACCGAAGGCCTCATGGTTGGCGGACGGGGCGACGGCCGCGGCGATGCACGTCCGGTAGGTGCGGCTCCGCGTCCGCTGCTCCGGGGGTTCGAGTTCCATGTCGGGGACGAATAACGGCCGGCGCTGGTCCATATGCCTCAGTAAACGGTCACCGCGCGGCTCCCCCTCGCAGAAAACGGCTCTCGGGGCCTCCTGCCTCCCGAACCACAGACCCGTGGGGCAGCTCAGGACGCGGCCCCCCGGTGGTCCGGCGATTTCCAGCAGACAGGCGCGGGTGTTCTCCGGCCCGATGATTCTGGCAGCTCCGACGACCGCGGATTTCATGCGTTGTTGGAGCCTCTCCCGCTCGCGTGCCGACGGCCGGGCGGCCACCTCGCCCAGGGTGTGGACCAGCGGGACCAGCATCTCCTGGAGTGCCCGACGCTGCTCCGCGGCAGCCTGGTGCGCCGCCTGTTCCGCGGTGCGCACGTCACGGGCGGACAGGACGATGGTGAAGACGACGGCCAGTGACCCGGCACCGATGACGGATATCAACAGCCAGGTCGGTTGCTCGAGACCCGCGACTATGGAGGCGGTGTACGAAAGAACACTGAGGAATCCCGCAACAACCGTGCCCCGGCTAAGGACCCACCGCCTGCTCCCCATGATGCGCGAGCGTAGCACCGGGGCAGCACGGCCAAAAGAATACCTAACTGCCGGACGGTTCCATCGAATTCTCGCACGGGGCGCCCACCATCACCGCCAGCACACAACTGTTCGAACACGTACGGTAAAGCGACATCCCGAACGAAGGGTATTCCGTCCACCGGAACTCCACCTGCGTCCGAGGTTCGGTCATCCATCGCGTTCTCCACTCACACACCGGAGGCGGCCCGGTTTCCCACTGCAGGTGAACGGAGGCCGACTTGACAAATCACCCAGGCAGCGGATATTCTGACACGTTGTTATGGTACGCCCGCCTGGAAGCGCGGCTCCCAAGTGGGACCCGAAAGCGGAATTTCGGAATCAGTCCCGAAAAGCACGCCGATAAAGGGAACCCGCGCAGGAGCCAGTGCCAACTGAATTGGGGGCAGTCGCATGAGCAAGGATTCGGGTTGGGGCAAGGCCCCATCAACAGACGGTTCCGTCGAGTCCGAGCTGATGAAGGAGTTCCAGGAGGATCCCGCCGCCTACATGGAACAGCGGGCGAAGGTACTGCGCTCGAGCGGGTTCCAGGAGGAGCGGCAGCGCATCATGGACAGCCAGCGCGAGGCCCGCAAGGACCGCGGACGAGCGATCCTACGAATGTTCTCGTCACGCACCGCGAACGCTTGACCCACCCCCGTCCGACCGCCGTCGCAACCGCGGGCGAGCCTCGGACGGCTGGGGCTTCCGGGGGACAGCGCCGCCGCGCTGCTGGTTCCTCCCGCCTGGCCGCGGCCCCGCCGAGGTCCAGGCCAACGGCGCCGTCCCCGCGGAGGGCACTACCTGCCGACCCCGACCACCTGCTTGACCATCGCCGGGTCGTTCAGGAACGACAGCATGGCGTGGGCCAGGTCCGCCCGGGAGATCCAGCGGGAGTTGGGCACCACCCCGCCCGTTGACTTTCTGTAGCTCCTGGTCAACGGCTTGTCCTTGAGGTGAGGAGGTCGCACGACGGTCCACTCCACGGCGCTGCGCCTGATCTCCTCCTCCATCACCGCCAGGTCCGCGTAGACCGCGGCCAGCGCCTTGCGCACCAACGGAATGATCACCTTCCGTCCCAGGACGTTCTCCTCCGCCGGTATCGGCCCCACCGGAGCGGCGCTCACACCGACGTAACGACGGACCCCGCTGTCCTCCAGTGCGCGCAGGATCGCCCTGGTGCCCGCCGACGCGATCCCCGCCCCCTTATTGCTGGGTGAGCCCAGCGCGGACAGGGCCGCCTCCCGTCCCTCGACCGCGGGCCGCAGCGCCTCCGCGTCGGTCACGTCAAGGGTCAGCACGGTCAGCCGCTCATGGCTGACCGGTAGGCGCGCCGGGTCCCTCACGACCGCGGTCACCCGGTGTCCCGCCTCCAGCGACTGCCGCACCAGCTCCCGCCCGGTCCCACCCGTTGCTCCGAAGACCGTGAGTTCCATCACGTACCCCCTGGTGAGTGAATGTTTACTTACCCTAGGGTGAGTGAACACTCACCGTCCAGCAGGAGCCGTTGATGCAACCCGCGCCCGCCAGGACCCGAATTCTCGACGCCGCAGAACGACTGCTGCGCACCGTCGGCCTGGCCCACACCACGACCAAGGAGATCGCCCGCGCGGCGGACTGCTCCGAGGCCGCCCTCTACAAGCACTTCTCCAGCAAGGAGGACCTGTTCGTGCAGGTCCTGGAGGAGCGGCTACCGCGCCTCGGTCCGCTGCTCGCCGAGTTGAGCGTCGATCCCGGCCAGCGGACGGTCCAGGAGAACCTGGTGGAGATCGTCCGGCATGCCGTGCTGTTCTACGAGTCCAGCACGCCCATCGCCGGCTCCCTCTTCGCCGAACCAGCGCTGCTGCGCCGCCACCGCGAGGGACTGCACCGCCTCAACGCCGGGCCGCACCGGCCCCTGGAGGCGCTCGCCACCTACCTGCGGATCGAGCGCGCCGCCGGCAGGGTCCACCGGGAGGCCGACCCGGTCGCCGCGGCCAGCCTGGTCCTCGGCGCCTGCTTCCAGCGCGCCTTCCTCCATGTCTTCTCGGACGAGCCCTACGCCCAACCCCTGGACGTCTTCGCCACCGACCTCGCCCGCACCGTGCTCGCCGGCATCGCGCCCCGGCCCGCCACGACCGGCCAGGACGGTGACGTGGACGGCGGGGCGACGTGAACGACGGGTGACGCGGAACGGCGAGTGACATGGAACGGCGAGTGACATGGAATGACAAAAGGGCGACGCGGCCCGCGTCTCCGCGGCCCACGTCGCCCTTTCCATGGTGGAGGTGGCGGGAATCGAACCCGCGTCCTGTGGTGTAAAACCAGGGCTTCTCCGAGCGCAGTCTGCTACGAGTTTCTCGGCCCCGGAGATCACGCAGACAAGTCTCCGACAGGCCCAGCCACTGTGAGGTTTTCCGCTAGCCCCCGTGGCCGGGACTAGCGGTGGAGTTCCCTAGATGATGCCGGGGTCCGGGTCGGGAACACTCCCGGTCCGACACTTCGCGTGGTCGCTGACTGTTCTAATCAGGCAGCGAGGGCGAAGGAATCGCGCTTGGAATCGGCGATTATTTTTTTGCGGCATATGGTTAACGAGATCATTACCGCTTCCTCGGCTCGCTTCCCCTGCTTCGACATCCACAGTCGAAACCGATCACCCCCATGGTGATGTTCTCTTCAGTTGTCAAACATCCCGCTGCCCGGTGTGAACCGTCCGCGGGCCGGCACCTGCGACGAGGCCGGGTCCGGGCGCCATCATAGGTCACAACGCAGGGGCGTGCCACGCCATTCCCGCCGGCGCCACGGGGCCCCCCGGGACGCGCCGGGCCTGGTCAGCCCCGCTGCCGGCGACGGGCGGCGGCAATCGCCCGATCCGCCTCGCGGCGGTCCTGCTTCTCCCGCAGCGCCTGCCGCTTGTCGTGCAGCTTCTTGCCCTTCGCCACGGCGATCTCCACCTTGGCCCGGCCGTCCTTGAAGTACAGGGAGAGCGGGACCAGGGTGTGCCCGGTCTCCTGCGTCTTGACCCTCAGCTTCTCGATCTCGCCCCGGTGGAGCAGCAGCTTGCGCTTGCGTCGCGCGGCGTGGTTCGTCCAGGTGCCCTGGCTGTACTCGGGGATGTGCACGTGGTGCAGCCAGACCTCGTTGCCCTCGATCTGCGCGAACCCGTCCACCAGCGAGGCACGTCCGAGACGGAGCGACTTGACCTCGGTCCCGGTCAGGGCCATACCCGCCTCGTAGGTGTCCTCGATGAGGTAGTCGTGCCGCGCCTTGCGGTTCTGCGCGATCAGCTTGCGTCCAGTCTCTTTGGCCATGGTGAGGTCATTGTCGCACCCCGTGCCGGCCCGTCCCACCTGGTTTCCCGGGCCACTGGGCCGGCCGCCGGGCCTAGGGCCTGGCCCTAGGTGTGTTGTTCGGGCAGGTTGGTGACGCGGGTGGCTGGTGGGTGGCCGCCGATGCCGGTGTGGGGTCGGTGGTAGTTGTACCAGTCC
>NZ_KB904700.1 GCF_000380165.1 Wenjunlia vitaminophila DSM 41686
CGGGACGGACAGCCACCTCCTCCGCAGGGCCCGGGTCGGCGCCGGCTGGTGCCTGGGTGGCGGTGTCACTGGTCACCGGGCCATCGTAGGGAAGGAAGGGGAGTGGGTGCGGCCTTACCTGTGTTCGCTCGCCGCCGGCTGCTTTTGTGTGTTCGCTCGCCTCCGGCCGCTTTGGGGTGCCCCTGCCGGCGTTCCTCAGCCGGCTCCCTCGTTCCTCGGTCGCTGGCTTCGTCTCTTGGCAGGGGCGCGGCCTTTGGCTCGCTCACGTCTTCGCGTCGCCGGGGTGGGGCTGCACGACACTGCGGGTTTTCCCGGGGGTTCGCTCGCCGTCGGCCGCTTTGGGGTGCCCCTGCCGGCGTTCCTCGTCGTGCGGTCGCTCGTTCTCGGAGCGAAGGTGCCGCTGCGGCTGCTTGTGTGCGGGGGCCGTGGGCCGTGGGGGGCTTGGTGGGCTGGGAGGATGGGTGGGTGAACGGTGTGCTGGTACTTGCGGGAACCCCCATCGGTGATGTGCGGGACGCGCCGCCGCGGCTTGCCGTGGAGTTGGCGGAGGCGGACGTGGTGGCGGCGGAGGACACCCGGCGGTTGCGGCGGCTCGCGGCGGCCTTGGGGGTGGCGCCGCCCGGGCGGGTGGTGTCTTACTTTGAGGGCAACGAGACGGCCCGCACCCCGGATCTGGTGGCCGCGCTCACCGGTGGGGCGCGGGTGCTGCTGGTGACCGATGCCGGGATGCCGTCGGTGTCCGACCCCGGGTACCGGCTGGTCAACGCCGCCGTTGAGCACGGGGTGCGGGTCACCGCCGTTCCGGGGCCCTCCGCGGTGTTGACCGCGCTGACCCTGTCCGGGCTGCCGGTGGACCGCTTCTGCTTCGAGGGGTTCGTGCCGCGCAAGTCGGGGGAGCGTGCCGCGCGGCTGGCTGAGGTGGCGGGCGAGCCACGGACCCTCGTCTACTTCGAGTCCCCGCACCGCCTTGCCGCCTCGCTGGCCGCGATGGCGCAGGCGTTCGGCGCCGATCGACCGGCCGCGGTGTGCCGGGAACTCACCAAGACCTACGAGGAGGTGCGGCGGGGACCGCTGGGCGAACTCGCCGAGTGGGCCGCCCCCGGGGTGCGCGGCGAGATCACCGTGGTGGTCGCCGGCGCTCCCCCGGCCGTGCCGGAACAGTTCACCGACGAGGAGCTGGCGCGCCGGGTGGCCGCCCGGGAGCAGTCGGGGGAGAGCCGGAAGGAGGCCATCAGCGCGGTGGCCGCCGGTGCGGGGCTTCCCAAGCGCGCCGTCTTCGACGCGGTGGTGGCCGTCAAGCGGCGCGACGGCCAGCCCCCGTCGTAGAGCCGGTCCCGGTGGTGAACGACCACCTCGGCGCGGGGGGGGGCAACCCGCGTCCGCACGGGCGGGATCAGCCGCGCTCCTCGGACCCCTCCGGCTCGAACGCCTGGGCGACGGCGAGACTGTCCTCGTAGACGTGGTGCCGGGTGACGAGGCCGTTCTCGACGGTGAGGTGCAGGGCGAACCGTGCCCGGTAGGCACGTCCGGTGGGCCGGGCGGTCTGGCGGATCTCACCGAGCACGACCGCGTCATCCCCGTCGATGAGGATGCGCTCGATCACGGTGGCCACGTCCTCGAGCACATGGTGCTCGGCCAGCTCACGGTAGTGGGCGGCGGCGTCGGCCCGGGTGGACCGGTGGCGGATCCACGGGGTGGCGGCGCGGCCGTGCTCGGCCTCCGGCCAGTCCAGCTTCCAGTCGCCCCGCTCGGCGTACAGCTCGGCGATGTGCTCGGGGTCGCCCGTACCGATCCGGCGCAGCAGTTCCTCCACCACGGCACGTGTGGTCATGGAGTGTCCCTTCGGTTCGAGCTCGTGTCGTACTGGTATTCGATAGATCGTTCCCGAACGTCTCCTGGCACGCAAACGGAATCGCGATCGACTTTCGTAGGCTCCGCGGCTCCGGTCAACGGACCCGGGTAAAGGGCGCGTCGCGGAGGTAAAGCCGGACGGGCTCCCAGGTCAACTGGGGCCATGGGGGCGCCAAATCTCACCCAAAGGCCGGCATTCTTCCTATGAGCTGACTGCTGGGGGGCGTTCGCTGGAGAGAAAGACCCGGTCCGGACGACTGTCCGGAGGGCATCGGGAGCTGCCATGAGCGAGACCTTCGGAACCTCCTCCACCACCGGCCCCGACGACGTGGTGCACGAGGCGTACTCCTTCGCCTGTCTGCGGTGCGCCCACGCCTGGGAGCAGTCCTACGAGATACGGCACCGCACGGGACCCCACGGCGCCACCGTGGTGGCCTACTCCGTGGAGGGCCGCACCATCCCCTCCCCGTTGACCCGGCCGACCTGTGAGAACTGCGGCGGCCACCTGATCCGCATCATGCAGGCCGGCACCGTCTCGGCGCTGCTGTCCCGCACCGAACGCGCACGGGGCGGTTCCCGGGCCGGGCGTGGCGGCGGGAACAACGACCGCTCCACCCCCGACCGCGACGCCGTGGCCGAGGGCGGCGACGAAGGGCGCGGCGGGGGCCGCCACCACTGGCACCTGCCGGCGATCCTGCGGAACCTGTCCCCGCACCGCAGGTCAGGGCCGGCGGCCTGACGCACCCGGACCGTCAGCGGGCCGGTGGGGCGGCGGACCGGGCGCCGTCCCGGCCCGTGGACAACGGGTTGGGGACGGGACAGCCGTGGCCGTTAGGATTCATGACCATGGCGGCCACTGGATCTGAAGAAACCGCGGAGCGCGCGGTCGGCGCGGGCGCGGACGCCCCGGCGTTCTACGTCACGACTCCGATCTACTACGTGAACGACGCTCCGCACCTGGGCCACGCCTACACGACCGTCGCCGGTGACGTGCTCACCCGCTGGCACCGCCAGCGTGGCGAGAAGGTGTGGTACCTGACCGGGACGGACGAGCACGGTCAGAAGATCATGCGCACGGCCGAGGCGAACGGCCTCTCCCCCCAGGAGTGGTGCGACAAGCTGGTGGAGGAGTCCTGGAAGCCCCTCTGGGAGCACCTGGAGATCGCCAACGACGACTTCATCCGCACCACCGAGCCCCGGCACACCCAGCGGGTGCAGGAGTTCGTGCAGGACCTGTACGACAAGGGTGAGATCTACCAGGGCGGCTACGAGGGCCCGTACTGTGTGGGCTGCGAGGCGTACAAGACTCCCGCCGAGCTGATCGACGGGGACGGCGGCGTCCGGCTCTGCTCGATCCACAAGCGGCCGGTGGAGATGCTCAAGGAGGAGAACTACTTCTTCCGGCTCTCCTCCTACGGCCCCAGGCTGCTGGAGTTCTACGAGGCCAACCCGGACTTCATCCAGCCGGCCTCCGCCCGCAACGAGGTGGTGCAGTTCGTCCGGCAGGGCCTCCAGGACCTGTCGATCTCCCGGTCCACCTTCGACTGGGGCATCCCCATCCCGTGGGACCCCAAGCACGTGATCTACGTCTGGGTGGACGCGCTGCTCAACTACGCCACCGCGGTGGGCTACGGCTCGGAACCGGAGAGGTTCTCCAAGGTCTGGCCGGCCGACGTGCACCTGGTGGGCAAGGACATCCTCCGGTTCCACGCGGTGATCTGGCCGGCGATGCTCATGGCCAACGGACTGCCACTGCCGGGCAAGGTGTTCGCCCACGGCTGGCTGATGGTCGGCGGCGAGAAGATGAGCAAGTCCAACCTCACCGGCATCTCCCCCCAGCAGCTCACCGGGCACTTCGGGGTGGAGGCGTACCGGTGGTACTTCCTGCGCGCCATCGCGTTCGGGCAGGACGGCTCGTTCTCCTGGGAGGACTTCTCCGCCCGTTACACCTCGGAGCTCGCCAACGACTTCGGGAACCTGGCCTCCCGGGTCGCGGCCATGGTCGTGAAGTACTTCGACGGGGCCCTGCCCGAAGCCACCGCGGTGGGCGACGCCGAACGGGCACTGGCCGCGTCGCTGTCGGCGGCGGTGACCGACGCCGACACCAGGATCGGCGACGAACTGGACTTCGCGGGCGGTATCGCGGCCGTCTTCGACTTCATCAAGCAGGTCAACGGGTACCTGACCGAGCAGGCCCCGTGGAAGGTGGCCAAGGACGACTCCGCGCAGGC
The DNA here is from genome assembly GCF_000380165.1 of Wenjunlia vitaminophila DSM 41686. Taxonomy (GTDB): domain Bacteria; phylum Actinomycetota; class Actinomycetes; order Streptomycetales; family Streptomycetaceae; genus Wenjunlia; species Wenjunlia vitaminophila. Next base: position 4,083 of record NZ_KB904700.1, read on the forward strand.
CCGGGCGAGGCTCGCGACCATCCTCTACACCGCCGCCGAGGCGCTGCGCGCGGTCGCGGTGCTGCTCAACCCGGTGCTCCCGGAGACCTGCGGCAAGCTCTGGGACTCGCTGGGGGCCCAGGACGCGCTCGGCGCGCTGTCCGACCAGCCGGTGCGGCAGGCCGGGCGGTGGGGGCAGCTCCCGGCCGGAGCCACGGTCACCAAGGGCGCGGTGCTCTTCCCGCGTCTGGAGGAGGAAGGCAAGACCGCGTGAACGGCGCCGTGGCGCGTGCGCTGCCGGAGGCCGCCGGGTGAGCCGGAACGAACGCAAGGACCGGGCGACGCCTCCGCCGCTGCCGGAGCCACTCCGGGTGGCGGTGGCGGACTCCCACACCCACCTCGACATGCAGTCCGGGGACCCGGCCGACGCCCTGGCCGCGGCGGCCTCCGTCGGCGTGGAGACGGTTGTCCAGGTCGGCTGTGACGTCGCCGGTTCCCGGTGGGCGGCCGACCTCGCCGCCGCACACCCCGCCGTGTGGGCCACCGTGGCGCTCCACCCCAACGAGGCGCCGCGGCTGGTCCTGGGGGACCCCGACGGCTGGAGCGGTCAGCGCCGCCCGCCCGGTGGCCGGGCCGCCCTGGACGCCGCGCTCGACGAGATCGCCGCCCTGGCCGCGTTGCCGCAGGTGCGCGGCGTCGGGGAGACCGGCCTCGACTACTTCAGGACCGGCCCCGAGGGCGTCGCCATCCAGCACGAGTCGTTCCGCCGGCACATCGACATCGCCAAGCGGCACGACAAGACCCTGGTCATCCACGACCGGGAGGCCCACGACGACGTCCTGCGCGTCCTCGCCGAGGAGGGCGCCCCGGACCGGGTGGTCTTCCACTGCTATTCCGGGGACGCCGCCATGGCCAAGGTGTGCGCCGACCACGGCTGGTGGATGTCGTTCGCCGGCAACGTCACCTTCGGTTCCGCGCAACCCCTGCGCGACGCGCTGCTTGCGGCCCCCCGGGAACTGCTGTTGGTGGAGACCGACGCCCCGTTCCTCACCCCGGTTCCCCACCGGGGGCGCCCCAACGCGCCGTACCTGATCCCGGTCACCCTCCGCGCGATGGCCGCGGTACGCGGCGACGACGAGGACGAACTGGCCGCGGCCGTGGCGGCCAACACCGCTCGGGCCTTCACCTACTGACTTCCCGACACCTTCCGCTTACCCTGGTTGGTCCGCCCGCGGGGCCGGCCGAGCGGGGTGCCGGCCGGGTGTCCGCACCCCGTGGGGTGGCCGAGGGGGCAGGCATGGACACACAGCAGGTCGCCGCCCAGTCCGGCAACCTCCGGTTCCTTCTCAACGAGTGGGACCCGATCGGGGTCGCCGAGCTGGTCCAGGACGAGTACGACTGCATGATCGGGCCGCTGCTCAGGAGACTGTGGCGGGGCGCCGACCGAACGGGGATCAGCGCGTACCTGTGGAACGAGATGGAGCAGCACTTCGGGCTCGATCCGGCCACCCTGGAGGTGGAGCGGATGGCCGACCGAGTCGTCACCTGGTGGGAGGCCGTACGGGCCCGGCACCCGTAGCCGAGCCCGCCGGCCGGGGAACCGCGGGACGGGGAGCCAGGGCCGCGGGACGGGGCGGTCCGAGGGCCGCCCCGGCCGGACACGGGACGCTGCCCCCGTCGGGACAGCCGTAGGCTCTTCACGTGACCTCCCGTACCGCCTCCGACCCCGGCCCGCTGCTCGGCCCCGCGGACGTCCGCGAACTCGCCGCCGCGCTGGGCGTGCGCCCCACCAAACAGCTCGGGCAGAACTTCGTCATCGACGCCAACACGGTCCGCCGCATCGTGCGCACCGCCGAGGTCACCCCCGACGACGTGGTGGTGGAGGTCGGACCGGGACTCGGGTCGCTCACCCTCGCGCTGCTCCAGGCCGCCGACCGGGTGGTGGCCGTGGAGATCGACCCGGGGCTGGCCGCAGCTCTCCCCAGCACCGTCCGTGCCCGGCTCCCGGAACGCGCCGACCGGTTCGAACTCGTCAACGAGGACGCCCTGCACGTCACCGAACTGCCGGGGCCGCCCCCCACCGCAATGGTGGCCAACCTCCCCTACAACGTGGCCGTCCCGGTGCTGCTGCACATGCTGGCCACGTTCCCCACCGTCGGGCGCACCCTGGTGATGGTGCAGGCCGAGGTCGCCGACCGACTCGCCGCCGCCCCGGGGAACAAGGTGTACGGAGTCCCCTCGGTCAAGGCCAACTGGTACGCCGAGGTGCGGCGGGCCGGGGCCATCGGCCGCAACGTGTTCTGGCCGGCGCCCAACGTGGACTCCGGGCTCGTCTCCCTGGTCCGCCGGGACCCGCCCACCACCCGGGCCAGCCGACGGGAGGTGTTCGCGGTGGTGGACGCGGCGTTCGCGCAGCGCCGCAAGACGCTGCGGGCGGCCCTCGCCGGCTGGGCCGGGTCGGCCGCCGCCGCCGAGTCGGCGTTGCTCGCCGCGGAGGTGTCCCCCCGCGCCCGCGGGGAGGAGCTCACGGTGGCGGAGTTCGCCAGGATCGCCGAGCACCGCCCGCTAACGTAACGCTGTCCAGCTCCGGGCCCGCCCCGGCACCGCGCCTCGAACCACCGTCGTTGGGAGCAGCCACCGTGCCGACCATCACCGTCCGTGTCCCCGCGAAGGTCAACGTCCAGCTCGTGGTCGGGGGCGTGCGCCCGGACGGCTACCACGACCTGGCCAACGTCTTCTGCGCCGTCTCGCTGTACGACGAGGTCTCGGTCACCCCGGCCGACGCCCTGCGGCTCACCGTGTCCGGCGCCCAGGCCCACCAGGTGCCGGTGGACGACACCAACCTCGCCGCCAGGGCGGCACGGCTGCTCGCTGCCCGCCACGGCCTGGAACCCCGGGTGCACCTGCACATCGCCAAGGACATCCCGGTGGCCGGCGGGATGGCCGGGGGCAGCGCGGACGGTGCCGCGGCACTGGTCGCCTGCGACGCCCTGTGGGGCACCGGTACCAGCCGGCAGGAGCTGCTCGGGCTCGCCGCCGACCTCGGCAGCGACGTGCCGTTCCCGCTGCTCGGCGGGGTCGCCCTGGGCCGCGGGCGGGGTGAGGTCCTGGAGCCGTTGCCCGCGGGTGAGACCCTCCACTGGGTGTTCGCCATGGCTGATGGCGGCCTGTCCACCCCCGAGGTCTTCCGGGCCTGTGACGAGCTGCGCCGGCGCGGCGGCCAGGGCTGGACCGTCGCCGACCGGCCCGAGCCGGAGCCGGACCCCGAGGTGCTCGACGCGGTGCGCCGCGGCGACCCGGTGGCTCTCGGCGCCCTGCTCGGGGAGGCCAACGACCTCCAGGCCGCGGCGCTGTCGCTGAGGCCGGCGCTGGCCGCCACCCTGCACACCGGCACGGAGGCCGGCGCCCTGGGCGCCCTGGTCTCCGGCTCCGGCCCGACCTGCGCGTTCCTCGCCAAGGACACGGAGGCGGCCAACGACATCGCCGAGGCGCTGCTGGCCAGCGGAAACTGCCAGTCGGTCCGGGTCGCCCACGGCCCCGTCCCCGGCGCCGCCGTCATCACCTGAGCCGCCGGCCGCTTCCCGAGCCGGCAGGGCACCCCCGCCGGCCGCCGCGCAGCGGCGCTTGCCGAGCCGGCGGGGAGGGGAACAGGGGGCACCCCCGCCGGCCGCCGCGCAGCGGCGTTTCCATAGCCGGCGGGGAGGGGGAATAGGGGGCGCCGGCCGCCGCGCAGCGGCGTTTCCATAGCCGGCGGGGAAGGGGAATAGGGGGTGCCGGCCGCCGCGCAGCGGCGCTTGCCGAGCCGGCGGGGAGGGGNACAAGGGGCACCCCCGCCGGCCGCCGCGCAGCGGCGCTTCCATAGCCGGCGGGGAAGGGAATAAGGGGTCGGCCGACTACCCTGGAGGTGATCGACCACACAGCGGACCCGGGGAGAACGAGAGAACGTGGCTGTCAACCTTGTGAACCTCGAGGCAGTGCGCAAGGTCTACGGCACCCGGACCCTGCTTGACGGCCTCTCCCTCGGGGTCAACGAGGGCGACCGGGTCGGTGTCGTCGGCCGCAACGGCGACGGCAAGACGACCCTGGTGCGGCTGCTGGCCCGGGTCGAGGAGCCCGACGCGGGACGGGTCACCCACGCGGGGGGGCTGCGGCTGGGCATGCTTTCCCAGGGCGACTCGCTGGACCCGTCCGCCACGGTCCGCCACGAGGTGGTCGGCGACCGCGCGGACCACGAGTGGGCCGGTGACGCCAAGATCCGTGACGTGCTCACCGGGCTCTTCGGCGGCCTGGACCTCCCCGGGTTCGACCAGGGCCTGGACACCGTCATCGGGCCGCTGTCCGGTGGTGAACGCCGACGGATCGCCCTGGCCAAGCTGCTCATCGCCGAACAGGACCTGATCGTCCTCGACGAGCCCACCAACCACCTCGACGTCGAGGGCATCGCCTGGCTCGCTGCCCACCTGCGGGTGCGCCGCTGTGCCCTGGTGGTCGTCACCCACGACCGGTGGTTCCTGGACCAGGTCTGCACCCGGATGTGGGACGTCCAGGGCGGCACCGTCCACGAGTACGACGGCGGCTACTCGGACTACGTGTTCGCCCGCGCCGAGCGGGCGAGGATCGCGGCCACCGAGGAGACCAAGCGGCAGAACCTGGTCCGCAAGGAACTCGCCTGGCTGCGCCGGGGCGCCCCGGCCCGCACCTCCAAGCCCCGGTTCCGGATCGAGGCCGCCAACGAGCTGATCGCCGACGTGCCTCCGCCGCGGGACACCGTCGAGCTGATGAGGTTCGCCAACTCCCGGCTCGGCAAGACCGTGTTCGACCTCACCGACGTCACCGTCCAGGCCGGCCCCCGGGTGCTGCTCGAGCACCTCACCTGGCAACTGGGACCCGGGGACCGGATCGGCCTGGTCGGGGTCAACGGCGCGGGCAAGACCTCCCTGTTCCGGGTCCTCGCCGAGGCCGCGGCCAGCGAGGGGGAGCGGCAGCCGGCGGCGGGCCGGGTGGTCGTCGGCAGGACCGTGCGGCTCGCCTACCTCTCCCAGGAGGTCGCGGAACTCGATCCCACGTGGCGGCTGCTCGAGGCGGTGGAGAAGGTCCGTCAGCGTGTTGACCTGGGCAGGGGGAGGGAGTTGACGGCCAGCCAGCTCTGCGAGCGGTTCGGCTTCACCAGGGAGAGGCAGTGGACCCCGGTCGGGGACCTCTCCGGAGGTGAGCGGCGCCGGCTGCAACTGTTGCGCCTGCTGATGGACGAGCCCAACGTGCTGCTGTTGGACGAGCCGACCAACGACCTGGACATCGAGACCCTCACCCAGCTCGAGGACCTGCTGGACGGCTGGCCCGGCTCGCTGATGGTGATCAGCCACGACCGTTACTTCGTCGAGCGCACCACGGACCGGGTCTTCGCCCTGCTGGGTGACCGCAGCCTGCGGATGCTGCCCCGCGGTATCGACGAGTACCTGGAGCGGCGCCAGGCCGCCCGCCAGGCCGCCGCGCCGCCGGCTGCCCCGCGCAGGAGCGGTGGGGACACCCGTGCGGCGCAGAAGGAACTGGCCCGCATCGAACGGCAACTGGACAAGCTCTCCGTCCGGGAACGGGAGTTGCACGCCAGCATGGCCGAGCACGCCACCGACTTCGCCAAGGTCGCCGAGCTCGACGCCGAGCTCCGCCGGATCACCGAGCAGCGGGACGACCTGGAGACCACCTGGCTGGAGTTGGCCGAGGGCTGAGGCGGCGTACCGCCGACCCACCGGAGCTGGACACCCTGTGGTCGCAAACGAGCCAGAAAACCCCGGCCTGGCCGACAGGCCGGGGTTTTCCGGCTGGTGAATGCCACCCTGTGTCGAACTAGCGTGTACCTTCCGGCGCTAAGGTCTGTGTGGATCAGCGTGGTTCGGGTCCCTAGGAGAGGAACCGCCATGGGCGTCCGGCTCGTCGTCGTGGACGACCACCGCCTGCTCGCCGAGGCGCTGGCCTCCGCGCTCAAGCTGCGTGGCCACCGGGTCCTGGCTGCCGCCGCGCCCAGCGGTGCGGCTGCCGACCTGGTGTTCAGCCGCACCCCTGAGGTGTGTTTGATCGGGACCTCCGGCCCGAATGAGCCGGCGGCGTTCGACTCGGTGCTGCGGATCAAACGGGAGCGGCCCGGGGTGGCCGTGGTGGTGCTGGGCCCGGTGCCCAACCCCCGGGGGATCGCCGCCGCCTTCGCCGCCGGGGCGTCCGGTTACGTCCGGCACGACGAGCGGATAGAGGGCGTGGAGCGGGCGATGGTCAAGGCCCGCGCGGGTGAGGTAGCGGTGGCCCCGCAGCTCCTCCAGCAGTCGTTCGCCGAGCTCCTCAACCCCGCTGTGGAACCCGACGACGAGGGCGCCCGGCTGTTGCAGATGCTCACCCCGCGGGAGGTGGAGGTCCTGGTGCGGGTCGCCGAGGGGGAGGACACCCGGTTGATCGCCGCCGGGATGGGGATCGCGCCGAGCACCGCCCGCACCCACGTGCAGCGGGTGCTGATGAAGCTGGGCGTGGGGTCCCGTCTGGAGGCCGCGGCCCTGGCCGCCCGCACCGGCCTGCTCGACCGGGCCACGGGCGACCGGCCGTAGGCGCACCCGGGGGCGGTGCCGCGCGCTCGGTTCTCCTGTCCCTGTGCCGTGTCGCGGCATCCTTCACCGGACGCATGGGCGTCGAATTCTGTGGGTTTCTGGTAGGGGGAGACTTCTGCCGCTCTATGGGTAACCGACCCATGTCCAGCGGTGCCCCGTTGGGCATCGCTGGACCCGTGTCCCGTGGTGCCCGTTGGGCATCGCTGGACAGGACTGTTCAAGCATGGTCTGATGTGTTTGTTTATGTTTACCATTGGGGGCGCTTTGCGAGGCACAGGGTGAAGAAGACGACGACCCGACTGGCGGACGGTCGCGAGTTGATCTACTACGACTCCCGGGACGACGCCGTGCGCGACACCCCCGACCCGCGTCCCCTGGACGGCGGCACCTCCCGCTCCCGGCTCCATCACGACCCGCTCCTCGACGAGTGGGTGGTGATCGCCTCGCACCGGCAGAGCCGCACCTACCACCCGCCGGCGGACGAGTGCCCGCTGTGCCCCTCCCGGGAGGGCAGGCACAGCGAGATACCCGCGGCCGACTACGACGTCGTCGTCTTCGAGAACCGTTTCCCCTCGCTGGCCGGCGGCCCCGACGACGACCGGCCCCCTGCGGCAGGTCCCGCCACCGTCGTTCCCGAGTTCGTCACCCGCCCCGGCGCCGGCCGCTGCGAGGTGGTGTGCTTCACCGCGGACCACGACCTGTCGTTCGCCGACCTCGGACCCGACCAGGCGCGGCTCGTCCTCGACGCCTGGACTGACCGCACCGCGGAACTCGCTCGCCTCCCCGGCGTGGAGCAGGTGTTCTGCTTCGAGAACCGGGGCCGGGAGATCGGGGTGACCCTGGGCCACCCGCACGGCCAGATCTACGCCTATCCGTTCACCACCCCCCGCACCGAACAGATGCTCGCCTCGGTCGCCGCCCACCGGCAGCGCACCGGCCGCAACCTCTTCGACGACGTCCTGACCAGGGAACGGGACACCGGGACCCGCGTCGTCCTGTCCGGCGACCACTGGACCGCCTTCGTGCCGCACGCCGCCCGCTGGCCCTACGAAGTGCACCTCTACCCGCACCGCAGGGTCCCCGACCTGACCGAGCTCGACGACGCCGCGCGCGCCGAGTTCCCTGGGATCTACCTGGAACTGCTGCGCCGCTTCGACCGCCTGTTCGGCGACGACGCCGGCCCCACGCCGTACATCTCGGCCTGGCACCAATCCCCCCGCACCCCTCAGGCCCGTCCGGAGTACGCCCTCCACCTGGAACTTTTCACCATCCGCCGCGCGTCGGGCAGGTTGAAGTTCCTCGCTGGGTCGGAGTCCGGTATGGGGGTGTTCATCAATGACGTGCCGCCGGAGACGGCGGCCAGCAAACTGCGAGAGGTGGCCACCCGTGTCCGCTGAATCCCCACGCCGCTACCTGGTCACCGGAGGTGCCGGGTACGTCGGCAGCGTCGTCGCCGACCACCTCCTGCGGGCCGGACACCGGGTGACCGTGCTGGACGACCTGTCCACCGGGTTCCGCGAGGCGGTGCCCCCGCAGGCCGAGTTCGTGCAGGGCCGGGTGCAGGACGCCGAACAGGTCCTCGATCCCACCTACGACGGGGTGCTGCACTTCGCCGCCTGCTCCCAGGTCGGCGAGTCCGTGGTGAACCCGGAGAAGTACTGGCGCAACAACGTCGGGGGCACCATCGCGCTGCTCGCCGCCATGCGGTCCTCCGGCGTGCGCACCCTGGTCTTCTCCTCGACCGCCGCCACCTACGGCGAACCGGACACCGTTCCCATCCCCGAGTCCGCGGTGACCGCGCCGACCAATCCCTACGGCGCGAGCAAGCTCGCCGTGGACCACATGATCAGCGGCGAGTGCGCCGCCCACGGCCTCGCCGCGGTCTCCCTGCGCTACTTCAACGTCGCCGGGGCCGACGGCGCCTACGGGGAGCGCCACGACCCGGAGTCCCACCTGATCCCCCTGGTCCTGAAGGTCGCCCTCGGCGAGCGGGAGAACGTCTCCGTCTTCGGCGACGACTACCCCACCCCCGACGGCACCTGCGTGCGGGACTACATCCACGTCGCGGACCTCGCCTCGGCGCACCTGCTGGCCCTGGACCACGCACACGCCGTGTCCGCGCCGCAGCGACCGGACCCCGCGGAGCGGCACCTGATCTGCAACCTCGGCAACGGCAACGGCTTCTCGGTCAGCGAGGTGATCGACACCGTCCGCCGGGTCACCGGCCACCCCGTCCCCGCGGTCACCGCCCCCCGCCGGGCCGGTGACCCGGCGGTGCTGGTCGCGTCCGCGGAACGGGCCAGGACCGTCCTCGGCTGGCGGCCCCGCCGCGCCGACCTGGCCGACATCGTCTCCGACGCCTGGGACTTCGCCCGCGGACTGCGCGCCGGGTGACCACGGCACCGCCGGACACCCCCACCAGCCTCCCGTCCCCCTCGCCCACCGCGTCGTCGGCACCCGAAAGAAACCGGGCCCTCGGGCCGCACCAGCATCCGCAGAAAGGGGTCCCGACCCGTGACCGCCAACGACACCGCCAGCGCCTTCACCAGCCTCTACGGCCACGCCCCGACCGGGGTGTGGGCGGCTCCGGGGCGGGTCAACCTGATCGGTGAGCACACCGACTACAACGAGGGTTTCGTGCTGCCGCTGGCGCTGCCGCACACCGTCGAGGCCGCGGTCCGCCCGCGTACCGACGGGCGACTCCGGGTCCACTCCGGCCAGGCCCCCGACGGGCTGACGCACGACCTGGCGGTGGGCGAACTGACCCCACGGCCCGGCGGCGGGTGGGTCGGCTACCCGGCGGGGGTGGTGTGGGCGCTGCGCGACGCCGGACACCCGGTGGACGGCGCCGACATCCACCTGAACAGCGACGTGCCCACCGGGGCGGGCCTGTCCTCGTCGGCCGCGCTGGAGTGCGCGGTCGCGTTCGCGCTGAACGACGTGTACGAGTTGGGGCTGCCCGCCACGGCGCTGGCCCGGTTCGCGCAACGGGCGGAGAACGCGTTCGTGGGCGTGCCCTGCGGGGTCCTCGACCAGATGGCGTCCGCCTGCTGCACCGAGGGCCACGCCCTCCACCTGGACACCCGGGACCTCGCCCAGCGGCAGGTCCCGTTCGACCTCGCCAGCCTCGGGCTGCGCCTGCTCGTCGTGGACACCCAGGTCAAGCACGACCTCGCCGACGGCGGCTACGCCGAGCGCCGTGCCGGCTGCGAGGCAGCGGCGGCCAGCCTGGGGCTCCCCGCCCTGCGGGACCTGTCGCTGGACGACCTGGACACCGCGCTCGCCGCGCTCCCCGACGCGACCTCCCGCGGCCTGGTCCGGCACATCGTCACCGAGAACGACCGGGTGAACCGGGTGGTCGCGCTGCTGGACTCCGGTCAGGTGCGTGACGTCGGGCCGTTGCTGACGGAGAGCCACGCGTCGATGCGGGACGACTTCGTGATCAGTTGTCCGGAGCTGGACCTGGCGGTGGACACCGCCAACGCCGCGGGCGCGCTCGGCGCCAGGATGACCGGGGGCGGCTTCGGCGGCTCGGCGATCGTGCTGGTGGAGGAGGACGCGGTGGACCCGGTGAGCGCCGCGGTCCACGGGGCGTTCGCCGCCGCGGGGCACCGCCCGCCACGCATGTTCCCCGCCGTCCCGGGCCCGGGAGCACGTCGCCTGCGGTAAACCCCAGCGAGTGGGACGGCAGGAGGTGGCCGGAGTTCTGCGATTCCGCCGCGTTTGCCCGCCCGCGGTCGTACGCTGAGCAGTGGGTACCGGTGGGGGCCGGTACCAGGGGGCGAGACGAGCGGCTCGGCATCCGGGGCGGGACCACCGTGGCACCACGCACGGCGGCGGCCGTGCGGTCATGGTCCCCGTCCCGGGCCGGCCCCAGCCAGCCCGTTCCCACACCCTGGGGGGAGCATCATGGGACGGATTCGCGTCCTGGTCGTGGATGACCACCGCATCTTCGCCGAGTCGCTGGCCGCCGCGCTCGCCGCCGAGCCGGACGTGGAGGTGTCCGCCGCCGGCAGCGAGGCAGCCGCCCACCGGTGTCTGGAGCGGGCCGCCGCCGACGGCCGCCGCTACAACGTCCTCCTGGTCGACGCTGACCTCGGCGCCGGCAGCCAGCCCACGCCGCAGCGCGTCCCCGACCTGCGCGGCCCCGACCACCCCACGGCGCCCGCCACTCCGGTCGGCGGCCTGCGGGACCCGCTCGCCCGTGGGCTGGTGCGCCGGGACGTCGCGGCCAGGGATGGAATCGGAGCCGCCAGGGGCCCGGTCGCCCGGGACGGCATGCGGCCCGCGCAGGCCCGCGACGGCCTGACCCGGGACAACGGGGCGCCCCCGGTGCCCAGTGGGGACGGGCTCGGCCTGGTGGAGAAGGTCCGGTTGGACCACCCGGGCACCAGGGCCGTGGTCCTGGCCGACCGCGACGACCCCCGGCGCGCCGCCCGCGCGCTCCAGGCCGGAGCCTCCGGCTGGGTGGCCAAGGACTGCTCGCTGAGCCGGCTGCTCGCGGTGGTCCGCGGGGTGCTCAGGGACGAGACGCACCTTCCGCCCGCGCTGCTCACCGGCGTGCTCCGGGAGCTGACCGCGGCCCGCCGCCACCGCACCGAGAGCGAGCGCCTGGTCGAGTCGCTCACCCCCCGGGAGCAGGAGGTGCTGCGCTGCATGGTCGCGGGTCTCGGTCGCAAGGCGGTGGCCGAACGGCTCTACCTGTCCCCCCACACGGTCCGCACCCACATGCAGAACGTGCTCGGCAAGCTCGGGGTGCACTCCACCCTCGCCGCCGTCGCCCTGGCCCGCCGCGCCGGCGTGGGCCCGGTGGACACCGTCCCCGCCGCCCGGCACGGCGGCTGACCCGCCCGGCTCAGCCCGGCACGTTGTCGAAGGGTGCCACCAACTGGCGCAACAGGTTCGCCAGCTCGCCCCGCTGTCGGGCGCTGAGCCCGCTCAGGATCGCCCGTTCCTGCACCAGCAGCGCGGCGAGTGCCTGGTCGGCCCGGTCACGTCCCTCGTCCGTGAGCCGCACCAGCACACCGCGCCGGTCGCTGGGGTCAGGCAGCCGTTCGACGAGGCCCTTCTTGGTCAGCCTGTCGATGCGGTTGGTCATCGTCCCCGACGTCACCAGGTTCTGGGTGAGGAGTTGCCCGGGGGAGAGCTGGTACGGCGCACCCGCCCGACGCAGGGACGTGAGGACATCGAACTCCCACGGCTCGAGACCGTGCTCGGCGAAGGCGATCCTCCGCGCCCGGTCGAGGTGGCGGGCGAGCCGACTGACCCGGCTCAACACCTCCAACGGCCCCACGTCGAGGTCAGGGCGCTCCCTGCGCCACGCAGCCACCAAGCGGTCGACCTCGTCCTCCATGGGACCAGTGTAGTGGTTGTGTCGATATGAAGTCTCTTGACATCGAGATAACTGAGGGGCAGGCTCGATCCGCGACCACCACGAGGTCACAGACAACGGGACACGACCAACCCCCCGAGGTGCGGCATGAGCGACACCCCCACCACCCCGACGTCCAACCACTCCGGCACCTGGGACCCGGGACAGTACCTGCGCCACGCCGGCAACCGGTCCCGCCCCTTCTACGACCTCGTCGCCCGCATCCCCCCACTGCCCGGCGGTGACACCCCACGCGTCACCGACCTCGGCTGCGGCCCCGGCAACCTCACCGCCTCCCTCCTCGACCGCTGGCCCGCCGCCCGGATCACCGGAGTGGACAGCTCCGCGGAGATGCTGACCGCCGCCGAGCACCTCGCCGGCCCCACCGCCCGGTCAGGCAGCCTCCACCTCACCCAGGCCGACATCGCCACCTGGACCCCGGACGCCCCCCACGACCTCATCCTGTCCAACGCCGCCCTCCAGTGGGTCCCCGACCACTGGACCCTCTTCCCCGCCTGGGTGGCCGGCCTGCGCCCCGGAGGCGTCCTGGCCCTCCAGATGCCCGGCAACTTCACCTCCCCCAGCCACACCCTCCTCTTCGACGTCGCCAACCGCCCCCACTGGCGGCGCCGCCTCGCCCACGCCACCGGCCCCACCGACCGGGTCCTCACCCCTGAGCAGTACCTGCGCCGCCTCAGCGCGCTCGGCTGCGACGTCGACGTCTGGGAGACCACCTACCTCCACGTCCTGCAGGGCGACAACCCCGTCCTGGACTGGGTCAGGGGCACGGCGCTGCGCCCGGTGCTCGACGCCCTGCCGGACCCGGCCGACCAGCAGGCGTTCCTGGAGGAGTACGGGGAGCTGCTCCGCGCCGCCTACCCCCCGGAACCGTTCGGCACCGTCCTCCCGTTCCGCCGGGTCTTCGCCGTCGCCGTCCGGAGGGCCGACACGTGACCACACCACCGCCCTCGACCGCGTCCAGCCCGCCGCGCCGCCCGGCGGCTCCCGCGACCCCGTGGGCAACCGCCTGGTTCCCGCAACCGCACTGAGCCGACCGCCCCGGCCGCGTACCCGCTGGCCTCAGACCTTGCGCCGACCTATCAATCGGGGCTTGGGCTCCATGCCCTCCAGGCCGTTCCAGGCCAGGTTCACCAGGTGCGCGGCCACCTCCGACTTCTTCGGCTTCCGCACGTCAAGCCACCACTGCCCGGTGAGCGCCACCATGCCCACCAGCATCTGCGAGTACATCGGTGCCAGCTTCGGATCGAAGCCCCGCGCCTTGAACTCCCGCCCCAGGATGTCCTCCACCTGCCGGGCGATGTCGCTGATCAGGGACGCGAACATCCCCGTGGACTGGGCGACCGGGGAGTCCCGCACCAGGATGCGGAAACCGTCCGTGGACTGATCGATGTAGTCCAGCAGGGCGAACGCCGCCTCCTCGAGCAGCTCCCGCGGATGCCCCCCGGTCAGCGCGCCGTTGACCATGTCCAACAACATCCGCATCTCCCGGTCCACCACGACCGCGTACAGGCCCTCCTTGCCACCGAAGTGCTCGTACACCACCGGTTTGGACACCCTCGCCTGCGCCGCGATCTCCTCCACCGAGGTGCCCTCGTAACCGCGTTCGGCAAACAGCGTTCGGCCGACCTCCAGCAACTGCTCGCGGCGCTCCTTGCCGGTCATCCGAACACGGGTGCGCCCGCCTCCCGATGATCGGGCTCGGCGGGCGCTCCCTGGTGACCTGCGTTGATGACTGCCGCTGGGATCGTTCACAGCGACAATCATGCCGCTTCGGTGACGTTGTCCTTGAGCCGGGCGGCGATGCGTTCCTTGCTGGGCCAGCGAACGTCGCTCACCCATCCCAGCAGCTCGAACCACCGGATGATCCGGGCGCTGGAGTCCAGTTGCCCCCGCAGCACCCCGTGCCGGGCGGAGGTCGGGTCGGAGTGGTGCAGGTTGTGCCACGACTCACCACACGACAGCAGCGCCAGCCACCACACGTTGCCGGCCCGGTCCCGGGACCTGAACGGACGCTTGCCGACCGCGTGGCAGATCGAGTTGATCGACCAGGTGACGTGGTGCAGCAGCGCCACGCGCACCAGCGACCCCCAAAAGAACGCGCTCAGCGCGCCCTGCCAGGACCAGGTGGCGAGGCCCCCGACCAGCGGCGGGATCAGCAGGGAGATGGTCGTCCAGAGCGGGAACTGCCGGGAGATCCGCCGCAGCGCCGGGTCCTTGACCAGATCCGGGGCGTACTTCTCCTGGGAGGTCTGCTCCCTGTCGAACATCCACCCCATGTGCGCCCACCACAGCCCCTTGAGCAGCGCGGGCAAGGTCTCGCCGTACCGCCACGGCGAGTGCGGGTCGCCCTCGTGGTCGGAGTACTTGTGGTGCCTGCGGTGGTCGGCCACCCAGCGCACCAGGGGCCCCTCGATGGCCAGCGAACCCGCGATGGCCAGAGCGATGCGCACGGGCCGCTTGGCCTTGAACGAACCGTGGGTGAAGTGGCGGTGGAAGCCGATGGTGACCCCGTGGCAACCGATGTAGTACATCGCGATCATCAGCCCGAGATCCAGCCAGCTCACCCCCCAGCCCCAGGCGAGGGGGACCGCTGCGACCAGCGCGGCGAACGGGATCACGATGAACAGGGCGAGGGCGACCTGTTCGATGGTTCTTTTGTTCTCGCCGCCGAGCGTCGCCATCGGCTCCTCGGCCGGGCTGGTGTCCGCCTCGGGGGCGTCGTCGATCACGTCAGACGGTGCGGTCATGGGCATCCCTCGTCGGGCTCGAAGGCAGGGAGTATGTGGCTACGGTTCCGTAACCTACGGCGCCGTAAGTATGGCAGGAGACGTGGTGCGGGCAAGCTCCCCGCGTCCGCCGGCCGCGGGAGTGTGCCCATTTGAGACGCCTTTACTCGTGCGGCTCAGGGGTAACGGCTAGAGCCCGTCCATTCGCTCGGACGTGTGATCAGGAGTGGAGCGCCGGACGCACGCACGGGCCGCCCGTCAGGGTGACGGACATGAGACCGAAGACGGAGGTTCGCGAGCGCGCCCGCGAGCTGCGGCGTCAGGGCAGGACGTATGACGAGATCGTGGCCGAGCTGGGAGTGGCCAAGAGCTCGGTCTCGCTGTGGGTACGGGACCTGCCGCGGCCGGCACGGCGGGCTCATGCCCGGACGATGGCCGAGGCCCGGTGGGCGCCGCACCGTAGGGAAAGGGGTGTAGCCCGCCAGCGGACCAAGCTCGCCGCGGCCCAGGAGATCGGCCGGCTCACGGAGCGCGAGCTGTTCCTGGCAGGAGTCGCCCTGTACTGGGCAGAGGGAGCCAAGAGCAAGCCCTACGCCGTGCGGGAAACCGTGCAGTTCGTCAACAGCGACCCTGATGTCATGGCGCTGTTCCTGCGCTGGCTGGAACTGCTCGGTGTCGGGCGGGAACGCTGGCGGTTCACCGTGTCCATCCACGAGAGCGCGGACGTCGCGGCGGCCGAGCGGTTCTGGGCGGACCTGGTGGGGGTGCCCGTCGGGGCGCTGCGGAAGACGGTCCTCAAGAAGCACAATCCCAGGACCCTCCGCAAGAACGTGGGGGAGGGTTACCGAGGATGTCTTACGATCTACGTGGTCGGAGGCGCTGATCTATACCGTCGCATCGAGGGCTGGTGGTACGGCATAGTGGTGTCCGCAATCCAGGCCGGACGCTAGCCTGATGGCAAGATGTCCCTTTCGTTAAAGTTAATCCGCCGTGGTGTAATTGGCAACACTGTCGGTTTTGGTCCGATTATTCCAGGTTCGAGTCCTGGCGGCGGAGCTCTCAGGTCCTGGTCTTCCACGGCCCTCTGAGCGTGGAGTGCGCGGCGGCGCCCGGCAAGCGGCGGATGAACCCCCGGTATCCTGCCGGTGTCTTTCCCCCAGCGATGCCGAGGAGCCACCTCGTGACCACCCGTCCGGCCGCCGTCGTTGTCCTTGCCGCGGGTGAGGGCACCCGTATGAAATCCGTGTCCCTGCCCAAGGTGCTGCATCCGCTGTGCGGTCGGTCCATGGTCGGGCACGTGGTCGCCGCGGCGCGGGACCTGGAACCCGAACACCTGGTCGTCGTGGTCGGGCACCGGCGGGAGCAGGTGGTGGAGCACCTGGCGGAGGTGGACCCCGGGGTCCGCACCGTGGTGCAGGAGGAGCAGCTCGGTACCGGGCACGCGGTGCGGGTGGCGCTCGAGGCGTTGGCCGGCGAGGGGCTCGCGGTGGCCGGGACGGTGCTGGTGACCTGTGGGGACACCCCGTTGCTCACCGCCGACACCATGCGCGAGCTCGTCGCGGCGCACCACGACGAGGGCAACGCGGTGACGGTGTTGAGCGCCAGGATGCCTGACCCTTCTGGGTACGGGCGGATCGTCCGGGCTGCGGACGGGGCGGTGTCCGGGATCGTCGAGCACAAGGACGCCACCGACGAGCAGCGGACCATCGATGAGATCAACTCGGGTGTCTACGCGTTCGACGGCGAGCTGCTGGTGCGGGCGCTCGGACAGGTACGCAGGGACAACAGCCAGGGCGAGGAGTACCTGACCGACACCCTGGGCATCCTCCGCGCGGCCGGGCACCGGGTGGGTGCGCGGGCGGCGGGGGACCACCGGGAGATCCTGGGGATCAACGACCGGGTGCAGCTCGCCGCGGCCCGTCGGGTGCTCAACGACCGGCTGGTCGAGGCCGCCATGCGGGCGGGCGTCACCGTCGTGGACCCGGCGTCGGTGTGGCTGGACGTCCAGGTGAGGGTGGAGCCGGACGCGGTGGTGTGGCCGAACACCCAGCTCCAGGGGGCGTCCGTGCTGGGCGCGGGGTGTGAGGTGGGTCCGAACTGCACCCTGCGGGACACCGTGGTGGGTCCGGAGGCCCGGGTGAGCAACACCACCTCCGACCGGGCGGAGATCGGTCCCGGCGCCAGCGTCGGCCCCTACGCCTACCTGCGTCCGGGCACCAAGCTCGGGCCGAGGGCCAAGGCTGGGACGTATGTGGAGCTGAAGAACGCCGAGGTGGGTGAGGGCAGCAAGGTGCCGCACCTGAGTTACGTCGGTGACGCCACCATCGGCGACCACAGCAACATCGGTGCGGCGAGCGTCTTCGTCAACTACGACGGGGTCAACAAGCACCACACCACGATCGGGAGTCACTGCCGGACGGGCTCGGACAACATGTTCGTGGCGCCGGTCACGGTGGGGGACGGCGCCTACACCGCGGCCGGATCGGTGATCACCAGGGACGTCCCGCCGGGTGCGTTGGCGGTCGCCCGGGGACAGCAGCGGAACATCGACGGATGGGTGGCTCGCAAGCGCCCGGGGAGCGCGGCGGCGCGGGCCGCGGCACAGGCCCGGCAGGACGGCGGCGCCGTGGAGCCGGGGCCTGCCGCGGGTGCCCCGGTGGCGGAGCAGGCGGGCGGCTGAACCTGACGGTTTGGCCGGGTGCGCGGGGCCTATGGGGACCGCGTACGGTGGAGGCTGCACCAAACCCGCTGGCCTGCGTCGCAGGTGGGTACCGCCCGCACGGCGTGGTGGAGCGATACACCAAGGAGACGTGTTGTGACCGGGATCAAGACGACCGGTGAGAAGAAGCTGATGCTCTTCTCCGGCCGCGCTCACCCCAAGCTGGCCGAGGAGGTCGCCACGCAGCTCGGGGTGAGCCTGGTGCCGACCAAGGCGTTCGACTTCGCCAACGGCGAGATCTACGTCCGTTTCGAGGAGTCGGCGCGTGGCAGTGACGCCTTCGTGATTCAGAGCCACACGGCGCCGATCAACGCCTGGATCATGGAGCAGTTGATCATGGTTGACGCGCTCAAGCGCGCCTCGGCCAAGCGGATCACCGTGGTGGTGCCGTTCTACGGCTACGCCCGGCAGGACAAGAAGCACCGCGGCCGGGAGCCGATCTCGGCGCGGCTGATGGCGGACCTGTTCCACACCGCGGGAGCTGACCGGCTGCTGGCCGTGGACCTGCACACGGCGCAGATCCAGGGCTTCTTCGACGGTCCGGTGGATCACCTGTTCGCGCTCCCGGTGCTCGCCGACTACGTGGCGCAGCAGGTGGACCGGGACAAGCTGACCATCGTCTCCCCGGACGCGGGTCGGGTGCGGGTGGCGGACCAGTGGTGTGACCGGCTCGGGGCGCCGCTGGCGATCGTGCACAAGCGGCGGGACAAGGACGTGGCGAACCAGGTCACCGTCCACGAGGTCGTCGGCGAGGTGGAGAACCGGGTCTGCGTCCTGGTGGACGACATGATCGACACTGGTGGGACGATCTGCGCCGCGGCCGACGCGCTGTTCGCCAACGGTGCCGCGGACGTGCTGGTGGCGGCGACCCACGGGGTCCTGTCCGGGCCCGCGCGGGACCGACTGAAGAACTCCCGGGTGAGCGAGGTGGTGTTGACCAACACCTTGCCGACGCCGAGCGAGCTGGAGCTGGACAAGGTGACGGTGCTGTCGATGGCTCCGGTGATCGCCAGTGCCATCCGTGAGGTCTTCGAGGACGGCTCGGTGACCAGCCTCTTCGACGACGTGCACTGATCTGCTCAGAGGACGTTCTTTCCGCGTCGGCCCTCGGGGCCGCGCGGTGCCCCGCGCCGGTTCTGACTCCGGCGCGGGGTTGTCCCGGGCCCGCCCGGTTTCTGGTCCGGTGACCGGTACGGCTAGACTTCTTGGGTTGCCCGGCGAGGGACTGTCTCCTTGACGACGCGGTCCGTGATCGACGTGCTCTTCGTACGCCCGTCGTGGGCCGAGCGACACCCACGTCCCATCGCATCCGTACGAGGAGCCCGCAGTGTCCGAGGTCCGTATCGCCGCAGAACCGCGCACCGAGTTCGGCAAGGGTGCCGCCCGCCGTACTCGCCGTGCCGGCAAGGTCCCGGCCGTGGTGTACGGCCACGGTGCCGACCCGGTGCACCTGAGCCTCCCCGGCCACGACCTGATGCTCGCCCTGAAGACCCCCAACGTGCTGATCAGCCTGGACGTGGCGGGGAAGACCGAACTGGTGCTGCCCAAGGCCGTGCAGCGGGACCCGATCAAGGGCTTCCTGGAGCACGTGGACCTGCTGGCGGTCAAGCGCGGCGAGAAGGTCACGGTGGAGATCCCGATCCACGTCGAGGGTGAGCTCGCCCCGGGTGGGAACCTGCTCGAGCACAACCTCAACGCGCTGCCGGTGGAGGCCGAGGCCACGCACCTGCCCGAGGCCGTGACGGTGTCGGTGGCTGGCCTCGCGGCCGGCGCCACCATCGCCGCCCGGGAGATCTCGCTGCCGCAGGGCACCACCCTGGCGGTGGACGGGGACACCCCGGTGCTGCACGTGGTCGCCGCCCAGGCCGAGGAGGCCGCTGCCGGGGCCGCGGGCGAGGGCGAGTCCGCCGAGGGGTGACGCCCCCGTTCCCTTTCTCCGCAGGGCTCCGTCCCGACGCGCAGTCGGGACGGAGCCCTGCGCCGGTGCCGATCGTCGGAGTTCCGCAGTGAGCACAGTGACGTCCCCCAACGCGGACACGGGTCAGGAGCCCTGGCTCGTCGTGGGCCTCGGCAACCCCGGGCCCGAGTACGCGGGCAACCGCCACAACGTGGGCTTCATGGTCGCTGACCTGCTCGCCCAGCGCATGGGCGGGCGGTTCCGGACCCACCGCAGCAGGGCCATGGTGCTGTCCGGGCGGCTCGCCGGGAAACGCGTGCTGCTGGCCAAGCCGATGACGTTCATGAACCTGTCCGGGGGGCCGGTGACCGCCGCGCGGGACTTCTTCAAGGTGCCCACGGGCAACATCGTGGTGGTCCACGACGAACTGGACATCGACTACGGGGCGCTGAGGCTGAAGAGGGGCGGCGGGGACAACGGCCACAACGGGTTGAAGTCCATCACCCGTTCCCTGGGGCCGGACTACTACCGGGTGCGGTTCGGGGTCGGCCGCCCACCGGGCCGGATGGACGTGGCCGCGTTCGTGCTGCGGGACTTCTCCGGCACCGAGCGCAAGGAGCTGGACTACTTCGTGGACCGCGCCGCCGACGCCGTCGAAGCGCTCCTCACCGACGGTCTCGAACGCGCCCAGAACACCTACAACTCCTGACCGGGAACGGCAGATCCGGGAACGGCAGATCCGGGAACGGCCGGGGCGGCGGTCGGGAACGGCCCGGGCGGCGGTCCGGAACGGCGGGACCCCGCGCGGGGGCGTGCGGCCACCACCCGTCGGCCCCACGCCCCCGCGCGTCAGTTCACCCCGTGTTGCGCAGCCCGGCCGCGACCCCGTTGACCGTGAGCAGCAGGGCACGGGCCAGCAGCGGGTCCGGCTCCTCGCCGCGTGCGGCTGCCTCGCGCTGCCGGTGCAGCAGCGAGACCTGGAGGTACGAGATCGGGTCCAGGTAGGCGTCCCGGATGGCGAACGTCTGCCGCAGGGTCGGGGTGGCGTCCAGCAGGTCCTGCTCGCCGGTGAGCGCCAGGACCTCCTTCACCGTCAGCGCGTGCTCGGCCTCGATCGCGGCGAACACGTGGCGCAGCTCCCGTGGGACCAACGTCTCCACGTAGTGCCGGGCGATCCGCAGGTCCGTCTTGGCGAGCGTCATCTCGACGTTGGACAGGAAGTTGCGGAAGAAGTGCCAGTGCTCGTGCATCTCGGAGAGCACGGCCTCCAGCCCGGCGGCGCGGGCGGCGGCGAGGCCGGAACCGACACCGAACCAGCCGGGGACGATCTGCCGGGACTGGGTCCAGCCGAACACCCAGGGGATGGCCCGCAGCCCGTCGAGACCGGCGCCGGAGTCGGGACGGCGGGACGGCCGGGACCCCAGGTGCAGCGACGCGAGCTGGTCCACCGGGGTGGAGGCGAAGAAGTACGCTGGCAGGTCCGGGTCGTCGACCAGCTTCCGGTAGGCGGCGTAGGCGGCGTCGGAGACGGTGTCCATGGCGGCGTCCCAGCGGGCCAGCGCCTCCTCGGACTGCCGGGGCGCGGTGAGCAGCGCCGACGCCTGCAGCGTGGCGGCGACGGTGAGCTCCAGGTTCTCCCGGGCCAGGTCCGGGAGCAGGTACTTGTCGGAGATGACCTCGCCCTGCTCGGTGACCTTGATCTCGCCCTCGAGTGTGCCCCAGGGCTGGGCGAGGATCGCCTCGTGGGAGGGGCCGCCGCCGCGGCCGACGGTGCCGCCGCGGCCGTGGAACAGGCGCAGCCGGACCCCGTAGCGGTGGGCGACGTCACGCAGCCTCCGCTGGGCCCGGTGGATCTCCCACTGGGAGGTGGTGATGCCGCCGAACTTCGAGGAGTCGGAGTAGCCGAGCATGACCTCCTGGACGTCGCCGCGCAGGGACACCAGACGCCGGTAGGAGGGGTCGGCGAGCAACTCGTCCAGGAGCCTGTCGGCCTGCTTGAGCTCGTCGGTCGTCTCGAGGAGCGGCACGAAACCGATCCTCGCCCAGCCGGCGTGCAGGTCGAGCAGGCCGGCCTCGCGGGCGAGCACCGCGGCGGCGAACACGTCGTCGGCACCCAGGCACATGGAGATGATGTAGCTCTCGGCCACCTCCGGCCCGAACCGGTCGAACGCGTCGCCGATGCTGTGGAAGACCCCCAGGGTCTTGGCGCCGGCAGCGTCCAACGGCGCCGGAGTGGGGGCCAACGGGCGGCGCGAACGCAGCTCCTTGGAGAGCAGCTTGCGGCGGTAGTCCCGCGGCATGTCGGCGTACCGCCAGCTCTCCTCGCCGAGCCGGTCGAAGAGCTGCCCGAGCGCGTGGTGGTGCGCCTCGGCGTGCTCCCGCACGTCCATGGTGGCGAGCTGCAGGCCGAACGCGGACAGGGTGCGGACCACCCGGTCCAGGGTGCCGTCGGCGATCAGCTCCCCGCGGTTCGCCCGCAGCGAGTCCTGGAGCAGCACCAGGTCGTCGAGGAGCGGCGCGGTGCCCAGGTAGTCCCGCCCCGGCTGGTGCGGAGTGCCGTTGGCGAGGCGCCTGCGGGTGTTGAGCAGCTTCTGCCGGATGCAGGTGGCCTTGAGCCGGTACGGCTCCTCGGCGTTGAGGCGCTTGTAGCGGGGGCTGATCTCGGGGAGCGCCGCCAGGTCCTGCTGCAGGCTCGCGGCGAGCTCCGCGCTGACCCCGCAGTTCCGGATCGAGTTGGACAGGGCGTTCCGCAGCTCGTCAACGAGGTCGATGGCGTCGGTGATGCCGTACTCGTGCTGGAGGACCAGGACATCGAGGGTGACGTCCGGGGTGACGTTGGGATTGCCGTCCCGGTCGCCGCCGATCCAGGTGCCGAAGGTGAGGGGGCGCGTGGTGGCCGGCAGCTCCACCCCGATCCTGGCCAGTTCTGCGGAGAGGTCCTCCAGGACGTCGCCCACCGCGCCGTGGTGCAGCTCGTCCAGGTAGTAGATGGCGTTGCGGGCCTCGTCGGTGGGCTCCGGACGGGAGACGCGGAGCTCGTCGGTCTGCCAGATCAGGTCGATGTTCTCGGCCAGGCGCAGGTTCGTGCGGCGCATGTCGTGGCTGTCACCGGTCCCGGCGAGCAGCTCGGCCACCCTGCGGAGCTTGTTCAGCACGCTGCGCCGGGCGGCCTCGGTGGGATGGGCGGTGAACACCGGTCGAACGTTGAGGTTGCGCACCACCGTCCGCAGCCGCTCCGGGTCGGCCTCGGCGAGCTGGTCGGCGGTGCGGGACAGCGGACTGCCCTCGGCGGCGCGCCGGGCCTTGAGGTCACGGCCACGGTGGACCTGCTCGGTGACGTTGGCCAGGTGGAAGTAGGTGGAGAACGCCCGGACCAGCTTGGCCGCGGTCTCCAAGTCGGTCTCGCCGAGCAGGGCGGCGGCGGCCTCCCCGTCGGTGCGGGTCAGCGCGCGTACCCGTTCCACCAGGTCGAGCAGGTGCTGCCCCTCCTGGCGGACGAGGGTCTGCCCGAGAAGGTCACCGAGCCTGCGGATGTCCGCGCGCAACGCGCTGTTGTCCGTGAGGGCGGCGGGGGACAGGTCGGGAGGGGTGTCGGCGTTGCTCACGGAAATGTGGCTCCTTGTGACCTCGACAACGGCGGGGCGGACCACGCTGTCCGGAAGCAGTCTATTTTGTGTTCGCTCGCCGCCGGCGCCTCTTATTGTGTTCGCTCGCCGCCGGCCGCTTTGGGGTGCCCCTGCCGGCGTTCCTCAGCGCGCTCCCTCGTTCCTCGGTCGCGGGCTTCGTCTCTTCGGCAGGGGC
>NZ_KB904701.1 GCF_000380165.1 Wenjunlia vitaminophila DSM 41686
TGCGCGTTGGGCGCACAAGCACTCCGGTCAGGACTTCGCGGTGCCCACCGGCACCCCGGTCCACGCCGCCCACGCCGGTACCGTCGTGGAGGCCGGTTGGGGTGGGGCCTACGGCAACAACATCGTGATCAAGCACGACACCGGCCGCTACACCCAGTACGCCCACCTGTCCGCCTTCAAGGCCCAGGTCGGCCAGAAGGTCAACGTCGGCCAGCAGATCGCCCTGTCCGGTAACACCGGCAACTCCAGCGGTCCCCACCTGCACTTCGAGGTCCGCAACACCCCGATCTACGGCTCCGCCATCAACCCCGTCCCCTTCCTGCAGGCCAAGGGCATAAACCTCTGACCCGCCCCGGGACACCGCACACCGGTCGCAGCGCCGCCCCCACACCCGGGGGCGGCGCTGTGCGTGCCGCCAGGCACCCGTCGCCCGGCTCGGTCCCGCCCAGGACGGCCCCGCCGCGAACGGCCCCGCCCAGGACGGTCCCGCCGCGAACGGGCGGTCGCTTGCCGGCGGGCGGGGCTACGCGCCGGGCTGTCCCGCCGGCGCGGCTGCCTGGTCGCCGGAGGACCGGCGGGCCGACTCGGTGGCCCCGAGGAGTTCGTAGGCCACCTCCAGGGCCGCGGCCTGCCGCTCCTGCGGTGAGGTGTTGGTGTCCCGCAGCATCAACATCCCGCCGTGCAGGCTGAACAGCGCCATGCTGCACCGCACGCGGTCGGAGAGGGGGCCGCCGTCCTCGCAGAGGAGGTTGGTGAGCTGGACCATCCGTTCCCGGAAGGACTCCTTGATGCTGAGGTCGCGCAGCGCCGCGTGGTTCTCCTGGAGAACGCGGAACAGCGGGGCGCCCACGGCCACGGCATCTCCGTACCTGCGCAGGATCTCCCGCTTGGTCTCCAGGGTGCGGGGCTGGCTCATCCCCCACTCGACGAGCTCGGTGAGGGGTTGCCCCACGGTCTCGACGACGCTGATGAGGATGTCCTCCTTGCTCTTGAAGTGGTAGTAGAGCGCAGCCTTGGTCACCTCGAGCCGGTCAGCGATCTCGCGCAGTGATGTCTTCTCGTAGCCCTGTTCGCAGAACAGGTCGAGCGCCACTTCCTCGATACGGCTGCGGGTGTCCACCCCGCGTGACCGAGCCTGCGTTCCCATGATCTCCCGCCTTTGCAACAACCTTACTTGACGCCCGGCAAGTGACTCCCTTAGGGTCTCCATGGTAGAGCTTACCGGTCGGCAAGTAAGAAGGCCGGGGTTCCGGCCAGCGTTTCGGCCTGATGTCTACGGCAGTTGTCTGAGACAGGCGTCCCAGACGGCTGCCCGAGACGAGATGCGACACGTGTCTACGGCAGATGTCTCCGATCGAGCGCCGCGTTGTCCAGTACTGCTCTGGTCAAGTACCCCGGTGGCCAGTGCGCGGCACCGAAGGTCGCCGCGTGCTCCTGTGCCGCGGCACGGTCGCTGCGGCGCCGCCTCACGGCTGGGCGCCAGGGCCACGGCAGGGGGATCGCAGCAAGGCGCAAGAACCGTACCAAAGGGGGAAGGTCACTGATGGCGACCAAACGCTCACCCGGGGCCGGGTCCAAGGGCGAGGGGGACGCGGCGGGAGCGAGGGGCCCGGCCCCGGGTGCCGCCGGTCCGGGCTCCGATGAGCTCGGATCCGGGCGCTCAGGCACGGTGGGGCTGGGCGGCGGGGGGTCGGGCCCGGACCGCCAGGACGGGGGGCCGCCCCAGCGGAGCATCCGGGTGGTGCTCGGTGGCCTCATGATCGCCATACTCCTGGCGATGCTGGACAACATGATCATCGGTACCGCCATGCCGACGATCGTGGGCGAGCTCGGCGGATTCAACCACCTCTCCTGGGTGGTCACGGCGTACACCCTGGGTACCGCGGCATCCACCCCGCTGTGGGGCAAGCTCGGCGACCTCTACGGTCGCAAGGGCGTCTTCATGACCTCCATAGTGATCTTCCTGATCGGTTCCGGGCTCTCCGGTATGGCCCAGGACATGGGGCAGCTCATCGCCTTCCGCGCGGTGCAGGGCCTCGGTGCGGGCGGCCTGCTGGTCGGGGTGATGGCGATCATCGGTGACCTGGTGCCGCCCCGGGAGCGCGGCAGGTACCAGGGGATGATGGCGGCCGTGATGGCGGTAGCCATGATCGGCGGGCCCCTGGTGGGTGGCAGCATCACCGATCACCTCGGCTGGCGCTGGAGCTTCTACGTCAACCTGCCGATCGGCATCGTCGCGCTGTTCGCCGTGTGGGCCACCCTGCACCTACCGAAGAAGCACATCAAGGCCAAGATCGACTACCCGGGTGCGGCGCTGCTGACGGTGGGCATCACCTCCCTGGTGCTGATCACCACCTGGGGCGGCACGGAGTACGACTGGGTCTCCGCCCAGATCGTCGGCCTGGCCGTGCTGGCCGCGGGCAGCCTCTGTGCCTTCTTCCTGGTGGAGCGCTCCGCCCCGGAGCCGGTGCTGCCGTTGCGCGTGTTCCGCAGCCGCAACTTCTCCCTGATCACCTCGATCGGGTTCATCACCGGGTTCGTGATGTTCGGCGCGGTCACCTTCCTCCCGCTGTACCAGCAGACGGTGCAGGGAGCCTCCGCCACCAACAGCGGCATGCTGCTACTGCCGATGCTCGTCTCCATGCTGGTGATATCGCTGGTCGTGGGCCGGGTCACCACCGAGACCGGGAAGTACAAGATCTTTCCGATCCTGGGCAGCGCCCTGCTGGTGGTGGGATCGCTGTTGCTCTCCCTGATGGACACCGGGACGTCCCGGGTCACCTCCGGCGTGTACATGGCCGTACTCGGTGCCGGCCTCGGGTTCCTGATGCAGATCACCATGCTGGTGGCACAGAACAGCGTGGAGATGAAGGACATGGGCGTCGCCAGCTCCACGGCCACGCTGCTGCGCACCATCGGCAGCTCGTTCGGGGTCTCGGTGTTCGGCGTGCTCTTCGCCAACCGTGTCGAGGCGACGATGACCGACCGCCTGGGCAGTAAGGCCGAGCAGTATGTCGGCGGAGGCCAGATCGATCCCAGCCGGCTCGAGGAGCTTCCGGCCACGGTGCGGGACGCCTACCTGCACGGGGTGTCCAGCGGGACGCACAGCGTGTTCCTGTGGGGTGCGCTGATATCCGTGATCGCCTTCGTGGTGGCCTTCGCGGTCCAGGAGGTGCCGCTGCGCGGCGGCGGCCCCAAGGACGCGCCGTCGTCACCCAAGGCGCCCGCCCCGGTGGAGACGGTGGGGGCCTGACCCCGGGCCCACGGGGTCAGGCCGGTCCCGGCGAGCCGGGACCGGGGGTCCCGTCGTCGGTCTCGGCCTGGGCCGGAAGCCAGACGATGGCCTCCGCGCCGCCCCCCTGGGCGTTGCGGAAGCTGAGCCGCGCCCCGAGGACCCGGGCCTGCCCGGCGGCGATGGTCAGGCCCAGGCCGTGACCGCGGGCCCGGTCCGTGGTCCCGGTGCGGAACCTGCTGGGCCCGTCGGACAGGAGCGTCTGGGGGAAACCAGGCCCGTGGTCGCGTATCCGCAGCACGGCCCCCTGCACCGTCACCTCGATCGGCGGGGAGCCGTGTCGCCTGGCGTTCGACAGCAGGTTGCCCAGGATCCGTTCCAGGCGCCGCGGATCGGTCCGCACCCGGGCCTCCCTGGTGACCTCGACGGCGGCTTCCGGGTCCAGGCGCTCCACCCGGCGGCGGACGAACTCGCCGAGCGCGACCTCCTGTTCGTCGGCCCGCTCCGCCGCGCCGTCCAACCGGGCCACCTCCAGGACGTCCTCGATCAGGGTGCGGAGCAACTGGGCACGGTTGCGCACCAGCTCGGTGGGGCGGCCTGGCGGCAGCAGCTCGGCCGCGGTGACCAGGCCGGTCACGGGAGTGCGCAGTTCATGGGCGATGTCCGCGGTGACCCTGCGCTCGGCCTCGAGCCGCTTGCGCAGTGCGTCGGCGAGGGCGTCCACGGCCCGTGCCAGCTCGTCGGTCTCGTCGCGGGCGGGACGCCCGATCGCCTCCTGGACCCGGACCTCGGTGGCGCCTCCGGCGAGCTCCCGGGCGGCGACCGCGGCCTTGCGCAGCCGCCGGGAGAGTTGGCCGCCGATGAGGATGCCCAGCGCGGTGCCGCTGAGCACCACCAGCACCGACCCGACCCGCAGCACCTGGTCCATGCGGCGCAGCGCCCGGTCCCGGTCGGCGAACCGCCCGTTCAGCGACATCACCTGGTCGCCCACCTGGCTCGCCGCCCACACCAGCGGAGGGCCGTCGCCGCGCTCCTCGACGTACGTCGCCCGTTTGCCCTTCACGACGGCGCGGCGCAGCGGCTCGGGGAGCGTGGGGTCGTCCAGCCTGGCGTCGAAGACGAGTTGCCCCCCGGAGTCGTAGGCGCGCAGGGCGAACTCCAGCCGTTCGTCCTGGGCGTCGCGGGAGCTGTCCAGCATGCTGGCCCTGGCCGCGTTGTGCACCAGCAGGCTCAGGGCCAGCGCCACCAGTGCGGAGACCAGCGCGATCGCCGCGCTGAGCTTCCAGCGCAGCCCGATGGGGCGTGCGGCCACCGCTCAGACCCTGAGCTTGTAACCGAAGCCGCGCACGGTCTCGATCCGGTCGGCGCCGATCTTGCCGCGGAGCCGCTGCACATGGACGTCCACCACCCGGGTGTCACCACCCCAGCCGTACTCCCACACCTTCTCCAGCAGGTGGTCACGGCTGAGCACGCTGCCCGGCGCGGACGCGAAACGGAGCAGCAGCCGCATCTCGGTCGGGGTGAGCGCCACCGGCTGACCGTCCCTGCGCACCTCGAGGCCGTCCGGATCGACCTCCAGGTCGCCGAAGCGCAGCGGTCCCTGGGACTGCGCCGCCGGCTCGGCCCCGGCGTGTCCGAAGCGGCGCAGCACCGCCCGGATCCGGGCGACCAGCACCGCCCCGTCGAACGGCTTGGTGACGTAGTCGTCGGCCCCGGCCTCCAGCCCGAGCACCACGTCGATGGACTCCGCGCGGGCGGAGAGCATGATGACCGGCACGGTGCTCTCGTCCCGGATGCGGCGGCACAGGCTGACCCCGTCGAGCCCGGGCACCATCACGTCCAGCAGGGCGATGTCCGGATGGCCGGCACGGAACGACTCCAGCCCGGCGAGTCCGTCGGCGACCGCGGTGACCTTGAAGCCGGTGCGTTCCAGCGCGAGCTGCGTCGCCTCGCGGATGACGTCGTCGTCCTCCACGAAGAGCACGTGGTTCTCCGGCATGCTGCTACTTCCCGTGGTTCCGCTTCTCCAGGGAGGTCAGCACGAATGCCGAGCCGTCCCACCGGTACATGGTCACCGTCTCGCCCGACGGGCCGTACACCGGGTCGTCCTCGGCGTAGTCCTGGCGGATGACCTGGAGGCCGTTCCCGGCCGCCTTGGCCCACACCGAGGTGTCCTCGGCGCGGAAGACGTTCACATAGTCACCTCGTACCGAACGGTACACATACGACGCGATGCCGATGCCGTCGCCGCAGGTGGTGACGTTGATCACCAGATCCGTCGGGCTGCTGTCGGTGAGCGCGGCGAGGTGCACGTCCACCGGGTACCCGCCGCTGCGACCGTCACAGGCCAGTATCTCCCGACCGCCGGTGTTCATCCGATCGGCGCGGAGCAAGGCCACCGCCTTCTCGGCGGGCACGCCCGGGACGGGACTCGGAGCCTCCTCAGGGGGGGCGGCCTCGACGGCCGCGGACGGCGGTGCCTCGGGCGGGGACGGCTCTGCTGCTTCGCCGGCGGCCCGGACCCGGCTCACCTTCGGCGCCGCCCCCTCGATCCGCACCGGGTTCCCCTCGGGGCTGCCGACCCAGGTGACCATGCCGAGCGTGCCGGCGAGGATCACCCCCAGCACGCTGAGCCTGAACCACAACCAGCCGGTCAAGCCGCCTCCCGCTGGTGGAACGGGACGGAGTCCGGCCCCGGTGCACGGCCACCGCCCGCGGCGATGAGCGGAACGGGTGCGGACGTGGCGGGTCGGTGGGTGTGGCGGCCGGTCGGCACGCCCCGGCCGGGTCGTGCGGCGTCGCCCCGCCGGGCTCGGACGGTGCCCGTGGTGCCCTGGCTGAGTTCCTGGCGGCGGAGGTCCTCCCGCAGGCGCAGCAACGCCCGGTGCAGCGTGCTCTTCACGGTGCCCGTGGAGATGCCGAGGGCCTGCGCCGTCTCCGCGGTGTCCAGGCCCTCGTAGTAGCGGAGCACCACCACACCGCGCTGCTGCGGGGAAAGGCCGCCCAGTGCCCGCATCAGCATCGAACGGTCGGCGCGCTGCTCGGCACCGTCGCCCACCAGGGTCTCGGGCAGTTGCTCGGTGGGGAACTCGTCGAGTTTGCGGGAACGCCACCAGCTCGTGCGGGTGTTCACCAGGACGCGCCGCACGTAGGCGTCGGCGTGCCGCTTGTCGGTGATGCCGTCCCAGAGGGGGAAGGTGCGCAGCAGTGCGGTCTGGAGCAGGTCCTGGGCGTCGGCGGGGTTGGCGGTGAGCCCCCGGGCGACGTTCAGCAGCGCGTCACCCCGCTCGCGCACGTACTCACCGAAGTCCTCGAAACCGTGCGCGGCGACGTTGTCCATGCGGTCCCCCTTCAGCGGCGTGCCCCCGGCCCGGTGAGTGGTGCGGTGGCCGGGGCGGCTGAGGGAGACGCTACGGACCTGCTGTCCCACCCTGGTGACCGTGACCGCACGGACCGCCTGCGGTAAACACACAGTTGTGTAACAACGCCGCTGTAACGGTGTCCCGGCCGGCCCGTTCAGCCGGGCGGGCCCTGCGGGAGCCGGTAGACGCCGGCCGCCAGCGGTTCCACCAGGCCGTCCGCGACCAGCCCGTCCAGTGCCCGGGCACGCTGTACCGGGTCGTCCCAGACCGCGTCCAGGGCCGACTGCGCCACCGGTCCTGTGGCCTCGCGCAACACCGCCAGCAGCCTGCCGCGCACCTGGCGGTCGGTCCCGGCGTAGGTCTGTCCGCGCCGTGGCGGACCGTCATGGGCGGGGCTTCCGGCGAGCCGCCAGGCGCAGCGGCGAGCGATCGGACACCGGTCGCAGCGTGGGGCGCGGGCCGTGCACACCAGCGCCCCCAACTCCATCACCGCGACCGCCCAACGCGCCGCGGTGGCCTCGTCCCCCGGCAGCAACCGCTGGGCGAGACGGCGCTCCGCGGCGGTGGTGGCGTTGGGCGGGTACTGCACCCCGCTGACGGCGCGGGCGAGGACCCGGCGGACGTTGGTGTCGAGCACCGCGTGGCGTTGCCGGAAGGCGAACGAGGCCACGGCCGCCGCGGTGTACTCGCCGACCCCCGGCAGCGCCAGCAACTCGGCGTGGTCGCTGGGAACGTCGCCGCCGTGCCGCTCGACGACGGCCGTGGCAGCCGCGTGCAGCCGCAGCGCGCGGCGGGGGTAGCCGAGCCGGCCCCAGGCGCGGACGGCCTCACCGGGCGGCTCCGCGGCGAGTGCCGCGGGCACCGGCCACCGGGCCAACCACTCGGCGTAGACCGGGAGCACCCGGGTGACCGGGGTCTGCTGCAACATGAACTCGCTGACCAGGACGGCCCAGGGCGACGCGTCCTGGCGCCGCCACGGCAGGTCCCTGGCGTGGGCCAGGTACCAGCCGAGCACCGGTTCGTGGAGCGGGTCCGCTGTGTCTGCGGTGGGGCCCCCGGCGGTGCCGGCGCCGGTCCCAGCGTCGGCCGCCGGAACGTCGATCGCCGGAACGCCAGTCGCGGGAACGCCAGTCGCGGGAAGGTCGGTCGGCGGAACGCCAGTCGCGGGAAGGTCGGTCGGGGAGCGCACAGTCATGACGGGCCGATCCTGGCACGGGTGCCGGCGGTGCCGGTAATCCTCCGCCCGGGAACGGCATGATGATCTCGAAAATCGGGAAAGACGTGCGGTCTGTCGGCGGGTGGTGCGCTGTAGCGCTGGTGATCTCTCGTAGAGTTTGCGCGTGGACTCCATGCGCCACCCGGTCGGACCACTGCCCCCGTCGATTTACTGGCGCCGCAGGGCAGTTGTGCTCTGCCTGCTCGCCCTTGCCATCGCGTTGATCGTGTGGGCCGTCGTTTCCGGCACTTCGGGTAACTCGGACAACAAGAAGAGCCAAGCCGTTGGGACCGACGGGCGGCGGCCCGCGGAGTCCATCACCCCTGATCCTGGTCCCTCCGACTCCAACGCCATCACCGAGCGCCCCGGCGGCCGCCCCAGTGACGACAGCAGCTCGGACAGCGGTGGCGAGGACGCCGGTGGCGAGGACAACGGGGCGGAGAACGCCGGCGCGGACCCGGGGAACGACACCGGTGGCACCGTCGGTGGGTCGGGCGAGGACGTGGGCAGCGACTCCACCAGCGGCACCGACCCGGGCACCAGCGGCGGGGACGGCACCGCCGCCCTGCCGGACTGCGCCGTCAACAACGTCAGTCTGAGTTTGCGCAGCGCGGAGAACTCCTACGAGGCCACGGAGCGCCCGACGTTCACCCTGACCATCAGCAACTCCCTGGACTCCTCCTGCAAGGTCGATCTGGGTCAGGCCGCCGCGGTGCTCACCGTCATCGACGGCAAGGACCGGGAGGTGTGGGCGTCGGACGACTGCCCGACCAGCCTCGCCGCCGACCTGGTGCGGGTGCCGGGCAGTGGCAAGGCCACCCGCACCTACACCTGGGACCGTGAGCGCAGTGCTCCGCAGTGCGCCACCCCCTCAGGGTCCTTGACGGCCGAGGACGGCTCCTACGAGGCCGAGGTCAGCGTCCCGGGCCTGGGTCGGGCCACCACGCCGTTCCTGCTGCGGAGCTGACGGCCCGCTCGTCACCGGCGGCGGGCCCGCCGCAGATCACGAGCGGGGACGTGCCCCCGCCGGGGGCGGGGGCCGCCTGGTCAGACGTACCGTTCCAGGATGGAGGACTCGGCCAGGCGGGACAGCCCCTCGCGCACCGAGCGCGCCCTGGCCTCGCCCACGCCGTCAACCGTCTGCAGGTCACTGACGCTGGCGGCCAACAGTTTCTGCAGGCCGCCGAAGTGCTCCACCAGCCGCTCGATCACGGCGTTGGGCAGCCGCGGGACCTTGGCCAGCAGCCGGAACCCGCGTGGGCTGACCGCGGCGTCCAGGGCCTCGGGCGAGCCGGGGTACCCCAGTGCCCGGGCGACCACGAGCAGCTCGAGGAGTTCGGACTGGGCCAGCCCGTCCAGGTCGGCCAGCACCTCCTGGACCCCGCGCCCCCGCTTGATCGAGCGCTCGGGAACGTAGTCGCGGGCGACCAGTTCGCGCTCCGGCTCCACTCCGGCGATCAGCTCGTCGAGCTGGAGGGAGAGCAACCGCCCGTCCGTGCCCAGCTCGACCACGTACTCGGCGATCTCCGCGGCGATCCTGCGCACCATCTCCAGGCGCTGCGCGACCGCGGTGACGTCCCGGACCGTGACCAGGTCCTCGATCTCCAGCGCGGACAGGGTGCCGGCGACCTCGTCGAGCCGCATCTTGTACCGCTCCAGGGTGGCCAACGCCTGGTTGGCGCGGGACAGGATCGCCGCGGAGTCCTCGAGCACCCGGCGCTGCCCGCCCACGTAGAGCGCGATCAGCCGCATCGACTGGCTCACCGAGACCACGGGGAGCCCGGTCTGCCGGCTCACCCGCTCCGCCGTCCGGTGCCGGGTGCCGGTCTCCCGGGTGGGGATGGTGTGGTCGGGGACGAGCTGCACCCCCGCTCGGACGATCTTGGTGATGTCCTTGTCCAGCACCACCGCGCCGTCCAGCTTGCACAGCTCGCGCAGCCGCGTCGCGGAGAACTCCACATCCAGCACGAACCCGCCGGAGCAGATCGACTCCACGACCCGGTCCATCCCCAGGACGATGAGCCCGCCGGTGTTCCCCCGCAACACGCGCTCGAGGCCGTCACGCAGTTCGGTACCCGGCGCCACAGCGCTCAGCGAGGCGCGCACCAGGGCTTCAGCGCCGGGGCTCCGGTCGGCCCGGTCGTTGGCTGCCACTGCACTCCTCCGGTCACGTCGTGTCCGCGGTGGCCGGAACTCGGCCCCGCAGCGGCCCCGGGCAGACAGTGCCGTCCCCCCGGACGACCGTGTCCCGGCGACGGGCCGTGGCCGGGCCGCCGGGCCCGCAGACCCTGGGCGAAGCACCGACGGGCGCGCGGGACCAGGGCGAAGTTTACCGTTGCGAGCCCTCCGCACGCCGGGGCCTCTTCGGCAAGGCGTTGAGCGCCTCTCCTATGTCGGCGACCTCGGTGACGTCCATCCCCCGGGGAATCCTGCCGGGGTCCGGGGGGACCAGCGCCCGGGTGAACCCCAGCCGGGCGGCCTCCGCGAGCCTGCGCTGCACCCCGGTGACCCGGCGGACCTCGCCCGCGAGCCCCACCTCGCCGATGGCGACCAGGTTCTCCGGGAGCGGGGCGTCCACCGCGGCGCTGGCCACCGCGAGGGCCATCGCGAGATCGGCCGAGGGCTCGGTGAGCCGTACCCCGCCGACGGTCGCGGTGTAGATGTCCCGCTTGCCGATGTTGACCTTGCCCCGCTCCTCGAGCACCGCCAGCACCATGGAGACCCGGGGCGACTCGAGCCCCGCGGTGGTGCGCCGGGGCGCGGGGATCTGGGAGTCCACGGTCAGCGCCTGCACCTCGGCGACCAGGGGGCGGCGGCCCTCGAGGGTCACCGTCAGGCAGGTCCCGGGCACCGGGGTCGCCCGCCGGGTGAGGAACAGCCCGCTGGGGTCGGCGAGCCCGGTGATGCCCTCGTCGTGCAGTTCGAAGCAGCCCACCTCGTCCGTGGCCCCGTAGCGGTTCTTCACGCCGCGGATCAGCCGCAGCCTGGCGTGCCGGTCCCCCTCGAAGTGCAGCACCACGTCCACCAGGTGCTCCAGCAGCCTGGGACCGGCGATGGAACCGTCCTTGGTGACGTGGCCCACCAGCAGCGTGGCCATGCCGCGCTCCTTGGAGGCGCGGATGAGGGCGCTGGCCACCTCCCGCACCTGCGCCGTGCCGCCGGGCGCGCCGTCGATCTCGGGGGAGGCCACGGTCTGCACCGAGTCCAGGACCAGCAGCGCGGGCTTGACGTCGTCCAGGTGACCGAGGACCGCGGACAGGTCCGTTTCCGCCGCGAGGTAGAGGTGGTCGGCCAGGGCACCGATCCGGTCCGCCCGCAGCCGGACCTGTCCGGCGGACTCCTCGCCGGTGACGTACAGCGTGGGGCCCTGCGCCGTGGCCGCCTTCGCCGCGACGTCCAGCAGCAGGGTGGACTTGCCCACCCCCGGCTCCCCGGCGAGCAGCACCACCGCACCGGGCACAAGGCCGCCACCGAGCACCCGGTCGAGCTCGGGCACACCGGTGGTCCTGGCCTCCGCCGTGCGCCCGTCCACCTGGCCGATCGGCCTCGCCGGCGTGGTGACCCGCCCCGGAGCCGTGGTGCGCACCGGCGCCGCGCCGTACTCCTCGACGGTGCCCCACGCCTGGCACTCGGGACACCGGCCGAGCCACTTGGCCGTCGTCCAGCCGCACTCGGTGCAGCGGTACGACGGGCGGTCCTTGGCGGAGGAACGGGCGGTGCGGGCAGCCATGCGCTCACCGTAGCGCCCCGCACCGACGGCCCGGTCGCCGCAGCGGCGGACCCCGCGGCCGTGCGGTGACCGAGCGCAGTGACTGAATGCAGTGACCGAACGCAGTGACCGAACGTTGGCGCCGAACCGGAGCGGACCGGAACCCTTCTTACGTGCGCGTTTTCGAAGGTGAACGGTCAATCACCGAGCACCGTTGCGGTGCTTCACGCGCAAGGGTGAGGCGCCTCACCCGCCGTGCTGAGATCAATCACCCAATGGAATTAATGCCTTCGCCTCCGAGTGAAAGCAATCGCACGGTGCGCCTACCGTCGCCGGGATGATGAGCAGGTCCGACTCCAACTCCCCCGAGGGCCCCCGACGGCCGGACCACCGTCGGCGCCGCGCGGCGCCGCGGACCCGTGCCCACGAGGCGCCGCAACCAGAACGTGGCTCCACCCAGGCGGCCGGTGCCACCAGGCACCGCGCGGTCACACCGCCGCCCGGGCAGCCCTGGATGCCCTACGAGCCGTATGTGGACGGGCTGTTCACCTACTGCCTCTCGGTGCTGTGCGACCACGACGCCGCCGTCGCCGCCCTCGGTGAGGCCCTGGCCCTCGCGGACCGCGACCGCGCCCGGCTGCGGGACCGCGAGTTGCTGCGCCCCTGGCTGTACTCGCTGGCCCGGTACGCCTGCCTGCGGCGGCTGGCCCTCCCACCGGCCGGGCCCGCGTACTGGGGTGCCGCCGCCGTGCCGCCACCCCCGTTCGCCGGAGCCGCGGACGCGGGGGCGCGGGACGGCGGCACGCTCGCCGAGCGGCGGCGCGCCGAGCTGGCCGCGCTGGCCTGGCCGGAGGCCGCCGGCACCACCCCGGACCAGCGGGAGGCGCTGGAGCTCGCGGTGCGGCACGGGCTGAGCCCCCGGGAGGTGGCCGCGGTCCTCGGCCTCGACCCCGGCCAGACCCGGACCCTGCTCTCCCGCGCGGCGGCCGAGGTGGAGCGGACCAGGGTCGCGGTCGCGGTGGTCCGGGAGGGCGACTGCCCCGCCCTCGCCGGGTTGCCCGCCAATCCGGCGGTGCTGCTCGGCTCGTCGCTGCGCGAGGAACTGGTCCGGCACGTGGCGGAGTGCGGTCGGTGTCGGGGCACCGCGCAGCGCCAGGCCGCCGCGGGGCCGGGTGAGGCGACCTCCGACGTGCTGGCGCTGGTGCCGACGCCACGTGCCTCGGTACTGACCGCGATGGCCGTCGCGGGGGACCGCGGAGCGGCATCCCGGATCGCGCGGGGCGGGGCCGCCCCGGCGGGAAGGACACGCAGCGGGTGGTCGGACGGCGTCAGCAACCGCGGTGCCGGCCCCCGGCAGCCGTCCGGGCGGGCGGTGGAGCCCCGCTTCGACCGGAGGGGCTTCCCGGTCGGGGTGCGGGAGCCGGGGCTGCTCGGCGTCCTGCTGCGGCACCGGGTGCTGACCACCGCGCTGGTGGCCGCGGTGATCGCCGCCCCGGCGCTGCTGCTGTGGGCCGAGCGGGGGGAGGAGGAGGCGGCGACCTCGGGGCAGGGCCGACCGGCCACGGCATCCGGCGAGGGCCTGCCCGCGGACGAGGGGACGCCGCGGTCGGACGGTGGCCCCACCGGGGTGGCGCGGGACGGACGGCCGGCCGGCGACCGGTCCACCACCGCCTCCCCGAGCCGTCCCCCCGCCTCCTCCTCGGCCTTCCCCGAGGAGGAGCCCCGCTCCTCGGCCGGGCCCTCGACCGCCGGTCCCTGGCCGAGTGGGTCCGCCTCCGAACCCGCCCCTTCGAGCCCTCCGGAGCCCGGCCGGCTCACCGTGTCCGCCCAGACCCAGGGCGAGGACACGGTGGTGGCGCTGAGCGTCTCGGGGGAGACCGAGGTGAGGTGGCAGGCCACGACCGACGCCGACTGGTTGGCGCTGAGCCAGGGCTCGGGGACGCTGCGGCCGGGCGAGCAGACCACGGTCACCATCTGGGTGATCGGGGACCGGCAACCGAGCGGCCCGTGGAGCGCCCAGGTGCTGTTCCAGCCGTCGGGCACCGCCGTGGCCGTCCAGGGAACGGGCCCGACCGGGTCCCCGTCGCCCAGCGACCCGCCCTCCGCGTCCGGTGAGCGCTTCGCCGTCGCGCCCAGCGCCACCACGGAGCCGCCCTAGGTGTGCTGTCCCGGGGCGTTGGTGACACGCGTGCCGAGGGACCCCCGGGGGGCTCGTGGGCCGCTCAGCCCTCCGGGTCCGCCGGGTGCGCCGCCACCAGCGGGAGCTGGCTGGCCAGCCGCTGGTCGCACACCTCGGCGAGCTG
Source organism: Wenjunlia vitaminophila DSM 41686 (assembly GCF_000380165.1). Classification (GTDB taxonomy): domain Bacteria; phylum Actinomycetota; class Actinomycetes; order Streptomycetales; family Streptomycetaceae; genus Wenjunlia; species Wenjunlia vitaminophila. The sequence goes on from NZ_KB904701.1 coordinate 13,823, forward strand.
CCGGTAGCCGGCCTCGCCCATCAGCTCGGTCAGCTCGGCCCGGTACGACAGGTACAGCGGCTCGCCGGCGCCGTGCGCCGACCTGGCGGAGGTGCACCACCAGTGCAGGTCGTGCCCCCCCGGCCCCCACCCCCTGCGGTCGTACTCGCCGATGGAGACCACCAGCACGCGGGTGTCGTCGGGCCGGTCCACCCACTCGTAGGTGCGGCGGACGGGGAGCTGCCAGCACACGTCGGGCTTGGTCCGCAGCGGCTCGACACCCTCGCGCAGCGCCAGCGTGTGCAGGGCGCAGCCGGCCCCGCCGGGGAAGCCGGGCCGGTTCAGGAAGACGCAGGCGCCGTCCACCAGGCGGGTCTGCCGTTCCCCGTCCTCGTTGGCCTGCACGATCCCCGGCCCGTCCTGGACGCCGTGGTGCTGCCAGATCTCGGGGGTCAGCCGGGAGGCGTGCTTGAGCACGCGTTCCTCGTCCTCCTCGTCGGAGAAGTGCGCCCCGAGGGTGCAGCAGCCGTCGGAGGCCCGCCCCGCCGCGATGCCCTGGCAGCCACGACCGAAGACGCAGGACCAGCGGGACGTCAGCCAGGTGAGGTCGCAGCGGAACACCTGCTCGTCGTCCGCGGGGTCGGGGAACTCCACCCAGGCGCGGGGGAAGTCCAGGTCTGCCTCGTCCCGGGCGGGGTGGGATGGGCTCGTCCCCGGTTGTTCTCGCTGTGCCACGTGGTCAGGGTAAGGGGGAAGGGCATGGTTGCGGCATCGTTGCCGGGTCCGCGCGTCCGGGCCCGGGGCGCTAGCGTGCAGGGCATGCGTCTCGGAGTCCTCGATGTGGGATCGAACACGGTCCACCTGCTGGTGGTGGACGCGCACGCGGGTGCGCGTCCGCTGCCGGCCTACTCCCACAAGACCGAACTGCGGCTGGCCGAGCTGTTGACCAGCGAGGGAGCGATCGACGAGGACGGCGTCACCAGGCTGGTGGAGACGGTCGCCGAGGCGTTGCGGGTCGCTGAGGACAAGGGGGTCGAGGAGGTGCTGCCGTTCGCCACCTCGGCGGTGCGTGACGCGACCAACGGCGACGAGGTGATCGCCCGGGTGAAGGGGGAGACCGGGGTGGCGCTGAGCGCGTTGTCCGGCCGCGACGAGGCCCGGCTCACCTTCCTCGCGGCCCGCCGGTGGTGCGGCTGGTCGGCCGGGCGGCTGCTGGTCCTGGACATCGGCGGGGGCTCCCTCGAGGTGGCCTGCGGCATCGACGAGGACCCGGACGCCGCTGTCTCGCTGCCGCTGGGCGCGGGCCGGCTCACCCAGGCGCACCTGCGCGGTGACCCGCCGCCCCCGGAGGACGTCCGTGAGGTCCGCAAGGACGTGCGGGCCCGAATAGCCCGGACGGTGGCGGAGTTCAGCCGGTTGGGCGCGCCGGACCGGGCGGTCGCCACCTCCAAGACGTTCCGCCAGCTCGCCAGGATCACCGGTGCGCCCCGTTCGGCGGACCGGCCCCACGTCCCCCGGGCCCTGGGCAAGCGGGCGCTGGAGGAGTGGGTGCCGAGGCTGGCCGGGATGACGGCGAAGGAACGGGCCGGCCTGCCCGGTGTCTCGGAGGGCCGTGCGCACCAGTTGCTGGCGGGGGCGCTGGTCGCCGACGCCGCGATGGACCTGTTCGGGGTGGACGAGCTGGAGATCTGCCCCTGGGCGCTGCGGGAGGGCGTCATCCTGCGCCGTCTGGACCTGCTCACCACCAACGGGGCCTGACCGGCGGGGCCCCGTCCGGCCGTGCCGTGACCGCGCGCACGCCGCTGGTCTGCGGGTTCCGTGTTCGTCCTGGCGGGACGCCGTCTCCCGTGGTGCCGCCCACCCGCCGTACGCTGGTGTGCGTGGCGGAAGCAGCGGAGCAGTCGGCGGACCGTGGGGTCCGGGACGTGGTGCGGGTACCGGACGCCAAGGTCGCCCTCTCCACCGCGGCCGTCTACCCGGAGTCCACGGCGAGGGCGTTCGAGATCGCCAGTCGGCTGGGCTACGACGGCGTCGAGGTGATGGTGTGGACCGATCCGGTCAGCCAGGACATCGAGGCGCTGCGACGGCTGTCCGACTACCACGAGCTGCCCGTCGTCGCGGTGCACGCGCCGTGTCTGCTGATCACCCAGCGGGTGTGGTCCACGGACCCGTGGGCCAAGCTGGTCAAGGCCAGGGCCGCGGCGGAGCGCCTCGGTGCCTCCACCGTGGTGGTGCACCCCCCGTTCCGCTGGCAGCGGGCGTACGCCAGGGACTTCGTCCAGGGCATCTGGCGGATGGCGGGGGAGACGGACGTCAGGTTCGCCGTGGAGAACATGTTCCCCTGGCGGTACCGGGACCGGGAGGTGCTCGCCTACGCCCCCGACTGGGACCCCACCAACGAGGACTTCCGGCACTTCACTGTGGACCTGTCGCACACCGCGACCTCCCGCTCCGACGCGCTGCGGATGGTGGACCGGATGGGCGACCGGCTGGCCCACGTGCACCTGGCCGACGGCAACGGTTCGGCGAAGGACGAGCACCTGATCCCGGGTCGGGGCACCCAGCCGTGTGCCGAGCTCCTCGAGCGGCTGGCCAGCAACGGTTTCACCGGGCACGTGGTGATCGAGGTCAACACCCGCAGGGCGCTGTCCGCGGCGGAACGCGAGGCCGATCTGGCCGAGGCCCTGGCGTACACCCGGCTGCACCTGGCGTCCGCGACCACGCCCCGCACCGGTTAGCGGTCCGGGCCCGGGTCCGAATCCTGGACAACTGGTCCGTATGTCGGCCTGGGGCGTAGGCTCGGGAGAACGGTGGTTCCCGGTGCGGTTGCAGGTAGGGAGTGGAGCGACAGTGCCCAGCTTGAGGTCTCGTACGGTCACCCACGGCAGGAACATGGCGGGGGCACGGGCCCTGCTCCGTGCGGCCGGCGTCGCCCGTGAGGACTTCGGCAAGCCCATCGTGGCGGTCGCCAACAGCTTCACCGAGTTCGTCCCCGGGCACACCCACCTCGCCCCGGTGGGCCGGATCGTCTCCGACGCGGTCAAGGCCGCCGGCGGGGTTCCCCGCGAGTTCAACACGATCGCGGTGGACGACGGCATCGCCATGGGGCACGGCGGGATGCTCTACTCGCTCCCGTCCCGGGACCTGATCGCGGACTCCGTCGAGTACATGGTGCAGGCGCACTGTGCGGACGCCCTGGTCTGCATCTCCAACTGCGACAAGATCACTCCGGGCATGTTGATGGCGGCCCTCCGGCTCGACATCCCCACCGTCTTCGTCTCGGGCGGACCGATGGAGTCCGGCCGCACCGTCCTGGTGGACGGCACGGTCCGGCCGCGGCTCGACCTGATCAGCGCCATGTCCGAGGCGGTCTCGGACCGGGTCTCGGACGAGGACCTGGAGCGCATCGAGGAGGCGGCCTGCCCGACCTGCGGCTCCTGTTCCGGCATGTTCACCGCCAACTCGATGAACTGCCTGGTCGAGGCGTTGGGCCTGGGGCTCCCCGGCAACGGCTCGGTGCTCGCCACGCACACCGCGCGCCGGGCGCTGTACGAGGACGCCGGCCGCACGGTGATGGAGATCACCCGCCGGTACTACGAGCAGGACGACAGCTCCGTGCTGCCCAGGACCGTGGCTTCCAGGGCGGCCTTCGAGAACGCCATGGCGCTCGACGTGGCCATGGGCGGCTCCACCAACACCGTGCTGCACCTGCTCGCTGCCGCCCGGGAGGCCGGGCTCGACTTCACCATGGCGGACATCGACGCCATCTCCCGTCGGGTGCCCTGCATCTGCAAGGTCGCGCCCAACAGCAGCTACTACATGGAGGACGTGCACCGGGCCGGCGGCATCCCGGCGATCCTCGGCGAGCTGCACCGGGCCGGGCTGCTGCACGAGGACGTGCACGCGGTGCACGCGCCCTCGCTCGCCGACTGGCTGAAGACCTGGGACGTCCGGGGCGGCTCGGCGTCCCCCGAGGCGGCCGAGCTGTTCCACGCCGCTCCCGGCTGTGTCCGTTCGGTCACCGCGTTCTCGCAGTCCGAGCGGTGGGACTCCCTGGACACCGACGCGGTCGGCGGCTGCGTCCGGGACGTCCCGCACGCCTACACCGCGGACGGCGGCCTGGCGGTGCTCTACGGGAACCTCGCCGAGGACGGCTGTGTGGTGAAGACCGCCGGGGTGGACGAGTCGATCTGGACGTTCGAGGGCCCCGCCGTGGTCGTGGAGTCCCAGGAGGACGCGGTCGAGGCGATCCTGAACAAGCGGGTGAAGGAGGGCGACGTGGTCGTCGTCCGTTACGAGGGCCCCAGGGGAGGCCCCGGGATGCAGGAGATGCTGTACCCGACGGCGTTCCTCAAGGGCCGGGGGCTCGGCGCCAAGTGCGCGCTGATCACCGACGGACGGTTCTCCGGCGGAACGTCCGGCCTGTCCATCGGACACGCGTCCCCGGAGGCCGCGTCCGGCGGCACCATCGCCCTGGTCCGGGACGGGGACCTGATCCGGATCGACATCCCCGGTCGCTCCCTCGAGTTGCGGGTCCCCGCGCAGGAGCTGGAGGAGCGGCGGGCCGAACTGCTCGAACGCCTCGGCGGCTACCGTCCCGCTGACCGGAGGCGCCCGGTGTCCGCGGCGCTGCGCGCGTACGCGGCCCTGGCCACCTCGGCCGACCAGGGAGCCGTCCGCGACCTGGACCGGCTCGGCGGCCACTGAGCGGCCGGGTTCGCGCGCGGGCGGCGGAGCGGCCCTGCGGGCGGGCGCCGGCTCAGGCCGCCCCGCCCAGCGGGGAGTGCCTCGGCCAACTGAACGAGCCCGGGCGGCGCCGCTCCACCTGGAGGGCCAGGAACGACAACCGGCACATGCGCTCCTTCACCCAGGCCGCGGTACGGCCGGTGAGCACCCAGTTCAACGGGCAGTCGTCGGCCCGCACCGGTTGGATGACGCCGTCCCGCCGGCCCAGGCTGACGCACTGCACCAGGTACCGGAAGCGGAACGGCTTGGGCTCCTGGCCGCTGGTCAGGGCGTTGATGGTGTCGGCGGCGTGCGCGGCGACCGGCATCGCCGTCATGCAGGCCATCCGGATCACTCCCGCCCTGGGCACGGCCAGCGCCGCGGCGTCCCCGACCACCCACACGTCGGGGTGGGACACCGAACGCAGCATCTGGTCCACCATCGCCCGGCCGTCCCGGTACACCGCGAGGCCGCTCCGCGCGGCCACGTTCGGCACGGTGAACGACGCCGCCCACGCCACCGCGTCCGCCGGAACCAGACCCCGTCCGGTGTGCACCCCGTGCTCGTCCACGGCGAGGGCCCGGTGCTCGCGGAGCACCTCGACGCCCAGCCGGTCCAGCGCGCGCAGCACGTGGGCCCGGCCCCGCTCGGAGAGCCCAGGCACCGGCTCCCCCGAGGTGACCAGGCGGACCCGCCACCCCGGGTACGCCTCGGCGAGCGCCGCGGCCAACTCGGTGCCGGTGAGGCCGCCGCCCACCACCGCCAGCGTCCCGTGCTCCTGCCCGGCGAGCCGGGCCCGCAGCTCCCGGGCGCGCTCCACGGTGTACGCGTGCTCGGCCACCCCGGGGGCCGTGGTGTCGGTGTGGCTCCCCAGGGCGTAGACCAGCTTGTCGTAGAAGTACTCCCCGCCGTCCCTGGTGTGGATCACCTTGTCCTGCAGGTCGATCCCCACCACGTGCCCGGTCACCGGCTCGGGGCCCGGCGCCGAACCCCTGGAGGCCAGTTCGGTGATCGGGATGCGGGTACGGGTCCGCCCGGCCGCCAGCTCGTGCAGTCGTACCCGCTCGGTGAAGTGCGTGGCGGCGTCGATCACGGTGACGCGGTGCCGGGGGGCGAGCCGCAACGCGGCCATCATTCCCGCGTAACCGGCCCCGAGTACGACGATGTGCTGGTCCATGGGATCGCCTCCTACGAACGGGGGTACGCAAGACAGACGATGCGGCGGCCCGACTTGTGACCGCGTGGCCCCCGTCACAGGTCGAGATGGCGGAGTTTCTCCGGATTCAGTACCGCATCGACCTCGGTGATCAGACCGTCGGCGACCGTGAACGCGTACACGCCGGTCTTCTCCCCGCGGGGGTCCACCACGACCAGGCCGGGGGTCCCGTTGACGTCCAGGACACGGAAGTCCAGCTCCCGGGGGTCCCCCCGGCGCATCACGCCGAACACCAGCCGGGCCACCTTCTCCGCGCCCTCCACCGGCCTCGGGCCGGCCGCGATCAGCCCCCCGCCGTCGGCGCGCCAGACCACCTCCGGGTCCAGCACCTCCATCAGGTCCTCCAGGTTCCCGTGGAGGGTGGCCGCGACGAAGGCGTCCAGGGCGCGCCGGTGCTCCGCCCGGTCCACCGAGCGCTTGGGGGCCTGCTCCTGCACCCGGCGGCGGGCCCGGGACGCGAGTTGCCGCACCGCGTCCGGGGTCCTGCCCACCACCTCGGCGATCTCCGGGAACGGCACCGCGAACACGTCGTGCAGCACGAACGCGGTGCGCTCCGCCGGGGTGAGCCGTTCCAACACGGTGAGCAGTGCCAGGCCGACCGACTCGTCGAGGGTGACCCGGTCCTCGGGGGAGGGCCCCGAACCGTGGCCCGAGAGCAGCGGCTCGGGCAGCCACTGCCCGACGTAGGTCTCCCGACGGGCGCGGGCAGAACCCAGCAGGTCGTAGCAGATGCGGCTGACCACGGTGGTGAGGAAGCCGCGGGCGTCGGCCACCTCGCCGCGATCGACCCGCTGCCAGCGCAGCCACGCCTCCTGCACCGCGTCGTCCGCGTCGCTGGCCGTGCCCATGATCCGGTACGCGATGCCCCACAGGTGCCCGCGGCAACCGTCGAAGTCCTCAAGCTCCGCCACAACGTCCCCCTCGGGTCGGGTTTTCCAGGGAGACGACGCAGCCGTTCCGGGTGTGACACCGGCCCAGGAAGGGTGGCGGCTGGCGGTGCGTCAACGGGGCCGCCGGCGCCGTTCCGCAGCCCGGTCGGCACCTGCCGCACCCTTGGCGTCCTCGCGCCCGGTGCGTTCGTACGCACGGCGGTGGAGCGCCTCGCCGGGGGCCTCCACCACGTTCCGGGCGAAGTAGGCGAGCAGGGCTCCCACGGCGCCGAGGAACATCACCGCGGCCATCGACTGCTGGTCCCCGACGGCCTCCTCCTCACCCTCGGTCAGCAGGGTCCAGGTGCGCCTGGCGGCGAGGAGGGAGCAGACGACCAGCGCCCCGAGCAGCAGCACGGTGGCGAACGAGCCGGCCTGGGAGGCCTGTACACCCCGCAGCACCAGCAGCCACACCAGGGACACCCCGCCCGCGGCGAGCAACGCCCCGACGCCCACCCCGACCCGGCGCAGGGCGTAGCCGCCGTCGTGGCGGACCCAACTGGTGCCGAAGAACCGGATCGCCTCCGGCTCCGGGGGCCTCCGTCCCGCCCCGGCGCCCACCCCGGGTCCGGCCCCGGCCCCCGGTTCGGGACCGGGAGCCGGCTGGCCGTCGTGTTGCTCGGACATGGCGCGATTATCGTCCTGTGGTGGCCCGGGTCGGCTCAGGCGGGCCGGTCCGCGCGGGTCAGCACTTGGGCGCGACGTACCCGTCGCTCCCGGTGTACACGTAGCTGTCCGGCACGTAGCGGCCGTTGCCGATCTTGTCCCAGATGGTCGAGGTGCCGTAGGGCCCCGACTTCGACTGCCCCTGGGTCTGGCAGATGATGGTGATCCCGGAGTGCTTCGGCAGGTCACCGACCTTCGTGTAGCTGGTCGAGGGGCCGGCGTGCACCGGCGTCACCGTCGTGCTCGAGGTGTAGTACACGGTGGACGACGCCAGCAGCGCGGTGTCCCCCTGCGCCTGGGCCGTTTCGGGCTGCTCCGCTCCGTCACCGTTCGGCGTCGTCTCCACCTCGCGGACGTCGTCAGTGGTCACTGGCTCCCCCGTTCATCTCTTATGACTTATTCCAGTCGGGCGAGAGTAGCAAGCGACTGCCGTTCAACCAGGGACCTTTTCCCCGTGTCTCCCGACCCGCCCGCGCTGTGTCTCCCGACCCGCCCGCCCTGTGTCTCCCGACCCGCCCGCCCTGTGTCTCCCCACCCGCCCGCGCGGTGCGCCGGAGCCGTCCTCGGCTGCCCACAGGTGCTCCCCTTAGGCTGTGCTGCCAGGACTCGGGCAGGGCACAGCGGGGGTAGGGATCATGCACCTGGGTGACCAGGACACGGTGTTCCTCGAGAACTACGTGTTCGACTCCCGGCTCGGGGCCGGGGGAATGGGCGTGGTCTACCTGGCGCACTCGCCGTCCGGCCGGGAGGTCGCGGTCAAGGTCGTGCACAAGCAGCTCGCCGCCGACCCGGAGTTCCGCGCGCGGTTCCACCAGGAGGTGGCCGCCGCCCGCAGGGTCAGCGGGGCGTTCACGGCGCCGGTGGTGGACGCCGACGCGGACGCCGAACGGCTCTGGATGGCCACCCTGTACGTCGCCGGGCCGACGCTGGCCGAGAAGGTGCGCGAGGAGGGACCGCTCCCCGTCGAGCAGGTGTGGCAGCTCGCCGCGGGCATGGCGGAGGCCCTGCGGGACATCCACCGGGCCGGTGTGGTCCACCGCGACCTGAAGCCCAGCAACGTGCTGCTCGCCGCGGACGGTCCCAAGGTCATCGACTTCGGGATCTCCCGGCCGCACGACAGCTCGCTGCGGACGGAGACCGGGAAGGTGATCGGCACCCCGCCGTTCATGGCGCCGGAACAGTTCCGCACCCCCCGCGACGTGGGACCGGCCGCGGACGTGTTCGCCCTGGGCTGCCTGCTGGTGCACGCCGTGCTGGGGCGTGGCCCGTTCGACGCGGACAGTCCCTACCTGGTCGCCTACCAGGTGGTCCACGACGAGCCCGACCTCGACGAGGTGCCGGACGAGCTGCGCCCGCTGGTCCGGGCCTGTCTGTCCAAGGACCCGGCGGACCGGCCCACCCCGGGGGAGCTGATGAGCCGGGTGGCCGTGGCCATGGGGAACGCCCGTCCCGCCGGGCGCGATCCGGAGGGCGGACGCCGGCAGGACCCGGGGGCGGAACGGGGGCGGGGCCGGGGAGCGGTCCGGGCGCCGGACCCCGAACCACCGGCCGAACCGGAGCCGGAGGACACGCCGGCCCCGGACGGGGACCAACGGGTGAACGGTGACCGCCGGCACCGCGGGCGGCGCCCGGTGCTGCTCGCCGTGGTCGCCGCGGTGCTGTTGGCGGGCGGAGGGTTCTTCGGCGCGCAGGCCCTGGACTCCTCCGGTCGGGCGCCGGCGCCCGCGGGGGAGGGGCAGCCGCACCAGGAGGGCGGCACCGAGGCCCGGTCCTGGGAGACCCGGGTGGCGTCCGCCGGGAGTGAACCTCCCCGGGAGGTGCACGCGCCCCGCTGTTCGCTGGCCGGCACGGCGCTGTACTGCGCCGACCGCGGGGTCGCGGCGGCGCGGATATCCACCGAGGACGGTGCGGTGGAGTGGAGCGTCGCGGCCGAGCGCACGGACCTGAGCCAGGGTTGGGTCCACGTGCCACGGTCGGCCGGTGGCCTGGTGCACACGATCCAGCAGGGCGGCGGCACGTTGGCCGCGCTGGAACCGCGCAGCGGCTCGGTGCGGTGGCGGGTTGACGTCTCGGAACAGCAGAACTGCTGCGTCGCCATTGGTGACACGGTGCTCAGCGCCGGCGGGGACGGCACGGTGACGGCCCTGGACGCCGGCTCCGGGCGGGAACGCTGGCGCACGAGCTTCCCCGAGCACCCCGCACCGGCGATGACGTCGTTCGGCGGCACCGCCTACCTCTTCGACACCGCGGACGACGGCGCCACGACGGTGGTGAGCGCCGTGCGGCCGGAGAGCGGTGCGGTCCCTTGGAAGCAACGTTTCTCCGGGGTGTTGACGCCGATCGGTGCCCACGGTGACGTGCTGTTCCTCCTCGAGTACGACCCCGAGGTGGCGACCCGGGCGATTGCCGTGGTGCGGCATGACGCCAGGAGCGGGACCACCCGCGCCGCGCTGCCCTACTCGATCGACGGGGCCTCGGCGGCGGTCGCGGGGGACATGGTGTACGTGCTGGCCAACAACGGCACCCTGCTCGCGGTGGACACCGGGGAGGGGCGCGCCGGCCCCGTGGTGAAGTGGGAGCTCCCGACGTCGGTGAGCAACCCCTCCCCGCCGGTGGTCGCGGGCCACCGGCTGTTCCTGTCCGCCTCCGACGGGCGTCTGCTCGCGGTGGACCTGCGCCGTGGCCAACTGACCGGCCAGACCGCGCAGCGCCTCGACCCGACGCTGCACGGCATGCTGGCGGACCAGCCCCCGCCCCTCGTCGCCGGAGGACGGGTGTTCGGCTTCACCCCCAGGGGAACGGTCTTCTCGGTTCCGGTGGACAGCCTGGACGGCTGACCGGTGCGGCCGGTGGTCGCGCGGGAGGGAACCAACCGGCCTCAGGCGCCCTCGACGCCGATGTGGGTGCGGCGGTGGCGCGGGTCGTCGATCTCGTCGAGCAGGGCGATCGCCAGGTCGGAGTAGGAGATGCGGCTGTCGGCGTCGGCCGGGGCGACGGTGTAGCGGCCGGTGCGCGTGCCCTGGTGGTCGAAGTCGCCGGCCGGGCTGACGACGAGCCAGTCCACGGGCGTGGTCGCGTTCCGCAGCACCGCCGTTCCGGCCCCGTGCCCGAGGGAGAAGGCGCGGTACTCCCGCGGGTAGCCGGGCGTGTCCATCAGCGGTGTCCCGGAGGCGGTGGGCAGGACCGACGCGAGGCCGACGACGACCAGGCGGCCCACACCGGCCCGCTGGAGCCCCTCGAGCAGGGCGCGGGCGGCGGCGGGGAAGAAGGCGCCGGGGTCGGCGCCGAGGTCGGCCGCGGCGGCGATCGCCGCGTCGTGGCCGGTGGCCAGGTCCGCCACCCCGTCGGCGTCGGTGACGTCGCCTGCCAGGAGGGTGACCTCCGGGGCGCCGAGGTCGGCGTGTCGGGACGGGTCCCGGACCACCGCGCTGACCTGGTGGCCGCGGCGGCGGGCCTCGCCCACCGCGGCCCGCCCCGCCCGACCGCCCGCGCCGAAGATGATGACCTTGCTCATCGAGGACCTCGCATCCCAAGTCGTGAGACCGCCGTTCCGCGGTGCTGCCCGTGCACGGTAGCCAGGCCCCTGGTTACCTCCGGGATACCGCGTACCGTGACCTCGTGACCGCGCCACTGGACCCGGAGATGTTCGACCCGGTGTGCCCGTCCGACCTGTCCCCGATCCGCATCGGCGACAAGTGGGCGGGGATGATCATTCGTTGTCTCGAGGACGGCCCCAGGCGCTTCTCCGAGCTGAGGGTTCCGCTCCGCCGTGTCACGGCCAAGGTCCTCACCCAGTCGCTCCGTGCGCTGGAGCGGGACGGACTCGTGGTGCGCAGGGTGCGGACCGGAGGGGTGAGACACGTGGAGTACGAGCTGACACCGCTCGGGCGGAGCCTCCTCGGCCCGCTCGACGTGGCCTGCGCCTGGGCCGAGGCGCACTGGGAGCAACTGCTCGACGCCCGCGAGTCGGCCAGCCCTTAGGGCCTGTCTGATGAATCCCGCCTGGGTCGTGACGCCTGGCACGCACGCTCGCTGCGTTGTCGGGATCGTCCATGTACGCCCAGTACGAGGACG